>JAZKGZ010000013.1:0-223407 GCA_040385645.1 Pseudomonadota bacterium
TGGTTAGAATACCGGCCTGTCACGCCGGGGGTCGCGGGTTCGAGTCCCGTCCACTCCGCCAAATACCGAAAAGGCGAACGCGAGTTCGCTTTTTTTCCGCCCTTTGCTTTCGTATGCTTCGCATACTTCCGCAGCCATCGTTTGTGAGCAGCCGACCATGTTTGAATACATCCGTACCCATCGCCGCTTGATGCAGTTCGCGCTGTTGCTATTCATAATTCCCTCGTTTGCATTTGTCGGTGTCGAAAGTTATTCCAACTTCGGCGACCCGGCTAATACCGTGGCAAAGGTCGGCGATCAATCCATCACCAAGGATGAATGGGAGGCGGCGCAGCAGAATCAGGTGGAACAATTACGCCAGCGTTTCGGCGAACAATTCGATCCAAAGCTTTTCGACACGCCTGAAGCAAAACAACGCGTTCTAGAAAACTTGGTCGCGCAGCGTGCGCTAGCCGTGGAAGCCACGCGCAAAAATCTAGTCATTTCGGATCAGACGCTGCAGCAGTCCATTCTCGCCGTGCCTGGCCTGACTGGAGAGAATGGCAGCTTCGACGTAGAACGTTACAAGGGTTTGCTGGCCGTGCAGGGTATTACGCCTGCGATGTACGAAACCCGATTGCGCAAGGATCTGGCCCTGCAACAAATTAATTCGGCCATCCAATCCACCGCATTCGCACCGAAGACGGTAGCGAGCCGGTTATCCGATTTGAACGACCAGGAGCGGGTCGTGCAAGAATTATCGTTCAAGGTCGATGACTTCGTTCCGCAGGTAAAACTCACCGACGCGATGCTCAAAGCTTATTACGATAAAAATATTCGCCAGTTCCAGACACCTGAGCAGGTCAAGGCAGAGTACGTTGTGTTGAGTAGCGCCGCAATCGCGCCACAAATTGCCGTCTCGGATGCTGACATCAAAGCTTATTACGATCAAAATGCCAAGCGCTATGGCACTGAAGAGCAGCGTCGCGCGAGCCACATCCTGATCGCCACTAAAAAAGATGCGTCGGCAACCGAGGTCGCTGCGGCCAAGACGAAAGCGGAAAACTTGTTGTTGCAAGTTCGAGCGACACCAGCAAGTTTTGCCAAACTGGCTAAGGAGAATTCGGATGATCCCGGATCGGGTGAGCGGGGTGGCGACTTAGAGTTGTTTGCGCGAGGCGCGATGGTCAAACCTTTCGAGGATGCCGTATTCCAGATGAAGGTCGGTCAGATCAGCGATTTGGTTCGATCGGATTTTGGCTTTCACATCATTTTGCTCACCGATATAAAGCCGGCTTCGATTAAACCGCTGGACGAGGTCAAGACGGAAATCACGGCAGAAATCCGCACGCAACTGGCAAACAAGAAATATGCTGAAGCCGCCGAGGTCTTTACCAACACGGTTTATGAACAAGCCGACAGCCTCAAGCCCGTTGCCGAGAAGTTGAAGCTGACCGTCGAGACGGTCGCAGGTCTGACACGCCTGCCGGATTCGCAGCAATCGACGGCTACCCCATCGCCGGTAAACAATCCTAAATTTCTGGCAGCATTGTTTGGCGACGACGCATTAAAAAACAAGCGCAATACAGAGGCAGTGGACGTTGCTCCCAATACGCTAGTCGCCGGTCGGGTGCTTGAATACCGTCCTGTCGGCACTCTACCGTTCGAACAAGTGCAGGCAGTGGTGCGCGAGCAGCTTACGCGTATCGAGGCGATGAACTTGGCGCGTCAAGCCGGGGAAGCGAAATTAGCGGAGCTGAAGAAAAGTGCCGACGCAGCCCAATTCGGCCCGACAAAAACGGTAGCGCGTTCCAAGCAAACCGATTTACCGGCACCGGCGGTTGCTGCCGTCATGAATGCCGATACAACAAAACTACCGGCGTTGACAAGTCTGGTCGTGCCAGATCAGGGGTACAGCATTTTCAAGATTACAAAAGTTACGACTCCGGAAAATGTCGACGCTGCACGCCGTCAGGCCGAGCAGCAACAAATCGCCGAGGCCTTAGCGCAGGAAGAAATGCTGGCGTATATCGATGTATTGAAACAAAAAGCCAAAGTGAAGATTTTGACGCCGGCGGCGACGCCTGCTGAAAGCAGCGGCAGGGCTGATGGCGCGCCGTATTGAGTGTCAGGCACGCTGCATGCATCATTTTCCTGGGTTGATCGGTGTGGCAGTAGCGTCTTGAATCTCCGCGCTGGGCAACGCTTTTAATATTGTGTGTCGGACTAAGTCGGCATGCGAATTGTCTACGCAGATACATGCTTTCATTCGCGTTGCATGTTCTATCAGTCTCAGGCGTGGATGGCTGACGATTCCAGCCAAAGATACCAGCAGCAGTTGACGCAGCAGCGATGCGGATTCGATGTCGACGATGATGCTGATAGAAGTACGTTCGCCCGGTACCTGGCATTCCCCGTGCAAGACTGCATCGATTTCATCCTGCCATGTGGTTGCATAACCTGATCGTGGCAGAGTCGATTGATGAAAACCTGCTCCCTGTACAGGCAGGGTTACGATAGTTTCGTCGCGCGGGGTCTTCACTTTTTCGAGAAAATGTTGAATGCGTTTTTGCGCAAAGATGCTGCGCACGTCGCGATTCAGCTCATGTTCTGGTTGCTGCGTTGCATCTGGCGCTAAATCATGGCGTGTAACATTTGTGCTAATAACCGCATTGCCAGATTGCAAACTCAAGACCTGCACGATGAACCTCGATAAAAATATTGACAGGCACACGTTAACAGCGTGCCCGTAAATATTTTATAAAAGTTTGGGCGTGTCTCGTATCGAGTGCGTAAACACGATTCGACGACTATTGAGGGCGATTCTGATCAGTACTTTAACTGTACCCCCGCATACAGAGACCGACCGTCACCCGGAAAGAATTGCCTGCTGTCGAGTCCACGTGCATCGCTGATTGCCCCGGTCGTCACCGCATAATTTTTGTCGGTCAAATTGCGGGCATCCACGAACCATGACAGCTGCGTATCGATTCGCTGTCCGATTTTAATTCCATAGACGCTGTATCCCGGAGCCCTCAAGGTATTGGCAAGATCGACGTAGGTGGAGGACGCGATCCGTACGCTCGGCCCGATATAAAATCCGTGGCCGGCTCGGTACAACAGCTCGGCTGTGGCGAACTGGCGCGCGACGCCGGCAAGCCGATTGTTGCCATAGACACGGTCGTCGTCGAACCGAAAATCATTGAGCAGATAGGCTGTGCGTACCGTCCAGCGCGCGCCGACTTCTGCTTCCAGACCGGCTTCGATGCCCTGATGCAGGGTCTTGTCGGCATTGCGCGTGCCAAGCGGATTGCCGTTTGCATCGTTCAAGGAGAGCAATTCGTTTTTCAACTGCGCCCGATAGAACGAAACATCCCAGCGTAGGCTGCCCCATTCCGGCCTCAACAAACCCCGGGTTCCAAGTTCGGCGGTACGTGCGCGTTGTGCCGTTACCGGCGTTACATTCGGTCCACCGGCCAGCTCGCCGAAGGTAGGCGGCTCGTAACTGCCGCTCACGTTGCCATAAATTTGGATATCCGGCGTTACGTCCTGACGAAGTCCGATCTTTGGCGAGGTATGCCTGAAAGTCGAGTCGACGCCGTTATCACCATCGGAAAAAAATCGATCGGCCAAGCGCCGCTTCGCCTGCACCGCCTGCAAGCCGACCACCAATGCGGTAGACGGCTGCAGGTAATACTGGTTTTCCGCAAATACGGTGTAGTTGGTCGAATGCTGCCGGGATTGGCCTGTGCGCGCACCGGGCTGCCCGCCTACGTTGCGAAACCGGTCGTCGTCGAGGGTACCCTGCGAGAAAGTGGCACCGACGATGAACTGGTTTCGGCTGCCGAACAGTTTGGCATCGCTGATCAAGCGGCTGGATAGCCCGTAGTCGTCGGAGTCTTGCTGCAATACCTGAAAGATCGGATGGAACAGCGATTTGTAAGCATAGAACGCGCCGAGCTCCAGACGTCGGTCTTGGTCGATGCGTAGCGTTGTCTTGTTCGACACCCGATAGAGGTCGAAATCGCGATGCTGGTCGCCGGTCACTGCCGACGGATCGGCTCTCCTTGGGGATGCGGCCAGCTCGGCTTTTGTCAGGGCGCCGGGCAGTTCCGAATCGCTGCGCACGGCTTGAAAAAAGAAGCGCGTTTCCAGCGAGTCGGCGATGCGCCATCCCAGATTACCGGATGCACGCTGCGTATCTTGTCGCGCGTGCGCGCGGAAACCTTTTTGAAAAAATTCGGAACCGGTAATAAACCAGTCGAAGGATTCGTTCTTGCCGGCTACCGATACCTGGGCACGTTTATAGCCATAACTTCCCGCCTCGACCCGGGCCGAGAAGGGCGGTGCTGTCAGGCCGGACTGGCTGATGAAATTGACGGCGCCGCCCAAAGTGGTCGAGCCGTACTGCAATGCATTCGCGCCACGATATACCTCGACATAGCGGGCCGATAGGGGTTCAACTGCCTGGAAGTCGGTGCCGCCGTCAGCCAGGTTGAGCGGCACGCCGTCTTGTAGCAGCTGGATGCCGCGCATGTGGAACGTGCGCTGCAGGCCGGAGCCGCGGATCGACAGCCGGGCTTCTTCGGCACCGAAGCGTGAAGCGACGAACACGCCTGGGGAGAATTGCAGCGCATCGGGCAGGGTGGACACCCGCCCCTCTTTGTAATGTTCGGCGTCTACGACATTGGCACCGCCGGGCGTCGTGTTGATCCGTTTGCGGGCAGTGTCGATCGGTTCGATGGTTGGGCCTGCCGATGGTTGCGCGGTGACAGTCACCGTGGGCAAAATATTGCCGTCCTGAGCGAACGCTTGAGGAAAATTCAGGGCTAGTAATGATGCCAGGAGGCAGCCTGAAAATATGGCGGATCTTTTATTGTTCATGTTAATTTTTTAGACGATTGGTCAAAAGGACCGCGCGGACATGGGCCATGCCGTGACGGTTGCTGTTTATATTCATTCGTTGCCCCCTTGTGCGCCGCCGGCGCGTTCAACGCTCGTACCGGCACCTTGAACTCCTAGATCTGGCGCGCCTTGTTCACAGCCTCGATTTCAGCAAATATCTATCGACGGCAGAAAACATGCGCAGCGACTGCGCGCACCAATCAGATTCTTGAACAGCGGGACTGGAACATTGCGGAGATGACCGGACGACGAGGCCCGGCCACGGGCATTACCAGGGGTTAGAGCAAGGGGGGAGCGCGCGACTGTGCGGAAGCCCAGACGGAGAGCGGGCGCGGCGATCTATAGAAAAGAAGCGGCTTGAGTGCCTGGCCACTCGGAATGACCAATAGAGACGACGCATCCGGCGGAAAGCCAGTCGAACCTGTATCCGGCAGACAAAGAGGACAGTGCTCGACATGCGGGTTCGGTTGGTCTGGAAGCGGCATCGGCAAAGTCCGACTATCGCCGATTTCCATCCATTTCACCTCTTTCGCCGCCGTGCAAATTTCGGCAAAAAAGCTTAGCGGTTTATCCGTCGCGGACACGGCTTGCGAAACCGACGGCGCGAGGAAAGTCAGCAGGATCGCAAAGCTGGCGAGCCAAGCGGTGAATTTTCGCGTGCGTCGGTAAAAAAACATGGCGCGGAGTCTAGCACGAAGTAATCAATGCCGATCGAACGTCGATAACTGCCCGGCTGTTTGGAGGTGTTAATTGTTGATCTGATGTTTACAGTTTGTTTACGGCTTCGGCGCATCTCTTTACTTAAGTTTTACATGGCAACGGCTACGATCCACGGTAGTCAATTCACGGCATGAGGAGCATATGGATTTCATCTATCTTGGCACGATCGCGCTGTTCTACGCACTCACTGGTGCGTTTGCGTCCGGTTGCGAAAAACTTGGGGGAAAGCAATGATGCTTGCCTACCAGATCGGCGCAGCCGTGGCCGGATGCCTGCTGGTGTACCTGGTCTATGCCCTCCTGTTTGCGGAGGAGATGTGATGAGTACCCATTCAATAGCATTACTGGGGGTGTTTCTGGCGCTGTTGGGTTTGCTGGCTTATCCATTGAGTTCATTGCTCGCCCGAGTGGGAGAGGGTAGTGCCGTGCCGGGGATGGGTTGGTTGGGTAGATTCGAAAGAGCGCTTTACCGAGCCGCCGGCATCAGCGCCGATGCCGGCATGTCGTGGAAGGCCTACGCTGTCGCGCTGCTTGCATTTAACGGCTTCGGCGCGTTATTCGTGTATGGCCTGCAAAGAATGCAAGCCTGGCTTCCCCTGAATCCACAGGCGTTGGCCAATGTCAGCACCGATTCGTCGTTCAATACCGCGATCAGTTTCGTGAGCAATACCAACTGGCAAGGGTATAGCGGCGAGCAAACCATGAGTTACCTGACGCAGATGCTGGCATTGACCGGGCAAAATTTTCTGTCCGCTGCCACGGGAATCGCCGTGGCCTTTGCGCTGATCCGTGGGTTCAGTGCCCGCTCGACTAGCTCCATCGGCAATTTTTGGGTCGATATCACCCGCTCAACCTTGTACGTCCTGTTGCCGCTGTCCCTTCTGCTGGCAATCTTTCTGATGAGCCAGGGCGTGCTGCAAAATTTTTCGGCATACAAGGAAGTACAACTGCTCGATCCGGTGACTTACTCTGTGCCGAAATTAGGCGCAGATGGTCAGGCATTGAAAAATGCTGCAGGCGAAGCAGTCATGCAAAACATCACGGCGACGACGCAGACTCTTGCCATGGGCCCGGTCGCATCGCAAGAGTCGATCAAGCTGATCGGCACCAACGGTGGCGGCTTTTTTAATGCTAACTCCGCGCATCCATTTGAAAATCCGAATGCGTTGACCAATTTCGTACAGATGCTGGCCATTTTTCTTATTCCGGCCTCGCTCTGCCTGGCGTTCGGAAGAATGGTCGGCGATGTGCGGCAGGGTTGGGCTGTGCTGGCGGCGATGACTTTGATCTTCGTCGTCGCCACCCTTGTCATCATGGGAGCCGAGCAAACTGCCCATCCACAGCTTGCCGCGTTAGGCGTGGACCAGCTTGCTACCGCACAGCAAGCCGGCGGCAACATGGAGGGCAAGGAAACCCGGTTCGGCATCGCCGCTTCGTCGCTGTTTGCCGCGGTAACGACCGCCGCTTCGTGCGGTGCGGTCAACGCGATGCACGATTCCTTCACGCCATTGGGCGGCATGATGCCGTTGTTGCTGATCCAATTGGGCGAAGTGGTCTTCGGCGGCGTGGGATCGGGTCTGTACGGCATGCTGCTTTTTGCCATCATGACCGTCTTTATCGCCGGCTTGATGATTGGACGCACGCCGGAGTACCTGGGTAAAAAGATCCAGGCCTACGAGATGAAAATGACCTCGATCGCGATTTTGATCACGCCGACACTGGTCTTGGCAGGCGCGGCCGTGGCGGTCACGCTCGACGTGGGCAAAGCGGGTATCGCCAATCCGGGTGCGCACGGGTTTTCCGAAATTCTTTACGCTTTCAGCTCAGCCGCCAATAACAACGGCAGCGCCTTCGCGGGGCTGTCGGCCAACACACCGTTCTATAACATCATGCTTGGTGTGGCGATGTGGTTCGGCCGCTTTGCCGTCATCGTGCCGGTGCTCGCAATCGCCGGTGCTTTGGCCAGCAAGCCACGCCTTCAGGCCAATTCCGGCACCATGCCCACCCACGGCCCGATGTTCGTTGGTCTGCTGATCGGGGTAGTGCTGCTGGTGGGCGTACTCAATTATGTCCCGGCGCTGGCACTCGGCCCGATCGTGGAACATCTTCAGCTGTATCTACCGCTGTCCATCAAGTAACCGCCGAGGAATCCAGATGTCGCATACACCTAGCGCACCCACGACGGGCACGCAACGCAAGGCACTGACCCTTTTCGACCCGGCCCTGATCGGCCCGGCTGTCGTCGAGTCGTTCAAGAAGCTCGGCCCGCGTACGCAACTGCGCAGCCCGGTCATGTTCGTGGTCTATGTGGGTAGCATTCTGACCACATTGCTATATTTCCAGAACCTCAGCGGTTCCACCGGTGCCAACGCCGGCTTCGTGCTGGCAATCACGATCTGGCTCTGGTTCACCGTTCTCTTCGCCAATTTTGCCGAAGCACTTGCCGAAGGGCGCAGCAAGGCACAGGCAGCGTCCCTTCGGGGTCTGAAACAGACCGTAACTGCCAAGAAAATGGCACAACCGGTCGTCGGTGCATCGTGGCTAGCTGTGCCTGGCGAGCAACTGCGCAAGGGCGACACCATCCTGGTGGAAGCGGGCGACGTCATTCCGATCGACGGCGAAGTCTTGATCGGTGTGGCGTCGGTGGACGAGAGCGCCATCACAGGCGAATCGGCACCGGTCATCCGGGAGTCCGGTGGCGATTTTTCTGCCGTTACCGGCGGCACCCGCGTACTGTCGGACTGGTTGATCGTGCGTGTGTCGGTCAACCCGGGCGAGACCTTCCTGGATCGGATGATTTCGATGGTCGAAGGTGCCAAGCGCCAAAAAACTCCGAATGAAATCGCCCTGACGATTTTGCTGGTGGCGCTGACGATCGTGTTCTTGGTCGTGACCGTCACGCTGCTGCCGTTTTCATTGTTTGCCGTCGGCGCAGCAGGGGCCGGTGCACCGGTGAGCATTACCGTTTTAATCGCTTTGTTGGTGTGCCTGATCCCGACGACCATCGGTGCCTTGCTGTCAGCCATCGGCGTGGCAGGCATGAGCCGCATGATGGGTGCCAACGTTATTGCAACCTCCGGTAGGGCAGTGGAGGCCGCCGGCGACGTCGATGTATTGTTGCTGGATAAAACCGGTACGATCACTCTGGGCAACCGGCAAGCGGCAGGATTTTTTGCAGCGCCCGGCGTCACCGAGCAGCAGCTCGCCGACGTCGCACAGCTCGCTTCGCTGGCCGATGAAACGCCCGAAGGACGTTCCATCGTCATCCTTGCCAAGCAGCGTTTCAATATCCGCGAACGCGAAATGGCTTCTCTCAATGCGGTTTTTGTGCCGTTCAGTGCCAATACCCGCATGAGCGGCCTCGATATCGGCGACCGTGAAGTGCGCAAGGGGGCCGCCGTATCCGTGCGGAAGTATGTCGAGTCTCTCGGGCTGCCTTATCCGGCAGAGATCGCGCGGCTGGTCGATGACGTTTCCCGGCGCGGCAGCACGCCGCTGGTGGTCGTCGATGCCGGTCGGGTCATGGGTGTGGTGGAATTGAAAGATATCGTCAAGGGCGGCATCAAGGAACGTTTCGCGGAATTGCGCAGGATGGGCATCAAGACCGTCATGATCACAGGCGACAACAAACTGACGGCGGCAGCGATTGCCGCTGAGGCAGGGGTCGATGATTTTCTGGCTGAGGCGACACCGGAAGATAAATTAAAGCTCATTCGCGATTACCAAGGGCAGGGACGACTCGTCGCCATGACGGGTGACGGCACCAACGATGCACCGGCGCTGGCGCAGGCTGACGTGGCCGTTGCGATGAATTCCGGCACGCAGGCGGCCAAGGAGGCGGGCAATATGGTCGACCTCGACTCGAACCCGACCAAGCTGCTCGAAATCGTAGAAATCGGCAAGCAGATGCTGATGACACGCGGCTCCCTAACCACGTTTTCGATTGCCAACGATATCGCAAAATACTTCGCCATCATCCCGGCGGCGTTCGTGGCAACGTACCCGCAGCTCAAGTCGCTCGACGTCATGCAATTGACGAGCCCGAATTCGGCCATCCTGTCGGCAGTGATCTTCAACGCATTGATCATCGTGTTTTTGATTCCCCTGGCACTCAAAGGCGTGCAATATCGTGCAATCGGTGCAGTATCGCTGTTGCGCAGAAATATACTGATTTATGGACTCGGCGGCATCTTGTTGCCGTTCGTGGGCATCAAGCTGATCGACATGGTGTTGTCGGCGTTTCAGTTCGTCTAACCGGAGCAATTTTATGCAAACTCTGATACGTCCCATGGTGGTCTTGTTCGCCGCGCTCACGGTGATTGTGGGCATCGTCTATCCTCTTGCAGTGACCGGCATCGGAAAGATCGCGTTTCCCGCTCAAGTCGAAGGCAGTCTCTTGGTTCGTGACGGTAAGCCCGTAGGGTCCGCCTTGATCGGCCAGTCTTTTTCCGGCCCGGGTTATTTCTGGGGGCGCCCGTCGGCGACTTCACCGATGGCCAACAACGGGGGCGGCAGCTCCGGATCGAACCAGGGCCCGTTGAATCCGGCGCTGGTGGCTGCAGTTAAAGCACGCATCGATGCACTGAAGGCGGCCGACCCAAGTAATGTGACACCGATTCCTGTCGATCTCGTCACTGCGTCCGCCAGCGGCCTCGATCCCGAGATCAGCGTGGCGGCGGCGAGGTATCAGGCCGGACGTGTTGCAGCCATCCGTAACATGACGCCCGATCACGTTGCCCAATTGGTCAGCGCACACATCACCGAGCCGTTTTTAGGCTTGTTCGGCGAGGCACGGGTGAACGTGCTTACGCTGAACCTGGCCCTGGATGCGGACAAGCCCAGCCCTCGCTGAATCCCTGCGAGAAGGTAATCAATGGCATATCAGAACGGCCAACGGCCCGACCCCGACGCGCTGCTGGCACATGTGCAAACGTTGGAGCGCAAGGATGCGCGCGGCAAGCTGCGGATTTACTTCGGGGCTTCAGCCGGCGTCGGTAAGACCTACGCAATGCTGGTGGCAGCCCGTAAGCTTCACGCCGATGGGCATTCGGTGCTGGTCGGAGTCCTGGAAACACACGGCCGCGCCGAAACTGCCGCATTGCTCGACGGCCTCGACAGGCTGCCGCAAAAGCCGCTCGCCTATCGCGGTAAGACCATCGACGAATTCGATCTCGATGCGGCGCTGTCCCGGTGCCCGGCATTGGTATTGGTCGACGAACTGGCGCATTCGAACGTACCGGGCTCGCGGCATCCCAAACGCTGGCAGGATGTCGAGGAACTACTCGCTGCAGGCATCGATGTGTTTACCACGGTTAATGTCCAGCACCTTGAAAGCCTGAACGATGTCGTCGGCGGCATTACCGGCATCCGTGTCGCCGAAACGGTACCCGATACCGTATTCGATGCAGCCGACGAAGTCGTATTGGTCGACCTGCCTGCAGATGAATTGCTGGCGCGTTTAAAAAACGGCATGGTGTATCAGGCACCGCAAGCCGAGCGGGCATCCCAGAATTTTTTTCGAAAGGGCAATCTGATCGCGTTGCGGGAGTTGGCCCTGCGCCGCACGGCCGACCGCATCGAGGACGATGTACGTGCCTACCGTGTGGAAAAATCCATCGACGCGGTCTGGAAAACGGGTGGCGCATTGCTGGCATGTGTCGGCCCACATGGCGGCGGCGAGCGTGTGGTGCGCAGCACCGCCCGGCTGGCCGGACAGCTCGGGGCCGATTGGCATGCCGTATATGTAGAGACGCCATCCCTGCAACGTCGCCCACCTGGAAAACGGGAAGCTAGCTTCAAGACGTTGAAACTGGCGGAAAGTCTCGGCGCGAAAACAGCGGTACTGGCAGGCGCCGACGTCGCCCAGTCACTTGTCGATTACGCGAGCGACCACAACCTTTCGAAAATGGTGCTGGCGCGAGCCCACAAAGGCTGGCCGTGGGAGGCTACCCTCAGCCAAAAGATCGCGGCACGAACACCGGATATTGACTTAATCGAGATCGGTGGTGCGTCTGATAATTCCTCGGGTAGCACCCAGGCGGCAAGCGCTGGCGACGATGCTTCTAAGTCGCATAGCGCCAAGCCTCGGATTGGTGCTTATGTCGTCGCTACGATCAGTAGCCTGGCGATGGCACTATTGGCCACGCCGCTGCTAGCTTTTCTGGACCTTGCCAATATCGCCATGCTCTTTCTGTTGGTGGTGTTGTTTGTGGCGGTTAGATTCGGACGAGGCCCGTCGGTGGTGGCAACCATCGTAAGTGTGGCTTGTTTTGATTTTTTCTTTGTCGAGCCACGGTTTTCCTTTGCTGTGTCCGACCTGCAGTACGTGATCACTTTTGCCGTCATGCTAAGCGTCGGCCTCATCACGGGTCATCTGACTTCAGATTTGCGCTTTCAAGCAAGGGTGGCTGCCCACCGAGAGCAGCGCTCGCGCGCGCTTTACGAGTTCGCACGGGAATTGTCGGGGGCTTTGCAGACAGAACAGATTTTTGAGACGACGCGGGATGTCATCCAGCGAACGTTTCATGCGCGGGCAACATTGTTGATACCCGGCGCGGACGGCCGACTCGAACTTTCGGTACCGTCGACACCTGCGCAAGGATCGCCATCCCATCTGCCCGATGTGGGCATTGCACAATGGGCCTACGATCATGCCGAAAGTGCCGGGTCTGGCACCGACACTCTGCCGGCCAGCCCGCTCTTCTACCTGCCGCTGGTGGCGCCGATGCGCACCCGTGGCGTCCTGGCGATCGAGCCGGAACACGAACGCTGGATTTTGATTCCCGAGCAGCGCATGCAACTCGACACGTTCGCCACGCTCGCGGCGATTGCCCTGGAGCGCGTGCATTACATCGAAGTCGCACAGGACGCGCTGGTTAGCATGGAATCGGAGCGCTTGCGCAATTCACTGCTGGAAGCGCTCTCGCACGACCTGCGCACGCCGCTGACGGTGCTAATCGGGCTTTCGGAAACGCTCGCCAATTCCGGGGCGGGAATCCCAACACCGCTGCGAGACACGGCAAAAATCCTGCATGACGAAGCCCTGCGCATGGCTGCGCTCGTGACGAATTTGCTCGAAATGGCGCGCATTCAAAGCGGCGAAATTCACTTGAATATGCAGTGGCAGCCTGTCGAAGAAGTGGTGGGCACCGCCTTGCGCGGTAGCCAGATACCGTTACGGGATCATATTGTGAGCACGGCGCTGGCACGCGACCTGCCGTTGATCCGCTTCGATGCCACGCTGTTGGAGCGGGTGCTGTGCAACCTGTTGGAGAATGCAGCCAACTACTCGCATGCCGGCTCGCGCATTGCCATTACCGCCGAATTGTACGGAACCAGCCTACGACTATGCGTCGAAGACGATGGCCCGGGTTTTCCTGCTGGCCGGCAGGAGGCGCTTTTTGCAAAATTCGCCCGTGGAGATCGTGAATCGGCGAAGCCCGGTGTCGGTTTGGGGTTGGCTATCTGCCGCGCAATCGTGGAAGCCCACGGCGGACAGATCAAGGCCGCGCACTCGCGTCTCGGCGGTGCGTCGGTTCAGATACTGTTGCCGCTGGGCTTACCGCCTACCGGTCCGGAGAACGAAGCGCCTGGAGTATCGAGTCCTGGAGTATTGAATGAGTGAAAATTTGCCAACCGCTTTGTTGGTAGAAGACGAGCCGGAAATCCGTCGTTTCGTGCGCGTGGCGCTGGAAAAATCCGGCTGGCATGTGCATGAAGCGGCAACTTTGGAGAGGGGCCTGATCGACACCGGTACCCGCAACCCGGATCTGGTGGTGCTCGATCTTGGTTTGCCTGATGGCGATGGCATTGATTTCATCACCGATGTGCGCAAGTGGTCGAAGGTGCCGATCATCGTCTTGTCCGCGCGTAGCAGCGAAACGGAAAAAATCAAGGCGCTGGATGCGGGAGCCGATGATTACCTGATCAAACCCTTCGGCATCGGCGAATTGCAGGCGAGGGTGCGTGCCACGCTTCGCAGGCAGCGCCAGCCGGAGACTGACATCCACGGCGTGATGCGGTTCGGCGATGTAATGGTAGACCTGCAGGCCCGCCTGGTGACAAAGGGCGATGTGGACGTGCACTTGACGCCTACCGAATTCAAGCTGTTATCGGTCATGGTCGGCAATGTCGGTCGGGTCGTCACCAACCCACAGTTGCTACGCGCCGTATGGGGTCCGGACCACGTTTCGGATGGCCATTACCTGAGAATCTACATGGGCCACCTGCGTCATAAGCTCGAAGATGACCCGGCACAACCTGTCTACCTTCTCACTGAAACCGCCGTGGGTTACCGATTGAAGCCAGCCATGTGACCGGCAGGTCAGATCTCGACCTGCGTACCAATTTCAATCACCCGATTAGCCGGGATGCGATAGTAATCGGCGGCATCCCGTGAATTGCGCATCATGGAAGCGAATATCGACTCCCGCCACAACGCCATGCCGCTACCGACTTTCGGAATCACATTTTGCCGGGCGACGAAGAACGACGTTTCCATCGGTTCAATCGCGAAACCGATGTCGTGGCAGCGTTCCAGCGCTTTCATCACATCCGGTTCGTCCTTGAATCCATAGTTCACGTTGATCTGATGACAGTTTTCGCCCAGGTCTTCGATCGTGATGCGCTCGGCAATCGGAACGTAAGGAATATCGGCGGTGACCACGGTCAAGAATACGGTGCGATCGTGCAGTACCTTGTTGTGTAGCAGATTGTGCAGCAATGCATTCGGCACGCCATCGCCCGGTGCCCGAAAATATATTGCCGTGCCTTCGACGCGCACAGGCGGTTTCGCAAATAGCGAGGTCATAAAATCGGCCAGATTGATGCTGTGAGTCCGAATATTTTGCCCAAGCAGGCCGCGGCCTTCTTTCCATGTCAGCATCACCGCCAGCATCACTGCGCCCAAAACGAGCGGGAACCAGCCGCCGCTCATGATTTTCAGTGTATTGGCGGCGAAAAGCGTTACGTCGATCACCAGAAAAAATCCCGTGGCCGCCCAACACAGCAGCAGGTTGTATTTCCACTTATACCGGATCACGAAAAACGTCAGGATGGTGGTCATCAGCATCGTGGCAGTGACGGCGATGCCATAAGCAGAAGCCAAATTCGTCGATGATCCGAAGCCGACGACGGCCATGATCACGGCAATTAGTTGCAGCCAGTTTATGAGTGGAATATAGATTTGGCCGATTTCCCGCTCGGACGTGTAGATCACACGCATACGGGGCAGAAAGCCCAATGAAATCGCTTGCTGCACGATAGAAAACGTTCCGGAAATCGTCGCTTGCGAAGCAATGACGGTGGCCATCGTTGCCAGTGCGACCAGTGGATAAATACTCCATGCGCCAAGCTGCTGGTAGAACGGATTGGAGACGGCGTCCGGGTTTGCGAGTAACAGCGCGCCCTGGCCAAGGTAGTTCAATCCCAAGCCGGGAAACACGACCATAAACCAGGCGAGCCGGATCGGACGTTTGCCGAAGTGCCCCATATCTGCATAGAGCGCTTCGGCTCCGGTAAATGCCAGAACGATCGCGCCGAGCGCCAAAAACGCTAGCCAGCCACTTTGCATCAGGAAGCGCAATGCATAGACGGGATTGAGCGCTGCAAGAATGTTCGGATTATCGATGATGTTGACCACGCCCATCGCACCCAGCGTGACAAACCAAACGACGATGATCGGCCCGAACCACTTGCCGATGCCAGCGGTGCCCTTATGCTGAACCATATATAGCGCCACCAGCACTACCACAGTCAACGGCACCACGAAAGGTTTCAACGCCGGCGTGGCGATTTCCAAGCCCTCAATGGCGGAGAGCACGGAAATGGCGGGCGTAATGATGCCGTCGCCGAAAAACAGGGCAGCACCGGACAAGCCGACCAGTGTCAGGGGGAAATACCATCTCGAATGCGGTGTGACCGATGCGAGCGCCAGCGCTACTAGAGCCATCACGCCGCCTTCGCCGCGGTTGTTCGCCCGAAGAATGAGCGTGACGTATTTCAGCGACACGATGATGATCAGTCCCCACAAAATCAGGGAGATCACGCCGAACAGATTCGCTTCGGTGAGTGGCAAACCGTGTTGTTTCGAAAATACTTCCTTGAGAGTGTAAAGCGGGCTTGTACCGATGTCGCCGTAGACGATGCCGATGGCGGCGAGGGTGAGGGCACTGGTCGTGCTCTTTTGATGGGTCGATTCCATTGATGCTTTCAAGTTGAACTGAAAATTTTCCCGGTGCGGCCGGGAGTAATGTAATTTTTATGTCATGCCGTATGCTTCATGCCACACGCTTATTCGCATGCTTCAGCGTGCCGGTGCCGTGACCCGCCCTGTAGGCGTTTGTGCGGAGCCAGCTTCACTCTTCAACATCGGCCGCAGCATCGGCCAGACATTTTCCAGCATCAGAGGCTGCGCAGCAGCCGTCGGGTGGATGCGGTCCGATTGAAACAGATCGACTCTGGTTTGCAGCCCCTCCAGGAAAAAAGGTACCAGCACAGCGCCGGTTTCCTTGGCTACCCTGGGATACAGCGCCGCAAACTGCCGGGTGTAGTCCGCGCCGTAGTTCGGTGGAATCTGCATGCCCAAGAGCAGCACTCTGGCACCGGTCTTCTTGGCCATGTTGATCATGTCGCGCAAATTACCGGAGGTCGCCGACATCGGCAATCCGCGCAGGCCGTCGTTGCCACCCAGTTCCAATATCAAGATGTCCGGTTTATGTTGCTGCAGCAATGCCGCGAGACGGGCTTTACCGCCACTGGTCGTTTCGCCGCTGATACTGGCGTTCTCGATCGCTGCATCGATACCCTCCGCTCTCAAGCGTTTCTCCAGCAACGGTACCCAGCCGGCACCGCGTGCCAGGCCGTACTCGGCGGACAGACTGTCGCCGAGCACAAGCACGGTTTTTGATGCAGAATGATTGCGAGTACCGGCGGACGTATTGCTCGCGTTTTCATTGGTTGGAACGGGCTGAGCCGCCGTAGGCATAGTTACAGCGGCGACAAAGCCGCCCAGCACCACCGCGCCGATAACTTGATTCCACTTCCCAACCCATTTCAGAAAATTTTCCTGCATGCCTGACGCCATAACATTGTCCTCCGCCATAGAAACGATCGGTCTCGGCAAACGCGTAACGGATGCCACCGGCGAGCTTACCATTCTCGATGACATCAATTTTACCGTGCCGGCCCGTGCGACGTTGGCCATCGTCGGTGCCTCGGGCTCTGGCAAATCGACGCTACTGGGATTGCTCGCCGGCCTCGATACGCCGTCCACTGGCACTGTCAAGCTCGATGGTGTCGATATTTTTACGCTCGACGAAGATGGCCGCGCCGGCCTACGCAAGCGTATGCTGGGCTTCGTCTTCCAGTCGTTTCAATTGCTACCCCACCTGACTGCTTTAGAAAACGTTATGTTGCCGCTCGAGTTGCGTGGTGAAAGCGACGTTACAGCCCGGGCCAAGGCCATGCTTGGCCGAGTCGGATTATCGTCGCGTCTGACGCATTATCCTAAATATTTGTCGGGTGGCGAGCAGCAACGCGTTGCCCTCGCACGCGCATTCGTTTGCGAACCGCCATTATTGTTTGCCGACGAACCCACTGGCAGCCTGGATGCGGCAACAGGTGCCGCGGTGATCAGCCTGATGTTCGAATTAAATGCCGAGCGCGGCTCGACGTTGGTGCTCGTCACGCACGACCCGGCCATCGCCGCACAGTGCGGCCGCATCATCACGATTACCGCCGGACGACTTGCCTGATTAAGTAAACCGCCGCATGCCCAGCCCTTCGGTGTCGATGTCGGGCTGGTGTCCGGAAATCACGTCGGCCAAGATGCGACCCGCACCGGCCGCCAACGCCCAACTTGCAGTGCCGTGGCCGATATTCAAGTACAGGTTGCGCACCGGTGTGGGGCCAAGTATAGGCGGGCCGTCCGGTAGCATCGGCAATACATCCGACCAAAGCGTCGCCGTGTTGTAATTGGCGGCATCGGGAAACCAATCCTGACCGATTTTTAGCAGCGCACGTATGGCACCTTTGTGCGTCTCTTCGGAACGCATGCCGACTTCTGCCAGCCCGGCCAGCCGCATACGCGTGCCCATGCGAGTGATGGCGACCCGGTTGGAAGCCTCCGCCAGCGAGGCCAGCGGTGCATCGTCGAAGTTTCGGATCGAAGCCGTCGCAGCATAGGTGCGCACGGGAAAAAACGGCAGCCGTATGCCCATCGGTTCCAGCAACCGTTGGCTACCTGCACCGCTCGCCACGACTACGGCATCGACGGCAAAACGCTGTTCCCCCATTTCGACGTGTAAGCCGGTTTTACCGATGTCCGGCGGCCCGATGGCAGCGACCTCGGTACCGAAATGGAAGTTCACGCCAATGGTTTGTGCAGCACTTCGAAGTTGTTTGCAAAACAATGGACAATTACCTGCATCGTCCTGTGGCAAATGCAGCGCGCCGGCCAACTTGGCCGAGCGAGAGAGCGCTGGCTCGACCAGGTATGCCTCCTCTGCATCCATCAACCGATGCGGCACCTCGCGCTCGACGAGCATCGCATGCAACGGCGCAGCATTGGTTTGTTCGGCCAAGTTTCGATAAAGCTGGAGATAACCCTGGGTACGTTCGTACTCGAACGGAAATTGCGAACGTAATTGCGCCATAATTTCCTGGCTGTAAGCACCCAGGCGATAAAGGCGTTCGGTATTGATTCGATGCCGTTCGATATCGCATTCGTTCATCCAGCGCCGCGCCCAACGCCATAGCGAACGATTCCAGCGTGGCTTGACGAATATCGGGCCCTGGGCTTTTAGCAACATCGATAGTAATTTTCCAGGCATGCCAGGTGCCGCCCAGGGCAGGGCATGGGTCGGAGAAGCCGTACCGGCGTTGCCGAAGCTCGCGCCCTCGGCGACGTTACTCTGGCGTTCGATGACGACCACCTCGTGTCCGGCTTGAGCAAGGAAAAAAGCGGTGCTGACTCCGGCGATGCCACCTCCGATTACCGCTACCTGCATATGCGGCCGAAAACAGATTGAGCCACCGATTCAGCGACAAGATGATGCGTACGACGTGCGGTGTATTGGAATGTAAAAAGCGTCATAAAATCAATAAGTTCGTTACCGTACAGAATTTTATTTGGGGCTAGCGTAAAACGTTGCCATCGAATGTCGCCGGGTGTCGGCGATGCTAGACCGACGTATTCTACGGTGCAATGACCGTCTCTTGCACGTTGTTGCTTAACGTCGGAGCGTCTGATTCGAAGTTCTACTTTTGGGAATCAGCCCATTCAATCAATCTATAAGGAAAATAACCATGAAATCATCACGAAACATTTTCGCAGCACTGTTGGCGGTTGTAATGTTTGCACTCGCAGGCTGTGCTGCAACGCCTAAGACTGAAAGCACGGCTGAGTACGTTGACGACACTGTCATTACCGGTAAAGTCAAAGCGGTGTTTGTCAATGATCCAGCGTTGAAGGCTCGCGAAATCAACGTCGAAACATTCAAAGGCGTGGTCCAGTTGAGTGGTTTTGTCAGCTCGGAAGCCGATGCGCAACGTGCTGTTGCCGTTACTAAAGGCATCAAGGGTGTAGTGTCGGTCAAAAACGATATGCGCATTAAGTAATTTGCATTATCGCGGGAGCCAAAATGCCACCGCTGAAATAAAAATAGCACCGATCGAGGTGTCGCGTGAGGGCATAGCAGCCTGCGACAAAGCGATCGGTGTTTTTTTTACTGATACAGTCCGCGATAGACAAAGTAAGCTTAGCGACCGATACTGTTGACTTGGCTCAACATTCGGGTATGGCATGACGACTCCTACATCACCTTCGCCGCTTTTGTCGATTAATAACACTTCCACTACAACCGAGATCGAAGTGGAGCCGCACCCGCATCCACTTATTAGTGCCGAGAAAAGCGACACGGCCAACGGTTTACCGGTGCGCATACATGTCGATGCGCGTGGAACTGCGCTTGCGGTGATGGCGACACTGGCATTCATCTTCGCTCTGCAATGGGCGCAGGAGTTTTTGATTCCGGTCGTGTTCGCCATCTTTATTTCTTACACCTTGACGCCGGTTGTCAATACCCTTGAACGGTTTCGGATGCCGCGTTTGATTGCTGCATCAGTAGTAATGGTTACGTTGTTTTGTGCCATGTTCGTGGTCGGCACCACGGTGCGCACAGAATTTCGTTCGATCATCGAGCAATTGCCGGACACGACCAGCCGGTTATCCAAGGTACTGGCAAAGATTCGCGACGATCAACCCACGACATTGCAGCAGATGCAAGCCGCTGCCAATGAAATAGAACGTGCTACCAATCAGGCAGCTGGTATTAAAGCGCCGCGCGGCAGGGCTGCCTTGCCTGCCGATGTACCGATGATCCGGCTCAACGAGTGGTTGTGGGCGGGCTCGATGGGTGCGCTGGGTATCGTCAGCCAGGCAACGATGGTGCTGTTCCTGGTGTTTTTCCTTTTGTTGTCTGGCGACAAGTTCAAGCGCAAGCTGGTCAAACTCACTAGTGGCTCGATTTCCAACAAAAAAATTACCGTGCAAATTCTGGATGCGATGAACGATTCCGTGCAACGGTACATGTTCATGCTGCTGGTGACGAACGTATTGTTGGCACTGATGATGTGGGGAGCGTTGAGCTGGCTCGGCCTGGAGAACGCCGGTGCCTGGGCGGTTGCTGCAGGGTTGCTCCACGTGATTCCCTATTTCGGACCACTGTTGATCATGATCGCTACCGGAGTGGTGGCGTTTCTGCAGTTCGAATCGGTTTCGAGCGCATTGCTGGTTGCCGGCGCTTCACTGGCGATCGCAACCGTCGTGGGCACTTTCGTCACTACCTGGATGACCGGCCGGATCGCTAAAATGAATGCGACCGCTGTATTCATCTCGCTCCTCTTCTGGGGTTGGCTCTGGGGCGTATGGGGTTTGCTGTTAGGCATACCGATCGTGGTGATCATTAAGGTCATCGCCGAACACGTCGATGGCATGCAGACCGTGGCGGAGCTTTTGGGGGAGTAAGCTCCGCCGGCTAGGGTGTACCGGGCACGGTATAGGTATAATCCCGGCTTGCCCACATCTACCGCCGCCATGTTGATTCTGCCGGGCTCCAGCGCCCTGTCCGCTTTTCGCTGCAACCGTTTGCTATCCACCCTGCAGGCTGTCGAGGCGTCAATCGTCGGCGTCAGTGCGCGCTTCCTGCACTTTATCGACGCCACGGCACCACTAGAACAGATCGATATCGACCGTTTGCACAGCCTGCTGACGTATGGCGAGCCATTCGATGCCGTTCAAAGCGGCGAGTCATTCGTCACCATTCCGCGTTTGGGCACCATCTCGCCCTGGGCTAGCAAAGCAACCGATATTGTCCACAACTGCGGCATGGCGCATATCAAGCGCATCGAACGCGGGGTGCTTTACCAGGTGCAAATAAAGTCGGGTTTGCTGGGTGGCGCAAAAAAATTATCTGAAGCGGCGATCGCAGAAATCGGTGCGTTGCTGCACGATCGCATGACCGAAACGGTGGTGCGGCGTCCACAGGATGCCCTCGGTTTGTTCGATCTGCTGGAAGCTAAGCCTCTGGCATCGATCGATATCTTAACGAACGGCAAATCTGCATTGGAATATGCCAACGCTGCCCTCGGGCTGGCGCTGTCTGCCGAAGAAATCGATTATCTGCACGAAGCGTTTGCGCAGGCGCAACGCAATCCTACGGATGTCGAGCTGATGATGTTTGCTCAAGCTAACAGCGAGCATTGCCGGCATAAGATTTTCAATGCCGACTGGACCATCGATGGCATGGCGCAGGATAAATCGCTTTTCGCCATGATCCGCAATACGCACGCGCTACATCCGCAGGGAACCATCGTTGCCTATAGCGACAATTCTTCGATCATCGAGGGTGCGACGGTGTCGCGATTTTATGCGCGTGGTGCCGCCCAGGGCAATGAGTATGCTGCGTCGACCGAACTGACGCATATCCTGATGAAGGTGGAAACGCATAATCACCCGACGGCCATTTCGCCGTATCCAGGTGCTGCTACCGGTGCCGGCGGCGAAATTCGCGACGAAGGTGCTACCGGTCGTGGTGCCAAGCCCAAGGCTGGCTTGACCGGATTCACCGTATCGAACCTGCTGTTGCCAGATGCCGTGCAACCTTGGGAATCGCCTGCTTACGGCAAGCCGGAGCGCATCGCGTCGGCACTGCAGATCATGATCGATGGCCCGCTGGGCGGCGCAGCCTTCAACAACGAGTTCGGCAGGCCCAATCTCGCCGGTTACTTTCGCACGTTCGAGCAAGATGTCGGTGGCGCGGTCGCGGGTTATCACAAGCCGATCATGATTGCCGGCGGTATCGGCAGCATCAGCGCTTTGCATACGCACAAGCAGGCGCTGCCGGTAGGCAGCCTGCTGATTCAGCTCGGCGGGCCCGGCATGCGCATCGGCATGGGCGGCAGTGCGGCATCGTCGATGACCACCGGTAGCAACACGGCGGATCTGGATTTCGATTCGGTTCAGCGCGGCAACCCGGAAATGGAGCGGCGGGCACAGGAAGTCATCAATGCCTGCTGGTCGATGCAGGCGGATAATCCGATCCTCTCGATACACGATGTCGGTGCCGGTGGCTTGTCGAATGCTTTCCCGGAAATTACCAACGATGCCAAGCGCGGCGCAGTGTTCGATTTGCGGGCAGTGCCGTTGGAAGAAAGCGGCATGGCACCGAAGGAAATCTGGAGCAACGAATCGCAGGAGCGCTATGTGCTGGCGATTGCACCCGATAGCTTGCCGCTGTTCGAGTATCTGTGTACACGCGAACGATGCCCGTTTGCCGTTGTCGGCCATGCCACCGAAGCACGCCAGTTGCAAGTGATCGATTCTGAAAACCCGAGCAAACATCCGGTGGATATGCTCATGGATGTGTTGCTTGGCAAGCCGCCCAAGATGCACCGCGATGTGGTGCGCATTACCCCGCAGTTGAAGCCGCTGGACCTGACCGGCATCGATTTGATGGAGGTTTCGCAGCGCGTGCTGCGGCTACCGACCGTAGCCGACAAATCCTTTCTGATCACCATCGGCGACCGCACCGTGGGTGCCACGACCGTGCGCGATCAGATGGTCGGGCCGTGGCAAGTGCCGGTTGCGGACTGTGCCGTTACTGCCATGAGCTTCGAAGGTTTTCTTGGTGAAGCGATGGCGATGGGCGAGAGAACGCCGCTGGCTGTCATCAATGCCCCCGCTTCCGGGCGCATGGCCGTCGGCGAGGCGATCACGAATATTGCTGCTGCACCGATTGCGCAATTGTCGGATATCAAGCTCTCGGCCAATTGGATGGCAGCCTGTGGTCAGCCGGGGCAGGATGCGGCATTGTTCGACACCGTGCGCGCAGTGGGTATGGAGTTGTGTCCGGCGCTCGGTATCAGTATCCCCGTCGGCAAGGATTCGCTTTCCATGCGCACTACCTGGCAGGATGACGGCACAACGACCAAGGCGGTGACTTCACCGGTCTCGCTAATCGTCTCGGCCTTTGCGCCGGTAACCGATATCCGCCGGGTGCTTACCCCGCAACTGCGCACCGATCTGGGCGAGACAGCGTTGATCCTGGTTGACCTAGGCCGCGGTAAAAGTCGCATGGGTGCTTCGGCATTGGCGCAAGTAATGCAGCAAACCGGTAACGAGACACCGGATCTCGATAACGCCGAAGATTTGCAGGCATTTTTTAAGGCGGTTCAACAGCTTAATACCGAAGGCCGGCTGCTGGCCTATCACGACCGCTCCGATGGCGGGCTATTTACGACACTTTGTGAAATGGCCTTCGCCGGGCATACCGGCGTCTCCGTCAATATCGATATTCTGGCACTGGAAAGCGAGCATGGTGCCGACTGGGGCGATGCCAAGAATTGGGCCACGCAAGTCGGCGAGCGGCGCAATGAGCTGACTTTACGGGCGCTGTTCAACGAGGAATTGGGCGCAGTACTGCAAGTGCACGCCGCAGAAAAATCGGAAGTGATGAATGTGTTGCGAGCCTATGGCCTAGGGGCTTGCAGCCACATCATCGGCAAGCCCAATCCGCGCGATGTGATCGAATTTTCTCGGGATGCGCGCGAAATTTACAAGCAGCCCCGCGTGGCGCTGCAACAGCTGTGGAGCGAAACCAGCTGGCGCATCGCCCGCCTGCGCGACAACCCAGAGTGTGCCGACGCAGAATATGCGCGCATCGGCGATGCGGCCGACACCGGCATGGCACCTGTAGTGTTTTTCGATGCGCAGCAGGACATTGCTGCGCCGATGATCGCCACCGGTGTACGGCCTCGGGTGGCAATTCTGCGGGAACAGGGCGTCAACTCTCATGTCGAAACAGCTTATGTGATGCATCGCGCAGGTTTTACAGCGGTCGATGTGCATATGAGTGATCTGATTGCAGGCCGGGCAAGGCTGTCGGATTTCATGGGCGTAATTGCAGTGGGCGGGTTTTCTTACGGCGATGTTCTGGGTGCCGGCGAGGGGTGGGCTAAAACCATCCTGTTCAACAGTAAGCTGGCCGAACAGTTCGCCATATTTTTTAATCGCACCGATACCTTTGCGCTGGGCATCTGCAATGGGTGCCAGATGATGAGCAACCTAAAATCGATCATTCCCGGTGCGCACGCCTGGCCAAAGTTTACCCGCAACAAATCGGAGCGATTCGAAGCACGCTTCTCGATGGTCGAAGTCACCGAGTCACCGTCGATCTTCTTTCAAGGAATGGCGGGAACGCAGTCGCCGATCGCTGTGGCGCATGGCGAAGGGTTTGCCGACTTTTCAACCACGGGTGCTGCTGCTGATGCGATCGTCGCGATGCGCTTTATCGATAACGAGGGACACGTCACCGAGCGCTATCCTTACAATCCGAATGGATCTCAGGGTGGTATCACCTCGGTGACCACTGCCGATGGCCGTTTCACGGTGCTCATGCCGCACGCCGAACGGGTGTTTCGCACGATTCAGCATTCGTGGCATCCGGATGCGTGGGGTGAGGATTCACCCTGGATGCGGATGTTTCGCAATGCCCGCACGTGGGTGGGGTAAGGCGAAAGTTTATAGTCGAGCGCGGTGTGAGGTTTGGTAGATGCGCTCGAAGTATAAAAGCGCCGGGCTCTGATCTCCGAAGCGAGCCGTCTCTACCGCGCAGTAAAACACGGTGTGCGTACCGATTTCAGCCGTGTCGGTGATGCGGCAGTCCAGCGATATCAGCGCATCGTTCAGGGCTGGCAGTTTAACGGGGGCGGTGGAAAGGTCAGTGAGGTCGACCTGCCTGGAAACCCCGGAATTTTCCAACGACCAGACGTTCTCGTCGAACCGTGCACTAGCCGGACTATCTCCTAAAGAACGGGCGAATACTTCCGCGATGTCTTGCTGGGTTGCCCGTAATACGTTGATGCACAGTAGGCCATTTTGCTTAAAAACGGCATTGTTACGACTACTGCGATTAATACATACCAATAATATTGGCGGTTCGTCACTGACACTGCAAACCGCAGAAGCGGTGCAACCGCTCAGGCCGCCGGGACCATTGCTTGTCACGACGCTGACAGAAGCGGCCAGCCGCGACATCGCGTCACGAAAGGTTTTTGCATCGACCATTGCTGTAGGCTCGCTGTAGAAATTTTGACAGTCCGCATTATGGCTGATGTCTTAAAAATTGCGATCCACCCGGTGAAACTCCCGTTTTTATCGAGAAAAATTTTTCTGCGTTCTGCGCCGCCGGTACAGACGATGTTCCACCAGCTCAAAGATCGCTTGTGTCAAAAGTGCCAACACCGCTGCCGGAATAGCGCCTGCAAGTAGCGTGGCATGATCGTTGAGTGCCAAACCGATCGCGATCCGCTCGCCATAGCCGCCTGCGCCAATAAACGCGGCGATCGTGGCAGTACCGACACTTGTCACTGCAGCGGTCTTCACGCCCGCGAGAATAGTCGGGGTTGCCAGCGGCAGGTCGATATACAACAAACGTCCTCGTTTTGTCATGCCTAACGCCAGTGCTGCCATGCGCAGGCCGGGTGGTACCTGGGTCATACCGGTGCAGGTGTTGCGTACGATTGGCAGCAGTGCGTAAAGAAACAGGGCGATCAAGGCTGGTATGGTGCCGATCCGGCCGATTAGGGGAATCAACATCGCCAGCAATGCTAACGAAGGCACCGTTTGCAATACGCCGACGCCCGCCATGACGACTTGCTCCAAGCGTGGTTTGAATGCCGCCAGTGCACCGAGCGGAATTCCGATCAGTATTGCCATCAGCATCGAAATCAATACCAGGGTCAGGTGTTCGCGGGTGAGGCGCAGCAGGCTGTCGTCAAATAATTTGTCGATCAAACCATTGCGATTGACAACGAGCGCGGTTTTATCCTGTCGGCCGTTGGCAATGAAGCCGTCTGCGACATCGGCAAACGACTGGCCACCTATTTCGACGGCTGCGTTCATGGCGATCATGTCGGTCCTGGTAATCTTGTTTTGCAGGCGTTCGATCGCCTGCCATGCCCCGGGAAAGCGTGTCGCGACATCCAGCCGGTAAATTACTACAGCGTCGTAGCGCGGAAAATATTCCAAGTCGTCGGTCAGAACGGTCAGGCCGAGATGAGCGATCTTGGCGTCGGTGGAATAGATATCGATGATATCGACACGTCCGCTACCAAGGGCCTGATAAGCGATGCCATGATCCATCCCGATCGGTCGTTGTACCAAGCCATAGCGTCGCACCATACCCGGCCAGCCATCGGCGCGACCGAGGAATTCGTGCGACAGGCCGAATATCAGATCCGGTTGCTTCAACAGGTCACTGACGTTGCGAATACCGCGCTGTTGCGCTTGCGCCTGTTGCATCGCCAATGCGTAGGTATTGTTGAAGCCCAGTGGTACTGCCACTCCCAGCCCCAGTGCTGCCAGTTTTTGGTTGATTACACCAATCGACGTTGGTTTATCGTGTTTTAAGATTTCTTGATCGATGGTGCCGAGATATTCCGGGTACATGTCGATGCTGCCGGATTTCAACGCGGCAAACAGGATGGCGGTATTGCCCAGGCCTTGGCGGTGCTCCACCTTCGCCCCGCTGCCTGTCGCGGTGCGGGTCAGGATTTCACCCAGCACATAGGATTCTGTAAAGCGCTTGGAACCGATGTGCAATGGCTCGGCTCCCATTGCACCGGATAGCCGCCAGCCACTGATGATCGTCAATAAAACGAATAAGAAAATGTATGACCGGACGGGCACGGTAAGGGTGATTAAAAAATCTTAGAAGTTTGTGGGAAGTGCACTAAAAATGAACGAAGTAAGCCACACGCTCAAATACACGTGCTAGCGATCGAGGCCGGGCATGGGAAATGCTAGATGTGAGACTAGCGAATATTTAAGCACGTTTTCATTCTTTGATGTTTGCGAGTGTTGTATCTACCATCGTTGCAGATACCTTATGCCACGCCGGCAGAAAGAACCGCACGTATGAAAAATCTGGAAAATCTTGCTTATACCTCGCCATTCGACCGTGATTTTTCCAAATCGACGCACTCTTTGCCGAGGACGTTTTCGTCAGAGCCGGAGATGGCCACCGAGATAACGTCGGTTGCCAAGATACCGGTGCCACATTCGGTAGAGAGGGTTCGTGCAGCGGCTAGTCTGCTGGCTAAGCTCTCGGCTGCCCGGCAAAAATATGAAGTGATGCTGTCGAGCCCGGACCTTGCCATCCACATGCAAAATCAAGCGCGTATCGCCGACGCCGTCCTAAACGTCAAAAGCGAACTGATACGAAATAATCCTGCGATTTCACCCAAAGCAATTCGATTGCATATTGAAGAAAATATCGGCGCGATCATCAAAGCCGCAAATTTCGATCCATATCCTTACCGCGCTAAGGGAAAAGGCGTACATGAATATGGCAAATATCTGATGTACACGGACGACGATCAAAGTGCACCATTCTGCTTCCAATTCTTTCGTTTCAATACTGACCAAGAAACACCGATTCACGATCATCCATGCGATTGCACATCATTGGTGATTTTTGGCGAAGTAAGAGAGCGCAGTTATGAAATGATCGCAGGGCAGTTGAAGAAGGTGAAAAAGGAGGACCGCGTTGCGGGCAGTAGTCGCACGATCGACTTGGAAACCAATCATCCGCACAGCATTAAAAACGTCAGTGATTTGCCCGCGGGAACACTACATGTCTACCGGATTGACGGTGTCGAGAAAGTAGCAGCGGTGCGTACGGTATTCAGTGCTGCCGACATTCCCGAGAAAGCGCTGAAGTCACAGATTAAGAAAGAAGAACAGCGGCAGCATTTTTTAAAAGTCATTGCAAGTGCCAGAGCTATTTCTCAACCGTTGTTGCGCACCTGCTACAAAAATTCTGAGAGTGTGCATAACGGCTGAGGTGCCTTAAGTCTTGGCTTGTTTGCATGAATCAGGGTTTTACAGAATCGGATAGTGGGCTTGTGCGATGTTTGTGCTGGTAACCATCAGATCGTAATGGGTTGCCCTGATGGTCAGTACCGGATAAACATCGGTTTCTCGCAGGATCGCTTTGGTACAGGATTGTTTGTCAGGATCATGCTCAAGGTTTTCCAACGCACTGCCTGGCCTGGCACAGATCGTCAATGTCGATTCGTCGACAGACCACCTCGGCGGCATTTCATTGCGGGTCCAGGGTTGGTTGAAAATGATGAGATTGGCATCGAGGGCTTCCGTCAGGCTGGTGACGAGATGTAATTCTCCCGGCGCGTTACCATTCACGCACTGCTCGACCTCGTCGGCATCATTGCCTTTCTTGAGCAAGATTGCCTTGGTGAGCCTTCGGCAGGATGCTTCACCAGCAGTTTCCAGACTGTTTTCACGCGCGTCGTATTGCACTTCCTCTCCCGGCATTTTTAGGCGGCTTTCCTGTTCTAGGTCGTGGCTTAATTTGGCATGGGTCAAATTGGTAAAAATTTCCGTCATGCCTTTGTTGCCGTTGCCCATGGCCATTGCCAGCACGTTCTGGATATCGATTTCGTAATCAGACCCGAGTTGCAAATTTTCAAATGCCGCCTGCAGGCGTTGTGGCGTCGTGCCGTGTTGCATGATGATGGCTGCAAAGGTCGAGCGCCACCAGCAATTGTTGCCAACCGGCGAAATGCTTTTACGCTGATGCGAATGCGAAAACACGTTGTCCAGTTCACGCATGTCCACAGTTTGTGAAAAATAGATTTTCGACTTTGTTCCGGAAGCATTTTCCATGTCTTCGGGAGGGCGAAACTGCGGGTTTGTTGCTGCGGCGTCTGCTGCTGGTGCCGACGCTGGCGTTGGTGCTGGTGCTGGCATAGCCGCACTCGGCATCGGCGCCGGTTGAGGAACATTTGGTCGCGGCTCGGGGGCGACAGGTTGTGATGAGCTATTGTAGGAAGCCTGATTCACGGGTCTTGCAGGCGTATTGGCAGACCTTGCCGACGCGCTGCCCGGTAGTGTTGCCAGTGTTGCCGGCGGCGCGGCAGTCTTTCTAGACGGAGTTGGCGCGTGAGCACGTCTTCCTGGATGCCGGTTGATTTCGAGCGTGATGGCGTCGCCTGTATCGGTACCGATTGCACCGTTATGTTGTAACTGACTCTGCAACAGCACATGCAATTCGGTTTCCTGTCGCGTTCTTTTCAAGCGTTGGCCGTTTGCCGCCGTCAATTCAAACAGATCTCCGTCACGACTCTTGATCGCTGAAAATCCTGTAGCACGCGTGTATTCCGAAACTTTCTGGCCCGGACGAAGCTTGGCGTGTATGTATTCTTTAAGACGGTTGATTTTTGCACGCGGCGTACCGTGTGGTTGGCGATTATCCAACCGATAATGGATAGCATCCGTCAGCAAATGTGACCCTTCAGCTAGTGTCGATACCGACACGGCTGAAGGTTGTTTTTCCTGGTCTTGATCGGCTGCGTTTGAACGATAAAAAACGCGTCGGGCGAAATCGGCGATGCCTGTCATTTTATAACTCCTGTTTTTTGGACGGCGAAGTAAGGCGTTTCAGAGAATCATATTTTCTGGAAAAATTCGTTCGGCCTCGGCAGTAATCAATTGCTGATCTATGCCGCGCAACAAACCTAATTCGATGCGCGCCGTATGGAGGAAACGATCGCGTTTCAATTTGGTTGTCTCCCGGTCCAGGCACGCTTCCACTTGTCCTTTTGATGCATCGCTTTGCGCTTCCGCCACGGCGATTTCCGCTTGGGTTCGCATATCGTCGTCGGCATCGCAACTTTCATTGATTGCACCTGCCATTGTCTGCAATTCATTACGTAAATGCTGCAACGTGATTTTCTGCGTAATCGACCAATCGATTGCGGTTGGAATATCGATCAGTCGTTCGATCATGCCGGTCGCGCATGGTTGCTCGCGATGTATCTCACCCAGTTTCGCCGCCATCGATTCTTTTAGGTGCAGGCGCATTTCCGGGTCTTCCACTGCTCTGATGTAATTCCAAAGCACGGTCAGGCAACCCTGAACGCTCTCTCCAAAGTTGGTGATCTCTTCTGGGCGTTGCGAGACAATCTGCAATCCCTTTAACGCCGCTCGCCCATGCCCCAGGGTGTTCAGATAACTTTTTATTTCAGCCTCGGCAGCAGCGTGCGATAAATTTTTAGAAGTTGGAATCCGGTTCCGAATAGTGGTCAATTGTGCAGCCATGGCGATGACGACGCTTGCCGCATGGACGTTTTGATTGTTGTCGTTGTAAAGCTGTTTTCCCATATCCTGCACTTCTGGCGCAGCCGCTACATGCGTCTCGACAGCCAAACCTTCGCGGGCCCAATCGCATAACCGATTTCGGCTAAACGGTATGCCCAATACCAGAAAATTCATGTCTTGTGCCTGGTATTCGGTAATTAGTTGCCTGCAAATAGCCGGCACTTCTTCCTTTTTTCCCTGGATGGCGTAATCGAGGGCAAGGCATAGCACGTTCCGACGCGTCATTACGCGAGGGCCGACTTCAATGTTGTTAGTACCGGGGTCGCTCCCTTCTGGCAACGGCGGCGCGGAGCGGCGCAGCCACCGGATTTTGCCAGCCAAATCCATTGCGTTGAAATTGGCATCGGAAATCGATTGCTGCGATCTTTGCCCACGAGCAATCGAACGCAATGCATGTGGTACGGCGCGGTTGGCCAGGGTTGCTGGTGGCCGGTTAGCCGGTGCCTGCGTAGGAAAATTCACTGCCTCGTTCGGGGCAACCGCGCCATAGGTGTTGTCTTCCAAGACTACGGGTTGGGTGATACAGCAAAATATTCTTGGCATCGGAGTTTGATTAAAGATATTTTTGGTTTATGGAAATACAAATATATTTCCAAAATATAACCATTTATTTTATTGTCCAAATGATCGAGGTCAAACATCGGCTGAAAAAATTAATATGGCGATGCTGTAAATTTGTCAATTTGTCAAGTTTTATTCCATGAACCGTTAATCAAGAACGATCTTAAATCCTCGTACATTCAGGTAAGCGTTACGCAGATCGCAAAATTTTCGATGTCGCGGTCTGTGCCTTAATGAAAATTCCGGCTAACGGTCGCCAGATTGCCCAGCAATGCCGTGTCGTCGATAATGCGCCGCGCTACCAGATGTCGCACTTCGCCTTGCACTTGCCATACGCCATAGACCGTCATCAAACGAGCGTTGAGCACTTCCTTGCGCTGGCGCTCGACCAAATCCGGCCAGACGATGACGTTGATGGTGCCGGTTTCGTCTTCTAAAGTTACGAACATGGTGCCTTTGGCAGTGCCGGGGCGCTGGCGCATCGTCACCAGGCCGGCGGCGCGTACCAGCTTACCGTTACCGAAGCCACGAAGCACTAAAGAATTCGACAAGTTCATCTTGTTCAGGCGAGGGCGTAGCAGCGCCAGCGGATGGCGGTTCAGCGTCAGGCCCATGCTGGCGTAATCGGCCACCAGTTCCTGGCCTTCGGTTGCCGGTGCCAGCAACAGTGACGCTTCGTGAATCGGTGCATCGCGCAGCAGCACCGGTGGCGGCGTCATGCCGGCTACCTGCCATTTTGCCTGCCGCCGATGGCCTGCCAGGGCGCTCAGGGCATTGGCTTCGGCCAGCGATTGCAGGTCATGCAACGATAATGCTGCGCGTCTGGCCAGGTCGTCGATGCTGCTAAAGGCGGCAATGCAGCGCTGATCGACGATGCGTTGCGCGCTCGTCGTCGATAAACCCTTGATCAGGCACAGACCGAGCCGCACGGCGGTCTGGTCTGGTACGGCAGATTCCGCAGCGCACGCCAGTGTGCATTCGACTTCGCTGATCGTTACATCGACCGGCAATACCGGCACGCCATGGCGCTTTGCATCCTGCACCAGTTGCGATGCCGAATAAAATCCCATCGGTTGAGAATTCAGCAGCGCCGCCAGAAAAGCCGCCGGCTCATGGTGCTTGATCCATGCCGATACATACACCAGCAGCGCAAAACTGGCCGCATGCGATTCCGGAAAACCGTATTCGCCGAATCCCTCGATCTGGCTGAAGATGCGCTCGGCGTATTCCAGCTCGTAGCCATTTGCCGTCATACCGTCGATGATGCGGTCGTGGAAACGATGCACGCCGCCTTTTCTTTTCCAGGCAGCCATGGCGCGGCGCAGGCTATCGGCTTCGTCGGCGCTGAAGCCGGCGGCCAGCATCATGATCTGCATGACCTGCTCTTGAAATATCGGCACGCCCAGGGTGCGCTCCAATGCAGTTTTGATTGCCTCGCTGGGATAAGTCGGCTCTTCCTTACCCTGGCGTCGCTTCAGGTAGGGATGCACCATGCCGCCCTGGATCGGGCCGGGGCGCACGATCGCCACTTCGATCACCAGATCGTAAAACTTGCGGGGCTGCATGCGCGGCAGCATCGACATCTGGGCTCGCGATTCGATTTGGAACACGCCGATCGTGTCGGCCGCCGAAATCATTTGATAAACCCCCGGATCTTCCGCCGGCACATCCTGCATGGTGAAGAGTTCGCCGCGTCGCAAGCCTATCAAATCGAGTGCCCGGCGAATTGCCGAGAGCATGCCCAGCGCCAGAATGTCGATTTTCAACAAACCCAGGGCATCGAGATCGTCCTTGTCCCATTCGATAACGCTGCGGTCTTGCATGGAAGCGTTTTCGATCGGCACCAACCGTGCCAGGCTGTCGCGGGCGATGACGAAGCCGCCGCTGTGCTGCGACAGATGTCGTGGAAAATTAATCAGGATTTGCGTCAGCCAGAGCAGCTTTTGCACCACCGGCGAATCCGGGTCGAAGCCGACTTCGCGCAATCGCTCGGGGTTTATCTGGCGGCCATCCCACCACTGGTGCGAACGCGAGAGGCGATTGATCTGTTCGAAGTCGATGCCCAATGCCCGGCCTACATCTTTCATTGCCGAGCGCGGCCGATAAGTCACCAGAGCAGCGGTCAGGGCGGCGCGATGACGGCCATACTTCGCATAGATGTATTGCATGACTTCTTCGCGCCGCTGATGCTCGAAGTCGACATCGATGTCAGGCGGTTCGTTGCGTGCTTTGGAAATGAAGCGCTCGAATAAAACATCGGTACGGGATGGATCGACCTCGGTAATGTAGAGGCAGTAGCACACTACGGAGTTCGCTGCCGAACCACGACCCTGGCAAAGAATTCCCTGGTCACGGGCGAAGCGTACGATATCGTAGACCGTCAGAAAATACGGTTCATATGCCAAGTCACTGATGAGTGCTAGTTCATGCTCGATCTGCGCTTGTACGGTGGCGGGAATGCCGGCTGGGAATCTGCTTGCGGCACCGTCGTAGGTCAGTCGGCGCAGATAAGCGGGCAGGGGGACGCCATCGGGCGCGATTTCCTCGGGATATTCATAACGCAGTTCATCCAGAGAAAAAGTGCACAGCTGGGCGATCGCCACGGTCTGCTGCAAGGCGTGGGCTGGATAGAGCCGGCCCAGACGCAAGCGGGAACGCAGGTGCTGTTCGGCATTGGGCTGCAGCGCCAGTCCGCAATCTGCCAGAGGACGGCCTAGGCGAATGGCGGTGAGGGTATCTTGCACCGGCTTGCGGGAACGTACATGCATCAAGACATCGCCTGCAGCCACCAGCGGCAAACCGACGGCTTCCGACAAGGCGCTCAGGCGGTCTTGCCAGAGATCGTCGTCGATGTTGTGCAACAGTTCCAGGCCGATCCAGGCGCGGGTACCGAACAAGGCAGCCAACCAGATCGCTTGCAGTAGCAGTTCGTCTTGGCTGCAGGTGCGTTGCGGCAGGAAGATCGCCAGGCAATCCGGTAATTGTGCCTCTAAATCGCTGCGATACAAACGGTAATGCCCCTTTTCTGCGCGTCGTCGCCCGAGCGTAATCAATTCCGATAGATTGCCGTAGCCGTTGCGGTTAGTTGCCAGTAATACTATGCGCAGGCCGCAATCGAGAGTGATGTCCGTTCCTAAAACCAGATGCAGGCCGCATGCTTTTGCCGCTACATGCGCGCGCACCACGCCGGCAAAGGAACATTCATCGGTGATTGCCAGGCTGGCATAACCCAATAGCTGTGCACGTTCGACCAATTCTTCGGGGTGGGAAGCACCGCACAAGAACGTGAAATTGGAGCGGCAGTGCAGCTCCGCATACGCCGGCAGGTATTGCCCGTCGTTTTCTACAAGACATGTTTGCTGGGCCATGATGCTGCCGGCTCAGGCAAAAAAGCCATGGAGAAACCAGTCTTCTTCCGGGCCTCGACCGTCCGGGCGTAACCTAAAAATCCATAACAGCACATGCCGGTCGTTTTCAGCGATAAAATAATCGCGTAGTGCTAAGGCATCGTCCCACCAGCCGGTTTCGATCCGATCCGGGCCGGCCAGTAATGTCAGCGGGCTCTGATAGAAGGGTCTGTGCTGGCGCGTCAGTAGTGCCAGCGGTTCTGGCAATAGCCAGCCGGGGCGCATGATGGCCATCTGTACCGAGGCAGTGCAGTTGCTGTGGTTAGTACAATTGCCATAGACAAGACGTTGCTGGCGCAGCACCGGGCTGGCGTGGCTTTTTTCCGGACGATGGTCGGCGTTGGTAGCCAATATGCGCACTGCCTCGGTGCCAAGTCGGCTCTGCAGACGTTCGACCAGACGCGCCATGCTTTGTATATCACTGACAACGGTGGGAAACAACTCGGTGTTGGGCGCAGGCTGGTTGGTGACTTGATCGGCTACTAAAGCAATTTCCACCACCGGTGCCACCAACGTGGTTTGCCCCAACCGCTCGCGCAGCAGCAGCCCCAGGTGATCGGCATCGCGGCTCGGCGCTGCCAACGTAATAGTTACCGCACTGCGGCTGGCATTGGTAGCGTTGGCCGCTTCGATTGCGTCGGCAGCGTCGATGCTTTTTTTTAGCTTGCGTGTCGGTTCGTGATGCAGCCACAACGTAATGCCTGCCGTGGCCGCGTGTCGCGCAGTCAGCCAGCCGGTCAATTGTAGTAACAACCGGCGGGCGGCAAACAGCAAAGCTTCCGTGGTATCGACCCGGGCAGGCAACTCCAGTTTCAAGTCGATCGTCTCGGGTGCCACGAACCAGCGATGCACTTCCGGCTGGTCGCCATAGGCACGGTCGATTTCATCGAGCAGCGTTTTACCGAACCGGCGTGCCAGACCACCACGTGGCAAGCGCCGCAACCCCCCTAGCGTAGTGCACCCGATGCTGTTCAAGGTGGCGATGTGCGCGGCAGCACAAGCCAGCACCGAGAGTGGCAGTGTATCGAGCAGGCAAACCGCCTCGGCACGTGATCGGCAATGGCTGCGCATGCTGACATGCGTGGCATCGATTGCGGTGAGCGCTGCAGTCTGTGCCAATAGCCAGGCACCGGTTGCCGTGGGTGCACTGGCCCAGCATCCCTGCAGGCCCAGTTCGGCGATGCCACGCGCCATGCGTGCCTGCAAAGATCGCAAGCCACCGAACAAACCCAGGCTGGGTTCGATTTCGGCCAGCAGACCGCAGTTACCCGAGTTACTCGAATTATTCGCATTGCCGATATCCTGCAAAGACAGGCTCAATGCCACCTGCGGCGTAAAGTGCAGCATCCATAAGGCGGCTTCCTGCAGCGCCTGCCGTTCCTCGGCAATATCGCGCGCATGAAGTTCCAGGCCGGCAGCCATGCTCCAGGCATTGGCTTCCGACACGCCTGGCTGGATGCCGGCTTCGACTGCTTCGGGATTGCACCAGCCGACGCGCTTCTTGTGGGTGACCACCACAGGTGGCACCGGCTGTGCCGTCGCCCTAGGCTGCGACCGCAGGACGGTATCGAGCGGCAGCTGCGGCAAGTTCAGGGCTATCCACAACATGATCGGCGGCGTGACTAAAAATTGGTGAAACGGCTACAGGCTTGCCTGCTTGCCGTGCGAACGGTTTTGTGAGGGCCTCTGGCACCTGCAATGGCAGGTTGATCGGCTTGCCGAACACCGGCCCGCGGCGCTTGATGATGTCGACTTCGATGCCGCCGCAGCGGCTGGCGCGACAAGTGATGCGCAACGGTGCCGGCGACGATTCGTGTTGTGCAGCCGCCGGCCGAAAAACGAAGCACAGGCCTTCCCCGCTGCCGGCAGCCAGTTGCAGACGGCGCAGATGGTCGGGCCGGGCCTGCGGTAGCCAGCACAACAGCGCACCGAAGTTGGCACTTTTCAGGGTTTGCTCAACTGCCCAGATGCGATCCATCGGTTTTTCAGTCTGGATTAGCAGCACATGCTGCAAATTCAGGCCGAGTTCGGCCAGGGCCGGCGCGAAAGGGATGTGGGGCGGTGCCAGAAGGATCACGGTCTTACCGGCTTGTGTAAGTGCGGCCATGGTGGGTGCCAGCAAACGCAATTCACCGATACCATTTTGCGACAACAACAGTTCGATCAATATCGATGCCGGCCAGCCGCCGTTCGGCAATTCCCGATCCAGGCAGGCATAGCCGGACGGTCGCGCGTGCGCTTTCGAAGCGCCCATCTGATTTGCCCGCCAAACGGCTTCGGGCAGATTTGACAGTTTGTCTGTGCAAGCCTCGGCTGGTTTGGTGGCTAGATCGGTGGCTGCGTTGGCAGAAAGCATTGCAGGTGCCGGTTTGAAAGGCGTGGCAGCGTCGGCAAAGGCAATCATAAAAACCTCCAGTCTGTTGAAATCGTGGTCAAAAAAATTTCCATTCAAGAATCAAGTTCTCTGCAGGAACAATCTGACTCTCAATATACTGTATAAATACACAGTATAAAAGCCCAATTGGAAAATTTGACCTTTCGAACAACTGGTTGAAACAATCAAGTGGCCTGGGTTGTTAATAGTTCAAATAAATGTAGATTTGTAACCATGTATTGCTGAGCATGCGGGTTGACATTTTTTTACATTCCCCCCATGCCTGCTCAATCCTGCCGCTTTCGCCAGCATTTGCGCCTGGCTTTATCGATTTTTTTTGCGATGTGCGTGTTGGCATGCAGCACGGGCATCGGGCATGCAAGCACACCGCTTTTTACACCCACGCCGACTTTTGGCAGTTGCGGCCCCAGCGTTGCCGGTGCGCCCGCGTGTGGTGCCGGCCCTGCGACCTCAGGCAATCAATCCAGCACCAATCAGGGTGCCGGCAATCCGATCAACATCATTACCGGCAACAAATACCAGCGTGAGGAGGACCTGCCGGCGTTACCCGGCGTACTCGGTCTGGAAATCGTCCGCCATTACAACAGCGCTTACAGCAACATCAACACCACCACCGGTCTTCTCGGCCGCGGCTGGAAACTGTCGTATGAAACCGATTTATATGCGGTCGGCAATACGGTGCAGATCATCCAAGCCGATGGCACCCGCATCATCTTCAATCGCGATCCGGCCAACCGCAGCCTGTGTTCCACCAGTAATTCCGCAGACGGCGTCTTGCGTATCGATGCCACCAGTCGGGGCGACGAATATGTCTGGACCTGGGCTAATGGCCGGGCATTGAGTTTCAACAGCCTGGGCAAGCTGGTACAGATTGCCGACCCCACCGGAGAATTCGTCAGCCTGCAGCACGATCGCAAAGGCATGCTGATGCAGGTGACCGATCCGCAAGGACGGCAATTAAAACTGCACTACCCGACGCGCAAGGACGCCGCCGCCGACCATGGATTTCGCGGTGTCATGGCCATCGACAGCCCGGCCGGGCGCTATCAGTATGCTTATGGCAGTGCCTTGCCGAATGGCTCAGCCGCACCCAAAGCGAGCGTGCTGGCCAATCTGGTCAAGGTGGTTTATCCAGGCAAGGCTGGCAGGCGTCTTTACCATTACGAAGATGTGCGTCGCCCTACATTCCTGACTGGCATCAGCGTCGCCGATGCCAATGTTAATACCGACGCCGCTACCAACACTAACGCCAACATTAAGGCTGCCGATCCCACCCCGCAGCGTATCGGCACCTATCTATACGATATCGACGGTAAAGCCATTCTGAGCGTCCGGGGCACACCGGCCCGCCTGCAGACCGATCCCCAGGGCAAACCTTTGCAACCGGCACGCCTGCAAGACAACACCGGCCTCGGCCAGATCACGCTCGACCATTCGGCAGCAGGCCGTACCATATTGACCAACAGCCTCGGGCAAACGACCGTCTATCGGCATGCCATCATCAACGACCAGTACCGGTTACTCGACGTGCGGGGTGCGGGCTGCAACGAATGTGGCGAAAGCAACGTGCGTTATGCGTACGACAAATTCGGGCGCTTGACCGAAAAGACTTTGCTGAACCCAGCCGGCGAGCCGCTCGAGACCCACCGTACCGAACTGGATAATCAAGGAAAAACCCTCGGCAGCAGCCTCATAACCTACGTTGCCGGCAAGGCGCAGCCAGCGCAGTGGCGTACGCGTATCGCTTATCCCTCGCCGGACGTATTAGTGATTTCCCGGCCGAGCGTGGTGCCGGGTAGGGAAGTGCAAACCAGGATGACGGCAAACGCGAAAGGGCAATTGCTTAGCGTTACTGAGACAGGTTGGTCGCCGGGTGTTGGCGGCAGTGCCGGCAACAGTACTGGCAACAGTACTGGCAGCAGTGAGCCAATAGCGATTAGCAGAACCACCACTTATCGCTACAAAATGATCAACGGCCGCAGCGTGCTTGCCGAGATCGACGGGCCGCTGGCCAACGGTGCTGCTAACGATCCAACGGATTCTGACATTACGCGTATTACCTGGGATGAGAGGGGTGCTTTTATGGCGGCCCTGACTATGCCAGGCGCTTCACGCAGCACGCTTACCTATGACAACGCCGGCAACATCGCCACGGTCAGCAACGCCGACGGGCAAAAAACGGCATTTCGCTACGATGCCCGCAACCGTCTAATATTTACCGCCAAAGACGGCAGCGTCGAGACCATAACCTACGACTCTATGGGAAATGCCGTTGAATTAGCAGTTTTAAACGAGGCCGATGGAAAAACTTCCAGGCCCCAATGGCGTCTGGCGTACGATCTCGGAGGCCGTCCGCTCTGGACCGCTTCGCACTTGGGCATCATCGCCCGCAACCGCTACGACACCGAAGGCCGTTTGCTCGAAGAAAGCCTCGAATCCGTAAGCTTCAAGCAGTCGCGGCTGCATGCTTATGATGATCTGGCTCGCTTGATTGTAACTATCGATTCGAGAGGCAGCGAGCGGCAATTGGCCTGGGACGATGCCGGACGGCTGGCATCGAGCGTGGACGCACTCGGACGAATGAAACGATTTAAGTACGATGCCAGCGGCAATCTGGAAACGATCACCGAGGCAACCGGCGTGGCAGGGCAGGAAGCCACGCTACGTTTCGAATATGATTCCCATGGCAATACTAGCGTTGTCAAGGCACCCAACGATGCCACTACCCGCACCATCGTCGACGATTTCGGTCGGACCACCGCCGTTATCAGCCCGGATAGCGGCCAGACCACCCGGCAATACGATGCGGCAGGTCAAGTCACATCGAGCACGAATGCAATCGGCGACCGCGTACAGCATGAATACGACGTTGCAGGACGGCTTATCAAACAAATCATTACCGGTGCCGCTCAACCAGCCCTGCCTGTGGTTATACGCTGGATATACCGTGGCAACCGGCTAGTGGCCTTGGAACATGCTGACCAGAGCGAGCGTTACGACTACGACGAGCAACATCGCCTTAGCTTAAAAACCGTCAGTCTTACCCTTGCCAATGGAACTCGTGCTACCTACCTGACACGCTACACCTACGACAAAAAAAATCAGATCGCGAGCATCAGCCTGCCGGATGGCAGCCTCGTGCATTACCGGCGCAACGGGCAGAATCAGGTCACGGCATTAGAGCGCACGCGTCTGCGCAGCCCATGGTTGTCTTTGCTATTGCCGGCACAGACGATCGTGACCAACATCCAACGCGACATCGTCGATGTAAAGCAATTTACTTATGGCAACGGCATCCAAGCCCATTACCAGCGCAGCAAGGAAGGCGCCCTGGCGCGTATCGTGCACCGGCATCCAGAGTCGATGCTGCCGAGAATGCAGACCGCAGACATATCACGTGCGCTGAATGTGTTAATCGGGCTGACGCCTGCGCTGGCAGCGAGCTCGCCAAGCGTCAACAACGTTGCTGCTCCTGCATCAGCTAAAGCGCTATCTCAACCTGGCGCGCTCGGCTTGCCGGAAGACGCGCGTGCCCTCATGGATCATCGCTATCTATGGGATGGCGAAGGCAACTTGCTGCACACCAAACGCCGTGATGGTGCCAGTACTTACGCCTACGATGCGCAAAATCAGTTGATCGTTGCCGAGACCGCGCAAGGCATGAAAGCCGGCGTCACCTACGGCCGTTATTCCTATGACGGTGCCGGCAATCGACTCCTGGCGCAAGCAAACATTACCGAGCAAGAGGAATTGCAACGCCATACCCGAAAAATAAACTATACGCCGGCAACCAATCGCTGGCAAGGCAGCGCCGATATGCCCGGCGTCGTGGCTTACGACGCATCCGGGCAACCTTTGCAATCCGGCACTCGCACCTATGCCTGGAATGCTATGGGCAACCTGATCGCAGCGAGCGAAGCCGGTAAGCAGTTGGGCGCATATCGCTATAACTATCGGGGCGAACGCATCGGCAAGAAGACAGCACGCGGCCAGACGCATTATCTATATGAAAACAGGCAATTGACGGCAGAGCTTGATGCGCAGGGAAAAATTACCCGCCAATACATTTATCTCGCCGGTCAACCTATCGCAACCATCGATCTAGCTGGCAATGTCATTGCCACTGCCGATGTACATAACGGCCTGCAAACCGAAAACGTCGGCTCAAGCATCCGCCAATTTGCCGGCGATGCAATGCACGACATCGCATTGGTTTTTAACACTTGGTTCGGCAAGACCGAAACGGTGGGTTACCTGCATAACAACCACCTTGGGGCAGCTGAAGCAGTAACCGACGCCGCAGGACAATTGCTATGGCAAAGCGCTTACGATGCATTCGGTAAATTGACCGATGCGGGTCTAGATACCTCAGCAGGTTATCAAAAAATTGCCAGCCGAAGCAACGGCGGTTATCAACAAAATCTACGCCTGCCCGGGCAGTACGAAGATGCCGAAACAGGGTTGTACTATAACGACCACCGTTACTACGATCCGCAGCGCGGGCGATATCTGACGCCCGACCCGTTGGGGCTAGGCGGCGGGATCAACGGCTATACGTACGGTGCGAATAACCCATTAAAGAATATCGATCCAAGCGGATTGATCTTGTTTGCGTTTGATGGGACGAATAATTCAAATCCGCCACCGGGGAAGGATGATTTTTCTAATGTTTATAAGTTTCATCAGGCTTATGACGATGGGCAAAAGTGGTACATGAATGGAGTGGGGCGTGACGATACTGAAGGCAAAATCAAAACCAATTATCTAGACGATATCAATGCCAATACGGCGCGTGCAAGGGTAGATGTGATGCTCGCGCGGCTCGATGGGTATATGACAAATCTCAAGCCAGAGCAAACAACCCTCGTATCGATCGATATCGTCGGATTTTCACGCGGCGCGGCGATGGCGCGGGATTTCAGCAATAAGGTTGCCGCGCGGCTCCGTCAAAATGCTTATCAAAAATCCGGCGTATGCGTGGAAATGCGGTTTTTAGGTTTATGGGACACAGTGGCGCAATTCGGTGCCAACGGTGCGGCCAACTCGCAATGGCAGCTTGCAATTCCTGGAGTAGTGAAAAATGTTTTCCAAGCGGTTGCACTTAATGAACACCGTGAGCTTTTTCCAGGAGAAGGAATTACACGGGGCATTCAACGTGGTTTCATTGGAAGCCATGCTGACATAGGGGGAAGTTATGGTACGGGAGACCTTTCCGATGTGGCTTTAAATTGGATTTACAAACAAGCGATCACTAGTGGCATAAAGATGAAGACTTGGGATCAAATAGGTCATGGTGAATGGGGGGAAGTGTCGAATCCGGTTTTACACGACAAAAGTGAATTTACTGGAATGGCCCCTGAGGACAGAAATTTTTGTGTAAGGTTAAACAATCAAATTCTAACGAAAGATTGCATACGCCAACGGCAGGCCTTGCCAGGTGGAATGGATTGGAAACAATCACAAACAGGCAGATTTATTAAAAAAACTGGTTCCTTCACGCTCGATGCGGATGGTGATTCAAAAATAGTCGGTACGATCGACATGAAAGAGTACAGCGCATGGCTGCAACAAAACTACGGCTTAAAAATACCATTGTCTACTCCTTGATCGCGGGCATATCACTCATCTTATTTTTGACATGGCAAAACGGAACTGCCGCCCAGGTCGGTATGACGTTGGATTTTGAAAGTTCGGGTCGCCCAGTGATGGTCAAACGTTTTGATCCAGATGGCGAACGCGGCCCTACCCCGGGCTATATCGGCGGACCAATGCCCAAGTACGGAGCCCATATGTCTTTCATGCCAGGCGACAGTAAAAAAGCCTTGCCCCGGTTTGTGGATGTCACTTGGATCTCTTACTTGCCGGAATTCGAAGCAATCTCAAAAGAATATGAAAAAATTTATAAAGAAGATCGGGTGACGCCAGAAGTTCAGAAAGAATTTAGACTGGAAGTAGCAAAAAATCCAGTCTACACGCAACGTGTCGACTTAACCCCTATTCTCACGCCAGAGTTGATAGCCAAAGTGCGTGCCGATAAAGACAATACCCAACTGCACTTAAATATCCGATTCGACGATAAAACGGTTTCAATCACCGCAAAAGCTGAAAAATGGCGCTAAGGCGATGCGTCCAATATGGATTTACAGTTTAAAAATATACACATCATTTCGAATGGTAAACAACAAGCAAACACATGACCTTAGAAGAAAAAAATCGTAGGCCGATCGCCACCAGGTCAGCCGGCTGGGCCAAAGCAATTAGCGCAAAGCTTGTCCGGTCGTCCATAACACCTAACCAAATTTCGGTAGCAAGCATTGGATTTTCAGCCATAGGTGGGCTCGCCTTGGTTTTTGTAGTGCCCTGGCTCGGTTTGATCGTCTGTATCTTGTGCATCCAGGCGAGGCTTCTGTGCAATCTTCTGGACGGGATGGTGGCGATCGAAGGCGGAAAAAAATCTGCTCTTGGCACGATTTATAACGAGTTTCCAGATCGAATCGCCGACTCGTTTCTTTTAGTTGCATTGGGATACGCCACGCCTTATCCGTTTCTTGGGTGGTTTTGCGCACTTGCAGCCGCGCTCACTGCCTACGTGCGGGTGTTCGGCGGCTCTTTAGGATTAGCGCAAAGTTTTAAAGGGCCGATGGCGAAGCAGCATCGGATGGCAATCATGACGATCGGGTGCGTGTTGTCGTTGATAGAAAACTTTACTTCCTCCACGAATTACGCTCTGCCGTGCGCAGCCCTGATCATTGCAGTCGGCTCGTTGGCAACTTGCGTGACCAGAACCGTCGCAATTGCCCAGCTGCTTCGGGCGCAAGCATGATTTTGCTGGCAAAGGCAGTCGGGCAGATACTTGCTGGAACAGTCTGGATTCTCGTAGGTGCTGCCGGGCATTGGCGCGGTTGTGCGCCGATTCGTCGCCAGCGAATCTATTTTGCGAACCACACCAGTCACATCGATACAGTTGCTCTGTGGTCTGCACTCCCGGTGGAGTTACGTCAGGCAACACGTCCGATCGCTGCAAAAGATTATTGGGGCAAAACCTTTTTGCGGCGATACCTTGCTTTAAAGGTGTTACAGGCCGTATTAATCGATCGGCAACGAACCGTCCAGGATGCCGACCCATTGGCACCGGCACTGGCAGCTTTGCAGGAGGGACATTCCCTGATCATTTTTCCAGAGGGCACGCGTTGCGCTCAAAGGCTGCCGGGTGAATTCAAAAGCGGTCTTTTTCGCTTGGCGGAAAAATTTCCCGACGTGGAACTGGTGCCTGTGTATCTAGAGAACTTATATCGAAGCATGCCGAAAGGAAGTTTTTTGCCGGTTCCGGTTACTTGCAGCGTGTGGTTTGGCAGACCGATTCAGTTGCAGCCAGACGAGCCGAAAGAAAAATTTCTCCAGCGCGCGCGGGAAGCAATCGTGGAGCTGGCATGACAACCTCGGATAAATTTCTGTATTTAGTGTCCGGCATCGTCGGCTTGTTGGTCTTTGCCTCGGCAGTTGGGCTAACGCTCAAGCGCCGCGCTACGACCGAGCGCGGGAAATCCATCGTCGACAACCTGATCGCGCGAACGAATGCTTGGTGGGGGATGATCGCAATACTGGTGGTTGCATTTTTCCTCGGCCGGATCAGCACTATTGTTTTGTTTTCTGCCGTATCGTTTTTTGCATTACGTGAATTCGTCACGCTCACACCGACCAGGCCGGGCGATCATAATGCGTTATCGGTCGCTTTCTTTTTGATAGTCCCGTTTCAGTATTATTTGATCTGGAGCGAATGGTATTCATTGTTCACCATTCTGATTCCGGTTTATGCCTTCTTACTTCTGCCGTCGGTCAGTGTATTGGCACAAGATACCGAGGCGTTTTTGGAACGCGTCTCGAAAATTCAGTGGGGCTTGATGGTTTCGGTGTATTGCATCAGCCATGCGCCCGCCTTGCTGGTATTGGATATTCCCGGGTTTGCAGGTCAAAACGCACTGCTACTTTTTTACATGATGCTTATCGCGCAGATCAGCGACGTATTCCAGTACGTATTCGGTACGCTGTTTGGAAAAACGAAGATAGCACCGTTGGTCAGCCCTAACAAAACTGTGGAAGGATTGATCGGCGGTGCGCTTTGTTCAGTTTTGGTAGGGGCGGCAATGTGGTGGATCACGCCGTTTACCCCGGTTCAAAGTGCTGGAATGGCGCTTGTGATCGTTTTGATGGGATTTCTGGGTGGTTTGGTAATGTCGGCAATCAAACGCAGCTTGGGTGCAAAAGACTGGGGAACGATGATCAAGGGGCATGGTGGCGTACTCGACCGATTTGATTCCGTATGTTTTGCAGCACCGGTGTTCTTTCATTTCACACGTTATTTTTTTACGTGAAATCGATTGCACCGGCCTGGGCTATTGGCCAAGCTTGCATTGTAAAAATTACTTTTTTTCGTGAGAATTGGCGCACCTACTTACCGGCCGTCGTAAAACCGCAGTCTGCGAATGCAATATCCCATTCACCTGCACCGAAGCTTCGCGTGCCAACGCATTGGCCAATTCGCTATCGGAAAATATGTCCGACAGCCGGAATCCTAGCCAGTCCGGTCGTAACATCTTTTAATTACATTCACCCAATTACATCCACTTTACGGAGCTTGCCATGAGCAACGCCTTACGCTTGTCGGAAAAATGGTTTCAGCGTGGTCTTTGGCTGGTTGCGTTGGTGTTCGCCGGTTTTCTCATCGGCTTGGGCGGCACGGTTGTAGGAGATTTGCCGCAGGTAGAAAACTTTTTGGGAGTGGATCAATTTTTGCAACAACCCCAAGCGACCCAGGTGCAGGATGCGATAAAAACTGCGCAACAGGCTAGCCAAACCGCGCAGGAGGCGCTCGAACAAGCCCAACTCAAGCTTCAAGTAGCGCAGGCGAACTCCCGTTTGGGTAGCGATACTTTCAGCAACTGGCTGGCGACGCGGCGCGCAACCGAGCGGGCCGATCAAGATCCTGAATTACTCGATCGTACTCGTACCCTGGACAAGCTGAAGGCCGCCGAACGGCAGGCGCTGGCCGTTCTGGAAGCGCAGCAGCAACAATCTCTCGATGCCGACCAGGCCGCCGCTCGTGCGCGCGGTCAACTCGAAGTGCTGCAGAGTTCTGCAAACGACAAGTTCCAAGCGGCGCAGCATGCGCAGGAGTTACGCGTGTTCCTGTACCGCTTGGCCTTGACCTTGCCACTGTTGGTAGCAGCGGGATGGTTGTTGGCCAAGAAACGCAAAAGCACGTACTGGCCGTTTGTTTGGGGCTTCGTATTCTTCGCTCTGTTCGCGTTTTTTGTCGAGCTGGTTCCTTACCTACCAAGCTATGGCGGCTATGTGCGTTATGTGGTGGGCATCGTGGTGACGGTACTGGTCGGACGGCAGGCCATCGTTTCATTGAACAGTTATCTGGAAAGGCAAAAGCTTGTCGAGGAATTGCCGGATGTGCAGCGCCGCGAGGAGCTGAGCTACGACACTGCCTTGACCAGACTGTCCAAAGGAGTGTGCCCGGGATGCGAGCGTCCTGCAGACTTGAAAAATCCGGAGATCGATTTTTGTTCGCACTGTGGCATTTGCCTGTTCGACCGTTGCGCTGCGTGCTCGACTCGCAAAAGCGGGTTCGCGAAGTTTTGTCATGCGTGTGGTGTCAAGGATGATGGTGGTAACAGGGCGCAATAATCCCCCCGTTTTTAACAGTCGGCAAAGATAGAAACTACGCGTCCATGGATCAAGGAATTTGACAATTAATTTTTTAATATTTAAACGAAACTGCGCGAAGCGGCCGTATCCAGCGATGCGTTAATGGTCGCTCCTATAACCATTTCAATTTGGTCGTCCAATCTGATATCTCCTTCAATTCGGAGAATCGTGCAGGTTCGTTGAGACAACCACGCTTCATGGATCAAACGGCTTCGCCCAGGCAATCTCCCTTCGTCATAATTAGCTGCCCATTCCATAAAGATCGGATCCGCCTTCCCGAACCGTTTGTTCTCACGCACAAGCAAGCGCTTAAGCCGAATGTTTGTATCCAGCAATCGAAAAACAACTAAATCAAATCCATCTTCGATTTCCCGACCCCAATTAACAACTGATCCAGCTATTACACAGTTCTGGACATCTGTGTCCGCTAAAAATGTTTTCGTTCGATTCTCGGAAGTCGCTTTCTCCACAAACGGCGGGTCGGTCGGTAGCCAATAATAATCGTCTGCGTCGAAAAATTTACATCCCAAACGTTCGGCTAACGCTCGCCCTAGTGTCGAAGTGCCGGAACCTGGTGCCCCAGTTATTAGGGTACGTTTCATAGACGGTCAACGTTCGAATTAAGAGGCGCGCATCAGCGCATCCTGCTTGGATGATGGGTTAGAGCACAAAAACTTGCTTTAAGACTCTGTAGCACAGTTACAAAATTTTAATAAACCCCGATGATTATAGCTTTTGAAAAATTTCCTTCTTAAAACTTTCCAAGCATTTCTTTGCGTACGTAGAAAACTTGAATCAGCTCAATGCAAGCGCCTTCGCTACAGGCATTACAGCTTGTAAATAGAAATAGCCTACATTTATTTGAACCGTTTCTTTTAGTGGAAGAAATAAATCACATGCTTGTATCGATGAATAGCGCGACAGGCGGGTTGGCGGTTTTGATTTATGGTTTTGGTTGGCACCATACATGAAAATGGCACGCATGATTACTTGCGCTTAGGCGACTTGTCGACAAGTCGCCGCCCACGTCACCGCGCGCCTACGCAGATGTGGTATCGTGCTTCCCAGCACTATTATCCAAATAAAGCATCGTCTCGGTTCAACCTGATTTCAACCTGACACCGCCATACGCGCCGCCGACATGAAAAGTCCAGAAATTCCACCAAACGAGGCCGAGCGATTGCATGCGCTGCGCTCACTTGCAATCCTCGACAGCTCCCATGAAGAGCGCTTCGATCGTGTGACACGGATGGCCAGAAGGTTGTTCGGCGTGCCGATTTCGCTGGTCACGATGGTCGATGAACATCGACAGTGGTTTAAATCGTCCCAAGGAATCGATGCATCCGAAACATCGAGGGAAGTGTCTTTCTGTGGCCATGCGATCAATCAGGAGGGGTTGTTCATCATCCCCAATACGCTGATAGACGAACGATTCCACGACAATCCCCTCGTCACAGACGCGCCGAACATTCGGTTTTATGCCGGCTACCCTTTAAAGCTTAGGCAAGGCATCAACATCGGAACGTTGTGTCTGATCGATTCAAAGCCTAGGGAAATGGATGCGGAGGACCGGCAGCTTCTTCAGGACCTGGGCGAGATGATCGAGCAGGAAATCAAATCGATCCAGTTGGCGACGCTGGATCCGTTGACGATGATTTCCAACCGACGGGGTTTTTCGACCCTGGTTGATCACAGCTTGAAGATATGCCGGAGAAAAGAGCTGCCGTTGTCACTATTATTCTTAGACCTCAACAAGTTCAAGGCGATCAACGACATCTATGGCCACCACGAGGGCGACGCCGCTTTGGTCTCGTTCGCGCAAATCATGCTCGATTCATTTCGAGACTGCGATGTGATAGCCCGACTCGGTGGAGACGAGTTCGTGGTCTTGCTGCTCGATTCCGACGAAGACCGTATCAGCGTTGTTCTTGAAAGGTTCAAAGCCGCGACCGCGAACTTCAACAGGGACTCAAACAAGCCATACAACATCGAGTACAGCGTCGGCGTCACCCATTTTCCGCACAATACCGATAAGCCGATCGAGAAGATGATTCAGGCTGCGGACGCGGCAATGTTCGAGGACAAAAAAGCGCGTAGCCTGGGCACGGATAGGTAAATTGTGCTGATGTTGTTCACATTATGGCATTTGCTTATTCCACCTTGCATTATCGGGTGGGCTTGCCTGCATGGCACCGAACATTAGGTCAAGCCGGGACCGCGCCATACGAGATTAAGTGTTTTGCGTCAACTGCTCACTATTTGGAAGAGAATGCCGAATTTGTTCTGTTTAGCCCGCAGCATGAGCATACGGACGTGATGGAGCATATGATTGCAAAAATGGCGAGCTGATTTCGGTATAGGTAAACAGCATTTCCGATGTTCAGGTACTACCGGATGTGAGCCCAGCGGCGGCGTGGCGGCCGAAAACAAGCGTACTGAGCGTCTGACAAGCGATGACTCGACTAGTACTCGTATCTAACGCCAATATTCGTATTCAAGCGGTGCTAATAAAAACGTCCAGCATCAAACCGCTCCGCGCAGCGGATTAATCACCGGAACATCAAAAAAATCTTTCTCATTATCCGTAACGACGGTGCAGCCATGAGCTTCAGCGACGGCTGCGATAATCATATCGAGCGCACTGCGCGGTCGGCCTCCTATTTTCCCGTCTGCCATAAGACGCGCCCAAATCAAGCCAGCATTTTCATTAAAAGACAGCACTCTGCCAGCAAACAATGCTTGAGGACCTTCTGGCCCAGCGAACCAACTCTCTAGATTATCGCGGCGCTTGCCCGGCTCCTTTTCAAGAACACCTCGGCGGATTTCAGAAACAGTCAGGGAAGCTATAAAAAGATCGTCGTCGTTTTGCTCGCTCATCCAACTAAGCAAAGACTTGGACGGCACCGGTTTTGCAATGTTGCTGATAATGTTAGTGTCGAGCAGATAACGCATTAGATTTCGACGTCTCGTCCTTTTTCACGCACACGGACCAGATCAAGGTCGGCACCTACAAGCGGGGAGCGTCGTAGTGCTGCGAGGATGCCGCCCTTTTTCGGTAAATCACCCTCAAGAGTTTGGCTAACCGCTGCGCGTAATCGTAAAGCGTCGGGACCGCCTTCGGCAAGGCGACGGGCTAGGGACCGTATCAGATCGCGATCCGTATCGCGCGCTAGCACTTCAAAGCGCGCTAAGCCGCGCTCGCTCAAGCGAGAACGATAATTCTGAATGGCGCGTTTTTGCGAGAGATCCATGGGTGTGTCCTATGCATTTCCAGTAATATACCCGCACGACAAAAATTTTTCAATGGAAGCTCTAAAAATTTCTCGATTCTGGCAAACAAGGAACCCGATAAAAAGACGAATCCACTTATCTCGATAACTGCTTATTCACTTCACCCATTCTTCAGTCATCATAGTTAAAAAAATCAATTCCCACGCCCCCGCCGCCGCAAAACCCCATTCTGCGACTGCAATATCCCATCCACCCGAACCGCTGCCTCTCGCGCCAGCGCACTAGCTAGCTCCCCGTCCGGAAACGTTTCGGGTAGCCTGAATCCTAGCCAGGCATAGGCGGAAAACAGCCGGCAGGCGTCTTCCACATCCTGCAGATTTTTTCCACCGAATGCATGCGGGTCCCGCTGCAGGCAGCAGGTTCTCTTTTTGGCTAGCGCACGTGCCCAGTTTTCCCAGGTTTGCTGCAGCACCGGTATGCGCGAGGAGAGCGGTACCAGCGACAGGGTGAATTTTCCTGCAATCGAGAGCGGCAGGGTGTCGAGCCATAAGGCGCGCTCGGTTTGTTCTTCGGTGATGCGCGGTGTGAAGAAGCCGTCCGGCACATCCACATTTTGTACGAAACGCTTTAGCAGCCGGCTCAGTGTTTGCTCCTTCGTTACCGCTGAGATGCGGTGCAAGTGTTCCAGCGTCGGTGCCACGGAAAAACCGCTGGTGGCCAGGGGCAGATATTTTTCTTTCATCAGCGAGCGAATCACTTCATGCGTGTAGTCGTCGTAGCCAGCGACGAAACCGGCTTCGTGCACGCCGTAGCGCCCGGCGCGTCCGGCAATCTGCTTGGCCAGCGCAGCGGGCAGTTCTTCTTCATCGACACCGTTGTATTTCATCGAGGTCGTCAGCACTACGCGTTCGATCGGCAAGTTCAAGCCCATGGCGATGGCATCCGTACCCACGACGATGTCGGCTGAGCCATCTCGAAACCGTGCTGCCTGAGCTTGTCGTACTTCCGGCGACAGGTTGCCGTAGATAGTTGCCACGGAAAACCCGCTCTCTGCAATCATGTCGCGCCACATCAGCACATCCCGCCGGGAGAAGGCAATGACAGCGTCGCCGCGCCGCAAATTGCGCAGTTTGCGTACCGAAACCGGCTCCACCGTCAACGGCCCTTTGCGTTTCAGGATATGCACTTCCAACGGGCATTCCAGCCGGGCGGCCAGCGCCTCGATGGCCCGCCGGGCTTCCAGTGCGCCCAGCAGATAGACCGTGGTCGCCGGTGCGCCGCAGACTGCGGCGGTCCAGGCGGCACCCCGGTCGCGGTCCCCGAGCATCTGGATTTCATCGATCACGGCAACCTCGACCCGGTTGCGCGAATCGAGCATTTCGACAGTGCTGGCGACATGCGTGGCTCCGTCGACCACGCGGCGCTCTTCGCCGGTGATCAGGTTGACCTTTAGCGGCTCGCCGCGAGGTCGGGCAGCAGTCAGCCGTTCGAAGTTTTCTAAGGCCAGCAGGCGTAGGGGTGCCAAATAGACGCCGCTCTTTGCCTGGATCAAAGCTTCCATCGCCTGATGCGTCTTGCCGGAATTCGTCGGGCCGAGTAGGGCGATGAAGCGTCGCGGCAGCCGCCGCGCCAGCTCGAACGACTCGGGGTACTGCGCAAGATTGATGCTTTCACGGGTCAGTGCAGCATGGCGTTCTTCCTGCTGCCGTTCGATGGCATGCTCGAGGCGCTGGCGGATGCGGTCGAACACCTGGCCGGCCGGGTTGGTCGCGGCATTCTCGGCGAGTGTACCGAGGAACGTCATGGCATCCAGACCGGCTTCTTCTGCTTGCTGGGCAATACTGGTAACAAACTCGACCACACTGTTATGCAGTTCATCGATGGCAATCGGGGTGGCGCGCTCCCGTATCAGTTCGATCTGGCTTTCCGCGCTCATTTTGCGCCATTTGCTGGGCTTGGCGAGTACGCCCCGTGCCGGCACCAGCCTGTAGGGCACGTACAGTTGGCCGGCAGTTACCGTACCGGTAAAAAACAGCATGACGCTGCCCTCCAGCTTTACCAACTCGGCATGAAGACGTAAGGCTTCTTGCTCTGGCGGTAGCGAAGCTGGGGAAAGCGAAAGTGAGGGTGTTTTAATCGCTTCGTGATCGTGTAGGAGATTTGTCATGCGCAATATTCTGCCATGTTGGAAAAGCAGGCAACTCCTGGCCCGGGCCCTAGGTACGCAATTTAGCCAAGGGGGAGTGCCGACCTTATAAGGGCGAAATTTTTGCGCAAACGACTGTCTACGATGTGTGAATCGGCATCGAAAAGCTGCGTATCCATGGAAGCCAAAGCGTTGCTGCTCGGACCATAAAGGGTAGCGAATGCGTTGCTGCTCATTGTCGAGTGCAACACGTACGCGTCTATATCAGCACGTAGCATAACGAGTTCTGTATGCGGAATACCAGTCTTGACCCAGTATTCAACAATGTTTTTTGCTTTGGCAGGGGTGTCGATTTGCGATACCGGGTAGGGTGTATTGGTAATAAATTCAGGCGTATCGAAATCGAACTGCTGCCTCGCAATAGAACCGGGTTCAAAAGTGTCGTCGATACGGGTTTGAAATGCCAGCAAATCCGCACCGTAAAAATAATTGTCGCGCAAGTCTGCCCTGATAAAACAGGGATCGGCGTTTTTTGCCCATGCCGTGTCTGGCAATTCGGGCAATTGTCTTAGAAAATTTCCTCTGACATCGAGCATGACCAACGTTTGCGGAAGCGCAGGCAGATCGGTAAGCTGGTTTCCCTCGACAATCAATATCTGTAGCGTTGTTGGCAGGGGTTGTAGTCTTTGCAAATAATTATTAGAAGCGAGCACTGTTTTTAAATTCGTAGGCAAGCCAGGCAACTGTGTCAGTAAATTATTTTGCACATTCAGGTTGATCAGGCTGGGTGGCAACCCTGGTAGCCTGGTGAGTGAATTGTTTTGTACATTTAATTCGGCCACGTTCAGTTCAGATAGACAGTCCGGCAGGGCCGTCAAGCCCAAACCGGCCATGTCGGCGATGCCTTTGTTGCTCCAATGCGCTCTCATCAATCGGCCGGCTGCCTTGTTACGAGCCAGTGCTTCAATGGGGTCGGCGTCGTCGATCCACCTCACTAGTACATCGGTAATCGGCGAAGACGCCGTATCCGGTTGTACTCCCGGATGTATAACCGTACGCCTGCCGGTTGCGCGATTCGGCATACCGTCGAACGTGCCCGCATAAAATGCCCGCGGTGATGGTGGTGACGTATTTGTAGGATGTCCAGTAGCAACCGAGGGTCTATTGCTCGATGTTGAACCATTCGCTTCTGCCCTACATTGTGGGAATTGCCAACGCGTACTTTTAGGGTCGGCTTTAAACACCATATATTTTGAATGCTCCTTACCAGGTGAAAACAAACGACGCACTACAACCACCGAACGACTCAGCTCAGTGGCAGTGCCATGCGGAGATGAGCAAATTTCTTGCGCAGGGTGGCATCCTGGATTTTAGACGCATTGTCGAAAAATTTTCCCGGCATCGGGGTATCGGTTTTATCGGTGCCATAGCGGGCATCGAACGCTTCGGCGGTCATTTCTCCATGCAACATGTACGTATCCAGATCGGCGCGCAGCGCAACCAGCGCCTCGTGTGGTACGCCCTGCTCGGACCAGGATTTGACGGTGTCTTTGGCATCGGCGCGGTTTTGGATCTGTGCGACCGGGCAGGGCGGCAAAAGAATCGATGCCGGCGCGTCGATACGAAACCGCATGATGGCGTTGGAATCGGGCTCGAACGTGCTTTCTAAGCGGGCCTGAAAAGCCCGCAAATCTGTATCCGAGAAAGCGTTGTCACGTAGGTCTGCCACAAAATAGGTGCTTTGGTCTTGTGACCATGCTGCATCCGGCAGTTCAGGTAATTGTGTGAGGCGGTTACCTTTCACATTTAGCCCGATCAAGGTTTGTGGAAGTGGCGGCAGGTTGGTCAGGTTGTTGTGGGCGACTTTCAATACTTGCAGCGCTGGTGGCAAAGCATCGATCTGTTGCAAATAATTATGGGAGGCATGCACCACCTTCAAACCTGAAGGTAGGTTCGATAGCGCCGAAAGCAGGTTGTTTTCTACATTCAGGTTCGTCAGTGACTTCGGCAACGTCGGCAGAAAAGTCAGTGAATTATTGTGCGCATGCAGTGTTGTCAAACCGTGCGGCAGTTCTGGCATCGGCAGCCCGGGCACGGATACAAGCTTATTGTCTTGCAAATATAGTTCAGTCACGTTCAGTTTCGACAGGCAATCCGGCAATGTCGTCAAACCTAGCCCAGATAGATTAACGCTGAAAGCGTTGCTGGCATGTGCTTCTGTTAAACGACTCGCTGCTTCGATGCGGGCCGCCTGTTCGGCAGGGTCGGCATTACTGATCCATCCTTCCAGTACGGCAGTCGGAAGTTGGAACGGTGCATCGAACTGCAGGGCCGAGTGCTTCGTGGATTCTGACTCACTTGCCTTGAGGTGGTTGAACACGGCGCGCAGATCCCGGTCGCAAAAGAGATTGCCACGCAAGTCGGCTTCAAACTTTCCGTGCGATGCGGCATACCAGATATGGGCTGGAAAATCCGGAACTTTGGTTAACTTATTGCCGCTGACATCGAGTGAGGTCAAACCGGCTGGCAGCGTCGGCAGGTGGGTAAGCCGGTTGTTCAACACCGACAATTTTGTCAGGCCGGGCGGCAATTCAGGTAATGCTTCAAGCGAGTTGCCATCCAAAATCAAAGCGGTCATTTTTATTGACGCTAAACCCGGCGGCAGGGATGTCAATTTCAAACCCGCCAGGTCGACGCAATCGGTTGAGCCATTGTGAGAAGCGGTCAGCCGGGTGACGGCTTTTTGGCGTGCGGCACTTTCGCCCGGCGGCGCAGCCTGGGCCCAGTCACGCAACTGCATGCCGACCGCAATGCGCGTAGCCCCGGCGGAGGCACCCATTGGGGGACAATAAGGACGAGGGCGCACGGATGTAGATCCGTGGGTCGCGCGGCCTGGCATGCCGTCGAGCGCACTTGGGTGACGAGCACGGGCCGGGGGTGCTTGTGTCGAAGGCGCAGTTGTAGCTCGGGGCGTTGTTGGGACGGCGTGTTCGTAACGATGCGTGGAGGTGTTTGCCTCGGGTGCCGTCTGTGCAGCTTGCTGACGCATATGATCAAGGTGGGCTCGAAATACCATAATCAAAAGCCTTTCGCAAAGTTAGGACGAACCGCACGCTTTAATATGTATCTAACATAGCGAAGTTATCTCCTGGCAACCGTCGTAAACACGACATTAAGTTGCTAACAGCGAAACATACTCGAAATGCTGTTGTGAAATATTCTTGTTTGCAGAACGAGAAAAACCTGATTTTTATTAATAAAAATGAATCGAAGTCATTTATTGGCGCACCAAAACAAAACTCGACGGTCTATCAGGCATTCGGCAGCTGCCGCTATTCTTTGGAGAACACAATGACGATTGAAAACATGTTGATGAGAACCTATGCCGATTTTGAGAAAGCGCAAGAGGCGCGCGAAGCATTGCTGGCCGCAGGCTTCCCTCAAGACAGCGTTTCTTTCACTGCCAGAGAAGACGAATCCGGGGCGGTTACGGGTAATTTTTTGATCGATAAATCTCAGCATGCTGACACCGACCGTCCGAAGCCGAATTTTATGGAGGGATACGATCCTAACGAGACGCAAAGCGCCACGCCGGTCGATTGGGGTCGCAGTTACGTGTTGACCGTCGATGCGCCCGACGGCTCGCGTATGCAACAGGCAGCGCAAATCGTCGAACCGTTCGGCGGTATCGATATCGACGATGTGACGAGCAAGGCTAGCGTCGCCTGAGCCCGGCGCGATATTTTTAAATGCCTTTGTGGCGGCTGCCGGTTTTCAGGTCGATTCGGTAATGCACACCGCGTTCGCTGAAAACCAGGCTGTTCGGTGGTTCTTCTCCTGCCAAAGCACCGGATACATCGGCTAGCCCCTCGGCTTTGCGCATCAGGGTATCGGACCGTTCATACACGTTCGGGCAGCCGGTTTCTTTGATCAAGCTCTGTACGATCGGCACCTTCCAAGCGTCTACGCCAGCAGCCAAAAATTGACAAACCAGGTATCCGGGTTCGCCTGGTTCGCCTGTGTACCAATCCACGACCAATCCCGATAAACCATCTTCTTCCCCCTTGATTGCATGCAAAAGCCGGCCGCTTGTCGAGCGTAGGGCTGCAGATACCCGCTTCGACAACGCTTGTTGAACACGGCGTTTGATGAATGCATGATCAATGGCTTCGCCGGCATCGAAGCTCCACACCCGCGCGCGGATCTGCGAAACCGGGTTAAAGCCCGCCCGTGCCAGAAACTGCCCGGATGAGGTTTGTACAACCGCCGTTGCGCCTGGCTGCAGACGTTCGCCAGGTTTGCCGTCTACCCGATCGACGGCCGAGGCGTAGATGTGAATCTCACGTGCAAGCACACTTTTTTCTTTGCCTTGTTTGATGGTAATGGTCAGCATGGTTTTAAACGGTTTTACTGATTTCGAATAAATCGTGATTATGAACCGGCTTGTTTAGGATTGCGAAGTCGGAGTAAGCTGGGTTTTTATTAAGGAGAAACATCATGAGCTATATCGACGGTTTCGTCATTCCGGTTCCACACGACAAAAAAGACGCGTATCGAGCGATGGCAGAGAAAGCCCTGCCAATGTTCCAGTCCTACGGTGCTTTGCGCATGGTTGAATGTTGGGGCAACGATATTCCGGATGGAAAGGTTACCGATTTTAAAAAAGCGGTCTTAGCAGGCCCGGAGGAGAATGTCGTGTTTTCTTGGATCGAATGGCCTTCGAAAGAAGTGCGCGATGCAGGCATGAAAAAAATGATGGCGGATGAATCCATGAAAAATATGGACATGCCTTTCGACGGCAAACGTATGTTTTTCGGTGGCTTCGAATCGTTGCTGGACGTTAGTTTTACGGAAAAACCTTGAATAAAATTGTTTAAGAAACACGTTAAGACGTCAATTAAATCTCAATATTGCCAACCGCTTTTCAACCGATTTGCAATAACTCTTTTTAAGGAGTAAAGTAACTCCATTAAAGGAGTCTTTATGTCCCTCGCACTGGGCTATCCGAGTACGCGCTTCGCACCGGTATCCATGATTGATCTGTCTCTAAAGACGGAGCGGGAACGCCTTACTCCGACTGCATTAAAAGGTTTTTACCGATTGATCGCCGCATGGAGTATTCGAGACGAAGAAGCGCGCGAGTTGCTGGGTGGGGTGTCGAGCAGCGCTTTTTACGAATGGAAGAAAACGCACCCACGTGCACTCGATGTCGATCGCATCACGCGCGTCTCTTATCTGGTCGGTATCTATAAGGCACTGCATATTTTGTACGGCGACGATCTGGCAGATCGCTGGATCGTCATGCCGAATACCAATGCGATCTTCGGTGGGCGTACGCCTCTCGCATTCATGCTCGGCGGAGGTATTCCAGCGATGCAAACCGTCCGCAGGTTACTCGATGCACGACGCGGCGGCGTCTGAGTTCCAACCCGTTGTCAACGATGCCGTCTTCACCTTACCCGCCGATTACCTCGCTGCGTGCCTTCGATACCTGCAGGTTGATTCCTTCCAGGTTCGCCGACGTCAACGATTCGGTACTGTCGCCGCTGGCTGGCAGCAATGAAGAATTGGCACTATTGTTCGAGCTTGATAATGCAACTAACGATCGATTGATAGCGGAATCTGGTAATAGCATCGGTATCGGCATCGATGAATTGGTCTTCGGCGTGCCGCATTTTCATATCATCAATGCAGCGTTTTCCTATCCCAGGCCTGAGGGAAGCCGCTTCAACGGCTCCGAGCGGGGCGCGTGGTATTGCGCTTTGACGCACTCGGCAGCATTGGCCGAAGTGGTGTTTCATAAAACGGTGGAGTATCAGGAAATTAATTATTTTCATGACACGGTGAGTTATCAGGAATTTTTGGCCGACTTCAGCGCCAGCTTTCACGATCTGCGTAACGACACGCGGTTCGAGGCATGTTTGAGCCCGACGACTTATATCGCCTCGCAAGCTCTGGCGGAGTCGCTGTTGCAGCAGCAATCGTTGGGCATTATCTATCCGAGCGTACGAAAAAAGCGGGGTACCAATATCGCCTGCTTTCGGCCTGCATTGGTGGGAAATGTACGTAAGGCGAGGGTAGTACAGATGCGCTGGAGCGGGAGTACCGCACCCTCATTCGAGATTGGGACGAATGCCTGATACAGCGCTGTGTCGGTGATCTGGTCGATGGCTTGGTCAGGTCAGTCGTTTAAATCGCTCGCGCGACCCGGTTGGCGTATCTGGCGTAAAAATGCTTCGAAATTCTAGCCATTTTCATCACCCACCGTCGTGGGTTTTTGATCGATATGCCGCCAATCGCCAACATCACACCGGTCAAGCACAAAGCCATGCCGATAAAACCGGTTAGGCCTGGCTGGTAGTTTTCGAAACGCATCGACAGCAATACCGATACCGCGGGTATCAACACGCCGATCATGGATGCTTTGCCGGGGCCGATGCGGTTGATCAAAATGAAATACGCGATAAATGCGAGTACCGAGCCGAACAGCGACAGGTACAGCATGGCTGCCCAATAAGTCGGATTTGCCGGCAACACCCATTGCTGGCCTGTGGCGAGTGCTACGAGGGCGACGCTGAGTGTGCCCCACAGCATTGCCCAGGCGGTTGTGACGAAGAGATTGCCCTGATGTTCGCGGCCGACTCTGACAGCAACCAGACTGCCGGCAGAAGAAAACAAGGTCGCGACAAGGGCGAACCCCAGACCGACGAACATTTTTTGATTGACGGCGCTACCGGCCGCCATCGTTTGCCAGGCATCGGCTAGTGGTTGTAGAAACAGCAGCAACATGCCCAACATCGACAGCGCTGTCGCCCCCAACATCGACCAGGTAATCGCTGTGCCGAAGCATAAGCGTGCGCCGATGGCGTTCCAGAACACCACCAATGAAAACAGCACCGCAACCAGCGCCGAGACCAAGTTGGCTTCGGCAATGTAAGTGCAGACATAAGCCAAGCCGAAATTGAGGCCGCCCTGCAACATCAACAGCGGCTGGCGTCGCCACTCGATCCATAGCTGCTCGCCACGCCATGCACACCAGGCGAACAATAGCGCTGTACCGATGCCGAACCGATACACAACCGATACGGCAGGCGACACGTCGCCGAGCTGGACGGTAATCACCAGAAACGTCGAGCCCCAGATTAATACCGAGGCGATAAACAGCAAAGAGGTAGGCATAGAAATAGAAACGAACGCAATGAACACAATCAAAGTAAAGCCGATTGTGTAATTGTCCCACAGTAAGTTTCTATGTGTAAATATTAATGAGTGGGAATATGCCTGCTGTGCACTTTACACACGCGTGTCTGAGTGTGAATTTGGGCGTGCATTTACGCATGAGAAGGGCGCTTCTGCGAGGAATACTGCTTGCCCGGCAATGCACCATGGCGATCCTGGCTTGCCTGTTGCGCGATTTGCCGTGCCAAATCGCGTGAGCGGGTGACGTCGTGGAACACCACGACGGTGCCGACGACTGCATGCGCCCGATCGCGAATCGGTGCCGCCGAATCTTCGATGATGTATTCGTTGCCGTTGCGAGCGATCAAAATATTGTCGCGGCAGATGCTGTCTGCAGAATTTGCTTCGCGCTGTAACGGTGTCGACCGATAGCCATCTTCGATCACACTCACCACGTTGAAAACCTCCGGCAGGCGTTTGCCTCGTGCTTCGTCGGCGCGCCAGCCGGTCAGGACCTCCGCCACCAAATTCATATACTCGACCCGGCCTTCGCGATCGGCGGTGATGACGGCGTCGCCGATCGATTGCAACGTCAGCTGCACCCGTTCTTTTTCTGCAGACAGACGTGCGAGGGCATCGTCGCGTTCGGCTGCGCTTCGTTGCAACGATTGCGCCATGCCATCGAAAGCTACTGCCAGCTCGCTGATTTCTTCGCGACCGTAACGAATCCCGCTGCGACTGGCAAAGTCGCCGTCGGTGATGCGCCTGGCAGCCGACACCAAGGCATTGACGCGATCCAGAATGGTGAAATTTGCAACGAACCAAGCCGTTAGCAACGCCAGTGCAGCTGTCGCGGCCAACGCCAGCAAGCGCGTCGCCTGTCCCTTATTGGCGGAGGCCACGATATCTGCCGTGGGAATGCCGATACTGACCATATAGTTCGAGATGTCGGTGGTGCCGACAGGTGCAAATGCATGCAGACGCTTGATACCGTCGGCACCGGTGATCTCGGCGGTGCCGAAGCCTACTTTCAGCATCGGCTCGAGCAGGTTTTGTTCGGCACGTGTACCTATCCATTTCACCGGATCGGGGCGACGGGCGATGATGGTGCCGTTGCCGTCGGTGGTGATCATCACTGCATTCGATGGAAAATCGATATCGGTCGCAAATTGGTCGAGCGCTTTTAAGTCGAGCGAGGCGAAGACCATTGCGACCATGCCGCCGTCGGCCCCGAGTATGGGGTAGGTAGCATTGATCGCATGTTTCCGGATCAAGCGCCCGAACACATGGTCGCTCGTAGCAAAGCGACCGGTTGCCAGTGTTTTTTTAACGTTGTTTCTGTCGCTCACATTGACGACATTCGGCGACTCGACGGCGCTACAGCGCACGTTGCCGTCGAGATCGAGTACCCCCAAGTTGCTGTATCCGGTGTTTTTAAGCAGCATCGCGCGTAGTAGTGCGCTACAGGCGGCGGGTTCACGCATCAGATCCGGCACATCCGAAAGAGCCACTAAAAACTGGCGCATCGCTTCCAGAGTTTTTGCTTCTCCTGCAGCGGCCAAACCGGTCAAGCGCTGCAAATCGCTTTCAGCCACGGCGATGGCATGCTGGCGCTCATGTATCGCTCCGTGAATCGTCAGCCCGATCGGCGGCAGCAAAGCGAGCATCACCAGCATCAGCAGCCGTGCCCGCAGGCTGGCAAACCGGTCGAATAGTGGAAAACGATGCGTCGTAGTCGGCATGTGTTTGGTCACCGGATATGTCGCCAGCTTTTTCGGCGGCTTGTCGATAATGAATCATTCGCCATAATTTTAGTGCTCAGCGAACTCGCCACCATTTGTAAAATGGCAAGCTCTATTGAAACTGGACAACGAAAGTTAAAATAATAGTTTAAAACATTAACATGAAGTAACAAAATATAGCGTGGAACAACAACTTCTTTCTGATTCACTGCCGCATTCAAGCGTAGGTTGCGCTAGCCTGGACCCTGGAAATTCGCCGCTATATAGGCGCACATCTGCGCCGGCTATGCGTTAAGCTTCGGCGTCCGGCGGGCGGTTGCGCCTAGGCCTTATCTGTTTATTTCGTTGTTGATCGCGTCGCCGTTGATTATTTTTTCGTTGACTAAGGAAAGCCATGAATACTGCCTTCGCTACTGTAATCGCCACCAAAAACCCGAAAAATGTCTGGCAACGCTCGATTGCTGCCACGGCAATCACGCTGAGCGCCTTGCTGGCGGGATGTGCCACGAACCTGGATATGATGCAGCCGGGCACGGTGCTACTGAGCGGCGCGCAGCAAGTGCCGGTGGTCGATACGGTGGCTACCGGCAAAGGCTTATTTACCGTGACCAGCACGAAAATGATTAGTGGTGGCATCACAATCGACCGTCTTCTAACTGCCACCGCCGCGCATATTCATCTCGCCCCGAGAGGTCGCAACGGCCCGGTGATCGTGCCGTTGACCAAAACAGGGGACTACACCTGGAGTATCGTGGAAAGCACGCGCCTGACCGATACGCAGTATGTACAATATATTTCAGGCGATTTTTATGTGAATGTGCATAGCGAAGCACATCCCAACGGCGAGATCCGGGGTCAGTTGTTGGCAAATTAGTCGCCCTCGGCATGGCGAAAGATGAGCAGGGCAACGATGCGCGCATCGTCGGCCGGGCCGCCACCGTCATCGGCGGCGGCCCGGCGGGCCTCATGGCGGCGGAAGTTCTCAGTGCGGCCGGTGTCAAGGTCGATCTCTACGACGCCATGCCTTCGCCGGGACGCAAATTCCTACTCGCCGGCCGCGGCGGTTTGAATCTTACACACGCTGAGCCGGCATCGCGCTTCAATAGCCGTTTTCGTGCCGCCAGTCCGCATATGGCACCTGCGCTGGAAGCGTTCGATGCCCAAGCTTTGCGCGCATGGGTGCACCAGTTGGGCGTCGAAACATTCGTCGGCAGTTCGCAACGGGTATTTCCTGTCGGGATGAAAGCCGCACCGCTGCTGCGCGCATGGCTGCGTCGGCTGCGAGAAGCCGGTGTCGTTTTTCATATGCGTCACCGATGGCTGGGGTGGACACACCGGCCGAGCGATGCGTTGCGGTTCGCAACGCCGCACGGCGAAATCGAAGCGACAGCCGATGCAGTCGTTCTGGCACTCGGAGGAGGGAGTTGGGCGCGACTCGGCTCCGACGGATGTTGGGTACCGATATTGCGTGACCGTGGCGTCGATGTCGAGCACTTAGTGCCGGCCAACTGCGGCTTCGACATCGCCTGGAGCCGCTACTTTCAGGAAAAGTACGCCGGCCAGCCATTAAAATCCATCGTTGCCAGTGTTCGCGACATACACGGGCAGCTGCATACGCGTGCGGGCGAATTGTTGATCACGGCAAGTGGTATCGAAGGCAGCTTGGCGTATGCGTTCTCCGCAGAACTGCGAGAATTAATTGCAACTAACGATCATGCAATACTCAACATAGACCTCAACCCCGAGCGGTCAACGGAGCGGGTGACCTTAGAAATCACGCATCCACGCGGTGCCAAATCACTCACCAGCCATTTGCAAAGCCGGGTGGGCATCAGCGGAATCAAGGCCGGTTTGCTGCGCGAAATATTGGGAAAAAATGAGTTTCATAATTTGGCGCTTCTAGCAGCATCCATAAAAACCCTATCCCTGAAATTAACGGCAACCAAGCCGATCGACGAAGCCATCAGTACCGCCGGCGGTGTGCGATTCGACGCGATGGACGAAAATTCGATGCTACGCGCCGTGCCCGGTACGTTCTGTGCCGGTGAAATGCTCGACTGGGAAGCACCTACCGGTGGTTATCTGCTCACCGGATGTTTTGCCACGGGTCGCAGTGCCGGGCAGGGTGCTGTGCGTTGGCTGGAACAGAACCCAACTTAGCCGCCTGCCTGAAAATCCAATGCGCTTAGCCATCAACCCGTTTAATAATCAACCTCATAATTCGCCACATGCGACCTCCAACTCTAGATCGTGTCCTGCAATCGCAAGGATTCGGTAGCCGCAATTATTGTCGGCAGCTGATCGAGACAGGTGAAGTCAGCGCAGGCGGCGTCGTGCTCACCGATGCTGCCTGCCGTCCTTTACTGCAAAACTTTAGATTTACTATATTCGGCGAAGAGTGGCTTTACCGCGAACATGTCTATCTGGCCATCCACAAACCGGAAAACATCGAATGCTCACGCAAACCGAGCCATCACCCCGGCGTGCTAAGCCTGCTGCCGGAGCAATTTACTTGGCGCGACGTGCAGCCCGTAGGACGTCTCGACCACGATACGACCGGACTATTGCTGATGTCAGACGATGGCGCTTTCATTCATGCACAATCTTCGCCGAAGCGCCATGTACCCAAGTACTACCGTGCCAGCACTCACGACCCGGTAACGCCTGCCTTGATTGAAAAACTGCGATCGGGTGTGCAACTGCACGACGAGCCCGCGCCGTTGGCAGCTTCGCGCTGCGAAATGGTGGATACGAACACGATCGATATCATGCTCGAACAGGGAAAATATCATCAGGTAAAACGCATGCTCGCTGCTGCCGGTAACCACTGCACTGGCTTAAAGCGTATCGCCATCGGCTGCCTGAAACTGGAGGCATTGGCCTTGAAAGAGGGGGAGTGGCGTTACCTAGAAGCTTCGGAGCTAGCAATGCTACGTTCCTGATCGCTAATTGGCCACGTTATTTGACGTACAACAAATTTCAACGGGCGTGCGCAACTTGCTTATTTCGGCACACTACGACGCTCAATAAAGAAAGGTAAAAAATATGCCGGTTTATCCAGCAAGGAACGTACGTGCATCGACGGGGCGGATTGGTACGCAATTGTTCCCGATCACAGAAAACTTTCCCATCGTCGATACACTTGTCGCACCGATAAAAAATTTGTACGCAAAGAAAGAGCCGGCATCGCGTCTGGACATCGATGAGCCAACGCGAACATGCCTGGATTCAATGCTGAGAAAACATCAGGTACTACAGCAATTGAGAACCTTGAAGACCGTCGCGCGAGAAAAGCGTGTAGAGGTATTAACCAACGTACTCGAATTAAAAGGTATTCCGTTTCGAGTCGATACCTTGAAAAACGTGGTCGAAGCAATTGAGCAGTTACCAAGAGAACATGTTGTGGGTGTGTTCGACGCAACGGTGGACACCGTCGACGATCCAATCATTCTCGCCGACCTCGCGGATAAAATACGTTTTCTTCCGGAAGACGAACGCTCCGCACAGTTCAATGCTGTTTTGCAACAGACAAACGATCCCACAGTGTTGTCCGAATTAGTGGTGCAGATTTGCTACCTGCCCAAACTAGAACAAGCTACCGAATTTCACAATATTTTAAATAAAGTTAGCGCGGTTCCCGAGCTGATCATTCTAGTCGAACGCATCGGATACTTAGCCGACCACGAAAGAAGCGGCGGATTTGAGGCAATAATGCACAAGACCGATGATATTGCGGTGTTATCTAAGCTGGCAACAGAGATCGGCTATTTGCCCGAGCTGGAGAGGGCTGCGAAATTCTACGCAATGTTAAATAAGACGAATGATCCGGCTGTACTGGTTGAATTAGCAGAGGCAGTAAGTAGCCTACCAGCTTCGAAGCAAAGCGCCGGTCTCATCGCAATATTGGACGCATCGCGAGACATTCAGGTAATGTCGAAGTTAGCTTGGCAACTCGGTTATTTATCTGAAGCAAACCGGCGACACGGATTCTCTTGCATAATGAATAAAACCTGTCACACGACTGTACTAAAAGAATTAGTGGGCGAGATCGGCTATTTGCCTGAAAACGATATCGAGGCGATATTTTTCGATATTTTGAATAAAACTAATGACGAAGCCGTATTGTCATTGCTCATCGAAGAAATAAATTGTTTGCCGGATACCGTAAAAGCAAGCGGCTTTCATGCAATTGCGAAAAAGACGCGTGAGCCTGCTGTACTTACCGCACTAAGTGATGAAATTTGTTATCTACCGGAAGCTACGAGGCGTGCAGCAACTTGCGCAGTCAATAAAAAGCTTAATTGGATAGGCTTACCAAGCATTGCAGCGTCGTATATTTAAAATAATGCTGTGGTGATTTATATTATTGGTCCCCCACGTCGACCGACGTAGCTAGTTTGAAAAGTCTATATCTTTACGATATCTCAATCGATGTCAATTTTTCAAGGGACACTTTGCCTAGCTGGTCGATAGCAATTATTTTTTGCGGGTAGCCAGGTAAATCGCTACCCCAACGATCAAGATAACGGCTAGTTCCGCTCCAACTATCCAATACTGTGCGTACATATTATTTTGACAAAAAAATCCCCCGCATAAATTACATGCGGGGGAAAATGCTCACAAAAGAATAAGCTAAGTTTTAAGGTAACAAAACTTAGCTTTTAAGCCGAATAATTTACGATTACTTACGTTTTACCAGCCTGTATGAAGCTATCGAGGGAAGCTGTATTACGTTGTGTTTTCGTAGACTTGGATGAACGGCGTTTCACAGTCGATGCAGCAATCACGGTATCGGGTTCGCCCCGCAGCATGCGATGCAGCCGCATGGCATCGGCAGTCCGATTGACAGACTCACGCGCATTGAGCAATACCATGACCGTACTGCGACCGGCGTTTTGCACTCGCATGACGATGCAGCGTCCGGCTTCACGCGTAAAGCCTGTTTTAGAGAGCAAGATGTTCCAGTTACGGTCGCGCACCAGATGATTGGTATTGCGATATTGCGTTGCGCGGCCATTGACATCGATGATGTCGCCGCCGACGGTCGTGATCCGGGAGATTTCACTGTAGCGCGATGCTGCGATCACCAGTTTCGCCAAGTCATGTGCCGTCGACGTATTGTGTGGGGAGAGGCCGGTTGGCTCCTCGATATTGGTACGGCGGAGGCCCAAATTCAAAGCCTTCAAACGTACCGCGGCTAGAAACTGTTTCATGCCGCCAGGATAGGTCCGGCCAAGCGCGTAGGCAGCCCGGTTGTCCGACGACATCAACGCCAGCTCCAGCAAGGTCGAACGCGCAAATGTCGCGCCGACCGGCACACGGGAAGAACTATGTTTCAAGTAATCCACATCTTGATCGACGATGACGATCGGTTCTTGCATATCTAGTTTTGCGTCGAGCACGACCATTGCAGTCATCAGTTTGGTGATCGAGGCGATCGGAACAATATCCGTCGCGTGCTTTTCCAGCAACACAGCGCCTGAGTCTTCATCGACCACGATGGCATGTTTGGAGCCGAGATCCACTGCGCCTGCTTGAACAGCCAACGACGTAAGCGCTACCAGCAAAAACGGACGGATCATGCCAACTCCCGAAAAATTTACGCAGAGCAATAATAATAAACGTTAAATTACGAAGCCGGCTGCATTATTCACGAAAATCAGGGTGGAATTACGCTTTATTTACAACAAAAATGTAGGAATGCGTGAAAGGGAAGGTAGTACAAGTGGAAAGCAGTGACTATGCGCTGTCTGTAACTGCGACGTTGGCCTCCGAATAAAGCCACTACCACATTTTACATAAGATATATTATAAGTTTTATTCGGTTGGCCGGTCTGTTTAGGTATTTAGAACAGTCGTTGGCAAAACGATCAACACCCGCTGCGTTCCGGTTCGCATTGTTCAAAATTTTTTTGTTACCCAAAAATACGGTGAACCGCCGTACGCGCTTTCGCATTTTCGTTTTCCACCACGGCAACGCCGAGTAATCTGAAATTGTTTCTAAAAAGAAAATATTTAGCGTTGGAAACGGCATTTTTCAAAATTCTGTAACGCTACGTGCGGGATAAGAAAATATGAAATCACTCAATGCGACGCGGCCTGTAAGCCTCGGAAAACTTTCCCGCGAAAAGCTCACGGCTTCCGGCACCGCTCCTACCGGCAGCACCGTCTCCACCCCCCACTCGGCTGGTTCGAACGCAAATCGCTTCAACAACGGCTCCATGCAGGAGTTCTTTGAAAGCGACAGCTTAAAGAAACGCCAATCGGCAGGTATGGCGGCGCGAAGGGATCAAGCGGCGTTTTGTCACGCACCAGAATCCGCCTTCGCCCACACATTAACGAAGCGTCTGCAGACCGTGTCGGATTTCAATGCGGACAAAACTTCGCTGATTCAATACACCGACGGCCTCCAACTTGGCTTCGAGTCGATGTATCTCGATACAGGAGTCGCGCCAACCAGCAAATTTGCAAACGATGGGCCGTCGCCTAGCCTAAGCAAAGCGGAAAGAAGATATTTAGCTGCAGTCAGGCAGGAGGCGGTCCAGCAGGCTATTAGCCACCCACTGGTCAAAACCAGCGAATCACGCGCAATCGATGCGGAAATCGGGCGTCTTTCGGCGCAACATCCTGATGCGCGTGTAGCAGCCAAAAAATTTGTCGACAATATCGAACGTTTAGTAAAAATGGTGAAACCAGAGATGAGCCGTGCGGAAATATTCGGCTCATACACCAAGGTCGACGGCGAAAAAATTCAGCGGCATACCAATGGCGGCGATATCTTGCACGCGGATCTCGACGATGCCTATGAATCGGGCAACTTGCGGGAACTTATAACTATGGCCGTAAGCGCAATGGATTGGCATTTGTCTCCGCTATTGTATGAAGAGTCTCGGGCTGCAGCATCCGACCCGGCGCGACGCCAACAATTAGTCGATGCCGGATTCGATGCCGACCGTATGATCGACCGATATCGCCAGCTCGATGCTGCCGGAATCGGCCCTAATACGCCAGGCCAACATGTCGCCTTTTACTTTAGTCCCCCACCAGACAGTAAGGTAGGTCAACAAGGCGACATGCGTATTCGTAACGTGGAAAATCCCGTAGTCGCTGCAGATACGTCGCGTAAGCAAGAGCATAAGCAACTGGATTTGACGCCTTCGGGCCGTAATGCGACGCGCTACGCCACACATCGCCGGATGAATTCTCCAATTTCTCCACCCTTGTCGGATCGTGAAAGAAAACTGCTCGCACAACAAGTCGATAGCGAGTTTCAACGGCTACCGATCGGCAACGGTGCCAATGTCTGGAAAATCAACGATAACCACCCATGGGTTGCCGAAGCGCTCGGTGCCAAGCTGCACGTAACCGCTGGCATCTCAGGGACCGCTTATCGGGTCGTTCACGCCTCCACGTATTTATGCGGTACCGATGCAAAAGATTTGCAAGCAATGCGGCTCGCCTGTTTAGGTCATTTGGTGCCAGACCACCATTCCGTGCACGAAGTCATGGCAGCTGTCGAGGGCTTTGGTATCGACTACACGCCCACGCTGGAATTCGCCAAGGACTTTACGCAAAAGTTGCAGACGGATTTATCGAAGGATGCAAATCGATAGCAGGGCACGGTATTGCGCATGAAGAGTCGTTGGCACGTATACGCCAAATTTTGTGGCTGCGAGCTTTGGCTAATTACGTAGGTAATTTAATACTGGAAGAGCTGGGAGAAAAAACTGGGGGTTTGGCCGATGCGCTTGCACCTCACTGAGATGCAGCGCACGGTGTAACGAGGATGCGGATATGGTGGAAGGTCGAACGCTCGAGCGAGAGCCGACCAGGCCCACATCCGCACGAACCCAGAACGCAGCACGCTCGGCCACGCCTGTACTGCGCGGGTCGCTCATGATCGGGTTCTGGGGGCGCCGGCGCTGCATAGCGGGCCGCTGCTGGAGCGGACTTCGCAATGCGCGCTCGAACGCGTCGCTGTCGAAATAGAAATACGATCGCCGTAGTTGCGGTGTGCGCAACCAACGGCGTCTTTCTTGGAATAATTCTGGCAATACCGCTTCGGCGGCTCTTTCCTCGGGCGACTCTTCACGCGGTGCAACGAGCGGCACCGGCGTAACGGGCTGCAGCAGTACCGGCTCGACTGCGCGGCCTACATTGTTATCTTTCAAAGAAGCGATCAAGAGGATCAAGGCATCGTCGACGCCATTCGTCTCCAGCCGGCGATTGAACAGCGGCGCTTGATAAGACTTCAGTACCGAAAAATCGCCGTCGGCAGCTGCGGCGGTTGCCGAATCCACAGTATTCTTGCCGGAGGAAGGCTCGTCCTGTGAACTGGTTTGCTTGCCGCTCTGCCGGCTGCTCAATGCGTCGGTGTCTGCCGATGCTGAAAATGTCTGCTGGCGCTGTAACAACGCTGCAGCTGCGGCACCCGTATCGAGTGCGGCCTGCGTGGTATCGATAATCGATAACGAGTCTTGACGGGCAGCCAGGAAAGCGCGGCGGCGCTCTGCCAACTCCTCGGTGATAAGTTTGTTTGCTTGCGCCAGAATGGCAGCTGCATCGGCCGACTCGGTGGCGTTGTTGCGCGTCACGATGCGTTGCTGGTCGCTTGTTCGCTCGGCGATGTCTTCAATAGCCTGTTCCGACAAGGGTGCGCTGATTTCCTCGACGTCCGAAGCACGCAGGCTAGTCTTTTGTAAGCCTGCGGTCAGGTTGTCGAAATTAAATTTTTCGATTTGCTCGCTGATTTGGTCGGTAATTTTTTTGCTGACTTGTTCACTGATTTGCTCACTTGGCTGCGCCGCTCCGTCAAAACTTTCGGCCGCGTCAAAGCTGGCTGCGCTGGCCGCACCCGACATTCCAGCCGTACCAGTCAAGGCGGTTCTGTCGGTTGCGCTGGTCTGGCTCGCCGTATTCGCAATTGCAAGATCGGTCGCTGCCTGCGGCTCCACAATACGCGCAGCGCGGTTTGCAAAAGTGCTTACTCGAGCACTGGGTAGTTGCGTAACCGTCGGCTCTGGTTGCGCTTCAAAGCCTGCCCATTCAAAAGACGTGGATGCAGCAGACTCTTGCGGGAGCAGACCCAGGTCACGAAGCTGCGCCATGTTCATACCGTCATCGGACCGGGCAGGAATAATAGCCGCTGCGTCTACCGTAGACGACCCAGACGGTGCGGCAGAGTTGTCAGCCAATGAAGATATCAACTCCTCACCTACCGACGCCGATTCGGCCGAGACCGCCGTCACTGCCGCGCGGAGTGTCGCCGGATCTGATGTCAATTCTGATGCTAACTCGGATGTCGAGTCAGATCCTACCGTCGGGTTATCTATTGCATTGCCTGGCAAAAGTTCGGTAGAGCCGGCCGATTGCCGGCTACCGGACTGGCCGCGTACCGGTGTAGCCTCGGCTGCAAGCCCGTCGGGAGGTGTGCTCTGAGCGTCTGCTTGCGGCGCGCTGCGCGATGCGCCACGCCGTCTCGCAGGCGTTTCGCTCGCCGAAGATTCATTCGCTGCCGTGCTCGCTTCACCCGCGTCGGTGGTGTCGATGGGCGACACCACCGACGCCACGCCGCCTTGCGCAGTGCTTTGCACCAATGCGTTCAATGCAGAATGCCCCGAGTCCGAAAGCATCGGAGGTGGGTTTTGTGGTGTTCCGGTTGGGTTGGATTCAGTTGGGCCAGGCGCGACTGGGGTACTTGCGGCACTGGCAGTATTACCAGCATCGGCAGCGGCAGTTGTACCAGACACTGCAGCCGTGGTGTCCAATGTTGAATCAAATGCTTCAACTGCAGCCGGCTCTTGCTGGCTCAGCATGGCATCGGCAGCACTGGCCGAAGTTAAGCGATTCAAACCTGCAGTTTCAGCCGCCGTTAATTCTACTGGTGCATCAACGCTTGCTGTTTGGACTTCACCCCCATCCGCAGCCAGCTGGACGGCTTGCTGCCCGTCGAACGCTGTGCTGCTTTGAGTTTGAATTTTCATGCGTCCCTTTGAAGCGTCGTGCAATAGGTCGAGCCAGGGAAGCGTTCATACCATCCCAGCCGACTATAGACTAAATTGCCATCAATCTACTTTCATGCCGATACCCGAACTCTTGCTCGTCGAAACGAATTCAAGATCGCTTCTGGTGGCGCACCTTGTAGAAACGCTAACTTCTAGTAGACGCTATCACAATATAACAATAAAACCGGTTGTCGATCGAATTATCGCTTTCAGCCTGATCCGACCACTTCATTCAGTAAATAATTTTGTCAACTCCTTCTACAAAATCCATTTATCAATATGTTGTTTTAAAACAAGTTTTTTTAAGGAAAGCTTTTGCGCTTGCATCATTCAGATTACCCTCGACTAGAATGCGCCTGAAAATTTCAATTTCAAACACGCCGCTAAATTTCATTGTTGTAGTCCGTTCTATTGATAGCCGAGGTCATCATGCAGGGTAGTTATATAGCTCGTCAGCGCCGAACATCGATTAGTACCCGCCTGTCGGTTTTCCTGGCTGGGTTGCTGTTGGCCGGTTGCGCCTCGCTGCCCGATATACGCGAATTACCGCAACGTCAGACAATTCGCTCCGCGCCGACCATCGAAAATAGCCAAGGCAATCTTTCGCGTGAACGCGCCCGCTCGTTATTACTACAACGCGTGCGCGGTACGCGAACCGATATCGTCAAGCTGGCTGCCATGGAAGAAGCGGCCACGGGTAGTCCGCTGATTGCAGGTAACCGCACTACTCTGCTATTCGACGGACCGCAGGCCATGGGGGCTATGCTCAACGCTATACGGGATGCGCGAGACAATATCAATCTTGAAACCTATATTTTCGATCAAGATGAATTGGGCTTGCAATTCGCCGATCTCTTGATCGAGAAGCAACTAGCCGGGGTGCAGGTCAATATTTTGTACGACAGTATCGGGTCGCTTGCGACACCACGGGCTTTTTTCGACCGTATGCAGGCTGCAGGGATTCGGCTCATCGAATTCAATCCGGTCAACCCGTTGCGCCGACTGGGCAGCTGGCGCTTGAATAATCGCGACCACCGTAAAATTCTCGTCGTCGATGGCAAGATCGCGTTCACAGGCGGCGTCAATATCACTGAAGATTATTCCAAAAGCTCGCTATTCAGATCCGGCGGTTCTAGTAAAGCTGCCGCGAGCAGCGCAAGCGGTGCTGATGGCATCGGCTGGCGGGATACGCATATTCAATTGGAGGGCCCGGCTGTAGCATCGATGCAGCTCTTGTTTTTAAAAGCATGGGCGAGCCAGCGTGACGGTGATATTGCCGATCGCGAATATTTTCCACCGCTGCCGGAAGTTGGCGACAAACTGGTACGTGTGTTGGGTAGTGAACCGGGTGGCGACTTCGAAATTTACAAGGCTTATGTCTTAGCCATTCAGGAAGCCCGCAAGTCGATTCATTTGACGGCGGCCTACTTCGCACCGGATGTACAACTGTTAGACGCAATCAAGGCTGCAGCACGGCGAGGAGTGGATGTAAAAATTATATTCCCGAGTATTTCCGACGCCGGGCTGGTGTTTCACGCCGGCCGCTCCTTCTACACCGAGCTGCTGAACGCTGGCGTGCAGATTTTTGAATTGAAAGCGTCGGTATTGCATGCCAAGACTGCAGTTGTCGATGGTGCCTGGTCGACGGTAGGTTCTTCTAACATGGATATTCGCAGTTTTTTACATAACAGCGAAGTCAATCTAGTAATTCTGAGCACCGAGTTCGGTGGAATCATGGAAAGTGCTTTTGCTGAAGACTTGAAGAACTCGCTTCCCGTAAGCAAGGAAGAATGGTCGCAACGACCGTTGAACCAGCGCGTGAAGGAATGGGCGTCTCGTAATTTTGAATACTGGTTGTAGGTTTTGGGGTGTGAAAAGCAGGGGGAAACCCCCTGCTTTTCAATCATGTATTTAAGTTATTACTAGATTGATAGTTGCATATTTATACGTGTAACCATTCCTTCTGAATATGTAGCGCGTTGTCGAAAGCCTCTGTCGAACCTTCGAAAACAATTCTGCCCTTGCCCATTACAACAATACGCTGCGAGATGGATAAGGCCACCGTCAGTTTTTGTTCGATCAGCAAGATCGATACGCCGCGTTTTTTTAGTACCTCGAAATATTCTGCGACTTGAGTAACGATTTTCGGTGCCAGGCCTTCCATCGGCTCGTCGATCATCATCAATGTCGGATTTCCCATGAGCGTGCGACACAGGGTCAGCATCTGCTGCTCCCCTCCTGAAAGAGTGCCTGCTGGTGCATTACGCCGTTCTCGCAACTGCGGGAACAATTGATACATATCTTCCTGACACCAACGCTGGGTAGGCTCGGGTGCATCGGATTTGAGTATGTGGGGGCAGGCTTTTTCGCCAAGCAGCAGGTTTTGCTCGACACTTAAACCTGGAAAAATTTCTCGGTTTTCCGGCACCAAACCGATACCCCTACGCGCAATCTGATAGGACTGCAAACCTAGCATCTGCGATCCATTGAACACGATCGAACCCGAAGCCTGCACTTGTCCCATCACGGCTTTTACCAACGTCGAGCGGCCAGCGCCGTTGCGCCCGAGAACACCGACGATTTCACCCCTGCCGACATGCAGGTCGATGCCCTGTAAAACGTGACTCTTGCCGTACCAGGCGTGCAAATCATTAATTTCCAGCAGCATGGTCATTGCCAACGCCCTGCATCATTGCCAAGATAACTGTTCTGTACCAGGGGGTTGTTACGCACATTTACCGGTGTGTCGCAGGCGATGATTGTCCCTTGCGCTAACACCGCTACACGGTCTGCCAAGCTAAATATGACTTGCATATCGTGTTCGACCATCAAAAGCGTTTTACCAATGGTCATGCTGCGGATAAGCGCGACGGCGGTGTCCGCCTCGTGCCGATTCATGCCAGCCGTCGGTTCGTCGAGCAAAATCACATCGGCTCCGCCGGCAATCGTGATACCCAGCTCCAGAGCGCGTTGCTCGGCGTACGTCAGCAGCCCGGCTGGAACCGCCCGCCGATTACATAAACCGATCTGTTCCAACATGGACTCGGCACGCAGGCGTACATCTTTCAGCGCGGTGAGCCGGCGCCAGAAACAATGGCGGTGCCCGAGTGCCCAGAGCACGGCGCATTGCAGGTTTTCATAGACGGTCAACTTCGGAAAAATATTGGTCGTCTGAAAACTTCGCGACAGGCCACGACGGTAGATGTCGCACGGCCGCATCCCATCGATTTTTTTTCCGTGCAGATGAATCGTACCTGCAGAAATATCGCTAAAACCTGAAATTGAATTCAGTAATAGCGATTTGCCGGCACCGTTGGGGCCGATGATTGCCCACCGCTCTTTTTCCGGAATTTGTAACGTCACGCCGCACAGAATTTCGAGTTTGCCGAAGTTTTTGCGTACGCCGTCCAGCGCCAGCACTGTCTTGATCATGACGCACGCAGCCCGAGAAGTCGCGGTCGTACCGCCCGAAATACTCCGATGCCACCGGCCATCAACACCAACACAATGCTCCAACTCAAGATGCCGGTGGGCTCGAAATGGATACGCAAAATATAGAGTGCCGTGGCGTCATGCATGCCGAGCGTTAGCCGGTACAGCATTTCGATCGTGAGAATGATTGCAGCAAGCATCAGCGCGCAGGCAACGATCATTGCAAACAACCAGGGCATGAGATGCCGACATTTTTTTGCGTATCCGCCAGACCCGAGCTTTTGCCCACCCATTACCAGCAATCCGGTGATGCCGCCCGGTGCGAAGCGTACCGTCAGCATGAAAAACAAGCCCAGGTATAAATGCCAGGCGCGCGTAATATCCGGCAGCAATACCGTCAGCAACACACCCACGACCGCACCGACCATCGGCCCGGTAAAAAAGCCGATGCCGCCGATGACGGTAAACAACAGAATCGCGCCGGAGCGTGCTGCACCGACGCCCTCTGCGCTCGCGCTTTCGAAGTAAATCGCCGACAGCGCGCCCGATACGCCGGCGAAACCAGCCGACAGGATCAGTGCCAGGTAGCGCACCCGCTGCGGGTCGTAACCGATCGATTGTGCTCGCTGTGGATTGTCGCGCACGGCACTGAGAATGCGGCCCAGCGGCGTGCAGGTGAAGGCATACATGGTTGCGGTGCTGAGAAATAGCCAGAAAGCGATCAGGTAATACACCTGGATTGCCGATGCATAATCGATTCGAAGGGCCGTTTCCAACACAGATGAACCGGTTACGCGATTGGTCGATACACCGCCCTCCCCGCCAAAAAATCCAGGAAACAATAGCGTGCTGGCAAATACCAGTTCCATCAAGCCGAGCGTGATCATGGCAAAGGTAGTGCCGGCCCTTCTTGCGGTGATATAACCGAAAACAATGCCGAATGCCGCGCCGGCGACGCCACCGAGCAACGGCATGAGCGATACCGGAATCGGCAGAGTACCTGCGCCGGCCATATTCAAGGCATGAACGATACAGTAAGCCGCCAAACCGGAATAGACGGCATGGCCGAACGACAGCATGCCACCCTGACCGAGCAGCATATTGTAGGAAAGCCCGAAAATCATGACCATGCCGATTTGCGACAGGAGCGCCAGTCCGGTGCCGCTCCCGCAAATTACGGGTGCTACGATCAGAGCGATGGCGAATAGAATCCAAACGATCCAAACGCTACCGCCCGCCAGATGCCCGGTCAGATCGGCGAGCGCTTTCGTTTTCATACGCGCCTCATTTTTCCCGGGTACCCATCAAGCCAGCGGGCCGGCAAATCAGCAGCGCGATCATCAATAGGTAGGGCAGCATCGGTGCCGTCTGCGCAATGGTCATGTCCCAAAACGGATGAGCAATCTCGCCTGTCGAAAACGACAGCCTGGACCATGCCAGAAAGTCACGCAACGAGTAATCGATGGCAACCGCGGCGGTTTGCAACAACCCGATCAACAACGACGCGACAAAAGCACCGGTAAGCGAGCCGAGTCCTCCAACAACGGCCACCACGAAAGTGATGCTACCCAGCGTCGCACCCATCGACGGCTCGGTTACCAAGGCGTTGCCGCCGATAACACCCGCAAGCCCAGCCAACGCGCAGCCGCCACCGAATACCAGCATGGCGATACGCGGCACGTCGTGACCGAGCGCTTCTACCGTCTCGGGATGTGTCAATGCCGCCTGAATCACCAGCCCGGTTCGACTTCGCTTGAGCAAAATTCGGATGGTTACCAGCATCAGCACCGCAACCAGCATCATGAAACCGCGGTAGACGGGAAACGTGGTGTCGTACAGCATGAACAATGAGCCTTCGAGAGCGGCAGGTATGCGGTACGGCACCGGTGCCCGGCCCCAGATCAGCTGCACCGTCTCGCCGATGACGTGTGCCAAGCCATAGGTAAACAGTAGCTCGGGCATGTGGCCGTGCCGGCGCAGATTACGCAAACCGTAACGCTCGACCGCCATACCGAGCGCACCGACAGCCATTGGTGCGATCAGCAACGCCGGCCAGAATCCGATCCACATGCTCACTGCATAGGCCACATAGGCACCGAGCATATAAAAACTCGCGTGCGCAAAATTCAGTACGCCCAGCATACTGAAAATCAGCGTCAGCCCGGCCGAGAGCATGAACAACAGTAGACCGTAACAGAGGCCATTCAACAGCGTAATCAGCACAAGCTCCACAAGCAATTCCAGATCAGCGCTTAGGCGGGCGCGACATTTCGCAAGAAGTAGGCTGAGCAGCTACGTGGGATTCGATCTTGCGATCGGTTTTCCAACCGAAGCCGGTTTTTTCTTGATCGTATTTCACGCGCTTGCCGTCCAGAGCGCTCCAGGTAGCGATGTAGAGCGGTTGCTGCAATTGATGGTCCACTGCGCGCATTTCGACTTCGCCGTTCAATGCCATAATTTTCATGCCTTCAAGCGCATGCGCTACCTGGCTCGGATCGATCGAGCCGGTCTTCGCCACTGCGCGTGCCAGCATTTCCATCATCGTAATAATGGAGACGAAGTACAAATCATCGTCGTACGTAGCGCGAAACTGTGCTGCCAGCGCATGCCCGGAAAAAGTTTCATTATTTTCATGCCAATACACGACGGTCTTGACCTGGCCGATGCCGGCAGCGCCCATCGCCGTCGGCACGCCGGCAGAGCGGCCGTAGTAGGTGTAAAACTTCACGGCCAGCCCGCCATCTTTTGCAGCCCGGATCAGCAATGCCAGATCGGCACCCCAGTTGCCGGTAATAACCGTATCCGCACCGGAAGCTTTGATCTTGGCGATGTAGGGTGAAAAATCCTTGACACTACCGATCGGATGCAAGTCGTCGCCGACGATCTGTATATCCGGCCGACGACGTTTCAAGAGCTCTTTGGCGGCTCGCGACACGGCTTGGCCGTGGGCATAATTCTGGCCGATGAGGTACACCTTGCGCACTGTTGGTTCGTTTTGCATGAAAGCAGTAAGCGCCTCCATTTTCATATCCGAATTCGCATCGAATCGAAAGTGCCAAAAACTGCATTTACCGTTGGTCAGTTCCGGGTCGATCGCAGCATGGTTCAAGAATACGATTTCTTTTCCGGGGTTGCGCTGGTTATGCTTATTGACAGCATCGAGCAACGCCAGGGCAACGCCTGAGCCATTGCCTTGGGCGATATAGCGGTACCCCTGATCGATTGCGGTTTTTAGTTGGGAAAGCGACTCCTGGACACTGCCCTTGCCATCGAACGCATTGACTTCGATGGTATGACCGATGGTATTGCCGACACCGTCCAGCTGACGTCGATTAGCCAATCCTGCAAACATGCGATAGGTATTGAATTGATTTTGTGCAATCGGTGCAAAAGGCCCGGAAAAGGTTTCGATCATCGCAATCTTGAGGACCTCGGCGCGCACGTTCGATACGCCGGCAGCGATCGGCAAAACGGTTAGTAGCATTACCAAAAATAATCGATGCAACCAAGGAGATGGCTTGATGCGGCTCGCAACGTCTACGCAGATGTGTAGGACGAATTGTGAAGCCGCGTGTTGCGCCGAGCGGCGCGGTGAATACTGCACGATAATGCCTCCTGAATTGGCGACCAACGAAAAGAACACGAATATCTAAAAAATCAATGACCGACACGATGAAAACGGCTGCGAACTCAGCCCTGGACGACTCCGAAACGCGTATCGATACGTTGCCGTTTGCGCATGCTTTCGGCAGCCTGCCGCCGGCATTCTATACGCGCTTGCAACCGACACCCCTACCAGAACCGTATCTGGTGGGCATGAGTCCATCGGCGGCAGCCTTGGTGGGCATCGATATGGCACTGGCCTCGACCCCGGCATTCATCGCTGCATTCACCGGTAATCGGGTACCGGCACGGGCCGAGCCGCTGGCTGCGGTGTATTCGGGCCACCAGTTCGGCACGTGGGCAGCGCAACTCGGAGACGGACGCGCGATCTTGCTCGGTGAGCTGCCGATGCATGCCCCCGGCAATTCGATTCCTCCAAGCCTGGAGATCCAGCTGAAAGGTGCAGGTGCGACGCCCTACTCGCGCATGGGCGACGGGCGCGCGGTGTTGCGCTCTTCGATCCGGGAGTTTCTGTGCTCCGAAGCGATGGCCGGTCTGGGAATCGCCACATCCAGGGCATTGTGCGTGACCGGTTCCGATAAGCTGATCATGCGCGAGACGCCCGAAACCACGGCGGTCACCACCCGCATGGCACCGAGCTTCGTGCGCTTCGGATCGTTCGAGCATTGGTACTACAACGACCGGCCGGCTGAGCTCAAGCTGCTCGCCGACCATGTGATCGACCGCGCCTACCCGGCATTGCGGGAAGATCCGGCACCATACCTCGCGCTATTGCACGAAGTCGTGCATCGCACCGCGCAACTGATTGCGCAGTGGCAGGCGGTCGGGTTCATGCATGGTGTGATGAATACCGACAACATGTCGATACTCGGGTTGACACTCGACTATGGACCCTTCGGTTTCATGGAAGCCTTCGATGCCAATCACATCTGCAACCATACCGATCAGCAGGGCCGTTACGCATACGCCATGCAACCTAGGATTGGGCACTGGAATTGCGCCGCGCTTGGTCAGGCATTGCTGCCGCTGATCGGCGAGGTCGAAGCGGTGCAAGACGCGCTCAAAAACTATCCGCTACATTTTAAGAAAAGTCTGGATGATTCGCTGCATGCGAAGTTAGGACTGCGCACCAGCGACCCGGCCGACGACGAACTGATCGATTCGTTATTTGCAGTGCTGCAATCGAGTCATGCGGATTTCACGGTTTTCTTCAGACGCTTAAGCAATCTGCGATGTGATACTTCGATGTTAGCCTCGACATCGACATCGGACGAAACATTACGCGACCTGTTTCTGGACCGTCCGGCATTCGACGCCTGGGCGGTACAATACCGCCGGCGGTTGGCACAGGAAAATAGTCAAGACCTGTCCAGAAAGCTTGCCATGGACGCCGTCAACCCCAAATATGTGCTGCGAAATTATTTGGCGCAGGCAGCTATCGAAAAAGCACAAAACAAGGATTTCACCGAAGTTGCCACATTATTGCGCGTGCTGGAAAAGCCATTCGACGAACAACCCGAACATGAACGTTATGCGGCCCTGCCCCCGGACTGGGCCAGTCACCTGGAAGTGAGCTGCTCCTCATGATAGACAAAATCGTAAAAAACAAAGTCGTAAAAACCGATGCCCAATGGCGCAGTCAGCTCGATGCACTCGATTACCGCGTAACCCGCCAGGCGCATACCGAACCCGCATTCACCGGTCGCTATTGGGACCACCACGAAACGGGCACCTACACCTGCGTATGCTGTGACACGCCGCTGTTCGCCTCCGATGCAAAATTCGATTCCGGCTGCGGCTGGCCCAGCTACTTCACTGCCATCGATCCTGCCAATGTAAGGGAAGTAACCGACCGTAGCCACGGTATGGTGCGCACTGAAATTACCTGCAATATCTGCGATGCTCATCTCGGCCATGTGTTCGAAGATGGCCCAAAACCGACCGGGCTACGGTATTGCATCAATGGTTCGGCTCTGCGCTTCGAGCCAACAGGTACTACAACTTCGTCATCGAACACGGCGGGCGCATGAAATTTTTATTCGACCTTTTTCCAGTCATCCTGTTTTTTATCGTTTTTAAATGGGGTGAAAACAATCTTTCCCAAGCACAGGCGCTGGTTGAGCAATATTTGTCCGGGCTGATGGGGTCAGGCACCGTCGCACCGGACCAGGCGCCGATTCTGATCGCGACCAGCGTCGCGATTCTGGCGACGATTGCACAGATCGGCTATCTGCTGCTACGAAAGCGCAAGGTCGATGGCATGTTATGGGTATCCCTGGCAATTATCGTAATTTTCGGAGGCGCAACGATTTACTTTCATAGCGATACGTTCATCAAATGGAAGCCGACGGTGTTGTACTGGATTTTTGCTTTGGGGTTGGGGCTGAGTCCGTTAATTGCAAAAAAAAATCTGATCAAAGCGATGATGGAAAAATCGATGTCGCTGCCCGATGTAATGTGGGCGCGACTGAACTTCAGCTGGGTCGGTTTCTTCGCATTGATGGGGGCATTGAATCTTTTCGTCGCCTTTAATTTTCCGACATCTACCTGGGTCAACTTTAAGTTGTTTGGCGTGACGGTGCTGATGATCGTTTTTGTGGTCGGGCAAATGATGATGTTGTCGAAATATCTGAAAGATGTGCCATGAGTGATGCTGATGCTGGCCTTGCTGAAACACGAAAGCGACAGATCACTACCCGGCTGATGCAGAATTTCGCGCCGGTGCAATACCAGCTCGACGATGAGTCGCACTTACATGTCGGCCATGTTGGTGCCGCTTCGGGTGGCGGGCACTTTCGTGTGACGTTGGCATCGAGCCGATTCGAAGGATGCTCGCGGGTCGCACGACATCGCCTGGTGTATGATTGCCTGCAGGATTTGATGCGATCGGACATACATGCTTTGGCAATCGTCGCCCTGGCACCTTCCGAAATCACAGCCGATAGCGGAGCTGCCGAACAAGCCATTGAGAATGCTGCCAAGGCACCAAAATATTGATGCTTGACTCGTCTGGTGCATGTTTCTACACTCTTGCAATATCCCGTCTTGCCACGCTCTTTCAGCGATTCGTTACCAGCTTACGTTGATGCTTTATTCTACTAAGCTCTGCTAAGCCCACCTCGCTTACTAACCCTTCTCATAGGATTCGACAATGACTTTGACTTTGACATCGACTTTGACATCATTACCCGCTCGTTTGCTAACTGTCGTGCTCGCCACTGCCGCCCTGCCCGCCATGGCTCAGAATCTTGCTACAGTCAATGGCAAACCGGTACCCTCCGCACGCGCCGACTTGATGATCAAGCAAATGGCAGCACAAGGCCAACAAGATTCCCCACAGTTGCGCGCAATGGTCAAGGAAGAACTGATCAATCGCGAAGTATTGCTGCAGGAAGCGGACAAGCAGAATCTTGCAACAAATGCCGAAGTAAAAAGTCAGATCGAAAATGCACGCCAGAACATCATCATCCGCGCGCTGGTTGTGGAATATCTGAAAAAGAATCCGGTATCGGATGCCGACATCAAGGCCGAGTACGATCGCTTCAAGGCGCAAGCCGGTGACAAAGAATACAAGGCGCGTCATATTTTGGTAGAGAAAGAAGATGACGCCAAAGCCATCGTCGCTAAACTCAAAGGCGGCGCAAAGTTCGAAGACCTAGCCAAGCAATCGAAAGACACCGGCTCGGCTGCCAACGGCGGTGACCTGGACTGGGCATCACCTGCGTCTTTTGTGAAAGAGTTTTCAACTGCCTTGACCGGCTTGACCAAAGGCCAGTTGACCGATGCACCGGTAAAAACCGAATTCGGTTATCACGTCATTCGCTTAGACGATGTGCGTGCAGCCAAAGTGCCGACGCTCGAAGAAGTCAAACCGCAAATCACCGAAGCCCTGCAGCAGAAAAAACTGCAGGCGTTCCGGCAAGAGCTGCGTAATAAAGCGAAAGTATCTTGATAGCCAAAGTATTTTGAAGCGCGCCATCGGCGTGAAAAGCTAGGGGTACAGCCCCGGTAAGCTGGTCGTATCCGCGAACCGGGCAGCAAAATCTTTCGCAGTCATCCCGTTGTCGTTTTTTAGAGATTGATCGGCACCCTCGGCGATCAACAGTTCCACCACACTGGTCTTGCCGCTACGGGCAGCCATCATCAATGGCGTGGTTTTGTTGGGCGCTTCTGCATCGATATACGCCGATTGTTCCAGCAGCATGCGCACAATTTCGACGCTTCCAGCTGCAGCAGCATAATGCAAGGCTGTCCAACCTGGCCGATTCGGCTGCGCTCCGCTCGTCAGCAATAAAGCCACCGCTTCCGGAGCGTTGTTATAAGCTGCAACCATCAATGCCGTATCACCGTTCGGCGCACGGGCATCGATCTTAATGTCGGTTGCATTCACCAATAACGACAAGGTCTTGAACGATTCGTAGCGCACGGCATACACCAGCGCCGGGTCGCCGCGGATGGGGTCGATGGAATTTACATCGAATCCACGGCTGAGCAACGATATGACGGTCGGTGCTAAATCGAGTTGCAATGCCTTGAAAAAATCATCATACGAACCGCCGATGGCTGGCCCAGGTTTGCAGATTACGCCAACCACCATCAGACTTGAGAAAAATGGGCGCATCAGCCTATGCCGAAGGCGTAGAGATCGGCTAAGCATGCCTGAACAACCGGAAAAAATTATCCGTAGTCGCTTGTGCAACCTCTTCTACCGCAATGCCGCGCAATTGCGCGATGCTCTCCGCCACATGGCGCACCAGCCCCGGTTCGTTGGTACGGCCACGATGCGGCACCGGTGCCAGATAAGGTGCATCGGTCTCGATGAGCATGTGCGATAACGGCACGGCGCGTGCCACGGCTTGTAAGTCTTTGGCACTCTTAAATGTCACGATGCCTGAAAATGAAATATAGAAACCCATCCTCATGGCTGCCTCGGCGACTTCCAGCGATTCGGTAAAACAATGCATCACGCCGCCTGCGCCGCCAACATCGGTACCTGCGCCCTCTTCTTGCATGATGCGAATCGTATCCTCCGAAGCTGAACGGGTATGAATGATCAGCGGCTTGCCGCACGCGCGTGAAGCGCGGATGTGGGTGCGAAATCGCTCGCGTTGCCATGCCAGATCGCCGGTCAGGCGGAAATAATCCAAGCCTGTCTCGCCGATGGCGACGACCTTCGGATGGGCTGCGAGCGCTAGTAGTTGCTCGACACTCGGCTCGGGTGTGTCTTCATAGTCCGGATGCACACCGACCGATGCATAAATATTCGAATAACGTTCCGCAAGCGCCAACACTTGTGGAAAATCCGGCAGATTCACCGATACGCATAGCGCATGTGTCACAGCATTTTCAGCCATCTTGCCGAAGATTTCGGGAAGGCGGCTTGCAAGATCTGGAAAATTTATGTGGCAGTGTGAATCAATTAGCATGACATCAGCTTACAAGGTATGTGTGGCACGCGCCGACCCCACAGCTGCGCCCAATAATTCCTCGATGCGGTGTTTGACGCGCAAGCCGCTTTCATCCGCCGAAAAATGTACCCCGATGCCCTGGGCTTTATTATTGTTGGCATGAGCTGGCGTGATCCAGGCAATCTTGCCGGCGATGGGATATTTGGTCGTGTCGTCCATCAAGGTCAAAATCAGATAGATCTCATCGCCGATCTTGTAGGGTTTGGCGGTCGGCACGAAAATCCCGCCATGATTCAAAAAAGGCATGTAGGCAGCGTACAAAGCAGCTTTTTCTTTGATCGGCAGAGATAATACCGACGGCCTGTTGACACGCGCACCGAGGGTGTTGTTGAGATCCGCATCGACTAAAGGCTCTGCCATGACTATTCCTCAGGAAAAATATTAACGTAGTCTAGTAGCATATCCTCGATAAACAACTTCGGCGATAAAGGATGATCGGCAATGGCACGACGTTGAGAAACTGTTGCCGCTGCGGTAATCAGCACCGTGGCAGGTACCTTCGCTGCCAATGCTGTCAATTGCTCTCTGTAACGAGGGTAATAACGCGGGCGAAAATTCATACGATCTGAGAGCTTGCACGCGGAAAGGTCGTATAACCACCGTTGTAGCCATGATACAAGCAAGGCGAGCGGCGTTTTCTGCATCTGCTCCGCGACCGTTAGAGCGCTTTCCCGGCTCGGTCGACCCAACATTTGCAGGAAACCGTCGAGGGCGTCACGATTGCCGATTTGGTACTGCTCATATGCAGCAATCGGAGCCCCGCCCTGTTCGTCGAGCCAGATGTCCGGATCTTCGACCTTGCGCGCAGAGAGCCAGGCTAACGATTCTTCCCGTATCGGCACCGGCATGGCAATCTTGCGACACCTAGATAAGATCGTTGGCAGCAAGCGATCGATGCGATTTGCCACCAGCACGATCACCGTTTTCGGTGGTGGCTCTTCGAGCGTTTTGAGCAAGGCGTTTGCCGAAGCATGATTCAGCGTTTCGGCCGGGTACAACAGCACTACCCGTTTGCAGTTACGGTGTGTCGATACGTTCATGAAACTTGCGAGCGCACGAATTTGCTCGATACGAATTTCTTTTGATGGTGTTTTGGATGTTTTAGTTGTCTTTTTTGCATCCACCTCACCACCATCACTTACCGAATCGTTAGTTGCATCTAAAAATTGCGTTTCTTCCTCATCTAGATTTTCTGGTCTTACCCTCCGAAAATCCGGGTGGCTATATTGTTCGAACCAGCCACAGGGGTCGCAGGTTGTACAGGGCACGCCTTGTTCTAAGGGGTTTTCGCAAAGTAGCGATTGCGCGAAAAATGTCGCGAAGTCGCGTTTGCCGATACCAGCCTGGCCATAAAGCAAAATTGCATGCGGCATACGTTGTCGCAATGCTTGCAAAGATAGCCAAATCGGTTGCTGCCAAGAATACAGTGATCTAACTGAAGTTATCAAAATTATCTTAACAAATCACTTTAAATGTAAATTCTTCGGTAAATTATTTTATCAATAAAAATCAAATACTTAACAATATTTTCTCAACCTCTTTATTAACTTCATCGACTGTCTTAGACGCATCGATCCGACGAAATCGCTGAGGTTCGCGATCGGCTCTCCGTAAATACTCGTTTCGGGTTCGAGTAAAGAATTCAGTTTGTTCTTGCTCAAATTTGTCCAGAGCTCGGGAAGCATTCAAACGCGAACGAGCCACTTCTGGCAGTACATCGAATAGTAAAGTCAAATCGGGCTGCAAATACGGGTGCACCCACCGCTCGAGTTGTTCGATCTTTTCCCTGGCCAGACCTCGCCCGCCGCCTTGGTAGGCAAAGCTGGCGTCGGTAAAACGATCCGAAATCACCCAAGCGCCGCGAGCCAGCGCAGGCTCGATCACTTGCTCAAGATGCTCGCGCCGCGCTGCGAACATGAGCAATGTTTCGGTTTCGAGATGCATGGGCTGGTGCAACAGCAATTCTCTGAGTGATTCGCCCAGCGCCGTACCCCCCGGCTCCCGGGTAGTGATTACCTCGTGGCCAAGATTCGTTAAATAATCGGCAACGAAAGCGATGTGCGTCGACTTGCCAGCGCCGTCGATGCCTTCAAAACTAATGAATTTTCCGGTGTGCATTTTGTAGTGGATGCTGGCCTATCGTTGAAACTTGCTGACTGCACGATTGTGGTCGCTTAAATTGTCGGAAAACTGGCTCGTGCCATCACCGCGCGAAACGAAATAAAGCGCTTCGGTTTTTTGCGGATCGAGCGCCGCCCTCAGCGATCGTTCACCAGGTAAAGAGATGGGCGTCGGCGGCAAACCGGTACGTGTATAAGTGTTATACGGCGTATCGGTGGTGAGGTCTTTCTTTCGAATGTTGCCTTTGAATTGCTCACCCATGCCGTAAATGACGGTCGGATCGGTTTGCAGCAGCATACCGCGCCGTAACCGATTGACGAATACACCGGCAATCTGCCGTCTCTCGGATTCTTGCCCAGTTTCTTTTTCTACAATAGAAGCCATGACCAGCGCTTCGTAGGCGTTTCGATAAGGCAGGTCCGGCGCACGTTGTTGCCAGTGTTGTATCAGCTTTTTCTGCATCATCGCATACGCTTGTCGGTATACGTGCAAGTCACTGGCGTTTGTCGCGAACCGATATGTATCCGGGAAAAATAATCCTTCGCCAGCTTTGAGTTCAGGTGCAATTTTCGCTAGCAACTCAGACTCGGACAGTTGTAACGTTTCATGTTTCAAGCCAGGGTGCGCTGCGACGGCTCGGCGCATATCGGCGAAGGTCCAACCTTCTATGACGATCAGCGCTTCTTGCGCAAATTCGCCGCGTACCAATTGATCGAGAAGCTGAACCGGCGTTGTACCGGGCTTCAAGCGGTATTGTCCAGCTTTCATGCGAGAACTTTGACCGCTAAACCGCGCCAGCGCCTCCAGCAATATTGGCTGAACCGGCACGCCGGCCGAAACAAGCTGGGCAATACTACTGCGCACGCTGCTACCCGGCACGACGCTGAAATCGATCGGCGCACTCGTAGCTGAAATAATTGGTTGGCCGCGCCATACTAGAGCCGCTGCAATCGTTAGCAGTAGGCAAACGAGTATCAGTAAAAAGAATTTTTTAATCAAAAGTTGATCCAGAAAAACGGCGAGATACGATCACAAACATTCTTGCTGCTTTGTTCTACATTTTTATTCAGTCGTTGCGTTCAGTCGTTTCGTTTCGAAATTCAGGTTAACTGCAGCATTCGAAACTATCCTTTGATGCCGAGCAGAGGGCATCACTATAATGGATCATCCAACCACCCGCTTTTTTCAACACGGATTCTATGCAAAGCTGGCAAATATTTCTTGAGCAACAAGGTGCTGTCGGATTCGACGCGTCCACCGGTACCGTCGGCGGGTTTTCCGGCTCCGAATCGACAATGGCTTCGCCATCGACGGATTTTATGGTGCCACTGTGCGATACCAGCCTGATCGTGGCTTCCGGCATCGATGCAGCGAGCTTTTTGCACAATCAGCTGACAAACGATGTCGAGCATATCGGCCAAGATCAAGCCAGGCTCGCCGGGTATTGCACCCCCAAAGGCCGTTTGTTGGCAACGCTGTTGGTCTGGCGCTCTGGAGACCAGATATTTTTGCATTTGCCGCGGGCGTTGCAGCCCGGTATTCGCAAGCGGTTGCAAATGTTTATCCTTCGCGCCAAGGTGGTGCTTGCCGACGCCGATGCTCAATCAACGCAACTGGGCCTGGCCGGGCCGGCAGTCGCCGCCGCGTTGAGACAGTGGTTTTCCGCCGTGCCAACCTTACCTTACACATTGGTACACAACGATGCAGGCACCTTAATCAGGCTTGCCGATACCGACGACGGCATGGCGCGCTATTTATGGATCAGCGACGTCGCTACCTTGACGAAGGCCTGGCCACATCTGGCGCTTACCCTGCACCCGTCCGGCACCGATGCCTGGCGACTCGGTCGAATCCGCGCAGGTATTGCTCTGATTACCCCGGCAACACAGGAAAAATTCGTGCCGCAAATGGTGAATTTCGAATTGGTCGGTGGCGTCAGTTTTAAGAAAGGCTGCTACCCTGGCCAGGAAATCGTCGCCCGCAGCCACTACCTCGGGAAACCGAAGCGGCGCATGGTGCAGGCTACTGTCGATGCGGTCGATGTCGCTGCCGGTACCGAAGTGTTTGCCAGCGACGATCCGGAGCAAGCCTGCGGCATGATCGTCGAAGCCGCAACCACCGATATGAACTCCAGCCTATGCCTGGTGGAGATCAAACTAACAGCGCTTGAGACGAGCGTACACCTGGGTCACGTTCACGGTCCTCGACTGGCTTTCGCCCCTGCTTCCATTCCCGTGACGACCGATGACGATCTCACCGCGTGATTGCGTCGATGCGGCGGCAAGGTCAAATGCGGAGGAGGATGCCAGCTCCTATCTTCGACTGCATCTCTATATATATTACCGTGCACTTCCTGAAAACACGGCAGCAGTGATTGCCTGCGTCTCACGTCTGCAGCATGCGCTTCGCGGCCGGCAGGCAGTACGCTGCGGCCTGTTGCGGCGCCCGGACGAGAGCAGCGGTCAAATCACCTGGATGGAAAACTATCTCGATATCTTTCCGGGTTTTGTCGATACGTTGAACGCCGCCGTTGCCGAAGCCGGCTTGTCAGCACTGATCGAAGGCGTGCGCCACACCGAATATTTTCAGGAATGCCTGCCTTGCACCTGATCATGGGCAGGCGGCAGGCGCCTTAAATATTTAAACGTTCCGATCGCTCTGGCCGTCATTACTTCGCCGTTCCATAGCTCGCCTTCACAAAACACCAGTGTTGTCGAGCGGTGAATTGCCCGTCCTTTGGCGAGGATACGGTCGCCCGTCTTTCCCGCAGGCTGCAGGAAACTGACGCTCATATCCACCGTCACACCCGAGCGGACTTCGGCGTCAAGCGAGCGCCCGGCAATCGACATGGCCACATCGAGCAGCGTCATGATGATGCCGCCATGCGCAGCATGCCAGCTATTGAGATGACGTTTGTCGAGTTGCAGTGCGACTTCGGCAGCGCCGTTGCCCATACCGAGCAGTTCCGCCCCCAAATCGTGCAAGAACGGCATATCGACAGGAAAGTAGCATGGGTACTCTGCAGCTGCTCTGCCATCAATTGCCGGATCGTGCATCACATTTCCTTTCACAATTTTTCTTTATTTGAGAAACCGTTGTTTTATGCATGCACATTTAGGTGTCGTTCGAGTAATATTAGTGTTGCACAAATGAATCGCGCGCGCCCTTGCTTTATATGGGAACGATGAATTTTGTCAACAATAAAAAGGAGACTGCATGGCCACCCTACCCACTACCTCACGCAATCTCACCCCCGAGGAACGAAAGGTAATTTTTGCCTCGTCCCTCGGTACGGTGTTCGAATGGTACGACTTCTATCTCTATGGCTCGCTCGCAGCCATCATCGCCAAACAATTCTTTGCCGGCACCGACCCTAACACCGGCTTCATTTTCGCTCTGCTGGCTTTTGCCGCAGGTTTTATCGTCCGACCGTTCGGTGCATTGGTATTCGGTCGTCTCGGCGACATGATCGGGCGCAAATACACGTTTCTAGTCACCATCGTCATCATGGGCGTATCGACCTTTCTGGTCGGCCTGTTGCCCAATTATGCAACCATCGGTATCGCTGCACCGATCATTCTGATCACCCTGCGCATTCTGCAAGGTCTGGCTCTGGGTGGCGAGTACGGTGGCGCGGCAACGTATGTCGCCGAGCATGCGCCTGAAGGTAAGCGCGGCATGTTCACCTCCTGGATTCAAACCACGGCGACGATGGGTCTGTTCATGTCGCTGCTGGTTATCCTGGGCGTGCGTACCGCGATCGGCGAAGAAGCATTTGCCGACTGGGGCTGGCGCATCCCGTTCCTGCTGTCGATTTTCATGCTGGCGATTTCGGTCTGGATCCGGCTGTCGATGAACGAGTCGCCGGCTTTCGCCAAAATGAAGGCTGAAGGCACGACCTCCAAGGCACCGTTGTCGGAGGCGTTCGGTAAGTGGCGTAATCTGAAGATCGTGATCTTGGCGCTGATCGGCTTGACCGCTGGTCAGGCTGTGGTGTGGTACACCGGCCAGTTCTATGCGTTGTTCTTCCTGACGCAGACGCTGAAAGTCGATGGCCCCACTGCCAATATCTTGATCGCCATGGCCTTGCTGATCGCCACACCGTTTTTTCTGGTGTTCGGCAGCTTGTCGGATCGTATCGGCCGCAAGATGATCATCATGGCCGGCTGTCTGATCGCAGCGCTGACATATTTTCCGATCTTCGCTGGGCTGACGCATTTTGCCAATCCAGCACTGGAAAAAGCTTTGCAAAGCTCGCCGGTGACTGTCGTCGCCGATCAGAGCAAGTGCCAATTCCTGTTCAACCCGACAGGTACCAAGAAGTTCACGTCGTCTTGTGACATTGCGCGAACGGTGTTGGCCAATGCATCAGTGAATTACGTCAACGAAGCAGCCCCGGCCGGCTCTGTCGCTCAGGTAAAAATCGGCGATAAGGTCATTCAAAGCTACGAAGCAACCGGGCTATCCAAGGAAGACGCTGCCGCCAAAGACAAGGCATTCAAGGCAGAGTTGGGCGGTGCCATCAAGGCTGCCGGATACCCGAGCAAGGCCGACCCTGCTCAGATGAATAAGCCCATGGTGCTTTTGCTGCTGGTTATTCTGGTGATCTACGTGACGATGGTGTACGGGCCGATCGCGGCGATGCTTGTCGAGATGTTCCCGACCCGTATCCGTTACACCTCGATGTCGCTGCCGTACCATATCGGTAACGGGTGGTTCGGTGGCTTGTTGCCAACGACGGCTTTTGCTTTGGTTGCCTACAAGGGCGATATCTATTACGGCCTCTGGTATCCGATCGTCATCGCCTTGATCACGTTCGTCATCGGCATGCTGTTCGTGAAAGAAACCAAAGATAACGATATCTATGCTGCCGATTTTTCGGTGAAGTAAGTATTTAGGTAATGAGTATTCAAGCCGCCAGGCATGTTGCTGGCGGCTTTTTCTATTGCCAGGTTTATCGTTCTTCCCACTGCCGGATCGTCCGGCGATCAATGTTGTTTCTGCGATTGATGAATTATTCGAATGAGTGATTTAAAAATGGTGCGAATGAGTAGACTGGATAATTGGTCTATAGTAATGCTCTCATTCACCAGACCTATTATTCAATGAAATTTGACGTTGCCATCGTTGGCAGTGGCTTGGCCGGCTTGTCGGTCGCGCTGCATCTGGCCGAGTCTCGTAAGGTCGTGGTCGTATCAAAGCGCGCTCTGCTCGATGGTGCCAGCGACTGGGCGCAAGGCGGCATTGCCGCAGTCCTCGATTCCGGCGATAGCCATGCCGAACATATTGCAGATACTTTGGTTGCCGGTGCAGGTTTGTGCGACGAAACGGCGACCCGCGCAATCGTCGAGCAAGGCCGTGCCGCCATCGACTGGCTGATCGCCCAAGGCGTGCCTTTCACGCGCGACGATACGGCTGAGTTGGGGTTCCATTTGACGCGTGAAGGTGGCCACAGCCAACGGCGGATCATTCATGCTGCGGATGCGACCGGCCATGCAGTGCAGGTGACGCTGGAGCAGAAAGTCCGTAGCCATCCGAACATCACTCTGCTGGAACAGCATTACGCCATCGATGTGATCAGCTCCAGCAAGCTCAGTGCACCCACGCCGACTCCACGTTGCCTGGGTTTGTATGTACAAGACGTCGAAACTGGCAAAGTGCTCACCATTGCAGCCGAGCATACCGTCCTGGCGACCGGCGGTGCCGGCAAGGTCTATCTCTATACAACCAACCCGGATACTGCGACCGGCGACGGCATCGCCATGGCCTGGCGCGCCGGTTGCCGCATCTCGAACATGGAATTCATTCAGTTCCATCCGACATGTCTGTTCCATCCGTATGCGAAATCGTTTCTGATCACCGAAGCAGTCCGGGGGGAAGGCGGTCTACTGAAATTGCCGGAGTCCGCCGGCGCGCAGGCGGGTATGCGCTTCATGTCCACCCACGACGAGCGCGCCGAACTGGCGCCGCGCGATGTCGTGGCCAGAGCGATCGACGCCGAAATGAAGAAACGTGGGTTGGATTACGTCGATCTGGACATCAGCCACAAATCTCCCGAATTTTTGCAAGAGCACTTTCCGAATATCTTGGCGCGCTGCCTGGCGTTCGGCATCGATATCACTCGCCAGCCGATTCCGGTGGTACCGGCGGCGCACTATACCTGCGGCGGTATCGTCACCGATCTGGCTGGACGCACGGACCTACCGGGTTTGTATGCCGTCGGTGAAACCGCATGTACGGGCTTGCACGGTGCGAATCGACTCGCCAGCAACTCTTTACTGGAGTGCCTGGTACTAGGGCGTGCCGCCGCGCAGTTTATCGAAGGTCAACCACGGCAAAAACATTTGCCGCTGCCGGCCTGGGATGAAAGCCGGGTCACGGATGCCGATGAAGAAGTGGTGATTGCCAACAACTGGGAAGAGTTGCGCCGCTTCATGTGGAATTACGTCGGTATCGTGCGTACGACGAAGCGCCTGGAACGGGCGGCGCACCGCATACGTCTGCTGCGCGAGGAGATCGACGAATATTATGCGCACTTTCGGATCACACGGGATTTATTGGAATTACGCAATTTGGTCGATGTGGCTTCCCTGATCGTAGACAGTGCCCTATCACGCCGAGAAAGTCGTGGACTGCACTTTAGCCGCGATTATCCGCAGACATTGCCGAAAGCCATGCCCAGTGTCTTGTCACCGACGCGGCGATAACCCCTCCCATTGCTATCCTATCGTTATCCCGACGATTACTTGGCTTAGGTAGCGGTACCGAGAATGCGCAGCGAATAATCGGTTGCCTGTATATCCTTGGTCAAACTGCCGATAGAAATCCGGTCGACACCGGTTTCGGCGATGGCTCGCACGGTTTCCATGTTGATGCCGCCCGAAGCCTCCAATGTTGCCCGGCCGGCGTTCAATGCGACCGCCTCGCGCATCGCGGCTAAATCGAAGTTATCGAGCAAGACAGATACTGCACCGGCACCGAGCGCCTGCTGTAGTTGCTCCAGACTTTCAACCTCAATCTGGATGGGTGTGCCACCACTGCGCTCATGTGCAGCTGCCATGGCCCGGGCGATGCCGCCAGCGGCGGCAATATGATTTTCCTTGATCAAAATGCCGTCGTAGAGTGCCAAGCGTTGATTTTTCCCGCCACCGACCCGGACCGCGTATTTCTGTGCGAGCCGCAATCCCGGCAGGGTTTTGCGGGTGTCGAGGATCGATGCACCGGTGCCGGCGATCGTATCGACATATTGCCGCGTTGCCGTGGCGACGCCAGATAACAGTTGCATGAAATTTAAGGCGCTGCGCTCTGCAGTGAGTAACGCACGCGCCGGAGCCTCGATCAGGCACACGATATCGTCGGCACGCATGCGCGCACCTTCGGCATGGTGCCAGTCGATTCGAATCGATGCATCCAGCGCATGCATTACCGCTTCGAACCATGGAGCGCCGCACAGTACTGCATTCTCGCGCACCAGGACGCGCGCCTTCACACGTGTCTCGGCCGGTACCAGCAGACCGGTACGATCGCCGCTACCGATATCCTCTTCCAATGCTACAGCGATGCTGTGATCGAAAGCCGCTTGCAAAGCAGCATCGAACGGCGCGTAGACATTGATCAGTGTGCCAGTATTCATGCGAATCCCGGTCATGCCGGACCAATCCCGGAAAACAGTGCTGCTTCCTTCGCCAGGTCAGCCAGCGGACGCACATTGGCACGGCGCTGCGCTGCAAAGTCGAGCATGCGATCAATGCAAAGCACAGCTTTACGTGCAATGTCCGGTTCAACTTGCACCGCATTGCGGCCGGTTTCCAGTACCTCGACCAGATTGCGCAGGCCGTTCATGGCCATCCATGGACAGTGCGCGCAACTCTTGCACGTTGCGCTGTTGCCGGATGTCGGTGCGTCGTAGAAAATTTTTCCCGGTGCCGCCAGCTTCATCTTGTGCAAGATTCCGTTGTCGGTGGCAACGATGAACTCCGGTGCATCCAAGGACTGCGCCGCTGCGATCAGCTGTGAAGTCGAGCCGACCACATCGGCAAGCGCAACGACTGCCTCCGGCGATTCAGGATGCACCAGCACTTTAGCCAGCGGATGCGCCTGTTTCATTAACGCCAATTCGATTGCCTTGAATTCGTCATGCACCAGGCACGAGCCCTGCCAGAGCAGCATATCGGCTCCGGTTTTTTTCTGGATGTAATTTCCCAGATGCTTGTCCGGTGCCCAAAGAATTTTTTTACCCTGTGCATGCAGATGCGCGACGATATCCAGGCCGATCGACGACGTCACCATCCAGTCGGCACGGGCTTTGACCGCCGCGCTGGTATTGGCATACACCACGACTGTACGGTCAGGGTGCGCGTCGCAGAAAGCCGAAAATTCATCCGCCGGGCAACCTAGATCGAGCGAACACGTCGCATCCAGATCCGGCATGAGCACCTGCTTCTCGGGGCTTAAAATTTTCGCCGTCTCTCCCATGAATTTCACACCGGCGACCACCAATGTTGTAGCGGGATGATCCCGCCCGAAGCGCGCCATCTCGAGTGAATCCGATACGCAACCACCAGTCTCTTCGGCCAGATCTTGCAGGTCGGCATCGACGTAATAATGCGCCACCAGTACTGCCTGCCGCGCTGTCAGCAGTTCGCGGGCGCGCGCTTTCAAAGCGCCTCGCTCGGCAATGCTAGGTATCTCGGGCACACGCGCCCAGGCGTTGGCGGTACAACTGCCGCCAACGCTAATTTGCGGACGCTCGAACTCGATAGTTTTGATTTGCGTAGATGTCATGGGTAAATTTTTATCGAATCTTTATGAATGCAACATGCAGGTGGAATGTGAACAACAATAAGTTGCACTTAGACACTATCTGACGTACCTTAACGCATGACGCTTGGCCCTCATTTTATCCGATACCCTCTGCTTTCCCAGCAACAGCAGGAACGACAACGATGATAACAACGACAACAATCTTCGATAAAACTGCTAAAGGGCGAGAGGAAATTGCCACCCGCCAGCATCACATTGCCCCACGGTTGAGAACATTGCTGCTGCTAGTGGATGGCAAACGCGACGTCGTCGAATTGATGGCGAAAGTCGCGGGACTGGGTTTAGACAAAAACGCGCTCGACGAGTTGCTTAAAGGCGAATTCATTCAACAGGCTGAACCACTAGCAACGGCGGCTGATGCAGTGGCGCCAACAGAGCCAGCGCCGATACCAGCAACTCAGCCGCTGCCTCTCGTTAAAGCGAATTTAGCGACCGAGATAACCACAACGACCGATGCACCGGCCACTTCGCCTGCCGGGCCCAACGATACCAACGATACTACTGACAAGTCGGCCACCCAGACGGCTGCACCAGATTCGGCGATTGATCGCATCGCTACAGATGATGAAGGCCCGCTGCGATCGGGTGAATCGCAATTTCAAGCGATCACGAGTTTTTTCACCGAAACCATCCGCAGTGCCATCGGCTTGCGTGGCTTCACCATGCAACTCAAAGTAGAAAGAGCCTCGACGATTGCTGATCTACGCGCCCTGCGCGACCCTTACCTGGAGGCGGTACTGAAGTCGAAGGGGCCGGAACTGGAACGCAGCTTGCGTAACCGGCTGGATCAATTATTCGCGCTTGGCGACTGACGCATCCATACTAAAAATCATTCGATTCCCTGGCTGCTCAGATATTCTTCATACGTGCCCTGAAAATCGACGATACGGTCTTCCTTGACTTCCAGGATGCGCGTGGCAAGGGAAGAAACGAATTCCCGGTCGTGCGACACGAATATCAGGGTACCGGCATATTTCTCTAACGCGATATTGAGGGACTCGATCGATTCCATATCCATATGGTTGGTCGGCTCGTCCAGCAGCATCACGTTATGTCGTCCAAGCATCAGCTTGCCGTACATCATCCGGCCTTTCTCGCCACCCGACAGTACCTTCACCGATTTCTTTACATCTTCGCCACCGAATAACAGCCGCCCGAGTATCGAACGCACTGCCTGGTCATCGTCGCCCTCCTTGGTCCATTGATCGATCCAATCGGTCAAGGTTTTGTCCGACGCGAAGTCTTCGGTCGGGTCCTGGGGCATGTAGCCGACGTTGGCGTGTTCGGCCCATTTGGTATTGCCGCTATCCGGCGGCAGACCAGTGACATCGGCCGCCAGGGTGCGCAGTAGCGTGGTCTTGCCAGCGCCGTTGGCACCGATGATGGCAATCTTTTCACCGGCCTCGATCATCGCATTGAAGTCGCGAAAAATCGGCTGATCGTAAGATTTCGACAGGGCCTGCACTTCTACCGCCTGGCGATGCAATTTCTTTTCTCCATCGAAGCGCACGAAAGGATTGGCACGTGAAGACGGCTTGACATCTTCGACCTTGATTTTTTCGATTTGCTTGGCACGAGAAGTTGCTTGGCGTGCCTTGGATTTGTTCGCAGAAAACCGACGTACGAAGTCTTGCAATTCCGCGACCTTGTCCTTGGCCTTGGCATTTACCGACAATTGCTGCGCCCGTGCCTGGGAAGACGCCAGCATGTAGTCGTCGTAATTACCGGGATAGACTTTCAGCGTGCCGTAATCCATATCGGCCATGTGGGTACAGACCTGATTCAAAAAATGGCGGTCGTGGGAAATGATGATCATGGTCGAATTGCGCTCGTTCAACACATCTTCGAGCCAGCGAATGGTGTTGATGTCGAGATTGTTGGTCGGCTCGTCCAGCAGCAAGATGTCCGGATTCGAAAATAATGCCTGCGCCAGCAGTACACGCAATTTCCAGCCTGGCGCGACATTACTCATCGGGCCCTGGTGCTGGTCGATGGAGACACCGACGCCCAATAACAGCTCGCCGGCTCGAGCTTCGGCGGTGTAACCGTCGAATTCCGCAAAACGGGCTTCGAGATCGGCGGCCAACATGTAATCATCGTCGGTCGCTTCCGGATTGGCATAGATGGCGTCGCGTTCGGACATCGCCGCCCACATTTCGGTATGCCCCATCATGACGACGTCGAGCACGCGCATTTCTTCGAAGGCGAACTGATCCTGGCGCAGCTTGCCCAAGCGCTCGTTGGTATCGAGCATGACGGTGCCGGCGGAGGGTTCGAGGTCGCCGCCGAGGATTTTCATGAACGTCGATTTGCCGCAGCCGTTGGCACCGATCAAGCCATATCGATTGCCGTCGCCGAACTTGACGGAAATGTTTTCGAACAGCGGCTTGGGACCGAACTGCATGGTGATGTTGGCGGTAGATAACACGAATTAAAACCTCTTGCGAAAAAGCGTTGCGATTAATGTTTAATCGATTTGCGATTGATTTACGTAACCGGATATTTTACCATCCGGCGCTAGAGGATTTCAGAAGTTCGAACCCGACCGTATAGGCACGCGACATGATGATAAGCACCGAAACCCATCCATCGCTCGAAGTCACAACAGACCGCCAGCGCCTGCAATTACTGCCGACCCTCGGTGCCAGTATCGCTAGTTGGGAAACGCTGGTTGGCGGTGTTTGGGTGCCGGTTCTAAGGCCATGGAACCGAGCCAGCGTCGATGCTTTCACTTTTGCATGCTTCCCGCTGGTACCTTGGTCGAATCGGATCGGCAAGGGCGGCTTCACCCACGACGAGGTTTACTACCCGATCGTGCCAAATCGCGCCGGTGAACCCTACCCGATCCACGGCGACGGCTGGCTCCAACCTTGGCAGGTGCATGACAGCGAGCGCCATAATGAAGCAACCTTGCATATCGAATCGCGCCATGCCGGCGGCGATCCGTATCATTATCGTGCCCGACAGCATTTCGATTTACATGCGGACGGGTTGACCATCACTTTAAGCGTAACGCATCTCGGCAAAAAATCTTTACCTTACGGCCTCGGCCTGCACCCGTATTTTTTACGCGATGCCGACACCCTGCTGCAGATGCAGTGCGACGGACTATGGCTATCGGACACCGATCCGATGCCGGTGGCACATAGCGATACCTTGCCGCCAACCTTTGATTACCGCGAACCGGCGCTCCTGCAAGGGCCGATGATCGACCATTGCTTCACTGGGTGGGATGGGCAGGCGACCATTACCTATCCCTCGCGTGGCATGGAAATCGAATTTTCGATGCGAGATTGCGACGGTTATGCATTGATGTACCGCCCACCCGGGCTCGATTTCTTTTGCCTGGAACCGATCACGCATCCCATCGACGCGTTTCATATGCCGCAACGGCCTGGATTACGTATCTTGGAACACCGGCAGTCGATGAAGCTGGAGCTGACGTTGCGGGTCCAATCGATTTAGCTGCGCCTGCATCGGCCCCGGCCCGAGTCGGTACTCAATCCGGCACCAAAGCTAAGGCCGGGTAATGTCGCATCGAGAGATGGAACTGCCGGTTGCTTCCCTGCAGATGCGCTGCACTGCCGACGGCCAGCGTGACTTTATCGGCAATGTGACCGAATGGCAGCCCGGTCAGGATCGGCACGCTTGTGTGCGAACGCATGAATGCCAGCATTGCTGAAAAATCGTAGCCGTTGTCGTAGTCCCCGGTGCGCCCACCGGAGAAGTCACCCAGCACGATTGCCGCCTGACGTTCGAGAACACCGGCGTACAGCAGCTGCAACAACATGCGCTCGACCCTGAACGGGTGCTCGTTGACATCCTCCAGAAAAAGTATGCCGCCATCGATCGCTGGCAAATAAGGCGTGCCGACCAGGTGCGCCATCATCGCAAGATTCCCCCCCCATAGCATGCCCTGGACATCGATCGCAGCGACCGATTCTGCCGTGTCGTCGCTATCGAATCGAACAGTATGGATCGGCCCGTGCAAGCAATGCCAAAAATCCTGCATGGTCATCGCACTCACGTCTTCGCTAGAAAAATCGTTGCAAATCATCGGCCCGGCAAAGCTTTTTGCGCCGTGGCACAGCAGGCCCATGTGCAGGGCGGTGACGTCGCTGTGTCCAACGAACCGCTTGTCACTGCCCGCAAGTAGCGCGAAGTCGATTTTGGGTAAAAGGCGCGACAAGCCGTAGCCTCCGCGCAGCGCGATGATTACTTCGACTTCAGGGTCTCGCGCAGCAGCGTGCAAACCGTGGAGGCGTTCGGTATCGGTGGCGGCGAAGCGCTGATACCGGGCACTCGGGTCGTCGTAATGCCGCACGGCGCAACCTTGCGAGACCAACAACGCATCGGCGCGCGCCAGGCCAGCCTGGTCGGCAGCGTATCCGCCGGGCGCTACGATTGCCACGACCACCGGAGGCTTGGTCGGGCACGCTTCTATCGAGCGCACCTCCGTCGAAGTCACCTTTGTGGCGCTCATCCTGGAATCGCCCAATCCGGCCCATCCGCCAAATCAGACGCCTGCGACGGCGCAGAAGCAGGCGAACGCCGCATCTGGGTGCGGCGTTCTATGAAAAAATCTTTCAGCATTGCTCCGCATGCTTCAGCCAGAACACCTGGCGTCATCACGGTGTGATGATTCAATAGCGGCTGGCTGAACAAATCGACGACCGAACCACAAGCGCCGGTCTTTGGATCTGCAGCACCGAATACCACCCGTTCCAGGCGTGCGTGCATCATGGCACCGGCGCACATGGCGCACGGCTCGAGCGTGACGTATAAGGTGCACCCCGGCAGCCGATAATTACCGAGTATCGAGGCTGCAGCACGTAGCGCCATGATTTCGGCGTGAGCGGTCGGGTCGTGTGTGCCGATCGGTTGGTTGAAGCCGGTCGCCAGCACGACCCCGTCTTTGACAACCAATGCGCCAACCGGTACTTCACCGAGCGTCCAGGCATTGTGCGCTTGATCGATTGCCAAGCGCATGAACAACTCGTCGTTCATGCCGTGATCTCGGCCCAGCAATTCGGTGTTTCATATAAGGTCAGGCCGGTCAGGCATAAGCTGCGACCGAACGAATCAACGTACAACGGCTGCAGGATATCGAAAGCGATACGGGCCAGGTTCTCTACGGTCGGCACGCGCTCCAGCACGACCGTTTTGTGGTCGGGTAAAGATTCCAAAAAGTCGCGTACGACCCGGTCGCCACGGTAGACCAGAAATGCGTGATCCCATAAATCGACCAGGTGTGCCTTCGCTACGCCCTTGACATCGGAAAAGTCCATGATCATGCCGTTGTCGGGACGACCATCGTCTTCGATCACGTTGCCGGTCAAGGAAATGAGCAATGTGTACCGATGGCCGTGCAGGTTGCGGCATTGGCTGTTGTGGTCCGGGATGCGATGGCCGGCGTCGAATTCGAGCTTACGGGTAATCGTCAGCATTACGGTATCTGCAATAGTTTATGCGTCTGCAAGCTCAGTTTCCATTGCGGATTGCGTTTGCACGTCTCGATTGCCAGACGAATATTGGCGTCTTGCACCGGACCATCCATTGCTTGCACGTAGAAATGCCGGAATGCGAGGTTTTCATAATCGGCTAATGACTGGCCGAACTGCGGCACGACCACTTTCAGTTCGTCGCCGGTCAGCACATTCAACGCACTGCCGACCTTCGGGCTGACACAAACCCAATCGACGCCCGCAGGCACGGGCAATGTGCCGTTGGTTTCGATTGCAATGGTGAAGCCGCGCGCATGTACGCTGTCGATCAGGTCGGTGTCGAGCTGCAAGAGCGGTTCGCCACCGGTGAACACCACGAATTTACTGGGCAGATAAGTGGTAGGCCACAGGGCGTTGATCGCATCGGCTAGCAGATCGGGGGCGGCAAATTTACCGCCGCCCTCGCCGTCCGTACCGACGAAATCCGTATCGCAAAACCGGCAGATCGCCGTAGCGCGGTCGATTTCCCGCCCGCTCCAGAGGTTACAGCCGGAAAAACGACAAAACACTGCAGGGCGGCCGGCATTCGCGCCTTCTCCCTGCAATGTGTAAAACATTTCTTTTATGCTGTAACTCAAGTCGTGGGTACCAAATTGGTTGGCCTCAGATGCCCGGTTGTTCTAAAAATTTCCGGTTTACTTGGCTATTTGAGATGCGCAATTTTACATCTAATGCAAGCCGTCTCGGCTGTACCGAGTCACCGATGCTCTAAATACATTTCAATATATTTTGCACAATCGGCTTTATGGAATTTTAAGAATTTTGAGGTGTTTTGCCTTAAAAACCGCGCTGAAAAACCTTTTTCCGGCAGAAAAACTAGCTTACGAGCAACAGTTGGTGTATGTTACAGCGATGATAGGGAGCAACTATGCGCAGTGTTTCAATTATGTCAAGGTCTTCAAAAAGCACTGGTTTTACACTCATTGAAGTGTTGATCGCCGTGGCGATCGTCGGCATTTTGTCGGCGATCGCTTACCCGAGCTATTCTTCATACGTCCAGCGAGGTCGGTTGATCGAAGCCAGCAACACCTTGCTGGCGCTGCGTACGTCGATGGAACAGTATTACCAGGACAACCGTGGCTATGCAAACGCATCCAGCACGATCATCTCGCCCTGCGACACGTCCAGGCTTCCAGTCTTAAAGGAATTTACGTATACGTGCGTGATTGGCACCCCAGCCTCCGGCTTTACGGCGACAGCAACCGGCAAAACTCCTTTGACCAACGGTTTCGAGTATCGCATCGATAGTGCTGGCACTCAGTCTTCGACGATGAGCACGGAATGGGGTGGCGGCTCGTTTCCCTGCTGGATCATGAAGAAAGGTGACGCGTGTACCTAGCCAAGAAACCGCATCACGGTTTTACCGTGATCGAACTTCTCATTACGGTTGCCGTGCTGGCAACCCTATCGGCATTGGGTATTCCAACGATGAACAACGCAATCAACAATGCCAAAGTTCGCTCGACGGCCGAGGCGCTGCAAAACGGCTTACGCACTGCCCAGGCTGAGGCGATACGGCGCAGCCGCCAGACTGCATTCGTTTTGACCAACGATACCCCGGCAGAGGGCGCGGCGCCGAGTGACGACGGAACATACTGGTATGTACAGGTGCTCCCGGCCGTGCCCGGCGAAGTAGTTATCGATCCGTACGTTCAGGGCGGCCAATTCGGCGCGCGTACTGCCGGCACAACCATCAGAGGCCCCGCAGTTATTTGCTTCAACTCGATAGGTCGTGCAGTAGCCAATAATGCTACCGGCTTGCCGGGCGCCGCCAGTTGCGCGGCACCGGCATCTCGGACCACATTTGATGTCACCAAAACTGGTGCCGACCGAACGTTACGGTTACAGGTCAGTGCCGCTGGAAAGATTCGCATGTGCGACACAGCCCGATTACTATCTGCAGCGCCAGACGGATGCTGAAATCATGAAGCGACCCTACTCTTACGAAAAACGACAATCCGGCATGAGCCTGATCGAGGTACTGGTCTCGCTACTCATTTTCTCGTTTGCCTTCCTCGGTCTGATTGCGCTGCAGGCACGAGCAGTTCAGGCATCTACCGACGCCGAAGACCGTAGCCGTGCGTCATTGCTGGCCAATGAAATCATCAGCACGATGTGGACACAAAAAAATTTGTCGCTGCCGCCGGCCACGACTGCCGCGTGGGAAGCACGGGTTAGAGATGAGGCTGTGTCGGGCTTGCCGGGGTCAAGGGGCGACATCAGTCTTCCTGACGCCAACGGTGTGGTCACGGTCGAAATCATATGGCGTGCGCCGTTTCGCAAAGTGTCAGACCAGGACAGTCGATACAAAACCCAGGTGACCATGCCATGACACCGCACGTTGCCAGCGCATCACAAAGAGGATTGTCGTTGATCGAACTGATGGTTGCGATCACGATTTCTTTGCTGATGTCGCTGGCGATTTTTTCGGCGTTGGCTGGTAGCGAAGGACGCAAGCGCACCATGACTTCGGTAAACGATCTTAATCAAGTCGGTACCTATGCTACTTATACACTGGATAAAATACTGCGCAGCGCCGGCTCCGGATTTACCCACAGCGCAGATTTCACCTACGGTTGCCCGCTCCGGGCCAGCCTTGTCTCGGCCGGCACCATCCTGCCTTTTCAAGGAGCAATGTCGCAACCCTTTCAGGCGATGAATACTGCATTAGGCGGTAGTTATCGTCTGGCACCGGTAATGATCGCCAAAAATGCCACGACACCGAATGTTAGTGCGGCCGGTGTGGCATCGGCGCGTTCGGACGTGCTGATCGTCATGGCTGGCGCGGCAGGTCTGGGAGAAGTATCGACTTTATTTACCGCGCCCGCTACAGCGTCGAAAATCACGCTTCAAAATACGGTTTCATTTCAAAAAGACGACATGATTCTAGTGGGCGATACACCCGGCCCGGCCGGCCCCACGCCCTGTATGATTCAGCAAGTCGCACCGACCTTCGATTCTGCAGCGACACCGGGAGCCCTGGCGCTTGCCGGCGATTATCGGGCCAACCCGATTGCCGGCAGCGATTTGACCACATATTCCACCTTGGCGAATGTGTTGAGTCTCGGCTCGGCGACCTCGGCCAATCCTCCAATTTTTTCCCTGTACGGTGTCGGCGACAACAACACGTTGTTCAGCTACGACCTGCTGCAGATGGGTGCCTACGATACCCCCCAAGAAGTGGCGGATGGAATTTTTGAAATGCATGCGCTGTACGGCGTTGATCTCGATGGCGACGGCCGGGTAGAAACCTGGGCCGATCCCGGTACCGGTGCATACACCGTCGCGGCCCTGCAAAGCGGCAGCGCCGCTTCGTTAGTGGCCCTGCGCTCGATCAAAGCGATCAGGCTCGGCCTGATCCTGCGTACGTCTCTCCCTGAAAAAGTCACGACGCCACCGGCCAGCAGCGGGCCACTGACCTTGTTTTCCGATTTGGCCGGCTTTACCTACACCCGGCCACTGGCAGCCAGCGAGCAAAATTTTCGCTACCGTACGGTCGAGACCACCGTTCCCCTTCGCAATACATTGCTGCTCGAATGAAAAGGAGAGGGTCGATCATGTATGCGCAACCATCCCGATTAGCAAGTGCCTCAGTCAAACAGCGGCAGATACCTAAACGCCAGCGAGGTGTGATCGTTCTGTTCACCATGATCGCAGTGGTATTACTACTCATCGGCAGCGTTGCATTAGTGCGCTCTTTCGATACAGCCCAAACGTTGGCAGGCAATATGGCTTTCAAACGTGACCTGGTAAATCAGGCCGAAAGAGGGATCGCCCGCGCCGTCGCGTCTGTATCGCCTGCCGGCGCTCTGGAATTCGACTCGGTTCGGCAAGCAAATTCACTGGACAACAATTACTCGGCGACGACGCTGGCGTCGAACAGCCACGGTATTCCGATTATTCTCATCGACGAAGCCGCATGGCAAGCCAGTGGCATGGCCGGTACCGATCTTGTCGATAGCAGCACAAACATTCAGATTCGCTATGTAATCGACCGTATGTGCAGTGCCGGTGGTGTCTCAACCACCGCTAATTGCGCTATTTCCTCGCTCGATATCGACAAGAACGGCACCAATTGGATTCGTCGCGCCGGCGGCGGCATGTTGCCGGTGTACCGCATCAGCGTGCGCGTGACCGGCCCGCGTAATACCCAGACCTACGTCCAGTCCACCGTATCGATGTAAGCGACGCTGTCGAACCTACCAGGAGCACCTCATGACCACCCAGCCACATGTGCCGTTCTCGATGAAACCTGCATTTCGAGCATTCTGCGTGGCATTCGCAGGTATGACGGCGCTACCGGCATTTTGTCAGGCGGTGATCGATCTGGCCGATCAGCCACTGTCGACGTCGGCAACCGTGCCCGGCAATTTACTGCTAGCGCTCTCAGTCGAGTTCCCGACAGCCATCAGCGCTTCCTACAAAGCTTCGACTACGCCGTACACCGCTGCCAGTACGTATCTCGGATACTTCGATCCGGAAAAATGCTATCAATACAATTACAACACGCTCAACCCCGGCAATAGCTATTTTGAACCACAGGTCATGGCGTCGTCTCACGTCTGTGCCAGCACCGCTACCAAGCCGCTGTGGAGCGGCAACTGGCTCAACTGGGCATCGATGCAGACCATCGATTCGTTTCGCTCGGCACTAACCGGCGGCTACCGCGCCGTCGATACCGCATCCAATACGATTCTCGAAAAAGCCTGGGGTGCCAGACAAGGCTCCGAAACAAGCAATGCGCCTAGAAAGCGGCTTCCAGCATCGGGCGATTCGGCGTCGCTGGTAAATAGTGCCACGCCTTTCAATTTTAACAATGTCACCAGTGCGATTTGGGGCCTGGGCAACCGACTGCGTATAACCGCCGCAGGTGATCTGTCCGCAAACAATCCGATAGCCTATATAGCGCAAAGCGCACAATCGTCACCCGCGGCGAGGCAAAATGATGTCTACGAGGTTGTTGTGCGAGTCCAGGTCTGTAATCCGACGCCGGGCGTGGAATCGAATTGTAAAAAATACGGCAGTAATTTCAAGCCCGAAGGATTGATGCAAAAATATGCTACACGCATTCGCTATGGTGCTTTCGGCTATCTGAACGACGGCGACATCAATCGGGACGGCGGCGTGCTGCGTGCACCGATGAAATTCGTCGGCCCGACGAAAGCGATTCCCGGCCAGCCCGTTGCCGCCAATGGTGCCACCGAATGGTCGGCGGCGGATGGTACGTTTATGGTCAACCCGGATTCCGCCGATGCGGCAGCCAGTAGTGTCAGCAACAGCGGCGTACTAAATTATTTGAATAAGTTCGGGCAAGCCACCGGCAGCTATAAAACATATGATCCGATCAGTGAAATGTATTACGGCGCGATTCGTTATTTCAAGAATCTCGGCAATGTCGCTACTTATTCGAATCTCGGCAACAATACCGCCAACGCCGTCGTTTATAAGGATGGCTTTCCGGTTGTTACGAACTGGGTCGATCCGATCCTGTATTCATGCCAGAAAAATTTCATCCTTGGCATTGGCGACACCAACACCCACCGGGATGCGAATCTACCCGGCAGCACGATCCGCGCTAACGAGCCGGCAATGCCCACTGAAGTAGCTGCCGACACAACGGTGGACGTCAAAGCGGCGACAGACATGGTCGGTACACTGGAAGGCATCAATAACTTTGGTTCTTCGTTCGTCAGTAACAACGCCACCTATTTCATCGCTGGCCTGGCCTACGATTCCCATACCCGCGACATCCGGCCAAACGACTTCAAGAACACCAGCGGCGGTAAAACCAATATCCAGACGATCACGACCTTCTGGCTCGACGTATTGGAATCCGGATACCGCGCCAAGAACGGCAACGCTTTCTACATGGCCACCAAATATGGCGGCTTCAAGGTTCCGGCGGATTTCAAGCCGTATGCAGCGAGCAATGCATTCAATACGCTAACCGTCGGTGCCGGCACCACGCCACTGACGGATGCCATGTGGCGAACCGGCTCCGACACCATCGGCGGCGACAAGCGACCTGATAATTATTATGATGCCAGCGTAGCCGACGACATGGTCAGAGGACTCGAAACAGCCTTTCAAAACATCGCTAGTCAATTGCAAGAAGCCACAACGGCATTTTCAGCGACATCTGCGCGTGTGAACACCTCCGGTAACGCCAGTTATCAGTCGAAATATGATGCCGCTTCCTGGACCGGCGACGTGATCGCCAACAGCGCCGTATTCGATGCCGCAGGTAACCCGACCTTTACCAACGTGTGGAATGCAAAAACTCTCTTGGAAGCGCAGACAACCCGCAACATCGTTACATGTTGCACTGCCAGCGGTGAAGGTGTGCCTTTCAGAGTAGCCAACCTGTCGGCGGGCGGCCTAGACGCACGCACTAATTATGCAAGCTTCGCCCTTGTACCAGGCGTGGCACCGGCTTCGCAATCCGCAGAAAAATATTTGGAATACCTGCGTGGCAGTCGTGCCAACGAGCAATCGAAAGCAAATGGTGTCTACCGTACACGCTCTTTCCTTTTAGGCGATATCGTCAATTCCAAGATCGCCGCCGTTGGCGCACCGGAGGCAATTCTTGCTGATAGCACCAACCCTGGGTATGCCGCTTATCGGATTGCCAATGCCGCCCGCAAGAACATTGTATATGTGGGTTCCAACGACGGTATGTTGCACGCCTTCGACGGATCACTGGGCGCAGGCGGTGGCAAAGAATTGTTCGCCTACATACCGAGTTTTACTTACGGAACGGCTATTTCCGGTCCTGTTTCCGGATTGGCCTCGCTGGGGTCGCCGAATTTTGTTCACCACTATATGGTGGACCAGACACCGTCGGCATACGACATCGATCTTGCAAGAACAAACGGCGTCACCAACGCCACACCGAATTGGCGCTCGGTTCTCATCGGCGGCATGGGCAAAGGTGGCAAAGGCTACTATGCCCTCGATATCACCAGTCCCGAATCCTGGACGTCGGAAGTGGAAGTCGCCAAGAAAGTATTATGGGAATTCACCGATCCGAGCATGGGCTTTTCATACGGCGACGCTTCGGTACTGAAAACCAAAAAGTACGGTTGGGTCGTGGTACTAACGTCTGGCTACAATAACGCCGATGGCGTCGGCTATTTTTATATCGTCAACCCCGCCAACGGTGCCTTGCTGGAAAAAATCTCGACCGGCTTCGGTTCTGCCACCAAACAAGCCGGCCTGACTTACGCTTCCGGCTTCACAACCGATTTTTCAGACGGTACAGCCGACGCCGTGTATGCAGGCGATCTTCACGGCAATGTCTGGCGTCTCAATTTAACGGCTACGTCAGGCAATTATCCGGCACCGGTCAAGATCGCCGAATTGCGGGACGCCGCCGGCAACGGCCAACCGGTTACCACGCGGCCGTTGATCGAAATCCAACCGAATACGAAAAAACGTTACGTGCTGATCGGCACCGGCCGCCTGCTCGATGACAGTGATATTACCAGCAGCCAGGTGCAATCGTTTTATGCAATCGGCGATGGCTCGGTCGATTCGTTTTACACGCCTGCCACTCTACCGGCAAATCGCACCTTTCCGCTGCGTCGTGCCGATCTCAACGTCAACACCAACCTGCTGACAGGCATCGGTGCTGCGCCGAGTAATCCGCTGGGCTGGTATTACGATCTCGGCATGAGTTCCAACGGCGCTGCCGAACGGGTAACGATCAACCCGACGGCGAACTTCGGTGTCGTCGCATTTGCCGCAAATCTGCCGAACGGCGATGCCTGTAATCCGTCCGGTACCAACCGCGTCTTCGGATTGAACTTCGGCACCGGCCAAAGCATCCTAAGAGATGTGGCCGGTACTAAAATTGCCTTTTCTACCAAGCTCGCCGGTGTAGTCACCGACATCGGCTTCATTAATCTGAATGGCAAGATCAAGCTAACGGCAGGTAACAATCAGCTTCAAGTCACCAACATCGAGGGGCCAGGAAACGCCAGCACCAATATCAAGCGGCTCAATTGGCGTGAATTGCCTACTGCGGATTGATCGAAACAGGCCGGTGTTGTACTCGCACGTTTCCAGGGTGACGTTGGCGATGGGCCTGCTGGCAGTCCATCTGACGGGGTTGAATCTTTTGCTAGTCTCGCCCGCGGTTCGCATCGGCAAGCAAGAGCCGTTGCCTACCGTGGTGGTACGGTTGATCGAAACCGCGCCGCCAGTGCGGAGCGCAGCCTTACCTTCCGAGTCAACCGCAGAGACATCTTCGTCACGATTCGGTACGTTCATCGAAGCGAACGCAATGCGGTCGCTTCAGCACGGAAATTTTTTGTCTGGGCAAAACCAACCCACTCGCCCTATTTCGAACCCGTCTACTTACCTGCCGTCTACCGCGATGGACCGCCGACCCACACCAGTCTCGGAGCCCGACATCGATGCGTTACAAGGATTGGTCACCAGCGGCTTGCCAGTGCGTCTACGAATCTACATCGATCGCTTCGGGCGAGTCGCAGAGGTAACGACCCTCGAGGCCGGGATACTGGACGAGGAATTTGCCATCGGTTTGCGAAAAATGTTTCTAGCCACGGCATTCCTGCCAGGCCGATTGCACGGCCAAGATGTCGCTTCGTTTTTAGACATCGAGTTGGTCGGGCAATGACAGCAACGATCTATTCCCACTCAATCGTCGCCGGCGGTTTTCCGCTGATGTCGTACACCACCCGGTTAATGCCACGCACCTCGTTAATGATGCGATTGGACACTCGGCCCAGCAAATCGTAGGGCAGATGCGCCCAGTGGGCCGTCATGAAATCCATGGTTTGCACCGCGCGTAACGCCACGACGTACTCGTACGTCCGGCCGTCGCCCATGACGCCGACCGATTTCACGGGTAGAAACACGGCGAATGCCTGGCTGGTCGCTTCATACCAATTCTTGTGGGGCGTACGTTGACCGCCGCCCTCGCCTGCGCCGAGTACCTGTGACACCGGCGTGTTACGCAATTCCTCGATAAAAATTGCATCGGCTCGGCGCAACAGGTCGGCAAATTCCTGGCGTACCTCGCCCAGTATCCGTACGCCCAGTCCGGGGCCGGGAAATGGATGTCGATAGACCATATCGTGCGGTAAGCCGAGGGCCACGCCCAGTTCGCGAACCTCGTCTTTGAATAGTTCACGCAGCGGCTCGAGCAGCTTCAGATTCAACGTTTCCGGCAGACCGCCAACGTTATGATGACTCTTGATCGTATGTGCGCTTTTCTTACCCTTGCCGGCACTTTCGATCACATCCGGGTAGATCGTTCCCTGCGCCAGCCATTTTGCATCGGTAATTTTTGCCGACTCTGCTTGGAATACTTCCACGAACTCACGGCCGATAATTTTGCGCTTGGCTTCAGGATCGGTCACGCCAACGAGATGCTGCATGAATTGCTCTGTCGCATCGACCCGGATCACTTTTACGCCGAGATGATCGGCGAACATACGCATGACCATGTCGCCCTCTTCATGGCGCAGCAAGCCGTGATCGACGAATACACAGGTCAATTGGTCGCCGATGGCGCGATGGATCAGTGCGGCCGCCACGCTGCTATCGACGCCGCCGGACAAGCCGAGAATCACATGGTCTGTACCGACCTGTGTGCGAATGGCGGTGACGGCTTCATCGATGTAATCGGGCATGTTCCAGTCGGATTGGCAACCGCAGATCTGGTGAACGAACCGCTGCAGGATCGCTGTGCCCTGAACCGTATGATTGACCTCTGGATGAAACTGCACCGCGTACAGGCGGCGTGTTTCGTCGGCCATGGCAGCAATTTCACAGCTGGTGCTCGAACCCATGCGAGTAAAACCCGGCGGCATGCTTACGACTTTGTCGCCGTGGCTCATCCACACCTTGAGCATGCCATGCCCGTCTTTATCGGTGTAATCGGCGATTTGGTCGAACAATGCCATGTGGCCGCGCGCACGCACTTCGGCGTAACCGAATTCGCGCGATGTGCCGTTTTCGACAACGCCACCGAGTTGTGCGGCCATGGTTTGCATGCCGTAACAAATGCCCAGCACCGGCACGCCCATCTCGAACACCGCCTGCGGCGCGCGCGGCGTGTCGCCCTCGGTCACTGAGTTCGGGCCGCCGGAAAGGATGATGCCGGCCGCGCCGTACTCGCGCACGAATGCGTCACTGACATCGTGCGGAAACACTTCGGAAAAAACGCCTGCATCGCGTACCCGACGGGCAATCAATTGGGTTACCTGCGAACCAAAATCGAGAATCAGTATTTTTGCGTGCATTGCCTGTCAGTCGAAGCAAAAAATGTAAAAACGGTGGGATGTGAGAATGGCAAGATGTCGTAACGGCAAAACATCGCAGCGGCGTTCAATCGGCCCGATAATTCGGCGCTTCTTTGGTGATCTGCACATCGTGCACATGCGACTCGCGCATACCGGCGGAGGTGATTTCGACAAACTCGGCGCGTTCGCGCAACGCATCGATGCTATTGCAGCCGCAATAACCCATGGATTGCCGAATGCCGCCCACCAGTTGATACAGAATGGCGATTACGCTGCCCTTGTATGGCACCCGTCCTTCTATACCCTCTGGCACGAACTTCTCGATGTTATTTGCCGCATCTTGAAAATAGCGGTCCGCCGAACCGTCCGCCATGGCGCCGAGGCTGCCCATGCCGCGGTAGGATTTATAACTGCGACCTTGAAACAAGATCACTTCGCCCGGTGCCTCGTCGGTGCCCGCGAACATGCTGCCCATCATGACGCTCGAGGCACCAGCGGCCAACGCTTTTGAAATATCCCCTGAAAATCTAATACCACCATCTGCGATACAGGGAATACCGGTACCTTCCAGGGCGCGCGAAACATTGGCAATCGCCGTGATTTGCGGCACACCCACCCCAGCGACGATGCGCGTGGTGCAGATCGAGCCAGGGCCAATACCGACCTTGACTCCGTCGGCACCGTGATCGGCCAACGCTTTCGCGGCATCTGCGGTGGCGATGTTGCCACCGATTACTTCAACCTGCGGGAAATGACGTTTGACCCATTTGACCCGATCCAAGACGCCCTGCGAATGCCCGTGCGCGGTATCGACCACGATCACGTCCACACCAGCGGCCACCAATAACTCGATACGTTCGTCGTTGTCGGCACCGACGCCGACTGCCGCGCCGACCCGTAATTTGCCGTGAATGTCTTTGGAGGCGAGAGGGTGCTCCGTTGCCTTTTGGATATCCTTAACCGTAATTAGCCCGCGCAGCTCAAAGGCATCGTCGACCACCATCACGCGCTCAAGACGGTGCTTATTCATTAAACGCTTGGCTTCGGTCAGGTCGGCACCTTCCTTGACGAAAACCAATTGCTCTCGCGGCGTCATCTTCACCCGCACCTGCGCACTCAGATCTTCTTCGAAGCGCAGATCGCGGTTAGTGATGATGCCGACGAGTTGCCGGCCTTCGACCACTGGAAAGCCACTAATGCCGTGCTGCTGCGACAACGCGATAACCTGCCGAATCGTCATGGTCGGCGGAATGGTGATCGGGTCACGTACGACACCGGATTCGAACCGTTTTACTTTAACGATCTCGCGCGCCTGCTCTTTCGGCGTCAGGTTCTTGTGCACGATGCCGATCCCGCCTTCTTGCGCCATGGCAATCGCCAACCGGGCTTCGGTGACGGTATCCATCGCAGCAGAAAGCAACGGGATCTTGAGAGAAATATTGCGGGTCAGGCGGGTGTCGAGCGAAGTGTCTTTGGGGAGAATGGCAGAATAAGCGGGCACCAGCAGCACATCGTCGAAAGTCAATGCTTTTTGAAGAAGACGCATGGTAAATCCTGTTGGCGCAAAATCGAATTATACAGAAAACGCCAATTCCGTAGTCTGCAGTGGACAGTTGCCCTCCAACAATGATTATATTTGCCTCAATGCATTGACAGTGTCCGCATTGCATGGCGAAATCAGATTAGTTGCACCAACGCACTGTTAAAGGAATTTCCATGCATCATAAAATTATTAAAACGTCCCTTTGTCTGGCATTCCTGCATTTGACGATTAGCGCAGCCTCCGCCCAGTTCGTCTGGATCGATGCGAAGGGCACCAAACAGTATTCGGATCAGCCACCGCCATCGTCGATTCCGAAAAGCCGGATTATGAAGGAACCCGGATTGGAATTACGTAATTCGAGCATGGATACACCCAGCATTGCACCGGCTGCGGTCGTGGCTGCCGGTGCCGACGTTGCAACAGCTACCCAATCTGCCAACGCGCCGAAGGCACCGATGAGCACTGCGGAAAAAAATGCTGAATTTACTAAACGTCAAGCCGAGCAGGTAGAGAAAGAACGCAAGACGGCAGACGATGCCAAAGAAGCAGCGGCAAAAGCCAAGAATTGCGAGCGGGTGCAAGCCTACGCACGTAGCTTACAGTCCGGGGAACGCATTGCAACGATGGATAAAAATGGCGAAAAGACTTATCTGACTGACGAGAAACGTGCACAGGAGACCAGCGACGCGATGCGCGCCATGAACGGTTGCAAATAAAAAAACATATTAGCGCGTCTTGCTCGCGGCGCGTCGTCGACGGGCATCCTTCGGATCGGCGATCAGAGGCCGGTATATCTCAATACGTGAATGTGCTGGCACGATCGCCTCGCACTCGACAATCTTTCCCCAAATGCCGACCTTGCATGCCGACAAATCAAGGTCGGGCAAGGTTGCCGTAATACGACTTTGTCGCAAAACTTCGGCAATCGTGGTATTCGGCGCGACTATCAATGTTTCCAGCAAAGGCATAGCGGGCGGTGCAGGAGCGTACACCACCTGCACTGGAAAGTGGAGCGCCTCCACCGGATCAGCCATAGATCGCCTCGGCACGTTTACAGAACGAGTCGACAAAGCTGTTGGCAATCATGGAAAACACCGGGCCTATCAGTTGTTCTAGCAATCTGCTGGAAAATTCATATTTCAAGTCGAAATCGACTTTGCAGGCATCTGCACGGAGCGCCTTGAACGTCCAGGTGCCATCTAGCGACTTGAAAGGACCGTCGATCAGCCGCATCTTCATTAACGACGGCGCAGCATTGGTATTTTCTGTTGTGAAGCTTTGTCGCACACCATGGTAATTAATCTGCAATGTTGCTATCAGACGGTCGTCAAGGCGTTCCTTCACCAGCACGCCACCACACCATGGTAAAAATTTCGGATAGTCCTCGACCCGGTCAACCAAAGCGAACATCTGCTCTGCGCTATAGCCGAGTAATACTGATTTGTGCACGACAGCCATCGATGAAGCACCGTTTGATAGAATCGGAAACCAGCGATTTTAACCGACCGGTCAAGGGACCAGGAAGCAGCACGTACTCATGACGATTGTCGATAACAGAAAGGCGTTCCACGATTACTTTGTCGAGGAGCGGTACGAAGCCGGCGTCATGCTTGAAGGGTGGGAGGCTAAAGCGATTCGCGCCGGGCGGGTGCAGTTGAACGAGGCGTACGTGATCATCAAAAGCGGCGAAATTTTTCTGTTCGGTGCGCATATCAGCCCCCTGCTGTCAGCGTCGTCTCATGTAACACCGCAGAACGTGCGAACCCGCAAGCTGCTATTACACGCCGAGGAAATCAAAAAACTTATCGCTAAGGTCGACAGGGCTGGATACACCATCGTGCCGTTGAACCTGCATTACTTGAAAGGTCGGATCAAGTGCGACATAGGTTTGGCGAAAGGAAAGAAACAGCACGACAAACGTCAGACCGAGAAAGAACGTGATTGGGATCGAGAAAAAAATACCATTATGAAACAAAAGTTCCGTTAAGCCAGCTGTACAGTCACCAGCGCGCGCTGATTCAAAGCGCATAAACTCTCGAACAAAGAGTTGAAGGATCCGCCCCAGGCATGTTCATTGCTTGGGGTTCAAGAAATCAGCTGGAAAAACCCAACAATTTAAAACATTGGTGCAGCGCAGTAAGCGCTGAGACATACTCCATCTGAAAATATTATCTTAACTACAAGCAAATGCCTTAAGGCGGCTGATGCGCCACAAGCGCCGAAGGTCGTTAGCGGAGCTTCCACTAAGGAAACCTTAATTTATGAAAAACAACAGTCGCATTCCACTTAGACAGTATAATTTTGACAACTTCGAGTCACAGTCATTGCCGAATGTAACGACCGCTTTTGAACCACTGCCCGTTCTGATTCCAATCTCTTTGAAGGCTAGAACGCCATTACCACCGCTGAAACGGCCCTCCCAGACAGTTCGTCATCCCGCATCGCCCTCGATGCCTAAAGCAGACGTACTGCCGGCGGGTACTAAAATGCCGCTTTCAGCACTCACGCTAGCACTTGCTCGTGAAACAAAGGCACCAGTATCGGCCCTATCCATCGCGCTTGCCTTAGAAAAACTGGATGCGAACACTCCTGGCGGTGCTCCCTCGTCGCCGCTTCAGCGCTCAGCGAGCCAAGCCACCTTGTCTGACGGGCAATTGATGCATCTGCCGGATGATGTCTGGCGCGAAATAATGAGCCAAGTCGGACTGGAAGGCTTGAAGGCGATGCGCCGGGCAAATCGCGAGACGAAGCGCCTCACTTCCGAGTCGATCGGCAAAGTGTACGTGACCAGTGCGGCACACCTCGCCCGAGCAGTCGATGCGTTTCCTTTCCTGGAAAAAATGTCGATTGGATTCGACGGCCGAAACGGCTGGGAATCGCTTGCGCATCTGGAAAAACTGAAGAATTTGCGTCAGCTCGACATTGCGGCAAAAAACTTGCAGGATGAAGATTTTTACAGCATTTCACAGCTGAAAAATCTTGAGAGCTTGAGTCTGAGTGATTGCGAGCAAATTACAGACGCCGGGTTTCGCATGCTCGCGAACTTGCCCCGCCTGGAAGCGATCAGCGTGCAAGATCTGGCTTTGGTAAAGGGAACCGGACCGGCGATGCTCGCAAAAATGGCGGGCTTGAGAAAGCTTGATATTGGTCACTGTGCACGTTTTGATCCGGCGACATTGGCACTATTGAGCGACCTGCCCGACTTGAAGATTTTTTCGCTTGACGGTGTTCTGTCATTGGAACACCTTGCCGGCCTTTCAGGTTTGACCGACCTGAAGCTGTCAGGAAAAATTGCGCTGACGGAAGTCGGATGCAAGAACTTCGCTGACAAAAACAGTGCGACCCTGACTAGCCTAAAAGTGCGTCAAAACCAGCCGCGTCCTTATCAGCAGTGGCACGGCATTTCCGAATTCAAGGCGTTGTGCACACTGGCTTTTGATGGAGTCCAACTTAGCTCGACCGACTTGGGCGAGATATCGCGCTTGAAAGCGTTACGTTCCTTGACCATTCAGGGTTGCCCAATGACGGGAGATGCAACCAACCAGTTTAGTCAGCTGCGAAAGATGCCCCAATTGCAGATGCTGTCTATCAGGGCACCAGAAATGGACGACATCAGCGCGGCAAATCTACAGGATTTGCAGCAATTGCGTTCCCTCAACTTAATGGGAAACAAGAAATTGACGGGGACCGATCGTAGTTTTTTGGCAAACAAAAAGTTGCTGACCAGTCTGGATCTTTCGATGTGTACAGCATTGCAAGATGATGCTTTAAAAAACATTGCTGCCAATGCGCCCAACCTGAAAGAGTTGCATCTTACTCTGACAAAAATCACAGACACCGGGCTTTTGTACCTCTACGGCCTAAGCCAATTGCGAGAACTTAATTTAAGCGGTTGCAGCCAGATCAGCGATGCCGGCCTCCAGGCTGTGAGGAACGCGCTACCGCAAGCAGAGATCTCGGATTGCAATACCAGATTTTAAAGTTTTGGCTGGGACCGCACCACTTGCATCGCGCCGGCAATCAAACCGCTCATGTCGCTCAGGTTTGCCGGTACGATAATGGAATTGTTGGTGCGGGCCAACTGAGAGAACGCACTCACATATTGCTCCGCCACCTTTAGATTGACGGCATCGGCACCTCCTGGTTCTCGAATGGCGGAAGCAGTCTTGCGTAACGCTTCGGCGCTTGCTTCGGCAATCGCCAGAATCGCCGCCGCCTGGCCTTGCGCGCGATTGATCGATGCCTGCATTTCGCCTTCGGATTTGGCAATCGACGCTTCCCGCTCGCCGGTAGCGATATTAATCTGCTCCTGCTTGCGCCCTTCGGAAGCGGCGATCAGTGCCCTCTTTTCACGTTCGGCAGTAATCTGCGCCTGCATCGCGTGCAGAATTTCCTTCGGTGGTGTCAAATCCTTGATTTCGTAGCGTAATACTTTCACGCCCCAATTTGCCGCGGATTCGTCAATCGCATTGACGATGGTGGTATTAATGTGGTCGCGCTCCTCGAAGGTTTTGTCGAGTTCCATCTTGCCGATTACGGAGCGCAGGGTGGTCTGAGCCAGCTGGGTAATGGCCGCCACATAATTGGATGATCCGTACGAGGCGCGCATCGGATCGGTCACCTGAAAATACAAAATACCATCCACTTGAAGCTGGGTGTTATCCCGGGTAATGCACACCTGGGGCGGTACATCCAGCGGGATTTCCTTAAGGATATGCTTGTAGGCGATACGATCCACAAATGGCACGACGATATTCAGGCCAGGGCCAAGCGTGGCATGATATTTACCGAGTCGCTCGACGACCCAGGCATGCTGCTGTGGCACGACGTGTATCGTCTTATAGACAAATACTACCGCGAGTATGAATAAAATAACTGCCACACTGCCGAACCCGGTTTCCATGGATTGCCTTTCGATATTTGTGGAATGATGTTGCCGTTACTGCCGACTACCGACGATTAAGCGGCTGCCCTGTATGGCATGGATATAGAAACGGCCCGGTGCCGGTGCCTGCGTGGTGATCGCTTCTTCCGCCAATACGATATCCCACATGGCACCGCGATACATGACGCGGGCCGTCGGCGACGTGCCCGAGGAGTCCTGAACGATCCATCGATCGACGTCGATCGTTTGACCGATGTCGAGATTCATATCCGGATTAGAGGAGGCGCGCCAGCGAGAAAGCCTCCCAAACTCGCTGCGCCGCAACAAGGATGTCGCTAGCAGACCGGTTACGGCCGCCACGATCAACTGGACTTCCAGGCTGCCATTAGTTAATGCCACCAAGGCGCCGCCGGCCAAGCCGATGGCAATCATCAACAAATAGAATGTACCGGAAAATAATTCCAGGATCACCAGGACAGCCGCCAGAATAGACCAAACCATCCACTGCGCCATGCGTTAACTCCTGATCAAAAACGTGCGAATCATGCCGTAACGGCAAAACACCAGTATGCGACAAAACAAAAGCCCCCGTGGTCTTTCGACGACGAGGGTTTAAAGATACGGTGCTGATGATCTCACTTCTTATGCGGTGAAACTGCCGGCGAGTGTAACGTAATAACTTCTTCGCGCTAAACTTAATCACGGTCCAGCGTATCGTCCTTGCAACAGGTAGAGGCCGAATGTCATGCTTAAGTCTGTGGCGCTGATTTTCCCAATGCCGCAAGTTTAGTCCATGTGTCGATCACAGAATCCGGATTTAACGAAATAGAACCGATCCCTTCTTTCATCAACCATTCGGCAAAGTCTGGGTGATCTGATGGCCCTTGACCGCAAATGCCGACATATTTTCCGGCTGCCCGGCATGCCTGTATGGCTCGAGACAACATTGCCAGCACTGCAGGATCGCGTTCGTCGAAGTCGGCTGCCAGCAGCTCCATACCGGAGTCCCGATCCAAACCTAAGGTCAGCTGTGTGAGGTCGTTCGAACCGATCGAAAATCCATCGAAAAATTCCAGGAATTGCTCAGCCAAAATAGCATTGGACGGCACTTCACACATCATGATCAATCGCAAACCGTCTTTACCGCGCTCCAGGCCGTTTTTTGCCAACAGATCGATAACTTTTTTCGCTTGTCCGAGGGTGCGCACGAATGGCACCATAATTTCGACATTGGTCAGACCCATGTCGTTACGCACCCGCTTCATCGCCAGGCATTCCATCTCGAACGACTCGGCAAAATCAGGTGCTAGATAACGCGCCGCACCACGAAAGCCCAGCATCGGGTTTTCTTCATCCGGCTCATAGCGCGAACCGCCGATCAATTTCTTGTATTCGTTGGATTTGAAATCCGACAGACGCACGATTACCGGCTTGGGCCAGAATGCGGCAGCGATGGTAGCAATCCCTTCGGCAAGCTTGTCGACGTAGAACGCTTTTGGCGATGCATGGCCACGCGCCACCGACTCGACCGCCTTTTTTAAGTCAGCGTCGATATTCGGATATTCCAAAATCGCTTTTGGATGAACGCCAATATTGTTATTGATGATGAATTCCAACCGCGCGAGGCCGACACCACCGTTAGGAATCGATTGGAAATCGAATGCCAATTGCGGATTGCCGACATTCATCGTAATTTTTATCGGCAACTCTGGCAACGCACCACGCGCAACTTCAGTAATTTCGGTGGCAAGCAAGCCGTCGTAGACTTTGCCTTCGTCGCCCTCGGCGCATGAAACGGTCACCAGCGTGCCGTCTTTCAGCACCTCGGTGGCATCGCTGCAGCCCACCACTGCAGGCACGCCGAGTTCGCGAGCGATAATCGCCGCGTGGCAGGTACGCCCACCCCGATTCGTAACAATTGCCGCCGCCCTTTTCATGACCGGCTCCCAATTCGGGTCGGTCATGTCGGCTACCAACACATCACCGGGTTGAACACGCTCCATGTCGGCAGGATCATGAATTACGCGTACCGGGCCGGCACCGATTTTTTGGCCGATCGCTCGACCGCTGGTCAGTATCGTGCCGCTACCTTTTAACTTATAGCGCTGCTGGGCATCGGTCGATTTCTGCTGTGATTTTACTGTTTCCGGCCGGGCTTGCAGTATGTATAGCTTTCCATCTCGGCCATCCTTGCCCCATTCGATATCCATCGGACGGCCATAGTGGTTTTCAATAATGACGGCATATTTCGAAAGTTCGACGATCTCGGCATCGTTCAACGAATAACGGTTACGCATTTCGATCGGTACATCGACCGTACGTACCGAACGCCCAGCCTTGGCTTCGCCGGTAAATTCCATTTTGATTAATTTGGAGCCGATATTGCGTCGGATGATCGGCAATTTACCCTGCGCCAGCATCGGCTTGTGAACGTAAAATTCATCGGGATTGACGGCACCCTGGACTACCGTCTCCCCCAGGCCATAGCTGGAGGTAATGAAAACAACATCGGCAAAGCCGGATTCGGTGTCGAGCGTGAACATCACGCCGGCTGCCCCTAGGTCGGAGCGAACCATACGCTGCACGCCCGCAGACAAAGCCACTTCGGCATGTGTGAAACCCTTATGTACGCGATAGGAGATCGCGCGGTCGTTATACAGCGAAGCAAAAACATGCTTCATTGCTTCCAGAATATTGTCGATGCCGACCACATTCAGGAAAGTTTCCTGCTGACCGGCAAAAGACGCATCCGGCAGATCTTCGGCGGTTGCGGAAGAGCGCACTGCGAACGACATTTCAGCCGAAGAATCGGCAACCAGCTTATCGTAGAACGCGTGAATTTCTTGTTCCAGCCGAGGTTGAAATGGCGTCTCGATGATCCACTGGCGGATCTCGCTACCGGCTTGAGCCAGCGCGCGCACGTCGTCGATATTGAGCGAAACCAGCCGATCGGCGATGCGCTGCGCAAGGGACGGCCCGCCGTTGCTGCTGTATGAAAGAAAATCACGGAATGCCTGTGCCGTGGTGGCAAACCCACCCGGGACGCGAACCCCCGCGCCAGCGAGCTGGCTGATCATTTCTCCTAGAGAGGAATTCTTGCCGCCGACCGAATCGACGTCGCTCATGCGCAAGGTTTCGAACGACGCGACATATTGAGACTGCCCGCTAGCCGGCATCGTATCCGCTGATTGTGTAACGTTGGACATAAAAACCCTCATGATGATGATAAGAAATCGATTCGAAGCCAGCCTTGATTAGGCTAGGCATGCCTGGTTTTTGTTATTCTAAGACGAACAGGCCATATGGTCGGCGGCCATTTTACAGGCTGCAACCTTAAATCACCGTTACCAGCCGCAACTTTTTGGCAACCAAGGAATCTACCTCCCCATGTCCGAACTTATACCTTCCAGTGCAGACGCTCGTCTACAACATGTTCCACAGTTTCCTGCTGTCCAAGGAGCGAGCGTGCGGACGGTTTTTTTTGTATCCGACGGCACCGGCATCACCGCAGAGAACTTCGGCCATTCGGTATTGAGCCAATTCGAGCTGCGGTTTCGCCAGATTCGGCTGCCTTTCGTCGATACGATCGACAAAGCGCGTGAAGCTGTTGGCCGTATCAACGCGACGTTCGAACAGGAAGGTCAGCGCCCTATCGTTTTTTCCACCCTGGTGAATGTCGAATTGTCCGAACGGGTTCGACGATCGCACGGTATGCATTTCGAACTGATCAAGACATTCGTCGACCCGCTCGAACAAGAACTTGGTGTCAAATCCACGCACACGATCGGCCGTAACCACAACATTACCGACTCGGAAGAGTATAAAAACCGCATCGAGGCAATCAATTTTTCATTGGCGCACGACGATGGGCAGTCGAACAAAAATCTGGAAAATGCCGACGTGATCTTAGTTGGCGTCTCACGCTCGGGTAAAACACCGACCAGCCTCTATCTCGCCATGCAATATGGAATCAAGGCAGCGAATTACCCGCTAATACCAGACGATTTCGAGCGCGGCAAACTGCCGGGCGGCTTGAGTGGTTATAAACAGAAATTGTTCGGCCTGACGATTTCACCGGACAGGTTGGCAGAAGTACGTAACGAGCGCCGGCCCGGTAGCAAATATGCGGCACTGGAAAACTGTCGGTATGAAATCAATGAGGCGGAAGCGCTGATGCGCCGTGAAGGCATCCGCTGGATGTCATCAACCGCAAAATCCATCGAGGAAATCTCGGCGACGATTTTGCAGGAAATAAAAGTTGAAAAACGATTTTATTAATAAAATGACACTATTCGGCTGGAATTGTGATTACAATCGCAGTCAAAGAACGCCAAAGACCCTTAAATTTCTTCCACATACTTGAGGTACAAAATGCAGAGCATGACACGCGCACAAAGCGGTTCGGCGCTATCGCCAATCGCTACCGACGTAGAACACGGTTTGCAAATGACTCCGCCATCCGTTAGCCCGATGAGTTCGCAAGCTAGCCCAACTGAAAGGAATTTGTTGTTTCCTAACCCAGCGCTTGCCGGCTTACCACAGCGCCCTTCGGCCGCTACACGGTCAGTTGCAGCGTCAAGGGATAGGTTAGGAGAAGCTTCATGCCGCAGCCTTTGTCAAGGTGTGGCCGTATTCGGAGCGACCGTAACCGCTGCTGGTGGCGCGATGCTAGGCGTTGGAGTAAAAAGACATCTGGAACAGCCACAAGATCGTGGGCCGGAAGGTACGGATGCGACATCGAACGAGCTTTTGATGTTTATGGGTGGTATTACAGCATTTGGGGGGTTAACTATTGCAGCGATATCAACTCGCATTGCATGTATGGCCAGCCGCTCGGATGTTTGATTCTTAGCTGAAACAAATCTATATCAACACGTTGGCCTTAAAGATAATTTGAGCGAAAATCTGAATTACATACGATGAACCAAGATAATCTGTCGTCTAGGCTCTTACAATGTTTTTTGCCGCACCTGCTCAAACAGGCACACCGCCGCACTCGCCGCCACGTTAAGCGACTCTACAGCATCGACCTGTGGAATTAAAATTTGATGCGTCGCGAGCTGTAGCAGCTCAGGTTTCACGCCCTGCCCTTCATGGCCGAACAACCAAGCGACCGGGCTACGAAGATCCAGTGCGTATACCGTATTGTCAGCATGCGAGCTGGTTGCTACCGTAGGTATCATACTGTTGGTCATTAAAGACGCTAAATCGACGTCTTCCGCAATGGTTAATGAGAAATGGGCTCCCATTCCTGCACGCATTACCTTGGGTGCCCACGCACTCGCGCAGCCAGCACTACAAAACATCGCTCGGACACCGGCCGCTGCGGCGCTACGCAAAATCGAACCCAGGTTGCCAGGATCTTGCACGTTATCGAGCAACACTGCAGGCTGCTGAAGCGGTAACATCTGAGTCGCTGAATTTTCCGACTTTGCGCCTGGCACGTCGATTACAAACATCAATTGGATGCCTTGCTCAACTTGGCTAATTGCATTAAACAAAATATCGGGTAGCTGAATGCAGGCAGCACCCCCGGTTTCGCACAACATTTGAATTGCGTGCACTTCGTGATGCTTCGAAGCCGTTTCACCGACGACACACAGTCGTGGCATACCGACCTGACGTACGTAGGCCTCGCATAGGTGTACGCCATCCAGCAGTGTACGGCCGGCATGGCGGCATGCCTGAGCGCTGCCTGCCAGTTGTCGTAGTTCTTTGAATAAGGCGTTATCGCGCGAGGTGATGAGCTTGATGCGCATTTTTAAAGCTTGCTCAATACGGCTAATTTGCGCACCGGCGCGAAGGACTGTCTGTGCACCGGCGACACCCCGTGCTCGTGTAACCGCGCCAGATGCAGCGCTGTCGGATATCCCTTGTGTCGGTCGAATGCATACTGAGGATATTTTGCGTGCAGCGCCAACATCGCCGCATCGCGTGCTGTTTTTGCCAAGATCGATGCTGCCATAATTTGCTCGACCTTGTCGTCGCCGCCGACGATTGCTTCACAGTGTAGCGAGACTGACGGGCATCGATTACCATCGATCAGGGCAAGCGTCGGCTGCATAGGCAAAGCCTCGATCGCTCGTTGCATCGCCAACATGGATGCCTGCAAAATATTCATCGCATCGATTTCTCGTTCCGAACATTGGCCGATCGCCCAGCAAAGTGCTTGCTGGCGAATTAATAGAGCCAACTGTTCGCGGCGGATCGCCGTAAGCTTCTTCGAGTCGCGCAATCCGGCAATCGGATGTGCTGGATCGAGGATTACCGCTGCAGCAAATACCGGCCCTGCGAGTGGGCCTCGGCCGGCTTCGTCAGCCCCGCAAATCAAGTCGGCAGATTGATCAAACAAGGGGCGCTCGAAAATGGTAGCCATGATGTTAAACCGCAGCCGTACGGCGCGACTGTTCGATCAGGTTTAAAACCGCCTGTGCGCCGATGCTGGCCGTATCGCGTAACAATGCATGATGCATGTCGGTGAACCGCTGGACCAATCGATTCTGGTTGCTAGTATCAAGCAGTTGAAACCACACGGCATCTGCCAGCGCCCTTGGCGTCGCTGCGTGCTGCAATAATTCCGGAACCAGAAACTCACGGGCGAGAATGTTCGGCAGACCGACCCAGGGCTGGTACCCCATATGACGCAAGATTTCCCAGGAAGCGCGCATCATGCGGTAGGCGATCACCATCGGTTTTTTAAATAGTGCAACCTCCAACGACGCAGTGCCGGAGGCAACCAGCACGGCATCCGCAGCTGCCATCACGGTATGGGAAGCATTTTCAACGACTCGTAAAGGCACATCTTCTAAGCCCGCTTCTTTGACCAAGCGAATGAAATATTGCGCTTGTGTCGGACCTGCCATCGGCACCAGGATGCGCAGGTCGGGATCGCGCTGCAACAACAATTTAGCGGCTTCGATGAATGGCACAACATTATGTTTAAGCTCCGACATGCGGCTACCCGGTAACACGCCCAGCACTGCACTATTGCCGGTCAATCCAAGCTGCGCTCTCGCACCGACCATATCGGGCACCATCGGTATGACTTCGGCTAGCGGATGGCCTACGTAGGTCACTGGTATGCCGGCATTTCGATAGAGCTGCTCCTCGAACGGAAACACCACCAGCATATGTGACACCGCTGCCGCTATTTTTTTTATGCGATCGCCGCGCCATGCCCAGATCGAAGGTCCGATGAAATGCATCGTCGGAATACCCGATCGTTTTAAAACCCGCTCCAGCGAGAGATTGAAATCGGGCGCGTCGACACCGATGAATACCGCCGGGCGCTCCTGTAAAAGTTGCTGCTTCAATGTGGTCTGGATGCGTTTTATCTGGCGATAATGCATCAACACTTCAAACAGACCACGTACGGCAAGCTTTTCCAGTGGCCAATGGCTCTCGAAACCGTGTTCGATCATGCGTGGGCCACCGATGCCATGTATCCGTGCCATTGGCAACAAAGGGCGTAAGCCAGACAGCAGGCGGCCGGCCAGCAAGTCGCCGGAAGCTTCACCTGCCACCATCGCTATCGATGGTTCAGCGTACGATGCCACGTGTGCTGGAAATGAGAAACTGGCGTAGTAGCGCCAAGTGCGATGCACTGCCAAGATCGGTTTGGATTTGCTCGGTTAAAACCGCTTTGGCCTGTTCCAGCGTCAAACCCGACTTATAGATCGTTTTATACGCAGTGCGTAAGGCACTGATCTGTTCGCGTTCGAAACCACGTCGCTTCAAACCTTCGGTATTGATTCCGTGGGGCGCAGCAGGATTGCCAGACAATAGCAGGAACGGCGGCACATCTTGAGACAAGCTGGTGTTCATGCCAAGCATCGCATGCGCGCCGATCTTGCAAAACTGATGGACTGCCGTGAAGCCACCGAGAATTACCCAATCGCCGACGTGTACATGGCCGGCCAGAGTAGCGTTGTTGGCAAAAATGGTTTGACTTCCGACCTGGCAATCATGGGCGATGTGTACATACGCCATGATCCAGTTGTCGTCGCCGATTCGCGTAACACCGCCGTCCTGGATCGTACCGAGATTGAAGGTACAAAATTCGCGGACAGTATTGCGCGCGCCGATTTCTAACTTGGTCGGTTCACCAGCGTATTTTTTGTCTTGCGGTGCGCCGCCGAGAGCAGCGTAGGCATGAATGACATTATCCACGCCGATCGTCGTATCGCCATCGATCACGACATGCGGGCCGACTTTCGTGCCGGAACCGATGCGCACATGCGGACCGATGACCGAATATGCGCCAACCGTTACCGAGCTATCGAGCTGGGCATCGACATCAACAATGGCAGTCGGATGAATCAGACGAGCATTCACGATTTCATGCGCCGGGCGGTTGGCTGGCATCGGTGGCATTGCGCATAGTGCACATCAACTCGGCTTCGACAGCCAGTTGCCCATCGACGCTGGCAGCGGCCTTGTATTTCCAGATACCGCGCGCACTACGTAGTATCTGTACTTCCATTTTTAATTGGTCGCCTGGTTCGACTGGTCGCTTGAAACGGGCACCATCGATGCCGATGAAATAGACGACACTATTGTCATCCGGCTTCATATTCATGGTTAGAAACGACAGCAACGCAGCTGTTTGTGCCAGTGCCTCGATCATTAGCACGCCCGGCATGACCGGCTTATGTGGAAAATGACCGTTAAAAAATTCTTCATTGATCGTCACGTTTTTGATCGCCGTGATCGATTTGCCAGATTCCCAATCCAGTACGCGATCCACGAGCAATAGCGGGTAGCGGTGGGGAAGATATTGTTTGATTTGATTGATATCGAGACTGTTCATTCGGTAGGCGAGTATGGTGGCTAATCCTTTGGGTGCTGATCGTTTGGGTGCTGATCGTTTGGGTGCTGATCGGTCGCTTGCTTGCTAGCCGACTGCGTCAGGAGCTTGACGGTTTTTTCGAGCTCGCGGATTTTCTCACGCATCGACGTCAAATTGCGAACAATCGCCGCAGATTTTTCCCAATCGGTATTTTTTGCCAAAGGATAAAAACCGGTGTATTGACCCGCTTCTCGAATCGAGCGCGACACCATACTCGCAGACGAGACATGCACATGGTCGGCAATCGTCAAATGCCCGAGCACCATTGCCGCGCCACCGAAGGTACAATATTTACCGATCACCGCGCTACCTGCCACACCGACGCAGCCAGCCATGGCGGTATGGGCGCCGATGCGGCAGTTATGACCGATCTGAATCTGGTTGTCGAGTTTGACGCCATCCTCGATCACCGTATCGGCAAGCGCACCGCGATCGATACAGGTGTTGGCACCGATCTCGACATCGTTACCAATCTCGACGCCCCCGGTCTGGGGAATTTTTATCCAGCTGCCAGCATCGTTGGCAAAGCCGAATCCGTCTGCGCCGATAACCGCACCGGCATGCACGATGCCGTTCCGGCCAATACGGCAATTAGCTTCGAACGTCACACGCGGATGGAGGAGCGTATTGGCACCGATACGCGCAGCGCGTCCGATAAAACAATGTGCACCAACCATCGCGCCGTCTTCGATGCACGCATCGGCGTCTACCGTTACGTACGGTCCGATTACTGCAGTCGCGGCGATCTTGGCACTCGAATCGATACAGGCTGTGGCATGGATACCGGGGCTGGGCCTGGGATTGTAAAGCGCAGCGAACCACTGGGCGAGACGCGCAAAATACGCATAGGGATTATCGGTCAGTATGCGGGCACCGACATAAGTCGTGCCGATGGCTGCGCTATCAGTGGGTGAGAGGATCAATGCCGCCGCCTTGGACTGCGACGCCTGCCCGCGTAACTTTACATTGGACAAGAAGCTGATATGCGTCGGCGTGGCATCTGCCAGCGGCGCAACGCCCTGCACGCGTATCGTGCCGTCGCCATGTAATTGGCCGCCCAAGCGTTCGACCAACTCCGCGAGTTGCGTGCCCATGATCACCCCCGAAAACCTTATTTGCTGCCGAGCGCCTTGAGCACTTTATCGGTAATGTCGACCCTGGGGCTGACGGTGACCGCCTCCTGCAAGATGATGTCGAATTTTTCGCTGTCGGCAATTTGCTTGATGACCTTGTTGGTGCGATCGAGTACGTTGGCGACTTCTTCATTGCGTCGTTGATTCAAATCTTCACGAAATTCTCGCTGCTTGCGCTGAAAATCTTTGTCAAGATCGCTTAGTTCCCGTTGCCGACGCAGGCGGTCGGACTCGGGCAACACCGATGCTTCCTTGTCGAGCTTTTCCGATAGCCCTTTGATGCGCAGCGAAATTTCCTGCAGCTCTTTTTCCCGACGCGAAAATTCCTGCTCGATCTTGGTTTGCGCAGCTTTCGCTGGCGGTGCCTCGCGCAGGATGCGCTCCGTATTGACGAACCCGATTTTCGTCTCCTGCGCCACGGCAGATATACTCGACAACATCGCTGCCGCGCACAATACGGAACTGCACGTCGATGCTGCCAATCTTGGGTAGAACCGAGGTAGACACTTCACAGCCATTCTCCGCATTTCAGATGAGGGGTCATTTCATGCTTACGCCGACAACCATTATGCCATCGGCACATCCTGCGTGATCAGAACCCGGTACCCAGTTGAAACTGGAATGTCTGGGGCTGGTCGCCTTCCTTGAGATTCAACGCCTTACCGTAGCTTAACTTCAGCGGCCCGACCGGCGATACCCAGCTCAAACCGATGCCTGCAGAATATCGCAGATCTTTCGTGCGCATTTTCTGGCGTTCGGCGAAGACATTACCACCGTCGACAAAGGTAAACCAGCGCAAACTACGGTCGTTGCCCTGACCGGGAAACGGAAATTGCACCTCGGCGTTCAAAATCACACGTTTGCTGCCTCCCAGCGAATCGCCGGTGAGCGGATCCTTTACATCGCCGAGCGAGGAACTGTCGTATCCTCGCACCGATCCGATACCGCCAGCAAAAAAATTCTTGAAGATCGGATATGGCTTGCCGCCGAGTCCGCGACCGTAATCGATTTCGCCGTTCAAGGCCAGCGTAAGCGTTCTAAAAAACGGTTTGAAATATTGTTGCTGGTAAATCGCACGGTAATATTTTAAGTCACCGACGGGTGCAAATTCGAAATTCACCCGTTGGTAACGTCCGGAGTTCGGCGTCAGAGCACTATCGCGACTGTCACGTTGCCACGCGACGGTCAATGGGAACGAAGTCGTTTTTGCGTTTACGCCATTGCCGAAATCGCGTACATAGTTAAGGTACACCTGCGGACTATCGATCTGATCGGGCTGATTAAGGAAAGTCCTGACATCGGTCTGCTCGACACCAACGCCGAAAAATACGGTATCGAGCTCGGAGAACGGTACGCCGAACTTAATGTTTCCTCCCGCCGTGCGCACGATGTAGTCGCCGAAATTGATTTCCGGCGGACGGGTAGTACGGAAAAATAATTCGTAGCTGCGGCTGACACCGTTATCCGTAAAGTACGGATTAGTTTCAGAAAACGCGACGGTGCGGTTACGTTTGCTCGTGTTGACATCAAGGCCGATGGTGCTACCGCTGCCGAATGCGTTTGTCTGCTGTATCGACCCTGTCAAGGTCAGCTTCTCGCTACTGGAAAAACCGGCGCCTATCAAAATATTACCAGTGGGCTTTTCCACCACCGACATATTGACATCGACCTGATCGGTCGTACCCGGCACCTCGGGTGTCTCTAAAGCGACTTCCTTGAAGTACCCAAGACGATCGACGCGATCGCGCGAGAGACGAAGCTTGGCACCGTCGTACCAGGAACTCTCGAACGCCCGAAACTCGCGGCGCACGACTTCGTCCCGGGTTTTGGTATTCCCGGCGATGTTGATGTTGCGTACATAGACGCGCTTCCCGGGGTCCACCAAAATCGTAAAGGCGACTTCTTTCTTCTCCCGGTTTAATTCGGGGTTGGTATTGACGTTGGCGAATGCGTAGCCGAAGTTGCCGAGTCGCTCTGAAACACGTTTGACGCTATTGGCAAGCAATTCGCCGTTATACACATCACCCGGTTTCAAGAGCACCAACGACTTCAATTCCTCTTGCCGGCCCAATGTTTCACCTTCGAGCTTGACGTCGGAAACCGTGTATTTGCCGCCTTCAGTGATATTGACCGTAATGTAAATGTCTTTTTTGTCCGGCGTGATCGAGACCTGCGTGGACTCGATCTGCATCTCGAGATAACCGCGGTTCAGATAATACGATTTTAAGGTTTCGATGTCGCCCGTCAGTTTTTGCTTGGAGTATTGATCCGATTTCGTGTACCAGGTCAGCCAATTCGGCGTTGTCAGCGTAATCGCTTTTCTCAACTCCTTGTCGGTAAATACAGTATTGCCGACGATATTAATTTCTCTGATTCTAGACACCTCGCCTTCATCCACGGCAAATACAATGTTGACGCGATTACGTTCGATCGGCGTAACGGTCGTGGTAATGACTACCCCGTACAGACCTTTGGACAGATACTGCCGCTTCAGTTCTTGCTCGGCACGCTCGGCAACGGCTTTGTCGTAGATGCGTGCTTCGCCGAGACCGATTTCTTTCAATGCCTTGGTCAACACATCCTTGTCGAATTCCTTGGCACCGGTAAAATCCACGGCTGCGATTGCGGGGCGTTCTTCGACCAGAATGACTAAAACGTCGCCTTCGGCTTCGACTCGAATGTCTTTGAAAAAACCGGTGGCATACAATGCCCTGATGGCTGCAGCGCCTTTTTCATCGGTAAACGTATCGCCGACCTGGACCGGCAAATAGCTGAACACGGTACCGGCTTCGGTGCGTTGAATGCCCTCGACACGAATATCGCGGACGACGAAGGGGTCGACGGCGAACACCTGCCCTGAGCAAAGAGCCAGGGCGGCGAGAGCGATAGAATGATTGGGGAAATGCGGACGGGCAGAACGGTGAGAATATAATTTCATTGGCTATGGAAAGTGTGTGAAGCCCCGACTGTAGCTAGGACATCAAACGCACGATATCGTTGAACACAGCGACCACCATCAGGGTCATCAAGATGCCGGCGCCGGCGCGTTGGGCCATCTCACCGAAACGTTCTGGAATAGGTTTTCCGGTAAAAACTTCCACCGAATAATACAGCAAATGCCCACCGTCCAGCACTGGGATCGGTAGCAAATTCATCACGCCGAGACTGATACTGATCAAGGCGATGAAGCTGAGATAACTGACCAGGCCTATACGCGCGGTCTGTCCGGCATAGTCAGCGATGGTGATGGGGCCGGTGACGTTCTTGATGGATACTTCGCCGGTAATCATCTTGCCGACCATCTTCAATGTCAAGACGCTGGTGTCCCAGGTTTTTTGCGCGCCTTTCGCGATCGCAGCCAAGGGTGGGTCGTCGGCAACAGTCATTTCCGGCATCAGCGGCATCTCGACTTGAATGCGACCGATGCTTTTGCCTTGCTGCACGCTAGCGACCGGTGTGACATCGATGGTTTCAATAGCACCGTCGCGCGAGATTTGCATGGCCAGCGGCTTACCGGCAGACTCGCGTACCACTTCCAGAAAACGCAAGCCATCGGTCAATGTTTCGCCGTTGATCGCCAACACTAGGTCGTTTTCGCGTAAGCCAGCGCGCATCGCAGGGCCGCCCTCGACCACTTTGCCCAAGGTTGCTTTCGGGCGCGCCAGGTCAAGGCCAAGCTTTTGCAGAAAATCCGTCTCCATGTCTTTGGCGGTAATGCTGTCGAGCGGCAGCTGTATTACATCAACCACCTTTGCATCGACGGTTTTCGTATCGACTGTTGCGCCATTCCGTGCTTGCGCCACCGGCCGCTCGACCTCCAGCTTCACCGACTGTTTCTCCACAGCCGCCTGTAACAATTTCCAGCGCAGATCGGACCAAATACGAATTGGCTCGCCATTGACGGCGGTGATCGTTTCCCCACCACGTAAGCCGGCTTGATAAGCCACCGAGTCGGTTGCCATAGCACGCAGCTTGGGAATCGGTTCGGGAATGCCATGCATAAACAGACCGCTGAATAATGCGATAGCCAGCAAAAAATTGGCGATTGGGCCGGCCGCGACGATGGCGATGCGTTTCCACACATTTTGCCGCGTGAATTCGCGTTTCAGGTCCGATTCCGGCAAGCCGGCAAGATCCTGATCGCGCGCGTCGAGCATTTTTACGTAGCCACCGAACGGCAACATCGACAGCGCCCATTCCGTCTGATCGGGACCGATGCGTCGTGAGTAAACGACCTTTCCCATGCCTACTGAAAAGCGCAACACCTTGACCCCGCACCAGCGGGCGATCCAATAATGTCCGAGTTCGTGAACGATGATCAAGACGCCGATCACCACGAAAAATGCTAGTAAAGTCTGTATCAGATTCATCGAAAACGCTCCCGACAATCAATCGTTGATGAACGCATGGGCAATCGACCTGGCGATCTGATCCTGCTCCAACAAAGCTGCCATATCGGTAACCGCAACCAACGGCACACGGTTCAGCACCTTTTCGATCAACTGATCGATTGCTCGGAAGCCGATACGGCCAGTCAGGAAGGCTTCCACCGCTACTTCATTGGCAGCATTCAGTACAGCCGGCGCAGTGTTGCCGACGTTCAATGCATCATACGCCAGTTTCAAACAGGGAAAACGAACGGTATCGGCAGGCAAGAACGTCAGCGAACCGGCAGTTAACAGCTCGAGCGGGGCGACACCCGACGTGATTCGCTCCGGATGAGCGAGCGCATGTGCGATCGGCGTGCGCATGTCCGGGTTTCCCAGTTGTGCGAGCACCGAGCCGTCGACGTAAGACACCATTGAATGGATCACACTTTGCGGATGAATGACGACCTCGATCTGATTCGACGGCAGACCGAAAAGCCAGTGCGCTTCGATCACCTCGAGGCCCTTGTTCATCATGGTGGCGGAATCTACCGAAATCTTGCGCCCCATGACCCATTTCGGATGTGCCACGGCTTCTTCCGGCGTGACCGAATGTAGCGTTGCCACGTCACGGTTGAGAAACGGACCACCTGAAGCGGTCAACAAGATTTTGGCAATACCGGGCGAACCACAACACCGGTCGAAATTGTGCGGCAAACATTGAAATACTGCATTGTGTTCACTGTCGATAGGCAATAGTGTCGCGCCATTTTCATGAATGGCATCAATGAATAGCTGTCCGGACATTACCAGCGCTTCTTTGTTGGCGAGCAATATTTTTTTGCCGGCGAGGGCTGCCGCCATCGTTGCTGCCAGACCGGCAGCACCGACGATAGCAGCCATGACGATATCGCAATCCGAGGCGGCTGCCACTTCGCACAAAGCAGCCTCACCATAACTTACCTCGGTTTGCAGCTTCATCGGGCGAAGCAGATCGACCAGCTCGGCAGCAGCAGTGGCAGTGCCGACAACTGCGCGCCTAGGCCGCCAATAGGCACATTGTTGTGCAAGCAGCGCGGTGCTGGAATGCGCGGTCAGCGCATGCACAGCATATCGGTCGGAATGGCGTTCCAGTACGTCGAGTGTGGATTTACCGATCGAGCCGGTTGAACCGAGAATGGTTAGACGCTGAACCTGCATGTCGCGTCTCCTTATCGCCAGGTATGTAGGAGCAGTGCCAGCGGTAGCACTGGAATCAAGGCGTCGATTCGGTCGAGTACACCGCCGTGACCGGGTAGTAGCGTGCTGCTGTCTTTTACGCCGGCGCGACGTTTTAATTGCGATTCGAACAGGTCGCCGACCACGCTGGCCGCAACGAGCACCGAAAGCGCCAAAAACAATACTAACCAGCCACGGTTTAGTTGCAGCTGCACGGCAAAGGTACCATGCAGAACCGGGATTTGTGTGCAAATGGCCGACAACGTTACGACGGCGAACCATCCGCCGATCGCGCCTTCCCACGACTTTCCTGGAGAAATGGAGGGTGCCAGCTTGCGCTGGCCGAAGGCCTTGCCTGAAAAATAAGCGCCAATGTCGGCGACCCAGACCAGTGCCAGTACGGAAAATAAATACAATGCTGAATAAGAAAACAACGCCAGCATGGCGACGAAGCAACCGAGGATCGTCAGACAGTACACGCCGCCGAGCAAACTATTGGCAGCCGTTCCAAGTGCAGGCAGCCCAAATTTAAGCGACGGTGCCAGGCGCAAGGCCCAGATCAGCACACACAGCGGCATCAGCAATTGGACTTGCCCAAACGCGTCGATAAACGCGATTGCCGCAAACAACGCCGACCATGCGAGCGCCGATACTACGGCATTCTTAATTTTAAAAAGCCGTAGTGCTTCCCACATTGCCGCCGTCAGGATCAAGCATGCAGCTACGGCAATGACGGGCTGAAGATTTACCATCAGCAATACTGAAAGTACGGCCAGCAACACCGATGCTGTAATGACCCGCGTCCGTAACATCAGGACACTTTCTTCGGCGAGACCAATTGCTGGCTGGTTCGCCCGAAACGACGTTCGCGTTGCTGGAACGATGCGATTGCGGCAGCCAGCGACGTATCGTTAAAATCAGGCCAGTAGGTATCGGTAAAGTAAAGTTCAGTGTAGGCAAGCTGCCATAACAGGAAATTTGAAATACGTTCCTCGCCACCGGTACGAATGAAGAGGTCGGGCTCCGGCGCGTAGGCCATCGCCAGGTGTGGTGCCAGGTCCAACTCACTAAATGATCTTGTCGGACCATCTGTACGTTCCAACGACGATTCAGCGGCAATCATTTTGTTGACTGCCTGCGTAATATCCCAACGGCCGCCGTAGTTAGCGCAAATGGAAAGTGTCAATCGGCTGTTGTTTGCCGTGCGACGCTCGGCATCGGCGATCATCGTGCGCAATTTTGCGTCGAAGCCGCTTAAATCGCCTACGACCTTCAGTCGAATGTCGTTGACATGCATTTTCGCGACTTCACGTTCCAACGCAGTCATGAACAGTCGCATCAACAGCGACACTTCTTCGGCCGGGCGACGCCAATTTTCAGAGCTGAAAGCGAACAATGTCAAGAATTCCACGCCCCGCTCGGCGCATGCCTCGACGATCACGCGTACTGCGTCCACGCCCTTCACGTGTCCCGCCATCCGTGGCAAATAGCGCTCGGTAGCCCAGCGGCCGTTGCCATCCATGATGATGGCGATATGGCGTGGCACCGGCAATGTTAGCGGTATGCCTTGGGTGGAACTGGTCACGTTCATTAAAAAGCGGCAATCATCAATCCGGCGCAGTGCTTTAAGAGCTTTGCAGAGTGGAACAAATTCGGGCGGCGGCACCTGTGCAAGGATGCCGCCGAAAAATAATGGCTTGAATCTACACGGTAAGTATCTCTTTTTCTTTTTCAGCGACGAGCTTGTCGATTTCAGCGACGAATCGATCAGTCAGTTTTTGTATTTCTTCTTGCGCGCGGCGTTCGTCGTCTTCCGAACATTCTTTATCTTTTAATATCTTTTTCAAGCCTTCATTGGCATCACGTCGAATATTGCGAATGGCAATTTTTGCATTTTCGGATTCTGATTTTGCCAGTTTGGCCATTTCCTTGCGCCGCTCCTCTGTCAACGCCGGCGTCGGCACACGAATCATGTCACCCTGGGTCGAAGGATTGAGACCGAGATCTGCGTCCCTGATCGCTTTTTCTACCGCCGCGATCATCTTCTTTTCCCAAGGTTGTACACCGATTGTACGAGCATCGATCAGCGTCACATTCGCCACCTGGGACAACAACGTCGGGTTGCCGTAGTAATCCACCTGCACGTGATCGAGAATGCCGGTGTGCGCGCGTCCGGTGCGTACTTTTGCCAGATCCGCTTTCAAGGTCTCGATCGACTTGTTCATCCTTTGATCGGTACTTTTTTTGACTTCAGCAATTGTCATGCTGTTCTCCTGAATGTCGATTCATTTGTAATGGGTCAGCCACGATTCGCTGCAAGATCCAGCACCCGGCTCATCGCCTAAGCATGCACCAATGTGCCCTCGTCGTTGCCGAGAATGACCCGCAGCAATGCGCCGGGCTTGATGATCGAAAAAACTTTGATCGGTAGCTTCTGGTCGCGACACAGGGCGAAAGCGGTCGCATCCATCACCTGCAGGTGTTTCGCAATCGCTTCATCGAAAGATATCGTCGAGTATCTGGTCGCCATGGCATCTTTTTTGGGATCGGCGCTGTACACACCGTCGACCTTGGTGGCCTTCAATACGATCTCTGCGCCGATTTCTGCACCTCGCAATGCGGCTGCAGTATCGGTGGTGAAAAACGGATTGCCGGTACCTGCCGCGAATACGACGATCTTGCCCTCTTCCAGATACTGCAGCGCTTTCGGACGCACGTAGGGCTCAACGACTTGCTCAATGGCGATAGCCGACATCACCCTGGCGGTGATGCCTGCCTGGCGCATGGCATCGGCCAACGCCAGCGAATTCATGACGGTTGCCAGCATACCCATGTAGTCCGCCGTTGCGCGATCCATTCCCTGCGCACCCGGCGCCACACCGCGAAAAATGTTACCTCCACCGATGACGATGGCCAACTCGACACCAAGTGCCGATACCTCGGCGACATCCGAGACCATGCGGTCGATGGTGGCACGATTGATGCCGTAAGAATCTTCGCCCATCAGCGCTTCACCGGAAAGTTTCAGTAATACGCGTTTGTATGCAGGTTTGGTCATGACAGGGCTCCGGTCGGGTGCTAGGCGCATTGATGCACGGGCCCGATGGCCCGATGCGAAACACGTTACTGCTAGGCTTTTTGTGCAGCGGCCACCTGGGCAGCAACTTCAGCGGCAAAATCGTCCTGCTTTTTCTCGATGCCTTCGCCGACCACATACATCGTGAATGACTTGATCGACGTATTGTTCGCCTTCAACATCTGTTCGATCGTCTGCTTGTCGTTCTTTACGAAAGTTTGATTCAACAAAGACACTTCCTTTAAGAATTTCTGCACTCCGCCGTCGATGCGCTTGGCAACGATTTCTGCTGACTGTGCCGGTTTACCGGCGGCTTCGGCGGTCTTACGGTCTTCCTCAGCTTTTGCGGCGGCGACCGAACGCTCGGTTTCGATCAGTGCGGCCGGTACATCGGCGCTGGTCAGGGCGACCGGCTTCATTGCCGCGACATGCATGGCGACGTCTTTGCCTACCTGCTCGTCGGCACCGTCAAATTCGACCATGACACCGATTCGTGTGCCGTGCAGATAAGACGTCAGCTTGGCCGACGTATCGAAGCGCTGAAAGCGGCGAATCGACATGTTTTCGCCGATACGACCGATCAATTCCGCACGCTTTTCCTCGACCGTTTTGCCATCGAGAGGCAATGCCGCCACTGCCGCCAAATCGGCTGGATTTTTTTCAGCGATCAATTTTGCACAGGCCTGCGCCAATGCCAAAAATTCATCGTTTTTCGTCACAAAATCCGTTTCGCAGTTGACCTCGACCAAGGCACCCACGCCACCGGCAATATATGTCGCCACGACGCCCTCGGCGGTGATGCGCGAAGATGCCTTCGATGCTTTGCTGCCAAGCTTGACACGCAACAACTCTTCAGCCTTGACCGCATCCCCACCGGCTTCGGTCAGCGCTTTTTTGCATTCCATCATTGGCGCATCGGTTTTAGCGCGTAGCTCGCCCACCATTGCCGCAGTAATTGTCGTCATGTATTTCTCCTGATTTTTTCAAAATTCTTGTCAATGCCGCATCGATCCGCCCGAGAGCACCGAAACCGGCTCGAAAAAAAGGGGCGAACCGACGGTGCCCCGATTTTGCTTCGCCTCTGAAGCAACTGCCATCAGAGGAAACAACTTATGCCTGCGCACCCGCCTCATTGACTTCGACGAACTCGTCGCCGGTCGATCCACCCTTGATGGCATCGATCATCTCATTGGTGGCGTTCGCCTTGCCTTCGAGAATCGCATCGGCCACGCCACGGGCGTACAGCATGATCGCCTTCGAAGAGTCGTCGTTACCCGGTATGACGTACGTAACACCTTCGGGGGAGTGATTCGTATCGACGACACCGATCACTGGGATTCCCAGCTTCGTAGCTTCGGTAATTGCACCCTTGTGGTAACCGACGTCGACGACAAAAATCGCATCCGGTACGCCACCCATGTCTTTAATGCCGCCGATTGACTTTTGCAGCTTGATCATCTCGCGCTGAAACATCAATCCTTCTTTTTTAGACAACTTTTCGACTGATCCGTCTTCGATCGAGGCTTCCATTTCTTTCAAGCGCTTGATCGAGGTTTTGATCGTCTTGAAATTCGTTAGCATACCGCCCAACCAACGCTGGTCGACGAACGGCATACCTGCACGGCTAGCTTCGGCAGCGATCGTTTCGCGTGCTTGGCGCTTGGTGCCGACCATCAACACGGTTCCGCGGTTGGAAGCCAACTGGCGCACGTATTTCATCGCCTCCTGGTACATTCCCAGCGTCTTTTCCAGATTGACGATATGAATTTTGTTCCGATGACCGAAAATATACGGTGCCATCTTCGGGTTCCAGAAACGTGTTTGATGCCCAAAATGGACACCCGCTTCCAGCATTTCACGCATTGTTACTGACATGTGATTTCTCCAGGGTTTGGTCTGGAATCCGTCCAGCTACACCGCGAAGCAGTTATTTGACTGCAACGCAGGCACCCTTTTTCGGGGCGGATTCGCGATTTACACAACATAAGTAAGCGCAACATAGCCGGTTTGCTCCGGATGTTTTGCCAAATTTCGCCTACCGATAATAAAAAAACGCAAACAATAAAAAATTTACAAAACCCATGACGTTCATCACCCCGCATGAACGCCGAGCGCCTCTTTAGAATTTTCGTTTCTTATTTCTAATAAGCTAACCCGAGATTGTACTCTAAGTACGTATTGCCATTCAAGTCCCGAGCCTATGCCCGCCTTTGCCGAAAGTCGAATCATTCGCTTATAATTGCGGCTTATCAAGCAATCCGGCATCGCGCCTCCTCATGGCTTCCACACCTAAATCCGCCGAAGACATCTCCGCCATGCGTGTGGCCGGTCAACTGGCAGCAGAAGTCTTGGATTTCATCACGCCTCATGTAAAAGCCGGCATAACCACAGGCGAAATCGATCGCCTTTGCCATGATTACATGGTCAATGTTCAAGGGACAATTCCCGCGCCGTTGAATTATTGCCCGGCTGGTTATACCCCATATCCAAAGTCCATCTGCACCTCTGTCAACGATGTTATCTGTCATGGCATTCCTGGCGACAAGGTATTGAAGAATGGCGATGTAATCAATATCGATGTGACAGTCATCAAAAACGGTTACCACGGCGATACCAGTCGTATGTTTTTCGTTGGCGAGCCATCGATATTGGCGAAACGCCTCAATGACATTACGTTCGCGTGCATGTGGTTGGGTATTTCCAAAATTCGGCCAGGTGCCCATCTGGGCGACATAGGATTTGCAATCCAGCAATACGCAGAAAAGGCCGGATACAGTGTGGTGCGCGAGTTTTGCGGACACGGTATCGGTACCGTATTCCACGAGGAGCCGCAGGTATTGCACTACGGCCGGCCTGGCACTCTGGAGCGGCTTGTTGCCGGCATGATTTTTACGGTCGAACCGATGATCAATGCCGGACGGCGCGAAATAAAGGAAATGGCCGATGGCTGGACGATCAAGACCAAGGATCGCAGCCTATCAGCGCAGTGGGAGCATACCGTGTTGGTCACTCCCTCCGGATATGAAGTGTTGACCGTTTCCGCCGGCATGCCACAGCCTCCCGAAGGCATTTTGGTCATGTCGGCTGCCGACCCGGTTTTAGCCTGATCACCCCACCCTCCTTCGAGCATCTCGTACCTCCCAACAGTAGCGTCGGTATGTCCATGTTCGGTGTCAGCCTGAAACAACAACTACGCGACCAGCGGCAGGCTATCGTCGATGCATTCCGTCACGACGGCAAGCCGGAAGACCTTTTGACGGCTCTACGCCGTGCCGTGGACGCAGCGCTCAATCTGGCTTGGGTAAATTCCGACATGCCGGCCTGCGCCAGTCTCATTGCCGTCGGTGGCTACGGGCGCGGCGAGCTGTATCCATACTCGGACGTGGATGTATTGATATTACTGGCCGCCGCGCCTGACGCCGCACTCCAGGGCAAGCTCGAGGCGTTAGTGCAGGTACTCTGGGATATCGGCCTGGAACTTGGTCACAGCATTCGTACCGTAGAAGAGTGTCTGACCGAAGCCGCCGCCGACATTACGGTACAAACCAGCTTGCTCGAGGCGCGTCTTGTCACAGGAAACGATCAGCTGTTTCACATCCTGCAACGACGCTGTAAAGACGCAATGGACGCACAGGCGTTTTTTCGAGCTAAAACACGTGAAATGCGACAGCGGCATGTGAAGTATGAAGACACGCCTTACAGTCTTGAGCCCAATTGCAAAGAAAGCCCGGGTGGATTACGCGACTTGCAGGTCATTATCTGGGTTGCCAAGGCGGCCGGTTTGGGTGAGTCGTGGTCTGAGTTGGCCAACGGTGGCCTGATTACAACCGTTGAAGCACAACAACTAGCGCAAAAAGAGCGGGCATTCAAAGACATTCGAATTCGGTTGCATATACACGCGAAGCGACGCGATGACCGGCTGGTTGTCGACGTGCAGACGCCGATTGCGGAAAGCTTCGGCTTTCGTACCACCGACGCCCGTCGCGCCAGCGAATACCTCATGCAACGTTATTATCTGGCCGCGAAAGCAGTGACGCAGCTCAATACGATTCTCTTGCAAAACATTGAAACTCGATTGTTTCCACGTCCGGCATGTCCGCAACCGATCAACCCGCGGTTCAACGAAGTCAACGGTTTCATCGACATTGCCAGCGATCATACGTTTCAAGAAACGCCGTCGGCAATGCTGGAGGTATTTTTACTGCTGGCCAACCATCAAGCATTAAAGGGCATGACGGCGCGCACCCTACGTCAGCTTTGGCATTCACGTTTTCTGATCAACCGGGCGTTTCGTCAAGCGCCTGCAAATCGAGCGCTGTTTCTGAAAATAATTCAGGCACCGCAAGGTATTACGCATGCTTTGCGTTATATGAATCAGACCAGCATCCTCGGTCGCTACCTGCCGAATTTTCGGCGTATCGTCGGTCAGATGCAGCATGATCTTTTTCATGTGTACACCGTAGACCAACATATCTTGATGGTGGTGCGAAATGTGCGTCGCTTTGCACTCACCGAGCATGCGCACGAGTATCCATTTTGCAGCCAGCTCATGGCGAACTTTCACCAACCTTGGTTGATCTATGTCGCGGCACTGTTTCACGACATCGCCAAAGGACGTGGCGGCGATCACTCCGTACTAGGCATGCAAGATGCCGGTCAATTCTGTCGGGATCACTTGATCGATGCGGAAGATACGGCGTTGATCGTGTTCCTGGTGCAAAACCATCTGACCATGTCGCATGTTGCGCAAAAGCAGGATCTGTCCGAGCCCGACGTGATTGCCCAATTCGCTGCGTTGATGCACGATGAGCGCCGCTTGACTGCGCTTTATTTGCTAACGGTCGCCGATATCCGTGGCACCAGCCCGAAAGTCTGGAATGCCTGGAAAGGCAAACTGCTGGAGGACCTGTTCCGCATGACCTTGCGCGTACTCGGCGGAGAAAAGCCTTCTGCGGATCACGAGCTGAAAAATCGTCAGCAGGAAGCCCTCAAAACCTTACGCTTATATGGCCTCGATCCGCATGCGCACCAGCCACTCTGGGAAACGCTGGATGTGGCGTACTTCTTGCGCCACGACGCTTCAGACATCGCTTGGCAGACGCGTATCCTGCACAACCGTCTTAGCGACACCCGGCCGGTGGTGAAATGCCGTCTGGCACCAATTGGCGAGGGTTTGCAAGTGACCGTTTATATGCATGATCAGCCGGATCTATTTGCCCGCATCTGCAGTTACTTCGACAATAAAAATTTCGGCATTCTGGATGCAAAAATTCACACCACACGTCGGCAATACGCACTCGATACCTTTCTCGTCACGGCGGCCGATTTTGCCGACCATTACCGCGATATCATCAATTTGATCGAACATGAGCTAACTGCCTTGCTGGCTAGCGCTGCGCCGCTGCCGGCTCCGGTGAAAGGGCGCGTTTCCAGGCTGTCTCGCACTTTTCCGATCACGCCAACGGTCGAACTGCGCCCGGACGAGCGCGGCCAATATCATCTATTGTCGATTTCTGCGAACGACCGTAACGGGCTGCTGTACACAATCGCCAGCGTGCTGGCAAAATATCGCGTGAACCTGCATACGGCGAAGATCCTGACGTTGGGTGAGCGTGTCGAAGACGTTTTTCTGGTCGATGGTGCAGCCCTCGACAACACGCGCACGCAAGCGCAGCTCGAGACCGACCTTCTGGAAGCATTACGCATCTGATATGAACGAACCCCTGCGCTTATCGAAAAGGATGTCCGAACTGGGACTGTGCTCGCGTCGCGAAGCCGACGAATGGATCGAGCGTGGCTGGGTACGGGTCGACGGCAAGGTCGTCGCCGAGCTTGGCAGCAAGGTGCTGCCAAGCCAGGAAGTGACTGTCACCCGGCAGGCCGCCGCACAGCAGGCGCGACGGGTGACGATTCTCATCAACAAACCGATGGGCTATGTCAGCGGACAGGCCGAGGATGGGTATGAACCGGCAGTCGTGCTGGTGAAACCCGAAAGTCGTTGGGAGCTCGACGATGCGATAACGGATTTCCACGGCAGCCAGCTGAAAAGCCTGGTGCCTGCCGGACGTTTGGACATCGACTCCATCGGCTTGCTGGTGCTGACCCAAGATGGTCGGATCGCCAAGCAATTGGTTGGCGAAGATTCGACAATCGAGAAAGAATATCTGGTGCGCGTGGCACACACCAAACCCGGCAAGCTACCCGAAGGCATGCTGAAAAAACTCAATCATGGCCTGGTGATGGATGGCAAACAATTGAAACGTGCCGTCGTGAAATGGCAGAACGAGGATCAGTTGAGTTTTATTCTGCAGGAGGGCAGGAAGCGGCAGATTCGGCGCATGTGCGATATGGTCGGGCTGAAAGTACTCGGGCTGAAACGGGTGAGGATCGGACAGGTAACGCTGGGCGACCTGCCAGTCGGTAAATGGCGATACCTTCGTAACGAAGAGCAGTTCTAAGTTGGGCGAAGTAATATCGAATCTTACCCATGCTCGGCGCGGAGATAATCTGCGAATGCTGCGCCGGTTTCCGGATGTTTCAAACCCATGGCGACCGTCGCCTTCAAATAGCCGAGCTTGGAGCCGCAATCGTAGCGCCGGCCTTCGTAACGAAAAGCCTGCACCGTCTCTTCGCTCATCAGCGCTGCTATCCCGTCGGTAAGCTGTATCTCGCCACCGGCACCCTGCCCAAGATTAGCCAAATGCTTAAAAATTTTCGGTGTCAGTACGTAGCGGCCGACCACGGCCAGCGTCGAGGGTGCCTGCTCGGGTGTCGGTTTTTCGACGATTGCATTGACCCGCTCGAGGTTAGGCAGATAAGGTGTGACGCTGACGATACCGTACTGCCTGGTATCGCTGCGCGGTACATCCTGCACGGCTAGCAAACTGCGCCCTTCCCGGTCGAACTGCGTACACATTTGCGATAGCACAGATGCGGTACCGGCATCGACATCCATAAAATCGTCAGCCAGCAAAACTGCGAAAGGTTCGTCACCGACGACCGGACGCGCGCACAGCACTGCATGACCAAGTCCCAACGGAGCCGATTGGCGGATATAAATACAGGTCACGTTTTTAGGAATGACGTTTTGCACAAATTCGAGCAAGCCGGTCTTGCCAGCCGCTTCCAGCTCCGACTCCAGCTCGTAGGCTTTGTCGAAGTGGTCTTCGATGGCCCGTTTATTGCGGCCGGTAATGAAGATCAGTTCGGTCATGCCGGCGGAGACTGCTTCTTCGACCGCGTATTGGATCAACGGCTTATCGACGATGGGCAGCATTTCCTTGGGCTGCGCCTTGGTCGCTGGTAAAAAGCGACTACCGAGTCCCGCGACTGGAAATACAGCTTTAGTAATCTTTTTCATGGGAGCCGGAATTCCTGAAGTAATTGCTGAAATTGCTGTTCGTCCAGAATTGTAACGCCTAAATCTCGGGCCTTCGCCAGCTTACTGCCGGCATCGGTACCGGCTATCAGGTAGCTGGTTTTTTTTGAGACAGAGCCGCTCACCTTGCCTCCGGCAGCCTCGATTGCTTCAGCGGCATCCTCGCGCGTCAGGTTCGGCAAGGTACCGGTGAGGACGAAAGTTTTGCCATGCAGCGGCGGCATTTGCGCCGCCAGTGCGATCTGGCGGGGGCTTTCCACCCAATTGACGCCGAGTGCGCGCAGTTGCGCAATCAGCTCGCAATTAAGCGGATCTGCAAAAAACTGCAACAAGGATTTTGCAACGATCGGCCCAACGTCTGCAACTTCCAACAGAGCGTTTTCATCTGCCGCAAGCAATGCATCGAGCGCGCCGAAATGACGAGCCAGCTCTTTGGCCGTGCTTTCGCCGACATGACGAATACCCAATGCAAACAGAAACCGCGCTAGCGTCGTCGCCTTGGACTTTTCAATGGCTTTCAATACATTTTGCGCCGACTTATCGGCCATGCGTTCGAGTTCCAACAGCGCTATAAAGCCTAGACGATAAAGGTCGGCCGCCGTCGTGATTACTTGCCGGTCGACCAGTTGCTCGATCAATTGATCGCCCAAGCCTTCGATATCCATCGCCCGGCGCGAGACGAAATGCAGCAAGCCACCTTTACGCTGCGCCGCACATTTCACCCAGCCGCCGGCGCAGCGCGCAACGGCTTCATCTTCAAGACGCACGATCGGTGAACCACACACCGGACAGACGACCGGCATCACGAATGTACGAGCATCTGCAGGCCGCAGCTCAGGCACGAAAGCGACCACTTCCGGTATGACGTCACCGGCCCGGCGCACGATTACGGTGTCGCCGATGTGTATATCTTTGCGTCGCACTTCATCTTCGTTATGTAGCGTGGCATTGGTAACCGATACCCCACCTACCGTTACCGCCGCTAAACGTGCCACAGGCGTGATGGCACCGGTACGGCCGACCTGTACGGTGATGTCCTGTACTACCGTGGTAGCTTCCTGCGCTGCGAACTTGTGGGCGATCGCAAACCGCGGAGCCCTCGACACGAAGCCGAGCTGCTCCTGCTGCGTAACATCATTGACTTTGTAGACCACGCCATCGATTTCATAAGGTAGCTGTGCCCGCCGTAAATAGATTTCATTAAAAAACGCCAGTAACCCTGCAACCCCATGAACCACCGCGCGCTCCGGGCTGACCGCCACGCCGAGCCTGGCGTACCAATCGAGCAGCGCAGCATGGGAAGCGGGCATTGCTGCGCCTTCGAGAATACCGATACCGTATGCGAAAAAGCGCAAGGTTCGCTGCGCAGTGATGCGGGAATCGAGCTGGCGCAGGCTGCCGGCAGCGGCATTTCGCGGATTGGCAAATTCCTTCATACCGGCGTCACGTTGACGAACGTTTAGACGCAGAAAATCTGCTTTGAACATCAGTACCTCACCCCGAATATCTAGAATATGCGGTGGCCGGTCTGTGTGGAGGCGCAATGGAATCTGCTGTACGGTGCGGATATTGGCTGTGACGTTCTCACCGGTGGTGCCGTTGCCTCTGGTGGCAGCCTCGACAAGCAATCCATCGATATATCGAAGATTGATCGCTAGGCCATCGAATTTCAATTCGGCCGCATATTCCACATTCGACGAGGTAAGGCCTTCTGAAACTCTACGATCGAATGACCGAATGTCTCCTTCTCCAAAGCCATTGCCAAGTGAAAGCATCGGCACACCGTGGTCGATCGGTGCGAAGGTACCGAGCGGTGGTGCGCCAACGCGCTGCGTGGGCGAATCGAAGGTCACCAATGTCGGCGTTTCTTGTTCCAAACGCTCCAGTTCTCGGTATAGCAGATCGTATTCGGCGTCCGGTATGGTCGGGCTATCCAGGACGTGATAGGCATGGCTGTGGCGGTTCAGGATCGACCTTAGCCAGGCAGCCCGGGCGGACGGATCGCTGCGCTCAGGCCCGGCTTGCGGCGGTAAAGCCGGTAACGATATCGAAACGTCGGGTTGCATCGCTTGAAACGGCACCCTAACTGAATAGACGTAATGCGCGCGTGGAACCGGCAGGAATATCCGCCGCTTGCATATCGGCATAAAAGTTTCGAACTTGGTCGGCAATTTCCGCCAATGCAGCGTCCGAAAGCGGTTGTTCACTATCGTCGACGACGACGCCGTCGAGTCGATGTGACAACGACCGTGCGCAGGCAGTCATTGCACCGAAACCGTCACGGTCCGGCGCTACACACGGCACGTCCAGCAATAGCGTCAGGCGGGTAGTGCTTTCAGCTGCCAGCGTGACATTGGTGGAAAGGGTGAAAAGATTGCCACCGTCGCCGTCCGACATAACCAATCTGCCGTCCGGGCGCACGTCGAAGCCCTGCCGCTCCAGCGCTGCAAGTAAGGTAACGATCGACCATGCGGCGTTTTTCGCCTGAACGTTGACACTCAGTTGGGCGTCGTACTGCCCGACGAATTGCTGCAATGCCTTCGCCGATTGCATGACCGATTTCATATTCGGCACGTCTGGCTCGGCATCGAGCTCGTCGGAAACCTGCCGCAGCCGCGTCACTAATTCGGAAAATTCGATTTCATTGAGCGCCGAGCTACGGTTGGCCAACTGCACACCCGCAATCAGTGCCGTATAGATAGCCCCGTGTTGGATCGATTCCCAATCACCGCCTTCGCGCAAACCCATGAAATGCACCGGCTTATTGCCGACATGGCGTAATGCCTGAATCGGCCCGATCACTTTTTCACCACGCAAATTGGCACCTAGCGCCAGTGGAATCGCACAATCGATCATCGGATCGACCGGTAGCTCTTTCGGTGGCGGTTCGACGTCGTCCGCTATCGATGTCGTTACGGAAGCTGCTGCCGACGCCGAGACGGCAGCCGGCGTGGCAACCGGGTGCTGATCTTGCGTAAAAGTGGTAGCCCCTACAACGGGCTGAGCCATTTCCTCAAGCGTATCGGTGCGTGGCGAGAGCGGTTCGCCCTCCATCGGAACACCCGCCAGCGCAGCAGCGATCGACGCTTCGGCACCTGCGCCCGCGCCCAGTTTTTCAGCTGGCACCTGCGCCACGCCGACTGCTTCGGACGAAAAACTCGGCTCGGTACGTCCCCGCGCCGGCGAGGTGCTGCGTCGAGCGTCGGGTGTCATGAGCACATCGTCATGCTCGTCCGCGAATGCCCGCTCGACCGTTTTCTTCGCTTTGTACTCTTGCCATTTATTGTAAGAAATTACGCCGACCACGATGGTGCTGCCAAGCGCCATCAAACTTATTTGCAAGTCCGTCATGCTGTCGACGCCTTAAAAGCGGAGTGGCTCATTTATAGTCCCGAGGTAACGTCGCTAGAATTTTCGGCATCAGATCCGCCGATCCTGGACGACCCGTTGAGGGTACGTGTTGGCGAGTAAAGTTGTCAAGCTGGCAGCACGGTGCGCCAGCACCGATTTCAGGCGGCTGCAGCCTCGGCAACGAAATGCCGCGCTGCTTCCATGTCGACAGCTACGATTCTCGATACGCCCTGCTCCTGCATCGTTACCCCGATCAACTGATGCGCCATTTCCATTGCAATTTTATTATGAGAAATAAACAGGAACTGGGTTTTTTGAGCCATTCGTTTGACCATACTGCAAAAGCGTTCGGTATTCGCATCGTCCAGCGGTGCATCCACCTCGTCGAGCAGACAAAAGGGTGCCGGATTTAGCTGGAACATCGAAAACACGAGTGCGGTCGCGGTCAGCGCTTTTTCTCCACCCGACAACAAATGGATCGTTGCGTTCTTTTTGCCAGGTGGTTGCGCCATAACCTGCACACCGGCATCCAAAATTTCGTCGCCTGTCATAATCAATCTAGCAGTGCCACCGCCAAACAAAATCGGAAAAAGTTCGCTGAAATGCTGATTCACTTTGTCGAACGTTTCTTGTAACAGGTCACGCGTTTCATGGTCGATTTTGTGAATAGCATCCTGCAGTGTATTAATTGCTGCGGTAAGGTCGGCCGTTTGCGCATCGAGAAAATTTTTACGCTCCGACGCCTGATCTAACTCTTCCAGCGCGGCCAAATTGACGGCCCCTAAAGCCGAAATCAAGTTCGCCAATCGCGTGACTTCGCCCTGCAAATAGGAGGGACGCATGTCTGGCGTCAACTTCGCTGCCATTGCAATTTCGTCGATACCGGCTTCCGTCAGATGCAAGGCAAATTGCTCCTGATTCAGACGCGCTGCCTGCTCTTTCAACTGCAACTCCACAATTTGATCACGCTGCGGTTGCAAGCTACGTTCTGCCTGCGAGCGTGCATCTTCGTGCTGGCGTATCGTTTGGGTCAGTTGATCGAGTTCTTGCCGCGCATCGGAAAGCCTTGATTCTTGTTCGACCCGACCTCCAAGTAACGCTTGCAAGGCTACCTGCGCAGCATCGTCATTCAATGATGCGAACTCCATATTCGCTTGCTCAAGATTGGCCGAAGCATGGGCTGCTTGTTGCTGCGCCGTGGTGACGTTTCGCTGTAACTCCGCGATCCGGTTTCGTTGCGATCTTTCGGCGAAGGCGGCTTCCTGCGCCAGGCGCTCCGCCTCCCGTAAGCGAAGACGGGCCTCGTTCAGTCGTTGCTCTTTCTCTAAATAATCTGTTTGCTCGCAAGAATCCATCTCGAGCAATTCGGAAAGCACGGCTTCCAATTCCTCGAACCGGGCTTCATGTTCACCGCGCGCCAGCTGCTGTTCGTCCTCCTGCCCAGAAATCTCTTCCAGATCGATATCGATTTGCGCCTGTCTTTGCTCGAAACGGCTTTTGTGTTCGGATATTTTTAATAAATCCAATTGCAATGAATGGATCAACTGGTTAATCGATGCGATTTGCTGCCCGGCTTGCTGCGATTGCTGCATGTTTTCGCGCAAAGCGAGGTCGGCTTGCTGGCTTCGCTCGTGCGCTGCTTCAGCCAGCATTAGCTGCACACGTACTTGCTTGACCAAATTCTCGATCTCGGTTTGTCGTGCAAGCATGCCTTCCTGCGGCGAATCCGGTGCATGAAAACGTAAATCGGCGCAACCAACAATATGTCCGGCGCGTGTCACAAAGCAGGCACCGACTGGCAATTTCAAGCGGCTTTTTAAAGCCGCGTCGATATCGTCGACGACGTACACATCGCTCAGCCAGCCTTGCAAGCGACCTCTGACGCCAGCATCGCCTATCTTTAGCAAATCGATCAATGGGCGCAAACCCTCCGGTGGAGCGATCGATGCCGATTTCTCGACACCAGCTGGCATAAATAGCGTCAGCTTCGCAGGCGGCGCATCGCCGATCAGCGTATGAATTTGATCAAGATCGGCTATTTCCAAAGCATTGGTACGCTCGCGCAAAACCGCCTCCAGAGCATTCTCCCAACCCGGGGTTACCTGCAAACGTTGCCATAGCCGTGGAAGATCGTGCAAAGCATGCTTTTCCAACCATGGCCGCAGCTTCTCCTTGGTTTGCACGCTTTCTTGCAGTTGGGTCAGAGCCGAGAGTCGGGCGTCGAGTTGTGCATGGACAGAACCCTCGTTGGTAGCCTGCAGGATGGTATCGGTACGAGATTGCTCCAGTGTCGGTTGTGCATCCCGCGCAAGCTGCAGGGCGTGCTGCAATGTTTTCAGGCTTACCTGTTTCTCTGCCAGTACCAACGTCAAATTTTCGAAATGTGATTCGTCTGGCAACTGCAGTTCGCCACGCTCTCGAACGAGTCGTTCTCGACGAACCGTCAGCGCAGCAAGAAGTTGCATGGCATTGCGTTGGCGCGCAGATTCCATTTCCAGTTGCTGACGCGCCTGCATGATTTTTGCCCGACTCTCGCCAGTCTTTAGCTGCGCATCGCGCAAGGCATGTTCCAGAGCTGGTACGCGCTCCTGCTGTTGTACTGCGACCTCGGCGCTCTCGGCGACCTGCATGGCCTGTTCGTGCAACAGCATTTCCGCTTCGGCAAGCTCTTCCATATGACGCGAACATTGGCCCAGCCATTGGTCGCGCTGTGCAGCCAGCGTGGTCAACTGCGTTTGCAAGCGCACACGCGAATCGTTTACGAACCGTATCTGCGTCTCTAGGCTGCCGATTTCTGCATTGGTTTGGTACAGACATCCTTGCGCCTGGTGTACTTGGTCGCCGGCGGCATAATGGCGCTGGCGCAGAGCTTCCAATGCCGCTTCGGTGCTGCGCAACGATGCCGTGCTGGACTCCAACGCCGTCTGCGCTTGATCGATCTGTGCAAGAAACCTGGCTTGCTCGTTAATGGCTTCGTTTCGGCGCAACAGCCACAACAACGCTTGCTTTTCGCTCTGATCTGCCTGCAGCGCCTGAAAGCGTCGCGCCACTTCCGCCTGCGATTGCAGCTTATCGAGATTGGTACTTAATTCACGCACGATATCGTCGACCCGCACGAGGTTTTCGCGGGTATCGTTCAAGCGATTTTCCGTCTCACGCCGGCGCTCTTTGTATTTGGAAACACCAGCGGCTTCTTCGAGAAAAATGCGTAATTCTTCCGGGCGCGCTTCGATGATGCGACTGATCATGCCCTGCCCGATGATGGCATAGGCGCGCGGCCCGAGCCCGGTACCCATGAAGATATCCTGGATATCGCGGCGGCGTACCGGCTGATTATTAATATAGTACGTCGAGGTGCCGTCACGGGTAAGCGTGCGCTTGACTGCAATTTCTGCATACTGATGCCATTGCCCGGCGGCTTTTCCCTCGCTATTGTCGAATGCCAGTTCTACAGAAGACCGACCAGCCGGTTTGCGATGCGTGGTGCCATTGAAAATTACATCTTGCATCGATTCGCCGCGTAATTCCGAGGCTTTGGACTCACCCAGCACCCAACGAACGGCATCGATGATGTTGGATTTCCCGCAGCCGTTCGGCCCTACGACACCCACCAGTTGACCAGGAACTTGAAAGTTGGTCGGATCGACAAAAGACTTGAAGCCGGAAAGTTTGATCGATGTTAAACGCACGTTGTCACCGGTTGAAAACGGGGTTTAATCATAGCACTTTCTCAATAGCATCTAAGCTATTGCAGCGCCGGAAAAAGGCTGCGAGGCTATAATGCCCGAGCAATGACTCTTTAAAATTCCCGGCGCAATTCGTGAACCCATATCTGGCTCGACTCCAGCCCTACCCTTTTGAAAAACTTAAGCATCTGCTCGCTGACCAGCGGCCTGATGCCGCCTACACGCCGATTAGTTTAGGAATCGGCGAACCCAAGCATCCGACACCGCAATTGATCAAGGACGCGCTGGCGGATAATCTTGCAGGCCTGGCGATTTACCCAACCACTGCCGGCAGCGATGCATTACGCACAGCGATTGCCGCCTGGTTGCAGCGACGCTACGACTTACCACCGCTCGACCCGGCTACCCAGGTGTTGCCGGTTAATGGCTCTCGGGAAGCGTTGTTCGCTTTAGCGCAGGCGGTCGTCGATCCTGGCGCGCAAGCGCTCGTTATGTGCCCGAATCCGATGTATCAGATTTACGAAGGCGCGGCTTATCTCGCCGGTGCACAACCGTATTACGTCAGCGCCGACGCCACTCGCAATTTTGCACCGGACTACGCAGCGGTACCCGAAAGCGTATGGCAGAAGGTGCAGTTGCTGTACGTATGCTCTCCAGGCAACCCCACCGGCGCTGTCGCTTCGCTCGACGATTGGAGAGCATTGTTTGCCCTTTCCGACCGCTACGGATTCGTGATTGCTGCCGACGAATGTTATTCGGAGATTTACTTCGGCACCGAGCCGCCTCTGGGAGCGTTGCAGGCCGCGCACCGCCTCGGGCGAGCCGGGTACCCGCGTCTGATCGCATTTTCCAGCTTGTCCAAACGCTCCAACGTCCCAGGTATGCGCTCCGGTTTCGTTGCTGGCAATGCGACGATCTTGAAAGATTTTCTTCGCTATCGCACTTATCAGGGTGGTGCGATGAGTCCGGCCGTACAGCACGCATCGATCGCCGCCTGGAATGACGAGCAACACGTCGTTGAAAACCGCGCAAAATACCTGGCAAAATTTAACCTGATCACACCATTGCTCCAGGAAGTGCTCGATGTGCGCCTACCGGACGCGGGCTTTTATCTCTGGGCGGGCATCGCACCGCGATACGAATTATCGGATGTGGAGTTCGCGCGTCGTTTGTATGCCGAATATAATGTGACGGTATTGCCGGGAAGCTATCTTGGTCGCGATCCGCTAGACGGTAGCACCAACCCTGGATACGGCCGATTGCGTATGGCGCTGGTGGCGGAGCTCGATGAATGTCTCGAGGCGGCGCGTCGCATCGTCGCTTTCGGTAAATCGCTCGCTGCATAGCGGTTCTTAAAATAAACACTTTATCACCGGTAAATCCATGACTCAAACGCAAGTGATGCCCCAATCAGAATCAATGCCCGAATACAGGTCAACCCTGCCGTCGATCGCACAAACAATCGATCAGGCATGGGAAGACCGCGCGGGGATTACCTCCAAATCGGCTCCGACCGCATTGCGTCACGCCGTCGCGCAAGTGTTGGCCGAGTTGGATGCGGGCACCCTGCGCGTTGCACATAAGGCCGACGGCGCCTGGGTCGTCAATCAGTGGATCAAAAAAGCGGTGCTGCTATCTTTCCGTTTGGAAGATAATTTTCCTATGCCTGCAGGTGCCGACCTACAGTTTTACGACAAGGTGCCGACAAAATTTGCCGGTTACACCGCTGAGGATTTTGCCCGCGGCGGCTTTCGGGTGGTGCCACCGGCCGTCGCCAGGCGTGGCAGTTTCATCGGCCGTAATGTCATTTTGATGCCTTCTTATGTCAACATCGGTGCCTACGTCGACGAAGGCACGATGGTCGATACCTGGGCCACGGTCGGCTCATGCGCTCAGATCGGCAAGAACGTTCACTTGTCAGGCGGTGTGGGTATTGGCGGCGTGCTCGAACCGATGCAGGCCAACCCCACCATCATTGAAGACAACTGCTTCGTCGGCGCACGCTCGGAAATCGTCGAAGGCGTGATCGTCGAGGAAAATTCGGTGATTTCAATGGGCGTCTATATCGGTCAGTCCACAAAAATCTACAATCGCGCGACTGGCGAGATCAGCTACGGGCGCATTCCATCGGGTTCGGTCGTAGTTTCGGGCAGCCTGCCATCTCCGGACGGACGTTACAGCTTGTATTGCGCCGTGATCGTCAAGCGGGTAGATGCGCAAACCCGCGCGAAAACGGCAATAAATGAGTTGCTGCGCGACGCTTGAGTTGCTGCGCGAAGCTTGAGTTGCTGCACAAGGCTTGAATAACCCGACCCACGAGACCGGAATATAGAAATGGCCATCGATCGCCTGTTTTTACTGATGAAGGAAAAGTTGGCTTCGGATATGTTCTTGGCTGTCAATTCTCCGATCCAAATCAAGATCAGCGGCACCTTGTACCCGATCAACCAGCAAAAGATGGATCAGACCATGATCCTGAATTTGCTCAATGAAGTGGTCTCTGCCGAACACATGGCGGAGCTGGAACGCAATAATGAACTCAATATCGGCATACCAGTCACGGGTGTCGGAAGCTTTCGTCTTTCGGCCTTTCGGCAACGTGGCAGTATTTCAGCTGTCCTGCGCTACATACCCAGCCATATCCCGCCTTTGAAAGATGCCAATCTGCCGCCGCTGCTTGCAGAAATTATTATGGAAAAACGCGGTTTGCTGCTCGTGGTCGGCGCAACCGGTTCGGGAAAATCGACGACCATTGCCTCTATGCTCGATCATCGCAACGAATCGGCAACCGGGCATATTCTGACACTTGAAGATCCGATCGAGTTTTTGTTCAGGAATAAGCAATCCATCGTCAACCAACGTGAAATCGGCACCGATTCCGCATCGCTGTCACTGGCACTGAAAAACGCTTTACGCCAGGCACCGGACTGTATTCTCATCGGCGAAATTCGCGACATGGATACGATGTCGTCCGCCATCGCCTATGCACAGTCAGGGCATTTGGTCGTCGCGACGCTGCATGCTAATAATTCTTATCAAGCCTTAAATCGCATCATCAATTTCTTTCCCCTTGAAAATCGTCAGGCTCTATTGTCCGATCTGGCGGCAATCATTCGTGTGGTGATATCACAGCGCCTGGTTCCGGCACTGGACGGCGGGCGCCGTGCAGCGGTGGAAATCATGGTCAATACGCGACACGTAGCCGATCTGATCGAACGCGGCGAGCTCGGGCAAATAAAAGAAGCGATCGAGAAAAGTATGTCGCCAGGTTCGCAGACCTTCGAACAGGCATTGATGCTGTTGATTGCAGAAGGCGTCATCAGCAAAGACGAGGCGATGCTACACGCCGATTCAGCAACCAACCTGTTTTGGCTACTGAACAACAAGATGGAAAAGCCTGCGGAATCGACACCGCCGCCGCCCGAAGAAGGCACGACTTTTACCGAATTCACACTCAATGTCTGAGCGCGAAACATGAATCGAACCTTGGCGCTTACAGAAGATTTGATTGCCCGTTCGTCGGTCACACCGGAAGACAATGGCTGTCAGGTGCGCCTAGTCGAACTGTTGACACCGCTCGGTTTCGATTGTGAAACGATTTGCCAAGACAATGTCACGAATCTCTGGGCGCGGCGGGGTACGTCCGCGCCGCTCATGGTATTTGCCGGCCACACCGATGTCGTGCCCACAGGCCCGCTCGATCAATGGACTTCACCCCCGTTCGTGCCGACCTTTCGCGACGGACAACTCTACGGCCGTGGTGCAGCCGACATGAAAACCTCGATCGCCGCCATGGTCGTGGCAGTCGAGGAATTTGTCGCCAGCCATCCGAACCACAACGGCTCGATCGGATTTCTGATCACCAGCGATGAAGAAGGCCCGGCGACTGCCGGCACCGTAATCGTTTGTAATTTGCTCGAATCGCGTGGCGTGCACCTGGACTACTGCCTCGTCGGCGAGCCGACATCGAGCCTGGCGTTAGGCGACACGATCAAGAACGGCCGCCGCGGCAGCATGTCGGGCAAGCTTATCGTCAAGGGCGTACAAGGACACATCGCCTACCCGCAGCTGGCGCGCAACCCGATACACGAAGCAGCGCCAGCCTTGGCAGCGCTGGCAATCGAGCAATGGGACGAAGGCAACGAATATTATTTGCCAACGGCCTGGCAAATTTCGAATATTCACGGTGGCACCGGTGCTTCCAATGTCATACCGGGTGAGGTGGTCATCGATTTCAACTTCCGTTTTTCGACCGCCAGCACGGTCAAAGGCTTGCAGCAACGGGTTAACGCCATACTTCAAACCCACGGGCTGACATACGAGTTGCGCTGGGTCGTTAGCGGCATGCCGTTTTTGACGCCGCGTGGAGCGCTCAGCACGGCCCTGTCGGATGCGATCCGGGCTGAAACCGATATCGTGGCCGAGTTGTCTACTACCGGCGGCACGTCCGATGGGCGATTCATCGCTCGAATTTGCAAACAGGTGGTCGAGTTCGGTCCGCTTAACGCCAGCATTCACAAAATCGACGAACACGTCGCCGTCGACAGTATCGAACCCTTAAAAAACATTTATCGCCGTACCCTGGAAAACTTGTTGTGCTGAGCTGATGTCGGTCGGTGGTCGAATTTCCCGCGGTATGGCGCATAATCTCGGGTTTCGCGAAATACCCTCATCATGACAAGCACCGATCTCTCCCCTGCGCCTCATCTTTCCACAATCCGCGACCTTTGGCGTTACGCCATCACGCGTTTCAATCAGGCCGGTTTGTATTTCGGTCATGGTAGTAGCGATGCAGTCGACGAAGCTGCCTACCTGCTATTGCATACGCTGCATCTGCCTCTGGACAAGCTCGATCCGTTTCTCGATGCCTGCTTGTTGCCGGACGAGATCGCAGCGGTATTGGCAGTCATTGCTCGGCGCAGTGAGGCACGCGAGCCGGCAGCCTACATCACTAGAGAGGCGTGGCTCGGCAATTACCGTTTCTACGTCGATGAGCGAGTGCTGGTGCCGCGGTCTTATATCGCCGAATTGATTCCGCAGCAATTTCTTCCCTGGATCGCCGAGCCGACTGCGGTCGAACATATTTTAGAACTGTGTACCGGTTCCGGATGCCTGTCGATCATGCTGGCGGATGCATTTCCGCAGGCGCATGTAGATGCCGCGGATATTTCGCCGCATGCCCTGGCAGTGGCGCAACGCAATATCGACGATTACGATCTACGCCAGCGCATCGCTTTGATCGAATCCGATCTTTACCAAGCGATCCCGCCGAAGCGTTATGACATCATCGTCACCAACCCACCCTACGTAAACGACTCTTCGATGGCAATGTTGCCGCCTGAATACCGCCATGAACCGCGAATCGCTTTGGCCGGTGGTACCGACGGTATGGACCTGGTGCGCCAAATAGTGGCGCAAGCCGCCGGCATGCTCGCTCCTGGCGGCTTGTTGATTGTGGAAATCGGTCACGAGCGCGCCCATGCCGAAGCAGCTTTTCCAAGGCTTGACATGACTTGGCTGACCACCAGCGCCGGCGATGACATGGTGTTTATGGTGACCGCCGAGCAGTTACACGCTACTTACCCTTCTACAGAGCCGGCATGATACGTTTTCAACAGGTAACTCTCGCCCGTGGCATCAAGCCACTGCTCGACAACGTCGACGTCACGCTTAATCCAGGCGACAAGATCGGTTTGATCGGCGCCAACGGCGCAGGTAAATCGAGTCTGTTCGGCTTATTGCGCGGCGAGTTGCATGCCGATCTGGGTAGCATCGATTTCCCGAGTAAATGGCGTATGGCTTACGTCGCACAGGAAACGCCCGCACTGGATCGCCCGGCGCTCGAGTATGCGATCGATGGCGACGTAACGCTTCGCCGGCTAGAAGACGAGTTGGCATTCTTGGAAAGTGAACCGGAAAGTAACGCCAACGGCTTGCTGATCGGCGAAATCTATAGCGCCCTGGCAGACGCCGACGCCTATACCGTACGCTCACGTGGCGAGCAGCTTCTCACCGGCCTGGGCTTCACGCTGGACCAGATGAATCAACCGGTGGCAAGCTTTTCAGGCGGCTGGCGTATGCGGCTCAATCTGGCACAGGCTCTGATGTGCCCATCCGATCTGTTGCTGCTCGACGAGCCGACCAACCATCTGGATCTGGATGCCATCATCTGGCTCGAAGATTGGTTGAAACGCTATGCAGGTACCTTGATCATCATTTCCCACGATCGCGATTTTCTCGATGGTGTGGTCAATGTCGTGGTACACATCGACGAACGCAAGCTCAAGCGCTATAGCGGAAATTATTCGTCGTTCGAACGTCAACGTGCGGCGCAGATGATCCTGGCACAGGGAGCGTTGGAAAAACAAACCCGGCAGCGCGCACATCTGGAATCGTTTATCAGCCGTTTCAAGGCGCAGGCGAGCAAAGCCCGGCAGGCACAAAGCCGCATGAAAGCGTTGGCGAAAATGGAAGAACTCGCGCCTTTGCGGGCGGCAGCGGAATTCTCGTTCGAGTTTCGTGAGCCGGCCAGTGCACCGAACCCGTTACTGGTGATGGAAAAGGTCAACGCCGGCTACCGAATCGAAGACGAATCCACGCATAAGATCGTAGAAAAAACCATTGTCTCCGGTATCGATTTTTCTTTGCAGATCGGGCAACGCATCGGTCTACTGGGCGTGAACGGCGCTGGCAAATCGACGCTGATCAAAACGATCGCCGGCGAACTTGCTCCCTTGTCGGGCGACAGCCAATTTGGGAAAGGATTGGCAATCGGCTATTTTGCCCAGCATCAGGTGGAAATGCTGCGTCATGAAGAATCGCCGTTATGGCATCTCGGCCATATCGCGCCGACGGTACGCGAGCAGGAGTTGCGTAATTTTCTCGGCAGCTTCAATTTCAACGGTGCCATGGTCACCAGCAAGATCGCACCGTTTTCCGGCGGCGAAAAAGCCCGTCTGGCATTGGCACTGATCGTATGGCAAAAGCCCAATTTGTTGCTGCTGGACGAACCGACCAACCACCTGGACCTGGAAACGCGTGAAGCCCTGACGATGGCTCTCGCGCAATTCGAAGGCACGCTGGTAGTGGTGTCGCACGATCGCCACCTGTTGCGCGCGACGACGGATCAGTTCATCATCGTCGCTGATGGAAAACTGCAGCCTTTCGACGGCGACCTCGATGATTACCGCGATTGGCTGTTCAAAACCAAACTTGCCACAAAGGTTGCCGGTGCCGCTGGTTCTGCTGGCACCGCCGCTACAGCCGCCAGCGCACAGCCAGCAGCCGCTACCGTGAAAGCCACCAATGAACCAGTAGCCGCGGTTGCGTCGCCCGGTGAACGCCGCGACCAGAAACGCGCCGATGCCGAGGAGCGGCAGAAACTGGCAGCCAAACGAAAACCAATCGAATTAAAAATTAAAAAACTGGAAGAGCAAATTGCCAAGCGTACCGCACAAAAAGTAGCCGTCGATGCCCGGCTGGCCGAGCCATTGATCTACGACCAGGCCAACAAGAAAGAATTGAAGCTGCTTTTGACGGATCAAGCCTTCTACGGCAAAGAAGTCGTGCAACTCGAAGCACAATGGCTGGAATTACAGGAAGCGCTCGAACAGGTCGGGGTTTGATACACCTAGCCCAGCCGGTGTTGAGCGCGGAATACGATGATGACAACAAACAGGGTTTTGCTGCCGGCTGACATCGGCTTCGACGAGCAACAGGTTGAATTGACTGCTATTCGCGCGCAAGGCCCGGGCGGCCAAAACGTCAACAAGGTGTCGAGTGCGATTCACTTGCGCTACGATATACCTGCATCCTCATTGGCGGAGGCCATCAAAATGCGCTTACTGGCGTCGAACGATCGCCGCATCACGGCCAACGGTGTTCTGGTGCTTAAAGCGCAGCAGGGCCGAAGCCAGGAAAAGAATCGGGAAGATGCTTTGCGGCGGTTAGTCGACATCGTTGCCGCCGCTGCCGCCGTGCCGGCCTTGCGTAAGCCGACTAAACCGACATATGGATCGCAGCGCAAGCGTTTGGAAAAAAAAGCCAGTCGTTCACAGGTGAAGTCGATGCGCGGCAAAGTTGACGAGTAAGGTTCGGAAAGTACGACCTAATCGTTACCTGCTCGGCGGCGTCAGTTCGTGGCGCGCCTGATCGATCTGCTGCCGCAGGGCGCGCCGCTCTTCCGGCGACATCTTTCCGTGCCGGCGTCCAGCATCGGACGAACCAGTATAGCCGGGCGGCTGCGCTGCAGGTTGAGCTTGCTGAAACTGCGTGCTTGGTGCGGCTTGCAGAGGTGGCAGATATTGCTGCGACTCTCGTATATCCGAACGCGCACCTTGTCGGTAGTCTCTGCGCTCGTCGCGACTACCGGAACGTTCACCGTCGGTGCCAGGGCCGGCCAGTGCACCGGCACTGATCAACGCGGCCATCCACAAGACAACGATATTTCCGGTAAATTTGTGACCCATGATGGTCTTTCGTGACGCCGAGGCAGGGACGCTGGGATAACGGTAGCCGCCGGGTTCAAACCACAGTGTAAGCGCGATCATTTGGTGACAGAATGCCGTTGGAGTAAAGTCTGTAACACTTTGTAATGCCATGAAGTAATATATTTCACAATTTCCTGCCTTGGCAGCATCCATCTGAAGTTACCATAGCCGCATGAATACGACAAACCCAAACACACCGCCCATTCCTCCACTGCCGCCGATAGCCGCCGCACCACCGCAGGCGAAAATATTAGTGGTCGACGACGATGTACGACTGCGCGACCTGCTGCGCCGCTATTTGACCGAGCAAGGCTTCACCGTCGTGACCGCTGAAAATGCTCAGGCGATGAACAAGCTCTGGATTCGCGAACGCTACGATCTTCTAGTGCTGGATCTGATGCTTCCGGGCGAGGACGGATTATCGATCTGCCGACGCTTGCGCGGTGCCGGTGATACGACGCCGATCATCATGCTGACAGCCAAAGGCGAAGATGTCGATCGTATCGTCGGGTTGGAGATGGGTGCCGACGATTACCTGGCCAAACCCTTCAATCCGCGTGAACTGGTGGCAAGGATCGGTGCCGTGTTACGACGTGTCGGCCCGGATGAGATTCCGGGTGCGCCGTCCGAGACGCCGCAATCATTTACATTCGGCGAATTTATTCTCGATCTCGGCACGCGTACCCTCAAGAAAAGCGGTGAGTCGGTGCCGCTGACGACTGGCGAGTTTTCGGTTTTGAAAGTGTTCGCACGCCATGCCCGGCAACCGCTTTCCCGTGAAAAACTCATGGAACTGGCGCGTGGACGCGAGTACGAAGTGTTCGACCGAAGTCTCGACGTGCAAATTTCCCGTTTGCGCAAACTATTGGAGCCGGACCCTTCCAATCCGCTTTACATCCAGACCGTTTGGGGATTGGGGTACGTCTTCATTCCAGAGGGTCAGCCGCGTTAAGCACACCCGTGAACCAACCGCTGCCCGCCTCCCGCCTCATACCGGAATCAACGCCCAAAACATCCGGCGCGCCGAGCCGGTTATCGCGACGCCGGATCCCGCACAGACTCGCTTGGGCCCGTTCCGGGCTATTCTGGCGGACCTTCTTTTTCTTGTCGTTTTTAATCGCAGCGAGTATGGCAGCCTGGATCGCCAGCTACCGCATCATCGAGCGCACTCCCCAAGCCACACAGATCGCGGCGCAAGTGATCTCGATGGTGACCATCACCCGCGCCGCACTGGCACACTCTGCACCGGATCTGCGCCGGGAATTATTATTCGACCTTGCCAGCAACGAAGGCATCCGTATTTATCCCCTGGAGGACAACGACCGCGTCGAATCACCTCCGGAATCGACACTGATGCCGCTGGTGCGCGAGATGGTGCGTTCCAAGCTGGGTAACGCTACCCGCTTTGCAGGACTGGTCAACGACGTTCCCGGTTTCTGGGTCAGCTTCAAAATCGACGACGATAATTATTGGTTGCGTCTAGACCGCAGCCGGGTTCGGCACACTTCTGGCTTGCAATGGCTGGGCTGGGCCGCCGTCACGCTGTGCCTGTCCCTGATCGGTGCGGGATTCATTTCACGCCTGATAAATCTGCCGCTCGCACGTCTGACCGCAGTGGCACGCGCCATCGCCAAAGGTGGCCAGCCGGATATCCTCCCCGAAGTCGGCCCGCGCGAAATCCGTGAAGCCAACCGCAGTTTCAACCACATGGTCGGCGATCTTAATCGCATCGAATCGGATCGAGCCGTGGTGCTGGCGGGAATTTCCCACGACCTGCGCACACCGCTGGCACGCATGCAGCTTGAAGTCGAAATGGCCGGTTTCGACACTGCTGCGCGCGAAGGTATGCAATCGGATCTACGCCAGATGGACGCGATCATCGACCAGTTTCTGGATTACGCCCGGCCAACCGATAGTGCGACATTCGAGGTCGTCGATTTCTCGGCACTGCTTCTAGATGTCGCGCACGACGCCAGCCGTATACCGGATATTTGTGTCACCACGGCAATTGCCGACGGCGTCACGATACTAGGCAACCCGGTCGATTTGAAGCGTGTGTTCAGTAACTTGGTGGAGAACGCCCGCCGCTACGGACGACAGGAACCCTCGGATTTACTGGAAATCGATATCGCCTGCGCCGTGCGTCAGGGCCGCGCTGTGGTCGGATTCACCGATCACGGCAACGGCGTGCCGGCGGCCGAACTCGAACGCTTGCTACGGCCTTTTACGCGTATGGACGCAGCACGTGGACAGGCCAACGGTTCAGGCCTCGGCTTGGCAATTGTGGAGCGGGTGGTAAAACGGCATATGGGCACCTTACGGCTGAGTAACCGGCAGCCGCATGGCTTTCAAATTGGCATTTCGTTGCCGCTGTACAGTAGCAAGGATTAACGCGACAGTCGCTGCGGTGTGAGCATGACCAAATAATTGCAATCCATCTTGCGTAATTCGTTGAGCACCCTCGATTATTCTTTTGTTTTCAGCAGCAACACCACCGCCTCGGCGGCAATTCCCTCTTCGCGCCCCAGATAGCCCAAGCGTTCGTTGGTCTTGGCTTTGACATTCACCTGACCCGTGCCAAGGTTCAAATCCTCGCTGATATGCGCCACCATGTGTGCGATATGCGGTGCCATTTTGGGTGCCTGAGCAATGATGGTCGCATCGACGTTACCGATGCAATAACCGGCATGCGTCACCAGCTCGGCCGCGCGGCGCAACAGCATACGCGAATCCGCACCAGCGAATTGCGCATCCGTGTCGGAAAAATGACGGCCGATATCACCTAACCCAGCTGCACCGAACAACGCATCGGTAATCGCATGCAGCAGCACGTCTGCATCCGAGTGGCCCAGTAAACCTTTGGGGTGATCGATGGTCACACCGCCAATTATCAGTGCACGCCCCGCCACCAGCGCATGGCAGTCGTAACCTTGGCCGATCCGAAACGGCGGTGCCTTCTTGGGTGGATTCAAATACAGTTCTGCAAGAGACATATCTGTGGGTACGGTGAGTTTGAAATTACGTAAGTGACCAGGCACAAGCTTTGGTCGCAGGCCAAGTGCCTCGACGGCACTGGCTTCGTCGGTAAATACCCCCTCTTGCGCCAGCGCCTCGCACAGCAATCGGTAGCGAAACATCTGTGGCGTCTGTGCCGCCCACAAGCCTTCGCGCTCGACGGTACCGAGGATATGGCCATCGACATCGGCACGCTTGAGCGTATCGACTACCGGCAGCGCCAACAAGCCGCCGACCGGGTCGGTCTGTAGCACGTCGATCAAATGTGCGAGGAGATCGACGCTCAACCCAGGGCGGGCGGCATCGTGTACCAGCACCCAATCGTCGTCGGCAACGATGCCTTTCAAAGCCGCCAATCCATTACGAACCGTGTCGCGCCGGCTGGCACCGCCATTTCGTAGTACGGTCAATCGGTGGTCTGGCGTTGAGTGCGTTGTCGAAATTTTATTCACGCCGCTGCTTGCGGAATCGCTCGGCGAATCGTTCATCGCTGCAAGCATCGAATCAATTGATTCGTCGTCCGGTGCCACCACCACATATGTGTGTGCGATCTGCGTGGAAGCCAGGAAGGTTTCGACCACATGTTGCAATACTGGCTTGCCTGCGACATGCAAATATTGCTTGGGCAACTCTGCCGCCATACGCGTGCCCGTACCAGCGGCAGGAATCACAGAAAAGAACTTGTTCATTGCGGGGAAGTGATACAGCGAGGGGAAACAAGAAAATCGGGTTGGTGGTTTATAATCGCACCTCCAAATTTCATTGTCAATCGAGCAAATTCTCGGGTTGATAAGCCAGTAGTCGGTACCTGATGTCTCTCGACCTGAAAAAACTTCTTCCAAAACCGGGCGTACGCTTCGCCCTGCCACCTGTACACGGTTCTTGCGACGCCTACGCGCTAGCTCAAGCGGCCATCGCGCTGAAAGCAGACAAGCGCATGTTGGCGGTGGTAGTGGCCAATGCCGCAGACGCCCAACGTTTGCTGACTGAAATTCCCTGGTTCGCCGATTCCGCGGCGCTGACGCTGCGCTGTCATTTGCTGCCCGATTGGGAAACCTTACCCTACGATGCTTTTTCACCGCATCAAGATTTGGTGTCTGAACGCCTCGCAACGCTCTATGAAGTACAAAACGGTCAATGCGACGTATTGCTGGTGCCGGCTACGACCGCCCTTGTGCGCATGGCACCGCCATCTTTTTTGGCTGGGTACACGTTTTATTTCAAGCAAGGCGAGATGCTCGACGAGGCGCGCCTAAAAAGTCAGTTGACGCTGGCCGGCTATACGCATGTCGCACAAGTAATGTCCCCGGGTGAGTACTCGGTACGCGGCGGGCTGATCGATCTGTTTCCCATGGGTTCGGCACTGCCTTATCGCATCGACCTGTTCGGCGACGTGATCGAAACGATCCGCACCTTCGATGCCGATACCCAACGCTCGCTGTATCCGGTCAAGGAAGTCCGCATGCTGCCAGGGCGCGAATTTCCCATGGATGAAGCGGCTCGTACGGCGTTTCGTAGCCGCTGGCGCGAAGCCATCGAGGGTGACCCCAGCCGTTCGACGATCTACAAAGATATTGGCCAGGGTATCGCCTCGGCAGGCATCGAATACTACCTGCCACTGTTTTTCGATGAAACCGCGACCCTGTTCCAATACTTGCCTGCAGATGTAACCTTTGCCCTGGTCGGCGACATCGATGCCTCTATCAAGCGGTTCTGGAACGATACCAATTCGCGCTTCAAATTTTTGAAGGCAGATCGCGACCGGCCTCTGTTGCCACCCGAGAAGCTGTTTCTTTCGGATGAAGATTTTTTCACCCTGGCAAAGCCGTATGGGCGCTGGATCGTGCGCCAGGAAGATAGTGCGTCGGAAATCTCGGAGCCGTTGCCCAATATCGCGGTCAACCGTCGGGCCGACGATCCATTGGGAAGCTTTCGTAGTTATCTTGCGTTATGCGAAAAGAATAATCGGCGGGTATTGATCTGTGCCGAATCCAACGGTCGGCGTGAAACACTGCAGCAGTATTTTGACGAATACAAGTTGCCGGCGACAGGCTGCGACGGCTTCGATGCGTTTGCCAAGGCGTCCGCATCGCTAATGCTGGGTGTGGCACCGCTGCACGCAGGCTTTGCTTTACCGAAAGCGGCCGGTAACCTGGCATTCGTGACCGAAACCGAGTTATATGCGGGATCGGGTCGGCGTATCGGCAAAAAGAAACAAGAGGCCGTGACGCAGGTCGAATTCATGGTGCGCGATCTGTCCGAACTCAAGATCGGCGATCCGGTGGTGCATGCCAATCATGGTATCGGGCGTTACATGGGCTTGATCAGCATGGATTTGGGCGAAGGCGAAACCGAGTTCCTGCATCTCGAATATGCCAAAGATACCAAGCTGTATGTACCGGTTTCGCAATTGCACGTAATTTCCAGATATTCCGGCGCTTCGCCGGAAGATGCGCCGCTACATTCCCTGGGCTCCGGCCAGTGGGACAAGGCAAAACGGCGAGCTGCTCAACAAATTCGCGATACTGCCGCCGAATTGCTGAATTTATATGCGCGGCGCGCGCTGCGCCAGGGGCACAGCTTCGCTTACTCTGCACACGACTACGACGCCTTCGCCGAAAGCTTCGGCTTCGAGGAAACGCCCGACCAGGCAGCGGCGATCAGGGCGGTCATCCAAGACATGACAGGCGGCAAACCGATGGACCGGTTGATTTGCGGCGACGTCGGCTTCGGTAAAACCGAGGTTGCCCTGCGCGCTGCATTCGTCGCAGTGCTGGGTGGCAAACAGGTCGCTATCCTGGCACCGACGACGTTGCTGGCAGAGCAGCATGCACAAACCTTCACCGATCGCTTCGCCGACTGGCCGGTGAAGATCGCCGAACTCTCGCGTTTTCGGAGTGGCAAGGAAATTGCTCAGGCGATCAAGGGCATGGCGGACGGCACCCTCGATATCGTGATCGGCACGCACAAGCTGCTCTCGCCGGATGTGAAATTCACGCGTCTGGGTCTGGTAATCATCGACGAAGAGCATCGCTTCGGCGTGCGCCAGAAAGAAGCGCTGAAAGCGCTACGCGCAGAAGTCGATGTGTTGACTCTCACGGCAACGCCCATTCCGCGAACGCTCGGCATGGCGCTCGAAGGCTTGCGGGACTTTTCCATCATCGCCACGGCACCGCAAAAGCGGCTGGCCATCAAAACATTCGTGCGCAGCGAAGGTGAATCGATCATCCGCGAAGCCTGCCTGCGTGAACTAAAGCGTGGCGGCCAAGTGTACTTTCTGCACAATGAAGTCGAAACCATCAACAATCGTCGGGCGATGCTCGAAGCATTGTTGCCGGAAGCACGCATCGCCGTGGCGCATGGGCAAATGCACGAGCGCGATCTGGAAAAAGTGATGCGCGATTTCGTGGCGCAGCGCTTCAATATTCTGCTGTGCACCACGATTATCGAAACCGGTATCGACGTGCCGACTGCGAATACCATTGTCATGCACAGGGCCGACAAATTCGGTCTGGCGCAGCTGCATCAGTTGCGCGGCCGGGTTGGCCGCTCGCATCATCAAGCCTATGCCTACTTATTGGTCAATGATGTACAGACATTGACCAAGCTTGCGCAACGTCGCCTTGATGCCATTCAGCAGATGGAAGAACTCGGTAGCGGTTTCTATCTGGCTATGCACGACCTAGAAATTCGCGGTGCCGGTGAAGTACTCGGTGACAATCAATCGGGCGAGATGCACGAGATCGGCTTCCAACTGTATTCGGACATGCTAAACGAAGCAGTGCGCTCTTTGAAACAAGGCAAGGAGCCCGATCTTGCTGCACCGTTATCGACCACGACCGAAATTAATCTGCACGTGCCGGCGTTGCTGCCCAACGATTTTTGCGGCGACGTGCACGAGCGCCTGTCGCTCTACAAACGCCTGGCCAATTGCGTGCGACCGGACGCCATCGACGATCTGCAGGAAGAATTGATCGATCGTTTCGGCAAATTACCCGAGCCGGCGAAGGCGCTGGTGGAAACACACCGCTTGCGTGTCGCCGCCAAGCCAGTCGGTATCGTAAAAATCGATGCGCATACCGAGTCCGCGCTGCTGCAGTTCGAACCGAACCCACCGATCGACGCCATGCGCATCATTGAACTGATTCAGAAAAACCGCCACATCAAACTCAACGGCCAGGACAAATTGCGCATTACGATCAACATGCCCGATCTGGCGTCGCGGGTAGCGCAGGTCAAGGCAACCATCAAGGCATTGGCGGCATGACCGCCTTTGATACCGTCATGTCCGAATTTTCGATGAACCTCGTCGTGCAGGCACCATTGGAAACGCATGCCGATGCAGGCATGCTCGATGTGCTCGCCAAGCTTGCCGGAGCAACATCAATGGAGTCGCTCAGTTCGCATGTATGGCGTTGCAAGCTGGTGTCGGCAACGATGCAGACGCGAGACGACATCACAGCCCAGGCGCTGGCTGCAGGGCTGGACGTCGCGTTCGTGCCGGCCGGACGGCACCTGCACGATTTCAAGCTACTGGTGATGGACATGGATTCGACGCTGATCACCATCGAATGTATCGATGAAATCGCTGATATGCAGGGTTTGAAACCACAAGTGGCGGCGATCACGGAAGCTACGATGCGCGGTGACCTACCCTTTCCAGAAAGCTTGGTCAGGCGCGTGGCCTTGCTAGAAGGGCTAGATGCCAGCGCACTCAAACGTGTTATCGATGAACGGCTGCAACTGTCTTCGGGTGCCGAGGCAATGCTGGCCGCAGTTCAAGCTGCTGGCCTAAAAACCCTACTGGTATCGGGTGGCTTCACGTATTTCACCAACCACATGCAGGAAACGCTCGGCCTCGATTTTGCGCATGCCAATCAACTCGAAATCGTCGATGGCAAGCTGACAGGCCGGGTGCTCGGCGAAATCGTGGATGCCGAAGCGAAACGGCAAACCGTGGAAGAGACCTGCGCCAACCTCGGCATCACGCCGGCGCAGACAATCATCATGGGAGATGGCGCAAATGACTTGAAAATGATGGCCATCGCCGGCATCTCCGTAGCATTCCGCGCGAAACCGGTCGTACGGGCACAGGCGGATATTGCGCTGAACTTCGTTGGCCTGGATGGCATTCTGGCATTGTTCGACTAAGTTGTTTGGCTGAATTTGGCAGTGAGCAGGGCAATAAGCTGGTCAGCTACAATCGTATTCAACGCTTAAGGAGCATCAACATGGAACAAGCTTTAGTGCTGGACAGTAAGTTGCAAACGGAAAAGACCATCGCCTGGTGGCTCTACGTCGGCCATGGCTTAAGTTTTTTATTAACGCTCACGACGTTTTCCTGGATTCCGCTGATCATCAATTTCGTCAAACGGCCCGATACCGAAGGCACCTTCGTGCGTAGCCACCACAGTTGGCAAATTCGTTCGTTCATTTGGTTTTGGTTATGGATGGCGCTTGCCGGTATCTTGTGGTTCACGGTTGTGGGAATACCTGTCGCGATGCTGATCATGGGCGTGGCATGGCTCTGGAAAGCCTATCGGCTGATCAAAGGCATACTCGATCTCGGCAAAAATCAGGCGATGCCGGTCTAGCGCTCTCGCGTAAGGCAAACGACTATAACGCAGCCAAGGCCTGATCCAGATCACCGATCAGGTCGGCCGGGTCTTCCAGGCCGATATTGAAGCGTATGAGTTGCCCAGTGCCCTGCCACTGACGCCGCATCGTCTGCACGCGGTACGGCATACACAAGCTATTGGCACCGCCCCAGCTAAAGCCGATTTTGAAGAGTTTTAACTGATCGACGAAGCGGTCGGTTTGCGCTTCTGAAAATCGTTCGTCGAACACCACTGAAAACAGCCCCGCTGCCCCCCTAAAATCCCGCTGCCACGTCGCATGACCAGGGCAATCGGCGAACGCCGGGTGCAGCACTCTAGCCACTTCCGGGCGCGCCTTGAGCCATGCAGCAACCGAGCGTGCGCCTGTATCGTGCGCATCGAAGCGCAGCTTCATCGTGGGCAAGCCACGCATGACCAGAAATGCATCGTCCATGCCGACGCCCAATCCCAGGCGCATGTGCGCCAGGCCCAACCTGCGGTGCAATTCGGGCTCGTGGGTAATGACCGCGCCCATCAACACATCCGATCCACCGGACTGATATTTGGTCAACGCCTGCATCACGATATCGACACCATGGGCAAATGCATCGAAGGCAATACCCGCCGACCAGGTATTGTCCAGGGCCACCAGGGCGCCCTGTGCATGCACCGCAGTGCAAATAGCTGGGATGTCCGGCACTTCCATCGTTACCGAGCCCGGTGCTTCGGCCCAGACCAATCTGGTATTCGGCTGCAACCGTTCCGTTATCGCGGCGCCGATCATCGGATCGTAATACCGCACCGTGATGCCAAAATCCCGCTGCAGCCAGTCGCCTAGTTCGCGGTTCGGGTTGTAGACATTGTCGGGTAACAGCATGTCGTCACCGCTTTTAAGCAAGGCCAGATCGATCAAGCCGATCGCTGCCAGGCCGCTGGGCGCGAGCAAGCAATGCCTGCCGCCCTCGATTTCGGCCAGGCGCGCTTCCAACGTGAAAGAAGTCGGCGTGCCATGCAGGCCATAGGTATAGCCGCGCTTGTCTTGCCAGTTTCGGGAACGCATCGCCGCCACATCAGGAAACAATACCGTCGAGGCATGATGAATCGCCGATGGAAATGCTGCGAAGCCTTCCGGCGGCACGTAGCTGCCTTGTACCAAGGTCGTCTGCAAGGATTTTTTCATGGTCGTTTTATGGCTGTCTTGATGGTCATGCCTGCGCCCACAGGTCGTGCGCACCCGCAGCTGTGACTTTTACCTCCACGAACTCGCCCACCTTGAGCTTCAGATGCGGCTCGTAAGGTGGCTTCACGTACACGACACCATCGATTTCCGGCGCGTCGGCGCTGGAGCGGCCCACGCCGCCGGTGCGATTGACTTCGTCGATCAGTACCCGCATGGTGCTGCCGATTTTTGCTTGCAAGCGATTCTTGGAGATGGTCTCCTGCAGTTGCATAACCCGGCCACGGCGCTCTTCCCGCAATGCTTCCGGCACCGCATCGGGCAAATCGTTTGCCGTCGCACCCGCCACTGGCGAGTAAGCAAAACAACCAAGACGATCGATCTGGGCTTCTTGCAAAAAATCCAGCAGATACTCGAATTCCGCCTTGGTTTCACCGGGAAAGCCGGCAATAAACGTAGAGCGGATTGTTATGTCCGGGCACAACGCCCGCCATGCCTGGATACGCTCGATATTCTTTTCGCCGCTAGCCGGGCGCTTCATGCGCTTCAACACGTCGGGGTGAGCATGTTGCAGCGGCACATCCAAATACGGCACGATACGCCCCTCTGCCATCGACGGGATGATCGCATCCACATGCGGATAAGGGTAGACATAATGCAGCCGCACCCACGCACCGTAACCTGCCGCCAGTTCGCCCAGGGCTTCGACCAGCTGCGTCATGTGGGTGCGCACCGGCTTGCCGTTCCAGAAACCGGTACGGAATTTCACATCCACGCCATAGGCGCTCGTATCCTGCGAGATCACCAACAATTCCCGTACGCCAGCCTTGAAAAGATTCTCGGCTTCCAGCATGACATCGGCAATCGGCCGCGATACCAGATCGCCACGCATCGACGGAATGATGCAGAAACTGCAGCGGTGATTGCACCCCTCGGAAATCTTGAGATAAGCGTAGTGGCGCGGCGTGAGTTTGATCCCGTGCGCCGGCACCAGATCGAGGAATGGCGCATGCGGCTTGGGCAAATGCAAATGCACCGCATCCATCACCTCGGCCAGGGCATGCGGGCCAGTAACCGCCAGTACCTTCGGATGCACCTTCAGGATAATGTCGTCGCCGCTGGCATCTTTCTTCGCACCCAGGCAACCAGTCACGATCACCTTGCCGTTTTCATGCAACGCCTCGCCGATGGCGTCCAGCGACTCCTGCACTGCGGCGTCGATGAAGCCGCAGGTGTTGACGATGACCAGATCCGCACCATCGTAAGACTTTGCCGTGTCGTAGCCTTCTGCCCGAAGTTGCGTGAGAATTTGTTCGGAGTCGACTAAAGCTTTGGGGCAGCCTAGGGAGACGAAACCGACTTTTGGGGATATGGGAGGTACGGAGGACATGAGATTTTTAACTCTGGAGACCGGGAAAAGCGGCCATTGTACTGCTTGTGCGGGTGCGAATGAGGAGGTGGGAACTTCGGCGCTTCGATTAGCTAGCGCCGATAGTTATAGTATTTGGAACGGAAAAACCGAGTCACCTCTTGCAGTAGTAGACTTTCTTAAACACAGCTAAATGCATGAAAAGAATGTTCGGCAGCGCCAGGCATTTTGAGGGAAGCAACGTTGCATCAATTCACCTCCAGGACGTATAGTCTCCTCATCGCTCAAATCGCTGAATATGCACGCAATCATTCTTTCAGCGCATCATTTATACGCGTTTGTCATCCCGAACTAGTGGCCCGAAAGGTAGTCAGCACTTCGTGATCAAAGCGGATCGCAACCTGTTTCGTTACTCAGTGCTTCCCAACGCTCACTTATCTGTCGAGTCCACCCCACCCGTCAACGGTGCCACAAACGGAAATGCCGTAAAAATCGTTTTCGCCTGGGTTTGCATTTGCTCTTGCATTTGGATGAACAGCGATTTGCTCTGTTCGATGTAATTGCCCATCATGCCTTGCATCATAGGGCCCTGCACGTTCATGAATTGCGCCCACATTTCAGGGCTGAAGGGTTTGCCTTCGTACAGGCCTTTGGAGTTTTCAGTCAGCTTGTGTTGAATATCGATGAATGCCTGGATGTTTTTTTCCAGGTAGTTACCCATCATGCCCTGCATGGCGTGGCCGTAGTAGCGAATGATTTGCGACAGCGCTGCGCTGGAAAACATCGGTGAGCCGTTGGACTCTTCTTCCAGAATAATTTGTAGCAGGATGCTGCGTGTCAGGTCTTCGTCGGATTTCGCATCGACGACCGTGAAAACCTCGTTATCCAACACCAGTTGTTTTACATCCAGCAGCGTGATGTACGAACTGGTTTGCGTATCGTAGAGACGACGATTGGGGTACTTCTTGATCAGACGATCGCCACGCTTTTTTGAACCAGTCATTGAAATTCCATTCGGGTGCTGATGCAGCTACTTGGGAAACATGCTCGGGCGCTGCGATACCTGAACGATTTTATTACACTGCAGAAAACTGCGCTGCCCTTGCCATGTTGCCGATAGTGGGCATACAGCACATGGGCTTGAAGCGTTACGGCAGCTTCGCTTTAACATAACGCCCCGGTGCCGGCTCGATCACGTTGTAATGTGTATTGCCCGGCTCTACGGGGGCATCAATTTGTTTACCGGCGTGGGTCGCGAGAAATTTCGACCATTCGTTCCACCAGCTACCGGCATGATCGGTTGCCGTCGCCAGCCAGGCTTCAGCGTCGGCGTTGGCATTGACGCTGATATTGGTCCAGTAGTTACGCCGTTTTTTGGCCGGTGGGTTGACGACACCGGCGATATGGCCGGAAGCACCGAGCACGAACTGGTTGCGCGATGGATCGCCGGGATTGAGCAGCGCGCGCGAGCCGAATGCCGACTGCCAGGGAACGATGTGATCTTCCCGCGACGCGTAGAGAAAGGTCGGGGTATCGATCTTGCCGAAATCGATCGGCTCACCTAAAACGATCACCCGATTCGGATCACGCAGGTTATTTTCCAGATAGGTGTTGCGCAGGTACCAGCAAAACATCGGCCCCGGCAGGTTGGTGCCATCGGCATTCCAATACAGCAGGTCGAACGGTGGCGGTTCCTCACCCTTGAGGTAATTCGTGCCGACGTAATTCCAGATCAGGTCGTTGGGCCGCAGACTGGCGAAGGTCGAGGTAAAGTCTGCACCACGCATCAACCCGCCCTCACCGATCGCCTGCTCCCGAAGCTGCACCTGCAGCTCGTCGATGAAGACATCGATGACGCCGGTGTCGGAAAAATCGAGAAAGGATGTCAACAGCGTCAGGCTGGCAACCGGTTGCTCACCACGGGCAGCCATGACAGCCAAGGCGGTTGCCAACAACGTTCCGCCCACGCAAAAGCCCAATGCGTTGATTTGCTTCTGACCGGAAATCTCCTGGCTGACGGTAATTGCCTTGATCACCGCTTGGCCGACATAGTCGTCCCAAGTCAAGTGTCCGAGCGATGCATCGGGGTTACGCCAGGAAATCAGAAACACGGTATGCCCTTCCGTGATGGCATAGCGCACCAGGGAATTCTCAGGCTGTAAGTCGAGGATATAAAATTTGTTGATGCAGGGGGGCACGATCAGCAGCGGGCGCTCATGCACGGTTTTTGTTAGGGGCTGATATTGAATTAGCTGGAACAAGGCGTTTTCAAAAATCACCGAGCCGGCAGTCGTTGCGACATTCCTGCCAACTTCGAAGGCAGTATCGTCGGTATGCGTAATGCGCCCTTTTTTCATGTCGCCGAGCATTTGCGCGATGCCTTTGTGCAGGCTCTCGCCTTTGGACTCGAGCAAGCGGTGCTGCGCCTCGGGGTTGGTCGCTAAAAAATTTGCCGGCGACATCGCATCCACCATCTGCTGCACGGAAAACATGATGCGCTGCTTGATTTTTTTCGGTGCCTTTACGGCTGCAGCCATGGCAGTCAAAAAACGGGCATTGAGCAGGTAGGCTGCCGCGTTGAAGGCAAACAGATTATTTGTTTGCCAGGCCGGTGCGGCGAAGCGGCGGTCCGACAAAACCGGTGTTTTCGAGGCAGCGATATCCTGCACCAATGCCGAAAATTCTTGCAGGTATTGTGCATGTAATTGTTTGAACAAGATCGGATCGATACTTTCATTCGGGTTGGCAAACTGGCCCAACCATGAAAAATCCGATTCCGTTTGGGAAGTAGTGGTCATGATCGTTCTCTCGTTTTTAGCGTATCGTACAATTTTCAACCTGATGCCTCACGCATGTATATCGTCGCGATCGGCTGGATGTACGTCATTTTGATGATGGCAATTACCGAAGAATCGGTGGTTGCCGGCGTTATGACCTTTTTACTGTACGGGCTACTACCGCTGACGGTAATTCTGTATTTGGGTGGCACATCACGACGAAAACGGCGTCGGGCGATGGCCGCTGCCGAACGTCAGGCGACTGCCGAAGCGGAACAAGGCTTGATTCATGAAGTTCAACCAGTCTCGGATATCCAAGAAGGCCAGCAAAAAATTCCGGGAAATAAAAGTCACTAAAAATTATTCTTTGTAATAACACTTTCGACTACCGAACCAGGCAATTGGTTCGTTCCAGAAAATCTTCACTTGATCCAGATCATTGTTGCCATGCGACCGGTTTTGCCATCACGACGATAAGAATAAAAACGGGCAGCATCGCCGAAGGTACTGAACTGCCCACCGGCGATACGCCGAATACCGCAGTTAGCGAGTATTAGCCGTGCCAGGTGATAGATATCCGCAAGGTACTTGTCCGGCTTTCCGGGTATAGCGCGAAATGCCGCATCGGCGCGCGGATCGTGGCACATCATGGCGGCATGGACGTCTGCTCCCACTTCAAAATGTTGCGGCCCGATTGCCGGGCCTAGCCAGGCAAGCAACTCTCCGGAATCTCCCGCATTTTGTACACTTCTGGCGCGCATGGCTGCAACCGTGCTCTGCAAGATACCGGCAGCCAACCCACGCCAGCCCGCATGCACGGCGGCGACGATGCTGCCGCGCATGTCGGTAAACAGCACCGGCAGGCAGTCGGCAGTGGTAACGACACACACTACGCCCGGCTTGTCGGTAAAGCTGGCGTCGGCTTCGCACAGGTGGGCCTGAGACTGGATAGCGGCACCGGTAACGACGGCAGCAGCATCCACCACCACCGACCCGTGCACCTGCAGTAGCCACACCGGCGCTCCAGGTAAATGCGCCTGTAGCTGCTGCCGATTGCGTGCCAGATTTTGAGCATCGTCGTCGACGTTGGCACCCAGATTCAAACCGTGCTTGCCGGAGCCACTACCGTCGTCGAAAGGTGCCGTGCTGAAACCGCCGGTACGCGTGGTGCTGCAGGCACCGACACCTGGCGGTGCGCCGATCCAGTCCGGCAAGATTAAATCCACTGAGAATTCCTCGTTGGCTCAGGTCGGCGGTACGATCGCCGCGCGAGCCAGCAACGCGGCAAAATCTTCTGGCAATGCCGACGACCACTCGCACTGCTGGCCAGATTCCGGATGGACTAGCCCGAGCCGCCAGGCATGCAACGCCTGGCGTGGAAACACCGTGGTCAAGTGCTGTTTGCCATACAGCGCATCGCCGACGAGAGCGAAGCCGATGGATTGCATATGGACCCGGATCTGATGCGTGCGTCCGGTCTCAAGTTGGCACCGCATCAGGCTCACCGCGCGGCCATCCAGCGAACCCGTCGCCAGCCGTTCGAAATGTGTGACGGCCGGCTTGGCCGTGGCATTTTCCGAGACCGCCATGCGTACCCGATCCCGATGATGCCGCCCGATTGCGGCGTCGACCTTACCACCGGCTTGCGGCGTACCCCACACCAGTGCGAGATACTCGCGTCTGACGGTTTTGGCTTGCAATTGACGCACCAGGTCGGTTTGGGCGATCAAAGACTTGGCAACGACCAGCAGGCCGCTCGTATCTTTATCGAGCCGGTGCACGATACCTGCGCGCGGTACACCGGCAAGTGCCGGCAGGTAGTGCAGCAAGCCGTTGAGCAGCGTTCCCGACCAGTTGCCCGCCGCCGGATGCACCACCACGCCAGCCGACTTGTCGATGACCAGCAAGGCCGCATCTTCATGGACGATGTGCAAATTCATCGCCTCGGGATGAAAGGCCAACTCCTCGGGTGCCGCTTGTGGCGAGACCAGGACGTGCTCGTCACCGAAGGCCGTCGTTTTTGCGCGCGCGGGGACACCATCGACCGTTACATGACCGGCGTCGATCCATTGTTGCAAGCGGCTGCGTGAATATTGCGGCACCAGACGCGAAAGCACTTTGTCCAAACGTACCCCGCAATCTACAGGCGAAAGCACGAGTCGGATCGGTACCATCGGCAGCATCACTTCACCGGATACATCCTCGTCGTCGCCCGCCTCGGCATCGTCGATGCCTGCAGAACTGGCGGAATGGATGTTATCGCCTGGCTCGGGGCTCATTGGGAAAGTCCCATCAGCTATAATCATTCATTGTCCAGGTGCGCCCGTAAAAGTCATGGTTAAAAATTTGTCGAAGCTCTCAAAGCTTGTGAAGCTCGCGCCTTTGGCGTTGATATTGGTCTTATCCATGTCGGGTTGCGGCCTGCTACCGGAACAAGTGGATGAAACTGCAAACTGGCAAGCGCCCAGATTATACGCGGAGGCACGTCAGGAACTTGCTGCCGGTGGTTACGAAAAAGCGATTCAATACTACGAGAAACTGGAATCACGTTACCCATTCGGCACCTACGCCCAACAGGCACAGATGGAAATTGCCTACGCACATTATCGGCAGGCAGATCAACCGCAGGCACTGGCTGCCGTGGAACGCTTCATCAAGCTCCACCCGAATCATCCGAACGTCGATTACATGTATTACCTGCGCGGCCTGGTAAATTTCAACGACCGCGTCGGGCCGTTCAATTTCATCGCACCGCAGGATGCCAGCGAGCGCGACCCTAAAGCGGCGCGGGAAGCGTTCGAAGCATTTAAGCAATTGGTCGAACGTTTTCCGAACAGTGTCTATGCCAAGGATTCGCTGGCCCGCATGAAATATCTGGTCAGTGCATTGGCGATGCACGACGTGCACGTAGCACGTTATTATTTTCGGCGCGGTGCTTACTTGGCGGCCGTCAATCGCGCTCAGGGTGTCGTCAGGGATTACACGGATGCACCGGCGATCGAAGAAGCGTTATTTATCATGGCGCGTTGTTACGACGCCCTTGGCTTGGGCGAACTACGTGACGACACTACACGTGTGTTGAACACTAATTATCCGGACAGCCGCTTCGTCAATGCCAAAGGTGCGGCGAAATCGTGGTGGCGTTTCTGAAGGTAGCCTGCCTAGCTGTCTGTCGGCTTCACCTGATCTCGCTTTGACACTGCAGCACGCCGAAAACGCCAGGTCGTTACATCAGAAGACGCCGCATCGAACGCGTAATCTTCACCACGAAAATCTTGTAGCTGATGCGGCGCGACGATCGCACGTGTGGCTGCATACCGCACCATTGCTCCGCGTGCGCGCTTGGCAAAAAACGAAATGACCCGATATCGTCCTTCGTGCCAATCCTCGAACACGGGCGTAATCACGTTTGCCTTTAAAAGCGTCGGCCTAACTGCCTTGAAATACTCCTCGGAGGCCAGATTGACGATCGTGCGCTGTTCCTTTCCGATCAACGCACTACGCAATTTCGCAGTGACGGCATCGCCCCAGAAGGCGTAGAGATTCGCGCCGGCAGTATTGGCAAGACGGGTACTCATTTCCAGCCGGTGTGGCTGAATCGAATCTAGCGGTCGCAGCAAGCCGTACAGCCCCGAAAGTATGCGCAGGTGCGATTGCAGGTAAAGCAGTTGCGTCGGCGTCATCGATCTGGCTTGCAAGCCATCGTATACGTCGCCGTCGAAAGCCAGCACGGCCGGCCGACTATTGCTGCGCGAATTTCTAACCGACCATTCGGTGAAGCGCTGCGCATTCAACTGCGCCAGTTGGTCCGAAATCGTCATGAGCGATGCCAGGTCCGCCGGTGAGATCGCGCGCAACAGAGAAACAAGCTCAGCGGCACGTTTTTGAAAAGCCGGTGGTGTGCCGATAACGGCGGGAATCGGTGAGGTATAGTCCAGCGTCTTGGCTGGCGATAATACAAACAACATGACGCTTTCCATCAAAAATTTATCGTCCGACCGGAATCGTCTGTCGGGAGTACACGAATGATAGCGAATCGGCTGGTACTCGACACCAATGTCTGCCTGGATCTTTTTGTTTTTCAGGATGCGCGATGGTCGAGATTGCATACTGCTTTGGAAACGGGTAGCACCGAAGCTTTTACGCGCGCAGACTGCCGTGCCGAGTGGTTACTGGTTTTGCAGTACCCGCGATTTTCGCTCGATGCCAAGCAGATAAGCGACTGCGTCGCTGCGTTTGATCGATACATCACTTGCCTGCCAATACGTGACGGAGGTGCCGGTGCCGGTATGAAGGCCGATTCAGGCGGCAGTGCCTTGCCACGATGCAGCGATACCGACGATCAAAAGTTTTTGGAAACGATGCAGGACAGCGATGCGGCAGTTTTGATTACTAAAGATAAAGCATTGTTGAAGCTGGCTGGCAAATGTCGCCGTGCCGGATTATTCGACATCGTGACGCCGCAAACTTGGATAGCGCAGATTAGCAGCCTTACTGCGAGCACCTACTAGATGCTGCGTCGGTTGTGCCGTGTGCTATGTGCGGTGCGTCCTTTACCCATTTGGGAACTAGCGTCATCACATCTGTAAGCGTTGCATAAGCGTGGGCAAGATGGTTGTCGGAGCGGTCGAGTGCTATTTCCTTTTGCAAATCCGATTGCAGCGACTCCAATTTATCCTTGAGAGCATGCCAGACGGTTGTCTGCACTGCCGGTGGCGTAGTGCTGAGCTCTCGGGAGATCTGTACGACCAATTGTTTCAAGATCCCTTTTTGTAGCAGCAGTTGCATTTGGTCGATGATAGCGATCATCATCGATACGGCGTGCACATCGCCGTTCTTTCGCGAGGCATGCATCAATATCTGCAGTGACTTTACCAGACTGATTCCCAATTGTGCCGGCGGGTGGGGCTTGAACGCTGTCATGACCTTGGGTCCGCGCGCGCCGTTTCGTAGCGTCGTATTAATCTCGTGTGCCTGGAGGCGATCAAATTCTCCGGAAGCGTGGCGAATCAACGTGTGCACGACCTCATCGACTTTCTCAAGCGGGCTTGTTTCAATGAACGCGCGTACCAGCAAATAGACCTGGGCGACGCCCTCGGCGCGCTGATTTGCTTCGGGCAATGTCTCGACCAGCCGATTCATGGCGAGAATTGCCGCGGGTTGATCGCTGAGCGGCAAATCCGCAATAAAGCCGTTGAGCAAAATAAATTTATTCCATGGCAAAGGTGCCGGTAGGCTGTCCGCCGCTTCGATCAATGCGATCTTGGCAGGCGCGAACCGCGTAGCTTGCGTGGTTGTCAAGCGACGGTAGAGTTCATCCCAAGCACGTCCTCGATTTTCTGGAGCCAGATGTTCGACACCTTGTAGCATCTTGGCTAGCACAGCGTCGCTACCTGTGGCGACTAGACGAGATTTCGGAAGCAGCGTCTTGAAATATAACGCTTCGCGATCTCGTGGAGGAATAGCAGGGAGTAGATCGATGAGTTTTGCGATGACCGCGTCTTTGCAATCCGTCGGCAAACGGTAGGCGATCCAGCAATAACGAAGGCTTTTTTGAAATCGGCTGTCAGGCGGTATCGAGGTAATCTCGTGCATCCGCTCGGTGAGAGCAGCCGTGATTGCTTTAAAGCCGGCTGCACGGTCTGGGGGATGCGGACATGTTTGCCAAAGCTCGTCGACGGCGCGCTCAATTTGTTCCAGATCCTCTAAATTTTTTTCTTGAACGAGATTTTCGGCAGCGGGTACCTGCGTGATATCGGAAGCAATTGCCTTCTTTTCTACGACATCCTCGAGATTCTCGACGACCTTGAACCGGCCGGCAAAATGCGTTAAGCAGTCGTTGGATTTCGCCCGTAACTCACCAGATGAATGGTGCGTCACCGGTGCACTCGTTACCAGCGTCGACGAGGTTCGTGCCAGTGAAGCAGGCGCTACCAAGCCGGCCGATGCCGATGCGGCTGGCAGCAAATTCCTCGACACAGTGGCAGCAGAGTTAGAGGTGCCTCGGAAAAAATTACTGAAAAATCGGGTCATCGCCTGGGGTACACCAAGAAAAGTGAAATTCCGGGATATTCGTTCGATCCTAGAACTTACTCCTCAATGTACACCGGCACGACCAAAACATGGTGAATATGGCAATTCAGGTGGTTTTTTTAACAACAACTAGATAGATATCAATTAACGTCTTATTTTTTATAGCTGAGTGTTAATTTTGCAGCCAGGCTGTCATGCCAAGCTTTTTTCACGCTCCAGAGCGACTTCGATCAATAACAATATTTCTCGATAGACCGGCAGATGAAAACCTTCCCGGGGAGCATCACGGTCATTGACTAATAAACTTTGCAAGTAGCCCAAAACATCGTCGTGCCCCCAAAGTTCACTGATTCGACCGATCACATGCGGGTAATCCTCGAGACTCGAGCGCCGGTCGTCGCCCGCTTCGTCGCTTTCTTGATCGAATCTGCCGTTGAATACCAATTGAAATTGTTGGCGTAACTGCTCCAGGCGTTCCAGGTCACCACTGCCCTGGTAGAGGTCGGCCAAATATAGCCATGGCACAGGTGACGCTGCCGACTCGGTGCTGCAATAGTTTTCGAGAATGTCGATCGCCCGCTGGGTCTCGTTCAACATTTTCCAGAACTCGGCTTCTTGCATGACATCCGACACCAGCTCGAACGTCGCCAAATTTGCCCTGCTGGGCGTCATTAACTCAGTATCGTGTATTGCCTCCAAGCGTAACGAGCTGGCCGTTTCTGCAGGAGTGACGGTCGGTGCTTTCGGCGTTTCATAAGCAGGAGCTAGATCGAATCCGCGCGGCTCGACCCGACTTGGCGACGGCACTTCCGCATCGTTTTTACCAACAAAACGGTCCACATATGATTCCACCGCTTTGTCCTGGTGTGCGATCGCTTCTTCGACGGTACGTGGTGCCTGTGTCGGTGCGGCTTTCTTTTCCACACTGCTGCGTGCTGCCAGTAGCAATTCGGTCTCGCGGGTAGAAGCGTCGTTTGACGACATCCACCACGGCGTGTTTTTCTTTTCAGCGCCGCGTTTGGCGAGTCGTACAAAAAGGGAAATTCCAGCAATACCTGCCAACAATAATATTGCCAGACCAATCAACCATTTATTGGTAGCCGGTGCACTGCGAAAAGTTGCTGGCGGAATTGGCTTGGCAGCGGCTTGCGCCGATTCGGCCGGCGTTTCGACAGGCCGTTCAGCAGGAGGTACCACACCACGCTGGGCTTCGACTTGTTGCAAGCGATTCTGTAGCGCCTTCACCTCGTTTTGTGCAGCTAGAACCGGATCTTCGCCACGCATCATTGCTGCAAAGCGCGCTTTGGAGGCAACGATCTCTTCCGAATTACGAATACCCGGTTGATCCGTCACGGTAAGGCTGTCGGATAGTTTTAATCCCGCCGGGCCTTTCGGACCGGTACCGAAGCTCACGTCTTCCTGAGAAAGCTTCAAGACATTGCGCGCACCTGGTAATCCTTTAGACCGTGGCCGAGGCGACGCCGGCTCTTCGAGCACTTGTAAGTTGTCGGGCTCGCCCGCCCCAGGGGCAAGGTTGGCAACAGCCGGCTGAACACGCGGCTTGCGCTTACGTTTCGGCTTGGCGGGCGCTGCGTCACCGCTACTGCTGGCGCTGCCGTCACCGCCTGGGTTAGCTACCTCGGGCTCCCTCGCCGAGCTACGATTTCTGTTACTGGCTCTTGGCTCCGGCGACCCGGTCGACAAAACCCGTGGCAATCCATCTTTCAGGTCGAGCAAGAGCTGGTAATCACGATAAAGCGTCGGTGCGCAGACGATCTCCACGAGAAGCGTCACGGCAGGTTCTTCGATTGAAGTCGGACTGGTAAAAAAGATCTCCGTTGCACCGCTCGCGGGACGACGCAGTTCGATCACCGGACGTAGAATCTCGGAACCGTCCGACGATGTCAGACGACTGCGAACGCAAGTTTCCGAAAGCGCTTTCGCATCTGCACCCAATATCTGAACACTTGCGCGTAACGGTTGACCCAACGCAGACTGCAAGCGCATTGGCCCAAGCCCGACTGCATCGCTAGCGGTACAACGAAATGCCAGTGAAATCAACACCACGATGCGAAGAAATGCGAACGGCGTGACGTTGGTCATAAATAGTGTCCTTGCGTCGTGAAGGCTTGCATAAGTCGCGTACCTAAAAAATTTTTGCTTGCAGGCCGCTGGATTACACGCCTTGCGCATGCCACGATGTTACCTAAGAGAAATACTAACAAGAAAGTATTAGCAGTACTATTAATTTATGAATGTGTGCATGTCAGGAATGACAAACCGACCGAAGGTGTGTGAACTTTTTCCAACAACTGGCATTTTAACGACCTTTCATCAGCTGCGATATCGGCGAACGACGACATATGACCAATATCTTCCACCAACGCAACTCTCTAAGGTCAACAACTTATAACACGAGATATCAGTATGGGCAGGGCCTTTGCATCGGTGTGAACCTAGGCGCAACACTTATTGGTGGCATGCCGTTTGGCGACGCATTGTCTGCAAGCTTGGCCACAGCACCTGCGCGCAATAGCGAAGTTCTGCATAATCATGCGTCGTTCCACCCGTGCTCGCTAATTTCTGCGTCAACTTCATTACTCAGAGGTCCTTATGATCGATGTATATTCGACTGCCACCCCAAATGGCCACAAAGTGCATGTCATGTTAGAAGAATGCGCCCTGCCGTACCAGATACACCACATCGATATCGGCGCAGGAGATCAATTTAAGCCAGAATTTTTAAAAATTTCGCCGAATAATAAAATTCCGGCAATTGTCGACACCGACGGCCCCGACGGCGAGCCGATTTCTCTATTCGAATCCGGTGCGATCCTGGTATATCTCGCCTCCAAAACCGGTAAATTTCTTGGCCAGACCGACCGCGAGAAATTTCTTACTTTGCAGTGGCTGATGTTTCAGATGGGCGGGGTCGGGCCGATGCTAGGGCAAGCCCACCACTTTCGCATCTACGCGCCTGAAAAAATAGACTATGCAGTCAATCGCTACACCAACGAAGCAAAACGTCTCTACGGAGTAATGGACCGACGACTGGGCGAAGCCGCGTATCTTGCAGGCGAAAGCTACACCGTCGCCGACATCGCCACCTACCCCTGGACGCGCTCGCATGCGAATCAAGGCATCAACTTGCACGATTTCCCACACGTGAAGCGCTGGTACGACGAAATCGGCGCGCGGCCGGCCGTGCAGCGAGGCGTGGAAGTTTTAGCGAATTTACGCAAGCCACTTACCGACGACAAGGCGCGGGAGACGTTGTTTGGCGCGGCGCAATATCAAAAGCGGTAGCGAGTATAGGTACGCCAATTCTTCTTACAATCAGATTATCGGTCTACTATTTTTGACTGGTGCCCGGGGCCGGAATCGAACCGGCACACCGTTACCGGCGAGAGATTTTAAGTCTCTTGTGTCTACCTGTTTCACCACCCGGGCTTGGCTGCATCGTGATTGCAGATGCATGCAATTTTCGCCCGAAGCTTAACACAATCCAGCCGCTTAACTCCTCCCCTGCAGCAAGCGAATCTGCCAATAAAGCTTCACAACCTGGTGCCATACCCGCAGCGCGACGTAATGTGAAAATTTCGGTTATTCTCCGATCAAAATCATTGGCTTCGAAGGGTGCAATATTGAGTGATCTGTTAAAGCGTCGCATCGCACTACTCTCCAACCCCGAGCATATTGCGGTGCTGGATCAGAATCTGCATGGCATCGAGCGCGAGGCATTACGGGTCGATCAGCAAAATCGTCTCTCCAGTTTGCCGCACCCCGTAGGGCTCGGTTCGGCACTGATGCACCCGCACATTACGACCGACTATGCAGAGGCATTGCTGGAATTCGTCACGAATGCGGAGCCAGATATTGCCACGGCGCTAGACGAGCTGGATGCGGTGCACCGGTTCGCATACCAGCATCTGGGCGATGAAATGTTGTGGAGCCAGTCCATGCCATGCGGGCTACCCGCCGAGCCTGAAATCGATATTGCCCGATACGGTAGCTCGAACATCGGTATGCTGAAACATGTCTACCGCCGTGGTCTAGCGTTGCGGTATGGTAAATCCATGCAATGCATCGCCGGCATTCACTATAATTTTTCTTTATCGGAGAAATTCTGGCAGGTTCTGCAAACGCATGAGCATATGCCGGGGAGCGCTCGGGATTTTCAATCGGCAGGCTACTTTGCGTTGATTCGTAATTTCCGGCGCTACAGCTGGCTACTGATGTATCTGTTCGGCGCATCGCCAGCGTTGGCTACGGACTTCTTGCGTGGACAGCCGCACAAACTCGAACGGCTATCGGACGATACCTTGTATCTGCCCTATGCGACCAGCCTGCGCATGAGCGACCTGGGCTACCAGAGCAATGCGCAATCGGCGTTATCGATAAAATTCGACGACATCGACCACTATATCCAGAGTTTGAACGAAGGAGTAGGAACGCCCTTTCCCGCCTATGAAAAACTGGGAACGAAAGATGGCGACGACTGGTTGCAGCTGAGTACGAATCTGTTGCAGATCGAGAACGAATACTACTCGACCATTCGGCCCAAACGCGTGATCGGTGTCGGCGAGCGGGCCTTGGGTGCATTAGCCGCGCGTGGCGTGCAATATGTCGAAGTCCGCTGCCTGGATGTTGATCCCTTCGAGCCGATCGGCATCAGCCTGGAAACCTCACGGTTCATGAACGCTTTCCTGTTGTTTTGCGCGCTTGAGGATAGCCCGACATCGCCGGATCAATGTCGATGGGCGAACGATAATTTTTCTCGTACGGTCACGCATGGCCGCCAGCCAAACCTGACCCTTTGCAAAGACGGCGTGCCTGTCGAATTACGCACCTGGGCCCACGCACTGCTGCAGCAAATTGGCGCGAGCGCGGTACTGCTCGACGACCGCACCAACTCGCTCGAACACGGTAATGCCCTGGCGAGACAGTATGCGAAACTTGAAGACATTACGCTGACGCCATCAGCCCGGGTGTTGGAAGCCATGCAGCAGAGTGACAATTCTTTCGCCGCTTTCGGCATGCGCCAGAGCCGCTCTCACGCTGCGGGTTTCCGGGAGCGTCCATTACCGCAGGAGCAACAGCGCTTGTTCGAACAAATGGCGCAGGAATCGATTGCTGCGCAGGCGGCATTGGAAACCGAACAGTCATCGAGCTTCGATGCGTTCGTCGAAAATTACCTGGGAAGCGTGGGTTGATCCAGCGAGGTGATGCTACGCGGGTGATGCTGCGGGATTGATGCTGCAGGACTGATAATGGCAAAGCGACGACATTAAAAATGGAGGCGGGGGTCGGGATCGAACCGGCGTAAACGGCTTTGCAGGCCGCTGCATAACCACTTTGCTACCCCGCCGCGGTGCTGCGCTTTTCTTTACTACAACTTAAATACCACTTAACTACGACACAATAAAAAAGGAAGCCGGTAAAAATTCAGGCTTCCCTTATTGACTGGAGCGGGAGAAGAGTCTCGAACTCTCGACCTCAACCTTGGCAAGGTTGCGCTCTACCAACTGAGCTACTCCCGCGTTCACAACAGCTGCGTATTATAGTGGATGACACTTCATTGTCAACCACTTTTGTCGGTCCGTTCCTTGATCATCGGCCATGCTTTACGCAAGTAATACAGCATCGACCAGAGCGTGAGCACTGCAGCGACTGCCAGTAATACGTGACCCCAGAAACGCGTATCGACCACCCCGAACACGGTGTCGTAATACAGGAGCATTGGAATGGCGGTCATCTGGGCCATGGTCTTGATCTTGCCGAGGGAATGCACCGCCACGGATTTGGAAGCGCCGATCTGCGCCATCCATTCGCGCAGCGCAGAGATCGCGATCTCGCGGCCGATGATGATGAAAGCAATCAAAGTGCCGACACGGTTCAGATGCACCAATTCGATCAATGCACCGGCAATCATCAGTTTGTCGGCGACCGGATCGAGAAAAGCACCGAAAGCCGAGGTTTCATTCCAGCGCCGTGCCAAAAAGCCATCGCACCAATCCGTGACAGCGGCGATGATGAAGATGGCCGTGGATGCAACGTTTTTCTCGAACGGCGAGAGCCAGGCATCAGGCAGGTAAAACACACCTACCACCAGAGGAATCAGGGCGACGCGTAGCCAGGTCAGCAAGATCGGAATATTAAGCGGCATCGCAGAAGGTCGGTTGAAGGGTCGAGAACGTTGAGGGGTCAGGGTCAGGGTCGCCAGGCATGCAATTATCGTCTTAATTCAATGCAACTGCTTATAAATGTCTTCGGCAAGCTGGCGCGATATGCCATCCACCGATGCCAGGTCTTCGATACTGGCATCAGCCACACCACGCACGCCGCCGAACCGCGCCAGCAGTTTTTGGCGGCGCTTGGCACCGATGCCCTCGATTTCTTCCAGGCGCGACGCCTGCCTCGTTTTGGCACGTTTTGCGCGCATGCCGGTAATGGCAAAACGATGTGCTTCATCCCGAATCTGTGCCACGAGCATCAATGCCGCCGACTCCTTGCCCAGTTCGAGCGGTGCCCGGCCATCCACAAAGATCAAGGTTTCCAACCCGACCCGCCGCCCTTCGCCTTTGGCGACGCCGACGATACAGCTCGTATCCAGCCCCAGCTCGACAAATACCTGACGCGCCATCTCAACCTGACCCTTGCCGCCGTCGATCAGGGCGATGTCGGGCATGATACCGTCGCCATTGACCACTTTTTCATAGCGCCGCATCAGTACCTGGCGCATCGCGGCATAGTCGTCGCCAGGGGTGATGTCGTTGATGTTATAGCGTCGGTATTCGCCGTTCTGCATCGCGTGATGATGAAACACCACGCATGAAGCCTGTGTCGCTTCACCTTGCGTGTGGCTGATGTCGAAACATTCGATGCGCAGCATCTCCGGCTCCGCGGTTTCCAAGCCGAGGGTTTCGATCAGGGCGCGGGTGCGCGACTGTTGCGAGCCCTGTTCCGACAACAGGCGCGTGAGTGATATTTCCGCGCCCTTCTGTGCCATATCTAGCCATTGCCGACGCTGTCCCTGTGGCTGGAATATCAGGTTGATTCGATGCTCGCACTGCGCCATCAATGCCACGATCAAGGCCGGTTCGTTCAATTCATGGCTGACGATCAGGGTGCCGGGAATGAACTTGTCGATATAGTGCTGCGCCAGAAAAGCTTTGAGCACCTCGACCGATAAGGCGTCGTCGGCAGTCGCCACCGCATGGTCCAGATGCGCTGGAAAGTAAGCCCGATCTCCAAGGTGCCGCCCACCTCGAACCATCGCCAGATTGACGCACGCCCTGCCACCCTGCACCCGCACCGCGATGATGTCGATGTCGGCGTCGCCGCCCGTATCCATCGTCTGCTGATGCAACACGCGTGATAATGCACTGATCTGATTGCGCACCGCTGCGGCTTGCTCGAAGCGTAGCGACTCGGCGAAGTGGTGCATCTTGGCGTTCAAGTTCTCCAGCACTTCAGTCTGCCGGCCGCGCAAGAACTTGGCGGCATTTTCGACATCGAGTCCGTACTCTTCTTTATCGATGTAATTTACACACGGCGCGCTACATCGGTGAATCTGATGCAGCAGGCAGGGTCGGGTTCTGTTCGCATAGACTGAATCTTCGCAAGTACGCAGCAAAAATACTTTTTGCAGAATCTGCATCGATTCCTTGACCGCCCAGGCACTCGGAAAAGGGCCGAAATACTGATTTTTCTTATCGACCGCACCGCGGTAATACGCCATGCGTGGAACGTCCTGGCCTGTGATTTTCAAATAAGGGTAAGATTTATCGTCGCGAAATAGAATGTTGAATCGTGGCTGCAGCGATTTGATCAGGTTGTTTTCCAGAATCAGTGCTTCGGCCTCGCTACGTGTGACAGTCGTTTCCAGGCGCACGATGCGGTCGACCATCATGGCAGTGCGTGGACTGGTCAGCGTCTTTTGAAAATAGCTCGAAACACGCTTCTTCAAATCGCGTGCTTTACCGATGTACAGGACATTATTGTCGCTATCGAAATAGCGATAGACCCCTGGCAGATGTGGCAAGCGAGCTACGGTCGCCAGCATCGCCTCCCGGGAATCGAGCGGTGACGGCTCGGCTTTTATGCGCTTGGTATCTGTATTGTCCGTCGTTGCCATCGATGTTGTCCGATACGCCTGCCCGTCAAACTTCAGACGACGGCTTATGCGCCCAAAGTTTTAATGGAAGCGAGGGCGGCTTTGTAACGTGGGTCCCGCTGTAGAGTATCCCAGTCTAATGCAGCAGATGTCGGCAGTAGGGCCGCGATACGCTCGGCGCTGGACGTTCGTCCGGCCACCGGTGGGTGTACGCGCAGGCCAGCCAATAACTGGTCTGCCTTGTCGGGTGAATTACAAATCAAAATCATGTCGCAGCCAGCATCGAGTGCCGCGTTGCCGGCATCGACCACGGTACCCGCCACGCTGGCACCTTCCATGCTCAGATCGTCACTAAAAATTACACCCTGAAAAGCGAATTTCTTGCGTAGCATCGTCAGCCATTTTTTTGAAAATCCTGCCGGATGCTTGTCGACTTTAGGGTAGATCACATGTGCCGGCATCACACCTGCCAAACTCAGACCCAGCCATTCGTAAGGTGCAGCATCGTCTGCCAGAATTTGTTCCAGCGTGCGGTGGTCGACGGGAACGGCCACGTGGGAGTCGGCTTTGACGAACCCATGACCCGGAAAATGCTTGCCGCAATTCGCCATGCCGGTAAGTGCGAGACCGTGGTTGAGACTTTTTGCCAAAGCCGTGACGACTCGCGGATCGCGATGAAATGCCCGGTCGCCGATGATGCTCGACTCGCCGAAGTCCAGATCGAGTACCGGCGTGAAGCTGAGATCGACGCCGCAGGCGCGCAATTCTGCGCCGAGCACGAAGCCGACATCGGTAGCGATGCGCATGGCGGCCAGTACGTCCCGTTCCCACAACGTGCCGAGAGCACGCATCGGCGGCAGCTTGCTGAAGCCATCGCTCTTGAAACGCTGCACCCGGCCGCCTTCGTGATCGACTGCGATCACCACGCCCGGACGCACGTCGTGGATGGCACGTGTCAGTGCCACGAGTTGCTCACGATTCTCATAATTTCGTGCGAACAGAATCACGCCGCCGGTGAGACGATGGCGAATACGTTCCCGATCCTGCTCGTCGAGCATGGTACCAACCACATCGAGCATGATCGGCCCCAGCGGCGCTGACGATAATGTCGAGACCGCCGCCGTGGGCACTTCAGATGCAGTAGGTGTTGCCGAGGTCGTGGATTTCATTTCCACTGCATCCACAGCCTGGGAATCATGATTGTTCATTCGTGTTTTTCCACAAGTACGAAGGCCACTGCGTAGTCAGCCTCGTCGGTAATCGAAACCTGCGCGCTCAGTGCGTGCAAGTGCATATAATCTTTGAGCGCGCCGCTGAAGCTGGCTTGGGGCTTGCCGGTATCGGTATTGACGACTTCCAGCGCATGCCAGCACATCGGTGGGCGCATACCGAGTCCCAAGGCTTTGGAAAACGCTTCCTTCGCCGCAAAACGTGTGGCAACGAATCGCAGGCCGCGAATCGGGCTGGTCGAACGACGCCGATGATAGATTGCCGCTTCCGCAGGGCCAAGAATTTTATCCGTAAATCGTTTGCCATGGCGCGCCAGAGCAGCTTCGATGCGGGCGATGCGAACGATATCGGTGCCGATACCGTAGATCATCGATGTTCAAACGTGTGCATAGCGGTAGACCGGGCCTGGCTCATCAAGGCTTTCATTTCACCGACGGCCGGCTTCCACCCGGCAAACACTGCATGGGCGACGATGGCGTGACCGATATTGAGTTCGCTGATATCGAGGATCGAAGCGATCGCATGGGCATTGGTGTAATGCAGTCCGTGCCCGGCATTGACCCGCAATCCTTTGGCCGCTCCGTAGGTGGCTGCAACCCGGATTCTTTGCAGCTGGCGCTGCTGCTGCAAAACCGTACCGGCGTCGGCATATTGGCCCGTATGCAGTTCGACGACCGTCGCACCTGTAGCAACGGCGGCATCGATCTGCACCGGCTCCGGATCGATGAACAAACTCACACGAATGCCCGCTGCCAGTAGTTGCCCAACTGCCGCCTCCACTTGGGGGAAGTAACGCACGACATCCAGCCCACCTTCGGTCGTCACCTCTTCGCGGCGTTCCGGCACCAGGCAGACATCATGCGGCCCTATACGGCAAGCAAAATCGATCATCTCCGGGGTCACGGCAGCTTCCAAATTCATTCGCGTACGCAATAGAGGGCGAATCGCGACAACGTCAGCGTCTTTGATGTGGCGCCGGTCTTCCCGCAGGTGCAAAGTGATGAGGTCGGCACCCGCTTCCTCGGCCTCCAACGCCGCCCTGATCGGGTCCGGGTACACCGTGCCACGCGCATTGCGCAAGGTGGCTACGTGGTCGATATTGATGCCAAGGTCGATGCTCGAGCCATTAGGCTGCAAAAAACTCATTGTGTAAGATATCCGGCGAGCTATAACTGCATTAAATCTATCAGAATCTGGCGCGTATTGAGTGGCGTCGCGCCGAGATGATGCGCTAGCAGGAACCGCATCAGAAATTTACTCTGAATTTGCGTGGTGTTGTCGGTATAGTTTTCTTGCTCCATATCGAGCAATGTCTTGCCGCTGATTATTGGAATATTATCGGACGCCTGCGCAATGCGTACGCCTTCTTCGGGCAGCACCACATAGTGCTCTGCCGGCTCCACAATCGCTCTGGTCGACAGGCAATAGGTGAGATTGCCGCCGACACCGGTCTCTTTTAGCAATGCACGCTCGAATTTGCGCAAAACGATCGGTGCCGGCTCTTGATGCGCGAGCTGATTCAGCGTTGCCACATAATGGTCGAACAGGGCAGTATGTGCGTCGTCTCGGGCGAGCATCTTGAACAACAGTTCGTTGAGGTAAAAACCGCACAGCAGCGCCGCTTTTTCAAGGGGCGGCATGCCGCCTACCCATTCGGCACCGACGAGCGTACGTATCTCGGACTTGCCGCTCCAGCCAAGCGATAGCGGCTGAAAGGTTTGCAACACACCCCGCAGACGCGAATGCGGCCGTTTAGCGCCTTTAGCAATCAAAGCGACACGGCCGTGATCACGTGTAAATACATCGACGATCAGGCTGGTTTCTTTGTATGGATAGCTGTGCAGGACGAATCCGGGCTGGCCGGAAACACGATGATCTCGAACTACAGGCTGAATCACACGGCTCACACGCCGCACCGGCTTATGTGGCCGCACATCTTTTACGATACTGCCGACTGTATCAGGCGAAGCCGTCACAGGCACCGCCTCGGAATTTTCGCGATGTTGCAGTGGGTGATCGTCGGCTAAAACCATGGAAGGGGAAATTATTCGTAGCCATAGGCGCGGAGGCCGGCTTCATTGTCGGCCCAGCCCGATTTTACCTTGACCCAGATTTCCAGATACACCGGCCCGCCGAACAGACGTGCCATGTCGAGTCTAGCCTGGGTCGAAATTTCTTTCAGGCGCGCACCCTTGAGCCCGATCACCATCGATTTGTGCGTATCGCGCTCCACTAAAATTGCTGCGAAAACGCGCCGTAAATCCCCTTCTTGCTCGAATTTCTCGATAACGACGGTGCTGGTGTAGGGCAACTCGTCACCGACGAAGCGAAATACTTTTTCACGGACGATCTCGGCAGCGAGAAATTTCTCGCTGCGATCGGTGATGTCGTCGGCATCGAATATCGGCGCATTCAAAGGCAAACGTTTCTCGATCTCGCCTTGCAGGTTATCGAGTTGAAAGCCGAGGGTGGCAGATACCGGCACCACCGCAGCAAAATCGTGCTTTGCGGCGAGCTGTTGGGCAAATGGCAATAGTACGGCTTTGTCTTTGATACGATCGGCCTTATTAATGACCAGCACGCATGGTACGTCCGTTGGAATTAAATCCAACACCTGCTGATCGGCCGGGCCGAACGTACCTGCTTCCACCAAAAATAGAATGACGTCCGAAGCGGTAAGCGTGTTGGTGACCGTGCGGTTAAGTGTTTTGTTCAGTGCGTTGGCGTGACGGGTTTGAAATCCGGGTGTATCGACATAGATGAACTGGGTCGACCCGGTGGTTTGAATGCCGGTAATGCGGTGCCGGGTAGTCTGCGCTTTGCGCGAAGTAATACTGACTTTGGCACCGATCAATGCATTCATGAGCGTAGATTTGCCGACATTCGGCCGCCCGACAATGGCGATATAGCCGCAACGGAAAGCATGATCGGCGGAGGAGTCGAGCGTTGTAGCGGAGGAGTCGGTCATGCCGTTTTCGGGTGCGGTGTGGAAGGCTGTGGAGCGTCGGAAGGGTCGGCTGCCGCGGTTGTATCCGATGTCGATTTCGATGTCGATGTCGAGGCGTCGGCCTGATTCGTGGCGATACCAGCAAGCTTAAGTTGCGCGGTACGTGGTTTGGCACGCCGGCTGGCGGCTGGTGTTTTTACGAGTGCCTGTTGCACCGCTTCGAGTGCACGTTTGGCTGCCGCCTGTTCGCCGGCACGACGACTGCCGCCGGTACCGAAAACTTGCACATCGAGCTTTGGTACCAGACACTCGATCTCGAATTCCTGGTTGTGAGCCGCGCCATGGGTAGCCACGACGTTATACAACGGCAGTGCAATTTTTTTTCCCTGCAAATATTCCTGTAAAAGCGTTTTCGCATCCTTGCCGAGTGTTTTCGGGTCGACCGTATCGAGGATCGGAATGTACAAGGCGCGAACCACGTCGCGGGCGGCGTCGAAACCGGCATCAAGAAAAATGGCACCGAAGAGCGCTTCGAGGGTATCGGCAAGAATGGACGGGCGCCTAAAACCGCCCGACTTTAACTCGCCTTCGCCAAGCCGCAGGAACTGCGATAATTCCAGCCGTTGAGCAATTTCATAAAGCGATTGCTGTTTGACGAGGTTCGCACGCAAGCGTGACAGATCGCCCTCGTCGATTTTGGCATAACGATCGAATAACAACGAGGCGACTACGCAATTGAGTATCGAATCACCGAGAAATTCCAGACGTTCGTTATGAACACTACTGTGGCTGCGATGCGTCAAGGCCTGCTGCAGCAATCCGACAGTGCGAAAAGTATGGCCCAGACGACTCTGCAACACAGAAACATCCATGTCGTCTACCCTCGCACGCTCAATCGACGGCTTTCTTCGTCACCGCTGTAGTGACCGTCGTTCCTTCGTATTCCATCAACAGGCTTGCCGGACCGACCAGAGGGATTTTCTTGTCGTAAGCAAAGCTGATATCGAATGCAGTACCGTTGCGCACGATCGTCAAATCTTTGCCGGTGATCGACTCGATATAACCGACGTTGGCTTGTTTATCGAAAGCGGTTTGTATGTCTTTGGGAGTAGTGCCAGCGGAACGTATCGACATAATTGCTTTATTAATCGCCTGATACTCCAACACCGTTGGGACGACTTTCAAAGCGACGACGCCCAAAACAGCCACGATACCAACGACGAATAAGAGTCCGATAAGCGTGATGCCACGTTGTGTATGCAGTACAGATAGAGGTCTTGGCACCAAAGGCACCGTTGATGTCATGATTCGCCGTACAACCGGGCGTGCGAAAATCATAAGTAATCCTTGGAAATAACCACTAAAAGCTAATAAAAACTACCAATGCGTTTGATGTTCCCTAAATTCATCCAAACAAAAAATGCTCTTCCTACAATATTTTTATCCGGAACGAACCCCCAGTAGCGGCTATCCAGGCTATTGTCACGATTATCCCCCATCATGAAATATTGTCCAGCGGGGACAGTACAGACAAAACCTTCGGCGTTATAACTGCACAATTCGTTTTGCGGAAATGCTTCCGGATTCTGTACGTAGCCGGGTGCAATTTCATCATTGAGGATTCGGTGACCCCGTTCGGTCAAGCCTTCGACATATTGTTTCGAATACGTCAGCCGCTCTTCATCTAGATAATCCGGCAGCGGTTCATAAGGCAAGGCACGGCCATTAATGGTCAAACGCTTATTTTGGTACAAAATTCGATCGCCCGGTACGCCAATTACCCGCTTGATGTAGTCCAGCGACATATCCTTGGGATACTTGAATACCATCACATCGCCAGATTGCGGCGAACCAAGTTCGATGATCTTTTTATTAATAATTGGTAGACGGATACCGTAAGTGAATTTATTCACCAGGATCAAATCGCCGACCACCAGCGTAGGCACCATTGAACTCGACGGTATCTTAAAGGGCTCGTAGAGAAAGGAACGCAAAAAAAACACCAAAGCGAGTACCGGGAAAAAACTGCCGGAATATTCTATCCAGGTAGGTTGCCGCAGAATGTCTGCCTCGAGTGCCTGGCGATCCTGAGCATCGGTTCGAATACCTTCGCTTCGCAGGCGGTTGGCACGCGAATCGAACTCGGCAAGTGCAGCATTTGCTTTACTGCGGCGCCCTGGTGCCAAATAGAATAAATCGAGAAACCAGATGATGCCGGTTGCGATGGTCAGAGAAAAAAGGATCAGGGCAAAATTGCCGAGCAGGGATTGCAGCGTCATTTATCGTCCACTTGTAGAATTGCCAGGAATGCCTCTTGCGGTATTTCCACAGAACCCACCTGTTTCATACGTTTCTTGCCGGCTTTTTGCTTTTCAAGAAGCTTGCGCTTGCGGCTGATATCGCCGCCGTAGCATTTTGCCAGCACGTTCTTACGCAAAGCCTTGACGTTTTCCCGAGAAATGATGTTCGCACCGATCGCCGCCTGAATTGCCACATCGAACATCTGCCGAGGAATCAACTCGCGCATCTTTGCCGCCACCGCACGACCGCGGTACTGGCTATTGGCACGATGCACGATGATTGCCAGCGCATCGACCTTTTCACTGTTGATCAGCATATCCACCTTGACCACGTCGGCGCTGCGGTACTCCTTGAACTCGTAATCCATCGACGCATAGCCGCGGGAGGTAGATTTAAGCTTATCGAAAAAATCGAGTACGATCTCGGCCATCGGCATTTCATAGGTCAGCTTTACCTGTTTCCCATGGTAATTCATGTCGATCTGATTGCCGCGTTTTTGGGTGCAGAGCGTGATCACGGCACCTACATACTCTTGGGGCATGTACAGATTGACGGTCACGATCGGCTCGCGAATTTCCTCGATTTTCGAAGGGTCCGGCATCTTGGAAGGATTGTCCACCATCAGCACCGTGCCATCGCGCAGGACCACTTCATAGATCACGGTGGGCGCCGTCGTGATCAGATCCATGTCGAACTCGCGCTCCAGACGTTCTTGCACAATTTCCATATGCAGCAGTCCAAGAAACCCGCAACGGAAACCGAAGCCCAGCGCCTGCGAGACTTCCGGCTCGTACTGCAGAGCGGCGTCGTTGAGCTTGAGTTTTTCGAGCGAGTCACGCAGGGCATCGTACTGATTGGCCTCAACCGGGAAAAGCCCGGCAAACACCTGCGGCTGGGCTTCTTTGAAGCCCGGCAGCGCTGCACTGGCTTGTCGTGCCGCCAGCGTCACAGTGTCTCCAACCTTGGCGGCCTTCAATTCCTTGATGCCGGCGATGATGAAGCCGACCTGGCCTGCAGTCAGACTCTCTCGCGACAGCGATTTTGGTGAAAATACCCCGACACTCTCGGTGAGATGCTGAGTGCCGCTGGCCATTAATAAGATCTTGTCTTTTGGGCGCAAAGTACCATTCATTACGCGCACCAACATCACCACGCCGACATAATTATCGAACCAGGAATCGACAATCAGGGCCTGCAACGGCGCCGTGGGATCGCCCTTCGGCGGCGGCACTTTCAGGATCAGCGATTCAAGTACATCCTGCACGCCTAATCCGGTTTTGGCGGAGCAGTGGATCGCTTCGGACGCGTCGATGCCGATAACTTCCTCGATTTCGGCGATGGCGTTGGCCGGGTCGGCCGACGGCAGATCGATTTTGTTCAATACCGGCACGACTTCGACGCCGAGGTCGAGGGCGGTATAGCAGTTGGCAACCGTTTGCGCTTCAACGCCTTGAGAAGCATCTACCACCAGCAAGGCACCTTCACAAGCCGATAAGGAACGGCTGACTTCGTAACTGAAATCGACATGGCCGGGCGTATCGATCAAGTTCAGGTTATAAACTTGCCCATCCCGCGCTTTGTAGACCAATGCCGCAGTTTGCGCCTTGATGGTAATACCGCGTTCACGCTCGATATCCATCGAATCGAGCACCTGCGCCTCCATCTCCCGATCGGACAGGCCGCCACACAATTGAATGATGCGATCTGCAAGTGTCGACTTGCCGTGGTCGATGTGCGCAATGATGGAGAAATTACGTATGTTGTTCATCAAATCGGAGGCATATCGGTCGCGGCACTTGCAAAAAAAGGCGCTTGCATCGGGAAAGTCTTCCAGACGAGCGCCCTAAAGAAGAATGGAAATGAATCGCGACATTTTAGCGGATTTCAGGTGGGAAAGCCCGGAAAATGTATCGTATCGATAATTCGTTTGCACGATACCGACCCCCCTTTTCAGCCGGCATAGACGTCCCTTAAAGACTCGGCAGTACCAACTGCAATGCTCGCCTATCCAAAAAATGATGGCAAATTTCCCGCATCTCGCCAGTTGTTGTGCATTCGACAAGTACCGGCACTAGTTCATCGTACAGAGCGACCAACTGCGGATCGGTATCGATGTCGACAATTTTCAAATCGATGTCGGGACGGGCTGCAGTCGTCTCGAGAGCCGCATGCATATCGTCACACAAATGACAATAACTACGGGAATAGAGAATCAGCGACTTCACTTCGGCCAACGAATATTATTCTTCGATTTCGTAACGATCAACCGGGCCGTACCGGTACAAATTGCGACGACTCGCCGCGGCGCACCAGCATCACAGCGATTTTTTTCGGCTCGAGTTTAGCCACCAGTGCATTGAATTGTTTCGCATCTTTGATATCGGTGTTATTGAGACGCAAAATAACATCTCCAGAACGTAAGCCAGCGCGTGCGGCAGCGCCTTCGGCGCCGTCGACTGCTACACCCCCTTCGACTTTCAACTCTCTGCGCTGGGCTTCAGACAAATCCGTCACTGCGAGACCAACCGCGTTTGCAGCAACGTCCGGCACCGCCTTCTTATCGTCGCGGCGGGCAATTTTTTCAGGTTCGAGCTCGGTAACTGTTAGCGTGAGATCGCGGCTGCCACCTTTTCGCCAGACCGAGATCGTCGAGCGAGCACCGGGTTTGACATTGCCGACAAGGCGTGGCAAATCGCTGGATTTTTCGATTGGCACACCATTAAATTTCAGGATGATATCGCCGGCCTCGACGCCGCCTTTCTCTGCTGGCCCACCCGGCTCGACTCGCGAGACGAGCGCCCCTTGCGAACGCGGCAGTCCAAGCGATTCAGCGACTTCTTTGGTCACTTCACCGATTTGAACGCCGATACGGCCACGGGTAACCCGACCGGTTGCTTTCAACTGTTCGAACACCCGCATGGCTTCGTCGATCGGTACAGCGAATGAAATACCCATGTAACCGCCGGAACGGCTGTAGATCTGAGAGTTGATGCCGATTACCTCGCCCCGCATATTGATTAGCGGGCCGCCAGAGTTACCTGGATTAACGGCGACGTCGGTCTGAATCAATGGCAGATAGTCGCCCGTATCCCGTGCTTTGGCCGACACGATGCCGGCAGTAACTGTGTTATCAAGACCGAATGGCGAGCCGATTGCAATCACCCATTCGCCGACCCGAATTTTATTGGAGTCGCCAATCGATAACCGCGGCAAATTGCTGCCTTCGAGTTTTACCAATGCGACGTCCGAACGCTTGTCGGCACCGATAATCTTCGCTTTAAACTCACGCTTGTCGGTCAGCGTGACATAGACTTCGTCCGCCCCTTCCACAACATGAGCATTGGTCAATACGTAGCCATCCGCAGAGATGATGAAGCCGGAGCCGACACCGCGTGGCACTTCTTCTTCAGCTTGCGGCCCTTGCTTACGACCCCGTTGCCCATTAGGAGCGTTGGGTTGCGGTGCGCGAGGCATCGGCACACCAAAAAAACGTTTGAAGAATTCCTGCATTTCCTCATCTTCCGGCCCGCCTGGCAGACCCTGGCCTTGCTTGGCTTTAGCCGTCGTACGAATATTGACGACAGCCGGTCCGGTACGTTCGACCAAGTCTGTGAAATCCGGAAGGCCGGCAACTGCCGGTGCGGCATACGCTGTCGCCGATTCCGGCAGTAATGAAGGTCCGAAGAAGATGCCGGCTACGCCGAAAACGAAGGTGAAAATGAAATGTTTTGCGGAAAAATTTGGCTTCATAAAGTCGTTCGAGAAGGTCGTCCGAAAGTCTGAAAATAGCTATCTGGCAATGAATTCAATTGAGCTGGCAACCTGTTTTATCGCGGCCGCCGGTACCTCGCCGACAATGGTAAGCCAAAAGTCGCCTTGCCGCTTTCCGAGCATATTCAATGCGCCCTGGCGAATCGCACCTTCGGTCCGATTTTTGGAAATAGGTTCGACAAACACGGAAATTGCTGCAAGCCCGTCGGAATAGACGATTTGCACCACCTCACGCGGCGCGACGCGATCAGTAACGTCGCCAGCCCGATTGCCTGCCAATGTTGTCGTATCGGCAACCACCCGTTTCATTTCACGGATTTTTTTGAATCCCGGAGGCACCGCTTTCACTTCCCAGCCAGTCAATGCGACAGTGCTTGGAGCAACGCGCTCGATGCGCCAGCTCTTGACATCGGTATAGCTGGGCTGGATCTTTACAGGGTCGATTTCGCCGATGGCTACCTGGGTAAAAGCAATCTGCTCCACAACCTCGTTACGCTCATTGAGCGTCTGCGCTTTTAAAAGTAAGCCGCTGGAGAGCTCGGCCCACAACTTGTAGCCGTAACGCAGATGGTCCTTCGGCTCCAGTATGATCGCCTGACTTTCAAATCCAGCAACCCTGCCGGTCTCTCCTGTACGAACCCGATAGTGGGCCGACAACGATGCGGGACTGGCCGGTACGATTGCCGGAAAAACATCTTGCGTCGCACGCCGCTCGACCAGCAGCATTTTAATTTCCGGAACGTAGGAAACGATTTCTTGATTGTTGCGAATCGTTTCCCGAGGCTTTCCATCCAGAATTTCAAACTTTTCACGCTCCGTCTTTCCATCGTAGAGGTGCGTGACGCGGGAAGTACGAATACGGTTTTCCTGCTGGAAAATGAATGTGCCGGAGTAATTTAGGATTTGCGCTGCGCTGCGAATTTTCCCCAACCAGGCCTGTGCGTCTGATTCATTCTGGTTGGGGTTGTTGGCCTGAGATTCAGCGGACAAAACCATTAAAACGACACTGCAGACTCCGACGACAAACTTAAACGGCATCATGGTCTGTCGCATAGTAAATATTGTTCTTATTCGTTCGCAGAATTGGAAAAACGTGCATAGTGAGAAACTGTATAGAGAGACTGAGAAAAGCGCTGATGGGCTGATAGATAGTCATCCATTCGTGCATCTCGAGCCACTGCAGCCAGCATTGCGGGCATTTCAAGTGATGACGTGCTGGCGGCTATGCTCGCGGGCGCAGTCGAATAGGTGGTTGCGGAGGAACCTGTAGATACAGTGGCTACCGAAGCCGGGGTGTGAGCCTGCTCGAAGGGGATCAGGCCATTAGAAAATGCCAGGACCAACGTAGCGGCGATCGCTGCGCCCGGTACAGCAAGCCGGCGGACCGCATCATATCGCCCGTTACGAGGTACTGCCGACAAATTTAGGGCAGCCACTGGAGCATTTTCAAGTTTTAAATGAACCGGCTCGGTGGATAAACGGGCAATCATCCGACTGGAGAAATCGGTACTGAGTCCCGACGCGGTATCGTTGAAGCGCAAAACATCGCCGATACGGTGATAGTTTTCCCAAATGCTGAAGCTTTCAGCAGTACGAAGATCGCTTAATACAGAGTCGTGCAGCGACGCTTCGAGCTCTCCGTCGGCAAATGCCGAAATTTGTTCTTCGATCTTGTGACGATTATTCATCATGCCCTCAAAAAGTCGCGTCTGACTGCTCGATCTACATACCACCCAATGCAATCGCCATCACTATTTAAACCACTGCTTGCCATGCTTACCTGCCAGCGATGCATCTACCAACGCTTGTCCAATGCAGTTCCCAAAAGCGGCCGCAACTTGTCGGCAATCGCTTCACGGGCACGGAAAATTCGGCTGCGGACGGTACCGATCGGGCACCCCATCGCTTCTGCAATCTCATCGTAACTAAGCCCTTCAATTTCTCGAAGGGTAATTGCCGTTCTCAATTCATCCGGTAAAGCATCCATCGCGACATTCACCGTTTCGGCAATTTGCTTTGTCGCGAGCATCGACTCCGGTGTGTTGATATCTCTTAGGTGATCGCCGTCTTCAAAAGTTTCTGCCTCTTCGGCATCAGCTTCCGTTGAAGTCGGTGCACGCCTGCCTTGCGTGACCAAATAATTCTTCGCCGTATTAATGCCAATTCGATACAGCCAAGTGTAAAACGCAGAATCGCCGCGAAATTGTGGCAGTGCGCGGTAAGCTTTTATAAACGCTTCCTGCACCACATCCTCTGCCTCGGCCTGGTCCCGCAATAACCGCGATACAAGGCGCATCAGCTTTCGCTGATATTTTATTACCAGCAATTCGAAAGCCTGCTTGTCGCCTCGTTGCACTCGCTCGACGAGCAATTGATCAATATCGCGTTCGGTTGTCAATCGACATTCCCTTGATTAATAGCAACTCTCGCGTGATCCGAACTACTGACTTTACGAAACATGGGAAGTTCAGTATTTTGGCTGCGAAATGTTTCAAGCTTTCTCATCCGCTTTGTTAGTGCTGCGTGCGGCCAGCCAGCGACATGCGACCGATAAGGATCGAAAGCTTTCGTTGGAGAGTGTGTCGGGAAACACCACCAACGTGGATTTCCTGCCATCGTGGCCCTGTAGATTCAGGATCATCATGGAAGACCATAAAGTGGAGGACGGCAACAGCGTGCAAATATGCGGCCGTTGCTGGCTGTTGGAAGTGATGTCGGTTTTTGCCGAATCGGCAACGCAGATGCTGATGATCCCCGTTGCTGAAATGTCCAGACGATGAGATTCGCCATTCGCCCAGACATTTTTAATCACTGATAAAGCCGACAAGATGCAAACCGCCGCCAACGTCAATCTGACACCTAACATGAGATCGTTTGACACACCCGCGCCAATCGTCGCACCGATCGCGATCGCACCTGCACACATGACTACCGTTAAAACTTTGACGATACGCGAAGGAATGATCAGAGCTGAAACCGCTATGGACATTACGGAGGAATAGAAAGAGTCAGTACTTCTGAAATACCAGCGTACCGTTCGTACCGCCGAAACCGAATGAATTTTTCACTGCGATATTGATAGCCATCTCGCGAGCCGTGTTTGCACAGTAATCGAGATCGCAGGCCGGGTCTTGATTAAAAATATTGATCGTCGGTGGCGACAGTTGATTTTTAAGCGCGAGCACGGTAAACACCGATTCGAGGCCACCTGCACCGCCGAGCAGATGCCCGGTCATCGATTTTGTTGAGTTGACGACGATTTTGCGTGCGTGCTCGCCAAGAGTGCGCTTGATTGCGATCGTTTCCGCCATATCGCCGAGTGGCGTGGACGTGCCGTGCGCGTTGACGTAGTCGACCTGATCGAGATTGATACCGGCATTATTGAGCGCGGAAACCATGCAACGCCGCGCACCTTCGCCATCTTCGAGTGGTGCAGTCATGTGGTGCGCATCGGCACTCATACCGAAACCCAGCAACTCCGCGTAAATTTTCGCACCGCGCGCTTTCGCATGCTCGTACTCTTCGAGCACCATCACGCCGGCACCTTCACCGAGCACGAATCCATCGCGGTCGCGGTCCCAGGGCCGCGAAGCAGTAGCCGGATCATCGTTTCGAGTCGATAACGCTCGGGCCGAGGCGAAACCACCGAGGCCTAGCGGGGATATAGTCGACTCTGCACCACCGGCAATCATGACATCGGCGTCACCATATTCGATCAAGCGACCGGCAGCACCGATGCAATGCAGGCCGGTCGTACAGGCAGTAACGATCGCTAAATTCGGGCCTTGCAAACCGTACTTGATCGATAAATGGCCCGAAATCATGTTAATGATGGAAGCCGGTACGAAAAATGGGCTGACCCGACGCGGGCCACGCGCGACCAGTTCCGCATGCGTGTTTTCGATCAATGGCAGGCCACCGATTCCAGAACCGACGATTACGCCGATCCGAACCGCGTTTTCCTCCGTGACTTCCAAACCGCAATCCTGCATCGCCTGGATTCCCGCTGCCATGCCGTAATGGATAAAAGTATCCATATGGCGTGCTTCTTTAGCGGGAATGTAGTCGTCAATCCGAAAGCCTTTCACCTCTCCGGCAATCGAAGTGGTGAATAGCGAAGCATCGAACTTGGTAATGGTGTCGATGCCTGAGCGGCCCTCGACGATTGAATCCCACGCCTGCGCAAGCGTATTGCCGACAGGAGAGACGCAGCCCAGACCTGTGATGACGACGCGGCGTTGACGTGAGCGACTCAAACCATTCTCCTAGATCGATGCGTACGCAGGATGACTATGCCTTAACGTGGGCTTTCGCGTAGTCGATCGCCTGCTGAACCGTCGTAATTTTTTCCGCCTGTTCGTCGGGAATTTCCATTTCGAATTCGTCTTCCAATGCCATGACGAGTTCGACCGTATCAAGTGAATCAGCGCCCAGGTCGTCGACGAAAGACGATTCGATCTTGATGTCGGCTTCGGCAACACCCAGTTGCTCGGCGACTATTTTTTTAACGCGCTGTTCGATATCGGACATGTTAGAACTCCAGTGTGGTTACGGAAAGTGCGCGCATTTTAGCAGGTTTGCGCGACAAAAATTTGGCTTTACCCTGTGATTTTTGCAATGCCGGTATCAGGGCAAATAGCCTCACAAATTTCTTGCGAATCGACTCAGCTCATATACATGCCGCCATTTACATGCAGGGTGCTACCGGTTACATAACCGGCCTGCGGCGATGCAAGAAAACACGCTGCCGCGGCGACTTCATCGGGCGTTCCCAAACGCCCGAGCGGAATTTGCTGCAGCAGCGTAGCGACATTATCCTGACTCAATCCCTTCGTCATATCCGTATCGATAAAGCCGGGTGCGACGCAGTTGACCGTAATGTTGCGACTACCGATTTCCCGCGCCAGTGCCCGGCTCATGCCGGCGACGCCAGCCTTGGCTGCGGCATAGTTCATCTGCCCGGCATTACCGGACGAACCGACGACGGAGGTGATGTTGATGATCCTGCCATATCGGGCCTTCAACATGCCGCGCAACACTGCACGGCACAGGCGGCCTACCGCTGTAAGATTGGTTGCAATCACAGCGTCCCATTCTTCGTCTTTCATGCGCATCGCCAGCTGGTCTTGGGTAATGCCGGCATTATTGACCAGCACCGAAAGACCGCCGAATTTTTTCTGGATCGATTCCACGACTGCGCTACATGCAGGCGCATCATTAACGTCGAGAATCATGCCTTCGCCGCTTCCCGAACCGATCGCCTGCAGGTAGCCCGTGATCGATGCCGCGCCCTCGGGCGAGGTCGCTGTTCCTATGACTGTAGCGCCATGCCCGGCGAATTGTTCTGCAATCGCTCGGCCGATACCGCGAGAAGCGCCTGTAACCAATACCACTTGTTGTTCCAGCATGAACGGTGATGTCGTCATTTCAACAGCTCCAGAATGTGTTCGATCGCCGCAGGCGAAGCGATGGCATCGCCGACCAATGCCGGATCAATACGTTTTGTCAATCCGGTCAAAACTTTGCCTGGCCCGCATTCGATTACGTGCGTGTTGCCGTGACTAGCGATATACCGAATGGTTTCGACCCAGCGCACCGGGCTGGCGGCCTGCCTGCTTAACGCGTCCTTTACACCGGCTTCGTCGGTAGAGACGGCAACGTCGACATTATTGACCAGCGTAACTTGCGGCACGATGCACTCCACTGTGGCCAGATAGGACCGCAATTGTTCGGCTGCCGGAAGCATGAGACTCGAGTGAAAAGGTGCCGACACCGCCAATGGCAGCGCTCTTTTCGCGCCTTTTTCCAACGCCAGTGCACAGGCGCGATCCACGGCCGCCGCATGTCCGGCGATTACGACTTGCATAGGGGCGTTGTAATTAACGGCTTCGACCACTTGCCCCACTGCCGCCTTGGCGCAGGCCGACCTTACGTCCTGATCAGAGAGTCCGAGGATTGCAGCCATGCTGCCCTGCCCGACCGGTACCGCACGCTGCATGGCTTCGGCACGAAACCGTACCAACAGTAACGCATCGCGAAACGACAATGAACCCGACGCAACCAACGCCGAATATTCGCCGAGGCTATGGCCAGCCACCATTGCCGGCGTTTCGCCCCCGGCTGCTAGCCAGGCGCGATAAAACGCCACGCCTGCGGTGAGCATGATCGGCTGGGTATTCGTGGTCAGGTCGAGTACGTCTTTAGGGCCCTGCGACACCATGTGCGCGAGATCGAAGCCAAGCACTTCACTGGCTTCGGCAACCGTCGTCTGCACTGCCGCAACCGCTGTAAAAGCGTCGAGCATGCCAAGAGCCTGAGAGCCTTGGCCGGGGAAAACAAAAGCAAATCGCTTCATGAAATCAAATGAGAAAATATGATCGGATGAATTCAGTAAAATGAATTCAGGAGAAATAAATGCAATACGGTATGCAGCCTTTCATCTATACCGCAAGGCTACGGCGCTACATCCGCACCAACGCCGCACCCCAAGTAAAGCCGCCGCCTACGCCCTCCATCAATACATTGTCGCCAGCCCGGATACGGCCATCACGTACTGCATGATCCAATGCCAGCGGAATCGAAGCGGCTGAGGTATTTCCGTGCTGGTCGACGGTCACCACCATTTTTTCCGGCACCAAGCCGAGTTTTCGTGCGGTACTTTGCATGATCCGGATGTTCGCCTGATGCGGCACCAGCCAATCAATTTGCGAAGCATCCATATTCGCCAGTGCCAAGGCTTCGATGGCCACTTTTTCCAGTACCGATACAGCCAATTTAAATACTGCCGGTCCGTCCATATAAAGGAACGCGCTGCCGGCCAGAGCACCGTTATGTATATTGCCCGGCACGCACAAGATATCGGCATAACGTCCATCGGCATGTAGCTTCGTTGCCAACACGCCTGGCGTCGGGCTGGCCGTCATGACCACTGCTCCGGCACCGTCGCCGAATAGCACACAGGTGGTGCGATCGCTAAAGTCTAAAATACGAGAGAAAACTTCGGCACCGATCACCAGCGCATTTCGATGTGCGCCAGATTTTATAAAGCTGTCGGCCACTGCCAACGCGTACACGAAGCCGCTGCAGACGGCTTGGACATCCATGGCCGCACCGTCGTTGGTAATACCGAGTTTTCGTTGCACGATACAAGCGGTGCTGGGAAAGCCGCCCGCATGATCCCCAGTCGAAGTGGCGACGATAATGAGGTCGATATCGTTGGCTACCAGGCCAGCTGCGGCCAACGCATGCCGTGCAGCTTCGATCGCCAAGTCACTTGCTAGTACATTGGGCGCGGCGTAATGGCGAGCAGCAATGCCGCTGCGCGACATAATCCACTCGTCCGACGTCTCGATGCCACTCAGCGCTAGACGTTGCGCCAACTCGTCGTTGGTCACGCGAAGCGGTGGCAACGCACTGCCGGTGCCGACGATTCTGCTATACGACGTCATGCAATCTTCTGACGAGTCTGTTCCGCTGCGATCCGCTCTGGCGCAGGTAATGCATCGGATAGCGGCTCTGCCGTAATGCTACCTGGCATCAGGGCGGCGATACTGGTCGATATTTGCGCTAGTACATCATGCCTGGCTGCGTCGTATGCGCGTTTAATCGCCCATTCGTAACCGTATGCGTCAGCGCTGCCATGACTTTTGAATACCAAACCACGCAGCCCGAGCAAACTGGCACCGTTATAACGAGATGGGTTCATACGACGGGAAAACGCTTCAATTGCGCTGCGGGCGACCAGTGCACCGAGCATAGTGAGCGGTGTTCGCTTAAATTCCGTGGTCAACGCGTTTTTCACAAACCGGCCCAAACCTTCGGAAGCTTTCAACACCACGTTGCCGACAAATCCGTCACAGACGACGATGTCGGTCGTGCCCTCGAAAATATCGTTGCCCTCGACGTTGCCATAGAAGTTAAGCACACCATTCTCATGATCGGCGCGCAACAGCAGTGCAGTCTGCTTGACTAATTCATTACCCTTGCTATCCTCCTCGCCGATGTTGAGCAACCCGACCGTTGGCCTGGTTTTGCCGTCGATTGCACTTACCAACGCCGAGCCCATCAAAGCGAATTGATGCAAGTGATGCGGGCTGCAATCGACATTCGCTCCGAGGTCGAGCATGTAAGTCGGACAATCTTTCTGGTTTGGAATCAACGTACAAATCGCCGGACGGTCGACGCCTGGCATTGTTTTTAGTAAATAGCGCGATACCGCCATCAAGGCGGCAGTGTTGCCAGCCGACACGCACGCCTGCACGCTACCGTCTTGCACTAAGCCGATCGCCACACGCATGGACGAATTTTTTTTTCGTCGCAATGCCACTTCCAACGAATCGTCCATCGTGACCACTTCAGTTGCGTTGACGATAGACAATCGAGGATGTTGGATATGTTTTAACCGCTGGAGCTCGGCACGCAGTACCTCGATCTGGCCGACTAGCACAAGTGACACTTCGGGCTCACGTGTGACAAATGCTATAGCAGCGGGAATAGTTACAGAGGGGCCGTAGTCTCCGCCCATGCAATCGATGGAAATTTTAATTGTCATTGTTTTGATTCAGCACCCTCTTCGACGCTCATTATGAGCCAGATTCAGGATGATTCAAAATGACGCCGCGAACGGGCGATGCATGGCAGCTTACGGGAACCGAGCAAACATATCACTTGGCATATGAAAGCGGCGCAGGACCGGTTTTCCCGACCCTGGAAGCTTCGAGGTGCCGCTTTTATTGACTGCAGATAAAAATTTACTCGTCGTTTTTTGTCTTTAATACTTTGCGGCCGCGATAGTAACCACTCGGGCTGATGTGATGACGCAAATGCGTTTCGCCAGTAGTCGGCTCAACCGCGAGCTGCGGTGCGACCAAAAAATCGTGTGAACGATGCATACCGCGCTTGGACGGTGTTTTCTTGTTTTGCTGAACTGCCATGATTGCTCCTAACCAAAAGTTCTAAAATTCTAACATGATCGATCGACGTCATGCCGTACGTGTAACCAACGATTTTTCACAAATGCAAAATTTGACCCGTTTTAATTGACCTGTGTTAAATCGTTTGTTTATTTAATGGCGTAAATTTTTCAATGCAGCAAAGGGAGATGGTTTTTCGGCAATTAATTCTAGATCAGCCTTCTTACCAACTACTGTCTTGTCCGACGGGCACTGCTCGTGCTTCGGTGCTTGCGGAATCGATAAAAGCACTTCGTCTTCGACGAGTTCAACCAAATCCATTGCCGGCACGACAACGATCACGTCCAGCGACTCGTCGTCCAGCAGTGCATCGTCAAATGCCGCTTCGATCTGATCTGCCTGCAAGTCGCTGCGCGCCAACACTAGCGTCGCACTGGAATCGATGACGTGTTCGAACGCTTTCAGGCAACGCTGACAAATTAATTGGACTTCGCCTGCAACAGTCATCCGCAACTCGGGGTATCCGCTGCTATGTGCACCGCCACTGACCGTCCAATTCAAATTGCCGGAAGCGTCAGCGCACTCTTTGACCAACCTCGGCGACGTGGCAACAACCATTTGCCCGCTGCGGCTTTCCCCAAGACGACTGAATTCAAACGCGTCGATTTCGACAGATGCCATGCTCGGTCAAATCCGCAAAGCCTGCGATAATAACAGACTTTGCTTCCCGCGCCGAGCTTGAAATACATGCAATCGCCATTGATTCAACACGTTAATCCGAGATTGATCCTCGCTTCCAGTTCGATTTATCGCCAAGCCCTGCTGGCACGGCTATGTTTAGCGTTCGATATCATCACGCCGGATGTTGCTGAGGAATTGCGCTGCAATGAAACACCGGCGGCCATGGCAGCCCGCCTGGCTGTGGAAAAAGCAACCGCGGTGGCGCGCAAGGAGCCACAGGCGCTTGTGATCGGTTCAGATCAGGTAGCAGCGCTCGATGGGAAGACGATCGGCAAACCCGGCTCACATGAAAAAGCAATGGCGCAGCTGCGCACAATGCGCGGCCGTACGGTCGTTTTTTATACGGCAGTGTGTTTGATCGACGGTAGAAGCACTTTTGAAGCGCCGGGTTGCGCGGGAAAGGTTCAACAGGCGACTATTGAGACCATCGTCAAATTCCGTGAATTGCCGGATGACGCGCTCGATGCTTACCTTCGCATTGAAAAACCTTACGACTGTGCAGGTAGCGCAAAAAATGAGGGCTTAGGTATCGTACTGATCGAGTCTTGCAATTCCAACGATCCGACAGCGCTGACCGGGCTGCCGCTGATCGCGCTCAGCGAGATGCTGTTAAATGCCGGCGTCGTTTTTTTTGCCGCAGGCGATGCATGACCGGCACTTTATATCTGATACCGAACACACTCGGCGATTGCGGGTCGGTCGATCCAAGCGTTTTGGCGCATATCATTCCTGTGGCAGTGCAAAAACTGACCGCCACGCTGTCAGTTTTCGTTGCAGAAAATGCAAAGAGCACGCGAGCTTTTCTCAAGGTCGTTGCTAGTGTTTATCCTTTAGCAAAACCGCTGCAAGAGATTTGCATCGAGGAGCTCAATATCAACACCGCTGACGATAGATTACCGGCGCTACTGGCACCGTTACTGGCCGGGCAGGATATCGGGCTTATTTCAGAAGCCGGCGTGCCGGCAGTGGCCGACCCCGGTGCCAATCTCGTGCGGCTGGCGCATCAACACGGCGTCGTCGTTCGGCCACTGGTCGGCCCTTCGTCGCTGCTGCTGGCAGTCATGGCTAGTGGTCTGAACGGTCAAAGCTTTGCATTCAACGGTTATTTGCCGATCGACAGCAATCAACGCGGCAAGCGTATTCGCGAACTAGAGTTACGCTCGCGTCAGGAGCGACAAACGCAGCTATTCATCGAAACGCCTTACCGTAACCAGGCAATGCTTGAAGCGTTGCTCGATCATTGCCGACCCGATACGCTGATATGTGTAGCAACCGACCTGACCTTGCCAGCGGAAAGTATCAGAACCAGAACGGCCGCACAGTGGAAAAAAGCGCTGGCGTCGAATCAGGTGCCCGATTTTCAACGCAAGCCTTCGGTTTTCCTTTTGCTATCAACGTAGCACAACACCGGGGTTGCGCACAGCCGCGTCGAATACGCCGCTGCCTACCGCTGCACCGAACTTTTTCAGAACCCGTTCGGATAGACCTTCTTGCTGTGTGTAATCGATCATGCTTTCGACTTTTAATTCCGACCTAGCCACGCTGTTGACAGTGCCGAAGCCGTCTGCCAGTCCCAGCTCTACGGCTTTCGATCCCGTCCAGAATAGCCCGCTAAACATGTCGGGCGTTTCCTTCAGACGCGCACCGCGGCCCTGCCGTACGACAGCGATGAATTGCTGGTGGATCTCGTTGAGCATCTCCTGTGCATACACTTTTTGCTGCTCGGACTGCGGGCTGAATGGGTCTAGAAAACCTTTGTTTTGCCCAGCTGTGAGCAGGCGTCTTTCGACGCCGATCTTGTTCATCAATTCAGTGAAGCCGAAGCTGTCCATCAAAACCCCGATCGAGCCAACGATGCTCGCTTTGTTGACGAATATTTTGTCTGCACCGACAGCAATGTAGTAAGCCCCGGACGCGCACATTTCATCGACCACGACATATAGCGGTTTTTTAGGAAATGCTTTGCGCAGACGCTGCATTTCATCATTGATCATGCCGGCTTGGACCGGGCTGCCGCCCGGGCTGTTAATACGTAAGATGATGCCGACGGCATTGGTATCTGCATAGGCACGGTTTAGGGCGGGAATGACGGAGTCCGCCGCACCGCTTCCGCCACCGGATTCAATCGTGCCGTCGATCTCGATCAAGGCCGTGTGAGCACCGATCGATTCCAGATCGGCATCGCTGTAGCCGATTGCCATCCATATGCCGATACTGAGCAACAGAATGGTCGCAAATTTAAAGAAATTACCCCAGCGACGACGCGAACGCTGCTCGGTCAATGTTGCGAAAGCAAGTTTTTCAATTACCTCACGTTGCCAATCCTCGTTTCTACTTGTGCCTGCCACATTGGCAGTGTTTGACGCATCTGGGAAATTTGGTGTTTGATTCATTGTTGCCATTCTTTTTAGTTAACCGTATAGGAAAATTGTTACAACCGAGCACTTGTCCAGCTCAGGCACGTATCGGGCGTATGTGTTCATCGGGCGTCCAAAAAATCTGCCCTTCTCGCTCGAACACCTGTATTTTTTGTAAGGCTTGCCCTCGGCAAGGCCCGCCGGTGCAACGACCCGACTCGGGCAAATACATCGCACCGTGCACCGCGCACATGAGATACATCCCGGAAGTATCGAAGAATTCCCCTTCGTTCCAGTCAAGCTCGATTGCCAAATGCGCACAGCGGTTGACATAACCGTACACGCTACCCTGGAACCGCACTACGAAGCCGGTTGCGTCCGCGCCGAAAGCGGTGATTGGAAATCGGATGCCCTTAGCGTTATCTCGTAGCGCACCGGCAGCACAAATAGCGATATCGGTCATGCGTTTTCACGCAGCCAGCCGTGCAGCTCTTTTACAGATCCGGCGCAAAACAGCGGATCGAATGCCAACAGTTCTGCCACAGGATGTGCGCCATAACGCACTGCCACCCCGGCAGCGCCGGCATTGCGTGCCATTTGTAAATCGTGGGTGGTGTCTCCGATCATCAAGGTACGCTTCATGTCTTGGCCGAGTTCGCGGGTCAATTCTTGCAGCATCGCTGGATGCGGTTTGGAAAATGTCTCGTCGGCGCATCGCGTGGCATCGAAAGCCGAAAGCAATTGCGCCGCATGCATCGCCCGATTCAGACCGACGCGGCTTTTTCCGGTGGCAACCGCCAGAAAATACCCTTGTTGCGCCAGATCTTCCAGCATCGTGGCGACACCGTCGAACAATGTCAACTCTTCGGCTCGGCCTAGATAATGGTGCCGGTATCGCTCGACCATGCGCGGGTAATGTACTGGATCGAGATCGGGAACGGCAGCATGCATTGCATCTTGAAGGCTCAGGCCTATCACATGGGCAGCGGCTTTATTGTTCGGTATCGGTAAGCCGAGATCGCGGGCAGCCGCCTGGATACACTTGACGATTGCGGAAGTACTGTCCATCAGTGTGCCATCCCAATCGAAAACGATCAGGTCAAATTGCTTTCGAGCCATGGTTTGCGACAGTGTCGACTGTCGACCCTTTCTATGCTGTAGGTAACTTTTTTATTCGCCTGCAGGCAGTGCCGCCAGGCTGTCGAGGAATCGTTGACACTCGGTCGGCAGTGGCGACGCAATTGTGCGCAACGCACCGGTACCTGGGTGCGTGAATGTAATCTGGTGTGCGTGTAAAAACATGCGCTTAAACGCGATACGTGTTCCGTGCGATTTTAATAACATACGATTCAAGGCGAAATCCCCATATTTTTCATCTCCTGCTATAGCGAACCCGCTGGAGGCCAAGTGCACCCGAATCTGATGGGTGCGGCCGGTTTTTAATTCCGCTTCGAGAAGTGCGAACGGTCCGTAGCGCCGGCATAGGCTGAACACGGTATGCGAGGCCATGCCATCGGCTTGCACCCGCACTCGCCGCTCGCCGTCTGCCGCAGTAAATTTGTGCAGGGGCAATTTTATATGTTGGCGAGCATTTTGCCATTCGCCGTGCACTAGCACCAGATAGCGCTTGTCGGTAAGGCCGTCGCGCATCTGCTCGTGCAACGCAGTCAATGCCGAGCGTTTTTTTGCGAGCATCAATACGCCGGAGGTATCGCGATCCAGCCGATGCACCAACTCCAGAAAACTGGCGTCCGGTCTGGAAGCACGAAGTTGCTCGATTACGCCATAGCTCACGCCCGAACCGCCATGCACCGCCACACCGGCCGGCTTGTCGATGACGAGCAGGTGACTATCTTCCAAGAGAATCTTGAATTCGGCACCGGGCGTGTTCGATTCGACTTTCTGCGCAACCCGCACCGGTGGTATGCGCACGATGTCGCCAGCCTGCAGCCGATAGGTTTGATCGATGCGGCCTTTGTTGACGCGCACCTCTCCCGAACGCAGTACACGATAAAGATGACTTTTGGGTACGCCCTTGCATACCCTCACAAGGAAATTATCGATTCTCTGACCAGATTGTTCGTCGGAGATTGTCACTAGTTGGACTTGAAGCGGCACCGGCGCTGAGTCAAAAGGTTGCAGGCTTCGCACCTCACTGCCGGAATAGCTCGCTAAGTCCTTCATTTTGAATATATAATTGTTTCGCGACGGTTACAAAACCGTCACTGGTGTAAGAATCAAAAAATACATTCTACACAGGGGCGTGTCCATCAGCCTCGCCAAATTGCAAATTGGATGGAAAAGATGTGTATGCACCGCCCTGACGCACGTCAAGGTCGCACCGTTGTTGTCATCGGACAGTGCGTTTGGACGGTGGACGTGACGCTCTGGAATTTAAGAATAGTATTTGGCTGAATCTGATTGCCGGGTCGGCGCGAAGTTCGGGTTAGCTCGCTTCGACCAAGCTAGTAGTCTGTTTTTGCATGGTGCAGATGTCGTCAGACCTGCGCATGCATCGGCGACGCACGCCCGGCACCGTGTTCAGCCACATCGTCGCCCCGCAATGACCTCGGCGCTATGCTGTCGAGGGCGTTTGCCAGGGTAATTCCCTTCCCAGAAGTCTTGCCCTCGCGTACATCCCTATTTACTTGTCGTATTGGTGGCCAACCAGCTTTTGCGCTCTGTCGCGATCGACTGTCGGCAGGCTGCCGTGCGGCACAAGATGGCCTATAGGCCACGGAGTGACTCAAATGAAACGTATGTTGTTCAACGCAACGCAGCAGGAAGAATTGCGTGTTGCAATCGTCGACGGTCAGAAATTGATCGACATCGATATCGAAACCACCGGGCGCGAGCAGCGCAAATCCAATATCTATCAGGGCGTCATTACCCGGATCGAGCCGTCGCTGGAAGCGTGCTTCGTCAGTTATGGTGAAGAGCGGCACGGTTTTTTGCCGTTCAAAGAAGTAGCACGTACTTATTTTCGGGAAGGTGCCGACGTTCGCAGTGCATCGATTAAAGATGCATTACGGGAGGGCCAGGAAATCATGGTCCAGGTCGAAAAGGAAGAGCGTGGCAACAAGGGCGCTGCACTGACATCCTTCGTATCCCTGGCCGGACGTTATCTGGTGCTGATGCCGAATAACCCGCGCGGCGGCGGTGTATCGCGCCGTGTCGAGGGCGAAGACCGGCAGGAATTACGCGAAACGATGGACAAGCTCGATTTGCCTGCCGGCATGTCGGTGATTGCCCGCACTGCCGGCATCGGCCGCAATGTCGATGAATTGCAATGGGATTTAAATTACCTGATGCAATTATGGCGTGCGATCGAAGGCGCTGGTTCTTCCGCTTCTGGCGCGTTCTTGATTTACCAGGAATCGTCGCTGGTCATTCGTGCGATTCGCGACTATTTCCAGCCTGATATCGGCGAAATTTTAATCGACACCGACGATATCTACGAACAGGCGCAACAGTTTATGAGCCATGTCATGCCCGACATGGTGCATCGCGTAAAGCGCTATCAAGACGACGTGCCGTTGTTTTCGCGTTTCCAGATCGAACACCAGATCGAAACGGCTTACTCACGCACCGTTCCGTTGCCGTCAGGCGGCGCAATCGTAATCGATCATACCGAAGCGCTGGTTTCGGTGGACGTCAATTCTGCCCGCGCCACGCGTGGTAGCGATATCGAAACCACGGCTTTCAATACCAATTGCGAAGCGGCGGAAGAAGTTGCGCGGCAATTGCGTCTTCGCGACCTGGGTGGTTTGATCGTGATCGATTTTATCGACATGGAAAACGCCAAAAATCAGCGGGAAGTGGAAACACGATTGAAAGACGCCCTGCACTACGACCGGGCCAGGGTTCAGATGGGCAAGATTTCGCGCTTCGGCCTGATGGAGCTGTCGCGTCAACGTCTGCGGCCGTCGCTGTCGGAAGGTAGCCACGTTACCTGCCCGCGCTGCAACGGCACCGGTCATATCCGTGACACCGAATCGTCGGCGCTGCAGGTGCTGCGGATCATCCAAGAAGAAGCGATGAAGGAAAACTCGGCGGCGATTCATATTCAGGCACCGGTGGATGTCGCTGCGTTTTTGCTCAATGAAAAACGTGGCGAAATACTGAAGATCGAAACCCGGCACCGGGTCGCCATCATCATGATTCCGAACAAATATTTGGAAACACCGCATTACAAGCTCGAGCGCATCAAGCACGATGACGCGCGACTGGAAGAAGTACAAGCCAGCTACATGATGGCAGAAGAAGCGGAAACCGATATCGGTTATGGCAAGCGCCAGAAAGACGATGCAAAACCACGTCAGGAGGCGATGGTAAAGACCATCACGCCGGACCAGCCCGCGCCGTTCGTCGATCGTACTGTGGTGGCACCAACCGCTCCAGTCATAGCTGCATCCGCACCAGCGGAAGACGGTTTTTTCGCCCGTGTTCTGGCCTTCCTCGGGATGCGACCAGCCGCACCTGTGGCCCAGGTATCGACACCGGCAATTCTGATGCCAGAAAAACCCGCTGCTTCGCGGGAACGCGGCGAACGCACCACCAGAGGGCCACGTGGACGCAGCCGAGGCGGGCGAAGTACCCGTGATCGTGAAGAATCGTCGACAACCGGTGTAGCAGCGCCTGCAGTTGCCGGCAACCTTGCCCGGGAAGCAACAACGTCGACACGGGCTGCAGCAAATGTAGGCGATGCACCACAAGCGCGTGCACCGCGAGCGCCGCGTGAACCACGTGAGCCGAGGGAGGTCAGGGAGCCGCGCGAGCCGAGAGAAGCTCGGGAGCCAAAGGAAGCACGCGAGCCGGCGGAAGCCAAACGCGAGCGTACCCCACGTGTGCCGCGCGAAGAGCGCAAGGCGATAGAGGCAGGCAGCGGAAACGACCCCAAAGAAGTTTCCACGGTTTTCGCCAGTGTGAGTGTTAGCGAGATCAGTACCGGCGAGGCCGATGCCAATCTGATCAAACCAACACAGTACGACGCCACGACGGTAAACGACGAGCCAGTGCTTATCGGTAGCGAAGGTATCGTCGATGCGGAAGGTGCTGCGCAGACCGATGAGCAACGGCGCAGGCGTCGCCGCCGGGGTGGCCGCAATCGCAGCCGTCGGGAACGTGAAGGTGGGGAAACGGTAGAAGCTGGCAGTGAAAACGACAGCGAAGCGAATGATGGCGGCGTCAATGATGACGGCCTGAACAATGAGCTGGCACCCTCCCCCCATATCGATCCGGATACTGGAACCGACGTCGGCAGCTACGGTGAAACATCTGTACGGCAGTTCAGCGGTTCGGCATTGAGCAATGCCATGGCAGCGCCTTCGATGCCGCAGGAAATCGCCCAGGTCGCTGCGTCGCAATACGAGCCCGATGCTGCACAGATCGATTCCAGCGCTGACAGACATGACGGTTTGGTCGCACCAATTGAACTTAAAGAGCCGGCGACGCAAGCTGCAAATAGTAATGAAGGTGAAATACAGCCAACCGCAGCCGGGCACGAAGCGATGCCGACAAGCATTCCAGCGCCAGCGCCTATATTGGCATCAATGCCAAGTCCGGTACGGATTGCCGAACCAAGCGTCGTTCCAGTCGAAGATCTTCAGCAAGTTTTGAATGCGGCGGGTCTGACATTGGCAGCGACCGATCCGGTAAAAATGCGTGCCGCGCAGGAAGCAGCGGAAAATGTCGTGGCACCCCGCCTGGGCCGTGAACCGAAGCAATCGATGGCACCGCCTGCCGAGCCGCTGGTTCAGATCGAGACACGCTGATGTCGGTATCCGTCGATGCTGGCTGATAAAGCATCTGACCATTGAAAAAGGAGCTTCGGCTCCTTTTTCAATGGTGCGTCGAAGACTTGAGGCCAAGCCGGTGATGCTAACCGGTGTACGGATCGGTATGGGATAGGTGGAGGTATCGGCCTCGTGCTATCTTTGCTGCATCGGTTACACCCCCTAAAATCCCATGTCGCAGAAATTCTTCCCACTAGTCGATAGGCGCGATGCGTACGTGCAGCCAGACGCGCTGCCCGGTCGTCTCTTGCCCGCAGCATCGCCGGCTCCTATCGGACACCTTGCCGATGCGCTCGGTCGGCCTCTGCAAGATTTGCGTATCTCGGTAACGGACCGCTGTAATTTTCGTTGCACCTATTGCATGCCCAGGGAAGTATTCGATAAAAATCATGCGTTTCTACCTCAGTCGGCGTTGTTGTCGTTCGAGGAAATTGCCCGGGTCGCCAAATTATTCGTAGCCCATGGCGTACGCAAGATTCGGCTCACTGGCGGCGAGCCTCTGTTGCGCAAGCGCCTGGATAAGCTGGTGGCAATGCTGGCCGGCCTGACCACGCCGGATGGCACACCGCTCGATCTGGCATTGACGACCAACGGCGCGCTTTTGGCGGCGCAGGCGCGGGCGCTCAAAGACGCGGGCTTGCGACGCATTACGGTTTCTCTGGATGCGATTAATGACGCCATTTTTCAACGCATGAACGATGTAAAGTTTCCAGTCGCGGAGGTGTTGCGGGGGCTGGATATGGCGCATCAAGTCGGTCTCGGCCCAATCAAAATTAACATGGTAGTCAAGGCCGGAGTCAACGATAGCGAAATCGAATCGATGGCACGATACTTCAAAAATTCACCGTTCATTCTTAGGTTCATCGAGTATATGGATGTCGGCGCCAGCAACCGCTGGAAGATGGACGAGGTCGTAGCATCGTCCGAAATCGTGCGTCGTATTGGCGCTCTGGCACCGGTTGAATCGGTAGCAGCGGCGTATGCCGGAGAGACGGCGCAACGCTGGCGCTATCTGGATGGTAGCGGTGAATTCGGCGTGATTTCCAGCGTCAGCCAGGCATTCTGCGCAGATTGTTCGCGCGCGCGTTTATCTACTGAAGGCAAGCTCTACACCTGCCTGTTCGCCACCCATGGGCACGATCTGCGCACGCTGTTGCGCACGAGCCAGGACGATGTACAGCTTTCGCCAGCGATTGCCCGAATTTGGCAGGCACGGTCGGATCAATATTCCGCACTGCGCGCGTTGGCCGACAACGCCTTGTCGCCGACATCGCCTACGGCACACGCAGCAAAAAAAGTGGAAATGTCTTATATCGGCGGCTGATGAAGCGACCTGTAATGCGAACCGCAGCCTCAGATATAACAATGCCGGCATTTTCGGAAGGTAACGCCGTGACCGGGCTGATTTTGGCAGGTGGTCGTGGCACGCGCATGGGCGCAGCTGACAAGGGTTTGCAGCAATTGCATGGTATGCCACTGGTCTGCCATGCCGTGCAACGTCTTCGCGGTCAGGTCGGAGAAATACTGATTAGCGCCAACCGCAATCATGCCACGTATGCACATTTCAACATACCGTTGGTGAAGGATGCAATCGACGGTTTTCAAGGGCCGCTGGCAGGCTTACAAAGTGGCATGATGCATTGCCAAACCCCGTACCTGATGACTGTACCCTGCGACACGCCGTTTTTCCCGCTCGATCTGGTACAACGCTTGATGGAAGGCCTGCTGCACGAGCAAGCAGATCTGGCCATTGTCATGGCGGGTGATGATGCATGTCAGCAGATACAGCCGTTATTTTGCCTGACTCATGTGCGTCTGTTGCCCAATCTGTCGGCGTTTTTGCAGCAGGGAGGACGTGGGGCCGGCCGGTGGGCGGCTACGGTCGGTGCTGCACAGGTTTGCTTCAACGACCATCATGCATTCGTCAATATCAATACCATCGAAATGCTCAACTATTACGAAAACGCCGGCGACCATGCCATCAATTCCGGCATACGTGGCGTTGATTGATTTAAGCTTCTTCCCTGACTTAAGCTTCCTCCGAAGCGTCGGTCGCCGCCTGGGCCCCTGATTCGAGCAATGCCTGTGCTACCTCCGATGGCAAGGCCTCGACCGATTTCAACTTGCGCGCCATCTGGCGGCTGCGGGTTTCGGCACTCTCAATATTCTTCGCCGCTCGTTCCAGCGTCATTTTGGTAGCGGCAAGTACATCGCCGAATTTACCGAATTCAGTCTTGACCGCACCGAGCACTTGCCATACTTCAGAAGAACGTTTTTCCAGTGCCAAGGTGCGAAAGCCCATCTGCAAACTATTGAGTAGCGCCGACAATGTCGACGGCCCAGCGATACTGATCCTGAACACGCGTTGCAATTCGTCTGCCAGGCCGGGCCGGCGCATCACTTCCGCATAAAGCCCTTCAGTCGGCAAAAACAGAATTGCAAAATCCGTCGTCAACGGTGGCGACAGATATTTTTCAGCAATGGTTTTGGCTTCGCTTCGAATCGATCGTTCGAGTTCTTTTCCTGCAACGGCAACGCCCTCGACATCCGCATGTTCGGCCGCATCGACCAGGCGCTCGTACTGCTCTTTGGGAAACTTGGCATCGATCGGCATCCAGACCGGTTTGCCGCCTTCCACTTGCCCTGGCAATTTCACAGCATATTCGACTCGCTCGCCACTACCCGGAATAGTTTCGACATTCTTGCTGTACTGGTCGGGCGTGAGCATTTGTTCCAAAAGCATTGCCAACTGCACTTCGCCCCAGGTACCGCGACTCTTGACGTTGGTCAGCACGCGTTTCAAGTCACCCACGCCGATAGCAAGTTGCTGCATCTCGCCTAAACCGTGATGCACCTTTTCCAGCCGGTCCGATACCAGCTTAAAAGATTCGCCCAACCGATGCTCTAGCGTCGCATGCAGCTTTTCATCGACGGTCTTACGCATTTCTTCTAGCCGCGCACCGTTATCGGTTTGTAGTTCCCGAATTTTTTGCTCCAACGTGGCGCGCACTTCCAGCATGCGCTGCGCATTCGATTCGGTGAGTGCACCGAGAGTCTGATTCAGCGTGTCGGCAAAGCGTTTGAGCGAAGTGGCCAACTCCTCCCGCCCATGCTGCGCCTGCAGCGTGATCGCCTGGCGCATGGCCTCCAGTTGCACTGCATTGACTTCATTGAGTTTGGAGAATTGCGCACTGAACGCTTCAAACCGACCATTTTGCAGAGACGCGATACCGGTCAGTTGCGCCGCAAGCGTGCGCTGGAATTCTGCAAGATTGCCACCTAATTCGACCCGCGTACCCTGCGCTGAATCCTGCACCTGAGCGCGTAACTCCCGTTCCGTACGCTCGCTGGTCTGGCTTGCATGTCGCTCCAGGTCCGAGCGCAATTGCACCAGCATGTGGGCTGCGTTACTTGATGAATCGGCCGTTCTTTTCCAAAAAAATCCGGCTAACTGCAATAACAGGCCGATCGATACAACGATAAGCAAAATGATTTCGAATGTGTCTGGTTTCATTCGCGCATCATAGCGCATGGACCAATGCGCGGGGTCAGGCCTCGCGTAGCGTCTGTAAAGGCGGTTGACGAAGAATATTACGTAAACCTATCCAGCCGCCGAGTAGCGCGCAGACTGCGCCGGCTGCAACCCCAGCGGCCCAGACCAACGGGCTGAATACCCATGGAAAATCGAATACATAACGTGCGAGAGCCCAGCCTACCGCTGCCGCACCGCTGGCAGCCAGCATGCCTGCAAGACCACCGACAAGCGCAAATTCAATCCACTGCGCACTAGAAAGTTGGCGACGTGTCGCTCCCAATGCACGCAATAGTCCGGCCTCGCGCATGCGTTCGTGTTGAGAACCTAATAGTGCGGCATATAGCACCAAGCCACCTGACGCGAGGGTGAACAAAAATAGAAATTCGACTGCAACGACGACCTGATCGAGCACGCCTTGCAACTGCCGAATTACACTGCCGACGTCGAGTACGGTGAGGTTGGGAAATGCTTGAGTCAAGGAATTGACCAACGTATTGTCGCTGGGCGGCAAATGAAAGGCGGTTATCCATGTCTGGGGTGCCTGTGCGACAGCTGCAGGATTAAGAATAACAAAGAAATTCACCCGCATCGAGCCCCAATCGAGCTTACGCAGGCTGGTAACCGAAGCACTCACCTGCTGCCCGCCAATATCGAAGCGCAACTGATCCCCGATCTTCAAACCTAGTGTCTCTGCCAAACCTTCCTCGACCGATGCCTCGGGTTTGGAATTATCGAACCACTTTCCAGCACTGATGACATTCATCGGCGGCAGCACGAGCATCGTGGAAAGATTGAACTCGCGTTCCACCAGCCGCTTGGCACGATCTTCGGTATAAGTCTCGCCGCTGACAGGATTCTGATTCACCTGGATCAGACGGCCCCGCATCATCGGATATAACTGTGCTTGCCCGACGCCACCGGCACGTAATTGCTGCTCTACCGGCAGCTTCTGCTCCGGTTGAATATTGATGACAAATTGATTGGGCGCGTCGGCAGGCGTAGCGTTGCGCCAGCCGTCGATGAGGTCGCCGCGTATTACGGTCAATAGCAGCAAAGCCATCAACCCGAGCGCCAACGCCACGACCTGCACCACGGTTGCCGCGGGGCGGCGCTGCAGCGCGGTGAGTGCAAAACGCCAGGACGCATTGTCGAATAACGTGCGCATCGGTCGTAATGCCCGCAGGGCCAGCCAGCCAACAGCAGCGAACAGCACCAGCCCACCCAGGAAACCTGCGGCAGTCAGTGCACCTAGCTTGAGATCGCCAGCCTGCCACAACAACAGACCGATAAAACTCGCGGTGCCGAGCACGTAGGTAGCCAGTGTCGCCGCTTTGGGCAGATCCTGCTCGCGCCGAATCACACGGTTATGCGGCACGTCCCGCAGCTGCAAAATCGGTGGAATGGCAAAACCGACCAACAGAATCAAGCCGGTTGCAATCGCCTGCGCTGCGGGTAGCAACGTAGCTGGTGGAAGCTGATTGGCGACCAGTTTTCCCAACCACTCGAGCAAGAAGAAATGCGCAGCGAATCCTAGTGCGGTGCCAATGATGCTGCCTACCAGGCCAACTATTAGAAACTCCGACAGGTATAGCAAGGTGACCTGGTTTTGCTTCAGCCCGAGACAGCGCATCATGGCGCACGCATCTATGTGGCGCACCATAAATCGGCGTGCGGCCATCGCAATGGCGACTGCTGCGAGCATCGCCGATAGTAAACCGACGAGCGACAGAAATCGTTGTGCGCGGTCGAGCGTGGTACGCATTTCTGGACGACCGGATTCCAAAGACTCGATACGCAAGCCCCGCAATTTATCGCGTTCAATCGATGCAGCAATCATTTTTTGGAATGACGCAACCGACTCCGGTACGCCGGCGATCAGCATTCGGTAAGTGACCCTCGAGCCAGATTGAATCAGATTCGTTGCCGGCAGGTCGGCAGCGGGCAACATCACGCGCGGCGCAAAATTCATGAATGCGGCACCACGGTCCGGCTCCGAAGCGATTACGCCATCGACGACGAACGACTTATCGCCCAGCTTCAGCGACTCTCCAACGGTAAGGCGCAACGAATTCAGCAGTGCCGGATCGAGCCAGACGGTACCCGGCTTAGGTACCGCTTGCGTCAAGGCACCGTCCACAGAGCCGGGCTGCACTAATTTAAGATTGCCACGCAATGGGTAGCCAGGTGTAACTGCTTTGACAGCAGAAAGTTGCGAACGGGCAGTTTCGCCCTCCCCGGCGATCGCCATGCTCGGGAACGCAACGGTTTGCGCAACCGACAAATTGCGTCTTTGCGCTTCAGCTAGCCATGCTGGGTTAATCGGTTGATCGGCACTGACCACGAGATCGGCACCCAGCAATTGATTGGCGTCTCTGCTCAGCCCGGTGCGCATACGGTCTACGAAAAAGCCGACCGAGGACAACGATGCGACCGCCACAATTAACGCCAGCAGTAAAAAACGTAACTCACCAGCGCGCCAATCGCGTGCCGTCATACGTAGAGATTGGAGCAACATGGGCTTATTCTTTGTAGGTAGATTCGGACTGCTGCTTGCGTTGTTGTTTTTCAGCGCGCGAGGCAGGAAGGGTCGAAGAGCGTGAAATCAGCAACACCGCACCGGTAGCGATCAGCATCACCGGGATTACGTAACGCCATCCTAAGCCATGAAATTGATGAAAGAAAGACAAGATTCCAGCGATGATCAGCAGAGGCCCGGTAACGACGGAAGACTTCGTGACGCCTTCCAAAAGCAGAATGGCAACACCGGCTCCGCACAGTCCGATTACCCATACCCATTGAATATCCGGCAATAAATGTAGGCTATCGAGCAGCCAGGCGATTCCTAGTAGTAGCAGTGCAATTGGTAACCCGGCATCTCGCATTGCGATCCTTAAAAATAATCGTTAGATAGTCATTAACAACAAATTTTACGGTGATCCGCACCCCAGCGTCATTTCATGCAAAAATGTTGCCTTTGAGAAAAATTATTTATCGCTCGATTCGGATGCCGATACCATAGCAAAGGCAATTTCAAAAAATCCATAGCCGGGAGCTAGCAATGCCAGTAATTAACGTGGTTTTGAATGAAATCGATCATCAACGTCTCGAGGCGGAGCACGAAGCTTTGAAAAAAGCGTGGGCCAAGCTCGGGCACTCGACCCTGCCACCGACATTCGCGGCATGGCTTGGAACGCGCATATCGCAGCAAACGGGCGGACATGAAGTAGATAATCCGATGGGTGACGTACGTTTGTTCAATGCCATTGAAAAATTGATTACGAGTCTGCCGATACACGGCTTTCAATTAGCCCATACGACAGCAACTGAAGTGCCAACTGCAAATTCAGCGACGGCTTCATCTACCTCCCTAGCCAGCGCTATGGTAAAAGATTTCAAATTGCAACCCCATTACACGAAACGACTGCAAGAGTTATTTCTGCATTACCTCAAGACACCGAAAGAGATTGCCGATGCAGCCCATGTCGGCATCACCAACCGCGCATACGGCGCATTAACGGAAGCGCAACGCCGCCTGACGGCGCGCACTTCCGCATCGATCGAGCGGCTCGGTGCCGACCGGGCGATTGGCAGAATCGAAGGTGCCACTGCAATGCTTGTAAGCCTGGATGTAATGAACACGACGACGGCAAAAAAACATACAAGCGCTTTCAAGATTCATGCGCGAACACTGAAAAAAACTGGGTGGGTTAAAAAAATGTTTGGCGAAGGTTAATCCGAATACTTGTGCAGCGTGACATTTGTAAAATAAAAGTTCATAATACTTTTAACCAATGCTCAAAATTGGTTGTATGAATTGAAATTTACCGCTGCAAGGGATTCCGTGCCCCCTTTACAAAAAGTTTCCGGAGAACGTAGCCAGTTCAGTGCGCGCTTCAAGGCGGCACTTGAATCGACGCGTGGATTACAGCCGAGTCCGACATTGGTTGCGCGCGAATTTAATAACCGATTTGTCGGTAGGCCGGTAACGGTGCACGCGGTACGCAAGTGGCTGGTCGGTGAGGCGATACCGACTCAAGACAAATTACGTGCATTGGCCAAGTGGCTTGAGGTTTCGGTGGAATGGCTGCGCTTCGGTGGCGCAGGTGAACGAGATGCAGCAGACGCTGGAGTCTATAATGCAGCGCTATTTTTCGGGCAAAGCGCCGGTACCCGACTGTTGCCACAAGACCAGCTGATTCAATTATTTTTAACCTTGCCCAGCCGAGAACGCAAGTTGGCGCAAGAGTTTGTTACCATGCTTAGGAAGAAAAGATGTGCGCACGTACGCGAGCACTTGTACACGATCGACGATATCCGTCACATCACTCATTTTTAGCGTTACCCGACGAAGTTTGCATCCGACTAATCAGCATGAGCGAACGTTCTGCCAAGTCGCACATCGACCACAGATAATTGCTTTTTATTTCATCGCTGTGATTACCAAAATTTTCTAGTCCCTCTCCGCAGATCAACATCGTCTGTGCGTGAAGATGACTGATCAGCTTGTAAGCCTCGTCACGTAGCTCGACTTCGCTGCTTTGAAAAACGGCTTTTAACGGCTCCATTTCTTCTCCTCATGGCTAAGGTGCGGCATCGCACAGTGTCTAAAACATTACTAGAAAATTTCCTCTAGATAACAAATTTCACTGTAGCATGCTGTTCAATACGCTCCCAATAGTTTTTGAAAAAGAGTTGTTTGACGGCCGCATTTTGCCCGTTATGTGCCGTCGCCGATGCCGCAATTTCTATGTAAATAATCGAGCAGATAGTCAGCAGCTGGCGTGCGGTGTCGAAGCAATTGCGGTTTCTGGCTCGGGTGGAGCGAACGCGCGTACAAACCATTTGGGATGAGCGAACCATCGGGCCTGGTTGCATCCGCAACTTTGAAGCCGAAGTTAAGTATGCAACTTTCGACGATCTGCCTAAGGGAATTGTGCCGTACGTCCTCGATGATGAACAACGTACGGTCGGTAAGATGGCCTTTGGAAGCGTGATGATTAAAAATTGTTTTTACTAAAGAACCGTTCATCGTACTGGCTTCATTGGCCGAGCCCCGTATAGCTATCATGCGTTTTAACTGAAAAACCAGGGTATTGCTGCGGGCGTCGAATCCTAGCGAGGGCAGCAATATTTTCTCGTTGACCATGTTCTGCAACAAGTCCGGAACCTTGTATTTTTCAATTTCGCTTCCCCGGTCGCACGCGGCAATCAGGCTGCTGTACGTCGCTACGTTGCGCCTGACACCATTGGCACACATATCGTCAAATACCGCCAGTGCTTGCGCAGGAAGTCTGGCGTTTCCAAGCACCGAAATTAATGCACTGTAGAAGTATGAGTCCGGCACCGCACCGGTATTACGAATAGCAGTAAATACTGCCATTGCGGCATCCGCTCTTCCCGATTTAATATAAGCGGTAATAAGCGCAGTACAAGTGATCAGATCTGGTACTGCGCCCTCAGCGCTCATGCCTTTAAAAATTGCCTCGGCTTCGTCTGGTCGGTTGTAATGCGCGTAAGACGAAATTAATGCGTTGTAGATAATCGTATCCGGGATGATCCCATAGGCTTTCAGGGCCGTTACACACGCTGCCGCTTGTTCTGGCGAACTGGCGTTTCTAATACGCGCTGTCGTTACCTTTAAAACGTTCCCCAATGCAACCTTACGATTTACATACTGCGTCAAGATTTCGGCATTTTGTGGAACAACGTCGCGTGTATGGTCAAGCGCATCGGTAGGTGTGTCGTTTGGTGCTTCGTTTGGTGCTTCGTTTGGTGCTTCGTTTGGTGCTTCGTTTG
>JAZKGZ010000014.1:0-170897 GCA_040385645.1 Pseudomonadota bacterium
GCCCTGCCCAATCGTAGGCGGGAATGGAGAAAAAAGTGAACCAAGACCAAGATCAGGGCCAAGGCCTGATTGGTCGCAAGGTTGGCATGATGCGTATTTTCACCGATGAGGGGGATTCAATTCCCGTCACCGTGGTGGACGTGTCGAACAACCGTGTGACGCAAATCAAAACACCCGAAACAGACGGTTATTGCGCTGTTCAAGTGTCGTTTGGCCATCGTCGCGCCTCCCGCGTAAATAAGGCTGCTGCCGGTCACCATGCTAAGGCTGGCGTCGAAGCCGGTACCGCGCTCGTCGAATTCCGTATCTCCGCAGAACGCGCCAGTAGTTTGAAGCCGGGTGATCATATCGCCGCGACCTTATTTGAGGCTGGCCAAAAAGTCGATGTGCAAGGCACTTCCATCGGCAAAGGTTACGCCGGTGTCATTAAGCGCTACAACTTCAGTTCAGGCCGAGCTACCCATGGTAACTCCCGCTCGCACAATGTGCCGGGCTCGATCGGTATGGCGCAGGATCCTGGTCGGGTTTTTCCGGGCAAGCGCATGACCGGCCACATGGGTGACGTCACCGTTACGACCCAGAACCTGGAGATCGCGCGTGTCGATGCAGATCGCCAGTTGCTACTGGTTAAAGGCGCTGTGCCCGGTGCAAAAAATGGTCGGGTGATTGTGTCTCCGGCCATCAAAATCAAAGCAAAGAAGGGAGCCTAAGCGATGGAACTCAAGCTCCTGAATGACCAGGGTCAATCTGCCTCCAACGTTGCCGCGCCGGATACTATTTTTGGCCGCGATTACAATGAAGCGCTGATACATCAAGTTGTCGTTGCCTATCAAGCAAACGCTCGCAGCGGTAACAGCAAGCAAAAAAATCGTGAAGAAGTACACCACACGACCAAAAAGCCTTGGCGTCAAAAAGGTACCGGTCGTGCTCGCGCCGGTATGTCGTCCTCGCCATTGTGGCGTGGCGGCGGTCGGATTTTTCCGAATTCGCCTGATCAGAATTACACCCACAAAGTCAACAAGAAGATGTATCGCGCAGGGGTTTGCTCGATCTTGTCGCAGTTGGCTCGGGAAGGCCGGATTTCAATCATCGAAGATCTTATCGTCGATGCGCCTAAAACAAAGTTGCTGTCGCAGAAATTGAAGGGTATGGGGCTCGATTCCGTGCTGATCATCACCGACAGCATTGATGAAAATCTCGACTTGGCATCACGCAATTTACCGCATGTACTGGTAGTCGAGCCGCGCCACGCGGATCCTGTGTCGTTGGTGTATTACAAAAAGATTGTAATCACAAAACAGGCGTTGGCAAAGATTGAGGAGATGCTGACATGAGCGCGACCCAAAAGCATAGTGAAGAGCGCCTGATGAAAGTGTTGCTGGCACCGGTGATTTCCGAAAAGGCGACGTTCATTGCTGAAAAAAATGAGCAAGTCGTTTTTCTGGTCATGCCAGACGCAACCAAGCTGGAAATTAAAGCTGCTGTTGAAATGCTCTTTAAAGTTCAAGTCGAATCCGTTCAAGTTGCCAACCGCATGGGCAAGAAGAAGCGTTCCGGTAAATTTAACGGTCGTCGCAATCACACGCGTCGCGCATTCGTTTGCCTTCAACCCGGTCAAGAAATCAGTTTCACCGAGGAGGCTAAATAATGGCGCTCGTTAAAGTCAAACCGACTTCCCCCGGCCGTCGTGGCATGGTCAAGGTCGTCACGCCCGATCTGTTCAAAGGTCGACCTTTTGCGGGTCTCATCGAAGCGCAATCGAAAAGTGCGGGCCGTAATAATAACGGTCATATTACCACCCGTCATATCGGTGGCGGCCATAAGCAGCATTACCGCAAGATCGATTTCAAGCGCACTAAGGACGGTATTTCGGCCAAGGTTGAGCGCATCGAATACGATCCGAATCGCACTGCTAACATTGCACTCCTGTGCTACGCCGATGGCGAGCGCCAGTACATTATCGCGACCAAAGGTTTGGCTGTCGGTGATCAACTGATGAACGGCTCGGAAGCTCCGATTAAGCCTGGCAATTGCCTGCCGATCAGGAATATTCCGGTCGGTACGATCATGCATTGCGTGGAAATGCTGCCAGGTAAAGGTGCGCAAATGGCACGTACTGCCGGTGCTGGCGTGGTTTTGATGGCGCGCGAAGGTACTTACGCTCAGGTGCGCTTGCGCTCCGGCGAAGTGCGTCGCGTACACGTCGAATGCCGTGCAACAGTAGGCGAGGTTGGCAACGCCGAACATAGCCTGCGCAAAATTGGTAAGGCTGGTGCGATGCGCTGGCGTGGTGTACGTCCTACCGTTCGCGGTGTGGTCATGAACCCGGTCGATCATCCGCACGGTGGTGGTGAGGGCAAGACAGCAGCCGGCCGTCATCCAGTATCGCCGTGGGGCCAACAGACAAAAGGCAAGAAGACGCGTCGCAACAAGCGTACGACTTCTATGATCGTCTCTCGTCGTGGCAAGAAATAAGGAATAGCACATGACACGTTCACTAAAAAAAGGACCGTTCTGCGACGGTTATCTGGTAAAAAAAGTCGAGAAAGCGCAAGCGATCAAAGACAAGAAGCCTATAAAGACCTGGTCCCGCCGCTCGACGATCATGCCGGACTTCATTGGGCTGACGATTGCTGTACATAATGGCAAGCTGCATATTCCTGTATACATCTCGGAAAATATGGTAGGTCATAAGCTCGGTGAATTTGCATTAACCCGTACGTTTAAGGGTCATGCTGCCGATAAGAAGGCAAAGAAATAAGGTCCAATGATGGAAACTAAAGCTTCCCTGCGTGGTGTGCGTCTTTCGGCCCAAAAAGGCCGTCTCGTCGCAGACCTGATCCGCGGCAAAAAAGTTGATCAAGCTCTTAATATTTTGCAATTTAGTCCCAAGAAAGGCGCGGTCATCATCAAGCGCGTTCTCGAGTCTGCTATTGCAAATGCTGAACATAACGACGGTGCTGACATCGACGAGTTGAAAATCACGACGATTTACGTCGAAAAGGGGTCGGTTCTGAAGCGTTTTACAGCGCGTGCAAAAGGTCGGGGCGATCGTATTTCAAAACAATCCTGTCACATATACGTGACTGTCGGAAACTAAGGGGTCAAGATGGGTCAGAAGATACATCCAACCGGTTTTCGTCTTTCAGTCACACGTAACTGGGGCTCCCGTTGGTACGCAGGCAATAATAGTTTTGCCAAAATGCTCAATGAAGACCTTAAAGTCCGCGCGTATTTAAAGACAAAGCTAAAGAACGCATCGGTCGGCCGCGTGGTCATCGAGCGTCCTGCGAAAAATGCTCGAATTACTATTTACAGCTCCCGTCCAGGCGTCGTGATCGGTAAAAAAGGCGAGGATATCGAAGTCTTGAAAGCTGCGTTGACGAAAATGATGGGCGTGCCGGTGCACGTCAATATCGAGGAAATTCGCAAGCCCGAAACCGATGCGCAACTGATCGCTGCATCAATCGCGCAACAGCTCGAAAAGCGCATCATGTTCCGCCGCGCAATGAAGCGTGCAATGCAAAATGCGATGCGCCTTGGTGCGTTAGGCATCAAGATCATGTCATCCGGTAGACTCAACGGCATCGAAATCGCTCGTAAAGAGTGGTATCGCGAAGGGCGGGTTCCGCTGCATACGCTGCGTGCTGATATCGACTACGGATTCGAAGAAGCGCTTACCACTTACGGCATCATCGGTATCAAGGTTTGGGTCTACAAAGGCGATCGCCTTGCCAGTGGTGAGGCACCAACGATCGATATGACATCCGACGAAGAAAAGCGACGCCGTGCGCCGCGCCGTGACGATGGCAAACCGACTAGCCGCCCACGTACGCCACGTCCTGACGGAGCGCCAGGCATGGGTGCGCCAGGTTTGGCGCCTGCAGCAAAACGGGTCCGCTCGCGCAAACCGGATGGTGCACCAGACGGTGCGACAACAGTTTCAGCAGTGAAAGCAGGAGAATAATCATGCTGCAACCAGCACGTAGAAAATATCGCAAAGAGCAGAAAGGTCGTAACAAAGGCATTTCTCATGCACGCGGTACGGCAGTGTCATTCGGCGAATTCGGTTTGAAAGCAATTGGACGCGGACGCATTACCGCTCGCCAGATTGAGGCAGCACGTCGCGCGATGACGCGTCACATTAAACGTGGCGGTCGGATCTGGATTCGCATTTTTCCAGACAAGCCAATTTCTCAAAAACCTGCCGAGGTCCGCATGGGTAACGGCAAGGGTAATCCTGAGTACTATGTCGCGGAAATTCAGCCCGGTAAAATGTTGTATGAGATGGATGGCGTCGACGAGACATTGGCGCGGGAAGCATTTCGCCTTGCGGCTGCCAAGCTACCGCTTTTGACAACGTTTGTCGTGCGCCAGGTTGGCCAATAAGGGAGTGAATATGAAAGCATCAGATCTCCGCGGCAAGGATGCAACCGCGCTGACCAAGGAATTGAAAGATTTGCTGAAAGCGCAGTTCGGTTTGCGTATGCAAATTGCGACCCAACAGCTCAACAATACGTCGCAGCTAAAAAAAGTGCGGCGTGATATCGCTCGGGTTAAAACAGTGATGAATGTGAAGGACGCCAAATAATGAATGAGCCAGTCAAACCAGCGCTGAAGCGCACACTGATCGGTAAAGTGGTGTCCGATAAGATGGAAAAAACCGTCACTGTATTGATCGAGCGTCATGTCAAACATCCGCTCTACGGCAAAATTATTATGCGTTCGAACAAATATCATGCGCACAATGAAGGTAACGCTGCCAAAGCAGGCGATATGGTCGAGATCCAAGAGGGGCGTCCAATATCCAAGACCAAAGCCTGGAGTGTCACACGCGTCATTCAAACGGCACAAATTGTTTAATTAGTGATTGCGTAGCCGGTATATCGATGTGATAATGACGGGCTTCGCTTCTGATCTTTGTATGTATGTGCTCATGCGCATATCTTTCATCGAGTCGAACAAGAAAAATTTTAGATTCAAGTTTTGGAATTCATCCACCTCATCGGTGCTTTTATAAAGTACTTACGAGACCAAGACTGACCGTAGTGCCGCATGGTGTGGCGTCAACGGGTTAAGTTGGGAAAGAAAACATTATGATTCAGACAGAAAGCCGGCTAGAAGTAGCCGACAACACTGGTGCGCGTGAAGTTCTTTGCATCAAGGTGTTGGGAGGATCAAAGCGCCGTTATGCAGGCATCGGCGATTTAATTAAAGTCACAATCAAAGTCGCCGCCCCGCGTGGTCGTGTGAAAAAGGGCGAGATTTATTTCGCGGTGGTCGTCCGAACCGCCAAAGGTGTCCGGCGTCAAGATGGGTCCCTGATTAAATTCGACGGCAACGCATGCGTTTTGCTCAACGCAAAACATGAGCCGATTGGTACCCGTATCTTTGGGCCGGTAACCCGTGAGTTGCGTACCGAACGATTCATGAAAATCGTCTCGCTCGCGCCTGAAGTTTTGTAAGGAGCCATCATGGACAAAATTTGTAAGGACGACAGTGTCATCGTGCTGACTGGAAAAGACAAAGGTAAGCGCGGTACCGTCACCAAAAGGGTTGATGCAAACTACCTGTTAGTCGACGGTGTAAATGTGGCGAAAAAAGCGACCAAGCCTAATCCGATGACCGGCACCACTGGCGGCATCGTCAACAAAACTATGCCAATTCATGTTTCAAACGTGGCCTTGTTCAATGCTGCCACAGGAAAATCTGATCGCGCGGGCGTGAAAATAGTCGATGGCAAAAAAATCCGCGTCTATAAATCCAGCGGTGAATCCGTTAAGGTGCAATAAATTATGGCCCGCCTACAAGAAGTCTATCTGAAAAAAGTGGCACCGGAATTGTCAGCCAAATTTGGCTACAAGTCTGCGATGGAAGTGCCGCGCATTTTGAAAATCACTTTGAACATGGGTTTGTCTGAGGCTATCGCCGATAAGAAAATTATCGAGCATGCCGTTGGGGATCTGACCAAAATCGCTGCGCAGAAACCAGTTGTGACGAAAGCGAAAAAAGCGATCGCTGGCTTCAAGATTCGTGAAGGGTATCCAATCGGATGCATGGTCACGCTTCGAGGCGCACGGATGTTTGAATTTCTGGATCGTTTGATTACTGTGGCTTTGCCGCGCGTTCGGGATTTCCGTGGCGTATCCGGCCGTGCATTCGATGGCCGTGGTAATTACAACATCGGTATCAAAGAGCAAATTATTTTCCCCGAGATTGAGTACGACAAAATTGACGTGTTGCGTGGAATGAATATCAGTATCACGACAACTGCGAAGACCGACGATGAAGCAAAAGCGCTTCTCGCCGCATTTAAATTTCCGTTCAAAAACTGAGGTTGCCATGGCAAAACTGGCCCTGATTAACCGCGAGCAAAAACGTGCAGACCTGGTAAAGAAGTACGCCGGCAAGCGCGCGCAGCTCAAAGCAATCATCGATGACCAATCGAAATCGGAAGAAGACCGTTATGAGGCGCGCTTGAAGTTGCAGGCACTGCCGCGTAACTCCGCGCCGACCCGCCAACGTAATCGTTGTGCACTAACCGGTCGTCCCCGTGGCACCTTCCGTAAATTCGGTTTGGCCCGTACCAAGATCCGTGAAATCGCCATGCGTGGCGAGATTCCGGGCATGACAAAAGCCAGCTGGTAATAGGAGAATAAGCGATGAGTATGAGCGATCCTATCGCCGATATGCTGACCCGTATCCGCAATGCGCAAGTCGTACAAAAGGTTTCGGTAGTAATGCCGTCATCGAAGGTCAAGATTGCAATTGCCAAAGTCCTGAAGGACGAGGGTTACATTGAGGATTTTGCGGTGTCTGAAGACGCTGGAAAAGCAGAGTTGAATATAGGCTTGAAGTATTACGCGGGTCGCCCCGTTATAGAGCGTTTAGAGCGGGTTTCACGTCCCGGGTTGCGTGTGTACAAAGGCAGAGATGCCATACCGAACGTCATGAACGGTTTGGGCGTCGCGATCGTTTCGACACCCCAGGGTGTTATGACGGATCGCAAAGCGCGCGCAACCGGCGTCGGTGGCGAAGTCATTTGTTACGTCGCTTAAGGAGCCGAACATGTCACGTGTAGGAAAAATGCCGATTGCTTTACCTAAAGGTGCGGAAGCGACGATCTCTGCAGAGCAGATCGTGGTCAAAGGTCCGTTAGGCACGTTGCAACAAAGCCTCAATGGCCTTGTGAAGGTTGTTTTAACGGATAGTGTTTTAAGTTTCGAAGCAGCGAACGATAGTAGCGAAGCCAACGCGATGTCGGGCACATTGCGTGCCATCGTGAACAACATGGTGCAAGGCGTAACCAAGGGTTTCGAGAAAAAGCTTGTTTTGGTAGGCGTGGGTTTTAAAGCCCAGGCGCAAGGTGACAAGCTAAATCTGGCGCTCGGTTTTTCGCATCCTGTTGTACATCAAATGCCGTCCGGTGTGAAATGTGCAACACCTACGCCAACGGAAATCGTGATCAGTGGAATCGATCGCCAACAAGTTGGGCAGGTTGCGGCAGAAGTTTGCGCGTATCGCAAGAAAGACCCTTACAAGGGCAAGGGCGTCCGACTATTTGGCACTACGGTTGTGCTCAAAGAAACTAAGAAGAAGTAATAGGGATTGATCATGGACAAGAAACAATCACGCTTGCGTCGCGGTCGTCAGACCAGGGCGAAAATTGCTGAGTTGAAGGTCAATCGGCTAGCGGTGCATCGTACGAATTCACACATTTATGCGACGATCATCAGCCCGGATTCCAAAATATTAGCGTCGGCGTCGACGTTGGAAGCGGAAGTTAGGCTGGAGTTGGCCGGACAATCTGGTAAAGGTGGTAATGCTGCTGCAGCTACCTTGATTGGTAAGCGCATCGCGGAAAAAGCGTTAACGGTTGGCGTTACTGAAGTTGGATTCGACCGCGCTGGTAATCGCTACCATGGCCGTGTCAAAGCGTTAGCTGAGGCTGCGCGTGAAGCTGGTCTGAAATTCTAAGGAAGAATCGTTATGGCAAAGATGCAATCGAAGATGCAAAGCGAGAAGCCCGACGACGGCATGCGCGAGAAAATGATCGCCGTGAATCGTGTGACCAAAGTGGTCAAGGGCGGTCGAATCATGGGCTTTGCTGCTTTGGCAGTAGTTGGTGACGGCGATGGCCGTATCGGCATGGGCAAAGGTAAGTCGAAAGAAGTGCCAGTCGCCGTGCAAAAGGCGATGGAAGAGGCACGTCGCAAGATGATCAAGGTTACCTTGAAAAATGGCACGTTGCAGCATGCAGTAACCGGCAAACACGGTGCTTCTTCGGTGCTGATGGCACCTGCGAAAGATGGTGCCGGTGTGATCGCTGGTGGCCCGATGCGCGCGATTTTCGAGGTGATGGGAGTTACCAACGTTGTTGCCAAATCGAACGGCTCAACGAATCCTTATAACCTGGTGCGTGCGACGCTAGACGGCTTAGCCAAGATGAATACGCCGTCCGAAATTGCTGCTAAGCGTGGCAAGTCGGTCGAAGAGATTCTAGGCTAAGGAGAACGATATGGCATTAGCAACAGGTAAGACCGTGAAAGTAACCTTAGTCAAAGGTTTAATCGGTACGCGTGAAACACATCGCGCCACTGTCCGTGGCTTAGGGCTTCGTGGAATTAATTCGGTATCGGAATTGGAAGACACGCCAGCTGTTCGAGGCATGATCAACAAAGTGTCCTATCTTGTGAAAGTGTTGGCGTAAGGCGAGCGCCTTTGCCAGGAGCAAAATTATGGAATTAAATACACTTCAACCCGCTGAAGGCGCTAAGCATTATAAGCGTCGGGTAGGCCGTGGTATCGGGTCGGGCTTGGGTAAAACTGCCGGTCGCGGACACAAGGGTCAGAAATCACGTGCGGGTGGCTTTCATAAGGTCGGCTTCGAGGGCGGTCAAATGCCCTTGCAGCGTCGCCTTCCAAAACGTGGTTTCAAGTCGATGGCGACGCCTTACAAGGCTGAGGTGCGTTTATCGGATCTGGAAAATTTGCCGATAGAGATCGACATATTGGTTTTGAAGCAAGCAGGTTTGATCGGCGAGTTAGCGCGGGTAGTACGCGTTATTCTTTCGGGCGAAATCAAAACGGCTGTGACGCTCAAAGGATTGATCGCGACAAAAGGTGCTCGTGCGGCAATCGAAGCGGCCGGTGGGTCGATTGCCTAAGTATTTGCGTTAGGGAGTGATAAGTGGCGACGGCTCCTAAGGTTTCTAAAAACGCTGGAAGCGGTTTCCCATGGAACCGCCTGTGGTTTTTGCTGGGCGCATTGGTCGTCTATCGTATTGGTGCGCACATTCCTGTGCCTGGTATCGATCCGAACCAATTAGCGCAGTTGTTCAAGCAAAATCAGGGCGGCATCTTGGGCATGTTCAACATGTTTTCCGGCGGAGCGCTTTCTCGGTTCACGATTTTTGCACTGGGAATCATGCCGTACATTTCGGCGTCGATCATTATGCAGTTAATGTCGATCGTTTCGCCGCAACTTGAGGCATTGAAGAAAGAAGGAGAAGCCGGGCGCCGCAAGATTACGCAATACACGCGGTATGGCACTCTGGTTTTGGCAACGTTTCAAGCTTTTGGTATTGCCGTGGCATTGGAATCACAAGCGGGATTGGTAATTGAACCGGGCTTGGCCTTTCGTTTTACGACGGTCGTGACCCTGCTGACCGGTACCATGTTCCTGATGTGGCTGGGTGAACAGATCACCGAGCGCGGTTTGGGCAACGGTATTTCGATCATCATCTTCGCTGGTATCGCTGCCGGTCTGCCAAGCGCGGTGGCGGGATTGTTCGAACTGGTGTCGACCGGATCGATGAGCGCTTTTGTTGCGATCATCATCATTGCGGTGGCTGCAGCAGTGACGTATGGCGTAGTGTTCGTGGAACGTGGCCAGCGCAAGATTCTGGTCAACTATGCGAAGCGGCAGGTCGGTAACAAGATTTACGGTGGCCAGAGCAGTCATCTGCCGCTCAAGCTGAACATGGCTGGTGTGATCCCGCCGATCTTTGCTTCGTCGATCATCCTGTTTCCTTCGACGATCGTTAGCTGGTTCACGACAGCCGGGGACTCGACGAATCCGGTAATTCGGTTCTTGAAAGATCTCGCGGCATCGATGGCACCGGGTGAGCCGATTCATGCGCTGTTGTATGCAGCGGCAATCGTGTTCTTCTGTTTCTTTTATACGGCGTTGGTGTTTAACAGCAAGGAAACGGCGGATAACCTGAAGAAAAGCGGTGCATTCGTTCCAGGAATTCGTCCGGGTGACCAGACGGCACGGTACATCGACCGAATTCTGACACGGCTGACACTGGCTGGCGCGGTTTACATCACCTTGGTCTGCTTGCTGCCGGAATTTTTGATTGCGAAATACAAAGTGCCGTTTTACTTCGGTGGCACTTCGCTGCTGATCATTGTGGTGGTAACGATGGATTTTATGGCTCAAGTGCAAAATTACGTAATGTCGCAGCAGTACGAATCGCTACTTCGCAAAGCTAATTTTAAAGGCGGAGTTCCGACGCGATAAGCGTCCAGGTAAACGGACAAGACGAATGGCAAAAGACGACGTAATTCAAATGCAGGGTGAAATTTTGGAGAATCTTCCAAATGCTACTTTTAGAGTGAAGCTTGAGAATGGACATGTTGTATTGGGTCACATTTCGGGCAAGATGCGGATGAACTATATTCGGATTTTACCGGGCGATAAGGTGACGGTTGAATTGACGCCATACGATCTGAGTCGGGCACGCATCGTATTTAGAACAAAATAGTAATTGGTATTCCGGTGATCGATTACTGGATTTAATTTCCTGCCGTGACTTGCGAATAGATTTTGAAAAAGGAAGGCGAAAATGAAAGTGCTCGCATCAGTTAAGCGGATTTGCCGCAATTGCAAGATCATTAAACGCAAGGGTGTAGTGCGTGTGATCTGCATCGAACCGCGCCATAAACAGCGCCAGGGTTAATTAACGTTATTGATTGAGGAATAACGCATGGCACGTATTGCAGGGGTAAATATCCCAAATCATCAGCACGCGATCATTGGCTTGATGGCGATTTACGGTATCGGACGTTCACGTTCGCAAGACATCTGCGTCAAGGCGGGTGTCCCAACGGATAAGAAAGTCAAAGATCTAGACGATAGCGAGCTCGAAAAACTCCGGGACGAAATCGCGAAGTTTATCGTCGAGGGCGACCTTCGTCGTGAAATTTCGATGAATATCAAACGTCTGATGGATCTCGGTTGTTATCGTGGCATGCGTCACCGCAAAGGTCTACCTTGCCGGGGACAGCGCACGCGTACCAATGCGCGTACCCGGAAGGGCCCGCGAAAAGCTGCACAGTCGCTGAAGAAATGATCCATGCCGGTCGTTGGACCGGCAGGTCGATGAGAAGTCGTATTCTAGGAAATCATCATGGCAAAAGCACCAAATAACGCCGCCGCAGCAAGGGTGCGCAAGAAGGTTAAGAAAAACGTTGCCGAAGGCATCGCGCATATTCACGCGTCTTTCAACAACACGATTATTACTATTACCGATCGCCAGGGAAATGCGCTTTCGTGGGCAACTTCCGGTGGCGCTGGCTTCAAGGGATCACGCAAATCGACGCCATTCGCCGCGCAGGTAGCAGCAGAAGCTGCCGGTAAGGTTGCTGTCGAATGTGGCGTTAAAAATCTTGAAGTACGCATTAAGGGCCCTGGGCCGGGCCGAGAGTCAGCGGTACGCGCGCTAAATAACCTCGGCATCAAGATCACGCAGATTCAAGATGTGACACCGGTACCGCACAACGGATGCCGTCCACCTAAGCGTCGTCGGATTTAAATTAGCGGTTTTCATCACGATCGATGATCGTCGACCGCACTTGTTTCACTGCACGTCGCCCGCCAACTAAATTGGCGGGCGTTGTTCTTAAGCCCACCGTTTGATTTAAAAGAATCGAACTAGCGCTCTCGATCCGTTTGCGGGTCGTATGGGGCGTCATTTTATAAAGGAATTTTCGTGGCACGTTATATCGGACCCAAAGCAAAGCTTTCCCGCCGTGAAGGCACCGACCTTTTTCTTAAAAGCGCACGCCGCTCGCTGGACTCCAAGTGCAAGCTTGATTCGAAGCCAGGGCAGCACGGCCGTACCTCTGGTGCCCGGACTTCGGACTATGGCAACCAGTTGCGTGAAAAGCAGAAAGTTAAACGCATGTACGGCATATTGGAGCGTCAATTCCGGCGCTATTTTGCCGAAGCAGATCGTCGTAAAGGTAATACTGGCGAGACATTATTGAAGTTGCTGGAAACACGCCTTGATAATGTCGTCTATCGCATGGGCTTCGGTTCCACCCGTGCTGAGGGCCGCCAGTTAGTTTCGCACAAAGCATTTACCGTCAATGGGATTGTCGTCAATATCGCTTCTTATCAGGTCAAGCCAGGCGATGTGGTTGCAGTACGCGAGAAATCGAAGAAACAGGTTCGTATCGTCGAAGCGCTGTCCTTGGCCGCACAGTCAGGCATGCCGTCCTGGGTGTCAGTCGATTCGACAAAAATGGAAGGCACTTTTCGCACGCTGCCCGATCGCAATGAGATAGCGATGGATGTCAACGAGTCGCTGATCGTCGAACTTTACTCCCGATAATTCGGTTGCCATGTGTTTTTTTAAGCATCTGGCAAGAAGTACTTCCGGTTTTATTTTGATGATCAGTTGCACGCAAAGCGGAAACGTTCGGAAATACATCGCTTCCGCTTCGCAATAGCTGACATGCCATCAGCCTTATCGGTGTAATGAACCGAGGGTATTGAAAAGGATTTTTCATGCAAAACAGTCTGTTAAAGCCACGCATCATTGAAGTCGAAGCGTTGGGTGCCGGTCATGCCAAAGTTGTGATGGAGCCGTTCGAGCGTGGCTACGGGCACACGCTGGGCAATGCGTTGCGTCGGGTGTTGTTGTCTTCGATGGTCGGCTACGCGCCTACTGAAGTCACCATTGCTGGCGTAGTACACGAATACTCGTCCCTTGACGGCGTTCAGGAAGACGTAGTCGACATGCTGTTGAATCTTAAGGGCGTTGTGTTCAAGCTGCACAATCGCGAAGACGTCACGCTGACGTTGAAGAAGGAGGGGGAAGGTTCCGTGTTGGCCTCAGATATCGATTTGCCGCACGATGTAGAGCTGGTCAACCCCGATCACGTAATCGCCAATTTGACCGCCGGTGGCAAACTCGATATGCAGATCAAGGTCGAGAAAGGCCGTGGCTATGTGCCTGGCAACGTTCGTCGCCTTTCAGAAGATACGAATAAGACGATAGGCCGAATTATTCTCGATGCATCGTTTTCGCCTGTTCGTAGAGTATCGTATTCGGTCGAATCGGCTCGGGTCGAGCAGCGCACCGATCTCGACAAGCTGGTGATCAATATCGAAACCAATGGTGTTATTTCGCCGGAGGAAGCGATCCGGCAATCGGCACGTGTGCTAGTCGATCAGTTGAATGTTTTTGCTGCATTGGAAGGCACCGAAGCCGCTGCTGAGGCACCTTCTCGTGCACCGTCGGTGGATCCGATCTTGTTGCGCCCGGTCGACGATTTGGAATTGACGGTACGGTCGGCAAACTGTTTGAAAGCAGAGAATATTTACTATATTGGCGATCTGATCCAACGCAGCGAGAACGAGTTGCTCAAGACACCTAATCTAGGTCGGAAATCACTCAACGAAATCAAGGAAGTATTGGCTTCACGTGGACTGACCTTGGGCATGAAGCTGGAAAACTGGCCGCCTGCCGGCTTGGAAAAATAGTTGTACTTGTAGCGCGACCCTACCTAATTAGTCGTACTAAACAACTGTACTTAGCAATATCTATAAGCGACAAAACCTATTACCGGCCCGCGCCCTGCAATTTTAAGGCGATAGAAGAGCTGGATTTAAACTGTTTTTATTTAAAGGATCATCATGCGTCACCGTCACGGCTTGCGAAAGCTTAATCGCACCTCTTCTCATCGTCTGGCCATGCTACGCAACATGACCGTGTCACTGCTGCGGCATGAAGCAATCAAAACCACTGTGCCGAAAGCGAAAGAATTACGCCGCGTGATCGAGCCGATTCTTACCCTTGGCAAGACAGACACATTGGCCAACAAGCGTCTGGCATTCAATCGTCTGCGTGATCGGGAGATGGTTGTCAAGCTCTTCGCCGAACTCGGCCCGCGCTACGCAAATCGCAATGGCGGCTACTTGCGGATTCTAAAAATGGGTTTTCGGGTCGGCGATAATGCACCGATGGCATACGTCGAATTATTGGATCGTCCGGAAATTACGGAGACTGACGCTGCTGCAGCGGAAGAGTAACAAGCAATCCGGCAGGTCAATGTGTAAAAGCGGCACATGTTGTGCGGCTTACGTTGCTTCCCTTAATTCGATTACTCAATTGCTCAATTGCTTTAATCGTCTATCAGCTAGTCACCTAATTACCAAAGTCGTCGTCAAAAACCAGGCACTGCCTGGTTTTTTATTGGCATGCGCGGGTATGTTGCCAGCGGTACAATCAAGGTATTTGCGTTGACCGCAGCTTGCCTTGAATAAGCACCGGCGGTTAATAACTTGTCCCGGTGCATCGGCCGGATGGAGATCGATTTGCGTTTTGCCATTCAATGTCTGCTACTTTGCGTGACTTTTTTTGGTCAGCTGGCATATGCCGAATCCGAAAATGGATCTCCGACGTACCTGGAGCCGGAAAAAGCATTTCAATTATCGGCAAAAATGGCCGATGAAAAAACTTTGGCGGTTACCTACCGGATCGCCAGCGGTTATTACATGTATCGCGAACGGTTCCAGTTCGATGCAGCGCCGGCAGTGATCGGCGCGCCAAATTTCCCTGCTGGAAAAATAAAGTTTGATGATACGTTTCAGAAAGAAGTCGAAACCTATCGCGATGCGGTCACGGTCACTCTTCCCGTGCAAGGCACCGACTCATTCACATTGACGGTCGTTGCGCAGGGGTGCGCCGACCAAGGGTTGTGCTATGCGCCGATGACCTCTCGCATACGGCTCTCGACAGATCCTGCAGTGCCTGCGGTAATTATTTCAGACTCGCTTGCTGCCGACCAGCCTGGGTTGGCTTTTCCCAATATGTTCGGCACCGAGACCGGTGCCAGCGCCGTTTTTAGTGCCGCCTCTAGTGCCTTCTCTAATTCCAGCGTTACTGCCGGTGTCAATTCGGAAAACAGCAAGATCGGCTCGGCATTAAAATCGGGCAAGCTTCTAACGATTCTGCCGCTATTTCTCTTGCTCGGTCTGGGGCTGGCTTTTACGCCTTGCGTACTGCCGATGGTGCCCATTCTTTCTTCGATCATCGTCGGTGAGGGCGAGGTTTCGCGTAGACGCGGATTTTACCTGGCACTGGTCTATTCGTTGGGCATGGCATTGGTCTATACGGCGTTGGGTCTTGCCGCAGGGTTAATCGGTGAGGGCCTGGCGGCTTACCTGCAAACGCCCTTGGCCTTGACTGCATTTGCCGTCATGATGGTCGGTTTCGCGCTGGCAATGTTCGGTGCCTACGACTTGCGCATGCCGGCTTTCATTCAGACCAGGCTCATTCGCGCATCGCAAAATCGCCGTGCTGGCAAAACGCTCGGTGTTTTTGTTATGGGAGCATTGTCGGCAATGATCGTTGGCCCCTGCGTGGTGGCACCGCTTGCCGGCACTCTGGTGTACATCAGCCAGACGCGCGACGTCGTAATCGGTGGTAGCGCGCTCTTTACCCTGGCCATGGGAATGAGCGTGCCATTGCTGCTGGTCGGATTGTCTGCCGGCACACTCTTGCCACGGGCAGGTGCCTGGATGCAGGGTGTGCAGCGGTTTTTCGGGGTGTTGATGCTAGGTGTTGCACTGTGGATGATTTCGCCATTGTTGCCAGTCTCGGTTCAAATGGCAGGCTGGGCAGCGCTAGGCCTCGGATATGGCGCATTTCTCCTCTGGTCAAGCTCGGTAGGATGGGCCGCCAAGGCATTTGGGATTGCCATGCTCGTTCTCGGCCTGACTCAACTGGTTGGCGTTGCCTCGGGTGGTACCGATGTGCTGCGGCCTCTGGCACACCTGTTCGCTACCAGCCAGCCATCGTTGGCGTTTCAGCGCGTCAAATCGTTGGCACAACTCGACACCCTCCTGGCCAACAACAATGGCAAGACGGTATTGCTCGATTTTTACGCAGACTGGTGCGTATCTTGTAAAGAAATGGAGAGATTGACCTTTGTCGATGCAGGCGTTCGTCGAGAGCTGGCCGATACGATTTTGCTACAGGTCGATGTCACGGCCAACGATCCGGACGATCGTGCTTTGTTAAAACGTTTTCAACTGTTCGGCCCACCGGGCATTATTCTGTTCGATCGACGGGGTAAAGAAATACCGGATAGTCGGATCATCGGTTATCAAAGCCCGCAGCAATTTTTGCGCTCGATCGCCGTACTGCAGTCGTCTTAGGACATTCAAGCCAAGGTCTGCACACCGTTTTGATACATACCGCATAAGCTTAGTTGCGCAATGTCGTTGAATACGGAAAGCGGGAAGACTATAGTGAATGCCCGGCATCGGCGTTTGCAACTCGGCCGATTACACAACGTGGGAAGAACGCGACAGAGGAAAAAAATGAGTTTACACCTAGGCGATACGGCACCGGATTTCACCCAAAACTCTTCAATCGGCACACTACGGTTTCATGAGTGGGCGGGCGACGCATGGGTCGTACTTTTTTCTCATCCCGCCGATTTCACCCCGGTATGCACCACCGAGCTCGGCCTGACTGCCAAGCTCAAGCCCGAATTCGACAAACGCAACGTCAAAGCCATCGCGCTATCGGTCGATTCTCCCGAACATCATACGCAATGGATCAAAGACATCGAGGAAACTCAGCAGACGGTCGTCGGTTTTCCGATCATTGCCGACGGCGACCGTACGGTGTCGACGCTATACGACATGATTCATCCAGAGCAATCGGGCACGATGACCGTGCGTTCTTTGTTTGTGATCGATCCGAAAAAAAAGATCCGACTGACGATCACTTATCCGATGAGTACCGGTCGCAATTTCGACGAGGTGTTGCGCGTGATCGACGCGCTGCAACTGACTGATCACTACACGGTGGCAACACCGGGTAACTGGCGCGACGGCGACGATGTAATTATTCCACTGTCGGTTCAGGACGAGGCTTTGATCCGCGAAAAATACCCCAAAGGTTTTTCGGCGCAGCGGCCGTATTTGCGGCTGACACCGCAACCGAATAAGTAAATTGCCCCTCGGCCAGGGTATATAGAACGTCCAAGGAAAGCAGTGCTGAATCAATAGTTTCAGCGCTGCTTTTCAATATCTTCTACGCTATTGAAGCAACCTCAACGTTGCTTCAACAGTCGCGCAATATCACGCGCGAAGTAGGTCAATACGCCATCGGCACCGGCCCGTTTGAACGCAATCATCGCCTCCATCATCGCCTTGTCTTGATCGATCCAGCCGCTGCGTGCTGCGGCTTTGATCATGGCGTATTCGCCGCTGACCTGGTAGGCGAAAGTCGGCACCTTGAATGCTTCTTTCACGCGGTGCACAATGTCGAGGTAAGGCATGCCCGGTTTGACCATGACCATGTCCGCGCCCTCGGCAAGATCGAGTGCTACTTCGCGCAGCGCCTCGTCACCATTGGCGGGGTCCATCTGATAGGTCGATTTATCGCTTTTGCCGAGATTGCCTGCAGAGCCGACCGCCTCACGAAACGGCCCGTAAAAAGCCGAAGCATATTTTGCTGAGTACGCCATGATGCGCGTGTGGAAAAAATGGTTGTTTTCTAGCGCTGCGCGAATGATGCCGATCCTGCCGTCCATCATGTCCGACGGTGCCACGATATCGACGCCGGCCTCGGCCTGAACCAATGCCTGCCGGGCCAGCATGGCGCAGGTTTCATCGTTGAGAATATGGCCGTTATGGTCGATGAGTCCGTCCTGGCCATGCGTGGTGTAGGGGTCGAGAGCGACATCCGTCAAAATGCCTAGCTCTGGAAAACGTTCTTTCAAGGCACGCACCGCGCGTGCAACGAGCCCTTTCGAATTGGTCGCTTCAATACCGTCGGCGGTTTTTAAGGATGGGCTGATTACCGGAAATAACGCCATGACGGGAATACCTAGCGCTACGCAGTCTTCCGCCATTTCGAGCAAAATGTCGATGGATACGCGTTCCACGCCTGGCATGGAGACAACCTCTTCGCGCTGCTGACGACCATCGAGGATGAATACCGGATAAATCAGGTCGGACGGCGTGACGACATGTTCGCGCATCATGGCCCGCGAAAATGCATCTCTACGCATGCGGCGCATACGAACTGCTGGATATTGACCCGCGGGTAATTGTTGAACGGAAAATGGCGTGGTCATGACAAAAATTTAATTTTTAGAAATAAATTTTGAATATGTGAAACTTCTGGAATATTTGTTGGTCTTAACGCGCAGATGACATTGTCGTCTCCCGTTTATCACCCTGAGCGGGGCTGGATTGTAGATGCAAACCGGCGTTATCGCCCTGAAGACATTGCGTTCTTCAGGGCTTTTTTTCGTCGCACTGCTGTGTACTGGTAATTGCTGCCGTCTCATCTTCGACAGCCGATTGGCGCATTGGTGCCGGAGTCAGGCCAACAAGTTGTGAAATCCGCTCATCCGCGTCCTCTAAACCGATACGTTTGAGCGCCGAGAAAAGCTGCAGCGTATAAATTTCGTGATCGCCTCGGGCTTCGGCGTATCGTTTCAAAATGCTTTCGGCGTCGCGCAATGCATTGGCGGCGTCGTTGCGATTGAGTTTGTCGGCTTTGGTGAGAATGCAATGGATTGGCTTACCCGTCGGTGCGAACCATTCGAGCATCTGAATATCGAGATCAGTAAAGGGGCGGCGAGCGTCGATGATCAGCACCAACGCAGCCAATTGGGCTCGATGTTGCACATACTCGCCTAGCAGTTGTTGCCAGTGCAATTTTGCCGATCCGGATACTTGTGCATAGCCGTAGCCCGGCAAGTCAACCAACAAGGCGCGGATTTCCTCGACCTTGGTTAGATCCTTGCGATGCTGCCCAACTTGGGCTCCGCCGATCGAAAAATAATTGATGTGTTGGGTGCGCCCTGGCGTCTTCGACGCAAAAGCCAGTTTCTTTTGATTGCACAGGATGTTAATCGCTGTGGACTTACCGGCATTGGAACGTCCGGCGAAGGCAATTTCAGGCACGACCGTCGGTGGTAAGTCGCGCAGATGATTCACCGTCGTGTAAAAACGGGCTTGCCAGAGTTGGGACATAGTCGGGGGGATGACACAGAAAATCGGTATGGCACAAAGAAAATGCTAGGAAGCTATTGTACAATATGGGGTTGTGTGCAGCTACGAATAGTGCCGTTTTAGCAGATGTTTCTTATTCAGTCTCAGGGTGTTTGAATGAATCGTGCGTTCTCAGCGGTAGTGAAATCCTTGGCCGTGATGGCTTTTGCAGTAGCTGCGTGTGCGCATGCTGCGGAGGAAAAAAAGGCGGTTGCAGCCGACCCGGCCAAAGGCGAAACGCTTTATGTCAATGGCGACACCGCTCGTGGCATCGCAGCCTGCGTGGCTTGTCATGGTGCCGCAGGTGCATCGACCATCGGGCAAAATCCGAAACTCGGTGGCCAACACGAGGCTTACGTTTATAAGCAACTCGTCAATTTTAAAGGCCCCGAGCGCAAAAACGCAATCATGACGCCTATCGCCACGATGCTTACCGACGAGGAAATGAAAAACATTTCCGCTTACCTGGATAAGCAAACGCCAAAGGCGGGTGCTGCCAAGAATAAAGAAATCGTCGAGTTGGGCAAACGCATCTACCGTGGCGGTATTGCTGAGAAAAATGTACCGGCGTGTGCCGCGTGTCATGGCCCGACCGGTGCCGGCATGCCGGCGCAATTTGCCCGGCTAAGCGGTCAGCATCAGGAATACTCGACTGCTCAGCTAGTAAACTTCAGAAACGGCACGCGAAAAAATAGTGCGCAGATGACGACGATTTCCAAGCGTTTGTCGGACGATGAAATGCAGGCCGTATCCGATTACGTTGCAGGGCTGCGTTAATCCAGGTCGGGTCACCGCCGGCAGGGCGCTTCGATAGCGCCTACAATAACCGGCGGTACACTCGTAGACTTCCAAAGGGGTAGCGTGCAGGGGTGACCCGCGCGCTACCCTTTTTTACGAAAAATTTATCTGCTCAGACATGTCCGTTAGCGCCACTGCAGGAGTACAACTCAACGTTCGTCGCCGCTGGCTTGCCGAGTCGGTGGAACTGATTTCGTCCATGCGTTTCGCCATCAGCCTGCTATCGCTGCTGGCGATTGCCTCGGTGCTCGGCACGGTATTGAAGCAAAACGAGCCATTGCCCAACTATGTCAATCAGTTCGGTCCGTTCTGGTTCGAGGTGTTTAACAGTTTCAGTCTGTATTCGGTCTATGGTGCCTGGTGGTTCCTGATGATCATGGGTTTTCTGGTGCTTTCCACGGCGCTGTGCATCACCCGTAATGCGCCGAAGATGCTGGCCGACATGCGCAGCTGGAAAGAGAACGTGCGCGAGCAATCCTTGCGCAATTTCCATCACCGCCACGAATGGGCGGTCGTCTTGCCGCGTACAACAGTGGCTGGTGAACTGGCAACCCGAGTTGCCGCAAGCGGTTACAAAGTAAAGCTGGTGCAGAAAGACCAGGCAACGCTTATCGTCGCCAAGCAAGGTGCAGCCAATAAGTGGGGTTACATATTCGCTCATAGCGCGATCGTCGTAATCTGTATCGGCGGGCTACTGGATTCCGATTTGCCGATTCGGTTTCAAAAGCTTGTTTACGACAAGGAAATATTTTCCGGAAACGGCGTAATCGCCGAGATTGCGGCGCAGCATCGGCTCGGGCTCGGCAACCCGACTTTTCGCGGCAATGTACTGATACCGGAGGGTAGCAGTAGCAGTACCGCAATCATCCAGCAACCGGGTGGCGTGCTGATACAGGATCTGCCGATTACGATACGTTTGAATCGTTTTATCGTGGATTATTACTCGACCGGCATGCCGAAACTATTCGCCAGCGAAGTCGTCGTTACCGACAATGAAACCGGTAAAAGTTTTCCTGCCACGATCAAGGTCAATCAGCCGCTCGTCTATGATGGGTTAGCCGTTTATCAATCTAGTTTCGAGGATGGCGGCAGCAAGCTCAAGCTCACCGGCCATGCGATGCAGGGCGCGCGCCGTGCCGACTTTGCGCTAGCGGGTGAAGTCGGGGGGGCGGTGCCGCTGCAGGATGTGGGTACCGGCGCTTCTGGCCCCTACACGGTGGAATTTACGGGTTTTCGTCCTTTCAATGTCGAAAACATCAAGGCTGCGGGCGAAGCCGAAGGTGTGGGACAGGATGTGCGAGGGGTTAATCTTGCCAGAGGTTTCGGTCAGGCGGTAAGCGAAGGGCTGGACAAGCGGCTCGGTAATGCGGCAAAAAATGCCGATAGCAAAGACCTTCGTAACGTGGGGCCGAGTGTGCAGTACAAGCTGCGTGACAAAACCGGCCAGGCGCGTGAATATCATAATTACATGGTGCCGACGATGCTCGACGGCAGTAACGTGTTTCTTACCGGTACCCGTGACACGCCCGACGGGCCTTTCCGGTATTTGCGCATCCCGGCAGACGAAAATGCGTCGTTAGAGGAGTGGATGCGGCTTCGCGCGGCGATCCAGGATCCGGCACTGCGCTCGCTGGCTGCACAGCGCTACGCGCAACGTGCGCTGCCTGCCGATAGTGAGCGCGGCAATCTTCAAGATCAACTCAGCCGCTCGGCCGAGCGCGGTCTAGGTGTGTTCGCCGGCGACGGCAATGCTGCCGGGTATGTCGCGGTATCGAAATTTCTGGAGCGTGTACCCCCCGCCGAACAAGAAAAAGCAGCCGATGTATTCATGAAAATACTGAATGGCAGCCTGTGGGATCTGTGGCAGGTCGCGCGCGAAAAAGAGGGTTTGAAACCCGTCGAAGCCGACCAGGCGCGCGCGCAGTTTCTGCAACTGGCAACCAACGCCTACGCCGATGCTTTCTTTTACGCTGCGCCGGTGTATTTGCAATTGGCCGGTTTCGAGGAAATCAAGGCGTCGGTATTTCAGGTAACCCGCTCGCCTGGAAAAAATGTTGTCTACTTCGGTTGTCTGTTGCTGGTGCTAGGGATCTTTTCAATGCTCTACATCCGAGAGCGCCGCATTTGGATCTGGATAAAATCAACATCTGGTTCGAATACGGAAGAACATTCGCAAGTATTGATGGCGATGAGTTCACAAAGAAAGACGCTGGACTTCGAGCAGGAGTTTGAAAAGTTGAAGCTGCAATTAACCGCATCTTAGCGGCATCTAGCGGCATCTAGCGGTAACCAACGGTAACTCGACTAGGCATAACGCGGTATCAAGGCAATATCGAAGCGGTATTAAAGTAGTTAAGCGGAGCAATTATGGAAATGACTAACGCACGACCCTACGCACCGACGCCCGGCTTTTTTAAGCGACTCACGGTAGCCGATTGGCTATTCGGCATCGCGTTGATGGCGGCTGCCCTGTATGCGCTCGGGCGCTTCGGTGGCTACATGGATAGCTACGAGAAAGTGATTCTGGTACTGACGGCACCGAGCCTGGCCTGGTTGGGCTGGTACTGGAAGCCGATGCGCGGCTTGACAGCGGTGCTGGCGGTGCTGGCCCTGTTGGCAATGGCGCTTTACGGCGGCGTACTCGACATGGCGAACAAAAAATTTCTGTTGAAATATTTGTTGTCGAGCCAGTCGGCGATCCTGTGGATGAGCACGCTGTTTTTTCTATCGACCCTGTTCTATTGGGGCGGGTTGATCGCCCGGTCCGACTTCGGCGCATCGGTGGGCAGCAAGTTGTGTTGGGCAGCAGTGGTCATGGGTTTTACCGGCATGTTGGTGCGCTGGTACGAGTCTTATCTGATCGGTGTCGATATCGGCCACATACCGATTTCCAATCTGTATGAAGTGTTCATCCTGTTTTCATTGATTACCGCGCTCTTTTATCTGTATTACGAACAGCATTACAAGACCCGGCAACTCGGACCGTTCGTCATGCTGATTATTTCTGCAGCAGTCGGATTTTTACTTTGGTACACGGTTAGCCGCGATGCCGCCGAAATCCAGCCGCTGGTGCCGGCGTTGCAAAGCTGGTGGATGAAAATCCATGTGCCGGCGAATTTCATCGGCTACGGAACCTTCGCTTTGGCGGCGATGGTTGCCATTGCCTACCTGCTCAAATCAAATGGATACCTAGTAGATCGTTTGCCGGCGCTGGAAGTGCTCGACGACATGATGTATAAGTCGATCGCCGTCGGCTTCACGTTCTTCACCATCGCCACCATCCTGGGAGGGCTATGGGCCGCCGAGGCATGGGGTGGATACTGGTCTTGGGATCCGAAGGAAACATGGGCGCTGATCGTTTGGCTGAATTACGCAGCCTGGTTGCACATGCGCTTGATTAAAGGACTGCGTGGTCAGGTTGCCGCTTGGTGGACCCTCGTCGGTCTGCTGGTGACCACTTTTGCGTTTCTGGGTGTCAACATGTTCCTTTCTGGGTTACATTCTTACGGCGCATTGTAAATTTCTTTCTCGGAGTGATCATGTTAATCAAACGCGGTGCCAACGGACTCGAATTGCCTTACGGATCTGAAATCACGCCAAGGGAAGTGTTCGAATCCCGGCGCAGCTTCATCAAGAAAGTGGCGGTCGGGTCGATCGCCAGCGCCGGCATGCTGGAAATGGCGTCCCGAGAAGCGTTTGCACAAACGCCCGGTGCCCAAAAGCTTGCCGCCAAATTAAACCCGGCTTATGGCAGCACTGAAAAGCAGACGTCCTTTAAGGATGCCAGTACCTACAACAACTATTATGAATTCGGCACCGACAAATCCGATCCTGCACAGACCGCCGGTTCGTTAAGGACGCGGCCCTGGACGGTGGCCATCGAAGGCGAAGTCAAAAAGCCGATGACGCTCGACATTGACTCTTTGCTGAAGCTGGCACCACTCGAAGAGCGGGTCTACCGCCTGCGATGTGTGGAGGGCTGGTCGATGGTGATTCCCTGGGTCGGTTACTCGATGTCCGAGTTGATAAAAAAGGTCGAGCCGACCGGCAATGCCAAGTTCGTCGAATTCATTACGTTGGCTGATCGCGCGCAAATGCCGGGATTACGCAGCCCTGTCTTGCAATGGCCGTATGTCGAGGGTTTGCGGATCGACGAAGCGATGCACCCATTGGCAATGATCAGTTTGGGCATGTACGGCGAAGTACTGCCGAACCAGAACGGCGCACCGGTACGAATCGTCCTACCCTGGAAATACGGTTTCAAGTCGGCGAAATCGATCGTCAAGATTCGTTTCGTCAGCGAACAACCAAAAACGGCTTGGAATATTTCGGCTCCGAGCGAGTACGGCTTCTATTCCAACGTCAATCCGGAAGTAGACCACCCGCGCTGGTCACAAGCCAGCGAACGACGTATTGGTGAAGATGGGCTGTTTACAAAAAAACGTAAGACGTTGATGTTCAATGGCTACAACGACGTCGCTTCGCTTTACAAAGGCATGGACCTGAGAAAATTCTATTGATTTTTTAGCCCGGAGGGCATGCTATGTTCAATCCGACCCAGACCCAAGTCAAACTACTGAAGGCCGGGCTGTTCGTTGTCGCATTGCTGCCGTTCGTGCGGCTGGTGGTTGCAACATTTACCGATCAACTCGGCGCGAACCCAGTCGAATTCATTACCCGTAATACCGGCGACTGGACGCTCTATCTGCTGTGCATCGCCCTGGCCGTCACGCCCTTACGAAAGCTGAGCAATTGGGCATGGCTGGCAAAATTTCGACGCATGATCGGGCTGTTCGCATTTTTTTATGCCTTGTTGCATTTCATTACCTTCCTTTGGTTCGATCATGGTTTCGACGTCGAAGCGATGCTCAAGGATGTGATCAAGCGGCCGTTCATCACGGTGGGCTTCGTCGCCTTTGTATTGTTGATTCCGCTTGCTGTTACCAGTACCAACGCCATGATCAAGCGCGTCGGTGCCAAAAACTGGCAACGCCTACACCGGTCGGTCTATTTGATCGCCTCGCTGGGGATCTTGCATTTCTGGTGGATGAAGGCGGCGAAAAACGATTTCGAGCAACCGTTGCTGTTCGGTGCCATCGTTGCTGTGTTGCTATTGATGCGGGTTTACTGGAGCTTGGTCGCGCGGGCAAAAAAGAAGGCGGCCGGATCTGTAGCCCTTAATTAATCGAGCAGAGATTAGTCGAGCAAAGATTCGAGCGCGAATAGATCCTGCGGTGCTTCACGTTGGCGCACCAGGTGCCAGGCAGGGCCATCCACCAGTATTTCGGCAGCGCGACCACGCGTGTTGTAATTCGATGCCATGGTCATGCCATAGGCGCCGGCCGACATGATTGCCAGCAGGTCGCCTTGCGCGATAGCCATATCGCGCGAGCGCGCCAGCCAGTCACCGGATTCACAAACCGGGCCGACCACGTCGTATGTCACGGTTTCGCCATCGCGCGGCACGACTGCCTGCACGCCATGCCAGGCTTGATACATAGCCGGACGCATCAAATCGTTCATCGCCGCATCGACGACGGCAAAATTCTTGGCCGCGCCTTGTTTCAGGTATTGCACCGTCGTCAGCAGTACCCCGGCGTTGCCGACGATCGAACGACCAGGCTCGAACAGCACCTTGATCGGATGCCCAGCATGCCGCTCGGTGCGCCAGGCGTTGATTTTGGCAAATAGACGTTGTAGATAATCCGCCACGGCGACCGGTCGATCGCCTTCGTAATCGATGCCGATGCCGCCGCCGATATCGAGATGATGAATAGCGATGCCTTCAGCGGCGAGTTGATCAATCAGCTCGATGAGCTTGTCGACTGCTTCCAACAAGGGCGCATCGTCCAAGAGTTGCGAGCCGATATGGCAATCGATACCGACAACATCGATACCCGGCAAAGCCGCGGCGATGCGGTAGGTCTCTAGCGCGTCTTCATAAGCGACCCCGAACTTGTTTTCTTTTAAGCCTGTCGAGATATACGGATGGGTTTTGGCATCGACATTCGGGTTGACCCGTAACGACACCGGTGCACGCTTGCCCAGGTCGAGCGCGACAGTATTCAAGCGGTGCAATTCCGGTATCGATTCGACGTTGAAGCACAGAATGCCGTGCATCAGCGCCAGCCGCATTTCGTCGGCCGTTTTACCCACTCCGGAAAAGATGATCCGTTCGGCGCTTCCGCCGGCCGCCAACACGCGTAACAGTTCACCGCCCGACACGATATCGAAGCCTGAACCGCATCTGCCGAGCAACTGCAGGATCGCCAGGTTGGAATTCGATTTCACGGAATAGCAGATCAGCGCGCCGCCTTCTGGCGCTGCATAGGCTTTGCAGGCGTCGGCATAGGCAGCAAAATTTTCGACGATCGCCGCCTTTGAATACACGTAGGCTGGGGTGCCGAATTCTTCGGCAATCGCTGTCAACGGTGCCGATTCTGCGCACAGCACATTAGTTTGGTAGGAGAAAGGCGACATCGACTAACCGAAAAAATTGAAATTATCTGCTTGCAGGCGTAGCCGGTGCAGGGGACACCGGCGCAGGTGCCGCGGTAAGTGGTTCAGCAGGTACGACCGTTGTCGTAGACTTTTTCACCGGCATAGCTGGCATAAACAATGGGCCTTTCTGCCCACAACCCGCATTCATGCAGAGAAGTAGAAGCGTGCCGCAGCAAACCACAGTGCGCATCGGACTGAACTTTGAAAGCAACTTTGGAGCGAGCTTCGGTGCGAATTTCAGTGCAATCGGCGGTGCGAACATATGCTTCGGGATTAGAATTGCGGTTTCATCAAGTTGCCGGAGTTTAGCATGACCGAATCTGAATTTTTAAGCCTGGCCGACAGTACCTTGTCGACAATCGAAGCCGCGCTCGAACACGTTACGCAGACCACCGAACTCGATATCGAATGCAGCCGTAACGGCAACGTGCTTGAAATCGAGTTCGTCGATAATGGCTCGAAAATCATCGTCAACAGCCAGGCACCCATGGCTGAAATGTGGGTTGCGGCAAAATCGGGCGGCTTCCATTACAAACGCGTGGGCGATCATTGGATCAACACACGCGATGGCTCCGAGATGTATGCTGCCCTGTCGCAAATGCTGAGCGAGCAGGGCGAATCGACGATACGAATCGCGCCGGTTGCTTAGAAGAGCTCGTTTTTTACGCCGTCCTGCGCAGCTTCTTCTTCAGCCGGTGGGCGCTCGCTCAGCCCCAGGCTCTTGACGCCGACGCCGGGTGGATTCTCTGCATAATAATATTCACCGCCAATCTGCAACAAGCCGTCCGGCACCGGCCGCTCGGCCATCGGTACGTCCTTCAATACTTTTTGCATGTAACCCATCCAGATCGGCAATGCCAGACCACCACCGGTTTCACGGTTGCCCAAGTTTTTGGGCTGGTCGTAGCCGATCCAGGCGATGCCGACGATATTGGGTTGGTAACCGGCGAACCAGGCGTCGAGTGAATCGTTGGTGGTGCCGGTCTTGCCCGCCAGGTCGGTACGCTTAAGTGCCAGCGCTCTGGTGGCGGTACCGAACTTGACCACGTCTTTCAACATACTGTCGATCATGAAAGCATTACGCTCGTCGATGATGCGGTTGGCCGGATCGCCGGCTTTTTCAGGTTTGACTTCCGATAACACACGTCCGTTGGCGTCGATGATTTTCGCGATTAGATAGGGGCTGACACGATAGCCGCCGTTGGCGAATACCGCATAGGCACCTGCCATCTGCAACGGCGTTACGGCACCGGCCCCCAGCGCCAGTGTCAGATAAGCCGGGTTGCGTTCGGCGTCGAAGCCGAAACGGGTCGTGTATTCCTGGCCGTACTTCGCACCGATCTTTTGCAGGATACGAATCGAGACCATATTCTTCGATTTCGTTAAGCCCTTGCGCATCGTCATCGGCCCGTCGTACTTGTTTTCATAATTTTTCGGCTCCCAGGCCTGGCCGCCGGTTTGACCGGCTTCGAAGCGGATCGGCGCATCGTTGATCACGGTCGCCGGCGACAAGCCTTTTTCCAGCGAAGCTGAATAGATGAACGGCTTGAAGGAGGAACCGGGCTGGCGCCAGGCTTGCGTGACATGATTAAATTTGTTGAGGTTGAAATCGAAGCCGCCGACCAGCGCCCGGATCGCGCCATCGTCGGTGTTGGCCGCAACGAACGCCGATTGCACCTGCGGAATCTGCGTAATGCTCCAGTTGCTGCCTTCCTGGATGACCCGAATGACCGCGCCGCGCTTGACGCGCTTCGCCGGCGGTGCCTTGTCGCTCAAGAGGTTGGTAGCAAAAGACAGTCCGGTGCCGGATATGGAAATATCTTCGCCGGAGGACAGCACTGCTTTGACGAGTTTCGGCGAAGCCTCGGTCACCACCGCTGCCACGATATCGTCGCTGTCAGCATGTTCGGCCAGCTCGACCTCGATGGCGTCGTCGGCTTCATCCTTAGAAGCAGGAATCTGCATGTAACTTTCCGGGCCTCGGTAACCATGACGGCGCTCGTAATCCATTACGCCCTTGCGAAGCGCCAGGTAAGCGGCGTCCTGGTCCGGTTTGGTAATGGTTGTAAAAACCGTCAGGCCGCGGGTGTAGGTTTCTTCTTTGAATTGCTCGTACACCAGTTGCCTGGCCATCTCGGCCACGTATTCGGCATGCACGCCGAACTCGCTGCTATCGGTCTTGATCCGTAGCTCCTCCTTCTGCGCGGTCGCATATTGCGCATCCGTGATGTAGCCGAGCTGATGCATGCGTTGCAGAATATATTGTTGGCGGGCTTTCGCACGTTTCGGATTGACCACCGGGTTGTAAGCAGAAGGCGCTTTCGGCAGGCCGGCCAGCATCGCCGCTTCGGCTACCGAGACGTCACGCAGGCTTTTGCCGAAATAGATTTGGGCTGCGGAAGAAAATCCGTAAGCGCGTTGGCCCAGGTAGATCTGATTCATATAGACCTCGAAGATTTGGTCTTTACCGAGATTTTGCTCGATCTTCCAGGCCAGCATGACTTCGTAGATCTTGCGCTTGAGCGTCTGCTCGCTGGAGAGGAAGAAATTACGAGCGACTTGCTGGGTAATGGTCGACGCGCCCTGCTTTGCACCACCACCGAAAAGATTATTGATTGCAGCGCGGACGATGCCTAGGTAATCGACACCGTTATGATCGTAAAAGCGATCGTCCTCGATCGCCAGCACCGCTTTTTTCATGACATCCGGAATGTCTTTGATGCGCATGAGGTTGCGCCGCTCCTCGCCAAATTCCCCGATTAATACGTTGTCGGCCGAAAACACCCGCAGCGGAATTTTCGGGCGGTAATCGGTGAGCGAATCGAGTGCCGGCAAATTGGGGTAGGCCATTGCCAACATAAACGCCAGCACCAGCGCGCCGACGACCGCGAGCCCGCCGACAACACCGACCAAGCCAAAAAAGAGACGTAAAGCAATATTTCTTTTGACAGGAGACGCGGATGCTGGCGAAGTAGTACGGGTGGATTTTTTAGTGGCCATTCAGGAGCAGAAGGTCGAAAAAAGGAGGGGGAGGTCGTCAGCATTATAGACGGATGGCTCGCCGAAATGCGATTGACACTGCTGCGGAAAAATAAATGCTACAAAGAAACTGAAGCGTCGGATTTTGGCCACGGAAATGAAAGTTGCCTGACGAAAATTACTTTACACTCCAAGAACGTTATTGCTACGATTTAAAGCGATATTTGATGAAATGTAGATAACTATAGGTTTTCAAACAAGAATTTTGGCCATTCGCATGGCAGGGAGCATCACCCTTGGCTTTAGATCTCAGATCGTTAATTGGTGGTAAGAGTGGGGCGCTGATTGGTTTGGATATCAGCACTTCCGGGGTCAAGCTCGTCGAGTTGTCCGAGATCGGCAAGAACGACCTGCGCCTTGAATGCTTTGCCTCCGAATCGCTGCCGCGCGGCGCGGTCGTCGACGGCAATATTGAAAACATCGATCAGGTCGCCGAAGCGGTGCGTAGAGTGTGGAAAAAAAGTGGCACTCGCACCAAGCAGGTCGCGCTTGGCATGCCACCGGCCTCCGTCATTACAAAAAAAATCATTTTGCCGGCCGGCATGAGCGAAGAACAGCTTGAAATGCAGGTAGAGACCGAAGCCAGCCAGTACATTCCTTTTGCGCTCGACGAAGTGAGCCTGGATTTCGATGTTATCGGCCGAGTAGCAAACTCTGCCGACGACGTTGAAGTCATGCTCGCCGCTACCCGCAAAGAAAAAGTCGAAGATCGCGTAGCTGTGACCGAAGCCGCGGGTTTGACACCGACCGTCATGGATATCGAGTCTTATGCGGCCCGCGCAGCCGTAGGCAGACTGACTTCGCAACTGACCAATGGCGGTGTCGGCCAGATCGTGGCGCTGTTTCAAATCGGTGCCCAGGTCACGCATGTATCGATGTTGCTCGACGGCCAGCCGATCTACGAGCGCGAGCAACCTTTCGGCGGCCATCAATTGACGCAGGAAATCGTGCGTTCGTACGGATTATCGTACGACGAAGCCGAAGCCAAGAAAAAAACCGAGGACCTTCCAGACGGCTACAAAACCGAGATTCTCGTACCGTTTCTCGAAAGCGCAGCGCTAGAAGTAACCCGAGCGATCCAGTTTTTCTTCACTTCCACGCCTTATACCCGCATCGATCAATTGTTTCTAGCCGGAGGCTGTGCCGTGATTCCGGGCTTGGTCGATCTGGTGGCATCGCGCACAAAAATTTCCGCCTCTGTCATCTCACCTTTCAAGGGAATGCAGATGGCGTCGGCAGTGAGGGAAAAACAGCTGCGGCTTGAAGCGCCTGCCTATCTGGTGGCGTGCGGCCTGGCCATGCGGAGATTCAATCGATGATCAGGATCAATCTACTTCCCCATCGCGAAGAAAAACGAAAGCAGCGCAGGCAGGCTTTCGTCGCGCTGATGGCGCTATCGGCACTGTTGGCCGGCATTTTGTTGATGCTCGCCGCCGGCTTTGTCTCCAGCAAAATCTCCAACCAGGAAGCGCGCAATACGGTAATCAAAAACGCCAATGCCAAGCTCGACGAGGAAATCAAAGAAATTGCTTCGTTGCGCGAAGAAATCGATGCCTTGAAAGCACGTCAGCAAGCGGTCGAAGATTTACAAAGCGACCGCAATCAGCCGGTTCATCTGCTCGACGAGTTGGTCAAGCAAGTGCCGGAAGGGGTGTACTTACGCTCTTTTAAACAAGATGCACAACGGGTAGTACTTAATGGCTATGCACAGTCCAACGAACGCGTATCGGAATTGTTGCGCAACCTTAGCAACAATTCGCCGTGGCTAGAGCGCCCCGACTTGATCGAAATCAAATCGACCGGCATCGGCCAGGGTAAGGACGCGCGGAAAGTCTTCGATTTCACCATCAACGTCGGTATCAAGCGTGAAAGCGCCAAGGATGCTGCCGCCTTGAAGGATGCAGCCAATACGGCACCGGCACCTGGAGCTACACCAGCTTCCGATGCAGCGGCAGCGCCGGTTGCAGCCGATGCCAACAAGCCCAAGCTTTAAATGAGAGACGCACCATGGCAGATATGAAAAACGTCGGCGCGTCCTTGAGCGCTCAATTTCAAGGGCTCAATGGCCGACATCCCGGTCAGTGGCCGCTGGCACCACGGCTGCTGTGCGCCTTCGGTGTGGTGGTCGCCGTGCTGGGCGTGGGCTGGTATGCCTACATCGACGGGCAGCTCGATGAGCTTGCCGCCGGTGAAGCACAGGAAATCACGCTCAAGGAAGATTACAAAAGCAAAATTCAGCAATCGATCAATCTCGAAGGGTTGCGTAAGCAAAAGGCGCAGGTCGGTGAATATGTCGCGACGCTTGAAAAACAATTGCCGAGCAAAGCCGAGATGGATGCGCTGCTTTCAGACATCAACCAGGCCGGTATCGGGCGGGGCCTGCAATTCGAGCTGTTTCGCCCGGGGCAGGTCGTTGCCAAAGAGTACTATGCAGAATTGCCCATCGATATCAAGGTATCCGGCAATTATCATGATGTCGGTGCGTTCTCCAGCGACATTGCTAACCTGCCGCGCATCGTTACCCTAAATAACATGAATTTGGTCGCCGGCAAAGATGGCGTACTCACGCTCGATGCCGTGGCCAAAACCTTCCGCTATCTCGATGCCGAGGAAGTGGCGGCACAACGCAAGGCGGCCGCCGATAAAAAGCAGGGAGAAAAGAAATGACGTGCGCTCGTTCGTATTGTTTCGCCCGCTCCCCTCGTTTTTTGTTGGCGAGGGTGATTTTAGCCGCAGCAGTCGTGGCAGCCGTTTCAGGCTGTACAGATAGTGGCGTCGAACTGCAGCAATGGATGCAGGAAACCAAGCAGCAGACCAAGGTCAGTATTCCGAAATTGTCGGAGCCGAAAAAGTTTATCCCTTTTCTCTACGAAAGTACGAAAAGCCTGGACCCGTATAGCCCCAACAAGCTATTGATCGCCTTGGCCAAGGCGCAGGGCAACACCAATAGCCTGCTTAAGCCGGATATGGATCGACGGCGGGAACCGCTGGAAAGTTTCCCGCTAGACGCCCTGACGATGGTCGGCACGATGTCCAAGCCGGGCATGGTCTACGCCTTGTTGCAAACCGATAAGACAGTGTTTCAAGCAAAAGTCGGCAATTACGTCGGTCAGAATTTCGGAATGATCACCAAGATCACCGATGTCGATGTATTGCTAAAAGAAATTGTTCAGGACGCGTCCGGCGATTGGGTCGAACGCGAAGCCAAGCTAGAGTTGCAGGAGAATAAAAAATGATTTCGCACCAAACTCAACAGTCTTTCCCGCTATTCGGTGCACGCACACTCCTGCTAGCAAAGGCTTGCGCCCTGGCTTGCGTAGCCGCGCTCTGCAGCGTTGCCTCCGCTCAGGAAAACGCCATCGAATCGATCACTGCCAATCAGCAGGGGGCCAACATCATCGTGCGGGTGGCGATGAAAAATCCGCTGGTGAAGCCGCCGATCGGGTTCGCCATATCCAGCCCGGCACGCATCGCGCTGGATTTTCCAGGCACCACCAATGCCACGGGTAAAAGTGCGCAGGAAATCGGGCTTGGCGATGTACGCAACGTTAATGTGGTGCAGGCTGGCGAGCGTTCACGCTTGGTCTTCAACCTGACCAAACCGCTCAATTATGCAACGGCGATCGACGGCAAATCGGTCATCGTCACCATCGATGCCACCGGCGGCGTTCCGGTAGCGGTCAATGCGGCAGGTATGCCGGCTGCCACCACGCCGGCAACTGCGCTCGCCGTGACCGCGCCGGTCACGACATCGACCACGAATCTCGCGCCGATCGGCAAACAAGCACTGCGTGACGTCGATTTCCGACGCGGTGCCGGCGGTGAAGGCCGTATCGTGATCGACTTGCCGAACAATCAGGTTGGCGTCGATGTGCGCCAGCAAGGCCAGACCATCGTCGTCGATTTCCTCAAGACCGCGCTGCCTGAAGTGCTGCGCCGGCGTATGGACGTGCAGGATTTCGGCACACCGGTTTCGCTGGTCACCACCATGAGCCAGGGCGACAACGTACGCATGGTAATCGAGCCTAAAGGTCTGTGGGAACACAGCGCCTATCAGAGCGACACGCAGCTCGTCGTCGAAGTCAGAGCGGTCAAGGAAGAGCCTAATAAGCTGGTCCAGGGTTCCCAAGGCTATCGCGGTGAAAAGCTTTCATTGAATTTCCAGAATGTCGAAGTACGAGCCGTGCTGCAGGTGATCGCCGACTTCACCGGCTTGAACATCATCACCAGCGATACCGTCGCCGGCAACCTTACTTTGCGGCTAAAAGACGTACCGTGGGACCAGGCACTCGATATCGTCATGCAGGCAAAGGGCCTGGACATGCGCAAAAACGGTTCGGTGCTTTGGATCGCCCCGAAGGATGAACTGCTGACCAAGGAAAAGCTGGAACTCGAGCAGCGGGCGCTGATCGCCGACCTGGAGCCGTTGAAAACCGAAACCTTTCAGCTCAATTACCAAAAGGCCGAAGCCTTCAAGCTGGTGTTCGGTCTGGATGGTTCGAGCGATAGCAAGAACCGTGTTTTGTCCAAGCGTGGCAGCGCTGTGATTGATGCCCGCACGAATCAGCTATTCGTTACCGATGTCCCGTCTAAACTCGAAGACATCCGCCAGCTGGTCAAGAAAACAGACATTGCCTCCCGCCAGGTCTTGATCGAAGCGCGCATCGTCGAAGCCGACGATAAATTCAGCCGCAACCTGGGTGCCAAGCTCGGTTTTGCCGACTTGCGAACCCAGCGTGGTGGCGATACCGGCTTCCAGCTCAACGGCAATTCCCGGGGCGCCCTGACGGGTACATATCAAGGCTTGGGCGAGCAGACCGGCCAGGTCGGCATCGTCGAGCCTTCCGGCGGTGATTTGGGCGGCAATTCGCAGTTCGTCAATTTGCCGGCTGCGGGCATCAACGGCAGCAACGCCGCCAGCCTTGCAGTCAGTCTGTTTTCGGCTGCGGCAAACCGGTTTCTGAACCTGGAGTTGTCCGCACTCGAAGCCGATGGCAAGGGCAAGATCATCTCCAGTCCGCGCGTCGTTACGGCAGACCAGTTGAAGGCGTTGATCGAACAGGGTACCGAGCTGCCGTACCAGCAAGCCACCAGCAGCGGTGCGACCTCGGTATCGTTCCGCAAAGCCAACCTACGCCTGGAAGTCACGCCGCAGATCACGCCGGACGGCAACATCATCCTCGATGTCGATGTCAATAAGGATAGCGTCGGTGTTGAAACGCGTGCCGGCTTTGCCATCGACACCAAACATGTCAAGACCCAGGTGTTGGTCGAAAACGGCGGCACCGTGGTGCTCGGCGGTATTTTCCAGCAAACCGAGCGTAACTCGGTGGCGAAGGTACCGTTCCTGGGTGACTTGCCCGTCTTCGGATATGCGTTCAAAACTACCGCTCGGACGAACGACAAGACCGAGTTGTTGATTTTCATTACCCCGAAAATTGTTGCCGACCGCTTGTCGGCACGCTGATCGCAGATAGTAGATGCCTGATACCCGTTATTTAACGCTTGATACAACACTTAACACGACACTAATAAAATGAAACCATTACCGGGAATTCCGATGACCAAAAAATTGACCGGCCTGCTGGGCTTGGTAGGTTTGTTTACCAGTGCATTGATTATCGGTGGCTGCGGAGGTGGTGGCGGCTCTCCCGGAACGGTGAGCGGCTCGGGTGGCTCAGGCGGCACTGGTGGTGGTACTGGAGCCCCGGTCGTGCCGGTAGCTCCGGTGGTGGTGCCGGCACCGTCGATTCAACTGGCGCTCTTGAATGGTACGACTGCGACAACCTCTGTCAGTGCGACCGGTGCAACCACTGCGAGTGCAACCGTCAGAGATGAAAACGGTCAACTAGTCGCTGGCAAACTAGTCACTTTTTCAGCCGACGCGGCATTGGTGACGTTTAGCCCCAGCTCCGGTGCTGTGTTGACTAATTCATCGGGCGTAGCCACGATTCAGCTTTCCCCGGCATCCATTACTTCTGCCGGTGCAGGTGTACTCAGCGTCGCGACCTCCGTAACACCAGCTGGCGCCGCTACCGGCGTATTGACGTCCACCTCGCTTGATTTCCAACTATCGGCGGCGAACCTGACATTATCCACGCTCGACATCGGCAGTGCCACACCATTGCCTGCTTATGGCACGCGGGCGGTTTCGGTATTTGCCAATATCAACGGCACGCCGGCGACCAATACGCCCGTGCAAGTGACGTTTTCGGCCAGCTGCGGTGCGGTAACGCCGGCAACCGTCACTACCGATGGCACCGGCAAGGCGTCGGCAAGCTATACGGCAAATTCCGTGAGCATACCCGGCTGTGCGGGTGCCAACGCCACCATTGCCGCTACAGCCACCGGGGCGACCACGCTCAACGGTACCGTCAATGTCCAGGCAACCCAGGCAACTAATATCCAGTTTCTCAGCGCTACGCCGCAACTCATCTACCTGGTGGGCTCGGTAGGCGCGACGCAGTCACAGGTCTCGTTCAAGCTGGTCGATTCGAGCGGTAATCCGTTACAAAATCAATCCCTGCAGCTTTCGCTTAATAACACCGGAACCGGCGTATCGCTTGGCACGGTCGGTAATACCGCTCCGGTAAATCTGACAAGCGATAGCCAGGGTACGGTATCGGTACCGGTATTTTCGGGTTCGATCCCAAGCTCGCTCCAAGTTAACGCGACGCTACTCTCGAACACGTCGGTCAATGCACGATCGAATATTCTGACTGTGGCTTCCGGTGTGCCGGTACAAAAAGCTGCCAGCCTGGCTGTGGAAAGGCTAAGCATCGAAGGGTTCAACACCGATGGCCAAACGACCAATGTGACGATGTCCCTGGCCGATCGCCAGGGCAATCCCGTGCCGGTCGGCACTTCGGTCAACTTCGTCAGCAGCTCCGGCGTAATGGTGCCTGCCAGCTGTACGGTACCGGCAAGGCCGGATGGTACGTCCTCGTCTGCCTGTGCAGTGACGATTCGTTCACAAGGTACTCGCCCAATGGGCGCCGGCCTGGCAGGCAAAGTCGCAATCCTCGCGTACACGCCGGGTGAGGAAGACTTTACAGATGTCAATAGCAACAATATCTACGACGGCGCTGAAACCTTCGTAGATCTCGGCAATGCGTATCGTGACGATAATCTCGACGGCGTTTTCGATGCAGGCGAATTCAGTGTTCCGCGTGCCGGCAGCAGTGCCTGCGGCGGCGGTGTCCAGGGACGGCCCAATACTTGTGACGGGGTGTGGGGTGCAAACGAAGTCCGGGTGCAGAGTAAGGTGATCTTTGCCACGGGGCAGGCAAAATTTCCGGCATCTAACCCTTCGGCTTTACTCATAGGATCGCCGAATTTTATCCTTAGCGATTTGAACGATAACAGCATGCCGACCGGTACCACCATCGTAGTGGAAGGGCGGTCGAGTTCGCCAACCGGTACCTGCACCGCAACCGTTGCCCCGGCAGTCGTGCCGAACACTTTAGAGCCGATTATTGTCTCCCTTCGCCCCGCTTCAACCTGCGGTTTTAATGATCTGATCGATGTCACCATTACCTCGCCGCTCGGCGTGGTTACCTCGCATACGTTCAGATTGGATACTTGAAACAACTTTGGGGTTAGGTATCGCGTTAGTACCTAACCCGTTTTGGATGGACGCTCGTCCCGAATACCTTAAAACCTTTGCCTGCAGCATTTCTTCAAGTATTCTGCCAAGTCCGTCGGCTCTTTTGGCTCGAACAACGTGGCGCGAAATATATTTTTGATTGGCCTGATGGGCTCCGGCAAGACCACGGTCGGTCGGACCCTAGCCAGAAAGCTCAACAAACGATTCATCGATTCCGATCATGAAATAGAGGCGCGTACCGGCGCCTCTATTTCATTGATCTTCGAAATCGAGGGCGAAGAATCGTTTCGCCAGCGGGAAGCCGAAGTAATCAAAGACCTGGTCATGCGCAGCGATATCGTTTTGGCTACGGGTGGTGGCGCGATACTGCATCCGCGCAGCCGGGAGCTGCTGGCCGCGCATGGTACGGTGGTGTACCTTCGGGCCAGCGTCAACAGCATCTTGCAACGCACCGCGCACGACCGCAGTCGCCCGCTGCTGCAGACCGAAGACCCACGCCAGCGTATCGAGGAGTTGGCGCGACAGCGCGATCCGCTATATAACGAGATTGCAGACATCGTCGTCGATACGGGTCGTCCTAATGTACAATTTTTGGTTCAGACCATCCTGGCGCAATTAGAGGGCGATGCGTCAATGGCCCCCGCAGTCGATATACAACCCGACGGCGTCGCCGTGCCTTCACTACTGCCTTCATCGACCACTTTATCCATGGCTAACGCACCATTCTCGCTGTCTCCGACACCGCTTTTCTCAACATCACCAACCGCCCAGCCGGCCGCCATCACTCTACAAGTCGAGTTGGGCGAGCGCGGGTACCCGATCGCGATCGGGCCGAACCTGCTGGACGATACGGCGCTGGTCACTAGCCAACTTGCCGGGGAGCGTGTAGCCATCGTTACCAATACGGTCGTGGCACCCCTGTATCTGGCACGCCTTACGGCTTCGCTCTTGGCTGCCGGAAAAAAAATCACGACCATCGTGCTGCCGGATGGCGAGGAAGAAAAGAACTGGTCCAGCCTGATGCTCATCTTCGATGCGCTGCTGGCCGACAAATGCGACCGCAAGACTACCATCGTCGCTCTGGGTGGCGGCGTAGTGGGCGACATGGCCGGTTTTGCGGCGGCTACCTACATGCGTGGCGTGCCGCTGGTGCAGATACCCACGACGTTGCTTGCGCAGGTCGATTCATCGGTCGGTGGCAAAACCGGCATCAATCATCCGCTGGGCAAGAATATGATCGGCGCGTTCTACCAGCCGCGTGCCGTGATCGCCGATACCGCTACGCTGGCGACGCTACCGTTGCGGGAGTTGTCGGCCGGGCTGGCCGAAGTCATCAAGCACGGGGCGATCATCGATACAGTATTCTTCGACTGGATCGAGGGTAATATCGCCGCCTTGATGGCGCGTGAGCCTGCTGCGCTGGCGCATGCGATTCAACGCTCGTGCGAGATCAAGGCCGACATCGTTCGGCAGGACGAACGCGAATCGGGTTTGCGTGCCATTCTCAATTTTGGGCACACCTTTGCCCACGCCATCGAGGCCGGGCTGGGGTTCGGTACCTGGCTGCATGGCGAAGCGGTCGGATGCGGTATGGTCATGGCTGCCGATCTGTCGTGCCGACTCGGCTTTATCGATGCGCATGCCAGAGACCGGTTGACAGCGCTGGTCAAGGCTTCGGGCTTGCCAGTCGTCGCACCCGATCTGGGTGGCGGCACCTGGCTCGAATTGATGCAGGTAGATAAGAAAAACGAGGGCGGCACGATCAAGTTCATCCTGCTGCGCCCGCTCGGCACTGCCCTGATCACCACCGTGCCGGAAGATATATTGATGCAGACGCTTTCGGCATGCAGCCGACCGCAGTGAACGTTATTGACACATGAGGTAATCAATGGCTAACCACGGCACGGCTGAGTGCAAAGTTGATAGCGACATGAGTTTGGCGACCTACGCCTGCCAGGCGAGCTCGTCGTTCGGCCGGCAGTTTGCCGAAGCCCCCGACGCATCCCGCACCGAATTCCAGCGCGACCGCGATCGCATCATCCACTGCGCCGCCTTCCGCCGGCTCGAGTACAAGACGCAGGTATTCGTCAATCACGAGGGTGATCTATTTCGCACTCGCTTGACCCACAGCATCGAAGTGGCGCAGATCGCCCGGTCGATCGCCCGCAACCTGCGCCTGAACGAAGATCTGGTCGAAGCAATCTCACTGGCGCACGATCTTGGCCACACACCGTTCGGTCATGCCGGGCAGGACGCATTGAACGCCTGCATGCAGCAGCATGGTGGTTTCGAGCACAACATGCAGAGCTTGCGGGTAGTCGATACCCTCGAACAGCGCTACGGCGCTTTCGACGGTTTGAACTTGATGTTCGAAACGCGCGAGGGTATTTTAAAACACTGCTCGCTGGCAAATGCAAAAAAGCTCGGCCAGATCGGCCAGCGCTTCATCGAACGCAAGCAACCGACGCTCGAAGCCCAACTCGCTAATCTGGCCGATGAAATCGCTTACAACAATCACGACATCGACGATGGCTTGCGCTCCGGTTTGCTGACCACCGCGCAGCTCGACGACATCGATTTCTACGCCCGTCAGCGTAGGGATGTGGAGCAAACTTTCCCTGGTATCGGCGGCCGCCGTGCGATTAACGAAACGATCCGCCGTATGATCAACGCGCTGATTGTCGATCTGATCGACACTTCGCAGTTACGTATGCGCGAGGCCGGTGTGCAGAGTGTGGAAGATGTACGCAATGCGCCGCCGCTGATCGCTTTTTCGGAAAAGGTCGGTGCCGAAGCGGCACTACTTAAACGTTTCTTGCGTGAAAACCTGTATCACCATTATCAGGTCAATCGTATGACCAGCAAGGCTCGCCGCATCATCAGCGAATTGTTCGACGCTTTCATCGAAGAGCCGAAGCTGTTGCCGCCAGACTATCTCGCCGTCAGTGACGATCCGGCGCGCATTGCCAACCTGCAGGCGCGCAAGGTTGCCGATTACATCGCCGGCATGACCGACAGGTATGCGATGCGTGAGCATCGCCGCCTGTTTCAGGTCAATGAAATCTGAATCAGTCAGCTAGGATCAAAAATTCGCTGTCAGCGTCAGCCGGAACGAGCGCGATTCGATCGGATGAAAATGCACGTCCGATATGGCCGAGCCTACCGGCTCGTTCGCCAGGCGCGATTCATAGAAATAATCGATGGCGGAGTCGCGCCGGTTGGCCAGGTTGAAGCCTTCCAGTTCCAGGCGTAGCGCCGGGCTGATCTTGTAGCCGATGCGGCCGTTTAGCGTTGTGGTGCCTTTGGAGCGCACGCTGTTGTCTTCGACGAGTGGACGGGGCCCGAAGAGGCGTAATTGCAAGGCGCCGAACCACGGGCCGAGGTCGTCCACCGATGCAGCCAGCGAAGCCACGCCTTCGACTGCGCCCGGTATGCGGTTACCGATCGGGTCGGCGTCGCGGAAGCGCGCCTTGGCAAATGCGATATCGGCGTCCACCGTCAACCAACGCGTCGGCTTGTAGTAGTTATTGAATTCGAAACCGACCCGGCGGCTCGGTCGTCCGGCTTCGGTGGTGCCGGCATCGCCCACGAACACCAATTCAGAGTCGAAGGCAAGCTGATAGATCGACAGCGAACTCTGCAGTCCCGGCACGATTTCGGTCCGCATGCCCACCTCGGCCCCTTTACCGCGTACCAGGGCCGGTACCCGATCTGCCGCTGCGCCGGTTTTGGGGTCGATGGAAATGGTCGTCCCGCGCGCGTCGTTGCTATGAAAACCGGTGCCGAGATTGACGTAATACTCCGTCTTGGCCCATGGCCCGAAAATCAGGTTGAGCTTGGGGCTGGTGATGCGGTCATTGGTTTTGCCGGAATTGGCCGGATTGTCGCTACGCACATCGAAGCGATAAAAATCCTGGCGCAAGCCGGCCACGGTCTTGAATTTATCCGCCCAACGTGTGGTGTTTTCTAGATACAGCCCGGCGCTACCCTCGACGATATGGTCTTCGCGGGTCGTGCTCAGCCGCTGCCTGGCGGCTGTGCTGTACAGGCCATTGTAGATATTGTCGTTTTGTAGTTGCAGGCCGATCGTGGTTTCGGATTCCCTGCCGAACAGTGGCGTAGGCAGAGCATGGCTGGCATTCAGGCCGGTGGTAGTGCGCCGGTCGCGCTGGTTGAACTGGTCGCCATTGACCGGGTCGTCGAGGAAGTAGGTGAAGTTGGAATACAAATCCAGTTCATTGTGAATGGCATAAACGTTGACGCGCGTCATACCGGCGCTGGTTGTACGTCGCCATGCGCCTGAGAGACTGTAACGGTGTGCATCGCCGCCATCGGTAGTATCGATGGCATCGAAACGTCCGAGTTCGCCGCTATCGACCGCACGCCGCGGAATCTGGTCGGTGGCATTCCACTTGCCGCGATACGCCATTGCCGTGACGTTGAAACCGTTGGCGGCAGTGCCTTCGCTATAGCGCAGCACGCCGTTGACCTTGCGGTAACGATCAGGATTGGTGAACGGGCCGTCGTTATGAAACAGCTCCAGCGCGTACAGTAAATTGCCATTGCCGAAAGCCGGTGAATCGGCCAGCAGCGTCCGGCGAAAGCCGTTCTGGCCAATGCCGACGCTGGCAATGCCACGCTCGAGCCGGTCGGCATACACCACACTTGCCGCGCCGGCGGAGGCAAAATCGCCTTCGACGGCGTAGTACGGCCCCTTTCGATAGTCGAGCCGGGTGGTTAATTCCGGAATCAGAAAATTCAGATCCGTCCAGCCCTGGCCGTGGCCATGGCTACGTTGATTGACGATCATGCCGTCGATCGTGGTGCGGAAATCCGTGCCGTGGTCGAGGTTGAAGCCGCGCAGGTAAAACTGGTTTGCCTTGCCTTCGCCACTGTGTTGACTGACGATCAAGCCGGGCGTGGCTTCCAGCAGCTCCCCAGCCCGATACACCGTGCGCGCCTGCAATTGCTCTTGCGTGACGACGCCGGTATTGGCAGATTCGGCGATGCCCAGCTGGCTGTTGCGCGAAGCCTGAATCACCACCGTTCCCAATTGTTCCTCGGGCTCGGCAGCGTGGGCTGGCAGGCCGACGGCGATCAAACTTATCAAGCCGGTCAAGCCTGCGCAGGTAGTGAGGGGAGTGAAGCAGGCAAAACGTAGATTACGAGGCGTGTCACTGGATGTGGCGTCTAGCCTGGTAGATACACGCGAGATGGAGGATGGCATCGAATTGGTGGCCTTAAAGCAAGCGGTAGAATAAAACCAGCAGGACTTTATCACCTTGACCGCCGCATTGCCGCTATTTTGTCGCTGGTTTTTTGCTGGCTACAGCAGTTCGATGCCGAATCGTCGGACGACCAATGCGAACGCAAAAAAACAGAGCATCGTGATGCATGCCGAAGCGAGTAGGGCGTACCAGAATCCGATCCGGGATAGCAGCAATGGAAAGGCGAGAAACATCGGCAGCGTCGGCACGACGTACCAAAAGGTATACCAGGCATGGCTGGCGATCTTCTCTGCTGGCTGCTTTTCAACATAAAGCCAGATCAATGCCAGAAAAGTCACCATCGGAAGCGCCGCCACCAGCCCGCCTATACGGTCGCTGCGTTTGGCCAGTTCGGAGACGGCGACGACGATTGCCGAAGTGATAAGATATTTTGTGATCAGCCAGGTCATGATGTGTGTTGACAATTAAGTACCAAGTATTAAATGTTTAAGTTTGAACGTTCCGCGATATACAGCGTATTTTCTGGACCGAACACACTTAACCAGGCAATAAAAAGCACAGCAAAATAATGCTTTAAAACAATTTGAGTTGCTGTCTTTTAATTAACACTTTAAAGTAATTGCTCTAAATGGCTGACGAGATTTTTTGGATCGCGCCATCTATTTTATACAATCACATATGAAGGAGAATCCGATGAAAACTAAACTAAGTGCAGGCATCGCAGATACATTACGCGAGACCGGAGAATCCAGTGCTGCTGCTGCGGCTTCAGCCCGGCCAATTGCCTCGCCCCGACCCGCTGCAAAATTATCGGCAGAGTCACCGCTTGCCAAATTGCCCCGCGCCGCTGCTGCAAGCTCGAATTCGACCCCGCAAATTGCCGAAGGCACGGAAGTTTGGCGCCACGCATTTTTGCAAAACACAAAGAAACCTAGTGCGGAACTGAACAGTATCGCAGAGCAAATAGCACGTAATCCAGCTTCTGCCGCTGATCATTTCGATGTTAGCGCGGACGAAAAAGAAACGTTGCAAAATTTGATTGCTGACGTGTCGAAACTGCCCAAAGCAGAAAGAAGCGAGCTTGTGAAACAAGATTTGTCAGCCAAACTGGAGCAATTCGCTGCATCGCTTCCTACTTCAGGCGAAGTTAAAGCAGAGCTCATGCGCGACCTGCACGCTGCAGCCTCAAAGCTGCCGGAAGCACCAAAAAACGGAAGCTAAAAAAGTTGGATAGATGCGGCCGATAGTCGCGAAGCGGAGGCAGTGATCTAGTAACCATGAGAGGCGGTCGAGGCTTAACCGAATCTACGATTTGACAGGTAAACTTCAATTCGGATCAGGAATTATCCGTTTCATGAATTCGTCGAACAGGGGCACCGTAAAAGCGGTGTCGCCATGTGTAGGGCTCCAGATCATTCCTTTTGCAATCAGGCTGCTGCGCACCGGGCCCAGGGACGAAACTTCACGGCCAAGTCCAACAGCAATATCGCCGGAGCGGTGCGGGCCTGGGCCCAACTCCGCCATAGCGCGGAGATATTTTTTCTCGCCGGGCGTTAAGCGATCGAAGCGCACGCGAAAGAAACTTTCATCTAACGTGGCAATTGCTTCAATGGATGCCGCTTCAACATCGGTTTTGGATATTGGGCTGGCCAAGGCAAGATCCCAGGCATGTTTGCCCCATTCCTGCAAAAAATAGGGGTAGCCTTTTGTGTAGTGCATAATCAGCGCCACGGCTTCGTTGTCGATCTCCACGCCTTCGCTTTGCGCCGGTTTGACGATTGCATCACTTGCATCCTGCGCCTCGAGCGGGCCGATCTCCGAGAAATCGAACAGCCGTTCGGCGTAAGACTTTGCTTCACCCATGCGTCCTCTTAATTGCGGCAAGCCCGCACCCACGACCGTCAGGGGCAACTTCGACTGCGCACAGCGATGTAATGCCGAAATCAACGCCGCCATTTGCGGCTCAGGCACGTATTGCAACTCGTCGATGTAGATGGCAACCAATGTGTCGGCTGCTTTGGCTGCTGCACCGACCTGCTCTAGCAGTACGGTCAAATCGCCTTCAAGATCGCCGTTGTCGGCCAGACCAGGCTCCGGAGCATAGTCGATGCCGACTTCGATATCGTTAAACGTCAGTTTCATCTTGCCGACAAATCCGGCAAGTGCTTGTAATCCCCTTATTGCGATGTCTTTTGCCTTAGCTACCCGACTTAATTTCAGCAGGCCCAAGCGAAGCTGCGGGGCCAGTATCGCTGGCAACGAACGCCCCTCAGGCGCCTCAATGCGTACAGCGATCACACCCGTCGCCTCGGCATCCTTCATCATTTGATCCAGTAATACGGTTTTTCCTACACCGCGCAGGCCGATCAGCATGATGCTCTTTGCCGGTCTGCCCAAACGAAGCCGGTTGATACAAAGCATCGTCTTTTCTCGAATCGCGTTCCGACCTGCCAATTCGGGCGGTGGCGTACCGGCACCTGGTGCATAGGGATTATTGAGTGGATTCACATTTGTACAGAATTTAGGGATATTAGGGATTTTCGATAATTTAGCTAAACTCGCTATAAATTGCAATGCTATTGATGTTGTTGGCGAAAACTTTTGGTGAGAAGAAAAAGATTCAACAGAGCAATTCAGCAAAAAAGGCGCATTTCTGCGCCCCTATGTCGTTTTACTAGCAATAAAACGCTGTAAAAACCGCTAACTAACCGATTTCGTCAAGAAACCGCAGCAGATGCAATCAATTCCGGTGAACGTTTGATTGCCGAATGATGATCCTGAATCTTGGTTTTGTACTTAATCACCTGGCGATCCAGCTTATCGATCAACGCGTCAATGGCGGCATATAAATCATGGGCGAGACTTTCGGCGTGTAAGTCTTTGCCGCGCACGCGCAGATTGATCTCAGCTTTCTGTCGTTTTTCTTTTTGGGGAAGCTTATCGACGGTCAGGATGACCGCGATGTCGATCACGTGATCGAAGTGTCGTCGAATACGCTCGAGCTTGGCTTCTACATATTCGCGGATGGCGGGTGTCAGGTCAAGATGATGTCCACTGATTGTCAGATTCATACGGCGCTCCTAAGTGATATCGCTGGCGGTTCCGGTAATGCCGGGGAACACAGCAACGGTTGCAACACGTTAAAACTACAGGGCCTTACGCAGGGAAACTGGGGCGATCTTCAGGGCTTCGCGGTACTTTGCCACGGTACGTCGGGCGACCACCATGCCCTGTTCTCCCAGCATGTCTGCAATCTTGCTGTCAGAGAAGGGACTTTTCGGGTTTTCAGCTCCTATCAATTGTTTAATCAAGGCACGAATGGCGGTAGATGAGGCTTCGCCACCCGCTTCTGTTGCTACATGACTACCAAAAAAATACTTCAGTTCAAACATTCCATGCGGGGTAAGCATGTACTTTTGTGTTGTCACACGGGAAATTGTGCTCTCGTGTAAACCCAGTGTATCAGCTATCTCGCGCAAGACAAGGGGCCTCATTGCGACCGCGCCATGCGAGAAAAAGTTTCTTTGTCTTTCAACAATTGCTTCGGAAACGCGCAAAATCGTATCGAAACGCTGGCGCATGTTCTTGATCAGCCATTTGGCTTCCTGCAACTGGGAAGTCAGCGATCCATCGCCCTTGCTCTGCTTAAGAATGCCGGCATACAAAGCGTTCACCCGCAGGCGGGGCATGACATCGTGGTTAAGCAACACTTGCCAACCCGAGCCGGCGCGTTTGACGATTACGTCCGGCACCACGTAATCGGAGGTACCGGAAGCAAAAGCTGCACCGGGGTGCGGATTGCATTGGCGAATGACGCATTGTGCCTCCCGCAAATCTTCGTCGTCGCAATCGAGAAGCTTTTTCAGCTTGGTGAAGTCGCGCTGGGCGAACATCGGGAGGTGTCGCTCAACAATGGCCAGCGCCCTGCGACGTGTCACCATCGCAATACCCGGCATGCGCCGAATCTGCAGCGCCAGGCATTGTGCGGCGTCGCAGGCACCGACGCCAGGCGGATCGAAGCTTTGTACCAGTTTCAACGCAATCGACAATTCATCCGGATCGACTTCCAATTCCGCCGGCAATCGGGCGTGAATTGCTTCCAGTGGTTCTTCCAGATAACCATTATCGTCTAGCGCATCAATGACCAGCTCGATCAGCGCCCGGTCGCGCAGTTCACGCACCGTTGTGCGCATTTGTTCGAGCAGATGCTCGCGCAGGGTGGTTTCCTGTGTTTCCAGTTGAGGACGGGCGTCGTCGTCGTCCGGTGCCTTGCCGGTGCGTGCAACATCGTCGAAGCTCCACTCGGCTTCGCCATTGGTGTCAAGTGCCGGCCCATCTGACGTATCTGGTGCGTCGGCGCTGCCGGCTACATCACCATCGCCAGAAGGCGCGGCATTGGCATCAACGCTGGCACCTTCTGGCGTTGTGCCAACCGCGCCGATTGCCCCGTCGGCTAGCAGCCGAACCGAATGATCGAGCGGATCGTCCACCCGTTCCAGCATCGGGTTGTCGGTCAACATCTGCTCCAATTCCTGATGCAGTTCCAGCGTGGAGAGTTGCAGCAGCCTGATCGACTGCTGCAACTGCGGCGTCAAGGCCAGATGTTGCGAGACGCGAAGTTGTAGGCTCTGCTTCATGAATTTTCCGACGCTGCCATCACATCCGGAAATGCTCGCCGAGATACACCCTGCGCACCGATTCGTCGGCGATGATCTCGTCCGGCCGGCCGCTGGCCAGCACTGCACCTTGGTTGATGATGTAAGCGCGGTCGCAAATGCCGAGCGTCTCGCGCACATTGTGGTCCGTGATCAAGACCCCGATGCCACGCTCTTTTAAAAACCCGACGATGCGCTGAATGTCGATCACGGCGATCGGGTCCACGCCGGCGAACGGCTCGTCCAGCAGCACGAAGCGCGGATTGGTGGCCAGCGCCCGGGCGATTTCCACCCGCCGCCGCTCGCCACCTGAGAGCGACAGCGCCGGGTTGTCGCGCAGATGTTCGATCTGCAGTTCATCCAGCAACGTATCAAGACGTGCCTGCAGTGCCGCTTTCGGCAGAGCCCGGCCATCGACGCTTTGCAGTTCCAGCACCGCCCGAATGTTTTCTTGAACGGTGAGTTTACGAAATACCGAGGCTTCCTGTGGCAGGTAGGAAAGCCCGAGCCGGGCCCTTCGGTGGATCGGCAAATGCGATATACCTGTACCGTCGAGGTCGATATCGCCGGCATCCAAAGGCACCAAGCCGACGATCATGTAAAAGGACGTGGTCTTGCCGGCACCATTCGGCCCCAGCAGGCCGACGACTTCGCCGCTGGCGACCTGCAACGATACATCGCGTACGACCTGGCGCACACCGTAGCTTTTTTGCAAGCCACGCACGGTCAAGGTGCTGGCGCTCATCATGGTTCTTTAGCTTCAATACGCGGCTGAATCACTGCTTTGATGCGTCCGGTGCCAGGTGCTGCACCTGGCTGATTGTTGTTAACAGAGATAAATTCGGCGCGCGTATCGTAGGAAATGAAATCACCTTCGATTTCGTCGGTGGGCTTGGTGCCTTCCAGACGGCGCAATTTTGCCCGGGTATATAGTTTGACCAATTCGGTACGGCCGTCGTATTCAATACGCTCGGCTTGCCCTTCTACCCAAAGATTGGGCGCACCATCGCGTTTCTGGCGAAACGTCGCCAATGCGCCGGGGGCGGCGTACATCGTGGCCGATTGGTAACCGGCGCGATCCTGGGTAACGACGACCCGCCCGGCTTTCATCAGCAGCGTGCCGCGCGTCAGCACCACATTCCCGGAAAACGTATTGACCTGTTTTACGTCGTCGTGGGTCATCTGGTCCGCGGCGATATCGGTCGGTTTTTCAGAATCGGCGCGTTCGGCAAATGCAAGATTCGTCACGAACAGGTTCAGCAGGCACAGCATCAAAGAACAAATACGTTTCATCGAATTTCCAGTTTGTTCTAGTTTATTTCAGGCAATCTTTAGCTAAAAACATCTACGACATTTCATTGCGCCGTACCCCGCGGCGGGAACGTCCCACGCACCCGTTGCGCCAGGCTGATCTCACGCGTGGCGTTGTTTGCCACCATGCCCACACCACTCATGCGAGCTTGCCCGAGTACGATGTCGACCTCCTTGTCGGTACGCAAGATTTCTTCATCCGGGAAAATCTGCAGATATTCCGACTTTAGGTTAAACGCTTCGCTCTCAGGCGAGGCAGGGCGATCCGCCACAACCTGGTCGATCATGTTGATTTGGTTGCTGTCCGGCGTGGCTACGGCGCGCTCGGAACGTACCATCAGCGGCGGCTTACCAGGGCTCAGGCTGTGCACGATCGGCAGCGTGATTTCATACGTATTGTCCAACGGCCGATGCACCATCCGCGCGCCGGAGACGTTGTAGCGCGCCTCACCGGTCATCGACATGCGGACGAAATTGAATTTTTCGACGTAATAATCCGGCTCGTTGCGGCGCTGGTCCGGTGCCGCGGTTTCAGCCTGTTTGTTGACGACCTGCAGCAACCAAAAGCTGGCCAGCGCCAGCCCGATGGCACCGCTAAGAAAAAACAGCAGGCGGTAGCGGTTGGCGTTGCGGCGTGAACGTAGGCGCCAGTTCATAGCAAATAAGGCGCAAGCGCCGCATCGTATTTGTTCTGCGCGCGTAATAGCAGATCGCAGACTTCCCGCGCGGCACCGCTTCCGCCGGCAGCCTGCGTCACGTAATGCACTCTGGCGCGCACCTCCGGGTGGGCATTCGGCACACTCGCTGCAAAACCGACCCGCATCAATACCGGCAGATCGAGCCAGTCGTCGCCGATAAAGCCGCACGCATCTGCATCGATATTAGTGGCCGCACACAATTCCGCCAGAGCGCTTCGCTTGTCGTGCACGCCCTGCACCACATGGCCGATTCCCAGATCGGTGGCACGACGTAATACGATCGGCGAACTGCGTGCACTGACGATCGCCGTCACGATACCGTTTTGTTGCAGCAGCTTGATGCCATGCCCGTCCAAGACGTTAAAACGTTTCATGGCTTCGCCGTCGGCGCCGAAGTGCAGGCTGCCATCGGTGAGAATACCGTCGACATCGAAAATCATCAGCCGTACCTGGGCCGCACGGCTCAATATATCCGCAGTCAGGTTGGTCGCTACGGTGGCTGTTTCCACGGCTGTCTCCGGCACGGGCATCAGATAACCTTCGCGCGGGTCAGGTCGTGAATATGCAAAGCGCCGACCAGCGCACCTGCCTCGTCGGCCACCAGCAACTGATTGATGCGAAACCGTTCCATGATCTCCACCGCTTCCACCGCTAGTTGATCCGGGCCGATGGTACGCGGCCCGGCGTGCATGACATCGGCAATGACCAACCGGGAGAAATCCTGTACGTGCTCGATCAGACGGCGCAGGTCGCCGTCGGTAAACACACCGATCGGTTTGAAATCATCATCGACTACTGCCGTCATCGCCATGCCTTTGCGGGTAATTTCCAGCAGTGCCGCCGAGAGGCTCGCATCGGCAGTCACGCTGGGAATCGCTTCGCCGGTGCGCATTACATCGCGCACGTGGGTGAGTAAGCGCCGGCCAAGTGCGCCGCCCGGATGCGAGCGGGCAAAATCGGCTTCTCCAAAGCCACGCGCATCCAGCAGTGCCACGGCCAGAGCGTCGCCCATCGCCAGAGCAGCGGTGGTGCTGGCGGTCGGTGCCAGATTCAACGGGCAAGCTTCTTGGGCCACTGCCACATTCAAATGCACCTGTGACAGCCGCGCCAAGCTCGATTCGTCACTGCCCGTCATGGCAACCAAGCCCGCACCGAGCCGTTTTACGATCGGTACGATCGCCAGCAATTCGGCTGCCTCGCCGGAATTAGATAAGGCGATTAGTACATCGTTGCTGGTAATCATGCCAAGATCGCCGTGTGTGGCCTCGGCCGCATGCACGAACAGCGCAGGCGTTCCGGTCGAAGCCAAAGTCGAGGCGATTTTGCGGGCGATGTGTCCGGATTTGCCGATCCCGGACACCACTACCCTGCCATTGCAAGACAGTAGTAGCGCAACGGCTTTGGCAAATGGGTCCTCTGCACTGTCCGAGAGCCGGTTTTTCAAGCCAATGATGGCATCGGCTTCGATCTGCAAGGTTTGCCGAGCCATATATAGTGCACGCTGTGCAACATCGGCAATAATTTCGGCAGGCAAGCTTTTTGCATGGGGTACACTCATGCCGAAAGTATAAACCAATTACAAAAGCAAAAAACCTGCCAGAGCTAACAAAGGTCGGCGTGTTGGTCATGTCGTTTTTTGCGTTATCTCGCGCCTGGCCTTTGCCCTGTTTTTGCCCGGTTTCCTGCCTAGTCTTCTGCGACGCCTTTCGCTGCTTCTTATGAATTTTTCTTCCCTCGAATTGACATTATTGCTGCTTAGCGCTGCCGTGCTCGGCGTCGTGGCATTTCGCATGCTGCACCTGCCGCCAATGCTGGGTTATCTAGTTGCCGGCATCGCTATAGGCCCGCATGCACTAGGTTGGGCGCAAGACAACGCCGCCACCCACACGCTTGCCGAGTTTGGCGTGGTGTTCCTGATGTTTTCGATCGGCCTGGAATTTTCTCTGCCGAAGCTGCTGGCAATGCGCCGCATCGTGTTCGGGCTGGGTATGGCGCAGGTGCTACTCACGGTCGTTGTCACGATGTTGTTCGGCTGGGGATGCAGCCTCTTCCTGCCGTCGTTTTTCAATATCACCTGGCAAGCGGCATTCGCGCTCGGCGGGGCGCTGGCTATGTCATCGACTGCCATCGTCTCGAAAATGCTCACCGAGCGGCTGGAACTGGAAAGCGAGCACGGCCGGCGCATCATGAGCGTGCTGCTGTTTCAGGATCTGGCGCTGGTGCCGTTGCTGATCATCGTGCCAGCATTGACCAAGCCGGGTGGCGACCTGCTCGCTACCCTAGCCTGGGCGACGCTGAAAGCGATGCTGGTGCTGTTCCTATTGTTGTTCATCGGGCAGAAATTGCTTCGGCACTGGTTTCGCATCGTCGTGCAGCGGCGCTCGCAAGAATTGTTCATGCTCAACCTGCTGCTTATCACCCTGGGTGCCGCATGGCTTACCGAGCGTGCCGGCCTATCGCTGGCGCTGGGCGCATTCGTCGCCGGCATGTTGATTTCCGAAACCGAATACCGGCATCAGGTCGAGGAAGATATCAAGCCCTTCCGCGATGTGCTGTTGGGGCTCTTTTTTATCACCATCGGCATGTTGTTAAATGTGCCGCTGATCATGGAGCATTGGTGGCTGGTGCTACTGTTGCTAATCGGGCCGGTGCTGATGAAGTTCGGGCTGATTACCGCACTGGCGAAATTTTTCGGTGCCCCTACCGGTGTATCGATACGTACTGGGCTCGGGCTGGCACAGGCAGGCGAATTCGGCTTCGTGCTGCTTAATCAAGCCGGCGGGCTGCAGCTGCTCGATCCACTGCTGATTCAGCTGATCTTGGCATCGATGGTGCTGTCGATGCTCGCCGCCCCATTCCTGATCGCCCGAGCGGACGCGATCGTCATGAAGTTTTCTGCCAACGAGTGGATGGTGCAATCGTTGAACCTGACCGCTATCGCTGCCCGAACCATGACGGTTCAAAAGCACGTGATCATTGCCGGTTTCGGCCGCAGTGGTCAAAACCTGGCGCACATGCTGCAGGAAGAAAAGATTGCCTATCATGCGCTCGATTTGGAGCCAGACCGGGTATCGGAAGCACAGGCCAGCGGTGCCAACGTTTCTTATGGCGATGCCGGACGCCGCGAAAGCCTGATCGCGGCAGGCGTGCACCGGGCTGCTGCGTTAGTCATCACTTACACGAATACCGCCTCTGCACTGCGGGTGCTGCATCTGACACACGAACTTGCGCCGAGCCTGCCGGTAATTGTGCGCAGCCACGACGACACCGACCTTGAGCGTCTGCGCGCCGCTGGTGCTACTGAAGTGGTGCCGGAGCTGATGGAGGGCAGTTTGATGTTGGCTTCCCATGCCATGGTATTGCTTGGCGTGCCGCTACGCCGTGTAGTGCATCGCGTGCAGGCAGCTAGAGACGAACGGTACGAATCGTTACGCGGTTATTTTCATGGAGCGGGCGATGCCGCCGACGATGCGGATCACTTGCATGTACGCCTGCATTCCGTCACGCTCAGCGCGCATGCCAATGCCGTGGGCAAAACCATCGAAGCATTGAAACTATCGCTGATCGGCTGCGAAATCACCATGCTGCGCCGGTTGAAAGACCGCCTGGAGATTACACCTGCCACCCGCCTAGAAGCCGGCGATACGGTTGTTTTGCGGGGCGTGACCTCGGTCGTTGCGCAGGCTGAGACGCGGCTGCTCAAAGGCTGAGCGCGTATTGGCGTAATAACTACTTGTCTTTTCGAAGAATTGGCGTAAAAATTTCAAAACAGTTTTGTAAGGTTGACAATCTTGACATACATGCGCAACATCCTTTAATTAGAAGATAGCAAACAGCGCTTTTCCACCAGCTGTCTCGTGTCGAACATCCTTCAATCAAGGCGAATCGTGAAAAACAGACCCCCAATGCCGACCGGTGCTAGCGCTAGTGCGTGGGTAACGCAATCCAATACCGAAGCGGATTTTAACCATACGGCGTCGAACAACCAATCAGCGAACGGCGTTAGCGACAAGTTCAAGTCCTTGAAAAAAAAGGCAAAAAAACTGGGTTCTTGTCTGTCGGGCGATTCGTTTGCAGCTTCCCCAGATAATTCGGCTGTCCAGCATAACGGCTATCCTTATGCAAATCAGCACCCTGTAACCTATCAACACCCGCCGGCGCAAAGTTTTCTAGGATCTTGGTTCCTACCTAGCGCTTCTGCGCATGCTGCAGATGTGTGCCGCATCGCGTTTGGGCAAAGCGATCTGTCACCCATATTGCCGCATCCAGCACCAAACCAGTATCCAGTGCAATACCAGCATCCAGCGCCAAACCAGTATCCAGCGCAATATCAGCATCCAGCGCAACACCCGTATCCAGCGCAATACCAGCATCCAGCGCAACATTTTTCACCATCCGAGACAATCGCAAGGCTCAATAATCTTGCTGCTCAGACAGAGCCAGTGATAGCCCAAGAATACTTCGGGGTGCCTGACCTGTCGATAGACTCAATAAATAGGTTGTGTAATCCAGAACTCTACGCACCTGCAACTGCACCCGCATCCGCATTCGAGCCTGCACCTGCGGTCCAGCATGTAGAGCAGGAAATTCCTCCAACGGAAAGAGCTGCTTCGCCACCGGGTGTTCCAACCGAAGAAGCGGAAGTTGACTCTAGGACTGGTTTAACTTATAAGGATTTCCTCGCTGAATTCCACGACAAAATCGATAGATTCGACGCCCAGCCAGTTGGCCATTTATCAAATACCCAGTTGCAGGAGCGAGCGCAGTACCGACTTCAAAAAATAAAGGCGCATGAAGATGTATTGAATCGATTACGTGAATGCGAAAAGCGATCGGAACTGGCTCATGATCGATTGAATCAATCACGTGAAAAGCAAAGTTTACAGCGTGAACAGCGAGCGCATGAACGGGAGTATCAGCAACTAGTTGACGTGATTAATGCGAAGCAGACACTTGAGTTTACGACGGATTTTATGCGATCTAATCCGTATGTTTAAAAAACTTTGTCTTGTGAAAATTTTATCTAGCAACATGTCATATTGCAGTGTTTCGTCGGTGGTATCAGCGAGTTTTGTGTAAAACCTCCTGAGCTTTGTTTGAGGCACGTGTTTGGTACGCTGAGCATCAAATTTGCCTATTGCCTATATTGACTTCAAGTTGTGACCATTGATAAAGATGTGGTTGTGAAATTAATTAATTTGGACTTAAAGATGATTGCAAAGCTGCCATATCTGATTTTTAAATAAACGATTTTGGACATAAAGCTTAATGTTATCAGCATGCAGGCACCGCGGTTAGTCTGTTTAAGATGAGGGGGTTAGTTCAATCCCGCCCTTAGAAAACTTTATGCCATGTCCCGCGCTGCGGGCAACCACGTAGAATCCGGCCATTACATTGATTTGAAACTCATGCGGGTTGCTAGAACGACTGAAGTTGTTCCAGAATTGAAGTTATCAATGAAGTAGGGCATTTCTAGTCAGAAATAAAATTACGATTTCGTAATGTTCAAGAGCCGCGTCAAAATTGCACTTGAATTTCTGAGCAGTTTGCGATGCGGTGATATTGCAAGTTATGGAGTTGCTATCGCAGCGGTAGGAATATAATTGTTCAAAGGCGGAGGGCGTATCTGCATCACGGGAGATTTCTTACCCGATGCCTCATATGTAATATTTCAAAAAAAAATTAAACCAATTTTCTTCATCACAGTTTTGTCAGGTTGACTATTTCGCGATAGGTGAGCAGAATCAATTTTTAGGAAAATAGCAGTACAACCCCATTTGGCAGGTTGTACCGTGGTAGGCATCCGCAAACCGAGGTAAATCATGCGAAATAGACCCCCAAGCCCGATTGGTTCAAGCGCTAGCACCAGCGCAGGGGCGATGCAATCCAATACTGAACACGAGGTCGAGCAACCGACGGCAAATGGCGGTACTGCAACTACTGCCAACACAAAATTCAACAGTTTGAAGAACAAAGCAAAAAAATTGTTCTCAAGTAATTCTGGTCATGCATTTTCTGCATCCCCTCCTGGGTCGAGCGCTGCACGTGGCGGCTATCCTTACGCGAATTACGATTTGGTGGAAAATCAACAACCATCGGTTCCCCAACATGCGGGATCAAACTATTTTCCCGCTGCGAACCAGTACCCGACAGCAGATCAATATCAGGCACCGTTTCAAAATCAGCATTCAGCAGAACAGCAGTATCAAGCGGCGAACCAGACTCATTATCCAACGGCCAATCAGTATCCGGCAGCGCATCAATATCCGCCGGCACGACATCAACCAATATCCGAGTTACTAGCCAATGCTAGTGCACATGGTGCGGAAGTATGCCGCATAGCGTTTGGGCAAAGTGACCTATCACCAGTATTGCCGCATTCGAATCAATACCCTGCACAGCAGCATGAGTCTGCACAGATGCATCACCCTACGCAACAGCAGCACCCTGCGCAACAGTCCTACTCGGCACAACAACAATATCCCGCATCACACCCGTATCCTGCGGCGAATCAGTTTCCGACAGCGCGTTCGCATGCAGCGGCACATCCTGACCCGGTGGCAAGCCAATCCCAACAGGTACCAGCAAATATTCCTTTCGCAAATGCCTCACATGCAACTATGAACACGCCTCCGGTCACTTCGCACGTTGCACCTCCACATTCTGGGGCAACTCCTGCTAAAAGGGCCATGCCTTTTGTGATGATCGGCTACGGTATAGACAAACCAGATTTTTCCCAAGGCCAATATCCGCTAAATCGTTGGTTGGGCTATGAACAAGAGCATATGAAACGGCTTCAAAAGAGGCCGTTACGTGTAGATCCATTTAGTATCATGGACGACACGTACAATGTTGACGGTGCTGACGGTGCTGAAGATGCTCAGTATGCGAATAGGCAAGAGGCACAAATGACAGCAAATAATCTTTTAGAACAGCAGACTCTTGAGCAGAATACGTATGAGCAAAATACCTATGAGCAGCAGCAGACCGACGCGGCCGGGGTGTTGCAAGATCAGCAATTAATGGAGCAAGAGCAAGCTAATATTGCCATGCAAGAAATGCAACAGGCAGCGATGCAAGATTATTGATTCGGCTGGCTAAATGTGTGCCAGCCGCTATCAAGCTGACTTGCGCTGCCTAACCATTGGTGCCAGATACTGACCGGTAAAGCTAGCCGGATTCTGCGCCACATCGTCCGGCGTGCTAGTAGCGTTGATCTGGCCGTCCCCGTCCCCGTCCCCGTCCCCGTCCCCGCCCTCCGGTGCCAGATCAACAATCCAGCTGGTTGTCTTGATCGCGTCCAGACTGTGCTCGATGATCACTTCTGTATTGCCCTGAGTGCGCAACCGGTGTATTACTTTCAGTAGCAGATCGGAGCGCTGCACCGGTTAGTCGCAACAAACATCAACGAGAGGGTCATCGTGAGAGATAAACCGGTAGGTCAGTATAATGGCGGCCCAGCAAGCACCTGGCCGATGCAAACGAATCCTGGAGTGGATGGCAACAGCAGCCGGGCAGACAATTTTCCTACGATCAATCGTGGCGACAACAAATTCAGCCGTTTGAAGAAAAAGCTTACCAACGGCATCCGGCAATTCAGCGCGGCGGGCCCGATGCCGAATGCGGCACCCGGAAACCTGCCGCCGTCACCGGGTTTCAACTATCCCGCAGGCAATGCGTATTCGACAAACACCGGGCATCCGGCAACCGCCGGGTATACCTCCCATGCTCCTCATCCTGTACAAAGTGCATATCCTGCACAAGGTGCATATCCCGCACAGGTTGGACATCCTGCGCATCTCGCCTATGGCATGGGTGCTGCAGCTTCGGTCGACTCACAATTTGCCGGATATTTCGCCAACGATGCGCAAAGGATGAATTTATTCAGGAAACAAATGTGGCAAGGGTCTGACGGTTCCAACGATTGGAATGCGGCCATGACCTCACACAATGCAGATCAACATGCCTGCAATGCACAGCAGCAACAAATCGCATACGATACGCAACAGCAGCAACAAATTGCTTATGATGCGCAACAGCAGCAACAGGTCGCTTTCGAAGCCCAGCAGCAACAGGTCGCCTACGAAGCCCAGCAGCAGCAAGCCGCCTACGAAGCCCAGCAGCAGCAAGCCGCCTACGAAGCCCAGCAGCAACAAGCACAGTTTGTCTACGACACACCACCCGCCCAGGATGCCTGCGACGCGCAACAACAAATGCTTCACGACGCAGCCCAGCAGCAGCAGGCGGACTACTGCGCTGAGCAATTAGCTGACCAGCAGACATCGCTGTTGTTGGAACAGCAGACGCAGGCAGCGTTGGAGCAACAGCAGGCGGACTACGCTGCGCAGTTATACAACCAAAGCCAAGGCTACTGATTTTCTTACTTTGCGTAACTGAGGTTGCCTGAGATGATTTTCTGTGGCTAGCAGCCGGGTCAGGCCGATTTTCGCTGCCGCACCAGAGGTGCCAGATACTGCCCTGTGAAGCTGGCAGGATTTTGCGCCACATCCTCCGGCGTGCCGGTGGCAATAATTTGTCCGCCGCCGGCCCCGCCTTCTGGCCCCAAATCGATGACCCAATCCGCTGTTTTAATCACATCCAGGTTGTGCTCGATGATGACTACCGTATTGCCCTGGTCGCGCAGCCGGTGAATCACCTTCAGCAGCAGATCGATGTCATGAAAATGCAGGCCGGTCGTCGGTTCGTCCAGGATATAAAGTGTGCGCCCGGTATCGCGCTTGGATAGCTCCAAAGACAGTTTCACCCGCTGCGCCTCGCCGCCGGACAAGGTAGTCGCACTTTGCCCCAGGCGAATATATCCGAGCCCGACATCCAACAGGGTGTGCAACTTGCGCGCAATGATCGGCACCGGCTTGAAGAATACATGTGCTTCTTCCACCGTCATGCCCAGCACTTCGGTGATGTTCTTGCCTTTGTACTGCACTTCGAGCGTTTCGCGGTTGTAGCGTTTGCCGTGGCATACGTCGCACGGCACGTATACGTCCGGCAAAAAATGCATTTCCACTTTCAGCACGCCATCGCCCTGGCAAGCTTCGCAGCGTCCACCCTTGACGTTGAAGGAAAATCTTCCAGCCGAATAACCCCGCTCCTTGGCCGTCGGCGTCGTGGAAAACAAGTCTCGAATCGGTGTGAACAGGCCGGTATAAGTCGCCGGGTTCGAGCGAGGTGTGCGCCCGATCGGGCCCTGATCCACGGAAATCACTTTGTCGAAATGTTCCAGACCCGAGACCGATTCATGCGCCGCGGGTTCCGCCTGTGAGCCGTACAAGTGGCGTGCTGCAGCGTGGTACAAGGTATCGTTGACCAGCGTCGATTTGCCCGAACCGGATACACCGGTTACGCATGTGAGTAAGCCCACTGGCAAATCGAGCTGGACGTTTTTCAGGTTGTTGCCGCTGGCACCGACGATCGTGAACTGTTTTTTCAGATTCGGTGGCGTGCGCTTTTTCGGCACAGCGATGCCTAAGGTGCCGTTCAGATATTTGGCGGTCAGCGAATCCTTGTTCTTCAGGATTTCCTTCAACGTTCCCTGCGCAATGATCGAGCCGCCATGCACGCCTGCGCCAATACCCATGTCCACCACATAATCGGCACAACGGATCGCATCTTCATCATGTTCGACGACCAGCACGCTGTTGCCGATATCGCGTAAGTGTTTCAGGGTCGTGATCAGACGATCGTTGTCGCGCTGGTGCAGGCCGATCGAAGGTTCATCGAGCACGTACATCACACCGGTCAGGCCGGAGCCGATCTGCGAGGCCAATCGGATACGCTGCGCCTCGCCACCCGAAAGCGTATCGGCGCTACGTTCCAGAGACAGATAATCCAGGCCGACGTTGTTCAAGAACTTAAGGCGGGAAACGATTTCCTTGACGATCCGGTCTGCGATCTCTTTCTTCGAGCCCGTCAATTTCAATGTCTCGAAAAACGCCAGCGTTTCCCGCAGCGGCGTCGCCGCGACTTCATAGATCGCCCGCTGTTGCGCACCATTTCCGACCCGGACAAACCGTGCCTCCACGCGCAGGCGCGCACCTTCGCAAGAAGGGCATTGCTTTTCATTGATGAATTTGGCGAGTTCTTCTTTTACCGCCATCGAGTCGGTTTCTTTGTAGCGACGTTGCAGGTTGTTGACCACGCCTTCAAAGGAATGTTCTCGCACCACGGCACGGCCGCGCTCGTTTACATAAGAGAAAGGAATCGTCTGCTTGCCCGAGCCGTACAGCACCACCTCTTGCGCTACCGTGGCCAGGCGCTCGAACGGCACGTCTACATCGAACTTGTAGTGCGTGGCCAGGTTGGTCAGCATCTGGAAATAGAATTGGTTACGCCGGTCCCATCCTTTGACCGCACCCGAGGCTAGCGATAAATTCGGAAACGCCACCACCCGCTTCGGATCGAAAAACTCGATGTGCCCGAGGCCGTCGCATTCCGGGCAGGCACCCATCGGGTTGTTAAAGGAAAACAGCCGCGGCTCCAGTTCCTGCAATGAATAGCCACAGGTAGGACAGGCAAACTTGTTGGAATACAGATGCTCGGTGCCGCTATCCATTTCCAGTGCGATCGCTCGGCCATCCGCCAGGCGCAAACACGTCTCGAAACTTTCCGCCAGCCGCTGCTTGATCTCGGCATTGACCTTGATGCGGTCGATCACCACGTCGATGGTGTGCTTCTCGGCCTTCTTGAGTTTGGGTAAGTCGTCCACCTCGACGATGCGTGCTTTGGCCGTGCCGCTTTGCACCCGAAAGCGCACGAAGCCATGCGCCTGCATCTGCTCGAACAGATCGACATGCTCGCCTTTGCGGTTGGCTACTACCGGTGCAAGAATCATCAGTTTGGTATCTTCGGGTAGCGCCAGCACTGCATCCACCATCTGCGACACCGATTGCGCGGCGAGAGGCTTTTCCGGATGCTGCGGGCAGTAGGGCGTGCCCACCCGGGCGTACAACAGGCGCAGATAATCGTGGATTTCCGTGACGGTGCCGACCGTCGAGCGGGGGTTGTGCGAGGTGGCTTTCTGCTCGATGGAGATCGCTGGCGACAGGCCTTCGATCAAATCGACATCCGGCTTTTCCATCAACTGCAAAAATTGCCGGGCATAGGAGGACAGCGATTCTACGTACCGACGTTGGCCTTCGGCATACAACGTATCGAAAGCCAGGGAAGATTTTCCGGAGCCGGAAAGCCCGGTGATGACGACCAGCTTGTTGCGTGGCAGATCGAGGTTGATGTTTTTCAGATTATGGGTACGAGCGCCCCGAATGCGTATTTCTTCCATTCACCGCTTTCATCAAAATCGATTGCTCAACTCATCACTATAGCGGGTTTTGATTGCCGTCGTATCAGCCTAAAATCGCCGGTTTCGAGGCGGTCGGTCGCTTATAATCGTGGGCTGTACATCGCCACATATCAATCAGGAGAAACAAGTTATGGCATCGGTCAATAAAGTCATTATCGTCGGCAATCTCGGGCGTGACCCGGAAACCCGTTACATGCCAAACGGCGACGCTGTCACCAACGTTGCAATCGCCACTACGGAAAGTTGGAAAGACAAAACTAGTGGCGAAAAGAAAGAATTGACCGAGTGGCACCGCGTCACCTTTTATCGCAAGCTTGCAGAAATTGCCGGCCAATATTTGAAGAAAGGTTCGCAGATCTACATCGAAGGCCGTTTGCAAACACGCAAATGGACCGACAAAGAAAATATTGAGCGTTACACTACAGAAATCATTGCCGATTCGATGCAGATGCTGGGTAGCCGGCAAGGCATGGGGGGTGGGGCGGCGATGGACGAGGATTATGGCTCGGGTGCACCAGCTCCGCGGCAGTCGTCAGGTGGTGGTGCCGGCGGTAATGGCGGCAGCGGTGGTGGTTCGGGCGGCGGTGCTCGTCAGCCGGCCAAGGCTGCGCCGAATTTCAGCGATATGGATGACGATATTCCATTCTGAGAGTTCGCTGAACATTTAATGTGAATAAACTCAGATAAGCGTATGGCTTATCCAGGCTTCATGTTGCCGAAACGCTGTTACTGAACCATCGGCTAAATCAGCTCAGTACAATTTGAAAATCTACGGTGCGCTTAAACAATGTGTCCACGGAATCGAGGGAAGTCCACTTTTCAATCTGTGATGACCGGGCTTTGCTTCGTTTTAGCGACGGTATCCATGTCTTTCGCTACGACTGCACATGCCCAAGACGCATGGGGTGAGTTATTGCAGCCCAACACCATCGTCCTCTTTCGCCATGCCACGGCACCGGGCATCGGTGACCCGCCGAGCTTCAAGCTCGATGATTGCCCTACGCAGCGCAATCTGGACGACAAGGGCAGAGCAGAGGCACGCAAGCTGGGCGAGCAGTTTCGCAGCCGCAAGATCAATGTGGGCGCAGTGCTGACGTCGCAGTGGTGCCGTACGCGTGATACGGCGCGCCTGGCATTTGGCGATGTCGTGAAAGACGAGCCGGCTTTCAATTCGTCTTTTATGGCGTCAGCTGAAATCAGCGCTGCGCAGACGGCTCAGGCCAGGGCCGTGCTGGCAAGCTGGCGTGGGCCGGGTGCGTTGGTGGTGGTATCGCACCAGGTCAACATTACTGCACTGACCGGGGTGTACCCCGCATCCGCTCAAGGTGTAGTGGTCAGGCTGGCAGCCGATGGCAGCTTGAAGGTATTGGGCACGATCAAGCCCTGATGAGCTCGTCGGCCACCCTATCTCTATCGTTTCGGTGCACACGAGTATCGAAGTAGACGAGAGCAATATCATATAAGCATTGATCGAGTCGATAAATTCCGACGAGCGTGCAAGGGTGCGGTCGAGAAGCCTATGATGTATGGCTTACTCTAACCTTGTATTTCGTATCGAAGAAAGACCTTAATGAATTTTGCGTCCACTGCTGCACTATCGCTTGCCATGTCAACGGATGCGTTTGCCGCTGCATTAAGTAAAGGTGCCGCACTGCGTAAGCCCGGTCTGCAGGAAGCAGTGCGAACAGGTTTAATTTTCGGCGTGATCGAAGGTATTACGCCACTCGCCGGCTGGGCCATGGGCCGGGTTGCCGCACCTTATGTCGAAGCTTGGGACCACTGGATCGCCTTCGTTCTTTTGACGACTATCGGCTTGATAATGATTCGGGCCTCGCTTTTTCAGGAGTCGGTGCAAACACCAAAGCCAGCACGTCATACATTCTTGATTCTTGCCTTGACGGGTTTTGCAACGAGCATCGATGCCATGGTTGTCGGCGTTGGGCTGGCACTGCTGGATGCAGATATTTTGATCACCGCGATTGCAATCGGTTTGTCAACATTCGTCATGGTTACAGCCGGAATCATGATGGGGCGGGTTTTAGGCGCACTTGCGGGTAAACGGGCTGAACTCGCAGGAGGCATCATTTTAATCGCCATCGGTTGCTTAATTCTGTATGAGCACACCCGATTGTCGTTGTAACAAGCGCGAACGGCTTAAATAACTCGCCGTAATCAGATACTCGTTGCTATGATTTGATTGAGGCGAATCGGGGTTGGTCGGAACCACCTCGGTGATTGCTATGCAGACCGATGCCAGCAGTTTGGTCTTTGGGTGGGTCTTGTATTTCTTGGGATCATCTTGGGCGAGTTGCGTGACGGCCGCTTCGAGTTCATCGAGCGCGGCCTTGAAGATGCGGAATTAATACAGGCCCCGGCCGTTGGCGATCATCGGCATACAGTTACGTTGTTTCAATGCCCTTCACCAGTCTACCGATGTGCCGAAGTTGCCCGGTATCCGCTGCAACGATGTCTTCGGGGTGCTCGGTCATCTGCTTTTCCATAAATTGAAGAAAGCTGGCGACGACTGGGTCGCTCTCGTCGTCTTTGGATTTCCGCTCGGAGACCGGCTCCGCCGACACCAGAATGGCACCGTCTGCCACCCGTTTCTACGACCCGATATCCCCGCTGCCGAAATGCTTCGCCGACGAGCAGTTCAAATTCCTGCCATGTCATGCTGTCCACCAAATTAATGGCGCTACCTGCTACCACTTAGGCAATCAAGCTACGGCGTTTATATCGCTTGATGGCGGAGGCGGCTGCGCCGAAAAGACATAGCAGCGGCAAGACGAACTGGCCGATGTGTACAAATGTTCGCCATAGCATTGTCGATGCCTGCTGGCCAATCTCGGCTACCGTCGCTGGCGCCAGTACTTGTGCCTCCGGTATCGCTAACTTGTGCAGAATGAAGTAGCTCACTACGGCAAGCGCGACCCCGGCCCACCATGGGAGCATAGATACGACATCGAGCAAATCGTCTGCAATGCTGGGTTTTCGTTTATGTCTCAAAATATTTTCCTTTCTACGACTTAGCTGTTCATTCTTAAATGGCGTTTGCCGTAGCCTTTTGAATATTTGTCATAGCGACGTGAAAATCGTTTTAGTTCATTTATAGTAACTTTTGGCTTGCCAACGATTAACAAGGCGACTGGGTAAATCAAACGGAGGGATTCCAGGCCATATGGGCGCATTCGCAGCATTTAAGCGCAGAAGCGCTACCGGAATTTATTATTACGTTGCACGGTAAGTTCTGTGAACTATTGCCGCCTGAAATGCTTTTGCTCGAAGACGACAGCCGAATGGAATTCGGTCGTCTACGTAGTCGCGATGTACAGGTCGGCGGGCATATTGCTCCAGCCAGCGATGCGCTGCCGCGGTTCATGAGGCGGTACGCAGAGGTGTATGGTGGGTTGCTGGCCAGCTCCGCCAACAGCGGTTACCACCGGTTGCTTACCGTTATTGCCGCTATGGCAGCCCATCATCGGCTCGTGTGGGTTCATCCTTTTTCAGATGGCAATGGTCGCGTCGCAAGGATTGTGCTCGACGTCATGCTACGTCAAGCTGGTGCCAATCAAGCCGGGTTGTGGTCGATGGCCCGTGCGTTCGCAAAAAGCGAGAATCGATACAAGACTGCCTTGGCAAATGCGGATCAACTTCGCATGGGCGATTTGGACGGGCGGGGTAATTTGTCTGAACGTTGTCTGGCGGAATTTTGTGCGATGTCTTTGCAAATGGCAATCGACCAGGTGAAATTCATGCGCAGCATGTTTCAACTGGAAAGCCTGGGCGCACGTGTGAAACATTATTTCGGCAACATTCGCCTGGATCTTCGTCCGGAAGCGGCTTACCTTTATCTTGAGGCGGTCTATCGTGGTACGTTAGAGCGCGGGGAAGCGAGCCGGATTTCAGGATTGGGAGAGCGTACGGCCCGTACGCTGGTTGCCGCTTTGGTGAAAGAGAGATTTTTGCAGTCCGATTCGCAGAAAGGAAGACTCCGCGCAGGTTTTCCGGGGATTGCATTGGGCACGCTTTTACCGAACTTGTATCCGGCTGGGGATGTGGATAGGGTGAGTGATTAGGCGCGATTACAGATTTCGCTTCACAACTACCGCCCAGCAGTATTCCAGCGCCAAGCCAGAATGTGGCCTTGGGAGGCAGGTGTGCATCGGCCAGTTTTTGTGCCCTGATGGTGGGGACAACTATTCCTGCTTTCAGTTGATAACAGTTGCAGGTCTTATGTCTAATTTCCTGCCGCTTTGCACTAGCCTTACGTCATTTTATAAGATAAAATCGTCAAAATATCTCATTGAGTGATTTTCCCTATGCTTGAATTCATCACCCCCACGAGTCTGAAAGATCTGGTCGACGCCAATGCAATCAGCCATGCGACTGTCGTAGCCGACCAGGGCGCTTTTAAAATTATGGTGAAATATGGCACGGTCGAGCGGACCGTCTCAGTGCGCACACGGGGCGGTCAGATCAAGGAACGGATATTCACGTCGCTCGACGCTGTTGCCCGATTTATGCACGACAAGGTGCACCTAGCGCGTTATGAGCTCGATGCGTCCGGATTCGATCCTACGGCCAAGACTGTTAAGCGGCCCGATACGGCCCGCCGCCTGACGGCGGCACACGCCGCACTGTCGCACAGCGAGTGGGCGCAGCAAAAGGTGCAGTCTGCTCGAGACGGACTGGTCGATGGTACCAATGCACGAATCGATGATGACGCATGGGACAAGATCCGCGCCGCGAAGGTGCGGCGGCGCGACACCGCATGAAGCGTGTGATACGGACGAGCACCTACCTGAACGATCTTAATGCTATCGAGGCGCGCATCGAGGCGCAGGGGAGCCCGCAAGCCGGTGCCGACCTCTGGCTGTATATTGACGATCAGGTGGCATTACTGGCTGATCCCAATCACCCGCGGCGCCGTGGTCTCGTAGTGCCAGGTGCAATTGAGCTGGTAGCTCATGAGAACTACCTCGTGATTCTTGAAGAAGATGCCGCGAGCGTCACTGCATTGAACGTCCTGCATGTCAAACGGAAGTATCCGATTTAGCTGAAGCTATTGCCCTTGACAGAATTATTTTACTGGCAGGAGGGTATCAATGACCCAGTGCTCGTCGGTAATGTCGTCATCGCCGCTGCTAATGGCAAGAATGATTGGTTCGCCGGTGTTTTCATCTATGTAACCCCATTTGATAATCAACGGACGAGCCCCTTTTTTACAGGCTTTCCAATTGCTTTCCACTGCATCAACCTGCTCCACGATGCGAGGCCAGATCTCAAGGTGAAAAGTTCGACGATCGACCTTTGTAAAGCCGGCCATCATTGGGTGGTAACCATTGAAAGAAAATCTGTTTCAGTGATGATACGGATTAATTTTCCCTTGGCGATCAAGTCCTCTACCTTTCGATGTTTGTTGCTTTTTTCATGCCCATTGAGCACTCGGATATCTTGATCGCCGACCACCAGCAATGTCGTTTGTTTCGTCACACTGTCGGCGATTTTACATCCTGCAGTAGCGGCCAGCTTTGCTGCTTCGTGCCGCGGCATAGCCAATGAGCCGGTGAAAACAACGACTTCACCGTGAAATAAACCTTCAACGTTGCCATCTTGCGCGACGCGATACGAGTGGCCGTGTATGGGCTGCTGCACACGATCGAGCCAGCCTGCTAGATCCATCCCGATTTCTGTCATGGCACGAACCAGAATTAGGCCGGCTGCTCGTGCATCTTCTGATGCGTCATGGTGACCGAAATCGATCCCTAATTTCGCTGCCAAAGTGGCCAATCCATACCCGCTTTGTGCCACCTCTGGCCAAGTGCGGCGTGCGACGCTCGCTGTATTAAGCCAAGAGCACTGGGGGAATACTGTTTTATGACGAGCAGAGGCTTGAAAGATTGCGTTTCTGTCGAAAGCCGTGTGTATGGCAACAACCTGACCAGAGATGCGCCGAGTTATTTCGCTGGAAATTTGGTCAAACGTCGGGGCACCCTGGATTTTTACTTCGTCGATCCCATGGATGGAAATGTTGATGTAGTCGAAATCATCTTGAGGATCAACGAGAGTCGACCAGGTTTCAACAGGCTCCCCGTCCTTAAAATGCACAATGCCAATTTGGCAAATGCTTGACATGTCAGGGTTGGCAGTTTCGACGTCTAGGGCAATGAAGTTCACAACTTCCCTGTTGAATATTATTGCTAATCGCCAATTATTCGATAGAAATGATGAGGAGATACAGTTTTATTGGGATACCCCGCTTATGGCGTGTCAACAAGTACCTTTGCGTTGTCCGTAAAAGGCCAGGCGTAGTGTAACGTTATCGCGGCAAAATAAAAAATGGTCACTTCTCGAATTACGGCCGTAACATCACCTTAAACACCCGCGTATTCGCATTATTCGGCACGCTATCCTTGTCCCCTGCGGCGTCACTACTCATCATCCATAAATTGCCATCGATCGTCGGCTCGACGGTGCGCAATCGGTCGTAGGTTCCTACAAAAAACTGTTGCACATTGACCAGGCTATCGCCGCTGATGTCGCTGCGGTATAAACGTTTGCCGGCCAGGCAAGTGGCGTAGAGCGCGTCGCGCACGATGGCGATGCCGCTGCAGGATGCATCTACATTGCGGTAGGTGAGTTTGGGGGCGATATAGCCTGCCGTTGCACAACCGCCGCCGGATCGGGAGGTCGCGCCTTCGCAGTGCGGCCAGCCGTAATTACCGCCTTTAACGATCAGGTTGGTTTCGTCTTGCGCATCGCCGAACTCCTGCGACCACAGGCGTCCACGTGAATCGAACGCCAGCCCTTGCGGGTTGCGGTGGCCATAACTCCAGACATAGTTGCCGAACGGATTGTCTGCCGGTGGTGTGCCATTGGCGTTCATGCGCAGGATTTTGCCCGAAAGATGGTTGGTGTCCTGTGCAAAATTACCGTTTTGCGCATCGCCGGTGGTGGCATAGAGTTTGCCGTCCGGGCCGAAACGCAGACGACCGCCGTTGTGGTACCTATTGCGACCGATGCCTTTTAGCAGAACTTCGAGCGTAGCACCGTCGAGCACGCCATTCTGGTAGCGAACGCGCACGATGCGGTTGTCGGTCGGACTGGTGTGATAGACATACAGCCACGGATCTTGCGTTGGAAAGCCAGACGATACCGCCAAGCCAAGCAGCCCGCCTTCACCGTCGGTACCCTGAACGTTTGGAATGCTGCCCACTGTCGTTTTTGCGCCGGTAGCCGGATTGATCTGGATGATGTCTTGGGCGTCGCGACGGCTGTATAGCAGCGTGCCGTCGGGCAGAGTGACCAAGCCCCAGGGTATATCGGTATCGCTTGCTACTTGCGAGACCGAGCAGATCGCATTCGCGCAGGCGCTGCCAGAAGTCAGTGCCAGAGTCACGCTGCGTGGGGAGGTATTGTTTTGTGCATCGCGCGCGGCGACGTTGTATTGATAGTTCGCGCCAGGAGCGAGCCCACTGTCGGTATAGCCGATGGCATCGGTGCTGCCGACCTTCGCGTTGTTGCGATAGATGTCGTAGGCGACGACGGCGACGTTGTCGGAGGATGCAGCCCAGTTCAATGTCGCCGTGGTGCCGGTTGCCGAGCCCCGCAATTCGATGGGTACCGAGGGTGCTTGAGTATCGGTCTGGCACTGCGGCACTCTGACCTGGAGCGAAGTACTGGCTTGCGACACGTTGCCGGCGGCGTCGCGGGCATTGACATAGATGCCCCAGTTGGCACCCGGCGTGAGCGCGAGTTGGGCATCGAGTTTGCTGGCATTGACGGTGCCGAGGGCCTGACCGTCGCGGTAGATATCGTAGTACGCGATACCGACATTGTCGGTCGACGCTTTCCAGTTCAGCGTGGCAGAGCGGCAAGTCAGTGCACCGATGGCCAGGCCGCTCGGCGGCGTGGGTGCTTGGTTGTCGGTCGGGGCAGGCGATGTAGGTGGCGCGCTGCCGGTCCGCCACGTCTGGTGGCTAGTACCTTCGCAGTACCACATGTCGATGCCGGTGACGTTTTCAGTGCGGCCATTTTGCAGAGTCAGGCACAAACCCGACTGCGCATTGACGATTAAACCGTCCGGACGCAATGTCCATTTCTGGTTTTGCCCACCATGACAGGTATAGGATTGCACCACTGCCTGCGGCTGGGTACTGGCACCCCGAACGTCCAGGCAACGAGCGCCGTCGAAGGTGCGTAATTCGCCCGCGGCAGTGAAATCCCAACGCTGATTGGTAGCGCCGTGACAATCGAAGATGATGGCGGGCGTTCGCAGTTCCTGGCTGCCGCCGGCGATATCCAAGCAGCGCTGCGAAGCGCCGCTAATGAGTGTGGTCGGGGTGGCAGCTTGTGCCGGTAATGGTATGGCGCAAGCGATGCCGAGGCTGGCGATCGCTTGCATGATCGCCAGACGATTTGCCGGCAAGAGCGCGACCGGCCTGCCAGCAACGGCGGAAGGCGCGCCAGTAACGGCGACGAGTGGCAGTTTTTTTTGCTGCATCCGCAACGAAACATTGTTCATGGCAAGTTATCCCTTTAGATGCAGTATCTGCGGCGGTGTAGGCCAAAACCGCTGAGAATGGAAGCTAGCACGTATTAGAAGACGTGCAAGGAGAAGCTTTTGAAAGAGGTATCCTAAAGCTATATGTACATCAATAACCGGCACGGCCGCAGAAATATTATTGCCAATATTAAATAGTTATCATTTATGCCGATTTAAATTTATCCCAAGGCACAAAAACGTTTTAACGTAATTTTAAGGATTGCAACATGACGGCACATAGAATCGCGGTAATCGCCGGCGACGGCATCGGTAACGAAGTCATGCCGGAAGGGCTGCGTGCAGTCGAGGCGGCGGCGCGCAAATTCGACCTCAAAATCGAGTTCACCACGATGCCCTGGGCAAATTGCGATTACCACTTGAAGCATGGGCAGATGATGCCGTCGGATTGGTTCGAGCAGTTGAAAAATTTCGACGCCATTTATTTTGGCGCAGCGGGCTGGCCGGCCAAGGTGCCGGACCATATTTCACTATGGGGCTCCTTGCTAAAATTTCGCCGCGATTTCGATGAATATGTCAATTTGCGGCCGGTACGGCTGATGGCCGGTGTGCCTTGTCCGCTTGCGGGCAAGAAAAAAGGCGATATTGACTTTTATGTCGTCCGGGAAAATACCGAGGGCGAATACTCGTCGGTCGGTGGCCGCATGTATGAAGGCACCGAGCGCGAAGTGGTGATGCAGGAGTCGGTGTTTTCGCGCAAAGGATGCGACCGGATCTTGAAATACGCTTTCGAACTGGCGCAGAGCCGCCCGAAAAAACATCTGACGTCGGCGACGAAATCGAACGGCATTTCGATCAGCATGCCTTATTGGGACGAACGGGTAGAAGCCATGGCATTGGCCTACCCAGGTGTGAGGTGGGATAAATACCATATCGATATTTTGTGTGCGCGTTTTGTATTGAGCCCGGAGCGCTTCGATGTCGTCGTCGCTTCCAACTTGTTTGGCGATATTTTGTCGGACCTTGGGCCCGCCTGCACCGGCACCATCGGTATCGCCCCTTCCGCCAACTTGAACCCGGAGCGAAACTTTCCATCGCTGTTCGAACCGGTGCACGGTTCCGCGCCAGACATCTACGGCAAAAATATCGCCAACCCGATCGGTATGATTTGGTCCGGTGCGATGATGCTGGATTTTTTAGGCAACGGCGACGCGCGGTACAAGGCGGCACACGATGCGATTCTCGCAGCGATCGAAACCGTTCTGGTGGAAGGGCCAACGACACCGGATTTGGGAGGTAAAGCGAACACGACCGATGTCGGCATCGCGATCGCATCGGTCATCTAAATGCGAAGCGTTGCAAACAACTGCGTTAAACGCTGCCGGCAGCTTCCAATCCGGACTGCCGTAGCTTGCGCGTGGAGCGGCTGACGACCGGATAGAACGTCACGAAAACGCATACGAGCAGCAGCAGGTACGGTGTCAAGAATTCGACCAGCGAATATTTCCATGCCAGAGGCCGCGCCAGCCCCAGGAACGTTGCATACATTCACGACACGCCGGAAAGTACACCCGCAGCCAACACCCGTCTCTGCACAGCTGGTGCCAGATTGAGCAATGAGCCGGCCTCGGTAAGTGCCGGTATCGCATAACGATGCAGGAATATGCCGTTGATGGTCAGAATAGACACTACAGCAATCTTGCCCTGCAACTTAGGATTGCTGAGCACAATAAACCCTTGAAGGGCAACATCGATAGCGACGACGGTGATGCCAGTGATCCACAGCCCCCACAGCCCAAACGAGACGGTTGCCTGCAGTGTTTGAAAATCGGCATGCCGACGTTCAATAACGATACCGGTAGCGATTCGACGCAGGGCCGCTACGTCTGCAGCCAGAGTAATGCCGACAGCCACGCAGCATGCCAGCAGATGAGCATACAACACTGCCAATCGAGGTATAACCATCGGCGCGTCCGGCAGCAGGGAAAGGGAATCGCTGAGTTGCATGAATCGAATCTAAACTAAGTTGATCAAGCCCGATTTATCCTTTAACGGGTTGCAAAGCAATGATTGCCATACCTGCCAACGCTAGCGACGCACCGACACCGTCCCACCAGGTCAGGGTGATGCCATCCACAATACGCAGCCACACTAACGCTACGCCGATATAAACCCCACCGTAAGCGGCGTATGTACGGCCCGCGGCAGTCGGATGCAGCGTGAGTAGCCAAGCAAAAATTGCTAGCGATAAGGCCGCCAGAAAAAGCAGCCAAATCGGTCGGCCCTTTTGAAAGACCAGCCAGGGCAAGTAACAGCCAACAATTTCAAAAACGGCAGTCGCAAAAAATAGCCCAAAAAGTTTGAGAAATTCGATCATCGGCCTGCGAGTATCGTCACGATCATTTCAGTACGAAACGCACGCTCTGCGCCGGTTTCCCGTTCATCTTTACCATCGCCACGACCTTCGTGCCGGCTGCAACATTAAAGGTGCCGGTTGCCCGCAGCATATTTTTTCCCGCCGGCGCAAGGGTGACTTTGTTTTTTTCGGTTCCGGACAACATCGTGAGCATGGCGGAAGATTTTTGTGTGTCTACCGGTCGATCATGGTCCATCACATGCAAGGTGAGCTCGGTTGCTCTTGCGACCAGCTCGTAGTTGATGTCATTGGCCGTGGCAACAACGCCGCCATGCATCGGTTTGACGTTGTGCGAGTGCGCCGTTTCTTTTTTGCCGGCGCTTGCATCTCCCTTTTTATCGTCTGCAGCGAATGTTGCCGCCGTGAAGATCGCGCTACAAATGACTAAAAAACCAGCGATAGCTTTAATGAAGTTCATAATTGTCCTTTAACTGCAATCGATGTATGAGCATGCCGGCTTGTCCTGAATAAACTCCATATCCTGCCGGCAGACTTATTGCACAACGTCCGCATTGTAGTATTGCGACACGAATTTATATTGCGACGCAAATTGGCTTGACGACTAGGACGATACTGCCATGATTCGATCTGTTATTGCGATCTCCGTGGGAGCGTCGCTAGGCGCGATCCTGCGCTGGGGCTTGGCTTCGGCTTTCAACGCGATGTTTCCGACAATTCCGCCCGGCACTTGGCTGGCTAATATGCTCGGCGGGTATCTTGTCGGTGTTGCGTTGGCGTTCTTCGGGCAGTATGCCGATTTGGCTCCAGAGTGGCGCTTGCTGGTGATCACCGGCTTTCTCGGCGGACTGACGACTTTTTCAACCTTCTCCGCCGAAGTCACGACGCTGATCCAACAAGGCCGGATGCTATGGGCCGGCCTTGCCATTTCTGCGCATGTCGTGGGGTCGCTGCTCATGACGATGCTGGGGCTTGCATCGGTAGCGTGGTTTAAATAAGCCTGGCCAATCTCAAGCTGCCTCTCGCAAAATCCTGGCAGCCTCGACCATGTTTTGCAGCGCGGGGGTCACTTCTTCCCAACTGCGTGTCTTCAAACCGCAGTCCGGATTGACCCACAACCTGCTTGCCGGAATGCGTTGTGCCGCTTTACGCATGAGTTGCACCATGTGTTCCTGGCTTGGAATATTCGGAGAGTGGATGTCGTAGACGCCGGGGCCGATCTCGTTCGGATAATCGAAGTGATCGAACGCGTCCAGTAATTCCATATCAGAGCGAGAGGTTTCAATGGTGATTACATCGGCATCCATCTCGGCGATCGATGCCATGATGTCGTTGAATTCCGAGTAGCACATGTGCGTATGAATCTGCGTTTCATCCCGAACGCCATTTGCCGTCAGGCGAAACGCAGCCACTGCCCATTCAAGATAATCGTTCCATTCCGACTGGCGCAGTGGCAGGCCTTCGCGCAATGCTGCTTCATCGATCTGAATGATCCGCACGCCGGCTTTTTCCAGGTCCAGCACTTCTTGCCGGATCGACAGCGCCAATTGATAACAGGAAACCGATCGTGGCTGATCGTCGCGCACGAACGACCAGTTCAAGATCGTTACCGGCCCGGTCAACATGCCTTTCATGGGTTTGTCGGTGAGCGATTGCGCGTAAGTGGTCCATTCCACCGTCATGGCTTTCTGACGGCTGATATCACCGAACAGGATCGGCGGTTTTACACAACGGGAGCCATAGGATTGCACCCAACCGAATTGGCTGAAAGCGTAGCCGTCGAGTTGCTCGCCGAAATACTCAACCATATCGTTGCGTTCGGCTTCGCCATGCACTAGGACGTCCAGGCCAAGAAGTTCCTGCTCACGTACGCAGCGTGCAATTTCGGATTGCATCAGGCTCGTGTAAGTTGTGTGGTCCAGCTCGCCTAGCCGATATCGGCTCCGGGCCTGACGAATGTGTGGCGTCTGCGGAAAGGAACCGATCGTCGTGGTCGGGTAAGCGGGCAGCTTCAGCAGAGCCGATTGTTTCGATGCGCGCTGCTGAAAATCACTCGTGCGTTTTCCCAACTCAGCGGTAATGCCGGCGAGCGCTGTTTTTACGGCAGGCTTGTGAACGCGTGGGGACGTGCGCCGTTTTTCGATGGCAGCATGGTTCGATACCAGCGCCTCCTGTACCGACATCCGCGATTGATTCAACGCCTTGGCAAGAGTCTCCAGCTCTGCCAGCTTTTGCAGCGCGAAGGCCAGCCAGGACCGGATCTCGCTATCCATAGTGTGTTCACTAGCCAGATCGACCGGTACGTGTAGCAAAGAGCAGGATGGTGCGATCCAAAGCCGATCCTGCAATGCCTGGTGGATGGGTTCGAGCCATTCGAGGGTTGCATGTAGATCGGTCTTCCATATGTTGCGACCATTGATCACGCCTAGCGACAGGATTTTATCTGCAGGTAATTCACGCATCACGTGTGAAATGTCGGCTTTTGCGTTCACGGCATCGAGATGCAAACCTTGTACAGGCAGGTTGCAGGCCAGGCTCAGGTTCTCCTGCAGCCGGCCGAAGTAAGTCGTCAGCAGCAGTTTGACATTGGCGTTTTTTAGAACGTCATAGGCAGCCACAAATGCCTGCTGCCATGTGGCATCGAGCTCCATGACCAGAATCGGTTCGTCGATCTGTACCCATCCGGCCCCATGCGCGGCCAGTTGATCCAGCAGCGCGGCATATACCGGCAGCAGGCGCGCAAGCAATGCCAGCTTGTCGGAATCGTCTTTTGCTTTGCCCAGCCAGAGATAAGTGAGCGGTCCGATGATGACCGGTTTTGCCGATACGCCGAGCCGTTGAGCTTCGTCAAGCTGATCAAGCAACCGGGATGCATCGAGTGAGAATTCGGTCGCCACATTGAATTCCGGGACGATGTAGTGATAATTGGTATCGAACCATTTGGTCATCTCGCCAGCATGAATGCCACTGCAGGCCGAATCGTTTGCAGAGCGGCCGCGTGCAATACGAAAATAATCGTCTAGCGCATCGCCCTCCAAGCCACGCACCCGATCCGGAATGTTCCCGACCATGAAGCTGGTATCCAGTACCTGGTCATAAAACGAAAAGTCGCCAACCGGCACAAAGTCCAGAGTCGACTGGTTTTTCCAATGACGTTGACGCAGTTGCACTCCCGATGCCGTCAGCTCGGCGCGTGAAGACAAGCCTTTCCAGTAGCTTTCCAGCGCAAATTTCAATTCGCGTTGCGCACCGATGCGTGGAAAGCCGAGATTGTGGGTTGTGACCATGGTGAGACCCTTTTGCCAGGTAAGAAAGCGCGGATCATAGCGTTTTAGACACATGAATAATAATGGTATTATTTAATTTAATCATTAATTTTATTCATGAATTGGCGCATGCTGGAACGCATACATCTAACGATCATTCGCGAAGTCGAGCGCTGCGGTACATTGACTGCTGCTGCCGCAGCGATGCACTTGACGCAATCGGCACTCAGCCATACGGTAAAAAAGCTGGAGCAGCAATTGGGCACGCCGGTTTGGGAAAGGGAGGGGCGCGCCTTACTTCTGACACAGGCTGGCGAATACTTGCTCGGGTTGGCCAACCGCTTGCTGCCCCAACTGGAGCATGCCGAGCAACTGATGCAGCAATTTTCTCAAGGCCAACGTGGCACCCTGCGCATCGGCATGGAGTGCCATCCTTGCTATCAATGGCTGTTGAAGGTGGTGTCGCCTTATCTGGCCCAGTGGCCCGACGTGGATGTAGACGTCAAACAAAAATTTCAGTTCGGCGGCATTGGTGCATTGTTCGGCCATGAAATCGATATGCTGGTCACGCCTGATCCGTTGCGCAAGCCTGGACTGCGTTTTGAGCCTGTCTTCGATTACGAGCAAGTATTGGTCGTAGGCCGGCAACACCGCCTGGCTGGAAAAGCTTACATCGTGCCGGAACAGTTATCCGACGAAGTATTGGTCACTTATCCCGTCGAGATCGAGCGGCTCGATGTCTACAACCATTTCCTGTTACCCGCCGGTTGCCTACCGAAGAAACATAAGGTAATCGAAACGACCGACATCATGATGGAAATGGTGGCAAGTGGCCGCGGCGTTGCGGCGTTGCCAGGCTGGCTCGCTGCAGAGTATGCGCAAAAGGTAGCAATCAGCGTGGTGCGCCTGGGCCGGCACGGCATTGCCAAGCAAATATTTTTAGGCATGCGCGAGACGGATGCCGAAATCGATTATTTGAAGGCATTTGTCGCACTGGCGCTTCAAATCCGCGCTTAAAAACCTGCGGTCGAGAAAGACGCGGTCTGTTTTCAAAAACGTTCGATAATTAATTTAAATTTCAATAAAATTTGAAATTAATATGGAAAGTTGTATAGTTGATGGATGGATTCCAATTTCGCTGTTGTGATACTGAACGCATTGGCACACGAACATCGTCTAGCCGTGTTTCGTCTTTTGGTGCAAGCTGGCCCCGGTGGTTTGCCTGCGGGAAATATATCCGCCGAGATCGGCATTTCGCCTGCATCAATGTCATTTCATTTGAAAGACTTGGTCCAAGCAGATCTGATCGCCCAACGCCACGAGGGACGCAAGATTTTCTACTCCGCTCGGTTCGAAACGATGAACGCCGTTGTCGGATACCTCGCAGAAAACTGCTGCGGCGGTAATCCGTGCCTTCCCGCTTCTATGCCCATTTGTAAAACCGATGCCATCCCTGGTTGATGCTCCCCCAATGTTCCTTGCATTGCTGATTTTTCTGACTACGCTTATTTTTGTCATCTGGCAGCCACGCGGACTCGGCATTGGCTGGAGTGCGGCAGCCGGTGCGGTCGTTGCGCTTCTGGCTGGTGTGATCCAGATTACCGACATTCCCATCGTGTGGAATATCGTCTGGAACGCCACCGGCACTTTCGTAGCCATCATCATCATCAGCCTGTTGCTGGACAAAGCAGGCTTCTTCGAATGGGCCGCCTTACACGTGGCGCGCTGGGGCAAGGGCAGCGGAAAGCGCTTGTTCATCATGCTTGTGCTTCTCGGCGCTGCCGTTGCAGCATTGTTTGCTAACGATGGCGCCGCGCTAATCCTAACGCCGATCGTCATCGCCATGCTACGTGCGCTGCGCTTTTCAGCCAAGGCTACTCTGGCATACGTCATGGCGGCCGGGTTCATTGCCGATACGGCCAGCCTGCCGCTGGTGGTCTCGAATCTGGTCAATATCGTTTCAGCCGATTACTTCGACCTGAGCTTTGCGCGCTACGCTGCCGTGATGGTGCCGGTAAATCTGGTATCCGTAACGGCAACGTTAATCGTACTGATCTGGTTTTTTCGCAAGGATATTCCTGGCGACTACGATCTGTCGCAATTGAAACGTCCCGATGATGCGATCCTTGATCGAACCGTCTTTGTCGCCGGCTGGTGGGTATTGGGGGTATTGCTGGTAGGTTTCTTTGGGTCGGAATACCTTGGTTTGCCAATCAGCGCAGTAGCCGCTGTCGGTGCATTGCTGCTGCTGGTCGTGGCAGCGCGCGGCCACCAGATTTCTACGCGTGAGGTGATCCGTAATGCACCCTGGCAGGTGGTCGTATTCTCGCTCGGGATGTATTTGGTGGTCTACGGTTTGCGTAATGCAGGCTTGACCGGCTATCTGACAGCACTACTGAATCAGTGTGCGGACTACGGCGTCTGGGGTGCTGCGATGGGCACCGGTTTGATCACCGCTTTTCTGTCTTCGATCATGAACAACATGCCGACCGTGCTCATCGGTGCCCTGTCGATCGATGCGACGACCAGTAGCGGTGTCGTGCGCGAGGCTATGGTGTACGCCAACATCATCGGCAGCGATCTGGGGCCGAAAATCACACCGATCGGCAGTCTGGCCACCTTGCTCTGGTTGCACGTTTTATCTAGGAAAGACATCCAGATTTCCTGGGGCTACTACTTCCGCGTCGGCATTGTCCTGACTCTGCCGGTATTGCTGGTTACCCTGGCTGCGCTTGCGCTACGCCTCTCTTAAATGGAGAACATGATGTCCGTCAAGATTTACCATAACCCCGATTGCGGCACATCGCGTAACACGCTGGCACTTATCCGCAATGCCGGCATCGAGCCGCTCGTCATCGAGTATCTGAAAGCGCCCCCCGATCGCGTCACGCTGACCCGCCTCATCGTTGACAGTGGTTTACAGGTCAGGGATGCGATTCGCCAGAAAGGCACGCCCTATGCTGCATTGGGCCTGGATCGGCCGGAAACGAGCGACGATGCGCTGCTCGATGCAATGCTGAACAACCCGATCCTGATCAATCGGCCGTTCGTGGTCACGGCTCGGGGCGTACGACTGTGTCGTCCCTCGGAACTAGTACTCGAGATTCTGCCATCGCCGCAGAAAGGCGCGTTTGCCAAAGAAGATGGCGAACAAGTCATCGACGCCGCAGGGCAGAGAATGGTGAGCAATGGTTGATTGCGCACTACTACCGAACGTCAGCCTGCCACACCTCGACTCACTGACTTTCGACAAACTCGCGCCAAATACCGATTTAAACCATCCGCCGCGCATACTGCTCTTGTATGGCTCCCTGCGCGCTACTTCATATAGCCGCCTGCTGGTGTTGGAAGCCGAGAGACTGCTCCAGCATTTTGGTGCCGAGACCCGTGTATTCGATCCGCACGATTTGCCGATGGTCGACAGTGTTCCGGCGGACCATCCCAAGGTGCAGGAACTGCGCAAACTATCGGAATGGTCCGAAGGGCAGGTCTGGTGCAGTCCGGAACGACACGGTGCCATGACCGGTATCTTCAAGTCACAAATTGACTGGTTGCCATTGGAAATCGGTAGCCTCCGGCCGACGCAGGGGCGCACGCTTGCTGTGATGCAGGTCTGCGGCGGTTCCCAGTCGTTCAATGCGGTCAACCAGCTGCGAGTGCTAGGGCGCTGGATGCGCATGGTGACGATTCCCAACCAGTCTTCGGTGGCAAAAGCGTACCAAGAGTTTGACGACAATGGGCGGATGAAGCCCTCGGCCTATTACGATCGGTTAGTCGACGTGGTGGAAGAGCTGGTCAAATTTACGCTGATGGTGCGGGGTCGCTCCCATTATCTGACGAGCCGGTATAGCGAGCGTAAAGACGCGGATCAAAACGTGGCTAAGCAGTTGACGGCCGCTGCGATGAACCATGCAGTGCCGTCTTCAAAATAATGACGAGGCCCGACTAATTGGTTTTTACGATGCAGAGTCGTTTGGAATCGTCAAGCCAGCCACGTTCGTCGCTTGATGCTGAATCCGGTGCAACGATGTTAGTGGGCATGCCCTGACTTCACGTTGGCACCAGCTTTTGTAACCGCAACCTTGCCTTTCATACCAGCATCGTAATGCCCCGGCTGCAGGCAAGCGAAATCCACTTTGCCTGCCTTGGAAAACTTCCAGACGATCTCCCCAGTCTTGCCAGGCGCAAGGGTGATCTGGTTCGGGTCGTCGTGCTCCATTTCGGGGTTCTTCATCATTTCGATGTAGTGTTCCTTCAATTCCTTTTCCGTGCCGATCACCATTTCATGTTTAAGCTTGCCATCGTTTTTTACGATGAAGCGGATGGTTTCGTTCTGTTTAGCTTGTATATCGCTTGGCAAGAAACGCATATCGTCAGTCATGCTGACATTGATGGTGCGATCGACTTTATTCTTGTCACCGGCAACACCAATTACCGCGTCTGGCCCGTGCCCGTGTCCACCGCCATGGCTGCCGGCCGCGAACGCAAACGGTAGTGCAGTGATCGTCAAGAATGCGGCAAGTACCTGTTTTTTTATGATGTTCATTATGAATTTTTTCCCGATGAAAATTAAGTTTGACTATCCGGCTATTTCTTTTCACCTAACGCAAAAGCTACGGTTCCTGCCGGATGCTTGTACCAGCCCGGGTCTTTGTAATCACCGGCCTTTTGATCTTTGCGAATTTTCACCGTGGTGAACATGCCACCCATCTCAATCGGGCCGAAGGGCCCCCTACCCGTCATCATCGGCAGGGTGTTGTCGGGAATCGGCATTTCCATTTCCGCCATATCGCTGCCGCCACGCTCCCCCATGACCATGTAGTCGGGAATGATGCGGATGATCTTGTCGGCAATCTTGCGATGGTCAACGCCGATCATGTTTGGTACGTCGTGCCCCATCGCATTCATGGTGTGATGGGATTTGTGGCAGTGGAATGCCCAATCGCCCAGGTCGGTGGCGTCGAACTCGATAGCGCGCATCTGGCCGACTGCGATATCGACGGTAACTTCCGGCCAGCGCGAGCCTTTAGGCGTCCAGCCGCCGTCGGTACCGGTGACTTCGAATTCATGCCCGTGCAGATGGATCGGGTGATTGGTCATGGTCAGGTTGCCGATGCGGATGCGCACGCGGTCGCCTTGGCGGCATACCAGCGGGTCGATGCCCGGGAATACCCGGCTATTCCAGGTCCAAAGATTGAAGTCCAGCATAGTGCTGGTTTTGGGCGTGGAGGCACCAGGCTCGATATCGTAGGCGTTAAGCAAGAATACAAAATCCCGATCAACCTTGTACAGGGATGGATTCTTGGGGTGCGTTACCCACGAACCCATCATGCCCATTGCCATCTGTGTCATCTCATCCGCATGCGGGTGGTACATGAACGTGCCCGGGCGCCTCGCTTCGAACTCGTAGACGAAAGTTTTACCAACTGGAATCTGCGGCTGTACCAGCCCGCCGACGCCGTCCATGCCTGCAGGCAAACGCTGGCCATGCCAGTGAATGGTCGTGGCTTCGGGTAGTTTGTTGGTGACGAACAGCCGTACCTTGTCGCCTTCGACGACTTCGATGGTCGGGCCTGGGCTACTGCCGTTGTAACCCCAAAGCGTCGCCTTCATGCCGGGTGCCAGTTCTCTGATCACCGGTTCGGCGATCAAGTGAAATTCCTTCCATCCGTCCTTCATGCGCCATGGCGCGCTCCAGCCGTTGAGCGTCACCACAGGATTGAACGGCCGGCCGTTGGCCGGCGATGGCGGCACGATCATGCCGGGGGTGGTGATGATTTGCGCTTCCGGAATCGACGCGGAACCTGCTTTGCTAACTAACCCGGCACCAAGTATGGTCGCCGCGCCGCCTAAAAAACCTCTTCTTGAAACCATGGGAAACATTCTCCGTTAATGTTCGGCACTGCCAGGGGCGGGCGCATTGTCTGTACGCATGGCGGTACTGACACGGCCGCTACCACTACCATTAATGGCCGTCTGCAGCGCGGTGTCTGCAATCCAGTAATCGCGTTGCGCTTCGATGGCGGCGTTGACGCTGCCAGTTTGTTCGCGTGCATCCGAGAGCAACTCGAATACGCTCATGAGCATGCCGTTGTAGCGCAACAGGACCTCGTCGGAGATTTTTTTGCGTAGTGGCACCACTTCATCGCGATAATGGCGTGCCAGGTCGTAGGTGGTGCGGTAAGCAGAATAGGCTTCGCGCACTTCCGATTGCGCACGCTGTGCGGTATCGGCGGTATTGTTCAACACCGCCATATATTGCGACTCCGCACGGCGCGTAGCGGCACCGCCCCAATCGAAGATAGGCAACACCAGTTCAACCTCGTAGCCGTTGGCGCGCGGCGCACCGGTCTCGCTTTTGTTTTGATATCCCACTTCCAGCACATTGATGAAACGGCTGGCTTTGGTTAAGCCGAGTGCACTGGCCACTGCTTCGGTTTCGCTTTTAGCAATCTGCACGTCCAGGCGCTGTTGCATGGTCAGCGCCTCTGCATCCTGCATCTCGGCAGGCATCTTGGGCAAATCCGGCAAGCGATCCGGCAATTTCAATTGCGGTTTGCTGGCACCGAGCCCGAGGGTGCGTATCAGCTGCTCTTGCGTTGCCATCATGTTGTATTGCCCACGCGCTAATTGGGCTGTCGCATCGGCATAGAAAGCCTGGTGACGTTGATAGTCCAATGCGCTGAAATTGCCGATCTTCGCCATACGTTGCGCCAGTTCGGCACTGGCTTCAGCCGAAGACTTGACGTTTCTAAGAAACTCAACGCTTTGGCGCGCTGCCACCGCATTGAAATACGCGCGTCGAGTGTCGGCTGCCAATTCGACAGCAGCAGCGGCAGTCTGCAGCGTTGCCTGCTTGAAGCGCCGCTGCTCGATCCCAGAGCGGATCGGCATGGTGAGCAAGCCAACCAGGTTAAACATCACGCTACGCTCGATTTCGACATCGTCGCCGCCGCGCAACCGACCAAAACCCAGGCTCGGATTGCCGATACGGCCTGCTTGCACGAGATCGGCTTCGGCCACGCCGAGTTGCGCGAGCGACGCTTGTAAAGCTTTGTTATTCAGAAATGCTAATCGCACGGCACTGTCTGCCGTCAATGGCTGCGCTAACAATTCCATCGACGTGGCATCAGTTTCCGTATTTTGAGCATTTGGGACGATGCGTGTAACCGCCTGCCCAGTGCGTTGTTGAGCAAGGGTCGAAACGCTGTCGAGGCCACCGTTCTTGGAAAACGTGGCACATCCAGAAAGGGTGAGCAACGCCAAGCCAGCCGCCAGCGGCTTGACTCTCGTTATTCCAACCATGGGTAATCTAGGTGGCATGTTTAATGTCCTTGATGCGACGATGGCTTACTCGGCACGACGGGAGTATTTTGCGGCGAGGTTGGAGCGGGTTTTGCGTCATGCATCGGTTGTGCGTCGGGCGACGCCCCGTCTTTCAACACACCTGCATGCCCGCCCATTCGCCCAACTGTGTCGTTCGCCGCACGCCAGTCTTCGAGCGTAGGCACCATTTTTATTTCCTGCATCGGACGATAGTCGGCAAACGCCGAGTCGTAGGTCATCGACGATCTTGTGGTGGTTGGAGGTGTCGGTGGGGACGCATCTTGCTGCGCAGTGACTAAGCCGGACGCACCACTCAACAGTACGGCCAGCAGCATTATGTGAAGGCGCATACGTTTGCTCCAGTCAAAACGTTCGTACTCAATTATTAAACGTTACTTCGCCGCCTGAAGATGGGTAATCGTGATGGCACCATCGATCTTTTCAGCGTGGAACTGGATGTTATCGCCCGGTTTGACTGCGGCTATCATGGCAGCATCCTTCATGCGAAACACCATCGTCATGGCAGGCATATCGAGATTTTTAATGGCTTCATGCTTGACCGTTACCTTTTGCTGCTCGGTATTGACCTTGACCACCGAACCAGTGGTCATGGCGTCTGTCGACACTGGGGACGCTGGCGATGCGACGGCTGGCGCTACTGCAGGCGTAGAAATTTCTGTCTGCGCAAATACAGGTAAAGCGAATGCAGAAAAATTCAATGTGAAGAGGCTAGCAATAAGAAAGTTTTTCGTACGCATAAGATGGTTGCCTTTTTTGCAAAGTAATCATGAATCATGGGTAGCCATAACAATAAAAACTAGTTTAAAGGCCCAACGTAAACAGGAAAATGTCAGCGACATTACGGTTTTGCAATGTTCGAAGGGAACAACAGTGAAAACCTGGTGTTCCCGTTTTCTACGCTGGTAACCTCGGCACTACCGCCATGCAGCTTCATGATCGATTGCACGATCGCCAACCCCAAGCCTGTTGAACTTGCCGATTGCGACCGGGCAGCGTCGACTCTGTAAAAGCGATCGAATAGCCTTGGTAAATGTACGGGCGCTATGCCTATACCCGGGTTGACCACGCAGATGCAGGTTTGCGTCGGGCTCTCATGCGCTTCCAAATAAATTGCATCGCCTGAAGCGGTATATCGGATGGCGTTCGCCACCAGATTATTGACAGCGCGCCGGAGTAACGTCGGGTCGGCGGTGACGCTGCCCGACCCCTGCACGACGATTTTCACGCCGCTCTCTTCAGCGACTCCCTCGAAATAATCGGCTACCTTTTGCAATTCGTTGACAGCGTCTAGTGTGACGCGGGTGGCAGGCACATGCGCGTTGTCGGCTCTTGCGAGAAACAGCATGCTCTCCAACATACGGGTAAGGCGCTCGTATTCTTCCAGCCCAGACAAAAGCAGGGATTGGTATTCGTCGTTGGAGCGCGGCTGCGACAGCATTACCTGTGTTTGCATCGTCAGGTTGTAAAGCGGGGTGCGCAGATCGTGCGCCAGATCGGCGGAAAATTGCGATAGTCGTTGAAAGCTTTCTTGTAACCGGTCCAGCATGGCATTGAAAGATTCGACCAAGGCATGCAGCTCGGATGGCGCGGTCGTTGCATCGAGTCGTTGTCCCAGGCGTTGTGCCGTGATGGCAGACGCTTGTCCGGCAATCGCACGCACCGGGCGCAGGCCGCGCTGCACGATAAGAAAGCCGAGTAATGCCGACAGCAAAGCGCCGACAAGAATCGCACCCAAGATATCGCGCAGGTAAATTGTCAACAAAGCAGTCCGTGCCGACCCCGTGCGGGCGACGATGATTTGTACCTGCTGCGAGGAATCGCGTAATTTTCCCCAGGCGGAAACCGCGCGTGCTGTTTGCCCCGGCATGAATGTCCAGGCGCGCAACGTTTCATGACCTGGCACGGCATCGGCAGGCGTAATCAGCATATCGGGAGCACCGGTTGCTTCGCGGTGATTGCGTAGCAGCACACTGCCGTCAGCTGCACGCAGAATGACGATCAAGCCTTCGTGCCCAGTTGCGGCATCGTTAAATCGATATTGCTCGGCAATGATCGCCTGAGTATTCGGCATTTCCAGCAGGATATGGCGGAACTGCTCGATCTTGCCTAGCAGCTCGTGATCGTCCCGATATTCAAGTTGGCCGGCCAGTGATCGATATAGGTAACTGCCCACCACCGCAAACGTCAAAAACGTAGCTACAGCGAACCATAATGCCAGGCGTGCAGCCAGCGATGTCGGCTTGCGCAACATCATGGTCTAGCTTCCAGAACGTAGCCCATGCCGCGAACCGTGTGGATCAGCTTGGCGGCATGGGCATCGTCGATCTTGGCGCGCAGCCGCCGAATCGCCACATCCACCACATTGGTATCGCTGTCGAAATTCATATCCCAGACTTGCGAGGCGATAAATGAACGAGACTGCACTTCGCCGGCGCGCTTCAGCAGTAAGTGCAACAGCGTAAATTCTTTGGCCGTGAGATCGACGCGCTGGCCTGCGCGCGTTACGCGATGCTTTAGCACGTCGATTTCCAGATCCCCGACTGCGAGGCGCTCGGCTTCTCGAACCGGGCCTCGGCGCAACAGCGTTCGAATACGCACCACAAGTTCTGCAAATGCGAACGGTTTGATCAAATAGTCGTCGGCACCGAGTTCCAGCCCTTTGATGCGGTCTTCAAGTTCGTCGCGAGCCGTTAGAAACAGCACCGGTGTTTCCCTGGTCTTGCGCAATTGCCGAATCACGCTCCAGCCGTCCATGCCTGGCAACATCACATCCAAGACGATCAAGTCATACGCCTCGGCCTGCGCCATGTGCAATCCATCGGTGCCGGTCTTGGCCCAATCGACCACGAAACCGGATTCGGTGAGCCCTTTGCGCAGGTATTCGCCAGCCTTTTGCTCGTCTTCCACCACCAGTATCTTCACGGTCAGTTCTCTGTGATGCGTAGGCAGGTATTTTCTCGCATGTGGCGAACGCTCTGGATTACAAATTTGTAATCTGCTTGCCCGTTTATAAGGCTTTTTGAGGTAAAGACGATTTGACCCAGTATCAAGTGGCGTATAAGATAAGTGACGTATAAAATTAATCGCACAATACGGCAAAATTGAAAGATTATGGAAACTAAACTTACTCTTCGGTTAGACGATGCCTTGATAAAGCAAGCGAAAGCGCACGCCCGGGAGTCGGGAAAATCGGTATCCCGACTGGTAGCAGATTTTTTTTCTGTAATCGATAAAACGAAGGCTTCGCCTGGCGCTGCGGTCGATGTCTCGATTGATTCCATTGAGCAGAACCCGCTTCCACCGATTACTCGATCAATGCTGGGGGCTGTATTTTATGAAGACAATTTAGAAGATAAGTCAGCGTATCAACAGCACCTGGAAGAGAAGTACCGTTGAAAATACTTTTCGATACGAACGTTATTCTGGATGTGTATTTGAACCGGATGCCGCATGTGCACCAGTCTGCCCCGGCAATAGCGTATGTGGAGAACGGCATCATCACTGGGGTACTGTGCGCCCACACGATAACGACGACGTTTTATTTTTTAGAAAAATCCTTGGGTGGGGAATCGGCCCGTACACACATCGCCAACCTGCTGTCGATATTCGATGTGGCAGCGGTGAACCGTTCAGTGTTGATGGCCGCGTTAAAAACTGGCTTCAACGATTACGAAGACGCTGTTATTTACGAGGCGGCATTGTCCGTTGACGCTGATGCAATCGTAACGCGCAACGGCAAAGATTTTTTGGTGACAAAAATTCCCGCATTTACGCCTGGCGAACTGCTCGCCGTCGTCAGTGCTTTTTAGATCGCGCTGGCTCCCGAGCTGTAACGAGGTCAGACATTTGCCGATAAAATAAAATATCCCGCCAAAACCAGTGCAAGCGCCGACAAAGCCAGATTGACCCAAAAACCGAGATAAGGCCAATAGCCCGGCGGAATTTCTCGGCCACTCAGCGTTAGCAGGAAGCGCCGAAATTGAACGGCGGACACCGTAGAAATCAATGCGGCAACGATCAACATGCCGACACCGACCCACATCGACATGTCATGCCGTCCACCGCTGACAGGTTGTCGGGAAAAAAGCTGCAAAAACAAGCCGAAACGCTCGATCACGAAGCCCAGACCGATTAAGGCAATGGCAGTGCGTTGCCATGCAAGCAGGGTGCGCTCGGCTGCGAACAAGACACGCGGATCGTCGAGGTAAGACATGGAAATCACTTTCTTGGTGGCAAAATACGACAGGATGCATATAATAAGTTACTACCTGAATTCAATTTTTTTCCGGTCGGCTGCTTCCATAAACATGTCTGCGGTATCGCTAAAGAATCATCCAAAAACTTCTCATGGCAGGTTGGATTTTTAATGGCAGTACCATTTATCTCGGATGACATTCGTCGTTTTCTCCATACCAGCGTCCCTTCAGTGCCGTATCTGGAGGCGCTTCTGCTTCTGCGCAGCGATACCGCGCATGATTGGAGCGCTGTCCGCCTGGCGTGCGCTCTTTACACGAATGAAACCATAGCGAAGGGTTTGCTGGAAGCGCTACATGCCGGCTCGATCGTGGTGGCGTCCTCTGTAGGGACATTCCGTTACGACCCTGCGACAGCCGAGTTGCGCCAGCTTATCGATTCACTGGCAGCAGTCTACGCAGCCAACCTGGTTGAAGTAACACATCTGATTCATGCGCGATCGAACAGTAAGGCACTACGCTTTGCCGACGCGTTCGTCTGGCGAAAGGAGTAATTGAAATGGCAGCTTTGCTCTACATTATGTGTGCGCTGACCTCGCTTGCGTGTGCCGTGCTGGTCCTGCGCAGCTACGCTCGGACGGGGTATCGTCTGTTATTTTGGACAGGGTTGTGTTTTTGCGGCCTGACGATCAACAATGCGCTGTTGGTGGTCGACCGTTTGATCGTGCCTGACCACAACTTGATCACTTGGCGTTTGATCGTCGCGCTCGTAGCACTGCTGCCGTTGCTGTACGGGTTGATCTGGGAGGACGAATGACCGCGATCGATGCATTCCTGAACGGTGCCATCGGCATGGCATCGATCGTCATCGCGTTGTTCTTCGCACGCTTCTGGCGTAGTACGGGCGACAGGTTTTTCCTATTTTTTGCGTTTTCATTTTTGCTGCAAGCTATTGGCCGCCTGTTTTTCGAACATGCGACACTGCAGATGGAAGATATGCCGGTGCAGTACATGCTGCGCCTTGTTGCCTATTCTCTGATTTTGATTGCGATCGTCGATAAGAATCGACGGCCAGGGCCGGGTGCAGGCGCGTCTTAGCGCCGGATTGATAATCGTGGCTTTTGTCGGCCTCGAAAAGCCGTCGTCTATCCTCGGAAGATAAATTCGTCAGCTGTGGCATGAAGTAATGCCGTCAATAAGTCATCGTGCTAAGGTGTGTGAGAACTTGCTTGTCAATTTCACACGACAAAGGACGATCAATGTCTACCAGCCATCATCACCATGCGCCGGGCAATCAGGCAGGCATGCACGATGCCGAGGTCGCCACGACGACCGTGCCTTTTCTCGATCCGGTGTGCGGCATGCACGTTGCTGCAGACTCCACGATAAAACTGTCGTTTGCTGAAAAAATCTACTACTTCTGCAGTAACCGGTGCCTCGAGAAATTTCGTGCAGATCCATCCGTATATCTGACGCCTAAAACCCCAGGCCAGGAACGACCGTTGCAGGAAGGGGTGACCTACACCTGCCCGATGCATCCGGAAATTCTCCAGCAGATGCCCGGCAGTTGCCCAAAATGCGGTATGGCGCTCGAGCCGTTGATGCCCACACTGGATGAAGAAGAGCCGGCTGAATTGATCGATTTTCAACGGCGCTTCTGGTGGACGCTGCCATTGACGGTCGTTGTCACGGCGCTGGCGATGCTGGGTCACCGGTTCATGGGCGAACTGCTGCCGCAACAAAACTGGATCGAGCTGGCACTCAGTGTTCCAGTAGTACTTTGGGCTGGATGGCCAATTTTGGAACGTGGCGTGCAATCACTTTTCAATCGCAGCCCGAATATGTGGACTTTGATTGGAACCGGCGTTGCCGCAGCATTCGGCTACAGCATTGTCGCTACCGTCGCACCGAGTCTGTTTCCAGACACGTTCATCAGCCACGGCCGCATCGGTGTTTATTACGAAGCAGCTGCGGTGATCGTTTCACTGACGTTGGTCGGTCAGATACTGGAGTTGCGGGCAAGATCGCAGACCTCGGGTGCCATTCGGCCATTACTGGGCCTTGCGCCGAAAACTGCGCGCCGCATCCGGGAGGATGGCACCGAAGAAGATATCGAACTGACGCATATACATGTCGGCGATAAGCTGCGGGTTCGGCCCGGGGAGAAAGTGCCGGTCGACGGAATCGTCGTGGAAGGCGAAAGCGCAGTTGATGAATCCATGCTGACGGGTGAGCCGATGGCAGTATCGAAACGGCTGCAGGATCATGTCACGGGTGCAACGCTCAACACCAGTGGTAGCCTCGTGATCCGCGCGCAGCGCGTGGGTTCTCAAACGATGCTCGCCCAGATCGTGCAGATGGTTGCCCAGGCACAGCGCTCGAGGGCACCCTTGCAACGTTTGGCAGATGTCGTAGCAGGACATTTTGTCGTGGTCGTGGTCGGCATCGCGTTGCTGACCCTACTTGGATGGGGCTTGTTCGGGCCGGAGCCAAGCTGGGTCTATGGTTTCGTCAATGCTGTGGCAGTGTTGATTATCGCTTGCCCTTGTGCGCTCGGGCTGGCCACGCCGATGTCGATCATGGCCGCTACAGGTCGTGCTGCGACACAGGGCATCTTGTTTCGGGATGCTTCCGCGATCGAAAGTCTGCGCAAGGTAACGACACTGATCGTCGATAAAACCGGGACGCTGACAGAGGGTAGGCCGACGTTCGATCGCGTGGTTGCTGCGCCGGGTTTTGATGAAACCACAGTACTCCAGATTGCCGCCAGTATCGATCAAGGCAGCGAACACCCGCTGGCGCACGCTATCGTAGCCGAAGCACGAAAACACGGTTTGGTATTACATAAGCCCGACAACTTCGAATCGTCCAGTGGTATCGGCGTGCGGGGAATGGTCGATGGCAGATCGATCGCGCTGGGCAATACCGCGTTGATGGAATCAGAAGATATCGCTTGGTCGGCATTGGCACAGCAAGCCGAAGCGCTGCGTGCCGAAGGTGCCAGCGTCATGTTTCTGGCAATTGATCGGCAGTTAGCCGGGCTCTTAGCCGTATCGGATCCGATCAAGGCGACAACGTCGGAAGCATTGCGGGTTTTACAGGAGGCGGGCCTGACGATCATCATGGCGACCGGTGATGGCTTGACGACGGCTAAATCGGTTGCCGCCAAGCTTGGCATAGGCACCGTCTACGGCGAGGTCAAACCACAGGATAAATTGGAATTGGTAGAACGGTTGCAGGCAGAAGGCAAGATTATCGCCATGGCCGGCGACGGCATCAACGATTCGCCGGCACTGGCCAAAGCCGACGTCGGTATTGCCATGGGCACGGGTACCGATGTCGCTATCAATAGCGCACACGTGACGTTGGTCAAAGGTGATCTGCGAGGCATTGCCCGCGCACGGGCCATCTCCGAAGATACGGTTAGAAACATGCGCCAGAATCTGGCTTTTGCTTTTCTTTACAACGCTTTGGGAATTCCTTTGGCGGCAGGATTGCTTTATCCCTTCACCGGACAACTCTTGTCGCCGATGATCGCTGCGTTGGCCATGAGTCTGAGTTCGGTGTCGGTGATCACCAATGCTTTGCGGTTGCGTGCAACAAGAGATACGCGATGATTTGTACATTTTTAATCGGACTGACAAAACAAGCTAGCACGGTCGGCTTCGTCACACTTTGAATAGTTGGCTCGGTAGTGCCTGGCTCTTTTGGTTCCACATTAAAAGCAGCGAAACTGAGTGTGTTTATTTTTCGTTTTCTGCCGCGGCTTTGAATACATTAGGGGAAAATCGCCGCAGAAAAATCACGCCGACCAATGAGGAAACCAGCGTGACCGTGAAAAATCCGCTGGAGGCGAGCACGCCAGGAACCGGGTCGAGCGCCAGCCATTGCATGCCATACACAAAACTCAGTTCGCGTACACCCAGACCGCCGACGGTCAACGGCAAAACCGCTGCCACCGAAGACAGTAGAAATACCGCGAGATAGGGCGCAAGGTCGGCTGGTTGCACGCGCATCATTAATAGCAGCATCGTCATACAGCCTAGTTGCAAAAGTTGTACCGCCAAACCATAGGCGAATACACGCGAAGTTTGGCCGGAATCCATGCCGATGACCCGACGGTGTCCAACGACAAATGCCGCCAACAGCAAGACAGCCGCGCCTGAAAGCAACCACGACGGTTTTATGACATCCGTCAACCAAGTTGGTAACGTCAATGCCGGCAGCGCCCATAGCCAGCAGGACAACATTAGCAAAATTATCAAGCCATTGACACGGTCGGCCAGGGTGGTCTGAATCAGCGCCTTGACGGGCGCGGCGGCATATCTGCGCAGCACAAGAATTTTGTAGCCGTCGCCGCCGATACCGCCAGGTAAGAATAAATTCAAGAACATGCCGGCGTAATACAGCCGCAGGTTATCGGCCTGGCTGACACGAATGGCGCGGTGCTGCTGGTAGCTATTCGTGCGCAAGGCACTGACGATCTTGGATGCGTTGAAAAGCGCTAGCGCTGCCAACAGCATCGGTATTGCCCAGCCGGTCTGCCGCAATTGCACCAACAAGGTAGCGGCCGTCTTTAGGTCGATCTGGTGCAGCACCAGCGCAATCAGCCCTGCCGTTATTGCCAGCTGAAATGCACCTTGCAGCCACTTCGGCATTTTTTTCAGCATTTCAGCATCTATCGGCTCAATTGCTTTTTGATGTTGTAGGGCTTTTTGCCTTGCGACTCGTAATACGTGCGCATGATCAGGTCGGCGATGAAGCCGGTGCTGATCAACTGCACGCCGGCTACCGTCAGTAACACGCCCAAAGTCAGCAAGGGACGCTGTCCGATATCGTCGCCACGTAGTTTTTCGATCAGCAGGTAAAGGTTGATCAAAGCGCCAAACGAGAACATTACGAGGCCGACGCCGCCGAACAAGTGCATCGGGCGCTGAGAATATTTCTGGAAAAACAGCATTAGCATCAGGTCGCTGACGACCCGCAAGGTGCGACCGATTCCATATTTGGAAACGCCAGCATGACGCGGGTGATGGCGCACCGGCATTTCCGTCATGCGCGCCCCGTACATGCTCGCCAGCACCGGGATATACCGATGCAACTCGCCATACAGTCCAAGATTTTTGGCAACATCTTTTTTGAACAGCTTCAAGGTACAGCCATAGTCGCTGATGTGCACGCCGGTCGTCAGACGAATCAAGCCATTGGCGATCTTGCTTGGTATCTTGCGCAGAAAAAAGCCATCTTGTCGGTGTGCTCTCACGCCGGCCACGACATCCCACCTGCCATCGATCAAGTGCGCAATCATCGCTGGAATATCGTGCGGATCGTTTTGCAGGTCGCCGTCGAGCATCACGATCAATTCGCCTCGAGCAGCATCGATGCCGGCTGCCATTGCAGCGGTCTGACCACAGTTTCGGGCAAAAACCAGCACCGTGGTGTTGATTTTTGCATGCTGTTCGATCTCGGCAACCGTGTCGTCGCTGGAGCCGTCGTCGACAAAGATCACTTCATGCTCGACGGCTGCCAGAGCTTCGGCGATGCGTGTAATTAACGGAGCGATATTGCCTTGCTCGTTCATGACGGGAATGACGACGGATAAAAACATGGGATTACTTTCTTGCAAATTGTTAACTGCTTGCTGCTGGTTATTGTTTGCCGACTACTGGTCAGGGGTATCCACTTTTGGAACTAAGATGCACATATTGAAAGCTCATGATCTGTCGATTGCCATAAAGCATGGGCAGGCGCAGCCGACCCTGCCGCACTACGACTTTTGCCGGATAACGCATTTGAAAGCGCTGCAGCCAGCTCGGTGCCACATCATCACGAAGTAACAGCAGCACATCCTCGTCGATCGGTGCGGCAGTACGCAGCGTATCGTCCAACAGAAGGGTGCGAAGTGTTGGTCGCTGGAAATAAAGATTACCAGCGACCAGTTTGTCTTCCAAAATAAGCGTGCGCACTTGTGGAAACAGTTTTTCTATTTCTGCAGATAATTGCGCATAAGGATGATGCGCCCGTAGAGGGCTGCCACGAAAAGTACCGAAATGCATGCGCGCAGGCAATGCGATCAAGATCACGACGGCAAAACATCCTGCAACCTGCAACACACGCCGCTGAAAACGTGGCGCTGAAAATATCGGCAGGATCAGGAAAAAGCCTAGTGGCACGGAAAACAGTAGCGGTAGCATCCATCTGCTCTTGATGGATCGCGCCTCGCCACTCAGCACCAGCAACATGAGCACCGTAAAAAATCCTGCATACAACAGCAAGAAAAATCGAGCATTGGGATTTTGTCGATCCAGTCGGGCAGCGCGCAGGTCTTTCCGGCCCAACCAGCCGTAGATCAGCCACAGAGGCGTTAGGAATGCCAATGCCGCCAGGGCGATACTTCCGGTGCCTCGCACCACATTGCCAAAATAGCCGGCATCCTGCCCCTGAGTCATTTTTGCCAAAGTACCGTCGGTGGCCATTTCCAGATGGGTCAACAACCACAAGCCGTGCGGCAGAAAACATGCCAGCGAAGCAACGATGGTGATCCATATAGGTCGTTGCCACAGAACCCGCCTGTGCTCCGGAACCAGAAAACTGGCACCGGTCAGACCAAAAATGAAAACGAGAAAATTATATTTCGTCAGCATGCCCAGACCCAGCACCATACCGAACAGTGCGTAACGCATCAGGCTGGGCTTGCGCAGCAGGGCAAAATAGCTCCACAGGGCTAGGCAAGCAATGAAGGTCAGCAAAACCGAATGCGTCAGATCGCGCTGTGACTCCCATCCTATAGCCGGCAGCAACAGCATTGATGCAGACGCAGCCATTGCCCCTAGTGTGCCGACCATTGGCCGCGCAAGATGAAACATCAAGCCATATGTGCCAAACAAGATCAAGTTTTTCAACGCACTTAGGGCAAACAGATTCATACCGAAAATGCTGAACATGAGCCATTGAAGCCATGTGTAGAGCGGCGGCTGTGTGCCGTAGCCAAAATCTGGTCTGGCATAAAGAAATGCCTGTTCGGCCTCGTCGAGATCGAGCGTATCGGAGAGCGTAAGTCGAATCAGGAGTTGTAATAAAAAATACAGCGACAGGGCAAGAAAGTATGCGCCGGTGATCGAACTTGAACGGCCTATCGACTGCAGCGAAATAGGCCCCGTTGACGGCGCGCTCATTCGTGAAAGCTCGGGTGCTCAGACATCGGCGGTACCAACCTGATACAGGCCGGGCAGGAAGTGAAAAGCGTCGTCATGTGGAAATAAATGATGTCTGCTCTTGTTCGATAGACACGGTTGACATGAAAGTAGTGCATCGGCTGAAACCATAGTCGAAGATCGTGTTTATCAAGCAATGTAGTTTTTTTAATAGTTATATTTTCGATAAGTTATAACTCGATATACATAGACCATTGCAGCCGGTCCAACAATCGCCTTTAAAACAGGATTGACGTACCCCATTACATCGGAATATTTTTTTTGAAGAAAATAGCTGGTGCCAGTAAGGACGGTTAGCCACGCGTGCAAGGACGTGCGCCTCCAGCTATCGCGCATTTTTACACGCATTAAAAATGTCCAGTTTGGGGTTGTACACCGCAGTATTAATCGCAAGCATTCCTAGCATCGAGTGAAAGACGTTGTCGTGTGAAAATTCTTGATTGCTGCGCGCAGCAAGACAGCGCGCATCGATATGGAAGCGTGTCCGAAAGCTCTCCGAAAGCCATAGTATGAAAGGCACCTGCCGCTGTTCCGGCGGTGAAATGATGTAGGGCGTGCCATGGAGATACATGTTCTTTTCACCCAGTGACTCGCCATGGTCCGAAAGCGTATCGTCTAGTACGATGGCGTCGTATGTATTCTCGGCGGCAAATGCCAACCCGCCGAAGCCGTTGGTTGCCGCATCGAGGATGTGGCCTCTAGGCTCTAAAAAGCCGTAAAGATTGGCTACGATGTCGGGATTGTCTTCGATGATCAGAATTCGCATTGCTACCTTGCGTGGTTTGTCAGAAATCGGCGGCCACCTTAAAAAATTTTTTCGCCGTGGGATGAAATGCCTCGCTGCTTCATCTTATAAAACCAGGATTTTCAGAATCAGTCCGGTCGCCGCGCACGCTGCGATGACATGCATCACATTTTTCTTGAAACGCAACAGTGCGATGACCGCACCCACAGCGATCAAAGCAGAAACCCAATCGAAGTCGCCTGCGAAGCCTTCGGGCCACAAAACATGGTAGCCGAAGTAGAGCGCCAGATTGAGAATGACCCCGACCACGGCGGCAGTTATAGCCGTCAATGGCGCAGTGAATTTGAGATTGCCATGCGTGGATTCCACCAGCGGGCCACCGGCGAAGATGAACAAGAAAGACGGCAGAAAGGTAAACCAGGTCACTAACAGTGCGGCCACTGCGCCGGCCAGAAACAGGGCGTCCGGCCCTAAGACCGCGTTTATATAACCACCGACGAAGGCTACGAAGGCGACGACCATGATGAGTGGCCCGGGCGTCGTTTCCCCTAAGGCCAGGCCGTCGATCATCTGCGCAGCACTCAGCCACCCGTATTGCTCCACTGCGCCTTGATAGACATACGGCAGAACGGCGTAAGCCCCGCCGAAAGTAAGCAACGCCGCTTTCGTAAAAAACCAGCTCATTTGTGTGAACGTATGGTGCCAGCCAAAAACAATGACTAATAACCCCATTGGAGCAAGCCACAGTACCGTACCCACCAGGGCGATCAGGGCAAGCCTGCGCGATGTGAATTGCGCATGTGCCGGTACGGATGTTTCGTCGTCGATCAATGCCGGTCCCGCCGATTGTTCAGTATTGGTGTGCCCAGCAGCGACATCGAATTTTTCCGGCGCGATGCGGCTGCCGATATAGCCAATGGCAGCTGCTGCCGCGACAATAGCCGGAAATGGCACATCGAGGGCGAAGATGGCTATGAAGGATAGGGCTGCAATGCCCCACAGCCATTCATTTTTCAGTACCCGCGAGCCGATGCGGTGGGCTGCCTGGGCCACGATGGCTACGACGGCCGGCTTGATGCCGTAAAAAAGTCCGGCCACGACCGGCGTCTCGCCGAGCGTGATATAAATCCACGATAATGCGATCAAAATCAGTAGCGACGGCAACACGAACAGGGTACCCGCAACGATGCCGCCCTTCGTTCGGTGCATCATCCAGCCAATATAGGTTGCCAGCTGCTGTGCTTCCGGGCCGGGAAGCAGCATGCAGTAGTTGAGGGCGTGTAGAAAACGCCGTTCTGAAATCCAACGCCGGTTGACAACCAATTCTTGATGCATGATTGAGATCTGCCCCGCTGGCCCGCCAAAGCTGATGAAACCTAGCTTGAGCCAAAAGAGCAGTGCCTGCCGAAAGCTCACTGTTGGAGGCAGCAATGTCGCGGGATCGATGGGCGCTACCGGCAATGCGTCGAGCTGGTTCATAAAAGGTTTTCCTGAATGAATAAACAATGCCTCAACACCAGTTGCTTTTGCATCAGCCTCGACGCGTCCGCACTGCGGCAGGCGTTGATCGGCGAACTCGGCTGTGCCAATTTGGTAGAACTTGTAGAACAACGTTGCCCGTATCTGTTTTCTGCGAGACCGGTGTTTCTTGCCGAAAGCCATAGTATGCGCATGGCCGCTCTGATACAGGCGGTCGAAACGGTAGTGGCCATGCCTGCTTATCGCGAGCATATCCTGGCACAGGTCCCGGTAGCGGCGCGTCACGAACCGGGTGCCGTCAGAGGCGTGTTCTTCGGTTACGATTTTCATGTGCAGGGCGACGATCTGCAACTCATCGAGATCAATACCAATGCCGGTGGCGCAATGCTCAACGCGGTCATGGCACGTGCGCATCAGTCGTGTTGCCTCGATCCAGAACAACGGCGCGCCGCGGGCGAGGCGGCTGCAGCACTTGAAAGCCGGATCGTCGAGATGTTTTTTACCGAATGGACGCTTGCCAATCGCGGCCGGCCGCTTCGCACCGTTGCCATCGTCGATATCCAGCCGCGGCAGCAATATCTCTATGCAGAATTCTTGCTGTTTCAAAAGCTGTTCGAACGCAATGGCTTACAGGCCGTCATCGTCGATCCGTCGCAGTTGACATTCGAACAGGGCGTTTTGCGGCACGAGGACACGGCCATCGATTTGGTCTATAACCGCTTGACGGATTTCATGCTGAACGCACCATCTTGCGTGCCTTTGCGTTCGGCGTATCTGGAAAATGCGGTGGTACTGACACCGCATCCACAAGCCCATGCGTTATATGCGGACAAACGCAATCTGGCAATCCTGTGCGACTCGGTACAACTCGAGGTGCTCGGCGTAGCACCGACCACGCGAGCGACGCTGGTGGCCAGTATTCCTCACACTGAGGTTGTCACGGCAGTTAATGCCGAACGCCTCTGGCGCGAGCGCCGACGATTGTTTTTCAAACCTGTTGCAGGATACGGCGGGCGGGCAGCCTACCGGGGTGACAAACTTACGCTTGGCGTTTGGCAAGAAATACTAGCCGGCGAATACGTCGCGCAGGCAATCGTCAAGCCTGGTGAAAGAATTGGTGGCGATCAAAATAATCCGGTGGCGTTGAAATTCGACATTCGTGCTTATGTCTACAACGCTGCGGTGCAGTGGACTGCAGCACGCCTGTATCAGGGTCAGACTACAAATTTTCGCACGCCCGGCGGTGGTTTCGCACCGGTGTACACGCTTAACGATGTCGACATTGCTTGCAAGATGTAGGTACCTCTTTACAGTCAATTCAATGCCGTCTATTGACATCCTTTCCAGCACGTAGTTCGCCGCGCGCCTGCGAGAGCACCGAACGTGAACCGGTCATTGCAAGTACGCCCATGACGACTGCCACTGCAATGTCTGGCCAGCCAGCACCGGTTGTAGCCACGCCTGCAGCAGCCGCCAACACGGCGATATTGCCGATCGCATCATTACGAGTACAAAGCCAGACGGCACGCATGTTGGAATCACCGTTGCGATAGGCATATAAAAGAAAAGCGACGAAAACGTTGGCGGTGAGCGCTAGGAGTGCGATGAAACTCATCGCCTCGGCTTTAGGCAATGTTCCGTGCAAAAAATGCCACGCTGCGGTCGCCAGCACGAACAAGCCGTACAGACCCATGAAGGCACCCTTGACCATCGCCGTACGCGAGCGCCAAATAGCCGCCATGGTAAGTACGAATAGAGAGACCGCATAATTTGCAGCATCTCCTAAAAAATCAACGGCATCGGCCAATAGTGCTGCCGAGCCCGATGTCCATCCGCCTACAACTTCCACACCGAACATCGATGCATTGACGATTAGCGCGATCCAAAGAATGCGCCGATATTTTGGATCCGCAGGCAGCTTGTCGGAAGAGCAATTGCTGGCACAACTGGCAGACATATCGAACCTCCTGTATCTACCGTAGTGTGGAAGCAAATACGCTGGATGTCGAATCAATCTCGATTCGATATCAATTAGATATTGAATAAATGTTGAACAGATACAGACCGAGTATTTATCGAAAAATCTGAAGCTGGTGTTGCAAAATGTTTTTTATGGGCAATTAATTTTCCCTCTGCGGTCACCGTTGGATTAAGATTTCCCTGTCATCTACCGAAAGCCGGGGTTGCCTGTTTTTGTTTGTCGACAGCCTCCCGAGCCAATGCGAGCGCCTGCATGCGCGTATTGCGCACCTATTTTTAAAGCCGCGCCGATCATGTTTTCATTAAGAAGCGACGCATTCGACAATAGCTCCGTAGCGCAGTTGGAAAGCCTTATGGAGGCGGCAGGCGACGCCGTATTTCGTCTTGATGGCAACGGCGAAATCCTTTATGCCAGCCAGCGTGCGATCAATCTGCTCGCGCCTTCGCGCTCCCTACTGGGTGCGTTGCTGACGGAACAGGCAGCCATCGAAGATCGGCTCGCTTTCAATGTCGCATTTGAACAAACCCGTGAATCTCGGCAGCCGAGCCGCGTTCGGGTGCGACTGAGCACGCAAGCGGCGTTGCTATGGGTCGAGATTCAGTTCGCCAGCTATGTCAATGGTAAGAAGTCGACCGAAGTGCTGGCGGTGGTGCGCGATATTACTGCCGAGCAGGCAACCGCGCATCGTCTGCAGCTCTTGAGTACGCATGACGAATTGACCGGCCTGCCCAACCGGTCGTTGCTGGCCGATCGGCTTGGTATGGCGCTTGCACAGGCGCGTCGTTCCGGCATAGGCTTCTCGATACTGGTGCTCGATCTCGACAGCTTCAAAAAAATCAACGACGCGCTGGGCCATGCGATCGGCGATAAATTGCTGCAGATCGGTGCGCAGCGTTTGCGAAATGGCTTGCGCGATGCCGACACACTGGCTCGCGCCGGTGGCGACGAATTCATTGCCATTATTCCTGGCCTGATCGATGGAAAGGAGATACAGAATGTCGCGCGCCGCATGATTTCAGCGATGCAGATGCCGTTCGATATCGAGCCGCATATGCTGTATGTCGGTGCCTCCGTTGGAGCGGCAACTTATCCCGTCCATGGTGACGACGAAGTCAAACTGCTGGCGCATGCGGATACCGCGATGCATCGTGCCAAAGAAACCGGCAAATCGCGATGCGTGGTGTACAGCCTCGAAAAATTCAGCCAGCCCGAACACGACGTGTCGATGGAAGCGGCGATGTTCGATGCCGTGCGCAATGGTGAATTTTTGCTGCATTACCAGCCGATCGTGGATGCGGCGAGCCGGCAGATCATGGGCTTCGAAGCGTTGATGCGCTGGCGTCATCCGGTACTGGGTCTGGTATCACCAATGCAATTCATACCGATGGCTGAAAGCAACGGTTTGATCAATCTTCTGGGGGCCTGGGTGTTGAAAGCAGCTTGTGTACAGATTCGTAAGTTTGAAAAAGCGGCGAATCGGCAGCTGTATGTATCGGTGAATGTCAGTCCACGGCAGTTCCGCAACGAGCGCTTTTTGGAGTTGATGGACGAAGCCATCGTTTTGTCCGGAGTACGTGGCGAGCAATTACTGCTGGAAATTACCGAAGGCATCTTGATGTCGGACCCGGAGCACGCCGAGACACTGCTTCATGCGATAACGGCACGCAAGGTACGCATCGCCATCGACGATTTTGGTACCGGTTACTCTTCACTGGCTTACCTGAAGCGTTTCCCGATTTCTGTACTGAAAATCGACCGCGCTTTTATTAAAGATCTGCCGCACTCGGTCAAAGACGCGGCAATCTGTAATGTCGTGCTGAGTTTGGCCAACCACCTCGATCTGACTACCGTTGCCGAAGGCGTCGAAAACGAAGAACAAATGGCGTTTCTGGCTAAGCAGGGCTGTGGACTGATTCAGGGTTACTTAACTGGGCGTCCGCAATTGCCGGAAGCGGCGTTGGTCGTGTTGTCTGCAGGGGTGCCGGCATGATCAATCACCCGGGCCGTTGCCGATGACGAGCGAACTGTACCGTGCAACGGCAGCATCGGCGTCGTCACCTGCCAGCGCCGAGCAGACGCTGGCGCTGTTGTGGGCACAAGTGCGTACCCGCGGCGATCTGCCAGGCTTTTCTAAAGCGGTTGCCACCATCGTCGCTGCCATGCAAGGTGACAACGATAGCGAATTCAATATGACGCGCGCAGTCCTGGCCGACCCGGCACTGACGCAGCGGGTACTGCGCTTAGCCAACAGCGCCATGTATTCGGTGTTCGGGCAAGACATCAATACGGTTTCCAAGGCCGTGATCGTTCTAGGCACGGAATCCATCGGCCATTTGGCGCTGGGCTTGAAATTGGTCGAAAGTTTATCCCAAGCTTCTGCCGATGCTTTAGATACCCGTGGTGAAATGGAGAAGGCGTTGCTTGCCGGGCATATCGCACGTCAGGTTGCTTCGGCTGCGACCATGCGCGATGGTGAAGAGGCCGTCGTGTGTTCGATGCTGCACTCATTGGGTCGGATGATGGTGGCGTTCTATCTGACCCAGCCGTGGCGCGCTATTCAGACCCGCGTAGCGCAGGGCGAAGCGGAGCCTGCCGTCGCCGACATTGTTCTGGGAATGAGTTTTAGTGCAATCGGGCGGGCGGTAGCACAGCAATGGGGGTTGCCGGCACCCCTGGTTGAAACTCTGCAAGATGTTAAGCCCCGTGATATTACGGAGCCGCTCGACCATGCCGAATGGCTGGCCGCCGTATCGACGCTATCGACACATTGCGCCTCCGCAGCTTGGACTGCCGGTGGTGACATAACCGACGTCGATGCCGGGAACGCAATCGCCAACCTCAGCAGCGACTATGCCGCCATGTTGGGTTTAGAGCCGCAATCGCTTGCCGATGCCGTACAGGCGGGACGTGCTAGTGCCGTCACCGAAGCTGGGCCCCTGTCGACGTTAGGATTGGAGCAGTCGCCAAAGCCAAGCACGCCAAATGCTCCCAAGACCGCCGCCTTACCAATATTGAACGGCAAACCGCTCGATGCCGCCCAGCGACTCTTGCGTGGCGTGACCGACATGCGCGGCGTCGCAGCCACAGCGAGTACGGTTCAGCTTTTGAGCATGGCGCTTGAAACGGTGTTTCAAGGTCTTGGTTTCAGCCGAACCATTGCTTTTTTGCGCGATACCAATGCTGCAAAGTATGTACCGCGACTGACCTTAGGTGAGGGCGTGCAGGAAATACTGGCGCAATTAGCTTTCGAAGACGCCTACCAGCCCGATGTGTTTCATGCCGCACTTGCCAACGATAAAATGATCTTCATCGAAAATGCCCAAGATTCAGCGTTCACAAACAAACTGCCACGTTGGTGGAAAAAAGCGTTGCCGACAGCGCGCAGTTTCATGGTCTTGCCGCTGACGGTGAACGGCCATCCGATTGGCCTGATCTATGGTGATTGGGACAAATCTCTACCGCACGCAAAAATCGACCACGCCGATATCGTACCGCTTGACCAATTAAGAACGCTAATGGTACGCGCCATCGAGCAACGCCGAAAAACCGATCCAGAGTGGGGCAACAAAAAACTCTGATAGATTTCCACCCGTTTCTAAAACAGGGTCAGAATCGAATTAATTTTATAATTAGGGTCAGAGTAAATTTTTACCTTGAGATTTAAGTAAATTTTAAGACTTACTTTGCACTGTAAGAAATTGCCCCACGCTAAATTTTCCCTCTGTATGAAAGGTCCATATGCCGCGCTTGCCCAGGCTGATCGTTCCGTTCCAACCGCATCATGTTATTCAACGGGGTGCCGGCCGACATTCGGTATTTGTCGACGCAGACGACTATCGCGTGTTTCTGACGCACTTGAGAACATCGGCTAAGAAATTTAATGTTGCCGTGCATGCCTACGTGCTGATGTCGAACCATTTACATCTCCTGGCGACACCGGCAGAGCCGATCAGCCTGGCAAAAATGATGCAATGGATCGGTCGTTACTACGTACCTTACTTCAATCATAAATACGACCGCACTGGCACGTTGTGGCAAGGTCGTTACAAGACAGCCGTGATTGATTCGGATCAGTATTTTCTAACATGTTCCCGTTACATTGAGATGAATCCCGTACGTGCGGGGCTCGTCGCTAAGCCGGGAAATTATCTTTGGTCGAGCTATCATCATCATGTCGGTGAACGCCAGGACGCGGTAATTACTGAACACCCGCTGTATTGGGCGTTGGGAAATACGCCGTTCGCCCGGGAAGCTGCGTACCAGCAGTTAATCGATCAGAATTTGCCTCAGGATGAAATAGAGATATTAACCGCTTCAACACTCAAAGGATGGGCAATTGGGTCTAGCGAATTTAAGGCCGCACTGGAGAAAAAGACGTTACAGCGTGTACAACCTACCAAGCGTGGTCGGCCGTCCAAATGTATGACGGTTGACCCAAGGTTGTCATCATAAAAAGCAAATAGGCAAATTTGAGCGGCATTATTAGCATTTTGAATTTTCATAAAACATTTTAGATAGTGCAAGAAGCGACTTCGACGCGTTTTTAAGCTTCACCTAAAAAGTTAAGCGCAAAAATTACTCTGTCCCTTATTTTTTAAGATCTAATCGGAAAATCAAATCTATTTGATTCTGACCCTATTTAATTAGTTTGCGGTCATGTGTGCAGTGCACTATAGTTGTCCATCGGCGATTGGCGTACGGAGGAGAACAGCATGCATGCCCAAGGTTTATACGATCCTGCCAACGAACATGATTCTTGCGGCGTCGGTTTCATCGCCCATATCAAAGGCCAGAAAAGTCATTCCATCGTCGAGCAGGGTTTGTTGATTCTGAAAAATCTGGATCATCGCGGTGCGGTCGGTGCCGATAAGCTGATGGGCGATGGTGCCGGTATTCTGATCCAGGTGCCGGATCAGTTCTATCGCGAGGAAATGGCGACGCAGAATGTGATTTTGCCGCCGCCTGGTGAATACGGCGTTGGTATGGTGTTTCTTCCCAAGGAGCACGCCTCCCGTATTGCCTGCGAACAGGAAATCGAGCGGGCGGTGCAGGCCGAAGGGCAGGTCGTATTGGGCTGGCGCGAAGTGCCGGTCGATCTCAACATGCCGATGTCGCCGACCGTGCGCGCCAAGGAGCCGGTGATCCGGCAGATTTTTATCGGTCGCGGCCAAGACATCATGGTCACCGATGCGTTGGAGCGCAAGTTGTATGTGATTCGAAAATCCTCCGGGCATGCCATCCAAGCGTTGAATCTATTGCATGGTAAGGAGTTTTTCGTGCCATCAATGTCAGCGCGCACGGTGGTCTACAAAGGTTTGCTGCTTGCCGACCAGGTCGGCGAGTATTACCGCGATCTGCAGGACCCGCGCTGCATCTCGGCGCTGGCGCTGGTGCATCAACGCTTTTCCACCAACACTTTTCCGCAATGGCCGCTGGCCCACCCATACCGCCTGATCGCACACAACGGCGAAATCAATACCGTCAAGGGCAACTTCAACTGGATGCGCGCGCGCGAAGGCGTGATGAAATCGGCAGTGCTCGGCGACGACCTGAAAAAGTTGTTTCCGCTGATTTACGAAGGCCAGTCCGACACCGCCTGTTTCGACAACGCACTGGAGTTGTTGCTCATGGCCGGCTACCCGCTGGCCCAGGCCATGATGATGATGATTCCCGAGGCATGGGAAAACCACACCCTGATGGACGACAACCGTCGCGCCTTCTACGAATACCATGCAGCGATGATGGAGCCGTGGGACGGCCCGGCAGCGATGGCCTTTACCGATGGCCGGCACATCGGCGGCACGCTCGACCGCAATGGCCTGCGCCCGGCACGTTATATCGTCACCGACGACGACTTGGTGATCATGGCTTCCGAGGCCGGCGTGCTGCCGATCCCGGAATCGAAGATCGTTCGCAAGTGGCGTCTGCAGCCCGGCAAAATGTTTTTAATCGACCTCGAAGCCGGGCGCATCATCGGCGACAAGGAATTGAAGGACACATATGCCAACGCCAAGCCTTACAAACAGTGGATTGCATCGGTGCGCATCAAGCTCGGCGCACTGGCTGCCGAGCCGGCCGAGGCAGCCTCGACAGTCAGGCTGCTGGACCGCCAGCAAGCCTTCGGCTACACCCAGGAAGACTTGAAATTCCTGATGTCGCCGATGGCGGCCAACGCCGAAGAAGCCACCGGTTCCATGGGTAACGATTCGCCGCTTGCCGTCATGTCCAACAAGGACAAGACGCTGTATCACTATTTCAAGCAACTATTTGCGCAAGTCACCAACCCGCCGATCGATCCGATCCGGGAAGCGATGGTGATGTCGCTGGTGTCGTTCATCGGCCCCAAGCCCAACCTGCTCGACACCAACAATATCAACCCGCCGATGCGCCTAGAAGTGTCGCAGCCGATCCTGGATTACGCCGACATCGCCAAGCTGCGCAATATCAGCGCCCATACCGGCGGCAAATTCAAGTCGCAGGAATTGAACATTTGCTATCCGGTTGCCTGGGGCAAGGAAGGCATCGAAGCGCGACTGGCGTCGTTGTGTGCCAAGGCGGTGGATGCGGTCAAATCCGGCCACAACATCCTGATCATTTCCGACCGCCTGACCGATGCCGAGCAAGTGGCGATACCAGCTTTGCTGGCAACTTCCGCCATTCACCTCCACCTGGTCAGTAAGGGTTTGCGCACTTCCGCCGGTATCGTCGTCGAGACCGGTTCGGCGCGCGAGACGCATCATTTTGCTTTGCTGGCCGGCTACGGTGCCGAAGCGATCCATCCTTACCTGGCGATGGATACCCTGGCCGAACTGGCCAAGGGCTTGAAGGAAGCGATGGCACCGGCCAAGGCAATTGCCAACTTCCAGAAAGCAATCGGCAAAGGGCTGTTGAAGGTGATGTCGAAGATGGGTATTTCGACCTACATGTCTTACTGCGGCGCGCAGATATTCGAGGCCATCGGCTTGAACCGCGGCCTGGTCGACAAATATTTTAAAGGCACCGCATCGAACGTGGAAGGTATCGGCGTCTTCGAAGTGGCCGAGGAAGCGCTGCGCCTGCACCACGCCGCCTTCGGGCAAGACCCCGTGCTCGCCAACGCGCTCGACGCCGGTGGTGAATATGCGTACCGGGTGCGTGGCGAAGACCACATGTGGACGCCGGACGCGATCGCCAAGCTCCAGCATGCCTCGCGTTCGAATAATTTCAGCACCTACAAGGAATATGCGCAACTGATCAACGACCAGTCCACGCGTCACATGACGCTGCGCGGCCTGTTCGAATTTAAGCTCGACCCGCAGACAGCAATTGCGCTAGATGAAGTAGAGCCGGCAAAGGAAATCGTCAAGCGTTTCGTCACCGGCGCCATGTCGCTGGGCTCGATTTCCACGGAAGCACATGCGACGCTGGCCATCGCCATGAATCGCATCGGCGGCAAATCCAATACCGGCGAGGGCGGCGAAGATGCAAACCGCTATCGCCAGGAATTGAAAGGCATTCCGATTCGTCAGGGCGATACCATGGCATCGATCATCGGTGTTGAAAACGTGGCGGTGGACATTCCCCTGCAGGCAGGCGATTCGTTGCGTTCGAAGATCAAGCAGGTGGCCTCCGGCCGATTCGGTGTCACCGCCGAATACCTGGTGTCGGCCGACCAGATCCAGATCAAGATGGCGCAAGGCGCAAAGCCCGGCGAGGGCGGTCAGCTGCCGGGGCATAAGGTATCGGATTACATTGCCAAGCTGCGGTTTTCAGTGCCGGGCGTCGGCCTGATTTCACCGCCGCCGCACCACGACATCTATTCCATCGAGGATTTGGCGCAGCTGATTCATGATTTAAAGAATGCCAATCCAAAGGCCTCGATTTCGGTCAAGCTGGTGTCCGAAGTCGGGGTTGGCACCATCGCCGCCGGCGTGGCCAAAGCCAAAGCCGACCACGTGGTCGTTGCCGGTCACGACGGCGGCACCGGTGCATCGCCGTTATCTTCGGTAAAACATGCCGGCACGCCGTGGGAACTCGGCTTGTCCGAAACCCAGCAAACGCTGGTATTGAACCGCCTGCGTAGTCGCATTCGGGTCCAGGCCGACGGCCAGATCAAGACCGGTCGCGATGTCGTCATCGCCGCGCTGCTAGGCGCGGACGAAGTTGGTTTCGCTACCGCGCCGCTGGTGGTCGAGGGCTGCATCATGATGCGCAAGTGCCACCTCAACACTTGCCCGGTCGGTGTCGCCACCCAAGACCCGGTGCTGCGTGCGAAGTTTGCCGGCAAGCCGGAACACGTGGTCAATTTCTTTTTCTTCGTGGCCGAAGAAGCCCGACAGATCATGGCGCAGTTGGGCATGCGCACCTACGATGAATTGATCGGGCGCACCGATCTGCTCGACAAATCCAAGGCAGTGTTGCACTGGAAAGCCAAGGGCCTAGATTTTGGCCGCATTTTCCATCAACCCGACATGCCGGCCGACGAGCCGCGTCGGCAGGTCGAACTGCAGGATCACGGCCTGGAGCGTGCGCTGGATCACAAGCTGATCGCCCAAGCCAGGGCCGCGCTCGATAAAGGCGAACGGGTATCGTTCATTTCACCGGTAAAAAATGTCCATCGCACAGTCGGCACCATGCTCTCCGGCGAGGTGGCCAGGCGCTACGGCCACGCCGGCCTGCCCGACGACACCATCCACATACAGTTGCATGGCACCGCCGGCCAATCCGCAGGTGCGTTCCTGGCACAGGGCATCACACTGGATTTGGTAGGAGAAGGCAACGACTATGTCGGCAAAGGGTTGTCGGGCGGCTGCATCATCGTGCGGCCCAACATGGAGTTTCGCGGCGGGGCGGTCGATAACATCATCGTCGGCAACACGGTCCTATACGGTGCGATCAGTGGCGAAGCATTCTTCAATGGCGTCGCCGGCGAGCGCTTCGCGGTGCGCAATTCCGGTGCTACCGCCGTGGTGGAAGGCACCGGCGACCACGGTTGCGAGTACATGACCGGCGGCACCGTCGTCGTGCTAGGCGAAACCGGGCGCAATTTTGCTGCGGGAATGTCCGGCGGTATCGCGTATGTCTACGACCCGGAAAACGACTTTGCCGGCAAGTGCAATCTGGCGATGGTGGCACTGGAGCGGGTGTCCAGCCACGCCGAACAACAGGCCGCCGGCGACTGTGGTCAATGGCATCGGCAACTGCGTGGCGGTGCCAGTCAAACCGACGATGCCATCCTGAAAAGCCTGGTCGAGCGGCATTTCAAACATACCGGCAGCAGTCGCGCCCGCCAGCTATTGGACAACTGGACAAACGCGCGCAGCCGGTTCGTCAAGGTATTCCCGACGGAGTACAAGCGTGCATTAAACGAGTTGCACGCTCCCGTATCGGCGACGGAAACAGTAACGATCTGAGTGCTGGGCTAACTCGCGCTCCAGGTAACGTGCCGAAAAATGCATCGATAAAAAATAGCAAAGGATCGTCATGGGAAAAATCACCGGCTTCATGGAATTCCAACGTTTGAAGGAAGCGAGCGAGCCACCGCGAACGCGCACCACACATTACAAGGAATTTCTGCTGCACCTGAGCGACGACGATGCCAAGCTGCAGGGCGCACGCTGCATGGATTGCGGTATTCCATTCTGCAACTCGGCCTGCCCGGTCAATAACATCATTCCCGACTGGAACGATCTGGTCTACAACGGCAATTATCAGGAAGCGCTCGACAACCTGCATTCCACCAATAATTTTCCGGAATTTACTGGCCGCATTTGCCCCGCGCCATGCGAAAGCGCCTGCACCCTGACCATCAACAGCGATGCGGTCGGCATCAAGTCGATCGAGCATTTCATCATCGACAAAGGGTGGGAAAACGGCTGGGTAGTCCCTTTGCCTCCAGCTGTCAAAACCGGCCGGAAGGTCGCCATCATCGGTTCCGGCCCGGCCGGCATGGCGGCGGCTCAGCAACTGGCACGTGCCGGCCACGACGTTACGGTATTCGAGAAAAGCGACCGCATCGGTGGCTTGCTGCGTTATGGCATTCCCGATTTCAAAATGGAAAAAACTCATATCGATCGCCGGGTCGAACAAATGCAGGCCGAAGGCGTAACGTTTCGCACCGGAGTAATGGTCGGCAAGGATTTTCCGGCCTATGTCAACAACTGGGCAACGCAAACCGTTTCGCCCGAGCAGCTGGGTGCCGAATTCGATGCCGTGGTCATGGCAGGCGGTGCCGAAGTGCCGCGTGACTTGCCGGTTCCTGGTCGGGAGCTGCAAGGCGTGCATTTCGCCATGGATTTCCTGCCGCTGCAAAATAAGGTGGACGCCGGCGACAGGGTCGCCGACCAGATCCTGGCCAGCGGCAAGCATGTGGTCGTGATCGGTGGCGGCGATACCGGTTCCGACTGTGTCGGGACCTCCAATCGCCATGGCGCTGCCTCGGTCGCGCAGTTCGAACTGATGCCGCAACCGCCTGAGCAGGAAAACACCCCCTTGGTCTGGCCTTACTGGCCAACGAAGCTGCGTACCTCGTCTTCCCATGAAGAAGGGTGCGAACGCGACTGGTCGGTTGCTACCAAACGGCTGGAGGGCACCGATGGCAAAGTCGAGAGGCTGATAGCAGCGCGTGTGGAATGGAAGGATGGCAAGATGCAGGAAGTGCCAAACTCGGAATTCACGATGAAAGCCGATCTGGTGTTGCTGGCCATGGGTTTCGTCTCGCCGGTGGCGCAAGTGCTGGAAGCATTCGGCGTTGAAAAGGATGCCCGTGGCAACGTCCGTGCCACGACCGACGGCAAAGCCTGCTATCAGACATCGGTGAGCAAAGTGTTCGTTGCCGGCGACATGCGGCGCGGCCAGTCGCTCGTCGTCTGGGCGATCCGAGAAGGCCGTCAGTGCGCCAGAGCGGTCGACGAATTTCTGATGGGCACTTCCGTATTGCCTCGTTGACTTGTTTTCCGGCGTTCTGCACTACAATCACGCTTTGCATTGAACTTGTATGCCGTGCCCAACCTCGTCGAAATCCGCAACCTCACATTTAGCTATGGCGACCGACCGATACTTTCAGGCGTCGGCATGGAGTTCCCACGCGGAAAAGTGGTTGCCGTCATGGGCGGCTCGGGCTCGGGTAAAACCACCATCCTGCGGTTGATCGGCGGCCAATTGCGGCCGAATGCCGGCGAAATCAGCATCGATGGCGAAGTGGTCGATACCCGCAACACCGGGCGCTTGGTAGCGATGCGCCGCAAAATGGGCATGCTCTTTCAGCACGGTGCGTTATTTACCGATCTGTCGGTGTTCGACAACGTCGCCTTTCCACTACGTGAGCATGCCGACCTGCCGGATGCGCTGCTACACGATTTGGTACTGATGAAGCTGCATGCGGTAGGCTTGCGCAATGCCGCAAATCTGATGCCGGCGCAGATTTCCGGCGGCATGGCGCGCAGGGTGGCTTTGGCGCGTGCCATCGCGCTCGACCCTCAATTGATCATGTACGACGAACCCTTTGCCGGGCTCGATCCTATTTCTTTGGGTGTTACCGCCAGATTGATTCGACGTTTGAACGATGTCCTGGGTTCGACTTCGATTCTGGTGTCGCACGACGTCAACGAATCGTTTCAAATTGCCGACTACGTTTATTTTCTATCGCAAGGAAAAATCGTCGCTCACGGCACGCCGGCAGCCATGCGTGAATCGAGCGATCCTTATGTACGGCAATTCGTACTAGCCGAGGCGGACGGCCCGGTACCGTTTCATTATCCGGGTGCAACGCTGGCACAGGATCTGGGCCTGGAAACGTCGGTCGATCCGGCAGCTATCAAAGGGCGCAAGCGATGATTGCCGCGTTTTTGGAGAATATCGGCCGTACCAGCCGCACCATGGTGACGAGCGTAGGCTATGCCACGCGCATGTTTTTTCGCATTATCGTCGCCTCAGGCGGCCTCTGGCGTCGGCCGCGTCTGGTGACGGACCAGGTGCATTTCATCGGTAATTATTCTCTGGTCATCATTGGCATTTCCGGTTTGTTCGTGGGCTTCGTACTGGGTTTGCAGGGTTACTACACGCTTAATAAATATGGCTCTGAGCAGGCACTCGGATTGCTGGTAGCCTTGTCGCTGGTACGTGAACTCGGGCCGGTCGTAACTGCTTTGCTGTTTGCCGGACGGGCAGGCACCTCGCTCACCGCTGAAATCGGCTTGATGAAGGCTGGCGAACAATTGTCGGCCATGGAAATGATGGCAGTCGATCCGCTTGCCCGCATCGTCGCCCCGCGTTTCTGGGCCGGGGTGATCGCCATGCCATTGCTGGCGGCACTGTTCTCAGCACTTGGCGTCATGGGCGGCTATCTGGTCGGGGTGAAATTAATTGGCGTCGATGAAGGCGCTTTTTGGTCGCAGATGCAAGGGGGCGTCGATTTTTGGAACGATATTGCAAACGGTGTCGTTAAAAGTGCAATTTTCGGTGTGGCGGTGACGTTCATCGCGCTGTATCAAGGGTTCGAATCGCAGCCGACGCCCGAAGGTGTTGCCCGGGCGACGACGCGAACCGTTGTCTTTGCCTCGCTGATCGTGCTGTTTTTGGATTTCCTGCTCACGGCATTGATGTTCAATTGAAAGATGGATCGGGAGTGTTTGCTCATGCAACGTAAATCGCTGGATATCTGGGTAGGCTTGTTCGTATTGATTGGCGCAGCGGCGTTGATATTTCTCGCCTTAAAGGTCGGCAATACGAATTCCCTATCGCTCGCCAAAGGCTATGCCGTGACGACGAATTTCGACAACATCGGCGGCCTGAAGCCACGTGCGCCGGTCAAAAGCGCCGGTGTCGTAGTCGGGCGGGTAGACGACATCCGATTCAGCGACCAGAGTTTTAAAGCGGTGGTTACACTCAACCTGGACGCTGGTTATAAATTTCCGAAGGATACATCGGCTAAAATCCTGACATCGGGCCTGCTCGGTGAGCAATATATTGGCCTGGAGGCAGGTGGCGATACGAATAACTTGGCGGCTGGGGATACGATTAAAATGACGCAGTCAGCCGTGGTACTGGAGAATCTGATCAGCCAATTTTTGTTTAACAAAGCAACGGATACGGAAAAGGACACTGCAAAATGAGGCATCGTACTCGCGTCTCTAGAGCAGCTTCAGCAGTTTCTAAGGCAATTTCGCTTGCCCCGGTCGTTGTCTTGGCGATCGCCTTGAGCGGCTGTGCTACGAGTGGCAAGCAAGCCGGTGATCCTTTCGAGGGCTTTAATCGCAAGATGTTTGCCTTTAACGACAAGATCGATCAAGTGGCATTGAAGCCGGCCGCCACAGCCTACCGCGCCGTGTTGCCATCGTTTGCACAGCTGGCAGTCGGTAATTTCTTCAGCAACCTCGGTGATGTCTGGACCGGCATTAACAATATTTTGCAAGGCAAGGTCGGTGACGGTGCATCGGATTTCATGCGCTTTGCCGTCAATTCCACCCTCGGGCTGGGCGGCGTGATCGATCTAAGTTCTCTGGCGGGCATGCCGAAGCACCGGGAAGATTTCGGCCAGACCCTGGGCAAGTGGGGTGTCAATGCCGGGCCGTACGTGGTACTACCTTTGCTAGGTTCATCGACACTGCGCGATACGGCCGCTCTGCCGGTAGATTTTCAGGGCGATCTCTGGAGCTATTATGATCCGGTCGATGTGCGTCGGGTCGGTACCGCCTTGCGTCTGCTCGATGCACGCGCTGCCGTGTTGGACGCATCCGACCTGATCGAAGGTGCGGCATTGGACCGTTATGAATTCGTACGGGATGCGTATATTCAGCGCCGGCAAAATCGGGTCTACGACGGAGATCCGCCCGACCCCGATGCTGGACGCACGGCACCGGGCACGAACAAAGACCCCGACGGTTACGTGCCTGCCGGCCCCACGCCCGAACCCTTGCAAGAACAGGCACCTGCGGCCAAACCGGCGGCAAAATCGAGCGTCAACGATGTACAACCTGGCGTTCAATCTGACTCGGTGATGGTCGGAAATGCAGGTATGAGCGAGGAACCAGCGGTGGAAGCTGTTGTCATAATTGAACGATTCTCAAACACAATTGCGGCTTTGCCAGATAGTGCTTGGTAGCATATGCCAGAATACGCCTGGTAAGAAATGTTACAAACCAATGTCATCCACACTGTCCGTCCGGTAGTTAAGGATAGGTAGGCAGATAAGGAAAGCAACTAGACTAGACAGGTGTTGCGCATTCACTTGATGTGCTTGTTATGTCTACGGTTTGCCCTTAAAAACGGTCTTTAAATTAGGAACCCATGAAAACGATTAAGAAATTTTTTTCTATTATTCTTTCAGCTGGCGTATTGGCGCTAGCTTCCCAAGCTGTTGCTCAGGAAGCACCTGATGCGCTTGTAAAGCGTATTAGTCAGGAAGTATTGGATATTGCCAAAGCCGATAAAGAAATTCAGGGCGGCAACCAGAAGCGTGTGCTCGATCTTGTCGAAACCAAAATCTTGCCGTATGTCGATTTTCAGCGTATGACGGCATTGGCTGCCGGACGTTTCTGGCGTGATGCGACGCCAGAGCAACAGAAACAGTTGACCAACGAATTCCGCAGCTTGCTGGTCTACACTTACTCGGGCGCGATCTCGCAAGTCAAAGATCAGCAGGTGGAATTTAAGCCGGTCCGTATGACGCCCGCAGACACCGAAGTGGAAGTGCGCTCGCAAGTCATTCAAGCCCGTGGCGGCGAGCCGCTGCAGTTGAATTACCGCTTGGAGAAAGCTGGCACCATCTGGAAAATTTACGATGTCAACGTACTGGGTGCCTGGCTGGTCGAGACATATAAGGGTAATTTCGCTGCTGAGATCGGCAAAAATGGCATAGATGGTTTGATCAAGACGCTCGCTGCGAAGAACAAATCGCTTGGCGACCGTTCGGTCAAATCGACTAACTCCTAGCGCCAATGCCGTTCCAGCCAGCACCGTCGCTGACCGTCGACAATGCCCGCAGCATGCTTGCCGAGGGCCACAAGGCGATCAACGACGGTCAGCACGCTTTCGATTTTAGCGGCTTGCTTACCGTCGATTCCGTTGCCGTCGCAGTGCTGCTGGCGTGGCAACGCAATGCGCGCGCACAATCGGTCGCTTTGTCGTTCATCAACGTGCCTGAAATGCTGCAGCACTTGACCGAACTCTACGGCGTAGCAGAGCTGCTGCCGAATCAACTCGATTTGAGTAGCTTTCTTGCCGGTCCCACTTCCGCGGTCTCCGTCGCCGACAATATGACGCCATTACCTGCTGATTCGCACCGCCGCTAATTTGCCTTAGTCTTGCCTTGATCCAAACGCTCGGTCGAGAGACTTGATTGAAACGCTTTATAATCGATCGTTTTGCTACGGGATTTCCTGCATCCTGAAACAGCGCAATGGCGGCCATCCAGATTTCCAACGTCGTAAAGTCTTATATGACGCTGCGTGCGCTCTCAGGCGTATCGCTGGCGATCGAAGAGGGCGAATTCTTCGGCTTGCTGGGGCCGAACGGTGCCGGCAAAACTACACTCATCTCGATCATCGCGGGGCTTAACCGCGCCGATAGCGGCACGGTTTCGATACACGGACACGACGTACTGCGCGACTATCGCGCCGCTCGTCAAAAATTGGGCGTCGTGCCGCAAGAACTGGTCTTCGATCCGTTTTTCACCGTCCGAGAGACATTGCGCCTGCAATCGGGTTATTTCGGCCTGAAGAAGAACGATGCCTGGATCGATGAATTGCTGCACAACCTGGACCTGACGGCAAAGGCCGACGTCAACATGCGCGCGCTGTCGGGCGGTATGAAACGCCGGGTGTTGGTCGGCCAGGCATTGGTGCATAAGCCGCCGGTGATCGTACTCGACGAGCCGACCGCCGGCGTCGATGTCGAACTGCGGCAAACCTTGTGGAAATTCATCGGCCGGCTTAATCGGGAAGGCCATACCGTGGTGCTGACCACGCATTACCTCGAAGAAGCGCAGGCATTATGCAATCGTGTGGCGATGTTGAAAGGCGGGCAGGTCGTGGCATTGGACTCGACCGCCGCCCTGATCCGGCGCATTTCTGGTTCTCAGCTAGTCGTTCGATTAGCGTCGGGCAAGCTGCCGGAACATTTGCTCCCACTAGTGTCGCACCCTGAGGAATTAATCAGTGGTACGCGATATACGCTGCGTGTGAACGAATACAGTGAAGTCGAACCGATCCTGGCGCAATTGCGTACCGCCGGCGCAGTTGTCGAAGATATGCAATTGCAGCAGGCCGACCTCGAAGATGTGTTTCTGCAAATAATGGGCGGGGAAAAATAAATGGTTGGTTTCCAAACCCTTTTCTATAAAGAAATTCTGCGTTTTTGGAAAATCGCTACCCAGACCGTGACGGCACCGATCGTAACCGCCACGCTTTACCTGCTGATTTTCGGTCATGTTCTAGAGGCGCACGTTCAGGTTTATCCCGGGGTGTCTTATATCGCTTTCCTGATTCCCGGCTTGGTCATGATGAGCGTACTGCAGAATGCTTTCGCCAACTCGTCTTCCTCGCTGGTGCAATCGAAGATAACCGGCAATATGGTGTTCTTGCTGTTGCCACCCCTGTCGCACTGGGACTTGTTCGCTGCCTATGTGCTGGCCTCCGCCGTACGTGGGCTCGCTGTTGGGGTGGGTGTATTTCTGGTAACGGCCTGGTTTGCGGAGTTAACCTTCGTCGCGCCCTGGTGGATTGCGGCTTTTGGGGTGCTGGGTGCGGTAATGCTCGGCACGATGGGTGTAATCGCTGGCATTTGGGGTGAGAAATTCGACCAACTGGCAGCGTTTCAGAACTTTTTGATCGTGCCGGCTACCTTCCTTGCCGGCGTATTCTATTCGCTGCATTCGTTGCCACCGTTCTGGCAGGCGGTGTCGCATGCGAATCCGTTTTTTTATCTGATCGACGGTTTTCGCTATGGCTTTTTTGGCCAGTCCGATGTCGATCCGCGGGTGAGCGTCGGTATCGTCATGATTTTCTCATTGGTGCTGGCGACAATCGCTATCAGGCTTTTAAAAAGCGGCTATAAGTTGCGGCATTAGTACTATCTGTTCATTAATGCCACCTATTTATTTTTATTTAGAATGTCCCCTATGCTACCGACCCCCGAATTGGTCAGACAATACATCGCCGATGGAATCGATTGCGCGCATCTCGAAGTCGCTGGCGACGGCCAGCATTTCACTGCCGTAATCGTGTCGCACGTGTTCGACGGCAAGCGGCCGATCCAGCGCCACCAGCTGGTATACGCCGCCTTGGGCGACCGCATGCGTGAAGAGATTCACGCGCTGTCGATGAAGACGCTGACCCCGGAAGAATTTCAAAAGTAATATGGATAAATTATTGATTACCGGCGGCAAACGTCTGTCGGGCGAAATTCCGATTTCAGGCGCGAAAAATGCGGCGTTGCCGATACTTTGCGCGAGTCTGCTCAGCAGCGGTACGTTGCATCTGTCGAACGTGCCGCAATTACATGATGTAGCGACGATGCTGAAGCTGCTGCGGCAGATGGGGTTGAAGATCGAGCAAGAGCAACAATCCGGGCTGGACGGCGGACGGCTCGCTTTGACCGGCAATGCCGTGACCAATCTGGAAGCGCCATACGAGCTGGTAAAGACGATGCGGGCCTCGATACTGGTACTCGGGCCGCTGCTGGCGCGCTTCGGCGAAGCCAAGGTGTCGCTGCCCGGTGGATGCGCCATCGGCTCGCGGCCCGTGGATCAGCATATCCGCGGGTTGCAGGCGATGGGTGCCGAAATCACGATCGAAGCCGGCTATATTCTCGCCAGGGCAAAAAAACTCAGGGGCACGCGCGTCGTTACCGACATGATCACCGTCACCGGCACGGAAAATCTGCTCATGGCGGCAACGCTGGCCGATGGCGAAACGGTGCTGGAAAATGCCGCCCGGGAGCCCGAAGTAGGCGACCTCGCCAATCTGCTGGTGAAAATGGGTGCAAGAATCGATGGCATCGGCACCGATCGTCTGGTGATTCAAGGTGTATCGTCGCTCCACGGTGCGGCCCACACCGTGATTGCAGACCGCATCGAAACAGCGACTTTTCTCTGCGCTGTGGCCGCAGCCGGTGGCGATGTAACGCTGACTGGCGTGCGTACCGACATTCTCGATGTCGCTTTGGATAAATTGCGCGAAGCGGGCGTGGTGTTGACCTCCGGCCCCGATTGGATTCGGGTACAGATGGCGGCACGCCCGAAAGCGGTAAGTTTTCGTACGACCGAATATCCCGGCTTTCCAACCGACATGCAGGCGCAATTCATGGCGCTCAATTGCATCGCCGAGGGCAGCAGCCGGGTAACAGAGACGATTTTCGAAAACCGCTTCATGCATGTGCAGGAAATGAACCGGCTGGGCGCTGCCATCACCATCGATGGCCATACCGCCAGCGTGACCGGTGTGGCGCAATTGCTCGGCGCACCGGTCATGGCGACCGACTTGCGCGCCTCCGCATCGCTGGTAATTGCTGCACTGGCAGCCCGGGGCGAGACATTGATCGACCGCATCTATCATCTCGATCGGGGCTACGACCGCATGGAAGTCAAGCTTTGCGCCGTTGGTGCCGAGGTTGCGCGAGTGAAGTCGTGAGCGCCGGCGCAAGTATCGGCCTGACGCTGGCGCTATCAAAAGGCCGCATCTTCGAAGAAACCATGCCGCTGCTAAAAGCCGCTGGTATCGAAGTCCTGGAAGACCCGGAAACCTCGCGCAAGCTGATCCTCCCGACTAGCGACCCTCAAGTACGGGTCATCATCATCCGCGCCTCTGACGTGCCGACCTATGTGCAATACGGTGCCGCCGATCTGGGTGTGGCTGGCAAAGATATTTTGCTCGAACATGGCGGCGAAGGTTTGTATCAGCCGATCGACCTCAATATCGCCCGCTGCCGGATGTCGGTGGCCGTGCCGGTGGGCTTCGATTACGCCAATGCTGTGCGCCAAGGCGCACGTCTGCGGGTGGCCACCAAATACCTGCTAACGGCGCGCAATCATTTTGCTGCCAAGGGCGTACATGTCGATCTGATCAAACTCTACGGTTCCATGGAACTGGGGCCGCTGGTAGGGCTGTCGGATGCGATCGTTGATATGGTCAGTACCGGCAGCACCTTACGGGCCAACAATCTGGTCGAAGTCGAGCACATCATGGATATTTCGGCGCGGCTGGTGGTCAATCAGGCCGCCTTGAAAATGAAGCGGGCACGGCTGCAGCCGATCCTAGATGCGATTGAAAAAGCTGCCCTCTAACCATGCAAACTACTTCTCCCAATCCCGCATCGCCCGCCGATACGATGCATGCATTAAATGTCGTCGGCACGTCGCTTCGTCTGCGCCGACTCCATGCCGACGACGCCGGTTTCGAGACGACGTTGATGGCACTGCTGGCATTTGAAGTCGGCGAGGATGCCGCCATCGATCAAGCCGCTGCAGCCATTCTGGCGGACGTGAAAGCAGATGGCGACGTTGCCGTGTTGCGCTATACCGCGCAATTCGATCGTGTACAGGCGGCGTCGGTAGCGGCACTCGAAATACCCCAAGCCGATTTGCAGGCTGCGCTCGCTTCATTAGAGCCAGCGCGTCGGGATGCCCTGTGGCATGCGGCTGAGCGCATTCGCAGCTTCCATCTGCGCCAGAAAAGCGAATGCGGCGGCGTAGGTTTTACCTATGCCGAAGCCGACGGCACGATTCTCGGGCAGAAGGTCACGCCACTGGACCGGGTCGGCATCTATGTGCCGGGTGGCAAGGCCGCCTATCCTTCCTCGGTGCTGATGAACGCGATTCCGGCCAAAGTCGCCGGCGTGGCCGAGGTCGTGATGGTGGTGCCGACACCGGCGGGCGTGCGAAACGCCCTGGTACTGGCCGCTGCTGCGATCGCCGGTGTCGATCGGGTCTACACCATCGGCGGCGCCCAGGCAGTGGGCGCGCTAGCCTATGGCACGGCGACGATTGCCGCAGTCGACAAGATCGTCGGCCCCGGTAATGCATACGTTGCGGCGGCCAAACGGCGGGTGTTCGGCACCGTCGGCATCGATATGATCGCCGGGCCATCGGAAATTCTAGTGTTGTGCGACGGCAGTACCGAGCCGGACTGGATTGCCATGGACCTGTTTTCACAGGCGGAGCATGACGAGCTGGCGCAATCGATTTTGATCTGCCCGGATGCCGCCTATCTCGACAAGGTCGAGCAAAGCATTGCACGCCTGCTCGAGACCATGCCGCGACAGGACACCATTCGCACTTCGCTGGCAAATCGCGGTGCCATGATCGAGGTGCGCGATATGGAGCAGGCTTGCGAGATCGCCAATCTGATCGCTGCCGAGCACCTGGAGATTTCCACTGAAAATCCGCAACATTGGGCCGAGCGTATTCGTCATGCCGGTGCCATGTTTCTCGGTCGCTTCACTTCCGAGGCACTCGGCGACTATTGCGCCGGACCAAATCATGTCTTGCCGACTTCGCGTACGGCCAGGTTTTCGTCGCCACTGGGCGTCTATGATTTTCAAAAGCGTTCCAGCATTATTCACGTCAGCCGAGCCGGCGCACAAACCCTGGGCCGGGTCGCTGCCGAACTGGCCGATGGCGAGGGCTTGCAGGCGCATGCCCGCTCGGCGCGCTACCGGCTCGATCCGGCAACCGATTGAACCGATGATCTCGTATGGATGACTGGCGCAATCGTATTTTCTGCGACGATGTCGTCGCTGGTATCGAGCGTATTCCCGATGGCGTGGTGGACTTGATCATCGCCGACCCGCCCTACGGCCTGGGCAAGGATTACGGTAATGAATCCGACAAGCTCGATACCGTCGATTACCTGCCGTGGACGATGCGGTGGGTCGATGCAGTGCTGCCAAAGCTTAAAGCGAACGGTAGCCTGTATATTTTTCTCACGTGGCGCAACGCGCCGGAGATTTTCGTCATGCTCAAACAGCGCATGATCATGGTCAATGAGATCATCTGGGATCGGCGCGTACCCTCGATGGGTGGCAGTACCCGACGATTCTCCTCGGTGCACGACACGGTCGGCTTCTTTGCCAATGCCAAGAATTACCATTTCGATCTTGACGCGATCCGCATGCCCTATGATGCGGTCACAAAAAAAGCTCGTTCACGTTCGATTTTCGTCGGTGCAAAATGGCTGGAATTGGGCTGCAATCCGAAGGATGTATGGAGCGTTTCCCGGTTACACCGGGAGCATAGCGAGCGTGCCGATCATCCGACTCAAAAACCCCTGGAAATCGTCGAACGCATGCTCAAGGCTTCATGCCCGCCCGGCGGTCTGGTGCTCGACCCTTTCATGGGTAGCGGCACCACGGCCGTGGCAGCCAAGCGTTGCGGGCGCGACTACGTCGGTTTCGAACTCAATCCGGATTATTGCGCGTTGATCGAGCGTCGGCTACAGGCCGATGTGTCGGCTGTCGCTGTCGCCTCTTCCTCCATCACTTTGCCGAATTCTTCATGTCCCTAATCGACACCATCATCCGCGCCGACGTTCGTGCGCTCGCGGTCTACCACGTACCCGATGCCACCGGCTTGCTCAAACTCGATGCGATGGAAAATCCTTATCTGCTACCGCCGACGATGCGTCATGAATTAGGCCGGCGCTTGGCAGAAGTGGCGCTGAACCGCTACCCGGTGCCCTCTTACATCTCGCTCAAAGCAAAGATTTGCGCGCAACTCGGTGTCGCCGCCGGCTTCGATATCGTGTTGGGTAATGGCTCCGACGAATTGATCGCCATGCTTTCGATTGCCTGCGCCACGCCGGGTGCCAAAGTATTGGCCCCGACGCCGGCCTTCGTGATGTATGCACTGTCGGCAAAGCTGTCTGGTCTGGAATTCGTGGGCGTGGCCCTGCGCCCGGATTTTTCGCTCGATCTGCCGGCGATGCTTGCGGCGATCGCGCTGCATCGGCCAGCGATTACTTATCTGGCATATCCCAACAACCCGACCGGTGCACTGTTCGATGCCGAGGCGATGGTTGCCATTATCGAAGCAGTCGGTGAGCAGGGTATCGTCGTCGTCGACGAAGCTTACCAGCCGTTCGCGCAAGCCAGTTTCATGTCCCGCCTGAAGCAATATCACAATCTGATCGTCATGCGCACAGTATCCAAGCTCGGCCTGGCCGGCATTCGCCTGGGATATATGGCCGGGGATGCTGCGTTGCTGCGCGAATTCGAAAAAGTACGGCCACCCTACAATATCAATGTTTTGACGCAATGCGCGGCGGAGTATGTGCTGGAACACACTGCAGTACTGGATCAGCAGGCGGCTCTGTTACGCGCCGAGCGCGCCCGGGTTTCTCTATCGCTGGCAGCGTTGCCAGGCCTCAAGGTATTTAAATCGGATGCAAATTTCATCCTGGTGCGGGTAGAAAACGTGGAAACGGCATCGCGAAGCGCCGACGATGTTTTTGCAAATCTTCTGGCGCGCAAAATACTGGTTAAAAATGTGAGTAAAATGCACCCACTGCTAGACAATTGCCTGCGCATCACCATCAGCACGCCGGATGAAAATGCCCGCCTGCTCCAGGCCTTGACAGTAGCCCTAACCAATTAGCCAATTGCCATGCTCACCGCCCGTACTGCCGAAGTCACCCGCAACACCGGAGAAACGCAAATTCGCGTCGTCGTCAATCTCGACGGCACCGGTGCCCAAAAGCTCGATACCGGCGTGCCGTTTCTCGATCACATGCTTGACCAGATCGCCCGCCATGGCTTGATCGATCTGCAAATCGAAGCCAAGGGCGATCTGCATATCGATGCTCATCATACCGTCGAAGATGTCGGCATCACCCTCGGCCAGGCGTTCGCCAAAGCCATCGGCGACAAGAAAGGCATTCGCCGCTATGGCCACGCCTATGTACCGTTGGATGAAGCATTGTCGCGGGTCGTAATCGATTTTTCCGGCCGCCCAGGTCTGGAATTCCACGTGCCGTTCAAGCGCTCGATGATCGGCTCCTTCGATGTCGATTTGACGCACGAGTTTTTCCAGGGCTTCGTCAATCATGCTCTGGTGAGCCTGCACATCGACAATTTGCGTGGCGAAAATGCGCACCATCAATGCGAAACCGTGTTCAAGGCTTTCGGCCGGGCGTTGCGCATGGCGGTCGAACTCGACATTCGGAGCGCCGGTACGATTCCCTCCACCAAAGGTAGTCTCTAAGCGAGCGTAGCAAAATGACCCGGATCGTGGTGGTGGATTACGGCATGGGTAATTTGCGCTCTGTCGAGCAGGCATTGCGGCATGCCGCGCCGGCAGCCGATGTTCGAGTGTCCGACGAGATTGCCGATATCGAGACGGCAGACCGGCTGGTATTTCCCGGCCAGGGAGCGATGCCGGATTGCATGCGTTGCCTGCGCGAGTCGGGTTTGCAAGATGCCTTGATGCGCGCTGCCGAAAGCAAGCCGATGCTGGGTATTTGCGTAGGCGAGCAATTGTTGTTCGACTGGAGTGAAGAAGGCGATACGCCCGGCCTTGGATTAATTCCAGGAAAAGTTTTACGGTTTCGCCTGGATGGTCAGTTGCAGCCGGACGGGTCGCGCTTCAAGGTGCCGCAAATGGGCTGGAACCGGGTTCGCCAAACGCTGCCGCATCCGCTATGGCAAGGCATCGACAATGACACCTACTTCTATTTCGTCCATAGTTACTATGCATTGCCGGAAAAAGATGTCCACACCGCCGGCCAGACCGTATATGGCGCGCCGTTCAGCTGTGCAGTCACCCGGGACAATATTTTCGCAACCCAGTTTCATCCAGAAAAAAGCGCCGTGGCAGGCTTGCAGCTGTATCGGAATTTCGCACACTGGAATCCCTAAGCGTCTGTCGATCTCAGTGGCCACGTATAACTAGCGTTACTATCGCCAAATCCATTTATTTCACCAGCGTTATTGTTTAAATTTTTCCAGACCAGCCACCAACCAATCCGCCGCCATCATGCTCCTCATTCCAGCCATCGACCTGAAAGACGGTCACTGCGTGCGCCTGCAACAAGGCGACATGAATCTTGCCACCGTATTTTCCGAGGACCCGGCGGAGATGGCACGCCACTGGTTGCGGCAGGGTGCGCGCCGGCTACATCTGGTGGACTTAAACGGTGCCTTCGCCGGCAAACCGAAAAACGAGCCGGCGGTCAAGTCGATCTTGCAGGCGGTGCGCGACTACGCCTTGGAAAACGGTCTGGATGAAATTCCGGTGCAACTCGGTGGTGGCATCCGCGATCTTGATACCATCGAGCGCTATCTGGACGACGGCTTGAGCTACATCATCATCGGCACGGCGGCGGTGAAAAATCCCGGTTTCCTGCACGACGCCTGCAGTGCCTTTCCCGGTCAGATCATCGTCGGCCTGGATGCCCGCGACGGCAAGGTCGCCACCGACGGCTGGAGCAAGCTCTCCGGCCACGAAGTACTGGATCTGGCAAAGAAATTCGAGGATTACGGCTGTGAAGCGATCGTCTACACCGACATCGGACGCGATGGCATGATGGGTGGCATCAATATTGAAGCCACCGTCAAGCTGGCGCAGAGCATGACGATACCGGTGATCGCCTCGGGCGGCGTGCACAACGTCGGCGACGTCGAAAAGCTATGCGAAGTGCAGTTCGAAGGCATCGCCGGCGTGATTTGCGGTCGATCGATCTATGAGGGTACGCTCGACCTGCGCTCGGCGCAAGCCCGTGCAGACGTGCTCACCGAAGAAGCCCTGATGCCCGATGAAGCACCGGCTGAAGAGCCGATTGCCAACGTCCCGCGCTTCGACAACGGCGCAGTGTGACACGAATCATGGTGCCAACTGCTACCCTAGCCATGAGCCAATCATGACCCTGGCGAAGCGCATCATTCCCTGCCTGGACGTGACCGCAGGGCGAGTCGTCAAGGGAGTGAATTTCCTGGCGCTGCGCGATGCCGGCGATCCGGTGGAAGTGGCGCGGCGCTACGACGAGCAAGGTGCCGATGAAATCACGTTTCTCGACATCACCGCCACCTCGGACGAGCGCGACTTGCTGCTGCCGATCATCGAAGCGGTTGCCTCCAGCGTTTTTATTCCGCTGACGGTCGGCGGCGGCGTGCGCGCCGTGACCGACATACGACGCCTGCTCAACGCCGGTGCAGACAAGGTCAGCATCAACAGCAGCGCCATCAGCAATCCGGAGCTGGTGTTCGACGCCTCACAGAAATTCGGTGCGCAATGCATCGTCGTGGCCATCGATGCCAAGCGCCGCCTGGATGGCAGCGGCTGGGAAGTCTACACCCATGGCGGGCGCAAGGCCACGGGCCTGGACGCAGTGGAATGGGCAAAGAAGATGGAAGAGCTCGGTGCCGGTGAAATTCTGCTCACTAGCATGGACCGCGACGGTACCCGATCCGGTTTCGACCTAGCACTAACTGCCGCGGTGTCGGATGCGATCAACATCGCCGTGGTGGCTTCAGGTGGCGTCGGCGGATTGCAGGATCTGGCCGACGGCATACAGCAAGGACACGCCGATGCGGTGCTGGCGGCGAGCATCTTTCATTATGGGCACCATACGGTGCAGGAAGCCAAGCAATTCATGGCGGCACGAGGCATACCGGTGAGACTGGCATGAGCATCAAGGCGAAATGGCTTAATAAAATCAAGTGGGACGAGAGCGGCCTGGTGCCGGTGATTGCCCAGGAAGCGGGCACTGGCGACGTGCTGATGTTCGCCTGGATGAACCGTCAGGCGCTGGCGCAAACGGTCGCCGGCGGCGAAGCCGTTTACTGGAGCCGTTCGCGCAAGAAGCTATGGCATAAGGGCGAAGAATCCGGGCACGTACAAAAGGTGCTGGAAATTCGACTCGATTGCGACGAGGATGTGCTGCTGTTACGCGTGGAACAGGCCGGCGGCATCGCCTGTCATACCGGCCGTCATTCGTGTTTTTTCCAGAAATTCGACGGCGCCATGGCCGGCGACGAATGGCAGGCCGTCGATCCGGTGTTGAAAGATCCTGAAACCATGTACAAACAGCCTGAACAAAAAACATGAGCAAGAACGAAAGTAATTACATAGGTAGGTGCGTGAGTAGGTACGTGAGTAAAAAGAAATGAGCGACGTACTGAACCGGCTTGCCACCATCGTCGAATCCCGCAAACCTGCCAACGGCGGCGATCCGGCAGCCTCTTATATTGCCCGCCTTTTTCAAAAAGGCGACGATGCGATCCTCAAGAAAATCGGCGAGGAAGCCACCGAAACCGTCATGGCAGCAAAGGATGCGCGAGTGGCGGGCGATGCCACGAAGTTGGTCTACGAATGCGCCGATCTCTGGTTTCATAGTCTGATCATGCTGGCCCAATTCGATCTCACCCCACAACAGGTGCTCGACGAACTGGCACGCCGCGAAGGTATTTCCGGCATCGAAGAAAAGGCGGGGCGCAAGCTGGCGGAGCGAGAGCAGGATGAACTTGGCTAAAAGCGCAGCGCCCAAACAATAAAATAAGAAAATAACAAACCGATCAGGAAAACCATTTTGGATAACTGTATTTTTTGCAAGATCGCCGCGAAAACGGTTCCTTCGGGATTGATTTACGAGGACGACGAGCTGATCGCGTTTGACGATATTCATCCGGCCGCGCCGGTGCACTTTCTAATCGTTCCGAAGGCGCATGTCGCTTCTCTGGCCGACTGCGATTCTCGGCACGAAGCAATGTTGGGTAGAATGCTGCTGCTGGCACCGAAGCTGGCGCATGAACACGGTTGCGGCTTGTCGCGGACAGCCGACGGTGCTTTATCCGGTGGTTTCAAGACGGTCGTCAACACCGGGCCGGGCGGCGGGCAGGAGGTGTACCATTTACACATGCATGTTTTGGGTAGCAGCGTCTTTTCGGGTTAAATCCGACTTAACAAAGTAGCTTAGATCGACAGGAGAAACAAATGGGTTCACTGAGCATCTGGCACTGGTTGATCGTCTTGGTAATCGTGGCGCTGGTATTCGGCACCAAGAAAATCGGCAATATGGGTTCTGACCTCGGCAAAGCGGTCAAAGGTTTCAAGGATGGCGTCAAAGGCGACGAAAGCAACCCAAGCGCGCCGCCGCATGTGGCCGACAAAAGCACGATCGATGTCGAGGCAAAAGAAAAGAGCCGTCTTTGAAACGCGGTTGCCATCATGAATCGGCGTAAATTCGCATGATCGACCTCGGATTGACCAAGATCGCGCTCATCGGCGTGGTCGCACTGGTGGTGATCGGCCCTGAAAAATTGCCACGTGTGGCCCGTATGGCCGGCACGTTGTTCGGTCGTGCGCAGCGCTATATCAATCAGGTGAAATCCGAAGTCAGCCGCGAAATGGAGATCGATGAATTTCGCCGCATGCAAAAAGAAGTCGAGGAAGCCGCTGCCACGGCAGGTAGATCCGTCAGAGAATCGGCGGATGAGATGCACAGCGAATTGGGCGACGTTTTATACCAGTCGTCTCATTCAAGCCACGGTACGATCCACGGCGGGGCCGATGCCACGATTCACGGTGTGGCTGCAGCAAAATCCAAAGCATTCCGCAAAAAATGTGTGGCACGCAATACTGCCGTGCCGGCCTGGTACAAACATCGCAGTGGCCAGCGCGTTCGGGTAATCTCCGCTGCCGCGCGGGTCGCCCGTTTTCGTCCCGGTGGCAGTAAGTCCGCATCTTCTTTCGCCGCATCGTTTTTTCACTGATGGTGCCGGACTCCACAGCCGGCGCGCAAGACACGTTCATTTCCCATCTGGTCGAGTTGCGCAATCGCCTGGTCAAGGCTTCGGTAGCGGTACTGGTGGTGTTTGTCGTGTTGTTCGTGATCTGGCCAGGGCCGGCCGCCATCTACGATTTTCTGGCGCAGCCGATGATGGATTCCCTTCCTGCTGGTTCCAGGATGATCGCCACCGGAATCATCACACCGTTTCTCATACCCATGAAGCTAACGCTGATGGTGGCGCTGATCCTGGCATTGCCCTGGGTGCTGTATCAGGTATGGGCATTCATCGCACCGGGCCTATATACCCATGAAAAAAAGCTGGTAGTGCCGTTGGTGCTGTCGTCGTCGCTGCTGTTCATTGGCGGCGTTGCTTTCTGCTATTTCCTGGTGTTCGGGCAAGTGTTCAAATTCATCAACGAGTTTTCACCGAAATCCATTACCGTCGCGCCGGATATCGAAAATTACTTCGATTTCGTCATGACCATGTGCCTGGCATTCGGCGTGACGTTCGAAGTGCCGATCGTCGTGATCGTGCTAGTGCGCATGGGGTTAGTGAGTATCGAAAAATTACGGGAAGTGCGTCCGTATGTGATTGTCGGCGCGTTCGTGATCGCTGCGATCGTCACCCCGCCGGACGTGATGAGCCAGTTGTTTCTGGCAATTCCCTTGTGTCTGCTGTTCGAGGTCGGCTTGCTGATCGCGCCCCTCTTTGCCCGCATGACGAAGGCACCGGATGCGGATGGGGACGTCAAGGGTACTTAATCAGTCTTCCGGCGATATCGGTAGTTTGATCTCGCGCAGCCACATCACTAGCGGCTGAGCAGCCTTGCAGCTTTTCACGATCTCGCTGGCGACGGCTTCCGGCATCAGACCTTCGATATCGGTCTCGCGCCAGACGATGAAATGCTTCAGTTTGATCGACTCAATCTGCGGATGTGCGATGTCGAATCCCTTCGGAGGGCGCTTTAACTTTCCTTCTTCCTGCAAGCCGCCGAAGTGCGTGGTCAACGCTTTGTTGCGGATGAGTTTTGCAAAGCCTGCCGGATCGGCTGCAATCTGTTGGCGAATCGCTGCCAGTCGATCGGCAGGCGGTAGCCATTCGCCGGCCGCCACGAGCAGTTTGCCGCGCCCGTCGATTTGAAAATAGTAGGAAGGTCCGCCGCCTTTGCTCGGTTTCTTTAAGCCCGCAGCATTGATGGATGCTGAAAAAAACGATTTGTAAGGCGATTTGTCGTGGGAAAAACGCATATCGCGATTAATCCGAAACAACGCTTTTTTTGCCACGCAGCTACCCACGAACGGGTCGGACCGCGCAACCTCGGCAATCAGGGAAGCGGTCATTTCCAGAAACTCGGCGCGCAAAATGTCGTAGCGCGGCTTGTTCATGACGAACCAGGCGCGGTTGTTGTTCTCCGAAAGTTCGGAAAGAAACTGCGTCAGGTCGCGCAGGTGCATGCGGTTATTCCAGTTCGTCGTGCGGATTCGGAAGCGCGGCGGTGCGTCGGCTGCGCGGTCTGGTACCTACGGTGACATCCAGAACGGCCTGCTGATTTTTTCTCAACACCGTTACTTTGGTTTTTTTGCCTGGTACCAATTGCGCGATCAGGTTGAGCATCTCGGTTGTGTCCGATACCGCCTTGCCATCGACAGCCGTGAGGATGTCGCCAGGGCGCATGCCAGCCCGATCTGCCGGCCCACCGCGCACCACGCCGGCGATGATCGTGCCGGTTTTCGCTGCCAGCCCAAAATTCTCGGCCAGTTCCGGCGTGATGTCCTGCGGCTCGACACCGATATAACCACGCACCACCTGGCCCGACGTGATAATCGATTCCATAACGTTCTTCACTGTCGTTACAGGAATGGCGAAACCGATGCCAAGCGAGCCGCCGCTACGGGAATAGATCGCAGTATTGATGCCCAGCAGATTGCCATTGTTGTCCACCAGCGCGCCGCCAGAGTTGCCTGGATTGATCGCGGCATCGGTCTGGATGAAATTTTCAAAGGTATTAATGCCGAGATGATTGCGACCCAGCGCAGAGACGATACCCATGGTGACCGTCTGACCCACACCGAAAGGGTTACCGATTGCCAGTACCACGTCGCCGACGCTGGCATTCTCGATTTTTCCAAGGGTGATCGCCGGCAGATTGGGCAAATCGATCTTCACTACTGCCAGATCGGTCTCCGGATCGGTGCCGACGACTTTCGCCACCGCCTTGCGGCCATCTGCCAACGCTACTTCGATTTCGTCCGCGGCTTCGACCACGTGATTGTTGGTCAGCACATAACCTTCGGTACTGACGATCACCCCGGAACCCAGGCTGAGCTGCTTTTCTTCCTGGTCGCGCAGCTGTTCGCCGAAAAAGCGTCGTAACAGCGGGTCGTCCATCAACGGATTACGTGGCTGACGCGATTCCTTGCTAGTAAAAATATTCACCACCGACGGCATCGCCTTATTGGCTGCGAGGCGATACGTATCCTGAATTTTAGGGCTTCCAGCAGGCGTCTCGACCATCGGTACGCTGGCACTCGGTACCGGCACCTTGCGATTGTCCAGGCCAAGTTGCGCGATCCAATCCGGTTTGAGAGTGATCAACACAAACCAGATTGCCAGCCCGACGGTTGCGGTTTGGGCAAAGAGTAACCAGAGACGTTGCATAGACAGGAGGAATGTGAATTTTCGGAAATTGGAAAATAGATAATGCTGCGCCACGATGATAACCGCTTTCGCGATTTTCACCGGTGCCTGCGCATTAGGGTAACTACCGCGGTGGCACCTTCAACGCATCCCGAATTTCAGTCAGCAAGCGCACTTCTTCACTTGGTGTGGTCACGGCAACCGGCACCACGACCGGCGGTTGTGCCAGTCGCAGTTTGCTGATGATGCGAACCATCTGGAAAATAATGAAGGCGAGTATCAGAAAGTTTAAGGATATCGTCGCAAAATTCCCGTAGGCAAACACTGCGCCTGCCTTTTTTGCTTCGACCAGCGTCAAATTCGGTGCCTGGCCGTTCAAAGCAATGTAATAGTTGCTGAAATCGAGGCCGCCGAACACTTTTCCGACCAGTGGCATGATGATGTCCTGCACGAGTGAGTCGACAATTTTTGCAAATGCCGCACCGATGATCACAGCCACCGCCAGATCGACGACATTGCCCTTGATCGCAAATGCCTTGAAGTCTTGAATTAATGCCATAAGTTTCCCTAGTTAAAAAAATTGTGCAGTGCGAGATTCTGCGCTTGCCGCCGATTCAATGCAAACTTTACCAAGCGGCAGGGCAATACTCTTTGATACAAAACCGGTAATCGTCATCTATTCGCGCTATCGGCAATCATTCCAAAATGTTTCCTGTCTGCGCTATAATCTAAGGTTGCTAGAAGTTTTGACAGATTTCGCATTTTGAGTGATTGGGGCTGGTATGAGTAATGAAAAGCAAGTCGATTCCGGTCGGCGTGGCTTGCTCGTCGCAACGGCTGCGGCGGGCGGTGTAGCAGGGTTGGCGACGGCTGGTGCCTTGGTGTCAACATTTCAACCGTCTGAGCGCGCCAAAGCGGCCGGCGCTCCGGTCGAAGCGGATATTTCCGATCTCAAGCCCGGTGAAATGAAGGTGTTCGAATGGCGCGGCAAGCCGGTGTGGATCATGAAACGCACGCCTGAGCAAATGAAAAGTGTGGCCAGCAACGATGCCAACGTCGCCGATCCGCAATCGGAAAAACCTTACACCATGGATATGCCGGAGTATTGCAAGAACAAGGCACGCTCGCACAAATCACATCCTGAAAACTTGGTCGTCGTCGGTATTTGTCCGCACCTGGGTTGCTCGCCGTCGTCTAAATTTGCCACCGGGCCGCAAACTTCGTTGCCCGATGATTGGGCTGGCGGCTTCTTATGCCCGTGTCATGGCTCGACTTTCGATCTGGCAGGGCGTGTATTCAAGAACAAACCATCTCCTAACAATCTGGACGTCCCGCGCCACATGTATTTGTCGGATACGAAAATTCTGATCGGTAAAGATGAGAAAGGTGAGGCTTAATCATGGCATTCGTTGAAAGAAAGCTCCCCGCCAACGCCACTGCTTCCGAAAAGGCGGTCGGCTGGATCGATGCACGTTTTCCGCTGACTTCGACCTTCAAGCAGCATCTGTCGGAATATTACGCGCCAAAAAACTTCAATTTCTTTTACGTTTTCGGCTCGCTGGCGCTATTGGTGCTCGTAATCCAGATCGTCACCGGCATTTTCCTGGTGATGCATTACAAACCGGATGCCAACCTCGCCTTCGCCTCGGTTGAGTACATCATGCGCGACGTTCCCTGGGGTTGGCTGGTGCGCTACATGCATTCCACCGGTGCCTCGGCTTTCTTCGTCGTCATCTACATGCACATGACCCGTGCCTTGCTATACGGCTCGTACCGTAAGCCGCGCGAATTGGTATGGCTGTTCGGCGTGGCCATCTTTCTATGTCTGATGGCCGAAGCGTTCTTCGGCTATCTGCTGCCATGGGGTCAGATGTCTTATTGGGGTGCGCAGGTAATCGTCAATCTATTCGGTGCAATTCCATTCATCGGGCCGGATCTGTCGCTCTGGATTCGTGGCGACTATGTCGTCTCGGATGCGACGTTGAACCGCTTCTTTTCATTCCATGTCATTGCCATTCCATTGGTGTTGCTGGGTCTGGTCGCTGCACATATCGTGGCGCTGCACGAAGTCGGCTCCAACAACCCGGACGGTATCGAGATCAAGGACAAGCTCGATGCCCGTGGCGTACCGCTGGACGGCATTCCGTTCCATCCTTATTACTCCGTGCACGATATTTTCGTGGTGATTATTTTCTTGATCGTGTTCAGCGCAATCGTCTTCTTCGCACCGGAAATGGGTGGTTACTTCCTTGAGTACAACAACTTCCTGCCGGCCGATTCGCTCAAAACGCCACCACACATCGCCCCGGTCTGGTATTTCACCCCGTTCTACTCGATTTTGCGTGCCACAACCGACCCGTTCATTTACGCCATCATCGCCGGCACCGTCGCTTATGTCGGTTTGATCGTTTTGAAGACGCGACTTCAAGCGCGTTTTAAGTTGGCTGCGGCCGTCGTCGGTCTGGTATTTATCGCCGCGCTGTTGATTTTCGATGCTAAATTCTTCGGCGTCGTACTGATGGGCGTGTCGGTCATGATCTTGTTCGGATTGCCGTGGCTCGATTACTCACCGGTGAAATCGATTCGCTATCGTCCGGATTGGCATAAATACTTGTACGCGCTGTTTTTCATCGTCTTCGTGGTGCTGGGTTATCTCGGCATTCAGCCACCGACGGACATCCGTACGCTGATTGCGCAAGTCGGAACCTTCATCTATTTCGGCTTTTTCCTGCTCATGCCTTGGTGGAGCACGATGGGAACATTTAAGCCCGTGCCGGATCGCGTCACCTTCGAGCCGCATACCGCTGTCAAGTCGTAAAGGAATACGCGAACCATGAAATTGTTGAAAAAACTCATCGCCATCGTGGTGCTGCTGCCAGCCTTGGCAATCGCACCAGCTTTGGCAGCCGAGGGCGGGCACCCGCTGGATCGTGCGCCCGACCAGACCCGCAATCTGTCTTCATTGCAAAATGGTGCAAAGCTGTTTGTCAATTACTGCCTTAATTGCCATTCCGCCTCCGCAATGCGTTACAACCGCCTGCGTGACATCGGCCTGACCGAAGAGCAGATCAAAAATAACTTGATGTTTACCGGAGAAAAAGTCGGCGATTTGATGAAAATCTCGATGACTCCGGAAGATGGTAAAGAGTGGTTCGGCGCGACGCCGCCCGATCTCTCCGTCATTGCCCGGGCAAAATCCTCTGCAGCTGGGACCGGTGCAGATTATCTTTACACCTACTTGCGTACCTATTACCAAGATCCGGCCCGCCCGACCGGCTCGAACAATCTGGCTTATGCCAACACTGCCATGCCGAATGTTTTTTGGGAGCTGCAGGGCATTCGTAACGCAAAATTCGTTGACCAGAAAGATCCGAACGATCCGACGAAAACGGTGCATACCTTCGCAGGCTTCGAGCAGGTGAAGCCGGGCACGATGAGCGTTAATGAGTTCGATACTGCCATGGCCGATCTGGTGTCTTATTTGTCGTGGATGAGTGAGCCGGTGCAAAACAAGCGTCGCCAGTTGGGCGTTTGGGTTTTGCTGTTTCTCAGCGTATTTCTCGTCATCGCATGGCGTTTGAATGCGTCTTACTGGAAACACGTCAAATAGCTTTCATGCCTGCCCTATTGGGCAGGCATTCATTCCAGGGTGAGCCGTCATGCGTCTCACCCTCTTTGTTTCTAAGGAACTATAAAAATGATGGTTCTCTATTCGGGCACCACTTGCCCGTTCTCCCAACGCTGCCGCCTGGTTCTGTTCGAAAAAGGCATGGACTTCGAGGTACGCGACGTCGACCTGTTCAATAAACCGGAAGATATCTCGACCATGAACCCGTATGGGCAAGTGCCGATTCTGGTCGAGCGTGATCTGATTCTGTATGAATCCAACATCATTAACGAGTACATCGACGAGCGCTTTCCCCATCCGCAGCTTATGCCGGCAGACCCATTGATGCGGGCACGGGCGCGTCTGATGCTGTTCAATTTCGAAAAAGAACTATTCGTCCATGTTCACACACTGGAAAATGAAAAATCGCGACAGACGGACAAGAGCCACGATAAAGCGCGCTCGGAAATTCGCGATCGTCTCACCACCCTCGCACCACTGTTTCTGAAAAACAAGTATATGCTGGGTGACGAATTCTCGATGCTCGACGTCGCCGTAGCACCGCTGCTTTGGCGTCTGGATCATTACGGCGTCGAACTTTCCAAGACCGCTGCGCCGCTCATGAAGTACGCGGAACGGATATTTTCGCGGCCCGCCTATATCGAAGCGTTGACCCCTTCCGAAAAGGTCATGCGTCGCTAGGACTGACAGAAAATCGCGGGTGCGAACGATCATTCGCACCTTTACACGCCAGCGCCGCTTTGTTAGTCTCCCTATCATGGCTGAAACATCAACGAAACCCTATCTGATCCGCGCCATTTACGAATGGTGCACCGACAATGGCTACACGCCGTATCTTGCGGCGCTAGCTGACGGCAACGCGCGTGTACCGCGTGAGTTCGTCAAAAACGGTGAAATCGTTCTCAACATCAGCTTCGGCGCAACCAGTGGCTTGAAGATGGAAAACGACGTGGTGCATTTTGCGGCGCGTTTCGGCGGCGTCTCCCGCGACATTTGGGTGCCGATCGAAAACGTGGTTGCAATTTATGCGCGTGAGAACGGTCAAGGTATGGCATTTGAGGTGTCGAAGTTTTCAGCCGGCGATGCCCCGCCTGTGCCCGGCTCCAATGCATTCGATGGCCCAGCCGGCGGCGCGATTGCACCACCCACGCTTTCTTCCGTTCCATCGCTGGTACTCGAAGAAGCCTTGATCGCGGAGGGCGACGACGCCAGCGACGGCGATCGCCCGGAACCACCGAAAAAGGGCGGCAAACCGTTTCTCACCCGGGTGAAATGACTTATAATCTCGGGCAGCAGTTTTCGCCGGCTTAGCTCATATGGTAGAGCAGTTGATTTGTAATCATCAGGTGGCCAGTTCGATCCCGGCAGCCGGCACCAATATAATCAAGCACTTAGCCCAGCCCACAAGGTTGGGCTAAGTGCTTTCTAGGGCAATAAGCGCTTTGAAGGCTCGCAATGAATAGGATGAGGGTTAATAGCCTTCGCTTTTCCAAACTGATCTGTAAGTTTGGAGCGGATCATTAGGCCCTTCTATGTTTGTCATTTCAAGTTTCTTTTCTCTCAAGAGCGGGCGAATATAATTATTACGGACATGCCGAGAATTGCGACGAAGCAAGATGGCGAGTTCTTCAGCGCGCCAAGCCCCTAAAAAACAGATGTCCCAAATTAGTTGCTTTGCTTCATCCGGACTACTGCGACGGCCTAACGCATCAACGCGAGCTACGAGATTTTCCGGAATTAGGGCCAAGAGAGCTCGTCGACTAACTTCATCGTTTGGAAAAACAATCGTCGGAAGGCTTACGTTATCTAAATTGTGATTGGTTGATAAGCTCTCTAAGTTGGTAGATAGGCCGTCTAGCTTGGTTGATAAGCTCTCTAAGTTGGTAGATAGGCCGTCTAGCTTGGTTGATAAGCTTTCTGAGTTGGTAGATAAGCCGTCTAGCTTGGTTGATAAGGGTAGAGATTTGACTGACGTAGTTATAGAAGTATCAAAATCGTTTAGGGGAGCAAAAAGCAAAGTTTTTGTAGGCACATAATACGTAGCGGAACTTTTCCCTTTTTGTTCAAGCAATCCTGCATCTCTCAGCCGCCGAAGTGCGCTGCTTGCATTCAACACATCGACTTTGTTTACATCACGATACGTTGCGTTGTCGATTGCTCCTGCTTCTCTAACAATAACCAGTGCCTTCGCTTCTTCAGGCGACAGCTGCAAATCACGAAATTGGCTTAGCCAAGCAATATCTTGCTCTCCCAAAAAGTGATGAAAAAAGTATCGTGCCACAAATTGGTCGGCCCCTCGGTCTGACTCAAATAGGGGAGGCGTCAACCCAGCCTGCTCCATAATTTCACGCATTACGCGAATACCACTCCCTTTGGTTTCGGCAAACCGCGTTTCGTGAAGCACTGCGGCAATCTTTGGGTTGCGTGGCTGTGAGCCGGGCTCCCCCAAATGGTCTATAGATTTAAGTGAAAAGCCTGGGTTACGGATTTCCAATCGATTTGGATAACGGATAATCTGGATCGGGCTATGGCTACGATAACTACGGTGCATGAGAGCATTAACGACTGCCTCTCGAATAACACGGAGTGGAATCACAGGTTTATCTTGACGCTGTAGCGCCCCCTCATCAAGCCCGAAACTTTTTGGTAAATCATCTAGAATTGCCGCTTGTGTTCGGCGGATCAGTCGGAACAAGGGATCTCGAATTTCGATCGTATCAAATCGCTTATTCACATCTTGTACCCAATCCCGTCCCGACTCGCGGATATAGTCCACTCGAGTCATTGGGAAGCAACGGCGCAACGCTTGCGGTTTCCCGAACAGCATCATCCCAGCAACTGTAGGCCTCCAAATGTTTTGCGAATCCTTACGAATACAGCCTAATGCTTGCAGTAGTTCTACCTCTGACCACCTAAGCTCCTCAGCGTCAGGATTTACCTCCGCACGTGCCTGCCTATAGTCCAAGACCGCCTCAGGCAAAATATCATCCAAAGATGCGTCTAGCACCAATCCGCAATCAAAGCTTTCCACTTGCCGGCTTTGGTAGAAGATTGCGAGGTCATCTTCAGTGCATTTTTGATCAGTGCTTCCGATGCGCCGAAATGCACCTTTTGGCAAACCTGTTGCTTTGAAAAAAACCGGCTTGTCGTGTGGTTGAGCTTCGGGAACAAATACGACAATAAGCACCTTTCCACCAATGTGCTCGGTAGAGATGTCTACCCTGATTGGAACATTAAAAAAGTCGCGACATTGATTTGCAATCTCGGCCGACAACTGGTCGGGATTTTCGATGCCTTCCACTGCGTACGAAGGGAATAAAGACATATCGTCCCTCGTCACTCCGAGTGCAATCCACCCGCCACCGAGGCCCGGTTCGTTGGCAAACGCGCAGACGGTTTCGCCCAGTGACCGACCAACTTCGGAACAGCGTTTTGCTTCGACGCGCTCATGCTCGTCTAAAAGATTTAGGCTTTCTAGTAGTGCTGAAGCATTCACCGGCAGTACCTTTTTACAGACCCAGCAAAGTGGCGCATCCTAAGCTAACGTGAGTGTCATCTCACGATATTAACCTATAGAGTTCGCGTAAAATAATTTGTTGGATCGAGTAATGGCTTTGTAGGACATGGCGTGTCTAGACGCATGATGGGCTTCCCCCGATTCCACGGACACATTTTTTAAGCGGATCTTAAATTTTCGAACTGCACTGGGCTGATGTAACCGATGGTCGAGTGGCGCCGTCGTGGATTGTAAAACCGTTCAATATAGTCGAAGACGTCTGCGCGCAGTTCATCACGGTTACGATACTGCTTCCGACTCAATCGTTCGGTCTTCATGGTGGAGAAGAAGCTTTCCATGGCAGCATTATCCCAACAATTTCCACGTCTGCTCATACTGCAAATGATGCCGTGCGAATCCAGCAGCCGTTGGAAGTTTTCACTTGTGTATTGCGAACCCTGGTCAGAATGATGCAACACCGCCTTGGGGCGGCCGCGTCGGAAGATTGCCATGAGCAAAGCGTCCATGACCAGTTGCGCCGTCATCGTTGGCTGCATTGACCAGCCTACAATACGCCGCGAATATAGATCGAGCACCACGGCGACAAACAGCCAGCCTTCTGTAGTCCAAACGTATGTAAAGTCGGCGGCCCATTTTTGATTTGGACCCGTTGCTTCAAACTGTCGGTCCAGAAGATTGGGGGCGATCGAATGAACGACTGAAAGCATCTGGCCAGGCTGCCGACGTCGTCTGTGCCGGGCCTTGATTCCAGCTGCCTGCATCAAGCGTGCAACACGATTGACGGAGCAACCGACACCATCCTGCTGCAGGTCGTACACAATACGTGGTGAGCCATAGGTTCCATCACTGGCTGCAAAGCTCTCGCGGATGCGTTGCAACAGCGCAGAATTGGCCTGCTGGCGATCGCTTTCCGGTCGTTCAAACCAATCATAAAAGCCACTGGCAGATACGCCCAGAACACGGCACATCGTTCGTGTTGGCCAGATTGTGCGATGCCGGGCAATAAAACGGTACTTCACTTGGGGTCGGCTGCGAAGTAGCCAAGCGCCTTTTTTAATATATCGCGCTCCGTCTTTACCTTGACAAGCTCGCGACGCATGCTTTCAAATTCCTGGGCCGATATGGCATCACCATTAGCGCTACGGGCAGGCACCGATTCAGATTCCTGTTCGCGACACCAACGACCCAACAAATTTGCGCCAACCCCAAGATCCCTGGCAATTCCTGCTTTGTTAGCCCCAGGTTGCCGAACAAGCTTGACCGCCTCGTGCTTGAATTCTTCTGAAAACGTTCTTCGTTGCTGCACGTAACACCTCCGATAGTTGGATGATACCTATCGAATGTGTACGTGTTACTGGGGGAAGCCCATGATGTCTACTAAATTAATTCAGATAGTCAGGCTTTAAGAAAAGCGCGTGGTGTGAAAATTCGTAAAATTCTTAGCCATCAATTTTAATAAACTCAAAAATCTCGGTATAAAGACCACGGCAAGAGACGTCTACATTCAGTTTTTGTGCGTTTGATCAGACGTTTTTTTAGCCCGCGGTTTAGCCTGTAAGAAATGCAATTATTACGCCGCCATCTCACGCCCCAAGCGCTGCAGCAACACATCCACTTCAAACACGCTGATCGTCTGCCGGTTCTCGGTGTCGTTGCCGATGTTGATCACTTCCTGCATTTCCCCCCGCATGTCGGTAGTGCTCTGGCCGCGCATCATTTTCGGTGCAGGCATGCGGTCGCTGTCGGGCACGGTCAGGATACTGTCTACACAATCGACCATCAGCCCGTAGCGCTCCTCGCCACGTTCGATCACCAGGATTTTTGCATTGGTGGTGTCGGTGAGTGGCGGCATGCCGTACAGGCTGCGCAGATCGATCAGGGTGATCATCTGGCGTCGCAGATTCAGCACGCCGCGAATGAACGCTGGCACGCTGGGCGGGCGAATCACATCGTCGGAAAAATTGATGATTTCGCGAATCTGTGCAATTTCGAAGGCGTAAGTCGCACCGATATTGAAGGTGATGTACACCTGCCGTCGATAGCTTGCATTGTTTTGCCCGGATTGCGCCTTGTCTTCGATCTTATTTTGATACAGCTCTGTATGACCGCGGGTAATCGATAGCACTTCCTCTTGCGAAAATATTTGTGCGTGATTCAGGAAAATAACTTCGCCGACGCCTTCTTTCAAGATGCAACCGCTGAACATGCCCGCTCTGGTTTCGCTCAGCAGAGGAATCGGCAAAAGATCGCCTGGGAAAAAACTGAAAAGATTGTCGACGCAATCGACCAGCAAGCCGATCAACGCTTCGCCGATATGCGCGATCACGATGCGCTGCTCGGCCGGATTGACCTGGCTGCGATTGTCGATATGCAGTAGACGGGCGAAATCGACGACGGCGACCACGTTGCCGCGTAGGTCGATGCGCCCGAGACACAACTTATCGGCGAGTACCGAATTTTGTAATGTCGGCACCTCGATGATTTCTCGGATGGCACTCATCTCGACGGCGAATGGTGTACCGTTTATACGGAAAGCGACGCAACGCCGCAGCTCGGTTTGCAGGTGGTAGTGGTTGCCTTGCACCTGGCGGCTGGTCGATTTCAGGGCGACGATTTGCGGAATGTTTTTGATGCTGATGAGTGCATCCGGATCGAGAATCTGTAATAACCGGGCATTGTCGTCAAAGCGGATAGTGCCAGAGACCACTTTGTGGCTGGCTTCGTCGCGGTAGGCCAAATAATTGCACTGCTGCGGTCGAACCCGCAAAATTTCACCGATTCGCTCGAATAGCAAACCGATCTGAATGCCTTTGTAATCGACGATGACGACAGTCTGCGAATGCGTGACCACAGGCGCAGCAGGGTTGAAGATACGCGCCAGATTTAGCACCGGAATGACCGTGCCGCGCAGGGTAAATATCCCCTCCAGAAATGCCGGTGAGAGTGGTATCGGCGTGATGCGATCGGGCAGATTCACGACCTCCCGAATACTGGTGGCTGCGAGAGCGAATTCATCGCTACCGAGAAAAAACGAGCCGAATAAAGTAATTCTGCTGACGGTGTTCAACGTGCCTGCTTTTTCGGGTGCTGCTCGTGCGGTGATTTCGTAATTGTTCGGAACGTCCAGAACGTTTGAAACGTTCGAGCGATTGTTGACAGGTATCGATGGCAACGGCATCGCCGACACTTCGGTAAGCATGCCCTGATCGATATCGACGGTTTGTAGAGCAGCCAAATCCACTGCGAAAGTCGGGTTCATGCTGGGCATAACCGTATCGGTGGTTCCAAGGTGCGTGGATGATTCAAAAGGTGGCATGGTCGATTTCCTCGAATGCGTGTGCAATTTTGTCGGGTGCCGTATCTTCAGATGCAGGCGCAAAGCCATACACCATAGGCATTTCATAGCGATGAGCGATATTGAGCCTGCCGAGCGTTTCCGACTCGCCCAGCACTAATCGGGCGTTCGGCCGCATCGATTTACACACTTGCTCGACCACGCATTGCTGATTGACGTCGTCTAAATAGATCAGTACGTTGCGTAGAAAAACGATGTCGAATTGCGCGGGCTTCGGTGTTTGCTGCGCTGTTTGTTGCGGTACCAGATACGGTGCGTGCTGCAGTAGTGGTGCAAGCAGGTTATGTTCGGCAAAACGCACATGGCGTCTCAGCAGTGGCAGCACTTCCAGTGTTGTGCCGTGCTCTGTGAAATAGATTTTTTTCAAGTGCGGATGCGATGCGGCAAGGCGTTCTACCGAACGACCGGTGTATCGTCCGACGCGGGCGGCTTCCAACGCCTCGGTCGAGATATCGGTGCCAAAAATTTCATAGCTGAAATCCGGATGTTGCTGCAAGAATTGCTCGCACACCATGGCGATCGAATAGGCTTCTTCGCCACTGGCGGCGGCTGCCGACCATACTTGTAAAGTCTTCCCGGCATGTTCTACGTACCAGGCAGGCAGGAATTGATTACAAAAATAATCCCAGACATGTGGCGTGCGAAAAAACGCCGTGTCGTTGGTCGTCACCAGATTGACGAACGTGGGGATTTCGCTGATCTCTGATAACAGGTGCGCCAGATAAGCATCGTAGCCAGCCAAGCCGAGCGTGCGGATGCGTGGTCGCAGCCGGCCTTGCAACAAAATGCGCTTTTTATCCGTCATGGCGATGCCGGTGTGCTGGCGTACAAGGCGAATGAGCGCCGCCAGCGTGGCGGCGTCAATGTCGCTTTCCATCGGATTAGACGACGAAGCCTGCAACGATACGCGAGAGGTCGCCGGCATTGCTGTTGAGCCCGTCGGTCGAGCGGGCGATGCTGTCACAGGAAACTGCCGACTTCTCGGCCTCTTCCGCGATATGCTGAATCGCCGAGCTGACTTCGCGGGCAGTCATCAACTGCTCGTCGGCGGCGCTGGAAATATCCGAGATCGCCAGCGTGGTTTTTGCCACGCCCGAGACGATCTTGTCGAAGGCATCGCTAGCCTGCTTGGAAATATCGCTACCCATTGAAACGCGTTTCACCGATTCATTAATCAGCTTGGAAATTTCCTTGGTCGCCTGCGAAGAACGCTCGGCTAGTTTCCGCACTTCGTCGGCGACCACTGAAAAGCCCAGGCCATGCTCGCCGGCACGGGCCGCTTCGATCGCGGCATTGAACGCCAGCATGTTGGTCTGGCTGGCGATCTCGCTGATGACCTTGACGATTTCACCGATGTCTTCGGAGGAGCGATTGATCAGGTCCATGGCCTCGATCGATTTTGCTACCGCTTTAGCACCGATTTCGGCTTCGAGCTGCGTGGCTTTCGCCAGATGGTCGGCATTGCGGGTACTGTCGGCGATCGAATTAATCGATGTCGTCAAACCATCGATAGAGGCATTCATTTCTTCCACCGTCGCACCCAGCGCCTGGGCACCGGCTGCTACGCCGTTGGCACGCTCGGCGATGGTTTTGGAGGAGCCGGTGAAACCGTTGGCTGAATTGACGACATTGCCGATCACGCCGCGCAGGTCGCCGATCATTTTTTTGATGCCTTCGGCCAGCAGGTCAATCGGCTCCGTGCCCTCGATAAGGATATCGCAAGTAAGGTTGCCTTCGGCAGCAGCGGCGACCGATTTCAACAGATCGTTCACCTTGCGGCTATCGTTCTCTGCCTTGATCTTGATGCTTTGCTCTAACCTTACCTGTTCGGTAATGTCGACCGCGTATTTCACGACCTTGTAAGGCTTGCCGTTCAGGTCGAGGATTGGATTATAGGTCGCTTGAATCCATACGGATTTGCCGTTATTGCCGAGCCGCTTGTAACGGCCGGTATCGAATTCGCCGCGATTGAGTTTTTGCCAGAAACGTTTGTATTCCGCGCTCGCTGCGTAGTCATCCTCGCAAAAAACGCGGTGGTGCTCGCCTTTTATATCGGCAAGCGTATAGCCCATGACGGCTAAGAAGTTTTCGTTGGCATTGAGCACCCGGCCTTCCATATCGAATTCGATAACCGCCTGCGCCTTGCTGATCGCATTGATTTTGCTCTCGAACTCGGTATTTTTGATTTTGTCGGCAGTGATGTCCGCAGCGAACTTCACTACCTTGAATGGCTTGCCATCGGCATCGAAGATCGGATTGTACGAAGCGTTGAGCCAGATTTCCGTACCGTCTTTGGCAACGCGCTTGTACTCGCCGGTATTGAATTCGCCGCTGCCGAGCTTTTTCCAGAAATCGCGATACTCGGGCGTGTTGGCATAGGATTCTTCGCAAAACATGCGGTGATGTTTGCCTTGAATTTCAGGCAATGTATAGCCGGTGGTTTTCAGAAAATTCTCGTTGGCGGTGATGACGGTGCCGTCGAGGTTGAATTCGATCACCGCCTGGGCTTTGCTGATGGCCGCATTCTTACCTTCGAATTCCGCATTGCGCAGTTTGGAGGCGCTGATATCGCTGGCAAATTTCACGACCTTGAACGGTTTGCCGTCGGCATCGAAGATCGGGTTGTAGGAAGCATTGAGCCAGATTTCCTTACCGCCTTTGGCGATGCGTTTGTATTCGCCGGAATCGAATTCGCCGCTACCGAGTTTTTTCCAGAAGGTTGCATATTCTGCAGATTTCGCATGCTCTTCGATGCAAAACATGCGGTGATGCTTGCCTTTTATTTCATCCAGCGTGTAGCCGACTGTATTGGTAAAATTTTCATTGGCGGTAATGATGGTGCCGTCGAGATTGAATTCGATGACGGCTTGCGCTTTGCTGATGGCGTCGTTGCGTCCTTCGAATTCTGCATTGCGCTGCTTGCTGGCGGTAATATCCGTTGCGAACTTGATCACCTTGATAGGCTTGCCCGCTGCATCCATGACCGGGTTGTACGAGGCATTGATCCAGACTTCGCGCCCATCTTTGGCCACACGCTTGTAATCGGCCTGATCGAATTCGCCACGCCTGAGCTTCGCCCAGAAATCTTTATATGCCGAGGTCTTGGTATAGGCCGGATCGCAAAACATCGCATGGTGTTTGCCGACCACTTCTTCCAGCGTATAGCCTAAAGTAGCTAAAAAATTGTCGTTGGCATGGATGATCGTGCCGTCGAGCTCGAATTCGATCAAAGCCTGGACCCGGTTCAAGGCGGTATTAATGGCTTGCAAGTCGATATAGTGGGTCGCAGTGGCTTTGCTCGTCGTTTCCATAATTGCACGCTCTTTCAAAGTAAAGGGGTTGCCTATGGCAGACTACGAAGTAGCTGCTCGGCAATAATAGATTCTCGATATTGCCTCAAGATAATTTTTAAAACAATCCAATCGAAGGAGTATTTCGAGAAGTGTGGATTTTTGTCGATAGTGCGGCCCAGCAAACAGACGACTGGTTGCCTGCTATGTATAAGTTCGTGTCGCTGCTTGTCATACACACGAACAATGAAACCAGCTTATCGGCACCCTAAAGCAACGCTTCAGCACTTCCTCGGAACGACCGCTTCTGATCAAGTTGTCTTAAAAATAATTGTCTTTTTTGTTCCAATGGCCGTGCACTCATGAAAATCCGTGCGCAACTGGCGCTGATTGCCACCGCAGCCCTCATACCCGTCATTATTTTTTCGGCAGTCGTGCTCAACCTGTTGCTCGATGCCGAGCGCACGGCTGCACTGCGCGGTCTGCAGGAAAAAGCCCGCTCGATCGCATTGATGGTGGATCAGGAATTGGGGAGTGCCGAAGCTGCCTTGCGGGTGCTGGCGAATTCCGACCGCTTGGCTAGCGGCGACTTGAGAAGTTTTTACGGCCAGGCAAAAGCATTTGGTACATCGTCCTCTAGCTGGACGTTACTTTTCGACGAACGAGGCGAGCAGGCATTTAATACGATCGTGCCGTTCGGCGCTGCGCTCAAACCCGTACCGCAAGCCACGCGCGAACGCGTTCAGACGGTGATGAACACCGCCAGGCCGGTCGTATCGGATCTGCTGGTCGGGCCACTGACGGGCCGCTTTCTGACAACCATCAACGTGCCGGTGCCAGTGGGCGGCGGGCGGCGGTTCGTGTTGGCGCAGGTGTTTTCTGCCGATCATTTCACGCCGATCTTCGGCCGCAACAATGTCCCACCTGATTGGACAGTGGGCATCATCGACCGTCAGGGCAAATTCATCGCCCGCAACCTGAATGCGGAAAAGCTGATTGGGCAGCGAGCGCATCCGGCACTGCTCGCCGCTATCGATAACGCTACAGACGGCCAGGTGCGCCACGATACTTTGGAAGGCGTTGATTCCTACGACGTATTCACCCGTTCGACACTTACGGGCTGGACGGTAGCCGTGGCAGTGCCGGCCAACTTGGTCGAATCGACTGCCCGCCGCGCGGTGATGCTGACCGCGTTCGGCTTGTTGGCAGCGATATTGGCCGCCGCCGGTACGGCAGCGTTAGTAAGCCGCCGGCTGGTAACCGCGCTGCGCGGTCTGGATTGGGCCGGCGCAGCGCTGGCACGCGGCGAAGCGCCAGCTGCAGTGAAGACCGGTGTGGCGGAAATGGATCGGCTCGGTACATCGCTTTGCAGTGCCGGTGCCATTCTGATGCAGGAGAAACAATCGCGGCAGATAGCGGAAGCGGAACGGGCGCGCCTGCTGGAGAACGAACGCCTGGCCCGTCATAACGCCGAAGTGCAAAACAAGCAAAAAGATCAGTTTCTCGCCATGCTCGGGCACGAACTGCGAAATCCACTCAGCGCCATCAGCGGCGCGATCGCCGTAATGAAAGCGCGGGATGCTTCGGCGGCGTTGAACGTGCGAGCGCATACCATCATCGAGCGCCAGAGCAACCATTTGAGCCATATCGTCGACGATCTCCTGGATTTAAGCCGTATGTCGATGGGCAAGATCAAACTCGACAAGCAATGCGTCGATCTGGCCGCTGTCGTCCACGCCAGTGTCGAAACCCTCTATGCAGCGGGCCGTGTCGGCCGATGCGATATCGGCATCGAATCCGAGCCGGTATGGATCGACGCCGACCGCACCCGGCTCGATCAGATCATCGGCAACGTCATTGGCAATGCCTTGAAATTTTCTTCGTTGCAAGGCCGTATCGATATCACAGTGGCACGCGATCGTGATGAGGCTGGCGACATATCTAAAGACGAAGCGGTTTGGACAGTGCGTGATTTCGGCATCGGCATTTCCGAAGAGCTGATGCCCAATATCTTCGACGCCTTCGTTCAAGGTGCAGCGCAAGCCGATCATGCCCTGGGTGGGTTGGGAATCGGCTTGAATTTGGTACGGCAATTAGTGAAATTGCACGGCGGCTCGATCAATATCACCAGCGAGGGCACCGGTACCGGCACGATGGTTGAAGTGCGGTTCCCCGTAAGCGCTTCGGTAGAACCCAACCTTGCCGAGAATTCGACATCATCGACATCGGCAACAGCGGCAGCCTCGGCAACGCCGCCAACTCTTCCTGCGGCAGCACCGAATCCGCCAGCAATGTCGACGGTGCTACTGATCGAAGACAATGCCGATTCGCGGGAAATGATGTCGATGCTACTGGGCATGCTTGGCTATCAGGTATTGGAAGCGGCCAACGGCGGCGACGGGTTGAAGCTGGCGCATCGGGAGCAGCCCGCCATTGCAGTGGTCGATATCGGTCTGCCCGACCTGGACGGCTATGAAATCGCCCGCCAGCTCCGCGCCGACGATGTACTGAAAAACATGACCTTGATTGCCTTGACTGGTTATGGCCAGGACGCCGACCGCAAACGCGCACTCGATGCAGGCTTCGATAGTCATCTGGTCAAGCCTTTGAATATGGACGTGTTGGTCAATACCATCGTGAGCCACCAAGCCAAACAGCGTTCACACCCGCACGGCTCCTGATTTATATGCCGCATGACATCACGCTGATCACGACGATTGCTGCAGCACTATGTTTCGGTCTCGTCTTCGGATTAATTGCCGTACGCTTGAAATTGCCGGCGCTCGTCGGTTATCTGGCTGCCGGCGTATTGATCGGACCATCCACACCGGGCTTCGTGGCAGACGCCGCATTAGCCGGTCAGCTTGCTGAAATCGGCGTGATGCTTTTGATGTTCGGTGTGGGTCTGCATTTTTCCCTGAACGATCTTTTGGCAGTGCGGCGCATTGCCCTTCCGGGTGCCGTACTGCAAATTACCGTTGCCACGGCGATGGGTATGGGCTTGGCTTATCTATGGGGCTGGACCATCGGCGCCGGCCTCGTGTTCGGCCTGGCGCTTTCGGTGGCCAGTACCGTCGTATTGCTCCGCGCCTTGGAAGATCAGGGTATTCTCGATTCAATCGACGGCAAGATCGCGGTGGGTTGGCTGGTGGTCGAAGATTTAGTAATGGTATTAGTGCTGGTATTACTGCCTGCACTGGCCGGGCCATTGGGTGGGCAAGTTGTCGGCGCAAGTGTTGAGGCCGGCAGCGGTGCAGGCAATGCGTTGTGGAAAACGCTGGCGATCACGCTCGGACAAGTTACTGCGTTCATCGTATTGATGCTCGTGGTGGGGCGTAAGCTATTTCCCTGGTTTCTATGGAAAGTGGCTCGCACCGGCTCGCGCGAATTATTCACGCTGGCCGTTATCGCTGCTGCTGTGGGCGTCGCTTACGGTTCCTCGCATTTCTTCGGTGTGTCGTTCGCCCTCGGTGCTTTTTTCGCCGGCATGGTGTTGCGCGAATCCGAGTTGAGCCATCGTGCGGCACAAGAGTCGTTGCCTTTGCGCGACGCATTTTCCGTACTCTTCTTTGTGTCGGTCGGAATGCTTTTCGAGCCGGCAATTTTGATCGAGCAGCCGCTGCCTGTCATCGCGACGGCGGCGGTCATTATCATTGGAAAATCGCTTGCGGCATTCTTACTCGTGCTGGCGCTACGATATCCGCTCAATACTGCCCTGACGGTTTCGGCAAGCCTGGCACAAATCGGCGAATTTTCTTTCATCCTCGCTGCCCTGGGGTTGTCGCTAGGCTTGCTGCCGGCAGCAGCATCGAGTCTGATCCTGGCCGGTGCCATTATCTCGATTGCATTGAATCCGCTGCTATTCAAGGCAATTGCACCGCTCAGATCGTGGGCAGGCAATGGCTCCGGCCTGGCTGGCAAATTCACCCGATCGAACGACCCCCTGGCTGAAATACCGGCAACGGTCGCGCAGGAAAAGCTGACCGGGCAAGTGGTCTTGGTAGGGTATGGCAACGTCGGTGCGTTGATCGCCCGCCATTTGACGGCCCACGCTATCAATTACATCGTCATCGACCAGAATCGCGAACTCGTCGAGCACTTACGAAAACAGGATATTTCGGCAGTCGTCGGGAATGCCACGGAACCGTCGGTGCTGATCCAGGGGCATATCGCACGCGCTGCCATGTTGGTGATCACTGTTTCCGACGTTGTTCGTGCCCGCACCATGGTTGAAATCGCAAGAGCCTTGAACCCTTCGATCCAGACAGCGGTGCGTAGTCGTCATGTTAGCGACGCGACGCTATTACAGAAAGAACAGGTGGGCAGGGTTTTTCTCGGCGAACATGAATTGGCAACCAACATCGCCGAGCACATTGTGAAAAGCTTAGAAAAGGTACAACAAAAGGTTTAACGAAAAATGCAAAAACAAGGCGAATAAACGACAGCTGGCTTTTAATTTCGGGCTTTTAGTAGAGCTTAAAAATTTCCTAGTATAAAGTATTGTAAATAGGAAATTTTTAAGGAAAGTCCATGCATCCTGCCTCGCAGCCAGCACCCCAATCCGGTGCCGTTCGACCCGCATTCGATGCCACTGCCGCAAATTCCGGCTCTAACGCGCACGACGTTGTCCAGTTTCTTGCCTATTGTCTGGGCAGCGAAGAGTACGGCATCGATATTCAAAAAGTACAAGAGTTGCGTGGCTACGATGCAGTAACGGTCATTGCCAATGCACCGGCGTTCATCAAGGGTGTGGTGAATTTGCGCGGCATTATCGTCCCCATCATCGATATGCGCATCAAATTTAATCTCGGCACACCGGTCTACGATCAATTTACCGTCGTCATCATTCTCAATATCGGCGGGCGCGTGGTCGGTATGGTCGTCGATAGCGTTTCCGACGTCATCACGCTAAGCGCCGAGCAAATCAAACCTGCGCCAGCGATGGGTACAGCGGTCGATACCGACTATTTGATGGGCCTGGGAACCGTCGATGGACGTATGTTGATCTTGCTCGATATCGATCGCTTGATGTCTTCGGCCGAAATGGGCCTGGTCGAAAAAATCGCTGCTTGATCCTGAACTGAGCCTGTTTCATCATCATTTTTAAACATTTCAAAGAACCGTCGGAGAAATCAATGCGTAACGCAAATCTAAAGGTCGGCACTCGTTTGGCGATTGGCTTCGCCATGCTGATCGTAGGTCTAATTATTGTCACCATAGTAGGCCTTGTAAAGATGGCCACCATCGAACAGGATTTGGAAGATATCGTTTACGTCAATAATGTCGAGGCGAAGCTGGCGACATCGATGCGCGTAACGGTATTCGACCGTATGCTGGCGTTGCGCAATCTGGTGTTACTCACCGATGCTGTTGAAAAAGAGCCTGAAGCAGAGCGTATGAAAGAGCAGGCAGCCAAATATCTGGATTCGGAAACCAAACTCAATCAGATGTTCGCCAAACGTGCCAGCAGCAGCGCCGAGGCTCAGGCAATGATGGTGCGCATCAAAGAACAAGATGCTGCAGCGCAGCCGATCATGGCGAAAGCCATGGAATTGGCCACTGCCAATAAAAACGAAGAAGCGACTAAAGTATTGATCGTCGAATTACGCCCGGTGCAGCGTAAATGGATGGATGCACTGAATGAACTCATCAACAAGGAAGACGCGTTGATAACGCTAGCGGCGGCAGATGCCAGAACACATTACGAATCGGCACGCACGCTGATGCTGAGCGTCGCAGCACTGGCGCTGCTGCTAGGTATCGTTGCTGCAATCGTCATCAGTCGCGGTTTGCTCAAGCAATTGGGTGGCGAGCCCGACTATGCCGCGGCAATCGCCGGCAGCATTGCGGGTGGCGACTTAAGCATTGCCGTGAATTTAAAACCGAACGACCACGGCAGCATGCTGTTCGCCATGAAAACGATGCGCGACAATCTTTCCGGAATCGTCACACAGGTACGTACCGGCACCGACACGATCGCCACGGCATCGAGCCAGATTGCCGCTGGCAACCTCGATCTATCCTCACGTACCGAAGAGCAGGCCAGTTCATTGGAAGAAACCGCTTCGTCGATGGAAGAGCTGACCTCCACCGTCAAGCAAAATGCCGATAATGCCCGCCAGGCGAACAGCTTGGCCATGACCGCTTCGGACGTTGCCCGCAAAGGTGGCGCAGTGGTAGCTGAAGTCGTCGGCACCATGAGCGCCATCAACGAATCCTCGCGCAAGATTGTCGACATCATCGCCGTCATCGACGGCATCGCTTTTCAGACGAATATTCTTGCCTTGAATGCCGCGGTGGAAGCCGCGCGTGCCGGCGAGCAGGGCCGCGGTTTTGCAGTCGTGGCAAGTGAAGTACGTAATCTTGCCCAGCGTTCGGCAGCTGCTGCCAAGGAAATCAAGACCCTTATCGGCGACTCGGTCGAGAAAGTCGATGTCGGTGCCAAGCTGGTAGACCAAGCCGGCGCGACCATGAACGAGATCGTCGATAGCGTCAAACGCGTAACCGATATCATGGGCGAAATTACTGCAGCCAGCCAGGAACAGACAGCCGGCATCGAGCAGATCAACACCGCTATTACGCAGATGGATGAAGTCACGCAGCAAAATGCGGCGTTGGTGGAGGAAGCTGCTGCTGCGGCCGAGTCGCTGCAGGATCAGGCTGCTAATCTGTCACAGGTGGTCAGTATTTTCAAGACTGGCAACGGTAGCGGTCAGACGTTGCAGGTGGGCTCTGCAGCAACGCCACGGGCGAAAGAAAAGACAGCCATAGCGCAGCGGCTTAAAAAACCTATGCTGGCTAACAACGCTACTGGCAGTAGCGGTGGTCGGGCAGTATCCAAACCGACGCCGTCGAAGCAAGCCGTGTCGGCTACTGCCAGCAGCGGTGGAGATTGGGAAGAGTTTTGACCGACTGGAAGTGAGTCAAAAAACCGCTGTAAATTACACAGCGGTTTTTTTTATCGCCGAATTCTATGATCCCAATCCAGCCCAACGCGGCGCCAGTGCATGTGGCACATCAAACAGATCCAGCACCCGGGCCAAAGTGTGGTCCACCATTTCCGCAATCGACTGCGGCCGCTGGTAAAAACCCGGTAGCGGCGGAAATACGATGCCGCCCATTTCAGTCACGGCCACCATGTTGCGCAGGTGGGCCAGATTCAAGGGCGTTTCCCGCACCATCAGCACCAACCGGCGTCGCTCTTTGAGCACCACATCCGCCGCTCGGGTAATCAAATTATCCGACAAACCGTGAGCCACTGCCGCCAGCGTCTTCATGGAACAGGGTGCAACAATCATGCCGTCCGAAGTGAAGGAGCCGCTGGCAATCGAAGCGCCAACGTCGCGCACGTTATGCACCACATGCGCTAAGGCATTGACCGCTTTGCGATCCATGCCCAGTTCCTGATGAAGGTTCAGCACGCCAGCTTCCGATACGAGCAGGTGCGTTTCCATGCCCGGTATGTCCCGCAAAATTTCAAGTAGGCGTACGCCGTAGACCGCACCGGTCGCACCGGTGATGGCGACGATCAGGCGGCGCTGCCGGATATCGTGCAAGACGGTGTGCCGGGTAGTCAATCAAGCCTTCGGCGGGGCTTGCAATAGCGTCTGCAATTCTCCGGATTCGAACATCTCGTTCATGATGTCCGAGCCACCGACGAACTCGCCTTTTACATATAGCTGCGGCACGGTCGGCCAACTGGAAAAATCCTTGATACCTTGCCGTACTTCCGGGTCTTCCAGCACATTGATGGTTACCATATCCTTGACGCCACTGGACTTCAGCAGTTGAATGGCTTTCCCGGAAAAGCCGCATTGCGGAAACTGCGCCGTACCTTTCATGAACAGCACGACTTCATTGCCCGTGACGGTTTCCTTGATCCAGTTTTGTACATCGCTCATGATTGCCTCGTCAGTTGTGTATCCAGTCATTATAAGAAAATTAAGGCACGGGTGCCGTTTAGCAGATGAATAGCCGACTAAATGATATCAATGAATGCATCTTTGGCGTATTTTAGATATCATTGCTATCATTTACACGAAGGAGTTCTCTTATGGCTCAATTAGTTGTTCGTAATCTTGACGATGCGATAGTGCAGGCGTTGAAGCAGCGCGCGGTAGCGCAAGGCAAGAGCGCTGAAGAGACGCACCGACAAATTCTCCAATCTGCATTACGTGGTCCAAAGCGTCGTAGTTTTGCAGAAGTGATATCTGCAATGCCCAATGTTGGCGAAGACGTCGACTTTGAACGTTCTGGAACGTAGTTCTGACGATGTACTTGGTCGACACGAATGTAATCAGCGAATCGCGTAAAGGCAGTAAGGCAAATGCCGGAGTCAAAGCATTTTTCCAGAAGGTTGTTTTTGATAATAGCGAGATTTATCTTTCGGTCATAACGATAGGCGAACTACGGCACGGGGTTGAACGAATACGTTACCGTGGGGATACCGCGCAAGCAGACGCTCTTGAGCACTGGCTCGAACAAGTGACAAAAGAATACTCGGACAACATCATCGCTTTCGACGCTGAAACGGCCCACGTATGGGGTCGATTACGTGTGCCCAATCCTGAAAATGGGATTGACAAACAGATTGCTGCGACGGCGCTCCTGCATGACCTGATGGTCGTCACACGCAACGTCAAAGATTACTCCTCTACCGGCGTTCGGTTGTGGAATCCTTTTGAGTAGGGGTTCTTTAAATGCAAGGTGCAAATTGCTTAACGCTTCAGTTTTGCGAAAGCATGCGCCATTGCCCCGCCGCTAGTTGTGCCTGCCCCTACTCCTAATTGCCCTCCTGCTACACCGCCAGAGCGCGGTGCTTGCCGGTGTTGTTGCAATCGCCGGCTATCGTCGCGGTCGGCTTTTTGCGAAAGCTGTTCGCCCGGCCGGGGCGCTGCATCGGCCAGGCGCATCGTCAAGGCGATACGTTTGCGCTTCTCGTCGATTTCCAAAACCTTCACTTTCACCACCTGGCCGGCTTTGACCACGCTGTGCGGATCTTTGACGAAGCCTTCGGCCAGGGCAGAAATATGCACCAGCCCATCCTGATGCACGCCGATATCGACGAAGGCGCCGAAAGCGGCGACATTCGTGACGACGCCTTCCAGGATCATGTCGGGCTGCAGATCGCCGAGCTTTTCCACGCCTTCCTTGAAGGTCGCCGTAGAAAACTCGGGCCGAGGATCGCGTCCGGGTTTTTCCAGTTCGCGCAGGATGTCGATGACCGTGGGCACACCAAAACGCTCGTCCGCATAGCGCGTCGGATCGAGCGACTTCAACAGCACAGTGTCGCCGATCACGGCTTTTACATCTTTTTTCAGATCTGCCAGAATTTTTTCCACCAACCGATACGATTCCGGATGCACCGCCGATGCATCCAGCGGATTGTCGCTGCCCATCACCCGCAAAAAACCAGCAGCCTGCTCGAAGGTTTTATCACCCAGGCGCGGCACGGCACGTAATGCCGCTCTAGATTCGAACGCACCCTTGCTATCCCGATGGCTGACGATACTCTGCGCCACGGCCGTACTCAACCCAGACACCCGCGCCAGGAGCGGTGCCGACGCCATGTTGACATCCACACCCACGGCATTGACGCAATCTTCCACTACGGCGTCCAGCGCACGCGCCAGTTGCGACTGGCCGACATCGTGCTGATACTGACCCACACCGATCGATTTCGGATCGATCTTCACCAGCTCCGCCAATGGGTCTTGCAGGCGTCGGGCAATCGATACTGCGCCGCGCAGCGAGACATCCATGTCCGGCAATTCGCGCGATGCGAATTCGGATGCCGAATAGACCGAGGCTCCCGCTTCGGAAACGACGATCTTGGTCAGCTTCAACTCCGGGCGCATGGTGATCAGCGCCTGCGCCAGCTTGTCGGTTTCCCGCGAAGCCGTGCCGTTGCCGATGGCGATCAGCGATACGTGGTGCTGCGCCGCCAGCGATGCCAGCGTGTGCAAGCTGCCATCCCAGTCGTTCTTGGGTGCATGCGGATAGATGGCAGTGGTAGCAACCACCTTGCCGGTGGCATCGACCACCGCCACCTTCACGCCGGTGCGCAAGCCGGGGTCCAGTCCCATCGTGGCGCGCGGCCCTGCAGGTGCCGCCAGCAGCAGGGCTTTCAGGTTCATGGCAAAGACATCGATTGCATCGGCTTCGGCACGTTCGCGCAACGCACCCATCAACTCGGTTTCAAGATGCATGAAAATCTTCACGCGCCAGCTCCAGCGTACCGTATCCGCCAGCCATTTATCGGCCGGCCGACCCTGGTTGCGAATGCCGAAGCGGGCAGCGATGCGCCCTTCGCAAGGGTTGTGCGGCGCATCCCATTTCGGTTTTTCAGTTTCGGTATCCAGGCGCAGCACGATATCGAGCATTTCTTCGCGTCGACCCCGCAACACCGCCAGCGCCCGGTGCGAGGCGATCTTGTTGATGGGTTCCGAGTAATCGAAATAATCGGTGAATTTTGCACCGGCATCTTCGCGACCGGTTGCTACGGTAGAGGCCACGACGCCATGCTCGGTTAGGTAGGCGCGCAGGTCTTGCAGCAGGATGGCGTCTTCGGCGAAACGCTCCATCAATATTTGGCGGGCACCGTCTAGTGCAGCTGTGGTATCCGGCACACCAGGATTCTCGCCGACTTCGGTGGTGAAAGCGGGTTTCAAAAAAGCAGCGGCTTCGGTGGCAGGATCGCGCATCGGATCGGCAAGTAGCGCATCGGCCAGCGCAGTCAACCCAGCTTCGATGGCAATCTGCGCCTTGGTACGGCGCTTTTGCCGATACGGCAGATACAAGTCTTCCAGTTGCGTCTTGTCGAGCGCATGGGTAATGGCGTCGAGCAGCGGCGGCGTCATTTTTTTCTGTTCCTCGATCGAGGCGATGATCGTGGCACGGCGCTGTTCCAGCTCCCGCAGGTAGCGCAGGCGCTCTTCCAGCAGGCGTAATTGGATATCGTCCAGGCCACCCGTGGCTTCCTTGCGGTAGCGGGCGATGAACGGCACAGTCGCGCCTTCGTCTAGCAGGGCGACGGCAGCAGCGACCTGCGCGGGTTTTGCAGCGAGTTCGATGGCAAGGCGTTGTTCGATGGAAGGCAGCATGAGGGTGTCAGCAGTGTCAGCAAGAAAATTGAAAAGTCGGTCGGGTCGAAAAGAAAGGTACGCAGAAGTTTAGGGAGAAGAGTGCGATGGCAACATCGCGCCGCTCACCCGCTCAATGCCGGCCAAGTCTTTCCAGCTTTGCACTGCGTCGAAGCCATGTTGCGCCAGCAGCGCACGCACGGCGGGCGCCTGATCGTACCCGTGTTCCAGTAAAAGCCAGCCTCCAGGCTTCAGATAGGCAGGCGCACCGCTGGCAAGACATCGCAAAGCGCTCAAGCCATCGCCGTGATCTGTCAAGGCATCGATCGGCTCGAACGGCAAGTCGCCCTGGGTCAGATGGCGATCGCCGGCAACGATATACGGCGGGTTGGAGACGATCAGGTCGAAGCGCTTCTCATCGAGCGCGCCGAGCCAGCTACCCGGACGAAAATCTATTCGTACCCGGTGCAGCGCGGCATTGTGTCGCGCGACTTCCAGCGCAGCTTCGCTGATGTCGGTTGCCGTAACCTGCAGATCGTTGCGATTGCGTGCAATGGCAATGGCAATCGCGCCGGACCCTGTGCCCAGGTCGGCAACCTGAGCGCCGGGCGTTGTACGTTCGAGCGCCAGATCGACCAGCAATTCCGTGTCGGCCCGTGGAATCAGCACCGCCGGCGTTACATAAAACGACAACCCATAGAATTCGCGGCTGCCAAGGATGTAGGCGACTGGTTCGCCGGCCAATCGCCGTGCGAACAAAGTGCTGGCACGCTGCGCTTCTTCATCGTCGAGGAGATGCGTGCTCTGCGTAATAAGCTGCGTGCGCGACATGCGTAAAGCGTGTGCAGTCATCAGCCGGTTTTCTGTCGGGTCGAAGGGCCCGAGGCGAAGCAGTTGCGCCACGCTGATGCCAGCGACGATTTTCACAGAGGAAGTTTTGTGTGGGCCGATTTTGCCAGCTTGTAACGTCATGCGTCCCGGTACGCTCTCGACTGGTGGCGCTTCAGGAACGCGACCGTCAAGGTAACGATAAACAGCACAAACCATAGCATCGACCATTGTGGAATCGACAGCCCCCAGATCGGCGCATATTCCATGGTGCACAATCCATCGGCCTTGAACATCAATGGAAACAGCTGTGCCGGAAAAATTGTGTTCAGCGACGTTTCAAGCGGATCGATGCCGCAGGCAACGGTCGGATTAGCCTTGGTCCATAAATGCCATCCCGCCACTGCCGCGCCCGCAATCGCAGAAACTAACGCGCAGACAGAAAAAAATCCACTCGCGCTGCGCCGCATGGCCACGCCGACCAAGCAAAAAATAGCGATCAGCGCAAAGGCATACCGCTGCAATACGCAAAGCGGGCAGGGCAGCATCTTTTCTACGATTTGAAGATAGAGCCCGCCGCCCAGCAGAGCCAAGGCGCTGAGACCGACGATCAATAGTAGCGGTTTAGGTGAATTCATGGATGTACGCCAATTTAGAATGCAGGTGACATTGTAAGTACATTACGGTGGGAAGCGTATTTCTCTTGCTTGGCAATGCGTTTAGCGGGCTTGAACAAACATGTTTTCGTAGTCATTTGCTATCTGTCAGAAATTCAGCTATAACTAACGCAGATATACACATAAACACCGGTAATGTTGTTAGGAGCAATGATGAACACCGTACGTTGGAATATTGCCGTTTCACCCGATACCGATCAATCGCTTCGTATGTTTCTAGCTAGTCAGGGTGGCGGACGCAAAGGTGACTTGACGCGCTTCATTGAAGAAGCCGTTCGCGCCCACATTTTGGAGTTGACAGCTGAGCGGGCCAAAGCAGCAAATGCCAATGTAAATGAGGCGGATATTGTCGCGATTGTTCAAGAGGCTCTGCAATGGGCTCGTAGCCACTGATGCGGGTTGTGCTTGACACGAATGTGCTGCTTTCCGCGCTTATCTCGCCACACGGTGTTCCAGACATAATCTATCGTGCTTGGCGGGCTGCCAAATTCGAGGTCGTCACCTCACGGACCCAACTTGATGAATTGCGCCGCGCCAGCCGATATCCAAAATTTCAGGCAATCCTTCAGCCGCATCTGGTTGGCGCTATGGTCAACAATCTTCAGAGAGCCCTTGTACTGGATCGATTACCTTCCAATGTGGAAGACGATGATCCAGACGACGCTTTTCTGCTGGCAATGGCAATCGCAAGTGACGCCGATTATTTAGTAACGGGAGATCATCGTGCCGGGTTGCTGCAAAAAGGGCACGTTGGACGGACACAGATCGTTACGCCTGCTGCGTTTTATGCGGTAGTGCTTGCAGGGTAGCCGTGTTGCCGATGCTTCTACACATCTTGTGCTCATCAATTCTTTATTATTCGCCTAATGCCGCCAACAACTCCGCCTGATGTTCGGCAGCCAGCGCATTGGTCAATTCATCCAGATCGCCATCCATGATGAAGTCCAATTTATACAAGGTCAGGTTGATACGGTGATCCGTCATGCGCCCTTGTGGAAAATTGTAGGTCCGAATGCGTTCGCTACGGTCACCCGAGCCGACCAGAAGCTTGCGGGTTGCGGCTTCCTTGGCATTTTGCTCACGTAATTGGGCATCCTTGATCCGGGCGGCCAGCACTTTTAAGGCTTGCGCCTTGTTCTTGTGCTGGCTGCGGTCATCCTGACATTCGACCACAATCCCGGTGGGCAGATGCGTGATCCGCACGGCAGAGTCGGTCTTGTTGATGTGCTGGCCGCCGGCACCGGAAGCGCGATAGGTGTCGATGCGCAACTCGCTCGGGTTGATGGTCACATCGCTGACTTCATCGGCTTCCGGCAGGATCGCTACCGTGCAGGCAGAGGTATGTATGCGCCCCTGGGTTTCGGTGGTCGGCACCCGCTGCACGCGGTGGCCGCCGGATTCGAACTTCAGGCGTGAATAGGCACCGTTACCGATGATGCGTACGATCACTTCCTTGTAGCCACCGACTTCCGAGTCAGACGCCGACACCATCTCTACCTGCCAGCGGTTGCGCTCGGCAAAGCGCATGTACATGCGCAGCAGGTCGCCGGCAAACAGTGCCGACTCATCCCCGCCGGTGCCGGCCCGGATTTCCATGAAAATGTTGCGCTCGTCGTTCTCATCCTTGGGCAGCAGCATTTTTTGCAAATCCGTTTCTAGCGCCAGCATGCGGGTTTTTGCATCTTCGATTTCGTCTTGGGCAAACTCTTTCATGTCCGGGTCGCCCAGCATCTCGTGCGCAGTTTTGGCATCGGCTTCGGCCAAAGTGTAGTTGGCGTAGAGCGCCACTAGCGGCCCGAGTTCGGCATGTTCGCGCGTAAGTTTGCGGTAATTGTCCATGTCATCGGTGGCACCCGGCTGCGACAGCAGGTCGCCGACTTCTTGCAGGCGCTGCGTGAGCTGGTCGAGCTTGACGGACATTGATGGTTTCATTGCTGTTTCTAAAAAATCGACGGTTGGATTGTAGGTTGGATCGCGTTACACACGCGGCAGCGGGGCTTTGAATAGTAAAGAATGCGTCGTGTGCGGCTACGCTTGAACCAAAGCCGAAGTAGGGTCAGCTTCGCTAACGGCGGCGAAACAATTGTGGCAACAAGATCGCCAGGCGTGCCCGTTCCTCACCTTGGGCATCATGCAACGCCTGTTGGGGGCCGTGTAGAAATTTTGCGGCCAAGCCCTTGGACAGCGCCTCCAACACCGCATCCACATCTTCACCCCGTGCCAGCAGGCGACGCGCACGCTCCAGCTCGGCCGTGCGCATGGCTTCACTACTTTGTTGCAAATCCTGGATCACCGGTATCACACTGCGGGTCTCGATCCAGCGCATGAACGACTGCACGCGGGTTTCAATGATCGCCTCTGCCTGGGCCACTGCTGCCTGCCGGCTTTCCATGCCGGTCTGAACGACACTTCCCAAGTCGTCGACGGTATAGAGAAACACGTCGTCCATGCGCCCGACTTCACTTTCGATATCGCGCGGCACGGCCAGGTCGACCATCACCATCGGTTTATGACGCCGGCTTTTGATGGCGCGCTCGGCCATACCCAGGCCGATGATCGGCAATGCCGACGCCGTCGAGGAGATCACGATGTCGTAATTGGCCAATTGGTCGGACAGCTCAACCAGGCGAATCGCCCGGCCATTAAAGCGTTGTGCGAGTGCATGCCCTCGTTCGAGCGTGCGGTTGGCAACCGTCAGCGATTTTGGCGAGTGTGCAGCAAAGTGTGTCGCGCACAATTCGATCATTTCGCCAGCACCGATGAGCAGCACATTCTGCCCTGCGATACTGTCGAAAATGCGCTGCGACAGCCGCACTGCCGCTGCAGCCATGGATACGCTGTGGGCACCGATCTCGGTCGTGCTGCGTACTTCCTTGGCGACTGCGAAGGTGCGTTGAAACATCTGATGCAGGCACGTACCGAGGCCGCCGGCGGCCTCTGCCTGGCGTACCGCATCTTTCATCTGCCCGAGTATCTGCGGTTCGCCCAGTACCATCGAATCCAGGCCGGAAGCGACGCGAAAGGCGTGCCGTACTGCATGATCCTGCGGCAATGTGTACAAGTAAGGCCGGAGATCGCTATAAGGCAGGTGATGATAGTGCGCCAGAAAATGTGCGGTCGCGTCGATGGCCGTCTCGACGGCCTCCTGATCGCTGTCGCCGGCGGCATACACCTCGGTACGGTTGCAGGTCGAAAGAATGGCTGCTTCATGGCCATCGCCTGCACCTGCTACGTCATTGAACCACACCCGAGCGGCGGCAACCGCCTGACCGATCCGGTCTTGCGGAAACGCCACCTTTTCGCGGAGCGACAAGGGCGCGGTGTTGTGATTGAGTCCGACAGCAAGCAAATGCATTGTAGGGTGACCGGCGTGAGTACGGCTAGGTCGCAGGCGCGCGTGGATGGCAGCCGACCTTCATTATAGCCGGTTGCCCTGAGCCACTACCGGGGAAGCCGGCTGCATTGGTTATCGTTGAAAAATTGCTAATTTTTACCTAATTCAAGAAACTATCGTGCCGTGGCAATTGCAAAGTGAAGCATGTGCCGACGGCCGGCGCGCTCACAAAACTGATCTCACCGGCATGGCGCTCGACCACGGTTTTGACAAATACCAGGCCTAAGCCGATACCATCGTGACGCGGTTGATCCGGTAGATCCACTCTGGCAAAGCGGCGAAACAGTTTTTGCTGGTCTTCTAGCGCGATGCCATAGCCGGCGTCGCAGATGCGGCAGGCGACCCGAGAAGGTTGTTTGCTTTCAACGATATCGAAGCTCAGCGATATCGAACAGACGATGCGCGCTTTCGGCGGGCTGTAATTAATCGCGTTCGACAATAAATTCGTCAGCGCCCGCGTCATCAGCGCCCGGTCAACCATTACCGTGTAATCGGTGCTGTTGTCGATTTCGGTGACGATGTCGATCTGCTTGCCTTTCGCCAGGCTCCACATCTCGTCGGTGGCATCGAACAACAGATCCCGAAAATCTACTTCCTGCAAGCGGTACTCGTGCGATTCGGCACGTGCGAGCTGCACGAAATTGTCTGCCAGGCCGAGCGTCTTGCGCGACGCTTTTTCGATCCTGGCGAAGAATTCTTCCGGTGGTAGCGCTGAGTCCGGCTCGCCTTGCAATTCCAGTAATGCCAGTATCGATGCTTGCGGCGCGCGCATGTCGTGCGATAGAAAACGCAAGGTTTCGTCACGGCTGCGCTCGGCTGCCCGGATGGTGGAGATATCCGTCAAACTGACGATCCAGCCGGTCAGCTGATGCGCGATTGAAAAACACGGTGCGCTCTTGACCAGCAGATCTCGTTGTTGCAGGTCGGTGGCACTAACGCCGTTAGCCAGAATATCGATTTGATCCAGATCGATCAAACTGCACCAGGCAAACTGTGTGTTCGCCGGAGAATCGATCGGTTGCGGTGCTTGGAGTCGGGTCAGCAATTCCAGCACGCAGACACCGATCAGGCCGCTATGTTCGTTGTCATCGGCTATCTCGAAGTAAAGATTGGCCTCCCGGTTAGCCAGCAGAACCCGACCATTGACATCGGCCACCAGGGTTGCATCCGGCAAATTGTCCAGGCTGTTGGAAACGAATTTACGCAGATCGCGCACGCGTCGCGCGGCGTTCTTCATTGCATCGATGCGACGTTCCAGGACGTCGGCAATTGAATCCGGGGCGCGATTGTCTGAAACTTCGGGCAACAAATGTGGCTCACGATCGAGCCGTAAAAATTCTTGCCCAAGGTACGTGATGGCGGCTTCCAGACGCCGCCAGCTCCACAGTGGGTAAGCCAGCACCAGCACGATTGACGCTGCAGACGGTGCCAGCCAGATGCCGTTAGCCAGCCCGATATAGCTTGCCAGAAACATCAGCCCCAACAGCGTGGCCGTAATAAATAATGCCAGTCTCGGCGAGAACAACAGATAACCAAGCATCGCCAGCGCTACCGGTATAGTCGAGAGCAGGCCCGTCAACCAATGCGGCACGATTCGAATAGCCCGTTGGTTGAGCAGGCTGGCTAAGACATTGGCATGAATCTCAACACCCGGCATGGCACCAACTCTTGCCGACACCGGTGTTGGATAAGAATCCGACAACCCTAGCGCCGTGGCACCGACAAGCACGATTTTTCCAGTGAAAAATTCCGGGGCAACTTCGCCTCGCAGTACCGACACGTACGGTACGGACTGAAATTGCCCACTGCCGGCAAAAGGAATACGTAAAGGATTGGCTCGCTGCCAGGTTTCGCCGGTTGCAGTAGGCACGCTCACAAATGGTACCGGTGGCGCATTTGCCGATACCCGTGCAAAACCTGCCAATACCAACGCAAAATGTGGCCACCAGCGCCCGTTCAAGCGCTCGTGCAGAAATACGCTGCGCACCACACCGTCGCTGTCGTGTTCCAGGTTGATGTGCCCAAGAGCGGTTCCCGCTTTAGCCAAAGAACCGGCAGGGAGGCCAGCTGTCAATCCGGTACCGGGGTTTATTGCTACCACCGGTAATACGGTTACTCCACTACGTGCCAATGCTGCCCGCAGCGCTTCGTCCCCACTACCTGGCTCCACCAAGATCACATCCAGGCCGACGGCCAACGGCTTTGCCGGCGTCAGGCGGTCGATCAATTGCGCATGGTGCTCGCGCGGCCAGGGCCACCTACCCAGTTGCCGCAGGCTGAAATCGTCGATGGCAATGATAATAATATCGTCGCGATGCGGTTGCGAGGTTGCCGAGAGCAATTTGTCATAAATGCCCTGGTCGATGCGTCCTAGGCCATTTTGCCAGCCGAGCACTAAGGCTAGAACGAGCAATGCCAGCAACAAAATTAGCCAGTCGCGTAATGCCATGCGGGGTGTGAACCGCCGCAGACCCAGGCGCTCGCACCATCGTGAAAACGCGACCTGGGTTTCGTCGTCGGTGCCGCTATCGGGCGTCGGCATCGTGGTTTTCCAAAACGTTCGCTTCACTGCGTCGCGTTGATTCGACCTAGCCTGACTGTGATCGGCTCACCATCGTTCATGATCCACTGATCGGTAACGATGATCGGTTGAGCCAATGACGAAACCTGAGCATTGCCCTGTTCATCAAGAACTTCGACGCGCGCGTAATAAGTGCCGAAAGGCGGGCGCGCGAGTTGCGCTTCGCCTTCCGGGCTCACCCGGTTGACGATCAGTGAAGAAAAATCGCTGTTACGGGCCAACTGCAGTCGCATGGATTGCCCGGTAATCGGCGTCCAACGCAGGGTTACCGTTTTACTGTCGCTACCAGCGACCTTCGGCGCGCCCGGCATTTTATACGAACCACTTTGCAAATCGTTCGTACGCAATAAGGTAATCGGTGAGATGCTGCTCAAGCCTTCAAGACCGAAGCGGTCGATTGCCGACAGCCGGGCGAAATATCGCCCTTCAGGCACGCCTGCGATCGACAGTGCCGGTAGCGTCATGCGATTTTCTGCTAACAAATTCAGCGCTTCCGGATCGCGGGCGATCTGCAGTTGATATGCTTTTGCGCCCGGCACTGCCGACAATGCAATTTTGGCTCTTGAATACTCTGTGCCGGTGGTGCCACCGCCCGGCATTAAAGACGGAGCCGGCAGCAAATTCACCACCGGTCCGACAGATTTCGCATCGATGATATTGCCCGTGGCTTGCGTCAAAACCACGTTATCCGGCGCAGTCGATTTGCTGGCCCGTGCCACGGCAACTCGACCTTCTAGCGTTTCAGTAGCGACACGCCTGTCAGCACCTTCACCGACAAATCCAACTCTAAACTGCGTGCCTCGCACACCGGCGACAGAAAGGGGGGTACGCACTTCGAAGCGACCTTGGTTTGCTTCCAACGGCGAAACCCGTGATTCGACGCGGCCACGCAATAACAATATCTCCGTGCGTGGCCGGTGCAGGTATCGTGCTGTTCGCAGCTTCGACATCTGCAGCCGTGAATTCGACGGCACTGAAATACGAGACTGGTCTGCCAGCGCCATCGTCAGAAAACTATTGCCACTGGTTTGGATCTGCGTACCTTCTACAACCGTCGAGCCGATCGTCAAGTGCATGGTGCTGCCATCTGCAGCTGTTGCGGCAATCGTCCCGGTCATGGCAACCACGGTCGCCTTGGCAGGTGTATCGCCCAATAGCTCGCCAGGAATGACAATCGGCGTGCCGACCGGAATCGAACTGTCCTTTTCGATACGGTTGAGCTTGCCCAGGACTTTCCAATTACTGCCTTTATCGGTGTATTGCTGAGCAATCGAGGTCAGCGTATCGCCCGCGCGAGCAAAATAGGTGATGCTGGCTGTGCCGATGGTGATATTGCCAGGAGCGGAGGGGGCGGTGGCTTCGCGCGGCGCGCCGGTTTTGATCGATGGTGCCGATGGGGTTGAGGTGGTGAGGGCGGGAGAAGAAAGTTGAGCATTCGACGGTGCCGCTTTGCATGCTGTAATCGTCACCGCGCTTGCAGCAAGCGCTAATCCAAATGTCGCCAGCAGCTCTCTGGCAGGATGCACGAAGCGATTGAATGCACGCATGTTAGGTCCACGCGCCGGAGGGCGCACTGCGCCTCCGTGCGGGCAGGCGCTTATCCTGAAATCTGTTCCAGTCGATAGCCGTAGCTGTAAACCGGGGCAAGGCGAAAACCGTTCTCTGGACGCAATTGTAGCTTGCTTCTTACTCTAGAGACATGAGTATCCATGGTGCGGGACGGTATCTCGATGTCGCGCGACCAAACCGCTTCGAGAATGTAGGCGCGTGACAACGGCCTGCCGAGATTACGAAAGAACAGCAGCGCCAGATCGAACTCTTTTTGCGTAACATCGACTGCGGTGCCGGCAACGATCAGGCGTCCGGTACGTGCTTCGAAAATATAATCGCCGAATTGAATCTGCTCTACCATGTTTTGGCTTGGGTAAGCACGCCGTAACAGTGCCTGCACCCGCGCGACCAATTCTCCGCGCCGGATTGGTTTGATCATGTAATCGTCGGCACCGGCTGCCAGCCCGGCGACGATATCGTCTTCGCCAGATCGACTGGTCATGAACAACACCGGTAGCGTGGATGGCAGCTTCTCGCGCGCCCACTGCAGTACCTCGGCACCACTCAGGTCGGGTACCTGCCAGTCAATGATCAGCATGTCGAAGCTTTCGCGTCGAAGCTGGTTGACCATCTCCTTACCGCTTTGGAAGGGGTAGCAGATATGGCCTGCCGAGTTAAGTACTTGCGAGACCAAATCGGTCTGGCTACGGTCATCATCTAGTACGGCGATTCTCATGGGTGTCCACTATTTCAATAGATAAATTTGCACTGAAGCCAATTTAACAAAGGTTCGTGGAGAAATGTTTGTGTCTTGGGCAATCTAACAATCGTTAACGATTGGTTACAACGGTGGGTGGAGGGGGCAGCCGGTTGTTTAGCACCGGCTTTCGGGGCGAACCGCCGTCGGCGGCTCGCGTGATGAACGATTATTACGATGTAAGTACGCTGCTTATGTGTCTTGCTCAAGTACCTTGCTCTAGCGCTGCGTTCACGCACTGCTTAGTGCATTAAGCTTTTTTTGCGTAAGCGCTACACCATGCCGGACCGGGTACGGATTTTCCGGCAAACAGAGGACATGCGCCTAAACCATTTGGTGGCCCCTGATAAAGCTGGCAATTGCTGCACAACTGGCCAGCGACGTATTTTGGAAACTTCGCCTTATCGACCTTCGATGCATTTTCCTTGTAACCGAGCGCGATTGCCTGCGGATCGCTTTCGGAAACCTTCGGTGCCTGGGCGCGGCCCAGGCCAGCTGTTGCAAGTAGTGCCGAGCCAGCCAGTGAATGGATAACGAACGTCCTACGATTCATGCTCATATCGGTAGTCCTTTCTAATGCGGTAAATCGGATGGGTAAAGCCTCGTCGATGGTCCGAGCGTCGACGTAGCGTGATGCGTTCGAGTGCACTTGAGTCTACCATTTTCATCATTGAATATAATTCGCGCTATAATTTCCAGCCTGCATTTATGTCTCTATTGCAACGCTGAAGCATTTTGAAGTAGTCTGATTTTTAGTAGTCCCGTTGTCAGATCGTCGTTGCAGATTCACATCGTCGTTTCATCCCACTTAGTCCAGCTGAAAAGGAATCACAATGAATCTACCTCGTTTGCCACAGTCCTTGACCCTCGTTTCGTTAGTTGGCGCTGTTTCCATGCTTGCGGCATGCGGCACGATGACGCCAAAAATGGCCATGTTTTCGCAAGATGGCTTGCCAGAAACCATCAAAGTTCCCGCTGGTAATAAGGTTGCACTAGAAACAGTCGGTGCTGGCGATATCACTTACGAGTGTCGCGCCAAAGCAGATATGCCGGACCAGATGGAGTGGGTATTCGTCGGACCAAAGGCCAAGCTGCTCGATCGCAGCGGCAAACAGGTCGGTACGTACTACGGCCCACCAGCAACATGGGAAGCGACCGACGGTTCCAAAATCACCGGCACGCAAGTCGCCATCGCACCTTCAAGCACTGGCAACCTGCCTTTCCAAATCGTAAAAGCCAATCCCGCAGTTGGCTCCGGCGCGATGACTGGCATTACTTACATTCAGCGAGTAGCACTCAAAGGCGGCGTTGCACCGGCATCGCCTTGCAATGCAACGACCAAAGGCACGCGTGAAGTCGTGAAATACCAGGCCGACTATATTTTCTGGAAAGCCGCTTGATTTTATAAAGTAGGTAGTACGTTAGATTTAGTCGTGGTCGCCATGCCCTTTATGGCGACCATGATGTTTGTGATGCTTATGATGTTTTTCTTTCTTATACTTTTTATCTTTACACTTACCATTCTTGCAGTCCACGTAGCGTGTTTCGGTTCTTACATACACCGGCTGGGGTTGTACATAAGTTGGCTGCGGTGCGACAAACACAGGTGCCGGCGGCGGTGTATATACACCCGGTAAGTTGATATTGACATCAACACCGGCGGCTTTGACGCCTCCCGCACAGAGAACCAACATTGCACAAGCTGCAAATGCGGCTGCGCGACTTGAATATGTCTTCATTTTTACTTCCTTTTTAAAAAGAATCGCCTACCTTGTCGTTCGGAAAACTCAATGAGGATCTCAACAGAAAACTCATTCCCATGTTCATGTTGATATTGTTCGGTGGAATAGGCTGCTTGAACCATCTGTCGTAAAGCTTGACGAACTCGCCGTCATTAATGATGCGCACCATTTCACGGTCGACAATGGCTTTGAAAGCGGCGTCGTCGCGCGAGAGCATGATTGCATAGGGCTCTGCCGACAATGGATCACCGACGACGGCGAATTGCATCGGTTGCTTGGCACTTGCCCGCAGGCCGTACAGCAATACATCATCCATCGCAAATGCTTCAGCCGTTGCGTTCTCAACCATTTGGAACGATGCCGCATGGTCGGCACCCTCCAGCAACGACAGATTGAGTGCACGTACCTTGCCGCGATCCGTCATGAGTTGAACCGTCGTCGTACCCTTGGTGGTGACGATCTTTTTGTCCTGCAGATCGGTCCAATTCTTAATGCTGGAATCAGCCCGCGCCAACATTCGCACCGCAGCAATGAAATGCGGGATGGTAAAGGCTACTTGCTTGCGGCGTTCGGCATTGTTCGTCGTAGACCCGCATTCCAGGTCTGCCTTACCTTGCATGATGGCGGGAATCCTGGTCGAGGAAGTTACTGCGACATAGGCAATTTTCAATTGCGGCAGTTTTAATTCTCGTTTTAATGCTTCGGCAATCTTCAAACAAAGGTCGACCGAATATCCAGTGGGTTTCTTGTCCGCATCCAGATAGGAAAAAGGAATCGATGATTCACGATGGGCGATGGTAATGGTTTTGGTCTGCTCGATCCTGTCGAGCGTGCTTCCTGCATGAACGTTTGTGCAGGCCAAGGGGGCAAGGAAAGCAACTGCGAGCGGCAGTACGGATCGGATTTCAACTGAAAACACGATATCTCCTTATTCAACCAGGTAATGTGATTACCTTTTGATTACCCTAAGGAAATATACCAAGCCGATCATCAACGCAGTGGAATATTCACACAACGAAGCTCATTCGAGGCTAAATTAGGGCTCCGCGAACGCTATTTCTCCCCTTAGTTGTGGTTCTTCCACACCGGCCACGTGCTTTAGTCCATGTGGACAAATATCAAGCAGCACACATTGCCGACACTGTGGATTTCGCCAAGTACAAACCTTTTTTCCATGTCGCATGATGACTTGATGGTTGTCATATACCTGCTGCGCATCCCATTCTGCCGGTAGTTGCGCCTCCAGAATATCGTGTGCAGGCCCAACGCTCATTTTTGCCGGTACCAGCCCAACCCTTACGGCCACACGATGATGATGGCTATCCACTGGCAACGCCTTGCCTCGCAGGTTACTGAACGCCAGTACCGCCGCACTGGTCTTCGGGCCGACACCCGAAATGGTTTCGAGCCAGGCACGTGTTTTTTCTACCGGCCACTCGCGCAAAAATTCGAGATCGAGCTTTCCACCGATACGGGCACTCAGTTCACGCAATACGGCTTGAATACGCGGCGCTTTTTGTTCGGGCCATGTGCATGCGGTAATCGCTTCCTGCACGTGTTCGAGCGGCGCATCGCGCACGTCTTCCCACTCTGCAAACCGCGCGCGTAAGGCACGAAAAGCCAATCCGGAATCATGATTGCGCGTGCGATGCGATAGCAATGCCGATACGAGTTCGCTGAGTGGGTCGAGTACATGGAAATAAGTAATCGGACAGCCGTATTCGGCACAAAGCCGGTGGTGGATTTCGACTGCTTTGGCTTGTAGTTCAATTCTGGCGGCAGTCGCTTCCGTTGTAAGAGAAGGTTGATCGGGCACGTAAATTCCTTGAAATGACGCCGGGCGTGGATATGGATGTGGGTAAGAATATGAGTTAGGTACCACCACGTACCCGTGAAAGCTCGGCAAAAAGCATGAGCGTGGAAATTGAGACTTACAGCAGCTTCATTTGTTTCAGCAAAAGGATAACTTTTTGCAAATTAAGCAAACATTTCAAACGGCAGTCCGCGGTTTAAAGAAGCTGAGCGTACAACGCAATGAATTTTTCAATTCAAACCGTCGACATATCGCGGTAAGATTCAGAGACTTACTGAAAATGGATGTTTTATGCAAACCGTTAAACTATCTAGCAAAGGGCAAATCGTCATCCCAAAGAGCATTCGTGACGCTCTTCACCTACCACCCGGCACCGAGTTCGTTGTTATCCAAACCGCAATTGGCCTCACCCTCACACCGACGACGCTCTTTCCGCGCGTCACGACAGCACAGGTACGCGGTTTTCTATTTAAATCTGGCCGAAATGTTCCAACCGACGGTGAAATAAAAGCCAGGATTAAAGCACGGCTTCAACTACAAGACGATGCATCGAAGCAAGGCAAGCGCAAATGATTGCGCTCGATACAAACATTTTGGTTCGGTATTTATTAAACGATTCACCTGCGCAGACCGACATCGCCGAAAACCTACTGCACGGCAATAAAACTTGCACCGCACCCATTACTGTGTTTTTGGAGCTGGTATGGGTTTTGGAATCGTGCGAGTGCGACCGTGTTGAAATTGCTAAGTCGATCCGTTTATTATGCGGGCTTGAAAATTTCAAGCCGCAGAATTTCGAAGCGCTTGCTTACGCATTGCCTTGGTATGAAGGCGGCATGGATTTTGGCGATGCAGTGCACCTAGCGATGAGCGCGAACGCAAAGCAATTCAACACATTCGATAAAGCTTTTGTGAAAGTTGCTGAAACGCTGAAAGCGTATCCGAAAGTTGTGCGGGCTTAAAATTTCTGACCGGTCGGTGTTCGTCGGTTGCGAGTGTAGCTCTGCCGAGCTAAATGGCTCAGATTGCCGAGTAAAAAAAACGGCTACAAGCCGAAGCATGTAACCGTTTAATCATTCAACACATTTTGGTGGCCCGGGGCGGAATCGAACCACCGACACAAGGATTTTCAATCCTCTGCGTCATACATGCTTTATCCAACTATATCTATTAAAACAGTCGCTTACGGAATGTTGTCCAACTACAGCACGCCATTGAACCGCTACACGGTTGACACTCAGTTGACTAAAATTTAGCTCTCAAACTGCCAGCTTCAATGTCCAAATTTTATTGGAAACGTAACGTTACGACGCTATTTATCGTCAGTAGCCAAATGTCCGGACGTCTTCACTTCTAACTCGTTTCGCAAACGGACGCTGCGAAAAAATTTACCTCTCCACTGTGTGAATAAAACTGCTTTCAACCTAAGTGTTCGCCTTTCCCATTTTTCTACCCGTTCTGATACGTGCATTAACTAACCAAGCTGTAAATGCTAGCTCATGGCATATACCCAATAACGAAGGAAAGCATCAAGTACTTATACACAGCTCAGGCTGAGCCGTATCTGTCTGAGCTGTGTATAACTCGCAAGCAGCTCTAGGTGAGCCATATTCACAGCAAATACAGATCAGTCTGAGCCACTAAAAAGAAGATTTTTACTTAAAAAGAAGTGATTTGCGCCAAACCAGTTTGTATGAATTGCGCTGCGCTACACTGCATGCCTAAGGAATACTCGATTTACCTCACAAGACCTTGGGATGCTACTCTATACACCGTGGTTATTTGCGAGCCAGTGTAAGGGTAGGGTATACGGCACCCCAATCCCGCACCTAAGCATGTTGCGCTAAAGTTTGTGTAAATGGATTTTCGCGGCCAAACAGCCATGAACCCGCTTAGCTAATTTACGGTTACATCAGCACAGTCCTCAGCTAACTGTAGCGGCTTACATTTCCCAGTGGAGTGAGTGTCCTGGAAAAAGACAGATTGAGACCATGCTAAGACATGGCGCTCGTTTCGATACCGACAGCTGGTTTAGTACACCAAGACAAACAGATCATGGCAACTGAGGCAGGCCGTAAGCGGATCATGAGTACCGTCTCGACGCCACCAATCTGATAGTCCAAAGTGATGTCCACCAAATAATGGTGGGGATCATGTTGAATTCAGATGGCAAGACAGGAAGCCGCAAAGGCCGGCTCAACTACGAGGCTGGGTTCAAGTTGCAGCTGGCAAAGGCCGCCTGCGAGGCGGGCGTATCAATTGCCCGGCTAGCCCTGGAACACGGTTTAAACGCCAACATGGTGCACAAGTGGCGACGCCAGTATCTGGCTGGTTTGGCCGTACATGCGCCACCAGCGTCTGCCCAGTTCTTGCCGGTAACGATGACCGGGGTTGAGCCTGCCGTTGCGCATGAGCAGGTCCGCATTTCTCCAATCCGCGCCCCCAAGCAAATGATGCCGACGCAGCCATCGCCGATTAACGGCACCATCGACATCAAGTTTGGCGGTGCAACGGTGCGCATCGACGGGGTCGTCGACGCATCGGTACTTGCAGCAGTCCTCTCCCACTTTCACCCATGATCGGCTTGCCCGCCGGCACCCGCATCTGGATCGCCGCCGGTGTCACCGACATGCGCTGCGGCTTCCATGGGTTGGCTGCCAAGGTGGAAGCGGCGCTGGCCGAAGATCCCTTTAGCGGTCATGTCTTCGTCTTTCGTGGTCGGCGCGGTGACATCGTCAAACTGCTCTGGTCCAGCGGTGACGGCCTGTGTCTGTTGGCCAAACGCCTGGAACAGGGTCGGTTCGTCTGGCCGCAAGCCACCACCGGCACCGTTTGCCTGACCCAGGCCGCACTGTCCATGCTTTTGGAAGGCATCGACTGGCGGCGGCCCGCACGTACCTGGCAGCCCAAATCGATGTTGTAAACATCGGCAAGCTTGCGTAAGCTTCGCGCATGCCCACCGACACCTCTTTACCTAACGATATCGACGCTCTCAAAGCCCTGGTGCTGGCGCAACGGGTATCGATGGATCAAATGTCGGCAGCGCTTGCATCCCGAGCGCTGGAGGTGGAACAACTCAAACTGCTCATTGCCAAGCTCCAGCGCATGCAGTTCGGTCGCAAGTCCGAGAAGATCGACCGGCAGATCGAGAAACTGGAATGCCGCCTGGAAGACTTGCTAGCTGAAGAGGGGGTAATTGATGCAGCACCACCTACAGTAGCACCACCGCCAGTTGCACCCTTGACCAAACGCGCCGCTTCGACCCGGCCGCCGCTCCCGCCAGAATTGCCGCGTGAAGACCACATCATCGAGCCGGCCGAACTGGCCTGCCCGCAATGTGGCGGCACTCTCAAGCAATTGGGTGAGGATATCTCCGAGCAGCTTGAAATCGTCAGCTCCGCCTTCAAGGTCATCCGGCACATCCGCCGCAAGAAGGCATGCGCCTGCTGCGACTGCATCGTGCAAGCGGCGGCACCCAGCCGGCCAATTCTGCGCGGGGTGGCCGGGCCTGGTTTGCTGGCCCATATCCTGGTGTCGAAATTTGCTGACCATCAACCGCTGTACCGGCAGTCGGCCATTTACGCTCGGCAAGGTGTAGAGATCGACGTTCCAGTATGGGGCGTTGGGTCGGCGCGTGCGCCACCCTCATGCATCCGTTGGTCGACGCCGTACGCCGGCACATCATGGCAGGCGCCAAGTTGCATGCCGACGATACGCCGGTGCCGGTTCTGGCAGCTGGCAATGGCCAGACCAAGACCGGGCAGTTGTGGACGTACGTGCGGGACGACCGCACCTGGGGATCAGACGTCCCGCCGGCGGTCTGGTTTGCCTATACGCCAGACCGCAAGGGCATTCACCCGCAGACCCACCTGGCCAATTTCACCGGTATTCTCCAAGCCGACGCGTACGCCGGGTTCAACCTCGTGTATGAGAGCGGCCGTGTACAGGAAGCGGCATGCTGGGCGCATACCCGCCGCAAATTCCATGATCTGCACGTGGTGCATGCCACGCCCACCACCACCGAAGCGTTGCGAAGAATCGCTGAGTTGTATGCCATCGAAGAACAAATCCGGGGTCAACCCCCGGACATGCGCCGCCAAGTTCGCCAGCAGCAGGCACTACCACGACTGATCGAGTTCGAAGCTTGGTTACGGGCACGATTGCCCACCCTGTCGGCCAAGTCAGATACGACCCGGGCGATCAACTATGCCTTGAATCAATGGCAGGCATTGCTGTTGTATTGCGAACAGGGTGTGGCCGAGATCGATAATAATGCTGCCGAACGAGCGTTACGATCGGTGGCGTTAGGTAGAAAGAATTTCCTGTTCATGGGGGCCGACAGTGGTGGTGAGCGTGCTGCGGCGATGTACACGTTGATTGGTACGGCCAAACTCAACGGCATCGATCCGCAAGCTTACTTGCGCCACGTGCTCACGCACATCGCCGACCATCCAATCAATAGGATTGACGAACTACTGCCCTGGAATGTCGCTGCTGCACTTACCCCTGCAAACACTTAACTAAGCAGTTCAATATCTGTAATCGGTGGGGCGAGAATTTGATCCCAAGCGTTCGATCAAGGCATCACCAATAACACCTTGGCATGGCTAGGGAAAAAATAGCCTGGGTCAAGACGGTGCTGATGCGCCGCTTACGGCAGGCCGAAGCTCCAAACATGCTCTCTTTTGCCATTCGAATTTCATTGTTCCCACATTATTTGCCACCCTGCTACCACCCTGCTACCACCCTGCTACCACCCTGCTACCACCCTGCTACCACCCTGCTA
>JAZKGZ010000014.1:170997-214578 GCA_040385645.1 Pseudomonadota bacterium
CCACCATCTCTACACTATGCCGCCATAATGCTCACACTATCTTGGTGAGATGCGCTGTATTTTCCATAGTCTTGCAAAGACGAGTAGCCGGCAAGGGCGGTGGATAACGCGTAGCGTTATCCACGGGTCGCGCAGCGCCTTGGCGCGGAATATTGGCATAGGCTGCTGCCAGTATGGCGGGCTTTCTGTTCTGCCTTTCCCGTCCTTGCTTTGCCGTTGTATGTTCCAGTAAAGATATGAGTAGACAACAATCGCGGCTACTGGAATTGCCCACTAAACGGCATACCCAAGCAAGTAATAACGAGTGGCTGAAAGACAGCGTTATAAGGTCACTAAACCGACTGCAAGGCCGACCCATCCCTCCGACCGTGCTGAGTGATCCTGCGCTTGAACTAAGCAACACCGTTTTTCGTCGTTATGTCAGTTTTGAAATTTGGGATCGTGGCTTATCCCTGAGTTTGAGCAGCAGCCGAATGACGGTTGTCGCTGGCTTGTTGGCTGAGCAGTGAGTCTCCAATTGTTTTCCAGCGGGTGGTCGCTTGCAGGTCTTGTTGCTGCTTCGATGCGTCAATCAACACGCCCATCAAAACTCCCTTATCGCAATCAGCCAGACCAGCAAGAACGATTAGGCCGCCGAGCCTGATTTTCTTGTTCGCATCTTCCTGTCTATTGAGTTTTTTGATTGCCGCTTTTTCGCGTGATTCTTGTTTTGCTTTCAGGGCTTTAAGTTGCTTCAGCTTGGTTTCGGCCTCGGCCACCCGGTCTTCGATCGGTTTACGTGTTGGCATTTTTTAAAATCCAGTTTGGGTATTTGTCGGCCAAATTATGTAAGTTATTAACAGCCTACGCAACGTATAAAAATCAAAATGCTATTTATTGAAAATTTAGTTGTTTCCGTGCGCTTTCGTTTTGATATTTCGCTAGGCGGTACTGGTCGATGTTTAGCGGCTTGAAGGGTGAGATGGGGATGAATTAGTGGGCGATGATAAAGAATTTTTCTGTGTCGTAACGAGTGTAATTTTCAGATTTCATAGGAGCCTTTGATATTCTAAGCTTTTTGGCTTTAGGTTATCTGTTGCTCAAGGTAGTTCGAATATTTACGGCATTTGTTCGGTTCTTTGTGTCGCCATTTTGGTTTTGATGGTTTTTAGATACTTAGTTGTTTGTAGTATAGTTTTTTACTGTTATCAGCCTATTAAATAATGTTTAAATGGTTGTTTATATCATGTTTTATTTATAGTATTTAAGGTATTATTTACGGCGCAAATGGTTAAAACGAGGTGTTCTCCTGATGAAAGAAGGGCGCACTGAGAGTAATCCCTGGGGATTACGTGCGCCTTACCGGGGGTCGCTTGCCGCGAGCCAAAAATCAAAAACCAACGACTTCGATGGCGTCTTTAATGGGAGGTATTTTCGGTGGAACTGCAGTTCGGTCGATGTGCCCACAAAAGCGGCCTATCGCGCAGCGAGGGGCGTAGTTCGACCGCCGCCGCTGCTTACCGCTCGGGTCTTGAGATCACCGACGAACGCACGGGCGTGGTCTTCGACTACACCCGCAAAAGCGGCATCGAGCATTCAGAAATCATCGTGCCGGATGGCGCACACCATGACCTCAAGTGCATGGCCGACCTATCTCGCTCAGACGACAAGGCGGAACGCGCCAAAGGGCAGGGCGAGTTCTGGAACGCGAACGAGAAAGCGCACAAGCGTGGCGACAGCATCACGGCACGAGAAATTGAAGTGGATTTCCCGCATGAACTGGGCGCAGATGATCGCAAACTACTTGCGCTTAAATTTGGAGCTGAGCTTGCGAACAAGTGGGGTGTGGGCGTGCAAGTGTCCATTCACGAGCCGCGCACTGTTACTGACGAGGAGTTGGAAAAGAACCCAGATCAGTTTTACATCATCGACGCGGACACAGGCCGCAAACATAACGGTAATTGGCATTGCCATTACCTGATGACCACCAAAGAAGTGAGTACGCGCGGATTCGGAAACAAGGTCAAGGAGCTTGACCCAAAGGAACGGCAGTTTAAGTCCGCATTGGAAAACCCGGCTGAATGGAACCGTCCCCGCTGGGAAAACACGGTGCAGGCCAAACTCGACGAATGCGGAATCAACAAGCTTTACTCGACCAGTACGAAAGATGAAATCAAAAAACTATTGATCGAACGCGGCGAGTTTGAACAAGCCGCCAAGATTGGCGAGCCGACCAAGCACATGGGGCCGCACGCATCGGCAATGGAGCGCAAAGGCGTGCAAACCAAAATCGGCGACAAAAACCGGACGATCAAAATGGAAAACGGCCAGCACGTCGAGCGCGCCGATTTAGCCACCCGCGTTCTGAACAAGCTGACCGACCAGCAAAGCGTTTTCACCGAACGCGATTTGTACCGTGAAATTTGCAAAAACGCCGACGACCGTTTGGGCGATCAACTGCACGAAACCGTTGCACAGTGCGTGGGCCGCTCTGACGTGGTGTTGCTGGGTACTGATGACAAGGGTAACGTCAGGATGACCACCAAGGGCATGCAGAACATGGAACGCCGGATGGTCGATCAATCAACCGCACGCAAGGGCGAAGGGCGGCACCCAGTTGATAGTCTCCTGCTATACAAGCACGCAGAAAAAAACGGACTATCGGACGAACAGACAAAAGCGCTGCACCACATGAGCGGCAAAGGTGGCGTTTCACTGGTAGAAGGTATGGCCGGAACGGGCAAATCCACTATGATGAAAGCCGCACATTCTGCATGGAAAGAAGCGGGCTATGAAGTGCGCGGTGCAGCACTGGCGGGTAAAGCTGCCGATGGATTGGAAGAAAGCAGCGGCATCAAGTCGCAAACTGTCGCATCACTGTTGATGCAGCTGGACAGTGGTCGAATCAAGCTCACCAGCAAAACTATTCTAGCCGTGGATGAATCTGGGATGCTTTCCAGCATTTTGACTTCGCGCCTTGTCGATCACACAGCCAAAGCCGGGGCAAAACTGGTTTTGATTGGTGATGACCGTCAGTTGCAGCCAATACAGGCGGGCGGCGCATTCAAAGCAATCAAGGATAAATTGGGCGCTGGCAAGCTGTCCACGATCTATCGTCAGAAGGACGAATGGGCGCGCAGTGCTGTGCATAAATTCGCAGATGGAAAAGCTGGACGGGCTATCTCTGACTATTCCGCAAGAGGTTTGGTGCATGTCGGTGCAAATGTCGATGACACGATAATGCAACTTGTCAGCGATTGGAATAAAGAGCGTACCGACGACGGGCGAAGCGCTGTCATGTTGGCAGGCACCCGAAAGGAGGTTCAAGCACTCAATCAGTTGGCCCGTGCTGAGCGCGTGCAGTTGGGCGAGATTGAGCAGGGAGAGTGCGTCAAGACGGAACAGGGCGAACGTGAATTTTCAAAAGGCGACCGGGTTGTTTTCCTCAAAAATGATAAAGCTACCGGAGTAAAAAACGGCGGGCTGGGCACCGTCGAAAACATCGAGCGCGACGGCAAGAACTCTTGCCGAATGTCAGTTAGGCGTGATGACGGCAAGCTGGTGACGTTCAGCACGGGAGATTACGACCATATTGACCACGGATATGCATCTACGGTTCATAAGGCGCAGGGCGTGACTGTAAATCGTGCCTATGTGCTTTCCGGCTCTATGCACAATCGGGAGCTATCTTATGTGTCCATGTCGCGTTCACGTCAGGAAACGAAGCTCTACGTCGATTCTAGTAAATACAAATCTGCCGCTGCATTAGTGCGGCAAATGAACACGTCGCACCAGAAGGGCACGACTCTGGACGCTTACAAATCCGACCGCAAAAACGAGCAACAGCCGATACCGACCAAAGATGAATTAGTACAGCGATTACGCTCAAAAATCGACTCACATGCCAAGCAGCAAGGGCCAACAGCACCGCCAGAGCTAAAACAGCCGACACGTGAAGCCAACAAGCTAGTCGAATCAGCACTGCGCCAGATGACCGCAGAGGAACAGCAGCTGGCACTATCAAAGCCAGAACCCCAACTACCGAATCGGGAACTGATAGAAACGCGAGCCATTAATGGACACGCCAAGGCGTACCGGGCCAACCTGCAAAGCAAATTCAAAGAGCAGCATGGCGATCGGCCAGACGCACGGGAAAGCAATTTCGTCGCCCGTTTTGGAGCTGCGGCACGCGCTGAAAAATGGGATCGTAAACACAGCGAAGTCGAAATCGCAGTGAAAGCCAAAATCGAATTTTTGTGGAGTGATGACCCTTGGGCCATCAATTTCCGCAAATCTGCTTGGGACCCTGTCCAGCAGAAGCATGAAGCTGAACATTCCCTATGGGCCAGCGACCGGTGGGCAGCAGTTGCCCAGCGGTCGTTGGGCGTGCAATTGCCGAGACTGCAGGAGAAAACCATCAGAAGCAACCCAGTCGAATCAAACCATGAGAAGCAAATAAACCAAACGAACACACAGTGGTTCAAGCGGCAGGCCGAAGTTCAAAAACTAGCGCAAAAGCGGGAGCGCACAAATGAGCAAAAACAGGAGCAGAACCGCAGCCCACTGCAAGGACCTGGCGGCATGGAAATGGACCTGTAAGAGGACGCAATGAATAAAGATCTCGACAGCGTCGAGGACGCAGCTGCTCAGCTTCTGGGTGCTATCCAAGCAGTTACTAACGACGCATCTTGGCACGTCGCAGCGTGTCGAGACGATGCCGACCATGCAAGGCAAATTCTTGTCCAACTGGCCAATGATGCCGCCTTGTTGGTAAAAGCGCAGCGGGAAGTATCCCAGCGGTTGGAGTTGGCCGTTAGCGAAGCCGGCAAGGTGCAGGGGCGGCAGTTAGCCGCCGCCCTTGCCCATGACGCCGCCGACCTGTTCGGCGAGCGTGTATGCGCGATGCAAGAGGAAGCAAACCGATTGCTGGCCGTTTATGTCAAAGTCAGGACAGAGCGTGGCGTGGCCCACCATCGCAAGGTTTGGACGTGGGGCACGTTGACAGTATGCCTGTCTGCAATTTTGATATGGGGGTGGGTCAATAAATCGCGCGCAGAGGCGGAGCGACCGAATGCAGTGGCTGAGTTTGGCCGGGTATCAGCCGCCCAACTCTCAAGTTATGGGGCAAATGTGGTTGTCGGCCCTGATGGCGTGTATCTGGTGACACCACGTGGTTTCGATCAAGCCCGGTGTGGAACCGCAGGTGGTATGCCGTGCTTGCGCTTGCGCTAATGAGTTATAGAGTAAATGATTATTTAAGAGGATAAAACTATGAATGTTTGGAAAGTTAACGAGGACACAACCACGATGTACCGGGTGTTTCCTGACAAGATCGAAGCCGGCCCGGCAGTCGTGTACGAATCGTTGCGCAACGCGTGATTTGGTATTAACGGCGCATAAGCTGGCATGGAATGACGCATAGCTGGCACGTCGTATGTAAGTTGCGATTCGGTCGAACGGAATGTGTCAGATCGTGAATGTCGCAGTTCGACCCAAAGCGGACGTTGGCAAACTCGGCGGGCGAGGTCGTTCAAAGCCTGAATCCCTTCCATCCGTGGTTCTGTCAGCCAGAGCGCTTCTGGCTGGAAGACGACGGATGGTTAACCTAACCGGCACGATTTAATTCGAAGATCGTTTCCAATCTGGGCTCCGAAAAATACGAGCATTGCAAAAACCGCTAACAGTGGAAGTGACATTAACGCGAACCCATAGGTGACCACAATCACCGGAGACATCAACACCAACATGCCGTAAAAGGCTCCCAAGCCAATGGCCATATGCATTTCCCGGTCAACAAAAACCCCCTGGCACATTCCTATCGCCAGTCCAGACAAAACGATTGCTAGAAGCCTAACAATTCCAGAAAAATTCTCAAGTTCTGTGTAGTTGAGAAATGCAACGAAACATGTGATGACAGCGCTAAAGAGCCCGGTCTTAATTTTGCTCATTGACACCTCTCAAATAGGGTTGGTACACGTCTGCTTTTGGCCGAATCCTGCCTTCTATTAAATCTCAAGTTGAGATCGCATCTGACAGTGGTAGGCAGGTCAAGTCTGGTTTTCTACAGATTATGGCATTAGTACTTAGCCTTGGGGTGATTTTCCCCTCCAAACAATCAACCTATGGTTTAACTCAAAAGGACCGCGTAAGCGGGCCTTTTGTCAGGTGCATAAATATTTAAAGATTGTTTATAACAAGCGATAAAATGTTGCAATTTCGATATGGATAAAAATATTGTTTTTCCCATTGAAAGCGAAATTCTCCAAAACGATGAATTGTGCAAACTCACCGGCAGGATGCTTGTGAAGCATCAAATTGCTTGGTTAACTGCAAATGGTTGGAAATTTCATCTAAGCGCTTTAGGTTCACCTATCGTCGGTACTTGGTACGCCCGCATGAAACTGGCGGGCATCGAGCCTTCTGACCTTTCAGCAGGTGGCTTGACCGATCGAGCAACATTAGTAAAAGAAGACGAATTGTTTCATGTGATCAATTGAATAAGTTGCAAAATTTTCGTAGCAAAAATTACCAATGCGAATATATACTGTATGAAAATACAGTATATCCATTGAGAATTTATCAAGTTGCGTTCGAATTTTTGCCAGCCGATGTCCATCCGTCAAGCAGTCATTACCTGTGGCCAGCAGCTGACGACCCAGCCCATTGCCTCCGGCCGCTGTTCTGTATGCCAGTGCCGGCCGGTTTTCCCTCACCAACTGGCGATTACGTTGAAAAAGGGCTGGATCTAAATTCTTATTTGATTCGTAATAAAGCCACCACTTTTTTATCGAGTGAGTGGTAACAGCATGGATCTTGCCAATATTCACGACGGCGATACCATTGTCGTTGACGGCTCAATCGACCCCAAGCATGGGCATGTGGTGCTTGCCGTTGTGAACGACGATTACACTGTCAAACGGCTATACCGAAAAGATGGCGTCCTTGAGCTTCGCCCCGAAAATCCTGCCTTTAAATCGATCGAGTTTGCTGAAGGCGAAGAACTGCAGGTTTGGGGCGTGGTCGTAGGCAGCATCAGGCGGTTTTTCTCGTGACAATCGCTCCGGATCTGGCCAGGTGATCGTCAACGATGTTTGTTTTAGTCGACATCAACAATATGTATGTCTCGTGCGAGCGCGTTTTCAATCCAAAATTGGAGCGCCGGCCGGTTGTTATTCTTTAAAATTATGACGGTTACGCAGTCGCTCGCAGTGCTGAAGTTAAGGCCTTGGGCGTACCCATGGGTGCCCCGTGGTTCAAGTTAAAAGCGCTGGCTAAACAGCACAACATCATTGCGCTGTCGAGCAACTACACGCTGTACGGCGACATGTAGGAAACGTACTGACAATGCTTAGTTTGCTTCCTGCAACACTAGCAGGAATGTGGATTTATTTGATAATGGATAGTATTAAATCTCAATCGATACCGCAAGGTTCGGCAAGCCCTTTTATGTTGGTTGGCATTGCCATAGGCGGTTACTTGGGCTCGATTTTGCTTGTGCTGATAAGCATGATTATCATCATAATCACTTATAAAAAAACCGTAGATCAACCCAGTTTTTTGAAGTATCCGTTTTTTTTGTATGGATTAATCGTGTTGATACTACTTGTTTTGGTGGGAATTTTCATATCAACCCCTCATAACTTTAACTTATTTAAAAACTAGAGTATTTAACTTCTTCTATATTGCAGGTACCGGACGAAGTTATATTGGTATTCACTATGATTTTCGATTTGTTAATCTCTGCATTTATAATAAAATCTGATATTTTTGCATAAGCAAAGTTTGAATGGCGAATTTCGGCAGTTTTCTGTCCATTACAAAAGTTAGGCCCGTCTTTCATAATTATTCTCATAAAGAACCCACTTGAATCAGCTAAAACTTGAGCTTCTTGAATAAACCCCGTTGTAGTTCCAGCGTAAGCAAGAACCTGGTTGCTAATAAAAAAAGATAAAATTATAAGTAGTTTTTTTAAATAAGAAATTTTAGGCATATGAAGTGGAGATGATCTGATTTTATTCAATAATAAATTAATACTGTTTTACTAAAGATTTAATTGCGTTGCTATTTTTTGAAAACTTCGTGGCTATTTCAATTACTTGAGATGGTTGCCTGGAAGGTTCACCTTGATTTGAAAAGCTTTCCGTTAAATAAAACTCTGATAAAGTCGAAGTATCCTGCCATGTCACTTTCCACATTGAGGCAGTTTTATCAACAGTAATGACTAAGCTAAGTGTTGCTGCATTTCCGTCTACCTCTTGGTTCAAAAACTCTCTAATCCTTACTGTTCCAAAGCCATTAGTATTGATTTCACGATGAGTATAAAGAATACGTTCTCCAAATTTCGAACCGAAAAGCAGAGCCCCGTCTTCTCCAAAAATTCCCTCAATACTAATTAATTTCCAATCCTCAGATCCATCGAAAAAACCATTTAGCAGAATTTCGAGAGATTGTTTTTTTAGGCGGTCGAAGCTCTGAATAGTACCATTTAGAATATTAAAATATGTATCTGGAACTATTACTTTTATGTAACCATCGTTTTTTATTTCTGTGTCTTTCAATATCAAAGATTGTTCTTTAAATGAAAGATCTTTTATCGAAATTATTTTATTTTTTTCGTTTCTACCGTTTTCATCTGTAAAAGTGGGGAAGGCAAGTAGGAAAGAAGAAATTTGTATCATTAAAAAAAATAACAGTATTTTTATCATTGTCGTAACTATCGATCAAGTATACCCAACCCTAAATTACCAGCGTTACAACTAGTTGCGGAAGTGTCTTGTAATCGTCCTAAAGTCTTCGCGACAGGATCGTAGTAAGCATGTTGTCCATACACGCGATATTCATTTGGTCTGTCTATGTAACTTCTTAGTCGTTCAATTATCGCTGGATTTCCTGCCCTTGCACTGTAAAGCCAACCGCGGTTCGCCAAATAAATTTGAAACGTATCTTTCGTCATTATATAATCATTCAATCTTTCAGCATTCCAGCCGGAGTCGTATGTTTTGTCTAAGCCCCAGTATGGATATCCAAAATCATACATTCTTTTAAAAACTGCACTTCGAGCCCACAAGAAATATCGTCCCCGGAGATAATCTGTTGTTAAAGACTCTAAAACCCAAAGGCTTTGCTGCTCCCAAAGAGAAGAACCATATAAGTACAAATATTTAGGATCTGCGCCAACCGCCACTAAAAATGTTGTCGTGAGAAGCTGCGCGTCGAAAGGAACGGTGTCCATTCGACAAGCACGACTTACGCTGCCCAACGCGTGGGCTGTTATTGGCAGCACGGATGTGCATAAAGCACCCATAGCGAAGCATGTTTTTAATATACATTTATTTAGCATAACTCACTTCGATAAAAAAATTAATTACTGTAACCTATCCGGAAATGGCGGAAATGGCGGTGCAACTGGCGGTGGAGAATAACCTGGTGGCCAGCTATATACTCGCCCAGGTGCAGATGGTACGCCTGATGTCGGCGGCGTTGGATTAGAACCAGAACCGGTGGTAGCAGCAAAACGTACTTGAGGATAGATGCGTGGCATTCTTTCGCCAAAACCTTGTCCATTTTGCACCAACTGATAAGAAAAGATATATTCGTGACATGTTAAGCCAAAGACAAAGCAGGGCTCGGGCCTTACAGTAAAACTGAAAGTGTGCTGTTGTCCTGGAAAGACGGGATTGAGTAGCGCTAGACTACTTTCATGCAATCTGCTGCTATCAGTATCATTCGAGATAGAGACGACACCAGGCAGCCAAGTAGCAGTGCCATCATTTCTCATAGTTACTGATACCGTAGTATTGGTATTGTAAATAAGGTCAGGAATACTAGCACTAATATACTTTGAGTTAAATTCGTTTTGATAACTAAGAGCAGGTATTAACATCAAAAAAAAATCATCCGTTTCCTGCGCATAAATTTTCCCGTGACAAAGAAAAATCAATACTGCTAGCGGCCACGCACATAATCTACGCATTCAACATGTCCTATTAAGTTTTTATAAAATATTTTTTTAGAAAAGTAACAATTGTGGCGGTCTTGCGATCGTCCCAAAATTCGCACGCACCAGTTCATAACACATGGAGAGCTTTTCCTTGAGCTTGGACAGATAAAACCATTGCAATCCTTGCTTTGGCACTTGGCAAACTATTATTTGCAGCAAATTTTTTAATTATTCCACATGCCGGAGAAACTTAATTCACTAAGGAAAAAAAAATTTACTATTTGTCACAATTAAGTGTTAAATAATATTCCGCAATTTCATAAATTTATCGCGAGATAATTTGTATATGTGAAACTGATTCACGAGCTCCAAATGCAGGATTGCAAGCATTTTGACCCCACACATTTATGGTGGCGCCTTGTGCTTGCGCTGCCATAACTGTGGCTGCTATTACTCTTCCCTGTGGAGTTGATATGTCGATCGCCCATTCATCACTGGTTCCACAGGCTGACTTATTTAGAATAGATCCTGAGTAAAAAGCAAATAAAATGCCCGCAGTTGGAAGGGTATAAGCAATTCGCCCGCTTGAATTTCCCGCGTACACAGAATTAATTAAGGAAATATTAATTAGAAACGCCGCAATGGCTAATTTTCTGAATTTTTTAGGGTTTAACATAGTTTTATTCTTTCCAATAAAAATTAAGTTTTTTATTTTTTGGGCATTTATATTTAGCCTAAAAAATTTTCATGGTATAAAAATCTACTTGCAATCTAATGCAAAAACATGATCGAAGTTTATTATTATAATCAATGCATAAAAAATTGCATTGAGTTAACTAAATAAAACTTCGCTAATACATATTACTTTTGTAGCTACATTTCCATAGCTAACTTAAGACAAAATTGCATCTAATTTGGAATACAACGATATTAGCAATAACTTCGCAGATGCTGAATCAGAAATTGTTTACGGCAAATTAATGTTGACGCCTCTTGTGCCAACGCATCCTGATTGAAGTTTTACGCATGGTGGCAGCCAATCGGGCGAGTTAGATGCAGGCTTTGCCGATGAAAGCGGTGTAGAATTTGCATTAAGTGTGTCGCTAGTTAAAGCTACTCGAGTACTATTGCTTCCTTTGGTAACGCATCCTGATTGAAGTTGTACACACGGTGGTATCCAATTACTTTGAGTAGAGCGAGAGATAGAAGGAGGGGGCGTTACAGGAGAAGAGGCAGCTTTTGTCAATGGCAGCCCTGTGCCGCTAGCCAAAGTTGTTCCTAAGTCACTTCGAGCTGTAATGCTAAATGGTGATAATAAAGGTGCATTGATTTCGCTTTTGCTTTCACCAAAGGTGCATATCATTAATGCACCTAAAAACCAACTCAGCATATTTTCAGATTTCATATTTATCATTTCTATAACGAAAGTGTGGGGAGTATATCTACTCTTTCCCCTATTTCAGCCTGTTTCCTGAAGTTAAGAAATAATTTGAACTTTGATTTATAACATTCAACTTTTCTTGTAACTGTTTGTGGTTGATGAATTTACACGAAAGTTACTTACCATTGATGTGGCAGGGTCCATTTGATCGGCGCGGGTCATCGAGGAGCTGGTGAAGCTGATCAACGTGCGCGGGTGCGCCATGGTATTTGGTAGCGACAATTGTCTGGAATTTGTCAGCGTGGCGTTGCTGGTATGAGCCGGCGCGGTAGGCTTGCTGCTTGCGGCAATTCCGTAACTCGCCGAAGGTCTGCGAAACGACCTGTAGCGGTTGATGCAAGCGGCTTGTTTATGCTGCGCGGATCCGCATGATGGTCTGCCGCGTTGTATCAAATTGTCGCGCCAGCTGCGCAACCGGCGCACCACCGGAAAGTAGACGTAGCACCTCACTTTTTTCTGCTTCGTTCAGTGCCGGCGGTCGACCAAACCTTTTTCCTTCCAACCTGGCGCGCTTGATGCCGCTGTTTGTGCGCTCGATCAGTAGGTCACGTTCAAATTCAGCGACAGCATTGATAACTTGCATTGTCATCTTGCCGGCCGGACTTGTCAGGTCGACGCCGCCAAGGGCTAGGCAATGCACGCGTATGCCCATCGTCTCAAGATGCTCAACTGTAGCGCGCACGTCCATTGCATTGCGGCCCAAGCGGTCTAGCTTTGTAACGATGAGCACGTCGCCAGCTTCAAGCCGGTCCAGTAGCTTAGAAAATCCTTTTCGCTCTCGTGCAGCTACGCTTCCTGAAACAGTTTCAACGACAGTACGGGCTTTCGTAATACTGAAACCTGCAGCATCTATCTCATGAATTTGATTATCTGTGTTCTGAGCAGCAGTTGATACTCGGCAATAAGCGAAAGTGCGTGACATGGCAATGTTTCCCAGTAATCGTACGAAATAGATGTACGAATATTAAGGTGTGTACGGAACTATTACAAGCTTACTTTGGTACATGTACTTTGCATGGGGTACGAAAGTGTGGTTTGATAGACGAAATTCCTTTGGAAAGTCTTCATGCGGGACGCGTTTTTTGAGATAAAGGTTTGGGCGGTATACTAAAAACTATGTTTTGGAGAGCTGCTATCGGCCATGAGCGGCCGCTCCTCGTTACACACTGATCAGGAAACTCTGATGCCGCTTTACACTTACGTCGTCTCATACAAAGGCGCAACCCATGTTGCTCAAGGTAGCCATAGCAATTTCAAGGGTTTCACCTCGACCTGGTGTTCCAATCTCCCTGTTGGGGTTATTCCCGCGCTCACGCCAGCCATTCACCGCGACCTTGCGAAAAAGGCATATCAAGGTGTGTTTCCGCCGATAGATAACATTAAGCACGCTTGGCGAAAATCGATCGAACTTAATGGAAGCGAATTTGTTGTCGTGGCAGTACAAACCCAACCATAAGCTGGCTTTACTAACGACTGCTTTGGGTCGATTCCACTCGAACTTGCCAAAAGACATCATTGTTTAAAGCAGTTGCAAGCGGGAAAGGGTGATCATGTCAACACGCGCGTTGTTAAAGTACATCGTTGCGCTAGCGCTGGGAATCCTCCTTCTATTTCCTTACTTTGTTGTGGGCAGCGTCGTGTCGTCAAAGTTTGAAATCTGGGTCAGGTTGATCGCGTTTGTCGCGCTTTTTTTCAGTCCATTGAGGGTGCTAGGGCTACCGCACTTTCGACTTGCACTAGTGTTTTGTTTGCCGGTTGTCGTTATTACCCTGATTATTGGGGTCGGAGAGTCGCTCGAATTCTTAGATGTGCTGCAGCCTATTGCGGAGCCAATTCTGTGTGTTTGGCTTGGCGCTTCGCTGGCTTGCATCATGCTCCGTTTTAGTCTGCCGCGTCGATAAATGAGGATCTGCATTGGGTCGCTATCGGCCAAAACCGGACAGATACCATCAGCCAGAATCATCAATAAAGTTACCTATCGGATGACGATACGAAATCCCACAGAAGATATTGCGAATCGATTGCCGGTCTAGGTGGTTATGACGGACTTCTTTCTCGACAACGAACTCACCGATTTAACGATCTCGCCCGTTGCCAAGATTTGCGCCGCGTCGCCATATTCCATTGATGAACTAAATCGAAAAATGTTAACGGAAGTTTGGCCCGCATTTCTGCCCAATCTAATGTCATATGCTGGCGAATGGGCTGGTTGGAAAGAGGAATTTATTAAAGAGCAGATCCTGAAGTGTTATAAACCACGCTTTTATATATTTTGGCGAATCAATCCGATAAAACGGTATTTCTGCCACCAGTGGTCTACGGTTGAGCGAGGTGTTATTCAAGCTCGCACCGGTGCGGCTGGACAGGACTCGTAAAGCAAGATTCTGCGAATCCAAATTACAGCAATGGGTCGCGTCTTGTCATTCAGCACTGGCGGCAGCCGGCCAGAAACGGACTAATTTCTTATCATGCATAGCGCCATTTTTTAGATCATATGAATATTGACGAAACGACGCGAACCATCCTTCTTATGCTGAAAGCAAGAGTAGAAGCAGGTGGAGAAGGATACATGTACGGAGACCGCAGTAAGGCGATCCAGGGTCTTGATGAGATCTTGGCTTTTCCGTCGGTGGGAGGCGTAAGGTCTTTACTCCTGCCAACAGCAAATCTCCAAGAACTTTCGATTGAGTGCGGCTGGGGCAGCGAATTCAACCAACTTGCGGCTGAGCTCGAAGAAATTTGGAGTTAGCCCAGATGTCCCGTAGGCACCTAACTAACCCGCCGAAAGGCTTGCGGAATTTCCGCTTTCGACCCAAAGCGGTCCTTCCCGCAGCTTAACTAATTCGAGTTGCCCGACTACCAGACAGTCGATTGTGGTCATTTAAGGCGACTTTTACGACATGGACGAGTAACTGATTGACCGGTTCGCGACACATATGCTGTATATCAGAAAGCAGTGCTGCAAGGTGAAAGGAGGCGTCGACTCGACTTCTCCCGCTCTGAGCGCGAGTTGATCACCATACGAGCGCTCTATAATGAGATGAAAACAGGAAGAGGAGACGCTGCCCATGGCCGCATTTGACATCAGCGTGCGTGACACGCTGAATCTGCTTGATGGCCCGTTCGAGCCCTTCGCGGCTGGCGTGTCGAACGGGCTCTACGCGTTCTGGTTGGGGTCCGGAATTTCATTCGGACGCGCGCCGAGTCTGCACATCCTCGTCGGCAAAGTTGTGGAGTTCGTACGCTCGCAAATTAACCATACGGATCCGAACTGCAAGTTCATCCGCACGCTGCGAGAGATTCTCAGCTTGGCCAGCGCTTCAACGGACGAACATGCACGCTCGAAGTTCGATCAGCCCTTTGCCAGCTGGCCGGATCAGGAGGCCATGTCTTGTCGCTTGGTCAACAACTATTCTAAGCTGCTTGGCCTCACGGTCGATGGCGAGGATATGGACTATTTGTTATGGACCGTCATCGACGTCGGCGCGACGTTCGCCGATTCTGCCATGACGCCCGACGTGGAGCATCTGTGCCTGGCGGCATTGAGTCTGGAGGGTACAACCCCTGAAATGCTCTCCGCCAACTGGGACCCCCTGATCGAAAGAGCAGTGGAAACCCTTACGGATAGTAATGCCGCGCTCAGCCCGACGGTTGTCGCACGTCCCGCCGACCTTCAACTGCCCCGTAATAAGACCCGCCTCATCAAGTTCCACGGCTGTGCTGTCAAGGCTCAAGATGACCCAGGCCAGTACCGCCAATGGTTGGTGGCTTCACACGATCAGGTCGCCGCCTTTTGCACTCAGGCGAACAATCAAGGACTCGTGACAGCATTGACGCATATCGTCGGGAGCAAACGCACGCTTATGCTGGGCCTTTCAGCCCAGGACGCCAATATTCAGGGCATTTTCAACAAAGCGGCCAACGAATTGAAGTGGCAGCTTGGCAATCCTCCACCGAGCTACGTGTTCTCAGAGCAAGAGCTGGGCATGGACCAGCGCTCGCTCCTGAAAAATGTTTACCATGACCAGATTACCCCCGTGAACCTGACGTCGATCTATGAGGCGGGGCGAATCCAGGCGTACGCAAAGCGGTTGCTCACCGCGCTGCTGCTGGATGTATGGTCGAGAAAGCTGCAGGAGTTGATTTCTCTCGCTCCAGGTACGCTTCCGCCTGCGGAGCGTCAACACCTGTGCTCCGGCATCGTATCGATTCGCAACCACCTGGCAGATGTGGCGAAGCCGGAGTTCGATTTCATTGATTCGCTCCTTGCTCGCTTTGGCCGTGCCTGCAAACTGCTGCGAGACGGCCAAATCGAACACCCGAATGTCAAGTTTGAGCCAATCTCAAGTGACGTCGTGACAGCCCTCAAAGGCAACCCCGCTTTGGGTGCCCTCGGATTGCGCGAGGCCGCTGTAGCACTCGCCCTGGTGGGGATGGGTTTGAGCCGCAATCACTGGGTAGTGGCAGCCGAGTCTCTTGACAGGGCATCAGGCGTGCTGGCGGTCACAGGAAAAGGTGCAGCAGCGGCCCGCACCAAGGTGTACCTGACAGCCAGCGCGTCCGGCGCGGCGCTGCTTCACAGCGAGGGCCACCTGGTGGAGATAGAAAGCCCCATCTTGATTCAGTCGCAGAAGCTGGCAGTGCAAATGCCCCGATCTTCAAGGGGGGCCACCGGGCGGACTGGACTCCCGAAAGCACGCGAGGTAAGCATATCGACGCTGCTGCAAACCTACGCTACCGCTGATGACCTGTACGAAGCATTCAGACAGGAGCTTGCGCTATGACTGATTCAACACCCGTGGGCCGGATCGCGGCAGCGCTCGAGGAGGCTGGGTACCAGCGAATCGCCAACGGACTCCGGGTCGGCGAGCTGAAGTTCCAGTTTCCAGCCGCGTTCGTAAAGGCGAATAGTTCGGCCGAACTGATCGTAGTGGCCGACATCGCAAGCGAGAGCGAGACGCAACTGACACGTAAGGTCGACGGCGTGGCGCGCGCGTTGGACATCGCATCCTCTACACGGTCGCTTACCCTGGTGGTGACCGGCCCCCGTCCCAGTGCTTCCGCCCTGGAAGCTTTGGGCCGGGTATGCCGAGTCCTCCCCACCGGCACCATCACGGGGGACGACGGCGACCAAGTCCTCAAGAACTGGCTGGCTGTGCTGTTGCCCCTGTCGTTGCCCAAGCCTGAGTCCGTGGCGGGTAACTCCTTGGCCCGCATCCATGTCGCCGCGCAAAGCCTGGACGAGACCACTAGGAGGCTGATCGATGTTGCCTCTTTAGGGGAGGGCGCCGTCAGCAGGGAACTGTACTCGATCATCGACGCCGCTGCCGTCCAAGCCAAGGAGAAGACCATATGACGCCGCGCATCGCGTCCCTCATAGCTACCGACTTTCGCAGTCTTCGTGGGACCGTCACAATCCCTATGGACAGCCCTGTCGTGCTGATCCATGGCCGCAATGGCGCTGGCAAAACCAGCTTGTTGACGGCAATGGAACTTGGCCTGACCGGCCACCTAGCATCCTTATCTCGGCTGGACTCGCAGCTTCGGGAGCATCTAGTTCATAAGGAGGCGGTGTCCAAGATCGCATCGGTGTCGATCGGCGTTCACGGGCTAGGTGTCGAGTTTCCTGCAGGGAATTTCAAAATCCATGGCAGCAAGTTCGCCGGCAAGGCCGCGCTCGATCCTGTCCTGACAAAGCACTTCTCGGAGCGTTGCTACCTCGCGCAATCCACACTGACGAGGCTGCTAGAGTTCTACGAGGACAAATCAACGAATGGCACGGAACTGACGCGATTCGTCAAGGAGCTGCTCGGGCTGGATGCACTGGATGCCCTCATTGACGGCCTGCACGACGCTGGGGATGTTCGTCGGCTTCGTGGTAATGCCGTGAGCTTCTGGGACATGCGTGAGCAACTCCCGAGTTTGGATGATGAATTGAGCCGCCTGGCAAAAGAGATCACCTCCGCCGAGGGGCAGGCAAAGCAGCTCACACAGTCGGCACGGGAGCGATTAACATCATATTGGCCAGACGTTGCCAATCTCTCGGCGCAGGCGATGCTTGACGTGTTGAACAAGCAGTCACAAGAGCCGGAGCAACAACGCTTGACCCAGCTCCGACGAGAGATCAACGACACGGTCTCGCAGAGCCAGAAGGGGGAATCCGCCGTGGCTGCCGACCGGCGCTCTATCGTCGAAACGGCCGCCGTCGCCGCAGACGCAGCACTACGCAGTTGGCTGGGCACCAGCGGCCAGCGCATGACAGAGCTGTTCGAAAAGCTCGGCGGCTACTTCTCTGATCTGCCGTCCCCCATTCAGAACCGCCCTGAGTACGCTCGTGCCTACGCCCATCGGGCGGTTTCCAAGGAGGTGGCGCGATGCCAGCAGGTTCAAGCTAAGGATCAAACAGCGCAACAGCAGGTTTCGACGCTTCAGACTGACCGGCAAGGCCTCGCCACGCGGCTGGAAGAGATCGACAAACAGATCGTGCAGCATTCGCGCGAGGCCGGCCAGTTTGCGCAGGCGCTTTCAGCCCTGGTGCCGCATGCGCACACTGAAGAATGTCCCGTCTGTAGTCGGGACTTCCGTGAGATTTCGTCTTCGCCGCTGCTGGGTCATCTCACGGCTCGAATCGCGTCCCTAACTCAATCGGCTGGCCTGCTCTCAGCGTTGTCGCAAGAGCGGGCAAACACTGGGAACGCGGTCGCGGCCCGAGACCGAGAGATTAATGTCGCTCAGGCGCAAGTTCACACGGCCGAAGCGAGAACTGAGTACGGGCAAAGGCTCACAACCCTTGAGCAGGCCTTGCAGGATTTGGCGTCCCTGGAAGGGGAAGCTAAGGCTGGCGAAACACTGTTCGGGCAAGCTGCCAACGCTGCGCAAGCTCTGGCATCAATGCGCGCCGTCGATCAGCAATCAACAGCCATTCGAGATACTGCTGGTCGGTACGCCACGATGCTCTCCGTCGATCCCATCGGTGCCGGCGAGTCTTTGCAAGCGGCGCTGCAGCGGTTCCTGGCTGAGGTGACTGCTCGGTTGGAGCAGCTTACGGCGAAAGAGTCGGCACGCCGCGATGGCCAGGCGGCGCTGCGGGAACTTCTGCTGAAGCAGCAAAACATTGAAGCTATCAAAGCGCGGCAGTTGGAGCGGAGAACTACTCGTCGAGGTCTACAAGCTGCTAAGGAAGCGGGGGACCGCACCATCGAACAGGCGCGTGAGCTTCTCAAACTTGCTCAGGTCGAGCGTTCCCGCGTTGTGGGCCAGGTGTTTAATGATTCGTTGAATGCGACATGGCGAGACCTCTTCGTCCGCCTGGCACCGGACGAGCCTTTTATCCCCGCCTTTGCTTTGCCCCAGGCGACAAAGGGTGGAATCGAAGCGAGCTTGGAGACTTTCTACCGAGATGGCAGTAAAGGCGGAAATCCAAGGGCAATGCTCAGTGCCGGGAATCTCAACACGGCCGCGCTAACGCTGTTTTTCGCACTCCATCTGTCCATGAAGCCGCAGCTGCCATGGCTGATCATCGACGACCCGGTGCAAAGCATGGACGAGGTTCACATTTCGCAGTTCGCTGCTTTGTTGCGAACACTCTCGAAGCAGCATGGCCGTCAGGTCATCATCGCCGTGCACGAGAAGCCGCTCTTCGACTACCTGTGCCTGGAACTCAGCCCAGCGTTCGATGGCGACCGACTGATCACAGTAGAGTTAGGACGCGCGGCCAATGGCGAGTCGGTGGCAAATACTACAGTTAGAGACTGGAAGCAGGATTTGGCGATTGCAGCGTAGACGTTCGTACTCGCTCTAGACGGCCCTTAACCTGGACCGGCCGAGTGGTTGGGACGAGGTCTTCAGCTCCGCTGCGGCTATCCGGGCTTTAGCGGCGAACGACCGGTCTCAGCCAGTTTGGCGAAGGGATGCACCTGGCAGTATCCCGTCTTTAATCGAATCTTAAGTTGGGATCAAATCTGGTAGTGGTTGGCAGGTCCTGTCTGGTTTTCTATACATGGTGCCATGGGAAAATGTGGTCACGCACCCACCCTCCAAAGGGTCATCCTCTCAATTTTGGCTCTGAGAAAAAAGTTCTTTTAGAATTTCTGAAGATAGATGAAATAAGAAAACATAACCTCCAGGGCGGCCGAGTTGAAGCATGCAACACCACATTAGGTTCGAGCAGAAAGTTTTTGACACATTTCAACCAACCATTCGCGCACCCATCCACGGTCTTCCTCATTTAATTTAGTTAACGCCGCCGCTATGTCAATGGCTTGGTCTAACGGTCGCGCAGAACCAGCGCGCACTAATGTGTCCAGTGGCACATTGAAAAGATCTGCAAGATCTATTAATCGAAGTAAGGGCGGAAGTGTCGCCCCCCGCTCGAATCTAGATATTGTTTCCTGCTCCACGCTGATGAATTCGGCCACCTGCTCTTGGGTCAGATTCCTGGCAAGCCGTTCTTTGGCTAATGCTTTGCCAATGCGTTTTGCAAACATATTCTCCTGCCGAGCTGTTACCATTTTCCACATTCCATGTCTTGTAACCACATGAATGGTGGTGCGTCCGGAATTTTCTGGTAACATCAAAAAATGTGGCAAAACCATACAGAAAAAATATTTCTGACGCATTTTCTGTGAACCGATAAACATTACGCTTGGCAACGCATGCCGCAAGAGCTGCCAGTTTTACTGCTTAAATTAAAAATAAAATGGCTGGAACCATAAAAACGATTGGGACTGCATTGCTCGGCACGTTTGCTATTCCAGTTGCTGGACTAGCAGGGATTGGAGCGGTAGGAGCACTGCTAGGATTGATTTTTTCCGCACAAAATAGAACAAGTGGCGTTTTTCTGTTTTTCGTATGCTCTGCTTCGATTTGCTTCTTCGCTATACGGCTCCTAATTGGCTTTCAAAAGAAAGCGCAAAGGCTCGTCGTAGATATCAATCATCGAACTGGACTAAACCTAAATTCAGCAGATATGCTGGGTTTTCCAAGTCCAGCTTTTCTTGTTTTCGATAAACAAAATCGTAAATTTGCGATGTGCAATAGCAGTACCGGCGACTTTCAACTTTACGAACTTTCGTACTTGCTGTCATGGAATTATGAATGGCGTAATGTGACTAACATGGAGATTTCGGGCCAGGGTAATCGGATACCAGGTACCCAAATGCATGCGCCAGCTTTCGAACGTGTCGAGCGGCGACAGGGTTTTACGCTGATCCTTGAAGTGGCGAACGAACATAGTCCGATATTGAAATTTCCCATGAGTGAACGCGCAGCAAAAGTGTGGTGTGCAAAATTGAGCGCGATAGTTAATGGCTAGCGATTGAATGCCGTCAATCACTGCACAGTGCCAATATTGCGAAATCGGAGAATTGCTGGGGAAGAAATATGAAAACGGCTGAAGAGTTACGACGTGTATCTGAGGTACTACGCTTGCAATGCGTCGACACCGTCACAAAGTTTGTGTACAAACATCCCGATCTCCCAGCCCAAGCGGTGATGATTAGTCTCGGAGAATTGCTGATTCAATTTTCTGTATCTCAAGTTGGTAAGGCGGATACCCTAAATTTGTTAGCAGCTTTGCAGGAAACGGTTCATCATTTCGGTGATCGGCTAGTATCGCAACACTGAAATTCCAAGCATCAGTCCATTCCTAATGCGGTGGGGCTTAGTGAATTAGGGAACTGCTGTCCTAATTACGCTTTGTAGGCAAGTGCAGACTGGTCATGTGCGTGGAAAAAGCCGTGCGCGGCGAACAGCTGCTGCTGGCCGGGATTTAGTTCAACCCGGAGTAGTTCGATCCACTAGGCCCCTGCGACAATGTGGAAGGTTCAATGAGCGACTACGTTGTGATGCAGTCGCCCTATCGGCTGGTAGATGTGGCGTTGACGCAGAAGCGGACAACAGCGACCAGGCTAGACGATAGGGCATGCCCTTTGAACTAATCAGAGGCACCGCCCCGCATCGACTGGCAAGCCGTGTCGGCAAGCGAATCGGCCTTCCTGCGTTCGTTTGGTATAGAAGATAAGCCATGATCCTATTTCTCGACTTCGACGGCGTGCTGCACCCGGAAAATTGCATTCCGTCAGACTATTTTGTTCATCAAAATACGCTTGCTTACGTGTTACGTACTTTTAAAAATTTGGACCTGGTGATCTCTAGCACTTGGCGGGCCAAACGAAATTTAAATAATCTCCGCGCACTTTTTTTGCCAACTATTTCGCAGCAGATCGTGGGTGTCACTCCACTATATTCACAGCTAGGGGACAGTGTTCCAGAAACTCTTTTGGGGTACGAAAGGGAAGCTGAGTGTGTCGCCTGGTTACGTCAAAATAACCGCTTAACTGAGCAGTGGCTTGCACTAGATGACCGTGCATGGAATTTTCGCCCCTTTTGCAAAAATTTGTTTTTGCTTGATGGCAGGGTGGGACTTAATACTAAAAAGGCACAAGATCTGCTTTTTCGACTTGGTGGCAACGCATGATCACCATCGAATTTTTTGTATGGATAAATCACAGGGCAGCAAATATAGACCTGCTGTAAGATGTTGCAATTTCGACATGAATAACACTATTGTGTTTCCTATTGGAAGCGAAATTCTCCACCATGATGAATTGTGCAAACTCACAGGAAAAATGCCTGGCAAGCACCAGATCGCTTGGCTAACCGAGAATGGTTGGAAATTCCATCTGAGCGCATTGGGGTCGCCAATTGTCGGCACTTGGTACGCCCGGATAAAATTGGCCGGCATTGAGCCTTCTGATCTTTCAGCAAGCGGCTTGACCGATCGAGCTACTTTGGTAAAAGAAAACGAACTGTTTCATGTGAACAATTGAATAAGTTGCAAAATTTTCGTAGTCAAAATTTTCAAGGCAAAGATATACTGTGTTTAATTACAGTATTTCTCTTGAGAATTTATTATGTTGCGTCCCAATCTTCTGCCAGCCGATGTCCTTCCGTCAAGTAGTCATTACCTGTGGCCAGCAGCTGACGACCCAGCTCACTGTGTCCGGCCGCTGTTCTGTATGCCCGTGCCGGCCGGCTTTCCTTCACCAGCTGGCGACTATGTTGAAAAAGGGTTGGATCTAAACGCTTATCTGATTCGTAACAAAACCACCACTTACTTCTTTCTCGTGAGTGGTAACAGCATGGATCTCGCTAACATTCACGACGGCGATACCATCGTCGTCGACCGCTCGATCGACCCCAAGCATGGGCATGTGGTGCTTGCCGTTGTGAACGACGATTACACGGTTAAGCGGCTGTACCGAAAAGATGGCGTCCTTGAGCTTCGCCCCGAAAATCCTGCTTTTAAATCGATCCAGTTTGCTGAGGGCGAAGAGCTGCAGGTTTGGGGGGTCGTCATTGGCAGCATCAGGCGGTTTCTCTCGTGACAATCGCTCCGGATCTGGCCAGTTGATCGTCAACGATGTTTGCTTTAGTCGACGTCAACAATATGTATGTCTCGTGCGAGCGCGTTTTCAATCCAAAATTGGAGCGCCGGCCGGTCGTTGTTCTTTCAAATAATGATGGTTGCGCAGTCGCGCGCAGCGCTGAGGTTAAGGCTTTGGGCGTACCCATGGGTGCCCCTTGGTTCAAGCTAAAAGCGTTAGCTAAACAGCACAACATCATTGCACTGTCGAGCAACTACACGTTGTATGGCGACATGTCGGATCGCATTATGACGATCCTGCGCGATTACAGCCCCGGTGTTGAAGTCTATTCAATCGATGAATGCTTTCTAAGCCTTGAGGGAATGAATGGCCTGTGGCCCTGTTTTAACTCAATGGGGCAGGCAATGCGTCAACGGATAAAACAATGGACCGGCTTGCCGGTTTGCGTCGGCATCGCACCCACTAAAACCTTGGCAAAACTTTCAAATCACATTGCAAAAAAACGCCCTGGCTTCGCTGGCGTATGTGATTTTGCATCTCTGCCGGCTAATGAGCGCGACGGCTTGTTGGCTTCGATCGAAGTAGGGGAGGTGTGGGGTGTCGGCCGGCGCATTGCCGCACACCTGCAGACGGCGGGCATCGAGACAGTGCTGCAGCTTCGTGAAGCGTCGCCAAGTTGGCTGCGGGCGCATTTTGGTGTCGTGATGGAACGTACAGGGCATGAACTACGTGGTCTATCCTGCCTGGCCCTAGAAGAAGTGGCGCCACCGAAAAAACAGATCGTTTCATCTCGTTCTTTTGGCCAGCCAGTACTTTGCTTCGATGAGTTGCGCGAAGCCGTGGCTACATACATGACAAAAGCGGCTGAAAAATTGCGTGCGCAGTGCTCGGTCTGCGAAGCGGTTCAGGTGTTTGTCGAGACCAATAGATTCAAAGAAACTGACCGGCAATATAACAACGCAGTGACCGTCCCGCTTGCTAATCCCAGCAACGACACCCGCATGCTGGTGCGTGCGGCGACATACGGCCTGGAAGCGATTTACAGGCCCGGGTATTTTTACAAAAAAGCCGGGGTAATTTTAGTTGGCCTGTCGGATGGCTCTGTGCAGCAGCAAACGCTGTTTCGGTCGTTCGGTACCGGCGACAAGTCGGATAAGCTGATGCAGGCGATGGATGCTTTGAATCAGAGCCACGGGAGGGGAACGATTTTGATTGCGGCGGCGGGGGTCAAAACTCAGTGGAATATGAAGCGGGAGGCGAAGACGCCGAACTACACTACTCACTGGACAGATTTACCCATCGTTACGAATTAGCAATTCAATTTAATATCTATCAAGGTCATCTGCGTCGTAAAGTCCTCCAAGGCCTTGTTCTGGAGTATTGCGAATATCCCCTCGGTTAATAATTGCAAAAGTTTGCGCAATTTTTTTGTCCAATCTTAAAAGGTCATCTCTCAAGGATGCAATTTGATGTGCAGTATCATTTTGTGCCTTTAACATTTCGCAGTTTGAGAATTGTTCATTTGTATTTTTAGTTTTGTAATCAGCAACGTGCTCTGACCAGCGTTTCGCAAATGAATTTTCAAAATCTGGATTGGGTAGTAGATAAATTCGATGTGGTTGTTCATTTAATTTTCGAGCAAAGAAAAATCTTGCCCGGCGCATTGAGATAGCTTGCAATAGTTCAGCCCAATCTTTTTTTGCATCATCGGTTTTTACGCGGATAGGTTGAATTTGCCGTTCCGGCTTTTTCGAAGTCAAAATTGCAACGATTTGTCCGCTAAGATCAATCCCTAAATCCTCGCCGGTTTCGAAAACATTGCTTAACAACATCGACAAATTTTTTCTAACTTGTGAAGCAGTTTCGGTTTTCATAAATAATTCTCCAATACGTTGACATTCATTTTTCAGTGCTAATTGTACTGGTACAAATAGTACTGAAAAGAGCGTATGGCCGCAATGTTAATTTGCGAAATATTTCTTTGTACAACAAACGGTCGTTTTATGAACACTCAAAAAAACTTGCTTTTTAGTCAGTTTGAAATATTTTAAACTGTTAAAATACTCGTCAACTTTTCAATGTAACGAAACTGTACATGAATCAACGCATCGGATACGCTCGTGTTTCGACAGACGACCAGCATTTAGACTTGCAGCGCGACGCGCTGAAAAAAGCAGGGTGCAGTACCGTTTATGAAGAAACCGCCAGCGGTAAGAGTGCCGACCGACTAGAGCTTGAGCAATGCCGGAAGGCGCTAAGGGCAGGGGATACGCTTGTCGTGTGGCGACTGGATAGGCTGGGCCGCTCCTTGCCCGACCTCGTGCAGATCGTGGCCGAGTTAGAGCGGGACGGCATCGGCTTTGAAAGCATGACAGAGAAAATCGAGACAGGCAGTGCGGCAGGTAAATTGGTTTTTCATGTGTTCGCGGCGCTGGCGGAGTTCGAGCGTAATTTGATACGCGAACGAACACATGCGGGCCTTGCTGCTGCGCGTGCGCGTGGCCGCAAAGGTGGCAGAAAACCGTCCCTTAGTCCGCAGCAGGTGCGTGAAATCAAGGCGCTTTTGCGTGATTTAAGTATCCCCGTTACGGCTATCGCTGGGCGATATGGCGTGTCTAGAACGACAATCTACAAACATGCCGGTGCAAATGCGTCGGTGCGGAATCAATAAAGTGCGGCCCCGGCTGCGGGCTAATAGGAGTAAAAACGATATGACTAAAGTAGTAGCACAGGCCACTAAAAGAGGGCGTGGAGTTTCTCCCATTCATTTGAACGAAGATGACCAGCCCGAAAAGGCAAATGTCATTTATATGCGCGGTCGCCGTCGGCGCCGCATTGTGTTTGGTTGGTATGGTGGGAAATTCTCGCACTTGGATTGGCTGCTGCCCTTGCTTCCAAAGTGCCATCACTACTGTGAGCCCTTTGCAGGTTCCGGGGCCGTACTTATCAACCGTGAATCTTCCCCAGTTGAGACGTATAACGACATTGACGGCGACGTGGTGACATTCTTTCGGGTGTTGCGTGACCGGCATGAAGAATTGATTAGAGCCATCGCTTTAACGCCATTTTCACGCGAGGAATACCACCTTGCCATCTACGGAACGACTGAGGAAATCAGCGATGTAGAACGTGCAAGGCGGTTTTATATTAAAGCTCGTCAGACGCGCACTGGGCTTGCTCAAACCGCTTCGCTTGGCCGTTGGGCAAATTGCAAAGATACTAGCCGCGCCGGTATGTCTGGGGTGGTTTCGCGCTGGCTTGGTGGCGTAGATGCGCTCGATGAAATCGCACAGCGTCTAATCCGGGTACAGATCGAGAACCGGCCCGCTGTTGACGTAATTCGACTTTATGACAGCGCCAATACTTTGTTTTATTGTGACCCACCATATTTGCACGTCACACGCGGCGACACCAAGGCTTACGGTTTCGAGATGGACGAAGGCCAGCACCGAGAGTTTGCCGAAGCCGTCAATGAATGTGAGGGCATGGTGGCCGTATCTGGCTACGATCATCCTTTGATGGATGAGCTTTTCAAGCCGACGCAATGGTTCAAAATATTTGGTGCAGATAAAACCATTCATTCAACCAAGGGAACGCGAACAGAAGTGCTTTGGACAAATTACGACCCAAAAAAATTTATAAGGACAGTTTGAATGACACCAGATGAAATTTTGACGGGCATTTATGACCGCGCTGCTGTAACGCTAAACGTCAGTGTTATCACCGACCAAGCCATAAGGGAGCGGGTCGATTATGTGTGCCGCTGCATGGGCAATCGTGCCGGAGTACGCTTGCTTATGTCTTGCCTGCTTGGGAAGTTGGATAAACCACACGTTGATCCACGCAAACCGTACACCGAGATTGGCGGCGCTGATAGTTTTTCTGGTCGCACCTATGACGAACGTTATCTGACCAAGTTTATCAACGTACACCGTTTCCCGGTCAATCCGACCACGGCATTTTTGACGCCGACGCTGCGGAATATTGACCATCCATTGACCACTGACCGAGAGCTTGTCGGTAGACCGCGCGCCCTCTATGTGAAGACGCTCGAATTGTTGGCCGATGTGGCCGAACAGCGGATTGCCGCTGATGTTCTTTTTGTCGAAACAGTGCGTGTACTGCTGCTATTGCGTGATGAGAAACTGGCCCGCATGGCTTCATTGCTTGATGCGCTGGAACGTACCGAGGGTGCTTTGCCATTGTCGTCAGAATCAATCGTTACACTAATTGGCCAGCATCTTGCCTGCAAGCATGCAAGCCGCTTGCCGGTACTGATCGTCGCTGCGGCCTACGAGGCTGCGGGAACTCGACTTGCTGAAAGCATGCTGCCCTTGAATTCCCACAATGCAGCAGATTTACAAACTGGCTCGCTGGGTGATGTGGAAATCTGTCTAGTGGATGATGATTCCGTTGTTACTACCTATGAAATGAAGATGAAGCGGGTAACGATTGACGACATTGACGGCGCTGTGACGAAAATCGCCAGAGCGCAGAAACGGATTCACAATTATTTATTCGTGACCACGGATGTGATCGATCCAATAGTGACCGAGTATGCCGCGTCATTTTATGAAATAACGGACGGTACTGAAATTGCGATTTTGGACTGCATCAGTTTTCTTCGACATTTCCTGCACCTGTTCCATCGCATCCGTTTGGACTACCTAAATGCGTATCAAACACTTGTGCTAAATGAGCCAGATTCCGCAGTAAGCCAGACTCTTAAGGAGGCTTTTCTAGCTTTGCGACAGGCTGCCGAAAGCGACGAGTAAGCAGCGGAGCAGAGCATGGCATCAATCAAGCACCGCACCCTTTCAGGTCAGATGATACGGGCCGAAGAAAGGCAGACAAGCCATTCGTGTGAAGTCACGGTGCGGCTGGTTACGGTGTATGACCGCTGCCCTCTCGCTAGCCGTGAATTCCCGCTAATTTTTAACGACGTTGCAAGCTCAATGCGTTTCATCAAGTTGTTGAAGTTTGGAATCAAGCACGCTCCACAGCCGGCGGCGACAATCGATGTTAATTTTCCTTTTTAACCATCTGCCAACTGTATATTTGAGGCTTGTGTTTTTCACTCCCGAGTCACCCCCTATGCGGGCGAGCAATCGTAAGATTAAGCGATCTACCCCGGTTGAGTCGGATTTTCTGGAAATAAAAAATAACGCTGATTAGTTCTTAGGCGTGAAATCCGGCAAAGCCGCTTTACGCCCTGTCCTCGCACCGTCTGATTGCCGATAGCCGTCTGGGTCAGTCTTTGTAATGACTGCGACCTCGTCGGGTGCCATTGAATCTAGATCGTAAATTGTCGAATACACTGGTCGCCCGCGTGGGCGCAGCGGCCGTTCGTGGCCTGCCCGCTGCATCGACCGTTCCAGCCCATCCAGTAAGGCCCAAATGCGTTCGGGATCTTCAACCTGTCCTGCCCCAATGTCTAGCGCCATGCAAGAACGTGTCATTACATAATCCAGCGTGTCCAGCACAGCAGCTAGTTTTTCATGTGAAACTGCCTTGTCGCGTGCCTTTTTCCATTCTGCAAACTCTTCTTTTTCTTGAGTTGTCAGCACTGCCTCAACTTTTGGCGGCAGTTGCGGATTGTCGACTTTGAATGAGCCGATCATCACTTGACGGCCACGTTTAGCTACAGGGTCATACGAATAACGCATTAATTGAATCGTCTGACCGGCACGCTGGTTGCCGTCTTTGTCCCGGTAGCTTTTGGTGCGGAACTGCATTTGTTCTACCGTGAGATATTGTCAGCCTAAATTGTAAGGTAATTTAGTCTGTCTATGCACAAAAGCACTAATCCCAGACACTAGATTAAATTTTTATAGATGTTTTCGAGCCGAGATTGCTTGCGATTGATCTTGTAATCTGCCACGCATGTCAAAACACAAACTGTCAGATCAAATCACAGTTTATACAAAAAACTTTTAAGTTCGTTTAGAGCGCGACGCCGTAAACGCAGATTTCAACACTGCTTTTACGTTACTTGGTAATTTGTCTATATCTGTCAATAACTGCTCAACATTGATATTTATGCCGCCACTTGACACATTGTTAATGTTTAGCTGCAATCTTTCAATATGCACAATCCGTGCGCCACTTATCTCTCCGCTCAAAAGGACATTTTGTAAATCCGCAACTGCATGTCTTACTGTTGCAGGTAAGTAATCCCAAGTTGCTACGGCCTGGGGTGTGCCATTTTCGTCGTTGATTCGCACCTTTTCACGTAGAGTGTAGTTGTTCTTACGACCCACTAATTTCTTCGTTATATATCCACTTTCTAACAAAACTCTCAGTTCGCGTTTGACCTGTGCAATCGACATTCCGGATTTTTCCGCAATGGTTTCAATTGATGGAAAGGATCGCCCGTTACTAAAATTTGTATGGGCTTTAATAACAATGTAGACGCAAGTAGCGTAAGGCCCAATTTTTGCAATATCGCCAGAGTCGATCATCGATTTAAACATGTGAAACCAATGCGTTTCTGCTTTAAACAGATCTCCATGAGCCACGTTTGAAATTTCGATAGGCAGGGACTCCTGTATGGCCGTAGCGATCTGTTTCAAAGGAAAAATTCCTTTTCCATACATTGCTTACGCATCAATTCCACGTTAATCAAAGAGTATTTCCCTATGGGAATAGTTGGAATATATCCGCGATCACACCAGCCGATGACAACGCCCACTGGAATCCCTATCGCAAAGGCGAACGCCTCACGACTCATAAGCGGAACGGAAACTATGCCGCTCACAGACTGTGTATTCACAAATTCGTGTTTAGCGTTCATAATTGCTGAGGCTCTTAATGGATTCAATTGAATCTAATATTAGTCTCATTTGAAAATTCACGCAAGAGGTACGGATGAAAAATAATATTAATGAGCGCGTAAGACATCTCATTAAATTTGTAACTACTGAAAGTAGACGGTTTAAAGAGTTGGAAGAGTTGACGGACATTTCCACCGCAACATGGAAAACATTTTGGAATCGTGGTAGCAATCCGTCTGCTCAAATGCTCGAGTCGATTTGTCAAAAATGGCCTGAGCACGCCTTTTGGCTGGCAACAGGTATGACAGATGAAATTGCTGGCCATGTGGGTGTAGGTGTGGCGAAAGATCTGACTTTAGATTACTTAGGCGTTTGGTCGGAAAGGGTGCTTCCTTATGCAAGGACCCTTTTCGTTGAGACACGTGGCCTGAAAAAACGAATTGATGAAGGAATTGCAAAAATTGGTGACTCCGGAATATCAACAGCAGAGCGCTCTACCTTTCGGAGCACCGAGGAAATGCGCATGAAGGAGGTAGAGCATCAAATTTCAATGTTGCGGGAGAGGCGAGTAGAGGAGGTCGTTGGACGTCATCAAGAAATATTCGATATATCTGAAAATTTGCCTAACTTTTCTCGAATTAAAGAAGAAAAAAATGGCAATCAGTAAAAACCACACTGGCTGGCTTGTTGATATTCAACCTGGAGGAAGAGGAGGAAAGCGTTTTAGAAAAAGCTTTGCAACGAAAGCTGAAGCGTCGGCATACGATGCATGGTTGAAAACAAAAATTAACGAAACGCCAGATTGGCAGCCAGCAAAAAAAGAGTTACGGAAATTGTCAGATTTAGTTGATGTTTGGTATGAGCATCATGGAACAGGGCTGCGCGCTGGAGCAAACACTTACAGTCGGCTTAAACATTTATGCGTGGCCCTAGGCGACCCGGTCGCAGATAAATTTTCGCCAGAAATTTTTGCTAGCTACCGGCGCAAGCGCATAAACGAGGGTATTTCACAAAACAACCTGAATCGTGAGCACTCATACTTGCGCTCAGTCTTCAATGAAATGACCCGACTAGGATACTGGAAAGGCGAAAATCCACTTGCTAAGATACGCCAATTCAAAATTCAAGAGCGAGAACTTACCTATTTGACGATGGAGCAAATTCAGCGGTTACTTGCTGAAATTGAGTCAGGACGAAATCCCGATGCGATCGTAATTACGAAAATTTGTCTTTCCACAGGATCTAGGTGGAGCGAGGCAGAGGAAATTAGAACAACGCAAATTCACAAAGGTTTGCTGCAGTTCGCTCTAACAAAATCGGGTAAAAACCGTGCGGTTCCGATTGATATGGACTTGCATAAAGAACTCACGAAAATAGCAAAAGCGAGTGGCACAAGTCGCTTGTTCAGATATTCCTATTCGGCATTTCGAGATGCAATTGATCGATCAGGAATCGAACTTCCTGAAGGGCAGTTGACGCACGTATTGCGACATACTTTCGCAAGTCACTTTATGATGAATGGCGGGAATATATTGACGCTGCAGCGCATCCTTGGTCACAGCAGCTTGGCTATGACGATGAAATATGCGCATCTCGCCCCAGACCATTTACAAGAGGCGGTGAAATTGAATCCGTTGTCAATGTTAAACAGCCGTTGACACTTTGTTGACAGTAGCAGAAATCAAAAAAGGCTTACCTTTCTGTAAGCCCTTGATTTTACTGCCGATATTTGGTGGCCCGGGGCGGAATCGAACCACCGACACAAGGATTTTCAATCCTCTGCTCTACCGACTGAGCTACCAGGCCAAGGCGCGCAAGTATAGCAAAGCTGGCCGAATATGCAAGGCTTCCGCCCGGCGAATTTCTTTTCAGCAGCTATAATGCAGCGATGCGCCTCTTTCAAAGCCACTACTTTTTTGATCCGGCATTTCCGAGCAGACGGGGTGCATTCCGATGACTATTCAAAACGATATCTGCATCATCGGCAACGGTGCCATAGGCAAGGCTGCTGCATTAGGCTTGGCCCAAACCGGCGCAAGCGTCACGCTGATCGACACAAAGCAGTCCGCCCAAACGCTGGCTGCGCCATCATTTTCAGCAGCCCCCGAACCGACCGCACCCGTAAATTCCTGGGATGCACGCGTCTACGCGCTTAATCCATTAGCCCGTACATTGCTGACGAAGCTCAAAGTCTGGAATGCACTCGATACCTCGCGCGTCACGCCCGTCGAAGCCATGGTCGTCAAAGGCGACGATATCGCACGCAGCGCCGAGGTATCCTTCGATGCTTACAGTGCCCGCGAGGAAGCGCTGGCCTGGATCGTCGAAGACAGCAACCTTTCCAAAGCGTTGGACGCAGCCTTGAATTTTGCCTCGAATATTCGCCTCGTTCGAGCAACGATCAGTTCGACGGCTGTCGACGATGCCGGCATCACCGTCGAACTTGCCGACAGCGCGCATGTGCGTGCAGCGTTACTCGTCGGAGCCGATGGTGCTCATTCCTGGGTACGTTCGCAGGCCGGCATCGATCTCGATTATCGTACCTACGGTCAGCATGCGGTAGTCGCCAATTTCTCCACGACACTGCCGCATCACGGCACCGCTTACCAGTGGTTCACACATAGTGAAGGCATCGTCGCTCTGTTGCCATTGTCCGGGCATCGCGTTTCGTTGGTCTGGTCCGCGCCGGACAGCCTTGCTGAACTTTTGGCGGGAGACTCTCTGGATGCGCTGGCAACGCGCTTGACAGCGTTGTCCGATGGTGTGTTGGGAACCCTCGCGCCGCTGGCGTCAGGCGTGATCAAATCGATACCGCTATCAATGATCCGCCCGCATGCAATCATCGCGTCACGTGTCGCATTGGTCGGCGACGCCGCGCACGTCATCCATCCGCTGGCAGGGCAGGGGATGAATCTCGGTTTCGGCGATGTCGATGCGTTGATGCGCGCGGTAGCAAACCGCGGCCCACATCGCGATTGTGGTGACCCACGAATCCTGTCGCGCTATTCCCGCGAACGCAAAGAAAACATTTTGTTGGCGCACCTTGCCACGGACGGCTTGCAACGTCTCTTCGCCACCGATATCGAACCGATACGAATGGCGCGCAACATCGGACTAAACCTGGTCAACCAACTGCCTGTTGTGAAACGATTGCTGGTCGCGCATGCGCTTGGCAATCGAACCTAGCCAAAAGGAAGCGCGCGTGATATTTCCAAAATCTGTAATGGCAGTTTCGTTAACGATATTTCTGTCTGCTGCATCGATGGCACAAGCCGAAACCGCGGCCGAAAAAGCCGTTCGTGATCGCATCGCGCCGAATCTCGGTGACGACGCGAAGATTACGTCGGTCGTTCAGACACCTTACGGCGGCCTGTTCGAAGTGCGCATCGGGAACCAGATCGTCTACACCGACCAGAAAGCGCAGTACCTGTTCGTCGGCCGCATACTCGACAGTACGACGATGCTCGATTACACCAAACAACGTCTGGAGTCGATCAATACGGTCAAGTTTTCTGATCTACCACTGGATCTGGCTTTGAAAACCGTCAAGGGGAATGGCAAACGTGTGATCGCCGTGTTCGAAGATCCGAACTGTAGTTATTGCAAGAAATTCAGGCAAACATTGCAAGAGATCGATAATGTCACCGTGTACACCTTCATGTACAACATCCTGTCACCCGATTCAGTAACCAAATCTCGCGATATCTGGTGCAGTGCCGATCGAAATAAAGCCTGGGACGATTGGATGCTCAACGACAAAGTCGCACCCACCGCGCCTGCGAATTGCACGACGCCTCATGAAAAAGTTTTCCAGGCGGGGCAGAAATTAGGCGTTACCGGTACACCGACAATATTTTTTACCAACGGCACACGGGTGCCGGGTGCCATGGATGCGCGCGCCTTGGAAGCACGTCTGGCTTCGATCAAGTAGCTTCTACATATGGCAGGATGTCGGTTTCGCATTGATCCTCGCCATTTTCATTTATGAATAGTCACCCTGCTTCTCGACGTGCTGCCTACCGGCTCGGTTTTGCCGGCTTGATACCTTTTATTTCTTTAACATTAGCCTGCTGGATTGCACCTGTTCCTCTGCTTGGCAAATTGCTGTCCTGGCAAATGTCGTATGGTGTGGCGATTCTCGCGTTCTTGGGCGGCTTGCACTGGGGTGCCGCACTGCTGTGCCGGGCGTTGCCGATTGAACGCTCCCAAATCGCTTTGTGGTGGGGAGTAACGCCGTCGTTGCTTGGGGTTGGTGCCGCTTGGTTGCCCATCGGTCCGGGGCTGGCGCTGTTGTGCGCAGCATTTTTCTTGCTGTATCTGGTCGATAAATATTTGTATCGCTGGTATGGACTGCCAGAATGGCTTCCCGGCCTCCGTTTAAAACTGACTTGCGTCGTCGTCCCGACGCTTGCCCTGACTTTCGCTGCCTTGAGAATGCGGAGCTAACGTGAAAAATCAATCCAAAAGCGTGGAGTAGAAAAACATGGGAGCAAAACACGCGGTTGAGCAAACATCGAAGACAGCTAAACCAGCTGTTCGCTATTCAATCGCACCAAAAGATTTGGCCGGACATTTGTTCACCGTCACGGTCACAGTAACGGAGCCGGATAGCAAAGGGCAGGTGTTCATGCTGCCAGCATGGATTCCGGGCAGTTACATGATTCGAGAGTTCGCTCGACATATCGTGCAGATCAGTGCTGAGTCGAATGGCGACAAGGTAACATTGGTCAAGCGCGATAAGCACACCTGGCAGGCTGATCCCTGCAATGAGGCGCTCACCGTGACTTACGAAGTCTATGCCTGGGATCTATCGGTACGGGCAGCACACCTCGATCAGACACATGGTTTTTTCAACGGCAGTAGCGTCTTCCTATGCGCATCCGGCCATGAGCACGCGCCGCATCACGTCGACATCGGCAACATCGACGACCCGGCCTGCAGCGCCTGGCGAGTCGCCACTGCCCTGCCGGAGCTGGAAGCAGAGCGCTATGGTTTCGGCACCTATGCAGCCGCTGACTACGACGAGTTGATCGACCACCCTGTAGAAATCGGTAACTTCGTACTAGCGAGCTTTGAAGCGCACGGTGTGCCGCACGACGTCGTCATCAGCGGGCGCGTACCGAATCTGGACATGCCGCGACTCTGCGCCGATCTGCAAAACATATGTGAATCGCAGATTGCACTGTTCGAGCCCGAGACCAAGCGTGCACCCATGGAACGCTACGTATTCATGACGCTTGCCGTCGGCGACGGCTACGGCGGCCTGGAACACCGTGCTTCGACGGCGCTTATCTGCGCACGCGCCGATCTACCCGTAATCGGTCAGACTGCACTGACCGACGGTTACCGTTCCTATCTCGGTCTTTGCAGTCATGAATATTTTCATACCTGGAACGTCAAACGGATCAAGCCTGCTGCATTCGCGCCCTACCAACTCGCTGCCGAAAGCTATACATCGCTGTTATGGCTATTCGAGGGCTTTACCAGTTATTACGACGATCTGACACTCGTGCGTACTGGTGTGATCGACGAAGCTGCATATTGTTCTTTATTGGCCAATACCATCAACGGTGTACTGCGTGGTAGCGGGCGTACTAAGCAAAGCGTTGCCGAATCTAGCTTCGACGCATGGATAAAATATTACCGTCAGGATGAAAACGCACCGAATGCGATCGTCAGTTATTACAACAAAGGCTCGCTGGTGGCGCTGGCGCTTGATCTGACAATATGCGCGCGATCCGAAGGCCGAAAATCGTTGGACGATGTTATGCGGGCATTGTGGCACCGTTATGGCCGCGATTTCTATGGCAACGGCGCAGTCGGGCGCGGTGTGGCCGAAGCCGAGGTCGAGGCATTGTTCGACAAAGTGACGGGCCTGAGCTTGAAGCACTTGTTCGAGCAATGGATACGCGGTACTGCAGACCTGCCGTTAACAGCACTTTTGCAACCGTTCGGCGTGGCTCTGGCCGACCAGCGCGATACGCAAAAACCGGTACTCGGTATCCGTCCGGCCAAGGAAGGGTTAGATTGCCGCCTCGCCAATGTCTACGAAGGCGGTGCGGCACATCGCGCCGGGCTGTCCGCCAACGACGTGTTAGTGGCAATCGATAGCTTGCGGGTGACGTCCAACAATCTCGATACACTGCTCGGGCGGTACCGTATCGGCGACACGGTAGCCGTACATGCGTTTCGGCGCGATGAGTTGTTGTGTTTCGATGTCACCCTGGCGGCAGATGCCGCGCCCAAGATCGTCTTGACAATTCGTTCGGAGCCGGAGCCGGATTCAATTTCAGCAGTAACATTGCGCGATGCGTGGCTGCATCCTGGTCGATCGAATCAAGCCCATTAAATACTGAAGCAAGCGGCCAACTTTGTTTAGGAAAGCGCAGACCCGAATAAGCGTTTCAGTTCATTTCCCGGATCCGTCGCCCGCATACAGGCTTCACCCACCAGAAAACCGTGTACGCCAGCATCGCGCATGCGTTCCACATCGACATGAGCAAGAATTCCCGACTCGGTCACTACCAATTTATCCGGGGAAATTCTTGGTAGCAAGCCAATGGTCGTTTCAAGCGATACCTCGAACGTGCGCAGATCGCGGTTATTGATACCGACTAACGCAGTATTGAGGCGCAGGGCAGCTGTCAGTTCAACCGCATTGTGCACTTCGACCAATACGGCCATGCCTAATTCATGTGCACAGGCTTCGAGTTCAGCCATCAGGCCATGGTCGAGCGCCGCTACGATCAGCAAGATGCAGTCGGCACCTAACGCCCGAGCTTCATATACTTGATACGGATCGACCATGAAATCCTTGCGCAAGACCGGCAGTGCACAGGCAGTACGCGCTTGCTTCAGATAAGCGGACGCTCCTTGAAAAAACTGCACATCCGTCAATACCGACAAACAGGCGGCACCGTGCATGGCATAGCTGACAGCAATCTCTGCCGGTTCGAACGCCGGGCGCAAGACTCCTTTCGAAGGCGATGCTTTTTTTATCTCGGCGATTACCGCCGCGTTCCCACCAGCGATGCGGCTTCGCATGGCACCTTCAAAATCGCGGATCGCCAGCCGGCTCTCAGCATCCGATTCGACCTCACGCCGCAGGCTCGGCAGATCCCGATATTTTTTTGCTGCAGCGATTTCGTCTGTTTTAACAGCAAGAATTTTTTGAAGAATATCGGACATAGATACTTAAATTAAACGAAGGCGACTAAAAAAAGCAAATAAAAGACAAATAAAAATCGAGCGATAAAAAGATGCATTCGAGCATATAGAAAGCAACAGCCATCAACCAGCATCATGAGCGATCGACAGGCATTAGTGGCTATTGATGCTTCGACCCTGCCAGCTCCCGGGTCACGCGCACGAATTCATCGAGCTTTGCGCGTGCAGCGCCGGACCCGATCGCTTTCCACGCGAGGTGCAAACCTTGATCGATAGAGCTCGTCACGCCAGCAGCATAAAGCGCTGTGCCGGCATTGATCGCCACGATTTCACGCGCTGCTCCTGGCTTGTTGCTCAGTGCTTCGAAAATTTTCTCGCGCGATTCATCGGCGTTTGCCACTTTCAAGTTGCGGCTGGCAATCATCTGCAGGCCGAAATCCTCGGGATGGATGTCATATTCCCGAATCTCGCCGTCGATCAATTCGCCGACCATGGTGGCAGCCCCAAGCGACACCTCATCCATGTTATCGCGGCCCCAGACAACGATCGCACGCCGAGCACCGAGGCGCTGCAATACCCGCACCTGAATACCCACCAGGTCAGGGTGAAATACACCCATGAGAATATTCGGTGCGTCGGCAGGATTGGTAAGTGGCCCCAGTATGTTGAAAATTGTGCGTACGCCTAATTCTTTTCGTACCGGTGCCGCATGTTTCATCGCAGCATGATGGTTGGGCGCGAACATAAAGCCGATGCCGGTTCGAGCGATCGACTGCGAGACTTGAACAGGCGTCAGATTGATGTTTGCACCAAGAGACTCCAACACATCGGCACTGCCCGACGAGGATGAAACGCTGCGGCCGCCATGCTTGGCTACACGTGCCCCGGCTGCCGCGGCAACGAACATCGCTGCAGTGGAAATATTGAAGGTTTGCGCGCCGTCGCCACCGGTGCCAACGATATCGAGCAGATTCTCTCTTTCGGTCACCTGTACTTTGGTCGCCAATTCACGCATCACCTGAGCGGCTGCCGTGATCTCGCCGATACTTTCCTTCTTCACCCGCAAACCCATCGTCAGAGCGGCAATCATCACCGGCGACATTTCTCCAGCCATAATCTGACGGAAAAGACCCAACATTTCATCGTGAAAAATTTCGCGATGATCGATACACCGCAGCAAAGCTTCTTGGGGAGTCATCACGTTTTCAAAAAATTTTGCAATAACGCATGGCCGTGTTCCGACAAAATCGATTCCGGGTGAAACTGCACACCCTGCACAGCAAATTCTTTGTGTTGTACCGCCATGATCTCGCCGTCGTCCGTCCATGCCGTCACATCCAGGCAATCCGGCAGCGAGCTGCGCTCGATGGCTAGCGAGTGATAACGCGTCACCGTGTACGGGCTCGGCAACGCCTTGAACACGCCTTCGCCGGTATGCTGGATCAAAGATGTCTTGCCATGCATGACTTCTTTTGCTCGCACGACTTTGCCGCCGAATGCCGCGCCGATGCTTTGGTGACCGAGGCAAACGCCGAGGATCGGCAATTCTCCGGCAAAGCGCTGCAATAGCGGTACGGAGATACCCGCTTCCTGCGGTGTGCACGGTCCAGGTGAGATACAGATACGGTCCGGTTTCAACGCCGCGATCTCATCGAGCGTAATCGCATCGTTGCGAAACGTACGCACTTCTTCACCAAGCTCGCCGAAATACTGCACTAAATTATAGGTAAAAGAATCGTAATTATCGATCATCAGCAGCATCTAGATTTCTCCATCCAGTCCATCCTGCACTTGTTCGGCAGCGCGCAATACCGCCCGCGCTTTATTCTCAGTTTCCTGCCACTCCATCTCCGGTACCGAGTCCGCGACGATTCCAGCCGCTGCCTGCACATGCAACATGCCGTTCTTGATCACTCCGGTGCGAATAGCAATCGCCAGGTCCATTTCACCGCTATAAGACAGGTATCCACACGCACCGCCATAGATCCCTCGTTTCGTCAGTTCGAGTTCGTCGATCACTTCCATGGCTCGCACTTTCGGCGCACCCGAGAGTGTGCCGGCAGGAAAGGTCGCTTCCAACACATCCAGATTCGACAAGCCGGGTTTCAGCAAACCCTCGACATTCGATACGATATGCTGAACATGCGAGTATTTTTCAATCACCAACTGGTCGGTTACCCTGACGCTACCGGTTTGAGCGATGCGCCCTATATCGTTGCGCGCCAGATCGATCAACATCACATGCTCCGCCACTTCCTTAGGGTCTGCCAGGAGTTCGCGCGCCAGTTCGGCATCCGATTCTGGGGTCGAGCCACGTGGACGGGTGCCGGCAAGCGGTCGTATCGTTATTTTTTTCTGACCTGCAGCCTCACCGGTGAGGATGGCCTCGTTGCGCACCAGAATTTCGGGTGATGCACCGACAATCTGCGTATCGCCGAAATTGTAAAAATACATATACGGCGACGGGTTCAGCGAGCGTAATGCGCGGTACAACGTCAGTGGCGAATCCGTATAGGGCTTTCGAATTCGCTGCCCGATCTGCACCTGCATAAGGTCGCCAGCCATAACATACTGCTTGGCTCGCACGACTGCCTTTAGATACGCGTCGCGGGGAAAATCGCGGATGGTATCGGTACGTACAGACCCGGATGTCACCGGCGCATCGACCGCGTTGCGCAACAATTTCCGTAGATCCGCAAGCCGTTGCCGGGCATGTTCATAGGCTTGCGGTTGCGTCGGATCGGCATAGACGATCAAATATAACTTACCGGAAAGATTGTCGATTACCGCCAGTTCTTCGGTAAGTAGTAGCTGTATGTCGGGTAGTCCAAGATCGTCGGGCGGCGTCGAAGTCTTTAGCCGGCTCTCGATATGACGCACGGAGTCGTACCCGAAATAGCCAGCCAGTCCACCACAAAAACGTGGCAATCCCGATTTCAACGCAACTTTATATCGTGCTTGAAAAGCTGTGATGAAATCGAATGGATTGCCTTCGAATGATTCGATCACCGCACCATCGCGCAGTACTTCGATGTGTTCCCCGTAGCTTCGTAACATGGTTAATGCGGGCAGGCCGATAAATGAATACCTGCCGAATCGCTCGCCACCAACCACCGATTCGAGCAAAAACGTATTTTTACCGTCGTTATTGATCTGTGCCAGCTTCAGATACAACGTGAGTGGCGTTTCCAGGTCGGCGAACGCTTCTGCGATCAGCGGCGCACGGTTATAACCTCGCAAAGCAAGTGACTTGAACTCTGATTCCGTCATGTTTCTTTCCAATTCGCAATGTGGTACCACTTATTATTGCGACAGGTCCGCGTAAAAAAACGCATGTCGATGGTGATGTGTGTTCGTCAAAATCAGCGTGTGGTCAGTGGCAGCGGCAGGCACAACAATGGCAGCATTATCACGGTGCAATGACTGCTGCACCAGTACAAGTTGCCATCACCACGATTAGAAGCACGGAGCGCAGGAGAATGCGGTAGTGCGTTAATGCGTTGACAATGTTTTTTGTTGGGAAGCATTATGTGGAATCGGAAAGTGATCGGACGCATGCATGGAACGCTAGCCGCTACAAACTAGGTTTGTATATGGCAGGGCATTGCGTTTCTAAAACTATAGCACTCGAACAGCGCGCCGTACAATTTGAAGCTGCGCCAACACCCTTGCGACCGATATGCAATACTTTAGCCCGCCGTCGCCAATCGCACGAAGTTTCCGTTCTAACCTGATTCGCCTCTCAAGAAAATTTTTTCTCAATACAAGGAAATTCAATGTCTGCGTACGAATTCACGGTTTCGGTGCGTACTCAGTACCTGGAAGATCAATCCGACCCGGACCGCGGCAAGTACGTGTTTGCCTACACCATAACGATTCGTAATACCGGCCAGGTTACGGCCCAGGTGATCGCTCGCAGCTGGAAAATCACCGATGCAAACGATCATGTAGACAACGTAAAAGGTCTCGGCGTCGTCGGGCACCAGCCTTTGCTGCGTCCGGGAGAGCAATTCGAATACACCAGTGGCACATCGCTGCCCACACCGCAAGGCTCGATGAATGGCGAATATTTTTGCATTGCCGAAGACGGTGAACAGTTCGTTGCAAAGATTCCCGAATTCATACTTTCATTGCCTCGCACATTGCACTAAACCAAGGTTGCCGCGCTTTGCGTTGTTTGTTATGACAAATCGCGAGTCTATAAGCCCGCTGCAGAATTCCCTATATTTCGAGCGTTGAAATTTCAAGAATTCTAAATTTTTATATTTCAAACGTTTATATATTTCTGGTGCCAATAATCTAAGGCGTCAGATGTCTCGAGCGTCAAGTATCCCAACCATTATCATTGCTATTTGTTATCCGTTTTCTCTGTTTCCTTTTCCTCGTTTTTCCCATCGCAGCGTACCGCTTTTGATGTTTGATCGTTCTGCAAGCCCTCCGTGGGCCTGCCAGAGAACATGGTCCACCAGACAATGAACACCAGTATCATTAACGCTAGCAGAGCTTCCAACAATAGTAGCCACATTAATCACGGTTCCTTCATGTTATTTAATTTTTTTAGTTCACCAACGTCGCTGCTGCCAACGTCGCTGATTATGCTGTCATTGCTGGTCGGCTGCAGCACTACATCCGTAGAGCGTCCCGCCACATCCGGCCCGGGTTCCGCAACCCCCACGCCTGGTGTCGCCGTCGCCCCAGGCACGATGCCGCAAAGTAGTACAAGCTCTGCCGCAACGCCCCCAACCTCCCCCGCAGCGGGTAGCACCACCGTCAGCCCGGCTGTCGTCGGCGGCAACACATTACGCCAATCGACCTACGCAGCCATACCTGGTTGGAACAAGGACGATCTGCGTGATGCATGGCCGGCGTTCAAAGCTTCTTGTGATGTTTTGGTTAGAAGGGTGGAATGGAGAGATACCTGTTTGCTCGCTCAGGATATGGTGGCCACCGACACGCTGACAGTGCGAAAGTTTTTTGAAACTCAGCTCGTACCGCATCAGGTATTGAACGTCGACGGCACGTCTCAAGGTTTAGTGACAGGCTACTACGAACCTTTGCTGCGCGGCTCCCGTAAGCGTTCAGAAATTTACCAGACACCGCTGCATCGACCGCCGCCCGACCTTCTTAATGTGGAGTTGGCCACGGTGTATCCCGAGCTAAAAACCATGCGTTTGCGTGGGCGCATGTCTGCCAATAAAATTCTTCCCTACTGGACGCGAGCCGAGCTTACACAAAACGGCATCCTGGCAGGCAAGGAGCTGCTGTGGGTGGACGACCCGATTGACGCTTTCTTTTTGCAGGTACAAGGCTCCGGACGAGTGCAGCTAGCCGATAGCAAGGAAACCGTACGCGTTAGCTACGCCGAGCAAAACGGCCACCCCTATAAATCGATCGGGCGTTATTTGGTCGATCGTGGCGAGCTAACGCTCGAGCAGGCATCGGCACAATCGATCAAGGCCTGGTATGCGGCAAACCCGGTGCGCCGCCAAGAATTATTGAATGCCAACCCGAGCTATGTTTTTTTTCGTGAAGAAAAGCTTTCCGACCCTAACATCGGTCCGAAAGGATCGTTAGGCGTGCCACTCACGCCACATCGCTCGATTGCCGTCGACCCGCAGTACGTACCTCTGGGTGCGCCGGTATTTTTATCCACAACGCAGCCAAACACCGATACGGCTCTGCAGCGCTTGATGATGGCGCAAGACACCGGCGGCGCGATTCGCAACGCCGTACGCGCCGACTTTTTCTGGGGTTTCGGGCCTGCGGCTGGCGAGCAGGCAGGCAAGATGAAGCAGCGCGGCATGATGTGGGTACTTTTGCCCAAATCTTCGGCAATCGCTTTCCCTCAACGTTAGATTTCCACCCAAAGGAAAATCATGGTTTTTGAAACAGTTTTGGTTGAGGTGCAGGGAAAAGTCGGCATTCTTCGACTGAATCGGCCAGCTGCGTTGAACGCGCTGAACAACCAGCTAATGGATGAATTGGGCCTTGCATTAAAACAATTCGACGCAGACGATGCCATTGGTTGTATCGTTTTAACAGGCAACGATAAGGCGTTTGCGGCCGGTGCAGATATCAATGCGATGGCAGGTTATACATTCACCGATGTTTATAAGAGCGACTATATTACCAAAAACTGGGAGCAGATCCTCGGTATTCGCAAACCAATTATCGCCGCCGTCGCCGGCTACGCCCTCGGTGGCGGCTGCGAGCTCGCCATGATGTGCGATTTTATCATCGCCGCTGACAACGCAAGATTTGGGCAGCCGGAGATCAAAATCGGCACCATACCAGGTGCAGGCGGAACGCAACGTCTGCCAAGAGCAGTTTCCAAAAGTAAAGCGATGGACATGTGTTTGACTGCCCGCATGATGGACGCCGCGGAAGCCGAGCGGGCAGGCCTTGTATCGCGTATCGTGGCGCTCGACAAACTCATGGAAGAGGCGGTTGCAGCCGCCACAATTGTTGCCAGCATGTCTCTGCCGGTCGTGATGATGATCAAGGAAGCCGTCAACCGCGCCTATGAGTTACCGCTGGCAGAAGGCACTCGATTCGAGCGCCGAATGTTCCACGCAACCTTTGGTCTGCATGACCAAAAAGAAGGAATGGGCGCGTTCATAGAGAAGCGCTTGCCAAACTTCCAAAACCTTTGATAATATCCGGCTCCCGTTGCAGCGGATGATTCTGCGGCGGCGGTTTTAGCAAGCGTCAAGCGCGGGGCTACACATGTATTCCAGCTCGGTCGATTGGCGAACAGTTTAGTCGTGTAATCGGCATGGGATTTTGAACAGCTCGGCAAGCCTGGGTTTGCAAAAAACCTCTGCAAAACTTACAAAATGCAGTTGACTGATTCAAGCAAGGGCGTCATAATCTCATCTCTTTGCTGCTGACGAA
>JAZKGZ010000015.1:0-208715 GCA_040385645.1 Pseudomonadota bacterium
TTTATTAACCGGAGCTACTCCAAATTGATGCGGTCCTGAAAAACCAGACAGGTCACCTGGGCCTGTTTACATTTCAAATATCGCAGCTCAACAAATACCCGGCGCATAAGGGCGCACAGAACTCGTTTCTGATCGGACGTTGGTAGCGGGATCGCACTTAAATTTCACATTGGAGTTAGGCGGCATAAGGGACACTACGCTGCGAAGCGTGTGCTTCCGCCTCTTGCTCGTGGCGAAATGCCGTTGCTTGTTCGCGTTGAATAACGTATTAGAGTTCATCACAAGGCCTTCCGTGCCATGAATTCGATGACGCCCTGGATCATCTGGTTGACCTGGTCAGATGTGTAGGTCTCGTATTTGCCATGCGCCGCGTTGTTTCGCAGATCTAACCAAGCTGTCACGAGTTTCTGATCCAGCTTTGAATAGGCCTCCGCTTTCGCAAGTTCTGCGTTTAGCCGATCGGTCTTCCTCGGTACAGGGTCACCGTCTCGATCGTCTTCGACGGGGAGCGAATTCTTTAAGGACAACTGACGGAGGTGTTCCTCGAGAACTGAACCTGTTACCACCGCAGCGGGGTCCTTATAGCCAGTCTCCAACAAATGCTCCGCCATAGAAATGAAGTCCGCAAACAGTTCTGCGGCGACTAGGCCCTTAATTTTGAATAGCCAGCCTCCCGCGATTTCATCCCGTACCGCTTGAAAGATGGCCAGGCCATCTTCCGCATTACTGCGATAGTTTTTGGCCGCTTGCTGCTTGAATTGCTCGTAATGCGGGTGGTCTTTTCCGAAACAGCGTTCAAGGAACGACAGAACGGCGGAGCGGAAGCCTGCCATAGGAGCTGACTTCACATAATTTGCGTTGTACTGGCCGCCCGTGGAATAGCCTGTTGCTAGAACGCTCTTGCCCATCGCAAGGAGTTCGTCAGCGCGACGAACAAGGTCTGTCGTGTTCAACGGTTTCTCCCTGAGCTCTAACTTCTATTTAGATTGAAAAAATCTGCCTAACTTGGCTTCGTGTCCGCCTAACCTGACTGCGCCGCCTCGCGTAACTCTTTCAGCTGTCATGGTTTTTGTCATATGCGGTAAAGAACACCGTACCAAATAACTGTAAAAAACGTTACCTCCCCATTTATAACACTGGCAATTCCAGTTTCCAAACCGCCAAAGCTGCTGGACCAGATAAAGCGTTGTATCCGCGACAAGCACTGCAGCATACGTATCGAAGAGGGGTATGTGTACTGGATCTATTGGATCATCTTTTTTCATGGCTTGCGCCATACCGCAGACATGGGCGCACCCGAAGTAAAAGCGTTTCTTGCTCGTTTAACCAGCTAGCACGGCATCTCGTTGTGCCTATAAGCAGGTGTTGTATGCACGGCTGTTTATGGACAAACAAGTGCTGCGGCTGGGATTTTCCTAGATGGACGATTCGCACTGGCCGACTCGGCTTCCAACTGTTTTGACTCACTTATGCACAAAAGCTCTGCCAGCTAAATTGACACGACGCATTATGGCATATACAATATGACATATACATCGGAAAACAAACCTATGCTTAACATACTGACGCCAGCTAGATCTAAAGAAGCCAAGCTATTTCGCAACAATCGCAGCCAGGCGGTGCGGATTCCTGTCGAGTTCGAGTTGCCGGGCGATCGTGTACTGATCCGCCGCGAAGGTAGCAAACTCATCATCGAGCCAGTGACCGGGCCAACAAACATTGCCGAACTTCTGGCTGAGTGGAGGAAAGAAGCCGCGCTAGAGCCGGAAGATCAGTTTCCGGTCATTGACGACACGCCCGCTCAGCCAGAGGACATATTTTGAGCGGATATATGTTGGACACAAACATCATTAGCGACCTGATCCGCAACCCCGACGGACATGCTGCACGTCGAATTGAGCAGGTTGGGCCGAAGGAAATTTTTACCAGCATCATCGTCGCATCCGAACTGCGCTATGGCTGCGCAAAAAAAGGATCGCCCAAGTTGCTCGCAAGAGTAGAAAGCATCCTGGAAATAATCCCGGTGCTACCGCTCGACACTCCGGCTGACACCGGATACGGCGCTATCCGCGCTGAGCTGGAAGTAGCTGGTCAGCCTATCGGCATGAACGATTTACTAATCGCTGCGCACGCTTACGCACTCGGCCTCACGCTCGTGACGGACAACACGCGTGAATTCACTCGTATCCCTGGCCTCAATGTCGAGAACTGGCTGGAAAGATAGCCGGGGCGGTTCGACTCGGTGTCTTCCCATACAAATCAGTAGTAGAATCCAACCTTCGCCTGTCATCTGGGCGAAAGCTAGGGGTCCTGGCAACCGTTTATTGCCGGGTGAGAAATACCCTTGAACCTGATCTGGATAATGCCAGCGAAGGGAAGCAGGAAGGTCGGCATGGTTGCCGTTGCGCGAACAGGCGATTAATCAGTATCACGCCACACGCCACGCCATCTGACTTTCCACCCTTCCTTCGCGACTCACACACCGCTCGACCAGACTCCCAGAGTCGACGAGCACACCGCGAAGGAACACCATGAACGCCAAAGCACCATTCCATTCCGAAAAATTCAGTGCCGAGACCGCCATGGTCGACGCTGCCGCCATTGCACCGCTGCCGAATTCCAGCAAGGTCTACATCGAAGGCTCGCGCCCGGACATTCGTGTGCCGATGCGTCGCATCACCCAGTCCGATACGGCTGCCTCATTCGGTGCAGAAAAAAATCCGCCGATCTATGTCTACGATACTTCCGGCCCCTATAGCGAGCCAGGCGCTGCCATCGATATCCGCTCCGGGCTCGGCACGCCGCGCTTGCCGTGGATTCTGGAGCGTGCCGATACCGAAGAACTGGCAGGGCCGTCGTCCGCTTATGGCATCGAGCGCCTGAACGACCCGGCTCTCGCCGAGCTGCGCTTCAACCTGCATCGCAAGCCGCGCCGGGCGCTGCCGGGCAAAAATGTCAGCCAGATGCACTATGCCCGCGCCGGCATCATCACCCCGGAAATGGAATTTGTCGCCATCCGAGAAAACATGTGTCGGCGTGAATACCTGGAGCAGTTGCAAGCCTCAGGCCCGATGGGCGACAAGCTCGCCACGCTCATGGGCCGCCAGCATCCCGGTCAATCGTTCGGTGCCGCCATTCCAACTGAAATCACGCCGGAATTCGTACGTTCCGAAATCGCCCGGGGCCGCGCCATCATTCCGGCCAACATCAATCATCCGGAAATCGAGCCGATGATCATCGGCCGTAATTTCCTGGTGAAGATTAACGCAAACATTGGCAACTCCGCCGTCACCTCGTCGATCGGCGAGGAAGTCGAAAAAATGACCTGGGCGATTCGCTGGGGTGGCGATAACGTCATGGATCTTTCCACCGGCAAGCACATTCACGAAACCCGGGAATGGATCATCCGTAATTCGCCGGTACCGATTGGCACCGTGCCGATCTATCAGGCACTAGAAAAAGTCAATGGCAAGGCCGAAGACCTGACCTGGGAAATTTTCCGCGATACCTTGATCGAGCAGGCGGAGCAGGGCGTCGATTACTTCACCATCCACGCTGGCGTGCTGTTGCGCTATGTGCCGATGACGGCCAAGCGCCTAACTGGTATCGTTTCGCGGGGTGGCTCGATCATGGCGAAGTGGTGCCTGGCGCATCATGAAGAATCGTTTCTCTATACGCATTTCGAAGATATCTGCGAAATCATGAAAGCCTACGACGTGTCGTTTTCTCTCGGCGACGGCTTGCGGCCAGGTTCGATCTACGACGCTAACGACGAAGCGCAACTAAGCGAACTGAAAACCCTGGGCGAGCTGACCCAGATTGCCTGGAAACACGATGTGCAGGTAATGATCGAGGGGCCGGGCCATGTGCCGCTGCACCTGATCAAAGAAAACATGGACCTGCAACTGGAGCAGTGCTTCGAGGCGCCGTTTTACACACTCGGGCCACTGACTACCGACATCGCACCCGGCTACGACCACATCACTTCCGGCATCGGTGCCGCCACCATCGGCTGGTACGGCACCGCCATGCTGTGCTACGTCACGCCGAAGGAGCATCTCGGTTTGCCGAACAAGGCCGATGTGAAGGATGGCATCATTACTTACAAAATTGCCGCGCACGTCGCCGACCTGGCAAAAGGCCATCCGGGTGCGCAGATTCGCGACAATGCTTTGTCCAAAGCGCGCTTCGAATTCCGTTGGGAAGATCAGTTCAACATCGGCCTCGACCCGGACAAGGCACGCGAATTCCATGACGAAACCTTGCCTAAGGATTCAGCCAAGGTGGCGCATTTCTGTTCGATGTGCGGCCCGCATTTCTGCTCGATGAAGATTACCCAGGAAGTGCGCGACTACGCCGCCCGGCAAGGCATTTCCGATATCGCCGCGTTAAAGCAGGGTATGGAAACCAAGTCGATCGAATTCGTTCGCAACGGCGCGGAAATCTATCGAAAGCAGTAAAGCATGGACGGTGAACGCGCAATGATGGAAATTCAGCTCAACGGTGCCCCACACGTGGTGGCACCGACCACGCATGTGCAGGCATTGGTGGAGGCGCTGGCGTTGACACAGCAGTCGCTGGCTGTAGCGGTGAACAGGCAGGTTGTGCCTCGTGCGATGTGGGCGCAGCATATTCTGCAGCCACAAGATCGAGTCGAGGTGGTGCGAGCCATCGGTGGCGGTTAAGCCGTACTTGCAACGACGTGCATGCAACAATGCATTTGCAACGACTCAAGCAGTGTTTCGATCGGAACGGATCATGACTTTACCTCCTGTAGACAGACCGCTCACCATCGCTGGCAAGCCATACCGCTCCCGGCTGCTGGTGGGCAGCGGCAAATATCGCGACTTGCAACAGACCCGTGAGGCGACCGACGCCAGCGGTGCCGACATCATCACGGTGGCGATCCGGCGCATCAATATCGGCCAGGATCCGAACGCGCCGAATCTGCTGGACGCGGTGCCACCCTCGACATTCACGATCCTACCCAACACTGCCGGTTGCTACGACGCTGCCGATGCCGTCTACACGCTGCAGCTGGCGCGTGAACTTTTAAACGGCCACAAGCTGGTGAAACTCGAAGTGCTAGGCGATGAAAAAACGCTGTTTCCCAACATGCCGGAAACGTTGAAAGCGGCCGAGACGCTGGTGAAGGATGGTTTCGACGTCATGGTGTACTGCAGCGACGATCCGATACAGGCCCGCATGCTCGAAGAAATCGGTTGTGTCGCCATCATGCCGCTGGCGTCTTTGATTGGCTCCGGCATGGGCATTATCAATCCATGGAATCTGTCGCTCATCATCGAGCAAGCCAAGGTGCCGGTGATCGTCGATGCCGGTGTCGGCACGGCGTCGGATGCTGCGATCGCCATGGAGCTCGGTTGCGACGGTGTGCTGATGAACACAGCTATTGCCAGCGCGCGGCATCCAGTACTGATGGCGCGCGCTATGCGCCTGGCAGTCGAGGCCGGCCGCGCTGCATTCCTGGCAGGCCGCATACCGAAGTGTTTCGTTGCATCGCCTTCGTCTCCCATGGTCGGTCGGGCGACCTGACAAAGCAACCTCACTAAGCAACCCGATCATGGCCCAGCCGATCGTAGGCACAAGTAGCGCCCCAGCGCGACCGTGTGTACTGGTGTTTGCCGGTGTCGATCCTAGCGGCGGCGCAGGCGTCTATGCCGATGTGCAGGCGATTGCCGCGACCGGTGCGCACGCACTGGCGGTAGTCACTGTATTGACGGTGCAAGACCATAATCGGGTGCATGCGGTGTACGCCGTTCCCACTTCGCAGGTCCAGGCACAGGCCGAGGCATTGATGGCTGCAGTGCCGATTGCCGCAGTGAAGATCGGTATCGTCGGCTCTCGCGCTAATGCCGAATGTATCGCCGGTTTACTGATACGCCTGAAGCTAATAAATCCCGACTTGCCGGTCGTGCTCGATCCAGTACTGGCCAGCGGCCATGGCGACGCCTTGACCCGCGAAGATGCGCTGGCTGTCATCGAGCCATTGCTGGCGCATGCCACGCTGATCACGCCGAATCTGCCCGAGGCAGCCGCCTTATGCCATAGTTTGCCGCAAGATAGTCGGCATGATAGCCACCCTAGTGGCCTTCCGAATAGCCAATCGGCTGCAGCGTTGATCGCTCGCGGCGCGCAGCATGTGCTCATCAAAGGCGGACACGGGCTCGGCGATTCGGTCGTCAATGCATGGTTTGCCAGCGACGGCAGGCATCGCACCTGGGAGTGGCCCCGTCTGCCCGGCGAGTTTCACGGCAGTGGGTGTACCCTGGCCTCGGCGATTGCCGGCCAACTTGCCCGCGGTGTGGCGATCGAGCAGGCGATTGCTCAGGGTCAGGCGTATTGTCAGCAGACGCTGGAACAGGCATTTGCCATCGGCCCTGGGCAGCAGATACCGAACCGAACACGCGATTGCGCACACACATGGGCTACGGAGCAAAAATCATGAAATCTCAAAAAAAGTCCGGACGATTGTCATATCGAGGGCTGTATCTGGTCACACCGGATTGGAACGATACCGAGCGACTCCTGGCAGTGTCCGAGCAGGCGCTGGCAGGCGGCGCAGCGCTACTGCAGTATCGTCATAAAACCGCTGCACCTGCATTACGGCAAGCGCAGGCAACGGCCTTGCTGGCATTGTGCCGTCGCTTCGATTGCCTGTTCATCGTCAACGATCATGTGGATTTGTGCTTGGCCGTCGGTGCGGACGGCGTACATGTGGGCGGCACCGATGCAGCCGTAGCAAGCGTGCGTGCGCAGATCGGGCCAAACCTGATTCTCGGTGCATCCTGCTATGGCGATTTGGCTTTGGCGCAGGCCGCGCATCTAGGCGGCGCTAGTTACGTCGCTTACGGCGGCTTTTATCCGTCACGCGTCAAACAATATCCGGTGACCACGCCGGTGTCGATCATCGCATCGTCCCAGGCGGAAGTGCCATTACCTGTTGTCGTGATCGGCGGCATGACCCCGGAAAATTCCGCGCCCCTGGTTGCCGCAGGCGCGGACATGGTGGCTGCCATCAGCAGCGTTTTTTCGGCGGACCACCCGCAGCAAGTGGCTGCTGAATTTGTCGGGCTTTTTAAACACGGGATTCAGTAAAATTGTTATTTGGTGTGGTGCTTGGATTTAACTCGAGTTCTTTTGATACTTTCGATTTATTCATGACAAAAAATGGCGCGATTAGACCGCTCACGCCATATTCATGCCAAATTCTGTCGTGAATAATGTAATCGCGGCAAAAAAGGAGGATTTGTGTCACAGATAAAATATTAAGACAAAAAGCAAGCGATTTCAAACAATCTAGCCGATGCACTTTGATAGTAAATAAAACGTTAATTTAAGCTTTGTAATGTCTGCGCCTTCGCCAACCCATCGATTAGTACCCCCATCGCCTGCACCCGCGCTTCTTCATTCGGCACGCGCAAGATATACGAGGGGTGATACACGACCACGATCCATCGGCCTTCATGCTGAAATGGTGTACCGATTTTGTCGGTCAGCGTCGCTTTCGGGTTGCGCAAAATCGACTTCAGCGCAGTACCGCCCAGCGCCACGACCACCTCTGGCTTCACCCGCGCCAGTTCTTCGTCGAGCCAGTACCTACAGGCATTGATTTCCATCTGTGCCGGCGTCTTGTGTAAGCGGCGCTTGCCGCGGGGCTCCCATTTGAAATGCTTGACGGCGTTGGTCACATAGACCGTATCGCGTGCCAGACCAGCCTTGCGCAAGGCATCGTCGAGCACTTGCCCGGCTGGGCCGATGAATGGTTTGCCGGCTAAGTCTTCCTGGTCGCCGGGCTGCTCGCCTACCAGCATGATGCGGGAAGATTCCAGCCCGATACCTGGCACTGCCTGGGTCGCGTCGCGCCACAGATCGCAACGCCGACATTGGTCCAGCGTCGAGGGTTGGTCACGCTCGGGTTGCGCCAGTTCTGCGCTGATGGGAATGATCGCGCCATTGCGGGCACCGACTGTTTTTGTTTGGCCATCGCGCTGCGCACCAGCGGCGGCTTCGGCAATCATCGAGGGAACGAGTTTGGCTTCGGGCATGTTTTTCCAATAGCGAGATGCAATGTGGCCGTTCATAACGCTGACGTTCAAACGGGCGGGGTTGAACGTACTTCGATAGTAAGTCAGCCACATGGTTTCACCGATATCGTCGATATCTTCCGGACCTCGCATCACGGCAGGCCCGATATGCACTTCCTGGCCGTTCCACGATGCCGTAGCGTCGGGCGTACCGATCATCCAGGTGATTTTTCCCATTCGGTGTGCGAAGTGCTGTGCTACTTGCGGCAATACATCGTGTTCCGGCTCGAACCAGGCGACGAACTTCGGCGCGCCGAGTGTGTCCGGCCGTTCCCGAAAACGCAGGTATGCATGCATCTTATGTTCTTCACGATGAATCATCTTGAGCATTGAATGCAGGCGTACACCGTCCTGGTCGGCAGCCGATAGCACGTCGCGCTCGCCCAGTTGCCAGCGCCAAACCACTTGATAAAGAAACGCGTAGCGATCGCTCACCCGGAAACAAGCAGCCGATTCCAGCATCGCCAGCAGCTCGCGTGGGATACGGGGTTGCACAACGCCGGCTTCGGAATCGATTGATGGATCTGTCGCCGACGAATGGGTGACTAGTACGTGCGTTGTGGGTGTTGCATCCGATGCCGATGGTGCAGGCCTGTCACCAAACAAATCTTCACCATCGTCGGTTTCAATCCAATGGATTGCATGCGGCGGTACTTGTTGCGCAAGCAATTTGCGAGACGCTTCACGCCATTGCGCAAACGATTTGGCGACGACGGTACGGGTCACGCCATCGCCGGCAATTCAGACCACAAATCCATTTGCTGGGGAGAGTCGGCCATCGATTTACGCAATATCTCCGACGGTGCCGTGTCATGCGCCGGGCGGTAGTCGGCAGTTACGATGAACGGCTGCACTTTTTTCATGCTGCAACGCATTCGCGTCAGGTCGGCATAGCGAATCCGGCGGAATCGGCGCAATTGTATGAGGCGTTGTGCATTGCGTAGGCCGATACCGGGAATGCGCGCAATCATCGATGCTTCGACAACATTTAAATCCATCGGAAAATGCTCGCGATGCGACAGCGCCCAGGCCAGTTTCGGATCGATGTCGAGCGACAGATTGCCGTCACCAGGCAATAATTCCGGTACTTGAAACCCGTAACTGCGTACCAGAAAATCCGCTTGATAAAGGCGATGCTCGCGCATCATCGGCGGCGGTTTGAGCGGCACGCTTTTCGGGCTCTGCGGGATCGGGCTGAAGGCGGAGTAATACACGCGCTTGAGCTGGTAGGCACCGTAAAGGTTTTCTGCAGTCGTCAGGATCGTTTTGTCGTCGGTGTCGTCCGCGCCAACGATCATTTGCGTACTTTGCCCCGCAGGAGAAAATTTGGGCAACCTCGGCTCATCCTTTTTTTCATCGATCTTGCGGCGGATGGTGCCCATCGCCAGCTTGATGGTGTGCACATTTTTTTCCGGTGCCAGGCGGTCGATGCTGTCCTGCGTCGGCAATTCGATATTCACGCTCAAGCGGTCGGCATATTTTCCTGCTTCGGCCAGCAACAGCGGGTCGGCGTCGGGGATGGTTTTTAAATGGATATAGCCGCGATATTGATGCTCCTCGCGGAGTTTGCGCGCTACTTGCACCAGCTGATCCATCGTGTAGTTGGAAGACTGAATGATGCCGGAACTCAGAAACAGCCCGTCGATGTAATTGCGCAGATAAAAATCAATTGTCAGCTTGACGACTTCATCGACAGTGAAACGGGCGCGTGGCACGTTGCTGCTACGTCGGTTGACGCAATACTGGCAATCGTATTGGCAAACGTTGGTGAGCAGAATTTTTAGCAACGATACACAGCGACCGTCGGGCGTATAACTGTGGCAAATGCCCATGCCCGTGGTGGCACCGATACCGTCTTTTCCCATGGACGAACGCTTCGGAGCACCGCTGCTGGCGCAGGATGCGTCGTATTTTGCCGCGTCTGCCAGGATTTCCAACTTATCGGTCAATTTCATCACGATGCCTTCGCAGAAAGTGACATAAGGATACTGTGTATATATACAGTATTTTACCAGTTTCCCATATTTTTTACCTGCGCTTGCATCATATAATCACCTCCATGCAAAATCTCCTCCACAATCTTAATCCCGAGCAACTCGCTGCCGTCACATTGCCGGCACAACCGGCACTGATCCTGGCCGGCGCTGGCTCCGGCAAGACTCGCGTATTGACAACGCGTATTGCGTGGCTGATCCAGACCGGGCAAGTCTCGCCAGCCGGCATTCTCGCGGTAACTTTCACCAATAAGGCATCGAAGGAAATGCTGGCGCGGCTCTCGGCAATGTTGCCGATTAACACGCGCGGCATGTGGATCGGCACCTTCCACGGGTTGTGCAACCGCCTACTGCGCGCACATCATAAAGATGCCGCGTTGCCCCAGACATTCCAGATTCTCGACAGCGGCGATCAGCTATCGATGATCAAGCGCATGCTCAAAGCGCTGAATATCGACGATGAAAAGTACCCTGCCCGTAGCCTGATGTATTTCATCAACGGTGCCAAGGATCAGGGTTTAAGGGCAAAAGATCTGGAATCGCACGACGAATACGACCGCAAGTTCGCCGAACTCTACGACATGTACGACAACCAGTGTCAGCGCGAAGGCGTGGTCGACTTTGCCGAGCTGCTACTGCGCTGCTACGAACTGCTTTCACGCAATCAGCCGTTGCGCGAACATTATCAAGGGCGGTTCCGCCACATACTGGTCGACGAATTCCAGGATACCAATACGCTGCAATACAACTGGTTGAAGCTTTTGGCGGGCAGGCGCGGTGCGGTATTCGCCGTCGGCGACGACGATCAGAGCATCTATGCGTTTCGGGGTGCGAACGTGGGCAACATGGCTGCCTTCGAGCGCGAATTCGAAGTTGAAACACTGATCAAGCTCGAACAAAATTATCGTTCGCACGGCCACATACTCGATGCCGCCAATACGCTGATTGCCAACAACAGCAAACGCCTGGGCAAAAATTTGCGTACCGATGCTGGCCACGGCGAGCAGGTACGCATTTGCGAATCCAGTAGCGACCTGCAGGAAGCGCAGTGGATCATCGAGGAATCGAAAAGCTTGATCGGCGAGGGTATGTTGCGTAGCGAAATCGCGGTGCTATACCGCTCGAATGCACAATCGCGAGTGATCGAGCACGCACTATTTTCTGCTGGAATCGCCTATCGGGTCTACGGCGGCCAGCGCTTTTTCGAGCGTGCAGAAGTCAAGCATGCGATCGCCTACCTACAGTTGATGGACAACCCGCACAACGATTCGGCATTTCTGCGGGTGGTAAATTTTCCGACGCGCGGCATCGGTGCGCGCTCCATCGAGCAACTACAGGATGCCGCGCGCCAGTATGCAATTTCGTTGTACGCAGCCGTACCCTACGTTAGCGGCAAAGCCGGTTCTTCGCTCGGTGGCTTCGTCAATATGATCGAGCAGACCCGCTTCGAGACGCAGCCGCTGCCGCTACCGGAAATGGTCGACGTGGTGCTTGCCGCCAGTGGTTTGCTCACGCACTATCGCGCGGAAAAAGAAGGTGCGGACCGTATTGAAAACTTGGAGCAGATCGTCAGCGCTGCAGCGCTGTTCGTGGCCGAAGAAGGCTTTGGTCACGATGCCCCAGCTTATCTTGGGCCTCGGGCTGAAGCGTCCGCAGGTGCTGCCATTGGCGAGCAAGACGGCACTGAAATACTGGATGCCGATGCGCCAATGGTGGCGCTGATGTCGCCACTCTCGGCGTTTTTGTCGCATGCCTCGTTGGAGGCGGGAGACAATCAAGCCCAGGCCGGACAAGACGCGATGCAACTCATGACGGTGCATTCCGCAAAAGGGCTTGAATTCAACGCCGTGTTCATCACCGGCCTGGAAGAAGGGCTGTTTCCTCATGAGAATAGTGCCAAGGAAGAGGGCGGAGTCGAGGAAGAGCGGCGTTTGATGTATGTCGCCATTACCCGCGCGCGCCAGCGTCTGTATTTGAGCTTTTCTCAAACCCGGATGCTGCACGGCCAGACGCGCTACAACCTGCGCTCGCGGTTTTTCGACGAATTGCCGGACGATGCGCTGAAGTGGTTATCACCGCGCATTCAACAGCACAATTGGTTTGCCCATCCCAAAGCCGCGTGGGACGAAGTACCGGGCGTACCCTCACCGCACAATTCGATCGCCCAAAAACTGCAGCCGGCCGGGCATGGCTGGCGGATCGGCGAATCGGTGGCGCACGGTAAATTCGGTGAGGGCGTGATCGTCAACATCGAAGGCGGTAGCGGTGCTGCGCGGGCGCACATCAATTTTGGCCGGCATGGCATGAAACTGTTGGATTTATCGATAGCGAAACTGGAGAAGGTGATGCCGAGGTTGAGTAACTAGGCTTCGTTTTAACACGCAATTGCTTAATGAATCTGTCGTTTAGTTTGATGGTATCGAGGTTGGCGATATCGGTTAAAGAAGAAAATGCTTTTTGCTGGAAACGTCAGGAGTTGCAATATGAAAACTTTGGCTTCGATCTTGCCTGCCGAATATCTTCCAATGGATCGAAATTTTCCACCCGTCGACGAGGGCATGCATCTCGGCGCATCCGCTCCGGTATCGACTCCCGCATCGATTCCCGTATCGACCGGTATGCCATCGGCCAGCCTATCTGAATTCAGAACGAAATTCGCTGCGCAACGAGAGCGGAGGCAGCCGGTATCCAACGCGGCCGCTGACGAGGTTTCTGCGGCGCCGTCATCTTTGCGATGTCTCGATGCATGGAGCGCATGGGTTGATTCGGCCCTGCATCCTAAAGACGATACCCTTGAAAGTGGCGCAGAACAGCCGAAACCACTCTACGCACAAAAACAGGAACAAGACCGGCGCCAAAAGGCCGTCGATGAAATGATGCGTTGCTTACAGGCGTTACCGCAACCTCGGGCGTTGCGCCTTAATTATCGAAGTCTTACCTCGCTTCCGACGCAGCTACCACCGCGCTTGAAACATCTGGAACTGTACGGCAACGGTCTTTCTGCTTTGCCGGAATGCTTGCCGCATACGCTAGAGAATCTAACGCTTCACAAAAATGCATTCACACGGCTTCCCGCTTCGTTGCCGGATTCGATTCAAACGCTCGGGCTCAACCGCAACAGGCTTACGCGCCTGCCTTCAGTCCTGCCGTCATCGTTGCGCCATCTCTGTGTTCTCAAGAACAGACTGAATGAACTAAAAAATTTGCCGCTAGCGCTCGAGTCGCTTAGCGCCAGCGACAATCACCTGACAAAGATCGACGCCTTACCGCAATCGATGCATACCTTGATGGCGAGCCGCAACATGTTATCGAGTCTGCCGGCACTGCCAAAAAGCCTGAAGAAACTCTACGCATCGGACAACAGGCTTACCGAGTTGCCGGCCTTGCCGCAATTTCTCGACCAACTCACGGTCTTCAATAATTTTTTCCAATCGTTGCCAGCACTGCCGATCAGGTTGCGAAGTTTGGATGTCAGCGCCAACTGTCTGACGAGCTTGCCTGAATTGCCAGATTCTCTCAGGCATCTGAATGCTTCATACAATGCGCTGGTTGATTTGCCGGTGCTACCTGCCTCGCTTCTGTTTCTCAATGTCGGGCATAACCCGCTGGCACGATTGCCTGCCGTATCGAGGTATTTAATCGATTTACGTGCCGATGAAGGCGCATTCCACGCCACGCTAATCTATTGGGAAAACCAGGTGGTGGCGTATGAGCAGCAGCTTTCTCGGCCGAATAAGCCAGCCGTGCGCTCGCCTAAAAAACTGCGCGTAAATCCGAGTGTTCTTGAGACCATGCCAGGAGATGTGCTGAAAGAAATCGCCAAGCATTTCGCCCCCGGATCTACCGATGCATTGTCGTTGGCATGTACCAGCAAAGCGATGCATGGGGCAATGGCAGAGCGGCTTGCGATGGACAAGAAAATCGCATTGGAAAGGCTTATGATCGAAGCGGCGACACAGCTCGAAAGAGTAGGCTGTTTCCAAGTGGCCTGACTACGAAGGCGTGTCGTCAGGCGAAGCCTGGCTCGTAGTGGGCGCACTGAACACCGTGACGTAGATCGGATAAAACGAGCAGTAGAGCACTGCCGTTAGAATCAACGACAACGGCAAGAGCACCATCAGCGACACCAGGGTATTGCCGAACATTAGCGCCACGATCGTGCTCAGAATCGATGGCACGATTACGCCCATCATCAACCAAGCCAGCAGATACAGTACGAATGCCTTTCCAGCACGTGCGACTGCGAAGAAACTGTAGAACAGCGCTTTGCCGATGGGCATATCTTGCCAGGCGACCAGCGGCGCGGCGAACCAGAAGCACATACCAGCCGGTAGATAGACCAGCGCTGCCACCATCATGGCCTGCGCCCAGTTGGTGTTCGACAACGCTGCCGGACTCGCCGCGCCTGCTTTGGTCATCATGCCCAGGAATGCGCCACCATCGATCAGCGTCGAAGCACCGACTGCAGCGACAACTGCCATTAAATATAGTACGCCTAGAATCAGCAAACGCGGTAATGCCGGCGATTTAAATCCGGTGAGCAACAGGTTTGGATAGACTCGCTCGCCCTTTTCTACTTTGATGCAGGCTTCCATGAACGCCATGGAAAATACGGGCACCAGTACCAGGGGAAGAATCTGGCCGGCAAGCGGCACCAGACCGACGATCAACATCAGAAACAGATAACTCAAAAACAATGTGGAAAATTCGGCCGGTTGGCGTCGAAATAACGCAAAGCCCTGTTTAAACCAGGTCCATCCGGTTGCGGCGGAAATTTTTTGCATGATTGTGCGCTTCAGAAAGTCCTGTTTGTGCAATAGCCCGAATTATGCGGCAAGCGTTGGCGCGGCGTGACGCAAGCGCTCCTCCAAAATACGTTCGAAGTGAGCAGGGTCGTGCGCTACCAGCATTTCCGCGTCGCGCGGCTGATAACGATCGAACAGTCGCGAAAGCCAAAACCTTAGCGCGGCGGCCCGCAACATCGGCTGCCAGGCGGCGTGCTCGGCTTTCGTAAAAGTGCGCTCGGCAGCGTAGGCATCGATCAAGGCACGGACTCGCTCGGCGTCCAGAACACCGCTATCGATGTCGATGCACCAGTCATTGACCGTTACTGCGACATCGAAAAGCCAGGTGTCGCAGCCAGCGAAATAAAAATCGAAAAATCCCGTCAGGCGATCGCCGTCGAACATGACATTGTTGCGAAATAAGTCGGCATGGATCGGCCCCTGAGGTAGGGCGCGGTAATTATCGGATTGTGCGAAATGCACCTGAAAGTCGCGTTCGTTTTCCAAAAGTTCACGTAAATGTGGCGGTAGATACGGCAGTACCAGCGGTGTCGTCTCGCACCACCACGCCAGGCCACGCAGATTCGGTTGGCGAATCGTGAAACTGCGAGCGGCCAGATGCATGCGCGCCAGCATTTCGCCCACGGCGGCACAATGCACGGGCTTAGGTGCCATTTCACATGCGCCATCGAGCTTGGTGACGATCGATGCCGGTTTGCCGTGTAACTGATGAATGATTTCACCGCGCGTGTTGGCAATCGGTGCCGGAACGAGTACACCGTTTTCAGCCAGATGGCGCATCAAGTGCAGATAAAAAGGCAGCTGCTCGAAGCTGAGCTTTTCAAAAACGGTCAGGACATAGTCACCGGTGTCGGTGGTCAGGAAAAAATTGCTATTTTCAATACCGGATGGAATGCCTGTTAGCGCCTGCACACGTCCGAGCGGAAACTGTTGAATCCAGGTCGAGAGGTCGCCAGTGACTACGGGTGTAAAAACTGCCATAAGTAAAACTTATTCGTCCGCTGCCTGCGCGGCATCGTTCGGTTTGTCAACTTTCTTGCGACCGAGGTCGAACTCTTTTACGCGAAACTGTGCTGCGCGGTTACCGCTGCTTTGCTGATCGCCCGGTTGCGCGTTGCCTACTTGCCCGTTCGGGCGCAAGTAATAAGTAGATATCCCGGTACGCACCTCAATTTCATTGACCGCGCCGGAATTGTCACGACTTTCGGTCACACCATTTTGCGGGCTGGGTGCTTGCGGCGTGCCGGCCGGCGCACCTTCCTCGAGTCGTTCGAGCCGAGGTGGTGCATCGCTTGGCACCGGTGGCGCAGTTTGTGCAATCGCTGTACCGGCAACGCTTAGGCCTGACAACAGCATGACGAGCGCCACTTTGACGACATTAAAAATAGGTAGTCGTTGGTAAGAATGAATAATCATGATGGTTGCAATGCCTGAGACGGTGGGTGATCGGATCGATGCGCGGTGTGAAGTGTTGATGAAAGGAGCGCTGGTCGGAACTGTGCCGTTTTTATTGTAACAAAACGATGTCTCGGCAGTCGTTTCCGATCCGGCCTGCGCTTTGTATGCAGATGCCAGGACAGGACGGCAAACTCTGCCATAATTCCGCGCTGACCATAAAAAATACTGCAAATTTGCGCTTGCACCCGGCAACATCTTCGGGCGGACCACCCGCTTCACACTGCTTTTCTGTACGGCACAATTCTTCATGATTGCTCGATGAATAAAACCTTGCTGCTGGTCGATGGTTCGAGTTACCTGTACCGCGCCTTCCATGCCATGCCCGACCTGCGCAATACAGCGGGAGAACCGACGGGTGCCATCTACGGCATGATCAACATGCTGCGACGGTTGCGCATGGATTACCCGGCTGCTTATATTGCCTGCGTGTTCGATGCAAAGGGAAAGACCTTTCGCGATGAACTCTATCCAGCCTACAAAGCGCAGCGGGCGGCCATGCCCGACGACCTGAGCCGGCAGATCGAACCGATTCACGAAGCCGTACGGGCGATGGGCTGGCCGATCCTGATGGTCGATGGCGTCGAAGCCGACGACGTAATCGGTACGCTGGCAGTGCAGGCAAGCGCTTGCGATGTGAAAACCGTTATTTCCACCGGCGACAAAGATCTGGCGCAACTGGTCAACGACCGGGTCATGCTGATCAACACGATGAGCAACGAGAAACTCGATCATGCCGGCGTGTTGGCCAAGTTCGGCGTGCCGCCCGAGCGTATCGTCGATTATCTGACCCTGGTTGGCGATACTGTCGACAACGTGCCCGGGGTCGAAAAAGTTGGGCCCAAAACCGCCGTGAAATGGTTGACGCAGTATGGCGATCTTGATGGCGTCGTCGCCAATGCCGACTTCATCAAAGGTGCAGTCGGTGACAATTTGCGACGTGCCCTCGATTGGCTGCCCAAGGCCAGGGTGTTGATTACGGTAAAAACGGATTGCGACCTCTCGGCACACATGACATCGATTTCGACGTCGCTGGCGCAAATGCCCGAGAACCGTGAATCGATGCTGGATTTCTTTGCCCGCAATGGCTTCAAATCTTGGTTACGCGAACTGAGCGCCGAAGCTGCTACCGCTACCGGCACTACTGCGCCGACAAACGCGCAGGGTGGACTGTTTGCAGCCGATGCACCTGTGGTGGAGTCGCATTATGAAACCGTATTGACCGATGCGCAGCTCGATGCTTGGCTTGCCACCGTCGATGGCGCTGCACTGACTTCGGTCGATACCGAAACCACATCGCTGATACCGATGCAGGCGCAGATGGTCGGCATATCACTGTGCTGCACGCCAGGCGTCGCCGCTTACATCCCACTGACGCACCGCTATCAAGATGCGCCGGTCCAGCTATCGCGCGAGCATGTTTTAACAAAGATGAAAGCCTGGCTGGAAGACCCGACAAAGCCGAAAGTCGGCCAGCACTTGAAATACGACAGCCATATCTTCGCCAACCACGGCATTACCCTGCGTGGCATCGTGCACGACACCTTGTTGCAAAGCTACGTGTTTGAGTCTCATAAGAGCCACGACATGGATAGTATGGCGTTGCGTCATCTCAACCGAAAAACCATGTCTTACGCAGATGTCTGCGGCAAGGGCGCGTCGCAAATTTGCTTCGATCAGGTGGATCTGGCAACGGCCACGCAGTACGCCGCTGAGGATGCGGATATAACGCTGCAGCTGCATCACGCGATGTGGCCGCACATCCAGAGCGATCCGAAGCTGACTTATATCTACGAGAAGATCGAGTTGCCGACAGCGGTGGTATTACAAAAGATCGAGCGCAACGGCGTGTTGATCGACGCTGCCGTGTTGGCCGTGCAATCAAATGAGCTGGGCCGGCGCATGTTGGAAATCGAAGCCAAAGCTTACGAGCTGGCCGGCTCGCCATTCAACCTGAACTCGCCCAAACAGATCGGCGAAATATTTTTCGAACGTCTGCAACTGCCGGTGATCAAGAAAACGCCTTCGGGCACCCCATCCACCGATGAAGACGTGCTGCAAAAGCTGGCCGAGAATTATCCGCTACCAAAGTTATTACTGGAAAACCGCGGCTTGTCTAAATTGAAATCGACCTACACCGATAAATTGCCGCGTATGGTCAATCTCGATACCGGTCGGGTACATACCAACTATGCGCAAGCGGTAGCAATCACCGGGCGCCTGGCGTCGAACGAGCCGAATTTGCAAAACATTCCCATCCGCAGTACCGAAGGGCGGCGCATCCGCGAAGCATTCGTTGCCGGGCCGGGCAAGGTCATCGTTTCGGCGGATTATTCTCAGATCGAGTTGCGGATCATGGCCCATCTTTCCGACGACGAAGCGATGCTGCGGGCTTTTTCGGAAGGGGAAGACATTCACCGCGCCACAGCTGCCGAAATTTTCGGGTCGACGCCGGCCGAGGTGACAAACGACCAGCGCCGTACGGCAAAAATCATTAATTTCGGTCTGATTTACGGTATGAGTGCTTTCGGGCTGGCGACAGCACTGACGATCGAGCGCAATGCGGCGCAAAACTATATCGACAAATACTTCATGCGGTTTTCCGGGGTCCGAAAATTCATGGACCGCACCCGCTTGCAGGCACGCGCGCACGGCTACGTAGAAACCGTGTTCGGACGCCGCTTGTGGCTGCCAGAAATTAATTCTGCCAACGGCCCGCGCCGGCAAGGCGCCGAACGCGCCGCGATCAATGCGCCGATGCAGGGCACGGCTGCCGACTTGATCAAGCTGTCGATGGTGGCAGTGCAGGATTGGCTCGAAGCCCAGCACTTGCAGTCGTTGATGGTGATGCAGGTGCACGATGAACTAGTACTGGAAGTGCCTGAAAATGAACTGGCGCTGGTCAAGGTGAAGGTGCCGGAACTCATGGCTGGTGTCGCAACACTGAAAGTGCCGCTGACCGCCGAAGTTGGCGTAGGCGAGAATTGGGATAAAGCGCATTGATGCGCCTCAGTCCTGAATTTCATTCACTGAATTTTGTTCGCTAAATTTAATTAACACCCAAGGAGAAGTACATGCGTGACGATAATTTCAATCAGGATATGAAAAGTTTGATCGGTTCTTCCACCATCGCTGACGGTACGGATCGCCGTGGGTTTCTCAAAACCGCCATCGGTGCCGGTTTTGCTGCCGCCGCATTGCCTGTATCCGCCAATACCGTCATAAAGACCGATACGGTCGGGCTGACAGCCGGCGAAATTACGTTGACGGTGAATGGCCAGAAAGTGCCGGTGTACCGTGCACAGCCCGAGGGCAAGACCGGGTTGCCGGTGGTACTGGTGATCTCGGAGATTTTCGGCGTGCATGAGCATATTGCCGATGTCGCCCGCCGGTTCGCCAAACTGGGATATCTAGCGCTGGCACCCGACTTGTTCGAGCGCCAGGGCGACCCAACCGTCTACGGCACGGCTGCAGAAGTCATCAAGGAAGTCGTGTCAAAGGTACCCGATGCACAGGTCATGACCGACCTCGACGCCTGCGTTGCTTACGCCAAGGCCAACGGCGGCAACACCGACAAACTCGGCATCACCGGTTTTTGCTGGGGCGGTCGTATCACATGGCTGTACGCTGCCTACAATCCTAGCGTCAAAGCCGGTGCCGCCTGGTATGGTCGCCTGGTCGGTGAAAAAAGCCCGCTCACGCCGACCCATCCCGTCGATATCGCAGCGGCATTGAAAGTGCCTGTGCTGGCGCTCTACGGTGCCAGAGACGAGGGTATCCCGCTGGCAACAGTGGAACAGATGAAAATGGCCCTAGCGACCGGCAACAGCAAATCGGAATTTATCGTGTACCAAAATTCCGGGCATGCGTTTCATGCCGATTACCGTCCGCAATATGTCGCTGCCGATGCCAAAGATGGCTTCGCTCGTACCCTGGCCTGGTTCAAGTCGCGTGGTGTGGCTTGACGGCTTAGCCAGCGATTTCGCCAAGCTCCGGCACGACTCTTAACATTATTGGATAAATCATCGATTCGACTCTGGCATCGATCCTGCTGACCACCACCATCGCCGGGGTGGTCAGCATCACTGCGGCCGCGTTTTTCTCATTCGCTCTGCTATCGAAAATGGTTGAGCGAATGGTTAGCCTGTCGGTGGGCATCATGCTATCGACTTCGCTGCTCCACTCGTTGCCGGAGGCGTTCGAATCCGGCGCGGACACGCACACGTTGTTCGCGACCCTGCTGGTCGGCCTGCTGGGATTCTTTTTGCTGGAAAAAATGGCGATCCTGCGTCACTCGCATCATCACGAAGGTGACGGCCACGCGCATCATCATGGGCACGACGCGCGAGAAGCTGGGAAGGCCGGGTGGATGATCTTGGTCGGCGACGGTATGCATAATTTTACCGACGGCATACTCATCGCCGCCGCATTTCTGGCGGATCCGAAACTTGGCCTGGTGACAGGATTAGCCATTATCGCCCACGAAATTCCACAGGAAATCGGCGATTTCATTGTTTTGCTCAACGCCGGTTTTAGCCGCACCCGTGCCTTCATCTATAACTTCATCTGCAGCCTCATGTCCGTTATCGGTGGCGTGCTCGGTTATGTCATGCTGGAACAAGGCATGGAATGGATTCCATTCGTGCTGGTGTTCGCATCCTCCGGCTTTATTTATATTGCAGTGAGCGACCTGATGCCTCAAATGCAGCGCCGGGCAACGCTTAGGGAAACGATCCCGCAGATTGCATTGATTGCACTGGGGGTTGTGATCGTGGTACTGCTAAAGGGCCAGGCGCATTGATAGCGGCCAAAGCGGCAACTTTTTTATCTATTTTTTGCGTCGAAGTTTGAAGAGTCATCCGATACGTGATGCTGGTTGCATTGACTCTCATGCGTTGCCAACCATTTCGGTCCATAAATGCCAGGCATTTTTCGTTATCGATGTCGATTTCCACAAAAATTTCAGGCTTCAGGGTGAATAGCCATTTCAGTGCAGGCTTCAAAAGAATTGCCCATCGTCCGTGATATTCGGGAAGAATAGCGATATGCGCTTCTGTGCCATCGAAGATTATTCCTCCGATAGGTTGTCCGTCGAACTGGAAGCCACGCGAGGCGCAATTTTTGTAAAAACCGATGAATACTTCTTTGGTTACCAGATCCAGTAGCTTTTTACGCTCGCCCGTGTAACGAAACGAGTCCGCTGTATAAAAGATATCGAGATCGACCGCATCTGTGGTTGTGAGCCGGCTCATCACGCCTCCATTAATGCGTAGCACTGTCGTCGGGACGCTCCAACAATTGTCGCATCGCTTTACGGATGAAAGGATCTGGAGAATCTTCTAAAGCAAGTGCATAAGCGTGCCAGGTAGGGTCGCCGAGTAGATTCAAGCAGATTGCCTTGATTTCGGGACACCGATCTTCCGGCAAACTATTAATATGTTGCAGCACATCCAGTACATTGCCGCGTTGAATTGCGATTATCGCGGGAAAAATCAGTTGCTCACGCGCGCTCGGGTCGATCTCGTATAGCTGCTGTAATTTTGACTCGGCGTCATCGAGTAGATTATGCCGAATAGCATTGGCAATCTCTTTTTTCATCGTAGCTGAATCAATTTGATCAGTTTGCATTTTTCATCTCTCGAATGGCATGGATTTTTTAAGAGTGCCACCGGGTTTGCAGCATGAACCATGACTTAGTTATAAGGTGTGTGGTTCACTACGTGCCCGATGGCTGCACAAGTCCAAAGAGGGTACCGAGTCAGGCCAGAATTCCGGCATTTTCTGTGGCAGTAGCAGCAGTAGCAGCGGTAGCGTCTGCAGCGGCCGATGCTTTTGCTCCTGTATCAGTCGCATCTTTCTTCGCCTTAGCATCACCCCCAGACGCTCCGTCCATTAAGCTCGAAGCCGCCGCAACGACTGGTGAAGATTTTAAAACGTCTTTAGCACCGTCCATTACGCCACTGAAGTCGAGCGTTAGAGCGCTCGTCACCATTTTGCCTACGCCTTCAAGGGCTCCGCCAATGCCGTCGACGACCTTGCTGATTACATTACCAATTGCGCCCATAAGATTTCTCCGGTGTGACAACGCTTGATCGGATGACCCAGCTGTTGGGAATAACACGTTACTTTTGGTACAGTTCGTTTGTTGACACTGTGACTAGAGTATGTCGGCGCGAATGTCATGCAACATTGCACAGAACGAACATTGTTCCGAGATAACGACTCATGAAAATATCTTCAAAACTCAATTTTTCTTGAGCGTGTCGAGAAGTTTTCACACGATTAAGCGCTTGTTGTGCAGTGCGCGTGTATCTTCGAGATACTGACTGTCCCCACACTTACTCCATGATGAATACATGTTTTGACCCCCACGCCTCACCGACGACGCTGGTCTCGACGAGCGCTGTGACCATTGACAACGAGCGTGATCGGGAAATCGGATCCGCGCACGACAACCCAGTAGAAAAATCGCTGGATGACAAGCTGCACTTGCTGCCACGTCCCGGCGATGGAAAAAACGTGTCGTTCGCCTCACTCAGTCCCGATATATTGCAGAAAATCGGTAGCTTCTTCCCGCTGGAAGGTATCGAGCCTTCAGTGCTAGCTTGCGTTAATCCTGATACTAGGCGCGCAATGTCTGAGCAGGCGAACGCTGGCAAGCTTTTATTTCAATGTAGAACAGGTAATGGCGAACGCAACATCGGCGATTATTTTCATGCATTGATCGCTGAAGCGACAGCGCTGCCGGAGGCATTGCAGTTCGAAGTGCTAAAGGAAGTACCTGCACATCTGTGTTCCCACCTGCGCTACGCCGACGAGAATATTGCCGATTTGGTAGACGCGTTCAGATCGGCGTCGACGACGTTGTCTTGCAAAGCGTATTGCTTGGCACTTTTGAAAACGCTGGCCGCAGTATTTGTCGAGCCTACCTTTAGAGCGCACGTTGGCAAGTTCGAGGGTCAGCCCGAGGCGCTCCACATGTTCGACCGTTTTTTTGCGAGCTTCCGCAACGACCTGTTGCGTGCGGCACCTACTGAAAAATGCCAGACATTTGCCGAACTGATCGATGGCTTGTACCTGATAGCCGATCCGTACGCACGTTTCGAACAATGGCTTCAAGGATTAGCCGAACTTAAAAAATCGAATGGATCGGAACAGTCGATTCGGCTGCTCGCCGCAATAAGCCGCGCCATGATGCATTTGCCGATGCTTCAACGTGACCAGGCGTTCGCTGATTTGATAGATGCCGCGAAAGCCTTGCCGCGTGCGGCTTGGCAAGAGACGATTTGTAAGCTGGCAACCGTGCTGCCATATGCGGGTAGTCGAGCAGGTTGCTGCGGCGGCTTATGGTCGTTGCTGGCTATGGCAGACAAGTTATCGGTGACGGAGACCTTGGACTGCGCCGCCGGGTTGTTCGATGGAATCGAACTGATGCCGGACGACTGGGGACGCGACACGGCAAGTGACTTCAAGCGCGTAATCAGACCGAAACTGCCGCTCGCAAATTGGAATCGTCTTAGTGTGTTGGTCGATCAAATTTCGTCTTTAGAAACGACACACCACCAACGTGCACTTGACGAGGCGATTGTGTGTTGCAACGCTATGCCAAAGATTATGCACAGTGCGGCATTGATAAAGATTTCGGAAATTTTAGACAGTCCACTACTGGCCTCCCGTCTAGACGTCAATCTCGACAAACTATTGAAGCTATCGGTGCATGAGGGTCTTTGCAGCAGGATGGAGGTTTTGGATTGCTTGGTGGAACATTTTCAACGAGCGCAGACTGCACCGGTTTGTCGTAGCGTCGTCGGCGTGCTGCGCGAATCGCTACAACAGACGTACGACCTAGGCCCGATTGACCAAGAAGTTTTCCTGGTTTCGATCGTTCGGCACTGCGCCAGCTTATATAACTTCCCGGAGAGACAGGAGAGGATTGCATTGTTCGAAGCTGTTCTGAATGCCGCGGATTGTGTGCACGAGCCACATCGGAAAGTAGTTTTCAAGGCATTGTCTGACGCCTTGAAAAAATTATTGGAGCAAACCGCCGGATGGTTGACGCAGGCAAATGCTGCCGACCCTGAAAATCGCCTGGCATCGCTAGACGAAGCCCTGGAAACGTATGCCGTGCTACCCGAGACGTTGCGTCTGCCGTTTCTCGCCGAACTGAGTTGGCTGGCAGAAGATTTGCCCGTCTGTATGAGGGCACGTTGCGCCGAGAAAATAGCTGCGGCGACCCCCAAAAAATTCAATCCACCGCTCAACCTCGTTTGCGGGCCCTGAACATGGCTGCTTTGTGCTGCCAGCCAGTGGCAATCAATCCACTAGTCAAAATTACAAAAATTCCCAGCCAGCCGACCCAGCTCAGCAAATCGCCCCAGATCACAATGCCCCAGATACTGGAAAACACGATGCCGGCATATTGCAGATTCGCGGTCACCAGCGTTTTACCCAAACGATAAGCGCGTGTCATAGCGATCTGTGCGACGGTTGCCGTAACACCGATTGCTGCCAACAGCAACGCGCCGCGCATCGAATGCGCATGCCAGGCATAGTCTGGATTTTGAGTAAATATGCTGGTCAACAACGTTCCTATCAGGCCGGATAGTGCGCCGAGCACGGAAAAATAAAACACTACGCGATATTCCGGCTCGCCTAGGCTACCAAGTTGGCGCACCTGCAAATACGCTAGCGCCGAGAGTGCGCCGGAAAGTAGTCCAAATACCGCGCCGAGCGTTTGATCCGCATGTATTGCCGGTTGCAGCAAGAGCGTCACCCCGACGAAGCTCATGACAATTGCCAGCGTCGGCCCCAATTCAAAGTTGTTTTGCTTTCGCCGCCAGTTGAACACGAGAAGGATGATCGCCATCCAGATCGGCGACATGTAATTGAGCGTCATGGCTGTTGCCAAAGGCAAGCGGCTAATCGAGGTAAACCATAGCCACAGGCTCGTGGTACCGAGCAGGCCGCGCCAGAGATGCTGCAACGGGTAAGCGGTGCGCAAGGTGCCGTGTTGTAGCCGCACGTATATACCGAGAAACAGCGCACCGACTATTCCGCGATACATCACAATCTCGGTAGTAGAGTAGTCCTGCGAGGCCAGCTTTACGCAAACGCCCATGATGGCGAAAACGAAGCTGGCAAACAGCATCCAAAGCGATTGCAGAGGCATGGGGCAGGTCTAGAGTTGTGCGTGGATCATGCCTTTGCGACGATACCATTCGTGGAAATGCTGCATGCCATCTTCCATCGGTGACTGGTATGGCCCGGTTTCATTGACGCCACGATCCATTAGAATACGTCGGCCGGCGTCCATGCGCAGAGCGATTTCATCATCTTCGAGGCAGGTTTCGCGGTAGGCAGCGCGTTCGGCTGCAATGAAATCGCGCTCGAACAGTACAATTTCTTCAGGATAGTAAAACTCGACGACATTCGTGGTTTTTTGCGGACCACGCGGCCATACGGTAGAAATCACCAATACGTGTGGATACCATTCCACCATGATGTTCGGGTAGAGCGTCAGCCAGATAGCGCCGAAGGGCGGTGCTTCACCCTGACGGAATTTCATCACCTCTTCCTGCCATTTGCGGTAGGTCGGCGTACCGAATTTTGCCAGGGCATGATTAACGCCTACGGTCTGGACACTGTAGTCAGCACCGAATTCCCAACGCAGATCGCTACAAGTGACGAAGCTGCCCAATCCCGGGTGGAACGGCTCGACGTGGTAATCCTCAAGATAAACTTCGATGAAGCTTTTCCAGTTGTAGTCGCATTCGAAAACTTCGACGTGGTCGAGCATGTAGCCTGAAAAGTCCAGTTCGTGCGAAACCGAAAGGTTTTTCATGATCGCGCCGACATCGACATTGTTGCGTTCGAACAGCAGGCCGTTCCAGCGTTGAAGTGGCGTATTCGATAGATTCAGGCACGGCGTTTCACCGAAATGCGGCGCCCCGATCAATTCGCCTTTCAAATCGTAGGTCCAACGGTGCAGCGGGCAGACGATGTTATTGGCATTGCCGCGGCCGTTCAACATCTTCGCCTGGCGGTGGCGGCATACGTTCGACAAAAGATCGATACCGGCCGCATTGCGCACCAGCATGCGGCCTTCGTTTTCCCAGGGCAGGGTGGCAAAATCGCCAATTTCAGGCACCATGAGTTCGTGGCCTGCGTAGCGCGGCCCACAACGGAAAAGTTGCTCGATTTCTTGTTTCAACAACGATTCGTCGAAATAGACACTTACCGGAAGTTGCGCGCTTGAGCGCGCCAGTTTGGCAAGAGTAGCCAGGTCGGACATCCCCACCCCCAAATTAATTTGCACCAACCCAAGAGAGCAAGATCCGCAAAAACCGAGTCAAGGATTGCCAGAAGCAGATGAAAGGGAGATTTTGGACGTAACCGTCGATTATACCGCAACGGATTTTCTGATCTTTCTGTTAGGTACCTCCGATTATTTCATCGCTTGACATGTCATTTCCCGGTTGCAATTTATTACCAATTTCGACCAGGCTACCCACCATCTAAACGCCTGGCAGCCAGCGTTTGTTTTAAAATGATGGGTTGATCGCTGCCCCACGCGCTTGCCGCGTACCTTCTGCGCACCTTTTATCTATGGCTAAAAAAATTCTCCAGGAATCCGAACGCGAGTCGAAATTAGATTCGAGTCAGGTCGAGGCGTCAGCCCCGAGGTCGTTCGAACATGCCATGGCCGAGCTTGAGCAGCTGGTCGGGCAGATGGAAGCCGGGGCGTTGCCGCTCGAAGCATCGCTGACTGCCTACCGGCGTGGTGCGGAGCTGGTGCGCTTTTGCAATGCGAAGTTGGAGCATGTAGACCAGCAAGTGAAAGTGCTGGAGGGTGACGTGCTCAAGCCGCTGGTGCCCGGCAGTGGTATGGCAGAAGGCGGCGAATGAGCGGGCAGGAAGATTTTCTGGAATGGATGCGCGAAGTGCAGGAAGGTGTCGAAACGGCGCTAAACCTGCATCTGCCGTTAGCAGCCACTGCACCACAACGGCTACATGAAGCCATGCGTTATGCCGTGTTGGGCGGTGGTAAGCGCGTCAGGCCATTGCTGGTATTTGCAGCTGGCGCGTTGTCCGAAGCACCGATCGCGGCGATGTCGCGTGCGGCGGTAGCAGTAGAGATGCTGCATGCTTATTCGCTCGTGCACGACGATATGCCCTGCATGGATGATGATGCGTTACGGCGAGGTAAGCCAACCGTACATGTGCAATATGACCAAGCCACCGCGCTGCTGGCCGGCGATGCGTTGCAGGCACAAGCGTTTGCTGTACTGGCCAGCGCTGCCACAGATATTCCTGCTGCCAGGCAAATAGAAATGTTGCGCTTGCTGGCGCAGGCCGTCGGACCGGCGGGCATGTGCGGCGGGCAAGCAATCGATCTCGAAAGCGTCGGCACTGTATTGAATATCGATGCGCTCGAGCATATGCATCGGTTGAAGACCGGTGCGTTGCTGCGTGCATCCGTGTTGCTGGGTGCTTATTGCGGTGAAACCCACGAGCCGGATGAAATAAAGGCGCTTGAACAGTATGCCGACGCGATCGGCTTAGCCTTTCAAGTCGTCGATGACGTGCTCGACGCCACGGCCGATTCGACTACTCTTGGAAAGACTGCCGGTAAGGATGCCGCAGCCAATAAGCCGACCTATGTCGGCATTCTTGGTCTGCAACCTTCTAGGGATCTGGCGGAAAAGCTGCGCCAGGATGCGCACCGTGCTGTCGCGCCGTTCGGCACGGCGGCGTCGATGTTGCGAAACCTGGCAGATTTGATCGTGCAACGGAAGACTTAGTCATGGATTTATTGAAAAAAATCGATCAGCCATCCGACCTGCGGCGTCTCGGCCGGAATCAGCTCGATACTGTGGCACGCGAGCTTCGGGAATTCGTTCTGGCGTCGGTTGCCCAGACCGGTGGCCACCTGTCGTCCAATCTCGGTACGGTGGAGCTGACGATCGCCTTGCATTACGTGTTCAATACTCCGCACGACCGCATCATCTGGGACGTCGGCCATCAAACCTATCCTCACAAGATATTGACGGGACGGCGCGACCGCATGGGCAGCCTGCGCCAGCGTGACGGTATCTCCGGTTTTCCGCGTCGTTCGGAGAGCCAGTACGATACCTTCGGCACGGCTCATTCCTCGACCTCTATTTCGGCTGCCCTGGGCATGGCGCTGGCGGCACGCTGCAAGGGCGAAAGCCGGCATTCGATCGCCGTCATCGGTGATGGCGCAATGACCGCGGGTATGGCATTCGAAGCCATGAATAATGCCGGCATTCATGAAGACATCAATTTGCTGGTGGTATTGAACGACAACGACATGTCGATTTCGCCGCCCGTCGGTGCGCTCAATCGCTATCTGGCACGGTTGATGTCGGGGCGCTTTTATGCCGCTGCCAAAAATGTCGGCAAGACGGTATTGCCAGGGCCGGTGTTGGAGTTAGCCAAACGTATCGAAGAACATGCCAAGGGCATGGTAGTGCCGGCCACCATGTTCGAAGAATTCGGTTTTAATTACATCGGCCCGATCGACGGTCACGACCTGGAGTCGCTGATTCCGACGTTACAAAACCTGAAACACTTGAAAGGCCCACAATTTCTGCATGTGGTGACCAAGAAAGGGCAGGGCTACAAGCTGGCCGAGGCCGATCCGGTGCTCTATCACGGCCCCGGCAAGTTCAACCCAGCCGAAGGTATCAAGCCCGGCCTGGCCGGCAAGCCGACTTACACGCAGATTTTCGGCGACTGGCTCTGCGATATGGCGGACGCCGACAATCGGCTGATCGGGATTACGCCGGCGATGTGCGGCGGCTCCGGCATGAACCACTTCGAGGAGCGTTTTCCCGATCGATACTTTGACGTCGGTATCGCCGAGCAGCACGCGGTGACGTTTGCCGCCGGTCTTGCCTGTGAAGGCATGAAGCCGGTGCTGGCAATTTATTCTACTTTCTTGCAGCGCGGTTACGATCAGTTGATTCATGATGTCGCCTTGCAAAACCTTGACGTCACTTTTGCCCTGGATCGTGCCGGTCTGGTAGGTGCCGACGGTGCGACACATGCCGGTAATTACGATATTGCCTTCCTACGGTGCATACCGAACATGGTGGTGATGGCAGCGTCGGATGAAAACGAGTGCCGGCAGATGCTCACCACCGCCTATCAATACCAAGGCCCGGCCTCGGTCCGGTACCCGCGTGGCGCGGGAGTAGGAGCGGCGATCGAGCCGGGTCTGGCGACATTGCCAATGGGCCGGGGCGAGCGGCGTCGCGAAGGGCATACGATCGCGATCCTGGCTTTCGGTACGATGCTGGCACCGGCATTGGCAGCCGGCGAACTGCTGGATGCGACGGTTGCCAACATGCGCTTCATCAAACCGATCGATCTGGCGCTGATCCGTGAACTGGCGTCGACCCACGAGGCGTTGGTCACGGTCGAAGAGGGCTGCATCATGGGTGGTGCCGGAGCAGCGGTCGCCGAAGCGCTTGCTGCCGAGGGTATCGTCAAGCCACTGCTCATGTTGGGCTTGCCTGATCGCTTTATCGACCATGGCGACGTTGCCGAACTGCTATCGGCCTGCGGGTTGGATGGCGTTGGTATTGCGGCATCGGTGAGGCAGCGCTTTAACAAAGGCGAACCTCGTCTCGTGGTAAATCATGTAGCCTGATTCGCCTGCTTGGCAAGATCGCCAAGAAGCCTATACTGACGCATACGGGCAATTCAACGCTGCAATCCGCAGTCCATCTGGGGGGCGCTTATGTATCGCAATATTTTGGTGGCTTACCACAGCAGTAGCAGCAGTCATTCCGCTTTACATGAATGTCAGCGATTGCTACCAACGCACGCTGATGCATTAGTACATGTATTGGTCGTCATTGACCCGCCGCCCACACCGGTGGTCAGCGAACTCGGTACATTCGTCGAAACGACTTACGAAGCCGATTTGCAAGTAGCGCGGGACAGAGCGCGTGAGGATGCTCTACAGGCCTGCGCAATCCTGCAGAATCATGGTCTGAACACGACCCTGCAAATCGATTGTGGCGATCCTGTACAAACGATCGCTGCAGCGGTGGAGGCATTAAATGTCGACTTGGTGATCATCGGCCATTCCCGTCAAAAGCCATTCGCATTGCGTTGGTGGCGTGGCGCGACCGACGCCATTTTGGTGGAGAAGGTGCGGTGCAGCGTCTTGGTGGCTGCGGACCCCCGATCCTGAGATCGTTAGTCAGCGCACTTCATCACACCTCAGCGCATACCCGCACCGCCGCGCTCTTTTTGCCACAATACGTCGCTGCCGCCGCTAAAGCGGTTCAGTACGCGGGAAAGCACGAAGAGTAAATCCGACAGGCGATTGATATAACGCCGTGGATTGTCATTAAGCGCTTCGACCTTGCCGAGGCTAACGAGCACGCGTTCGGCACGTCGACAAACCGTGCGGCACACATGTGCTTGAGAAGCTGCTCGTGAACCGGCCGGAAGGATGAAATCGGCCAGCGCGGGTAATTCAGCATTGTAGTGCTCTAGCAAACTGTCGAGTCTCAGTACATGCTCGTCGCCGATCATGGTGTAGCCAGGAATGCAAAGTTCCCCGCCCATGTCGAACAGGTCGTGTTGAATGACGACGAGTTCTGCACGCAAGGCTTCCGGCATCGGCTCGCATAGCAAAAGACCGACGTGTGCGTTTAACTCGTCTATCTCCCCCATCGCATGCACTCGCAGATTATCTTTGTCGATGCGGCTGCCATCTCCCAGCCCGGTCGTGCCATTGTCGCCGGTGCGGGTGGCGATTTTCGAAAGACGATTACCCATGTAAATTCTGCCGGCTAAAAAAAGAGCGTCAAGGATACGTTAAAAATCGGAGGCGAACGTGGTGCAGTGCGGGATGAACGGTATCAGCAAGTTTTGCCCACAAAACTTTTTTTTTGGCTACACTCGATCGTCAATGCGACATCCTTGATAAGGCTTATCATGCAAGCAATGGCCGCGGCACCTGACGCATCCACCCCGGTTTTCACACCGCAACGACAGCGTCAGGTCGTTGCGGCGTTGCATGCCTTGTTGCCGAAGGACTGTGTATTGTTCGACGAAGAAGATACTCGCCCCTATGAATGCGATGGGCTGTCTGCCTATCGGCAATTGCCGATGGTGGTGGTGCTGCCGCAAAACGAGGCGCAGATAATCGCAGTGCTTGACACCTGCCGTGCCCTGCAGGTATGCATCGTGCCACGTGGCGCAGGTACCGGGCTCTCCGGCGGCGCGATGCCGATCGCAGACGGTGTCGTACTCTCCACAGCCAAGCTTTGTCGCATCGTCGATATCGACGCGCACGCCAGAACAGCAGTGGTGCAGCCGGGGGTACGCAACCTGGCGATATCCGAAGCGGCCGCACCTTACGGCCTGTACTACGCCCCCGACCCGTCTTCGCAAATCGCCTGCACCATCGGCGGTAATGTCGCAGAAAATTCCGGTGGTGTGCATTGCCTGAAGTACGGCTTGACGGTTCACAACGTACTGCGCGTGCGGATGGTCACCATCGACGGTGAAATCGTCGAATTGGGTGGCGCTGCGCTGGATGCACCGGGGTTGGACTTGTTGGCAGTATTCATCGGCTCCGAAGGCATGCTCGGCATCGTGACCGAAGTGACGGTGCGTTTGATTCCCAAGCCGCCGCTGGCACGGGTGATCATGGCGTCGTTCGACGACGTCGTAAAAGGCGGTAATGCCGTGGCAAGCGTGATTGCCGCCGGCATCATCCCTGCCGGCTTGGAAATGATGGACCGAACGTCTTCGCGCATGGTGGAGCCCTTTGTCAAGGCGGGCTACGACACGGACGCGGCAGCGATACTGTTATGCGAATCCGATGGCATGCCGGAAGAAGTCGAGGAAGAGATCGGGCACATGGTGGCGGTACTGCAAGCCTCCGGTGCAACCGCGATTGCAGTCTCGCAAAACGAACTGGAGCGCCTGAAATTCTGGTCCGGGCGTAAAAATGCTTTCCCAGCGGCGGGGCGGATATCGCCCGATTATTACTGCATGGATGGCACCATACCGCGCAAAAATCTGGCGCAGGTGTTGCTCGGTATCGAAGCCATGGAAACGAAGTACGGCTTGCGTTGCGCTAATGTATTTCATGCCGGCGATGGCAACCTGCATCCGCTGATCATGTTCGATGCGAATGTCGAAGGCGAATTTTTATTAGCCGAACAGTTCGGTGCCGAAATACTGGAGTTGTGTGTAGCAGTAGGCGGCACCATCACCGGCGAACACGGCGTGGGCATCGAAAAAATCAATTCCATGTGCGTACAGTTTTCCGCGGCGGAGCTGGAGGTGTTTTTTGCCGTCAAGCGTGCGTTCGATACGGCTTTCCTGCTCAACCCCGACAAAGCGATTCCGACTTTGCAGCGCTGTGCGGAGTACGGAAAGATGCATGTGCGTGGCGGGCAGTTGAAGTTCCCCGAGCTGCCCCGTTTTTAGAGCGCCTACACATGGAACATATGATTGCAATGTTCGCCGAACAGATCGTCGCTGCAAGTGTCGACCGCACTGGCTTGTGTATCTCCGGCGGCGGAACCAAAGATTGGTATGGACAGGCACCGAGTGGCGCACGGCTGACGACGCGTGAACATACCGGCATCGTCGATTATGAGCCGACCGAGTTGGTGATTACGGCCCGCTGCGGCACGCCGTTGAGTGAGATCGAGGCAGCGCTGGCTGCGCAGCGGCAGATGCTGGCATTCGAGCCACCCCACTTCGGCTCGAATGCCACACTAGGTGGAGCGGTTGCTGCGGGGCTTTCCGGGCCGCGTCGGCAGGCAGTCGGCGCAATGCGCGATTTTGTTCTGGGCGTGACGATGATGAATGGCCAGGGGCAGGTATTGCATTTTGGTGGGCAGGTGATGAAAAACGTGGCCGGCTACGATGTTTCGCGCTTGTTAGCCGGCTCCTTAGGCACACTGGGGCTACTGCTGGAAGTCTCGCTCAAGGTTTTGCCGAAACCGATTACCGAAACGACCGTGCGTTTGTCGATGCCGCAGGCCGAGGCGATCACTCAATTGAATATATGGGGTGGCCAGCCTTTACCGATATCGGCTAGTTTGTGGCAAGACGACAGCCTGACGATACGGCTGTCCGGTGCCCAGGCTGCAGTCGGTGCCGCGCGTTTGCTAATGGGCGGCGAAGAGATCGAGGGTGAACCATTTTGGCAGGCAGCGAGAGAGCAGACCCTGCCATTGTTTGCCGGCATCAACGAGGCCGATGCTTTGTGGCGACTCTCGGTGCCTTCGACCACGCCGCCACTCGATTTGCCGGGCAAGCAATTGATCGAATGGGGCGGTGCCCAACGCTGGCTGCGTACGACAGCGGCAGCCGGCACGACGGACGCGATCAGAGCGACGGTATCGGCCGCGGGAGGACATGCCACATTATTTCGCGGCGGCGACAAGATGCAGGGCGTGTTTCAGCCACTAGCACCTGCAGTGGCCCGAATTCATCAACGCTTGAAAGCGACGTTCGATCCGCAATCGATCTTCAATCCGGGGCGTATGTATTTGGATTTGTGAATTCAGACTTGTGAATTCAAACCAATGATTCCCGATCTATGACCCTGGAAAATATTCATGCAGACCAATCTCGCCGATTTCATTAAAAACACGCCTGCAGGCCAGGAGGCCGACGCTATCTTGCGTAAATGCGTGCACTGCGGCTTTTGCACTGCGACCTGTCCGACCTATCAGTTGCTCGGCGACGAACTCGACGGCCCGCGGGGGCGTATCTATCTCATCAAGCAAGTGTTGGAAGGTAAACCCGCTACGGCGCAGACGCAACTTCACCTCGATCGCTGTCTGACCTGCCGTAATTGCGAAACGACTTGCCCCTCCGGTGTGCAATACGGGCGGCTGGTCGATATCGGCCGCGAAGTGGTAGATGCGCAAGTGCCACGTGCGCCGATACAGCGTTTGTTGAGGACAGCGCTGAAAGAAGTGTTGCCGCGCAAATGGCTATTCAATCCGATGATGAAAGCAGGCCAGCTGATGCGACCGCTATTGCCGAACGCACTGCGCAACAAGGTGCCGGCACGTCAGAAGTCGGGTAGTTGGCCGGCTACAGCGCATGCACGAAAAATGCTGTTGCTGGATGGCTGTGTACAGCCGGCGATGGCGCCCAATATCAATGCAGCGACGGCACGGGTGCTCGATGCTTTAGAGGTACAACTGATCGTGGTCCCGCGCGCCGGTTGTTGCGGCGCCATTCGCCATCATCTGAACGACCACGAGGCGGCAGCAGACGACATGCGCCGTAACATCGATGCCTGGTGGCCGGCAGTAGAAGCCGGTGCCGAAGCGATCGTCATGACGGCTTCCGGTTGTGGTGCAATGGTCAAAGATTATGGCCACCTGCTAGCGCACGATCCCGCCTATGCTGCCAAAGCTGCACGGATCGCGGCACTGACCCGCGACCTGAGTGAAATCCTGCCGGAGTTTCAAGACGCGTTGGTAAAGAAGCTGGAAGGAAAAGTAGTCAGTCGGGTGGCGTATCACCCGCCCTGCACGCTGCAGCACGGCCAGCAGATTCGCGGCAAAGTCGAAGGTGTGCTGCGTGCCGTTGGCGTGGAGGTGACAATGTGCGCCGACAGCCATCTCTGCTGCGGCTCGGCGGGCACCTATTCCGTTCTGCAGCCGGCGCTGTCTTATCAATTACGCGACAACAAACTCAGTAATTTGCTCGCAAGTCGTCCGCAGGAAATCGTTTCGGCCAACATCGGCTGCCTGACTCATCTGCAATCCGGCACGACGACGCCGGTGCGGCATTGGATCGAACTGATCGATAGTGCTCTGGCATCATGAACCCGGCGGTTTCACCATGAACCCCGGGTTATTTTCATGATTCGAACGCTGACGGTACTGCTGGTATTTCAGACAATAGGGGAGGGCTTGGTGTACGCATTGTCGCTTCCGGTACCTGGCCCTGTGATCGGCATGCTGCTGCTGTTCCTTTATTTGATGATAGACCGCCGCGCTGCGCCGGCGCTGGCACCCACCGGGCTAGAGCTGCTGCGGCATCTGTCGCTGCTATTCGTTCCGGCTGGCGTCGGCATCATGGTGCATGCCCAACGCATCGGCGACGAATGGTTGCCAATCGCAGTCGCACTCGTGGCGAGCACCCTCGCATCCATTGCCGTTACCGCAGGCATCGTGCACCGACTGCAAAAGCGCAAAGCGCTCTCGGAAAACGACAAGCCATGACGCCGCAAATCAGCGCCATATGGGTTTATCTGTCGGCTTCGCCACTGCTGGGGCTTACAGCAACCCTGCTGGCCTATCATTTGGCCTACACGCTGTATGCGCGCTCCGGCTTTAATCCACTGGCCAATCCCGTAGCGATTTCCGTAGCAGTGCTGGTGCTTGTTTTATGGGGCACGAATACGCCGTATCAAGCGTATTTCGACGGTGCACAGTTCGTACACTTTCTACTTGGCCCAGCCACTGTCGCCCTGGCGATTCCGCTGTTTCAACAGATGGAGAAGTTGCGCCGCAACTGGCTTGCTTTTCTGGTCGGCGCTTTGGCCGGCAGCACGACCGCAGTAGTTACCGCGATGGGCGTGGGCAGGTTACTGGGTGCGTCTCCGGCAACGCTGTTGTCGCTGGCGCCGAAATCGGTATCGACGCCGATTGCCATGGGCATCTCTGAAAAAATTGGTGGGTTGCCGTCGCTGACTGCAGTGTTGGTGATCGCAACCGGCATTTTGGGCGCAATTTTGGCGCGCAGCGTATTGAACCTGATGAACGTCAGCGACCCTGGCACTCGTGGTTTCGCACTCGGCACCGCTGCGCACGGCATCGGTACTGCGCGAGCGTTTCAAGTCAGCGAAGAAGCGGGTGCCTTTGCCGGACTGGCGATGGGCATATCCGGCGTGCTGACGGCATTGTTGTTGCCATTGGCGTTGAAGCTACTCGGCTATTTTTAAATTCGCTTATCAAAAATATGTCTTCCGATAAAAAACCGCGGTCACCGCGGTTTTTTATCGTTCATCAGTAACGCCTGGCTGCAAGACTAGCCCAGCCAGGCGTCAAATCACATTACTTCTTATCGCTTGCAACCTTCGCACTGGCTTCGACTTGTGCCTCAGCGACGTCTTTCTTCGCTGCAAGAATTTTCTTGTTGGCTTTTGCTTCAGCGTGAGTTTTGGTCTTGTACGCCTTGGCATCGGCCTTGGTTTGTGTCACGGCAGCGTCGGCGATCGCTTTATCGATTTTCTCCGTCGCTTTAATTTCAGCCTTTTCGACGTTTGCCGCAGCTTTCACATCGGCCTTGGTCGCAGGCGCAGTTCCTTGTGCAGTCGTCGTCGTGGTAACAGGCGCTTGCAGAGCAGGAGCTTGAGCAACGGCAACGCTGGCAAACAGGGCGGCGGCGAGTAAGACGGTCAGGTTTTTCATTTATGCACCTTAGTAGTTGATGAAAAAGAACAAAAAAGTACAAGCAATTAATATTTACGGTAATCCCTGGCCGGTAACGCAAAGAGTCGGCAGTGTGCTGACGAGGTAGTGTTGCTAAGTGTAAATGGTCAGAAAAGCTAGTTAAAAACACCCACGAACGGCCTTTTATAGATAATTATATTTCGTATTATAATTTATAAAATCAAATATAAATCAGCATAAAGCGCTATGACAACAGCTATGCCGTTCAACCACACGCGTCCGCATCTCGCAGACCAGTATTGTGAAGCGTTGCAGGGGTTGAGCATCGTCGACGTACGATCCGGCCTATTCTTGGCCGCTCCGCGGCGTACAGGTAAAAGCACTTTTTTGCGTGCTGACTTGTTGCCGGCTTTTTCAAAGCGCGGCTGGGTCAGTGTTTATGTAGATTTGTGGACGGACAATTCCGCCGATCCGGCCCGCCTTATTGCGGGAGCGATAAAGAGCGTTTTAGCGCAGTATGCAGGCATCATTGCCAGATTAGCCAAGAGCTCTGGCATCGAAAAAGTGAATGTGTTTGGTGCGTTGAGTTTAAATGTAAATGCACTCGATTTACCTGCGAACGTCACGCTGGCCGATGCGCTCGAAGCATTGTATGTAGCAGCGAAAAAGCCGGTCGTCATCGTCATCGACGAAGCACAACATGCGTTTTCAACGCAGCAGGGCATCGACGCCATGTTCGCCCTTAAAGCAGCTCGGGATCATTTGAATCAGGGTGGGGATCAGCCTCAAAAGCTCTTTCTGGTTTTTACCGGGTCGAATCAAGACAAGCTTTCTCGACTGGTGCAGAAAAAAACCCAGCCGTTCTTCGGCTGCGACATCACAAAATTTCCGCTGTTGGGTAAAGGATTTTCGGACGCTTATACCGCTCATATCAATACCCGGCTGGCAGCAGATAATCAATTCACCGAAGAAGCGATCTGGGGGGCGTTTCAACTAGTCGGACAGCGTCCTGAGAAACTACGCACCCTGATCGGCAGGATAGCGTTGGATCAAGGCGCTCGAACGCTGTCTGAAAGCCTGCGATCTGGCGCTGAAGATTTGCGTACCGAAATATGGCAAGAGATGGAAAGCGAATTCAATGCATTGACATCGACCCAGCGCGCGGTGTTGGTTCGAATCATCGATCAGGGGGCGAAGTACGAACCTTTCACTGCCGATTCGCTCGCTGCCTACTCGGTCTTTGCCGGAAAACCTCTTAAAGCCAGCGATGCGCAAGCGGCGCTGGAATCTTTGCGTAAAGCAGGCCTGGTATGGAAGGCTTTTCAAGGCGACTACGCTTTGGAGGATGAAAACATGGCGGTTTGGTACAGTACCCAGGCAAACAAGCCTGCTTAAAATACTGGCAAAAATGAAGATAAGATTGCCAGAGTTTGACTATTTTTTCAAAAGTGCCTCGATATCGCCGACCATATCTTCTGGCTTCGTGGTGGGCACATACCGCTTCAAACAGTGCCGTCCGGCTTGACTAGGAACTTGGTGAAATTCCACTTGATGGCTTCGGTAGCCAGTACACCAGGAGCCGCATGCTTCAAGCGTTTGAACAGCGGGTCGGCGCTGTCGCCATTAACATCGACCTTGTCGAACATCTGTAAGCTGACCGGCATTCCGGGCGCAGTATTAGCGCGGAGCGTGTTGAACCTGATAAATGTTAGCGACCCTGGCACGCGCGGTTTTGCACTCGGCTATTTTTAAATTTGCTTTTCAAACATGTGCCTCCCAATAGAAAACCGCGAATCATCGCGGTTTTCTACTGTTGACCAGTGACGCCTGCTTGCAAGACTAGCCTGGCCGGGCATCAAGTCACCTTACTTCTTATCGCTTGCAACCTTCGCGCTGGCTTCGATTTGAGCGTCAGCGACATCTTTCTTCGCTGCAAGAATCTTCTTGTTGGCTTTTGCTTCGGCTTGAGTTTTGGCCTTGTAAGCTTTGGCATCTGCCTTGGTTTGTGTCACGGCAGCGTCGGCAACGGCTTTATCGATTTTCTCGGTGGCTTTAATTTCTGCCTTTTCGACGTTCGCTGCAGCTTTCACATCTGCCTTGGTTGCAGGTGTGGTAACGGTTCCCTGCGTCGTAGTGGTTGTTGCAACAGGTGCTTGAGCAAAAGCAACGCCAGTAAACAGAGTCGTGACAATCAATGCGGTCAGTTTTTTCATTTTTAAACCTCAGTAGTTGATGGAAAAGAACAAAGAATAAATATTTCCAGTTCTGTACTAGTAACGCGAACGCATTGCGCTGCGTTGACTAGGCAGTGTTACCAAAGGTAAACGCTCAAGAGAAACAAAGTAGAAATGTCAGGTGCGTACAAAAATGGAGGCTTACCGCCAAATAGCCGACACTGCAGTGGCGCACACACCACATGTAAAAACTCCATCCGATTGCGTCGTTTATTTCCCAATTTCCGATCGCATTTCGCTAAAAAACGGACGAAAATACTTTCCATGAAGAAATTGAGGATATTATCGTCACTTGCCGGTTCCTTTGAAACGGCCCGTGCAACTCTAATAGGAGCAATAAATGCAGCAGACCCTCACTCGTAAGCTGGTAGTCGCGACCGTTGTCTCAGCATTAATCGGTGTCGCAAATGGCGCTTGGGCGGCCGAAAATGCAGTCGCTAAAGATGCCGAAGCCATGGTGAAAAAAGGTGTCGCTTTTATTAAGGCAAATGGCAAGGATAAAGGTTACGCAGAAATTACTAGTAAAGAAAGTCAGTTTAAAGACCGTGATCTTTACCTGGTTGTCTATGGTCTCGATGGCAAGGTATGGGCTCATGGCGCGAATGAAAAAATGGTCGGCCGCGATCTGATCGATCTAAAAGATGTCGACGGTAAAGAATTTGTGAGAGAGCGCGTCACTATGGGAAAAGCCAAACCAAATTTCTGGCAGGACTACAAATTCACGAATCCCACCACGAAAAAGATCGAGCCGAAGTCGATGTACTGCGAGCGCCTTGATGAAACCGTGGTTTGCGGCGGTATCTACAAATCGTAATTGCCAAGCTTTGACAAATATTGCCACGCGGTGCAATCCAGGCTAGATAAAGGAACGAGCAAATGAAAGTCTGGCACAAGATTCTTGTAGGGCCCACCGTGGCAATTGTCTTTCTAATTATTTTTAAAATTACGGCATTCAGCACGCTTTCCCAGCAACACGCGACGCTCACCGACATGTTTACTATGCGGCTTGGGAATTATCAAGTTGTCGCGGAGTCCGCCAATGCAATAGCCGACGTGCACTCCAATGTATATCGGCTGTTAACCTGGCTTGGTAATCTCAAGCAAGACAAGATCGTGCAGATTGCCAAAGAACAAAGCACTGCGATCGACAGCGTCATGAAAAAAATTGCTGGGTTCGAAGCTAGATCCGGTTTGGCTCCTGAAGAGCAGAAGATTGCACGATCGATCCTAACAAAACTTACAAAATATAAAAGCAGCGTCGATACGGCAATCGATTTGAGCACAATCGATATCAACACTGGAATGAGTGCGATGCAAACAGCCGATGACGTATTTCGAGGGCTGAGTACAGATTTCAAGGCACTTGTAGAAGTCGAAAAGAAAATAGCACAGATTAGTTACAACGATGCCAGCGCAAGGTTTTCTAAGGTGGGAATTATCTTGCTTGTCATTTTTGTCATGGCGCTGCTAATTTCAATTGCGATTTCATTTTTTATGAGCAGCATGATCGTCAAACCGCTTAATGCAGCAATATCTAGTGCCGGGCGCATTGCCGCTGGAGACTTAAATACTGAGATTTTCGTTCCAAATCGTAGGGATGAAACCGGTCTATTAATGCAAGCTTTAAGAGACATGAGCGGCAGCCTTAAACGCATCGTAGGCGAAGTTCGTACTGGCTCTGATGCCATTGCGATTTCTTCTAATGACCTCGCGGCAGGCAACCTCGATTTGTCATCCCGCACAGAGCAGCAGGCAAATTCACTGGGAAAAACTGCAGTCTCGATGCACGAGCTAACTGCCACCGTGAAGCAAAATGTTGACAATGCTAAGCGGGCCAATCAGCTCGCGGCTTCTGCATCGGAAGTAGCCGTTGAAGGTGGCAAAGTGGTGGTGCGCGTGGTCAACACCATGGATTCGATCAACGCCTCTGCACGGAAAATCGTCGATATCATCGCTGTCATCGATGGCATTGCTTTTCAGACGAATATTCTTGCGCTCAATGCCGCAGTGGAGGCTGCACGCGCAGGTGAACAGGGCCGAGGATTTGCCGTAGTAGCCACAGAGGTGCGCGGCCTTGCCCATCGCTCAGCGCTAGCGGCAAAAGAAATCAAGATGCTAATCGGCGATTCAGTAGAAAAAGTAGGAATCGGCAGCAAGCTCGCCAGCGAGGCAGGCATCACGATGGACGATATTGTTGCCAGCGTTAAAAGCGTCACCGGCATCATGAGTGAGATCGTCGCGGCCAGCCAAGAACAAAGCGATGGGATCGAGCGCGTTAACGAGGCAATTACGCAAATGGATCAAGTAACGCAACAAAATGCAGTCTTAGTTGGAGAAGCTGGCTCAGCGGCAGAATCGCTTCAAAACCAGGCAATTCACTTGTCGAACCAGGTCGCATTTTTTAGACTTGATGCCGGCACAGCTGAGACAGCGCGTCATTGATTTTTTGTCCAACCGCGGGTGTACTGGAGGCGTTTGGCATGTTGTTTCGCCATTGTGTCAATGCGATAGCCACCTTGGCTAGCACTTACTTCGTAGCGATGAAATCTAGTTGGTTTAATCAGGCCAATCTATAGCACCGCTTCACGCCGACGGCAACAACGTCTCGATATCGCCAACGATATCTTCCGGCTTGGTGGTAGGCGCGTAACGCTTCCAAACAGTGCCGTCCGGCTTGACCAGAAACTTGGTGAAATTCCATTTGATGGCTTCGGTGCCCATGACACCGGGTGCGGCTTGCTTCAAATGCTTGAACAGCGGGTCGGCTGCATTGCCGTTGACGTCGATCTTTTCGAACATCGGGAAGCTGACGCCATAATTTTTTTCGCAAAACGCGCCAATCTCCTCGGCGCCGCCCGGTTCTTGCGCGCCGAACTGGTTGCATGGAAAACCGAGCACCACAACGCCGCGGTCCTTGAACTGCTGATACACCGATTCGAGGCCCTTGTATTGCGGCGTGAAGCCGCATTTGCTGGCGGTATTGACAATGAGCAGTATTTTGCCGCGATAGTCGCTGAGGTCGACGTTGCTGCCGCCGAGAGATTTGTTTTGAAAATCGAATACGGTCGACATGCGGCAAGGCTCCAGGAAAAATTTACATACTCGTCAGACGATGCCGAGATGCTCGTTGCCCTGATTGTGATCGCGGTTGTTGGCATCTTTGCTGCGCAGCTTGATAGCCAGGCGCAGGTCGTTGATGGAATCGGCATTGCGCAGGGCTTCTTCGTACGAAATCTTGTCGGCTTCGTACAAGTCGAATAATGCCTGATCGAAGGTCTGCATGCCTAGTTCCCGCGATTTTTTCATGATTTCTTTGATTTCATGCACATCGCCCTTGAAGATTAAGTCTGAAATCAGCGGCGAATTGAGCAACACTTCCACCGCTACGCAGCGGCCTTTGGTGTCGCGCAATGGCACCAGCCGCTGGGAAACCATCGCCTTGAGATTCAACGAGAGATCCATTAGCAATTGCTGGCGGCGTTCTTCGGGGAAGAAATTGATGATCCGGTCGAGCGCCTGGTTGGCGCTGTTCGCATGCAGGGTTGCCAGGCAAAGATGGCCGGTTTCGGCAAAGGCGATCGCGTAATCCATGGTTTCGCGGTCGCGGATTTCACCGATCTGAATAACGTCCGGTGCCTGGCGCAGGGTATTGCGCAGCGCCGTGCCCCAGTCTTCGGTATCGACGCCGATGTCGCGCTGGGTGACGATGCAGTTACGGTGCGGATGGATGTATTCCACCGGGTCTTCCACCGTGATGATGTGGCCAAAACTGTTTTCGTTACGAAAGCCGACCATTGCCGCCAGCGTGGTCGATTTGCCGGAGCCGGTGGCACCGACCATGATCACCAGACCGCGTGTTGTCATCGCCACTTCACGCAATATCTCCGGCACGCCCAGGTCTTCGATTTTTGGGATTTTGGTGGTGATGGTTCGCAGCACCATGCCGACCTTGCCCTGCTGCACGAATGCCGATACCCGGAAGCGGCCGAGGTCGCCCGGGCTGATGGCGAAATTACACTCTTTCTTCGCTTCGAATTCTGCCGATTGCTTGTCGTTCATCACAGCGCGCACGAGTTCGAGAGTATGTGCAGACGTCAGCGGCTGATTCGATACCGGCGTCACCCGGCCGTCGATCTTGAATGCCGGTGGAAAATCGGTCGTGATGAACAGATCGGAGCCGTTTTTGCTCACCATCAGACGCAGCAGATCATGCATGAATTTCGTTGCTTGTTCACGTTCCATTGTTCATCCTTGCCTGCATGTAAGTTGAATTAACCAGGGAAATTGTCTGGCGTCTTGGCGGCTGCGCGGGCTGCCCCGAGAGAGATGACGTTGCGACGCACTAGGTCTGTAAGATTGCTATCAAGCGTTTGCATACCCATATTGCTGCCGGTCTGGATAGCAGAATACATCTGCGCGATTTTTGCTTCGCGGATGAGATTGCGAATTGCCGGTGTACCGACCATGATTTCATGCGCGGCGACACGACCGGAACCGTCTTTGTTTTTCAAGAGCGTCTGTGAAATGACGGCTTGCAGCGATTCCGACAGCATCGCTCGTACCATTTCCTTTTCATCGCCTGGAAAGACATCGACGATCCGGTCGATGGTTTTGGCTGCCGAGGACGTATGCAGCGTACCGAATACCAGATGGCCGGTCTCCGCTGCCGAGAGTGCCAGGCGGATGGTTTCCAGATCGCGTAATTCACCCACCAGCACCACATCCGGATCTTCCCGTAAAGCTGAGCGCAGCGCCGCGCTGAAAGAATGCGTATGCGGGCCGACCTCGCGCTGATTGATCAGGCATTTTTTCGAATCGTGAACGAATTCGATTGGATCTTCGATCGTCAGAATATGACCGTACTCGTTTTCATTGACATGATTCACCATCGCCGCCAGCGTGGTCGATTTACCGGAGCCGGTGGGGCCGGTAACCAATACCAAACCGCGCGGTTTCAAAGACAATTCAGCAAATATTTTCGGTGCGTGCAAATCTTCCAGACTCAGAATTTTTGAAGGAATGGTCCGTAGGACTGCAGCAGCGCCACGGTCTTGGTTAAAGGCGTTGACACGGAACCGCGCCAGCCCGGGAATCGCGAACGAGAAATCGACTTCTAAAAATTCTTCATAGGCTTTGCGCTGGCCGTCGTTCATGATGTCGTAAATCATACTGTGCACATCCTTGTGCTCCAGCGGCGGCAGATTGATGCGCCGCACATCGCCGTGTACGCGTATCATCGGCGGCAAGCCCGAGGAGAGGTGTAAATCGGAGGCATTGTTCTTGACCGAAAACGACAGTAGTTCGGAGATGTCCATTTATAATCCTTGGGCTCGCGGAGGAAGGGTTTCTTTGCAAATTTGCAAATAGTTGACGCGCATTAACTCTTTTTCGATTATGTCCAGAATCTCCGACAACTTGCAAGGCGTGCATGCGCGGATCGTTGCCGCAGCATCGAAAGTGTCGCGCGATGCGCAGCAAATTCAATTGCTCGCAGTGAGCAAGACCTTCGATGCTGCCGCCGTGCTGGAAGCCGTCGCAGCAGGGCAACGTGATTTCGGCGAAAACTATGTGCAGGAAGCGCTCGATAAAATCGTCCAGGTGCGCAAGCTACAAAGTGACGGCGACGAGCGTCTTAACGGTTCGCCATGCTTGTTGAATTGGCATTTCATCGGTCCGATCCAGAGCAACAAAACGCGCTCGTTGGCGGAAAATTTCGACTGGGTACATACGGTGGACCGTGAAAAAATCGCGGTGCGCCTCTCCGACCAACGACCGGCAGCGATGCCGCCATTGAACGTTTGCATCCAGGTAAATATCAGCGGTGAGCAAAGCAAGAGCGGCGTGCCGCCGGAAGAGGTCGGCGCTTTGGCGCGAGCAATTGCGGCTTTGCCCCGACTACGGCTGCGCGGTCTGATGGCGATTCCCGAATCGGTATCGGATCTACAGCAGCAGCGGCTGCCGTTTCGAGCATTGCAATCGCTTCAGGCGGGCCTGCAAGCCGACGGCCTGGCGCTCGACACGCTATCGATGGGTATGTCGGCAGACCTGGAGGCGGCGATTTTAGAGGGTGCCACGATCGTGCGCGTGGGTTCGGCAATCTTTGGACGACGTTAAAAATACTAAGGAAACATTGACATGCAATCGACTGCCGGGCACTCACTCAATATTACGTTCATCGGTGGCGGCAATATGGCAACCGCTTTGATCGGTGGTCTGGCGGGCAAGGCTACTGCAGCGGCTAATCTGCATGTAGTGGAAATTGCCCAGCCGGCCCGCGAACGATTGCACTTGCTGGGCGTGCAGACTTCGGCATCGATTCATGCCGATGTGGCGCATAGCGATGTCGTAGTGCTGGCGGTGAAGCCGCAGCAGATGCGAGAAGTTGCCATGCAGTTGAAGCCGTATCTCACATCGCAGCTGCTGCTATCGATTGCCGCCGGCATTCGTGCCATCGATCTGTCGGGCTGGCTGGGTGGGTACGGTGCCATCGTTCGAACCATGCCGAATACCCCAGCTTTGATAGGGCGCGGTATCACCGGCATGGCGGCACTGGCCGGTGTCACCAGCGCCCAACGCGAAAGTGCCGATGCCATCATGCGTGCGGTGGGCACGACGGTGTGGCTGGACGACGAGGCATTGATCGATCCGGTCACCGCACTTTCCGGTAGCGGGCCGGCGTATGTGTTTTATTTTATCGAAGCGATGCAGCAAGCCGGTATCAAACTCGGGCTTTCCGCCGAGCAGGCAAACGCACTATCGGTTGCCACTTTCACAGGTGCAGCGCACTTGGCCGCCGATGCAGACGAGCCGGTTTCGGTATTGCGCGAGCGTGTGACCTCCAAAGGCGGCACCACGCACGCTGCGCTAGCCAGTTTGCACCACGACGGCGTTGCCGATGCCATCACGCGCGCAGTCGAAGCGGCCTGCACACGCAGCAGAGCGTTGGGTCAGGAGTTTGGCGACGCCACCTAGGCAATGCATCTGCTCGATGCTATCGGCGCTCGGCGATAATCGCGCCAACCATCAAACCGATGCATACGCCGGCAGCTGCCACGCGCCACGGATGCCGCTTAACGAAATTGTCGGACTCGCGGACGATTTCTCTTGCGCGCATCAAAACCGATTCTTCCAACGAAGTCAAACCGTGCAGGGCATTACTCGTGGGCGTATTCATTTGCAGCCCGAGGCACTCCCTAGCTGTTAAGTACTCTTGCCAGAGCTGTTGTCCTGCATTTTTAAACAAGGCCTCGCCGTTTTGCAAAATGCTTTGCAGCTCACGCATGAACTCATGGTTGCTCGCCGGTTTCTGTTGATTGTGGTTCATCATCGATCCAGTTAAATTTGATAATCAGAAAAGCTTACTTTACTAAAATCGATCAGCATCAGCATCAACATCAGCGCACGGCATAATCGACGGCGATCCCACCGAACAATGCGGCACCGAGCCAGTTATTCTGATGAAATGCAGCAAAGCAGCCTGCGGGCTGCCGCGCATGAATCAGTCGATAATGATGCATGGCAAATATGGCAGCGATCGATACACCCACCATAAACCAATAGCCTAAACCCGACTGCCAGCCTACCCAAGCAACAATTCCCAGAGCGATGGCATAGCACGACATAATCGCGGCGATATCGAACCGCCCGAAAGTAATGGCCGACGTACGCATGCCGATTTTTATATCGTCTTCACGATCGACCATCGCATATTCGGTATCGTAGGCGACCGCCCAGAAAATATTAGCCAACAACAACCACCATGCTATGGCTGGAACCACACCCAGCGTCGCAGCAAACGCCATCGGTATGCCGAAACCAAATGCTACACCCAAGTAGGCTTGTGGAATGGCGAAAAACCGCTTGAAGTAAGGATAGCTCGCTGCAATCACGACTGCAGCGACCGACAACATTTTGGTCAGCCCGTTTAGCGGCAGTATCAGCAAAAATGCCATCGCTGCCAGTACAACGGCAACAGAGACCGCCTCCCACGGTGCGATCAGCCCTGCGGTTACCGGCCGTTGTGCCGTGCGTGCTACATGACGATCAAAATTTCGGTCTGCGAAGTCGTTGATCGCACAGCCTGCCGAGCGCATGAGTACGGTGCCGAGCACAAAAATTGCCACCATAGTCGGTGCCGGTCGGCCCGCAGCAGCGATCCATAGCGCCGAGAGTGTCGGCCATAGCAGCAATAAAATGCCGATCGGCTTGTCGAGGCGGATCAACCGCATGTAGAGGGTCAGCCGGTACATTTAGAAAGCGCTTAGAGAGTGCCGACAGCTGCGTCTGCCAGCATGGTCACACCAGCCAGACCACTGGTTATGACTGCATCTCGAATTGCTTCGATCGCCGCGCCACGGGTAAAACTCTTGCGCCATGCCAGGACCACGCGCCGTTCCGGTATCGGCTTTTCAAAGGGCACGTATCGAAGGATACCGTCGCGGGCATCTATGTCGGGTACCGATGCTCCGGGTAACACCGTGATACCGATGCCCGAGGCAACCATATGGCGGATGGTTTCCAGGGATGAGCCCTCGAAGGTTCGGGAAATGCCACTGCCACCGTTGGAAAAGCGGGCCATCTCCGGACACACTTCCAGCACCTGATCGCGGAAGCAATGGCCATTCCCGAGCAAAAGCATGGTTTCCGATTTTAAATCGCTCGACGAAATACGTGTGCGTGTGGCCCAGGGATGATTTTTAGGCAGCGCGACGACGAACGGCTCGTCGTACAGTGGCTGCATCGTCAGGCCGTGCTCGGAAAAGGGCAGGGCGACGATGGCTGCATCCAGCTCTCCTTGGCGCAGCATTTCCAACAGCCGCACGGTAAAGTTTTCTTGGAGTATCAAAGGCATCTGCGGCACTTTTTCGATCATGTTGCGCACCAGCGGCGGCAGCAGATAAGGAGCTACGGTGTAGATGATGCCGAGTCTGAAAGGGCCGGCCAGCGGATCTTTGTTTTGCTTGGCGATTTCCTTGATCGCCGCGGTTTGTTCTAGCACCCGCTCGGCTTGGGCGACGATCTGCCCACCCAACGGCGTCACCGAGATTTCCGTGCCGCCACGCTCGAAAATCACCACGCCCAATTCGTCTTCGAGTTTTTTGATTGCCACCGACAGTGTTGGCTGTGCAACGAAACAGGCTTCTGCAGCATGGCCGAAATGCTTCTCGCGTGCCACGGCGACGATGTATTTAAGTTCGGTAAGTGTCATGCCGATATGATCGCACAAGGCGTCTGGGCGATTGTCGTTGCGGTTCGGTCAACAATGATTGGCCAACGGTTTTATTGAATTGCCGCCATCCTCAAGCCTTTAAAAATTCTTCTCTGGTTCCCAGCCAACGTGCCAAATGCGCCTCGACGGTCGTTGGGTCTTCCTGGAGCAGCACTTGCGCCAGGGTACGTGCCTGCTCGACCAGCCATTGGTCGGTATCGAGATCGGCGAAGCGCAGCAGTGCCTGCCCGGACTGACGCGCTCCCAGAAATTCTCCAGGACCGCGAATTTCTAGGTCGCGTCGGGCAATCTCGAATCCATCGGTCGTCTCGCGCATGGTCGCCAGCCTTTGTTTCGCTACCAAGCCGACCGGACTTTGATAGAGCAGCAGGCAGATGCTGGCTGCGGCACCCCGGCCAACCCGCCCACGCAGCTGGTGCAATTGCGACAGCCCGAAGCGCTCGGCATGCTCGATTACCATCAATGATGCGTTCGGCACATCGACGCCGACTTCGATTACGGTCGTGGCCACCAGCACATGGATTTCACCACGGGTGAACGCATCCATGACCGCCTGTTTTTCTACCGTTTTTAGTCGGCCGTGCACCAGGCCTACCTGCAAATCCGGTAACGCTTCGACCAATGCGGCGTGAGTCTCGGTTGCCGTCTGCAACTGTAGCGCTTCGGATTCTTCGATCAACGGACACACCCAGTAAGCCTGTCGTCCCTCCAAGGCCGCCGCGTGTACGCGGTCGACGACTTCATCCCGTCGCATCTGATCGATTACCCGCGTGACGATCGGAGTACGTCCGGGTGGCAGTTCATCAATGACCGACACCTCCAGGTCAGCGTAATAAGTCATCGCCAGCGTGCGCGGAATTGGCGTGGCCGACATCATCAGCTGATGCGGAACTGTTATTGCGCCATCGTCGGCCACGGTGTCGGTCATGCCTTTGTTACGCAGTGTCAGGCGTTGGCCGACGCCGAACCGATGCTGCTCGTCGACGATCACCAGCCCGAGACGGGAGAACTGTACCGCCTCTTGAATCAAAGCGTGGGTACCGATGACCAGCCGCGCCTGCCCGGACTCGATCGCCGCCTGCGCTTCGGCTTTTTCTTTTTTCTTCAAGCTGCCGGTCAGCCATACCACCTCCACGCCCAGGGGTGCCATCCAGCCGGCAATTTTCCGAAAATGCTGGTCTGCCAGAATTTCGGTCGGTGCCATCAGCGCCGCCTGAAATCCGCTGTCGATCGCTTGCGTCGCCGCTAGTGCTGCTACCACCGTCTTGCCACTGCCGACATCGCCCTGCAACAGTCGTTGCATCGGATAAGTTTGTGCCAGATCGGCGCGTACTTCGCCGAGCACGCGCCGCTGCGCGGCAGTCAGGCGAAACGGCAGCGTCGCTAGAAATGCTTTCGACAATCTGCCAAAGGTCGGCAGAGCCGCAGCACCCTTGGCCCGGCGTGCCAGCTGCGCGCGCTTCAACGATAGCTGCTGGGCCAACAGTTCGTCGAATTTCATCCGGGTCCATGCCGGGTGCGAGCGTTCGATCAATGCCGCTTCGTCGATATCGTGCGGCGGGTTGTGCAGTAGCCTCACCGAGGTTTCGAACGACGTGAGTTGCAGCCGGTTGCATATGCCGGGCGATAGCGTATCGATCCAGTCGACCCGATGCATTGCCGCGCTGATCGCGCGTCGCAGTACGGCTTGGGAAATGCCGTTGGTGGTTGGGTATATCGGTGTAAGCGCATTCGGCAGGGGCGCACCTTCGACCACGATCTTGTAAGCAGGGTGAACAATTTCAGCGCCGAAAAAACCTTGCCGGACTTCGCCACGTGCCCGTACTCGCGTACCTTCCGCGAATTGCCTGGCCTGGCTGCCGTAGAAATTTACGAAACGCATCACCAGCGCACCGGAGTCGTCGACGATGGTTACCACTAGCTGCCGGCGTGGCCTGAATTGCACCGAGCAAGTCGTGACGACTCCCTCGACCTGTGCCGGTCGGCCGAACATGAAACCGGCTTCGGCGATCGCAACGATCTTGGTTTCATCCTCGTAGCGCAATGGCAGGTGCAACACCAAATCCATGTCCGAGCGCAGCCCGAGACGATGCAGTTTAGCGGCAAGTTTTTCCGCTCCGGTCTGGGGGCTGCTGTGCGGGACGGCAGCGCCGCGCTTCGTGGGCGATGCGCCTTTGATTACTGGCAAGGGCGAAACGGAAGGTGCCATGAGTAGTCGTGATCCGGTACTGCCGGGTTTGGCAGCATATGGCAAGGTAAAATAGCTGGCTACCTTTGTAAACCACAACTGTAAAGCAAATTCATGATGCGTCCTGCGCGCGCTCATGCACGGCGGCGCAGCGTTGTCATCGGCGCGCCAAAAAACCCCCGGATCAAGCACCTGTCATGCATACGCTCGTCGATTTCGATTTCACCTTGCCGCAAGAACTGATCGCGCAGATGCCGCTGCCCGAGCGTAGCGCATCGCGCTTGCTTGACATCGATGGCCTACATCGGGTCGATCGTGTTTTTACGGACTTGGTGAGCTTGCTTACGCCTGGTGATCTTCTGGTTTTCAACGACACCCGGGTATTAAAAGCGCGTTTTTTTGGTATCAAACAAACTGGCGGCAGAGTCGAAGTATTGATCGAGCGGGTGCTCGATACGCAGACGGTGCTTGCCCAAATACGGGCATCGAAATCACCGGCTGCGGGCACCCGCTTGCGGCTGGCTGAGGCATTCGATGTAGAGGTCGGAGAGCGCGCGGGTGAATTTTTCATCTTGAAATTTTTTGACGACGTGTTTGCTCTAATTGAGCAGCATGGGCGCCTGCCACTGCCACCCTATATCGATCATGCCGCCGACGCTTTCGACGAGACGCGTTATCAAACCGTTTATGCAAAAGTGCCTGGTGCCGTCGCTGCACCGACTGCCGGCCTGCATTTCGATGCCGCTTTACTCGCGCGTCTTGAAGCGAAGGGCGTGCGCTCGGCCTACGTCACCCTACACGTCGGTGCCGGTACGTTTCAACCTGTGCGTACGCACGATCTCAGCGCCCACCAGATGCATAAGGAGTGGTACACCATCCCCCAGGTTACAGTCGATGCCGTACGGGCCGCGCAAGCGGGTGGGCACGCCGTTGTAGCGGTGGGCACTACCAGCCTGCGGGCACTGGAATCGGCATCCCAAACTCGGCCTTTGCAGGCCGGCAGTGCCGAAACCCGGCTGTTTATCACGCCGGGTTATCAATTTCAAACGGTTACGCGGTTGATCACGAATTTTCATTTGCCGCAATCGACGTTGCTCATGCTGGTATCGGCGTTCGCTGGCTATGAAACGATCCGAAGTGCATACGCATATGCAATTGCCGAAAAATATCGGTTTTTCAGCTATGGGGATGCAATGCTGCTACGTCTGCAGCCAAGTAATTTTTAATTTGATTCTGACCCTAGTTATGGCTGTGACCCTATTTATGGCTGCTCCTCTGTATGCTTGATTTCACCCTATTAAAAACCGATAGCACTTCTGCAGCCCGGCGTGGACGGTTGCAAGTACGGCATGGCACGATCGAAACACCGATCTTTATGCCGGTCGGTACCTATGGCACGGTCAAGGCGATGTCGCCAACAGAATTGCGCGATATTGACGCCCAGATCATTCTCGGTAATACGTTTCACTTGTGGCTGCGTCCAGGTACCGATGTATTGGATAAATTTGGCGGCCTGCATCGTTTCATGGGATGGGATGGGCCGATTCTGACCGATTCCGGGGGTTTTCAAGTGTTTTCGCTCGGGGCGATGCGCAAGATTAAGGAGGAGGGTGTGAAGTTTTCGTCGCCGATCAACGGCGACAAGCTGTTTCTGTCACCCGAGATATCGATGCAAATTCAACGTTCTTTGAATTCAGACATCGTCATGCAGTTCGATGAGTGCACGCCGTACGAAATCGACGGCCGGCCGGCTACCCGTGACGAAGCAGCACGATCGATGCAGATGTCGCTACGCTGGGGCCGCCGCTCGCAGCAGGAGTTTGTCAGCGGTGAGAATCCGAACGCGCTGTTCGGCATCGTTCAGGGGGGCATGTTCGAAGACTTGCGCGACGCATCGCTGGCCGGTCTGGAAGAGATCGGCTTCGACGGTATTGCCATCGGCGGCCTATCTGTCGGCGAGCCCAAGGAAGACATGTTGCGCATACTCGCACACGTCGGACCGCGGCTGCCGGCCCACAAACCGCACTACCTCATGGGTGTGGGCACACCCGAAGATCTTGTCGCCGGCGTGACCAACGGCATCGATATGTTCGATTGCGTGATGCCGACCAGGAATGCACGCAACGGCTGGTTATTCACGCGCTTCGGTGATCTGAAGCTAAAAAACGCTCGCTACAAAGATGACATGCAACCTCTCGATGCAGGTTGCGGCTGCTACGCCTGCCGTAACTTTTCACGTGCTTATCTGCATCATCTGCAGCGTGCCGGAGAGATTTTAGGTGCCCGCTTGAATACGATTCATAATCTCTATTATTACCTGCAGTTGATGCGGGAAATGCGCGAAGCGCTTGAGGCCGAAGGCTTCCCGGCATTTGTGCAGCGGTTCCAGTTTGACCGGGCGCGAGGAGTCGGATGACGGTGTATCGGTGCAGCCGAATCCCCGATGCTAGAATGCCGGCTTAATTTGACCACCCTATTTGGCTATCTCTTCCACCACCCTACCGGAGTTCCCCGTGTTCATTTCCAACGCCTACGCCCAGGCCCCCGCCGGCGCTGCCAGCCTCAGCAGCAGCCTGACCAGCTTCCTGCCAATCATATTAATGTTCATCGTGCTGTATTTTTTGATGATCCGGCCGCAAATGAAACGCCAGAAAGAGTTGAAGTCGATGATGGATGCGTTGGCCAAAGGCGATGAAGTCGTGACTGCCGGCGGTGTCCTGGGTCGGATCACAAAGTTGGCCGATGCCTATGTCACCATCGAAATCGCGAGCGGTACCGAAATCACGGTGCAGAAGGTTGCGGTTACGACGTTGCTACCTCGCGGCACCATCAAGTCGCTTTAGTAACTTTCGTTGTTTTGTAACTTCTTTTGATAAGTCTCGTAAGTCTTCCTAATTGCTAGCAGCCCAATGAATCGTTACCCACTCTGGAAATACCTGTTGATTGCGATCGTGCTGCTGGGTGGCGCGCTCTATACAGTGCCGAATTTTTTCGGTGAATCGCCGGCACTACAGATCACCAGCGGCAAGGCGACCGTCAAAGTTACACCGGAAGTCGTCGATCAGGTCACGCAGGCGTTGACGAAGAGTGGTATGCCGGCGGACGGCATCTACTTCGAAAATGTCGGTACGCAGGGTGCGGTTCGGGTGCGTTTTACCGACGTTAATACGCAGTTCAAGGCAAAATCGTTGCTGGAAAAAGAATTGAACGTCGCCGACCCGACCGACCCGGTCTATCTGGTAGCGTTCAATCTATTGCCCAATACGCCAAGCTGGCTGCAGGCGATTCGCGCCTTTCCAATGAATAAAGGCCTCGATCTGCGCGGTGGTGTTCACTTTTTGATGCAAGTCGACACCCGTGCTCTGTTGAACAAACGCATGCAGGGCGTACAAGCATCGGTACGTACCTTATTGCGCGACAAGAATGTGCGCCACGCTGGCATCAGCCGCAACGGTGATGCCGTGGAAATACTTTTCCGCGATGCCGCCACGCGAACAACGGCACGCGAGGTACTGGTGTCGCAATTGCCCGACTTGGCATTTGCCGATGCGGTCGGCCAGGGCACCGACTTGAGGCTGGTGGCGACGCTACGTCCCGAAGCGCTCAAGCAAACCCAGGAAGATGGCGTGCGACAAAACATCACGACGTTATCTAAGCGCATCAACGAACTCGGCGTGACCGAACCACTGATTCAGCGCCAGGGTGCGGATCGGATTGTCGTGGAAATGCCGGGTGTACAGGATGTTTCACGCGCTAAAGACATTATCGGTAAAACGGCGACGCTGGAAGTACGGATGGTGGACGAATCTGTTTCCCGCGGTACCGAACTGACGGCAGCGATTCCATTCGGCTCCGAGCTGTTCAAGGTCGGCCGAGGTGCGCCGGTGGTGTTGTACAAAGAACCGGTTTTGACAGGCGACTATATCTCCGGTGCCACAGCCAGTTACGACCAAAACCAGCAGCCATCGGTAAGCATCGATTTGTCCGGCGATGGCGGGCGCAAGATGCGCGACGCCACCCGTGCCCGTATCGGCAAGGGTATGGCATTCGTGATGTTTGAAAAGAACAAGGGCGAAGTACTGACTGTGGCGAACATTCGCGAAGAATTCGGTGCGCGTTTCCAAATTACCGGCATGGGTTCGGCCGAAGCGTCCAACGATTTGGCTTTGCTATTGCGTGCCGGCTCGCTCGCCGCGCCAATGGAAATCATCGAGGAACGTACGATCGGCCCGCAATTAGGCGCTGAAAACATTGCCAAAGGCTTTAACTCGACCTTGTACGGCTTTCTGGCGATTGCCATCTTCATGGTGATCTACTACCAGTTGTTCGGCTTTTTCAGCGTCATTTCATTGGCGGTGAACCTGCTTTTGCTGATCGCTGCGCTATCCATGTTGCAGGCCACACTGACCTTGCCCGGCATCGCGGCGATCGCCTTCACGCTCGGTATGGCGATCGACGCCAATGTGCTGATCAACGAGCGTATCCGCGAAGAGTTACGTAACGGTGCCTCGCCGCAGGCAGCGATCGCCACCGGCTTCGACCGGGCTTGGGCAACGATTATCGATTCGAACGTGACTACGCTGATCGCAGGTCTGGCACTGCTCATTTTCGGCTCCGGTGCCATTCGCGGTTTCGCAGTGGTGCATTGCCTGGGTATCTTGACATCGATCTTCTCTTCGGTTTTCGTCTCCCGCGGCATCGCCAATCTCTGGTATGGGCGTAAAAAGAAGCTGACTAGCCTGTCGATCGGCCAGATATGGAAGCCCGGTGTATGAATACACGTGCAATAAAAAAACAACTAGAAGGCAACTAAAAAGCAACCAAGAAATATTTGCCTGGACCATGGCTACGAGCCCGTCCGGCATGAAAGGGTAGGAAATGGAGTTTTTCCGCATCAAAAAAGATATACCGTTCATGCGCCATGCATTGATCTTCAACATCGTGTCAGCGTTGACGTTCGTAGCCGCCGTATTTTTTCTGTTTCAAAAAGGCTTACACCTCTCCATCGAATTTACTGGTGGAACCGTTATGGAAGTGGCTTACCCCGAGGGTGCGAACCTCGAGGAAATCCGCAAGACGGTCGTTGGCGTGGGTTTCCCCGAGCCACAGGTGACGAGCTTCGGCAATGCACAAGATGTGATTATCCGGTTGCCGGTCAGGGCCGATGCCAGCACGGCACAGATCAGCGAAACCGTCATCGGCGCTTTGAAAAAGCAGGAGCCGACTGCGCAGCTGCGGCGGGTCGAGATCGTCGGTGCGCAGGTGGGCGACGAGTTGGCGCGCGATGGTTTGTACGCCCTAGCCATGGTGGTGATCGGGATCGTAATTTATCTGGCGTTTCGCTTCGAATGGAAATTTGCCGTAGCGGCGATCGTCGCCAACCTACACGACGTCATCATCATTCTGGGTTTTTTCGCGTTCTTTCAATGGGAATTTTCATTGACAGTGCTGGCCGCGATTCTGGCAGTACTAGGATATTCGGTCAACGAGTCGGTCGTTGTGTTCGACCGGGTGCGCGAGACATTCCGCGATCGGCGCTACAGCAAGCTGGGCACGGCCGATGTTATGAACCACGCCATCACCAGCACGATTTCCCGGACTATCATCACCCACGGCTCGACCGAGATCATGGTGTTGTCCATGCTGCTATTCGGTGGCGAAACCTTGCAATACTTTGCCGTGGCGCTGACGATCGGCATTCTTTTCGGTATCTATTCTTCCGTATTCGTTGCGGCAGCGGTGGCGATGTGGCTTGGTGCCAAGCGTGAGGATTTGATCAAGCCGGTCAAGGAAAAGGATCACACTGACGGTGCGGTGGTTTAGTTCTATTGATGATGTGTTCGCATGAGTGCTTTAGATGCAGTCATGTATGCGATTGCCGAGGCTGTTGGCTGCGCTGTAGTGCATATCACAGAAAGATTTATCGGTAGAACGTTTAATGTATACCGTAAAACTGCTCGAAAAATTGGCGAAAATACATTTCTTGCCGCCGCTGCATTTTTTTTATTGTGCTGGCTTCGATGGGAGTAGGGAGATGACGATCTTCTAAATTTTGGACCCTACAACGTGAAACTTGATCACAACTTCGTCGCCGACGATACTGACATCCTTCCATTCGCCTTCACCAATATTGAACTGCGTTCGTTTGATTGGCAGTGCACCGTCGAATATCTGCTGCCCAGCCTGTTGCTTCACGCTCAATGGGAAGCTGACATCGGCTGTTTTACCCTTGATCGTGAGTTTGCCTGAAACCGTTAATTTACCGGCTGTGCCTGCAACGATAGCGCTTGAAACGAATGTCGCTTTCGGGAACTGTGCAGCGTTGAACCACTCTTTTTTCAACACCTCTTTGTTGTATTCCGGATCGCCAAGGTCGAAACTGGCGATATCGATATCGACGATTGCCTTGGCCAGATTCGGTCGCGCGGCATCATAGTCGATCTGCGCGTTGATCTTTTTAAATTTTGCTTCTACCGGCACGTTGAGTTGTTTGAATTGCACCGTGACTGTAGTGGCGACAGGGTCGGTTTTGAGCGCGGCACCGGTTACGCCAGGCAGTAGCAGACCGGCTGCCAGTGGCGCGATCATGGCAAGGCAATTAAATAACTTTCGCGGTAGCAGCAAAATTTTCATTTGAATTTCTCTTTTATTTTGAACCGGGCATCATGCGTTTGATTAAACCGTCGCGGTCGATGAATTGGTGCTTTAAAGCAGCCGCCACATGCACCGTTACACCTGCAAGCAATGTCATGTTCAACCAATAATGTACTTGTTTCAATACCGGTTTCCACTCTGGACTGGAGTCGATTACGGCGGGTAGTGGAATCAGCCCCAAATAGATCACCGGCACTCCTGCTGCAAGGCTATACAGATAGCCCGATATCGGCACTGCAAAAATCAAACCATACAGCAGCGTATGAACCGTATTCGCAGCAAGTCGTTGCCAACCGGGCATTTCAGGTGGGTGAGGTGGCGCTGGATGAAACAACCGCCAGAGCAACCGTATGCAAGCGAGCCCAAGCACGGTAATGCCGATCCACTTATGCCAGGAAAAGTAGCGCAATTTCGTAGGCGTCAGCCCAGGTATTTCTACCATTGTCACGCCCAAGGCAAACCCTGACACGACTAACAGGGCGACGAGCCAATGCAGAAAGATGGCGAGGGCGTTATAGCGTTGCATGGAGGTGATGATATCGGCAAAATCGGCACGACGCGCTTATGGCTTAAATCTCACGAGCCAGCTGTGCAGCAATTCCAAGATAATTAGCCGGCGTTAAAGTCAAAAGCTGCGCTTTCGCAGTGTCCGGGATCGCCAGAGTTTCAATAAATGCCTGTAAGGTCTGCTGCGAGATAGCTTTACCGCGGGTTAGCTCTTTCAATTGCTCGTACGGGTTTTCAATACCGTAGCGGCGCATTACCGTCTGCACCGGCTCGGCCAATACTTCCCAACTATGATCCAGATCTTGTGCCATGCGTGGCGCGTTGACCTCGAGTTTTGCCAATCCGCGCAAGCAACTATCGTATGCCAGCAGCGTGTAACCGAAGCCAACACCGATGTTGCGCAGCACCGTCGAATCGGTCAAGTCACGTTGCCAACGCGACAGCGGTAGTTTTTCTGCCATGTGCTTGAGCACTGCATTCGCCATACCGAGGTTACCTTCGGAATTTTCAAAATCGATCGGGTTGACCTTGTGTGGCATGGTCGACGAGCCGATTTCACCGGCTTTGGTCGATTGCTTGAAGTAGCCCAACGAGATATAGCCCCAGATATCACGGTTCAGATCGATCAGGATGGTATTGGCACGGGCGATCGCATCGAACAATTCGGCCATGTAATCGTGTGGCTCGATCTGGATGGTGTAAGGATTAAAACGCAAACCCAGACGCTGCTCGATCACCTCTTTTGAAAACGCCTGCCAGTCGAAATCCGGGTAGGCCGAGTAATGGGCGTTGTAGTTGCCCACGGCACCGTTCATTTTTGCCAGTATCTCGACTGCGCCGATGCGTTGCGCACCACGGCGCAGGCGTGCGACAACGTTGGCGAGTTCCTTGCCCAGCGTGGTCGGGCTGGCAGGTTGGCCGTGGGTACGCGACATCATCGGCTGGTCGGCGTTGGCGTGGGCAAGCGTTGTCAAAGCGGCGATGATCTTTTCCAGCGCCGGCTGCAGTACCGTATCGCGGGCGGCTCTGAGCATCATGCCGTGGGCGGTATTATTAATATCTTCCGACGTACAGGCAAAGTGAATGAATTCCGAAGCGGCCAACAGTTCTGGCACATCTTTCACTTGTTCTTTGAGCCAGTATTCGACCGCCTTGACGTCGTGATTGGTAACGGCTTCGATAGCCTTGATGCGCTCGGCATCAGCTTCGCTAAACTCGGCGACCAGACGATCCAGATGGCCGCTCGCGCTGGCGGAAAACGGTGCAATTTCATCGAAACCTGCGGCGGCCAGCGCCTGTAGCCAGGAAATCTCGACTTTTACCCGATGACGCATGAAACCGGCTTCCGACAGCAGCGGGCGGAGTTTGTCGGTTTTAGCGGCGTAACGGCCGTCGAGCGGTGACAGGGCGGAAAGCGTTGTAATCGGCATGATGAAATGGACGGGATGCAGTGAAATGACGAGGGGAAAATTGGCGTTGCAATCGCAAGGCAACGGCCGGCGAGCACTGTGGAGTGAGCGAAAACGTTCGCGTAAAAGCGACAATTCTATCATTTGCCACATGTTGAAATATTGCTTGCTCGTGTGGTACAGCAAAGCCACACCAATGTCCGACAAGCCGGAAAATGTCGGTGCCGATGGTATAATCCGCACCCGTCTCCGCCACACTTCCTTACTAAAGCTTCCATGAAACTCATCGGTTCCCTCGCCAGCCCGTATGTACGTAAAGTGCGCATCGTGATGGCAGAAAAAAAGCTCGATTATGATTTCGTTTTGGAAAATGTCTGGGCACCCGAAACTACGATTCTGCAATCCAATCCGCTCGGGCAGGTGCCTTGCCTGCTGATGGAAGACGGCGGCGCGATGTTCGATTCCCGGGTCATCGTGGAATACCTCGATACGCTCACGCCGGTATGCAAGCTCATTCCGGTGCAAAGCCGGGAACGGGCCGAAGTCAAATGTTGGGAAGCTCTGGCCGATGGTGTGGCCGATGCCGGCATTCTGGTGCGCTTGGAAGGCAGCATGCGGCCGCAAGAACATCGAAGTGCGAGCTGGACCGACAGGCAGATGGCAAAAGTACATGCCGGACTGCAAGCGATGTCGGCCGGGTTAAAAGAAACGCCATTCTGTGCGGGCAAGAACTATACGTTATCGGATGTAGCAGTGGGTTGCACGCTCGGCTGGTTGGCGTTTCGTTTCCCCGAAATTACTTGGCGGGGCGACTATCCCAATCTGGCGCGTCTGTTCGATAAATTATCTGAGCGCCCGTCGTTCAAAGACACCGCACCACAATAAGTGCCTACTGCGTCGATGATGCCTCCGCCCAAGCAAACTTCTCCGCGATACAGCACTGCAGACTGGCCGGGCGTCACCGCCCATTGCGGCTGGGTAAACGATAAGGCAAAGCGGTCGTCGTCGAGCGTGGTTTGCGTGCACTCGACATCTGCTTGTCGATACCTGGTTTTTGCCGACAGAACGATTGGCGCATCGTCAGGCTCATTGTCAGGCGCATATCCAGCCACCCAACTGATCTGACCGGCAGTCAGCGTGTTCGATAGTAGCCAAGGGTGGTCATGGCCTTGAACGATAGTCAAGGTATTGGTTGCTACATCTTTGTGCGCTACATACCAAGGACTGCTATCACCATCGATGTCGCGGTGGTTTTGCAGCCCACCCAAGCCGATGCCCTTGCGCTGGCCCAGCGTGTAGAAGCTTAAACCCACGTGTTCCCCGACTACCGTACCGTCGACGGTCTTCATCGGCCCGGGAACGAATGCCAGATAGCGATTCAAAAATTCCCGAAACGGTCGTTCGCCGATGAAGCAGATGCCGGTCGAATCTTTTTTTGCTGCATTTGGCAACCCGAGACGAGCGGCGATGGCGCGAATCTCCGTTTTGTGTAGCGCACCTAGCGGAAACAGGGTTTTCGATAATTGCGCTTGATTCAATCGATGCAGGAAATAACTCTGGTCTTTACTGGCATCGACCGCTTTGAGCAACTCGAAACGTGGCGTGTCTCCAGCGCCGTTATTCGCTACCCGTACACGGGCGTAGTGGCCGGTAGCGATATGGTCGGCACCGAGGCGCAGTGCATGATCGAGAAATGCTTTGAACTTGATTTCGGCATTGCATAAAACATCCGGGTTAGGCGTGCGCCCGGCTTCGTATTCGCGCAGGAACTCCGCAAACACCCGATCTTTATATTCTGCTGCAAAGTTTACCGCCTCGATATCGATACCGAGTATGTCGGCAACGCTGACGGCGTCGAGCCAATCCTGACGGGTTGAGCAATAGGCGTCGTCGTCATCGTCTTCCCAGTTTTTCATGAAAAGACCGATCACTTCGTACCCCTGTTCTTTCAACAGCCATGCGGCAACCGATGAATCCACCCCGCCAGACATACCGACGACCACGCGCGAGCTAGTCATGATCGCAGTTGCCGACGGCGGGAGGAAAATACAAGATGGTAGGCATTTGATCAATTGCCAAACGAGTGGGATAGAGAATGTCGGAGGCCGTATTTTAACGTGTGAGCACCGCCGGCTCGCATGTGCGCAAGAATGCGGACATATTCCAGGAAGAATTGCCGATATTTCATCTAATCATTGGCGTTTTAATGAAAAAAAGGCAAAATCGGCGACGCGCATCATCAGGTGCCGAAATCGGTGACGCAACAGCACCCGAATCGGCGCTCAAATTAGCATAAGAGCTTGAGCCTATATCGCAAGCAACATCGTTTCTAAGAAATAAACGAAGAAATAAACGAAGAAATAAAAACAGATTTCCCTCTATTGTCTGGAGAAACTTATGAGAATCGGCATACCGGCCGAAACGCGGCCGGGTGAAACCCGCGTTGCCGCAACCCCCGAAACCGTAAAAAAGCTGGTCGCTGCAAAGCACCACATCATCGTTCAATCCGCGGCTGGCATTTCCGCCAGCATCACCGACGAAGCGTTCGCCGCTGCCGGCGCGCAGATCGGTAGCGCTGCCGACGCGCTTGGTAGTGACATAGTACTCAAAGTGCGTGCGCCCAGCGCCCAAGAACGGTCTGCCATGCGCAGCGGCAGCGTGGTCATCGGCATGCTCAATCCCTTCGATGCCGATAACCTGGCTGCGATGGCAGCGCACGGGTTGACCGCGTTCGCTCTGGAGGCAGCACCGCGCATCAGTCGTGCACAATCGATGGACGTGCTCTCGTCGCAGGCCAACATTGCCGGCTATAAGGCGGTGCTGCTTGCAGCCAACACTTACGGCCGATTCATGCCGATGCTGATGACTGCTGCCGGAACCGTCAAGGCCGCACGCATTTTGATCATGGGCGTAGGCGTTGCCGGCTTGCAGGCCATCGCTACCGCCAAGCGGCTAGGTGCAGTGATCGAGGCGTCCGATGTGCGCCCGCCGGTAAAAGAACAGGTTGAATCGCTCGGCGCAAAGTTTCTCGATGTGCCCTTTGTTACCGATGAGGAAAAGGAAATCGCCCAAGGAGCCGGCGGCTACGCACGCGCCATGCCGGCAGACTGGATGCGACGCCAGGCGGAGCTGGTGCACGAGCGGGCCAAGCTGGCCGATATCATCATCACCACCGCGCTGATTCCAGGCCGCGCAGCACCGATTCTTATTAGTGAAGAAACGGTGAAGGCCATGAAACCCGGCTCGGTAATCGTCGACATGGCGGTCGAGCAGGGCGGCAATTGCCCGCTGTCAGAATTGAACCGTACGGTCACCAAACATGGCGTACATATCATCGGCGAACCGAATCTGGCGGCGCTGGTGCCGGCAGATGCATCGGCTTTATATGCGCGCAACGTGCTCGATTTTCTGAAGCTGATTGTCGATGGCGAAGGGGCGCTGACAATCAATCGTGAAGACGAGATCGTGGCCGCCACGCTGTTGTGCAGCGCCGGCGCGGTTTTACGTAAATAATCAAAGAGGACATCATGGAAGTTAGCCATACCATCACCAACCTGATCATTTTCGTGCTCGCGATCTATGTCGGTTATCACGTCGTCTGGACCGTCACCCCGGCATTACATACACCGCTCATGGCGGTGACGAACGCGATCTCAGCCATCATCATCGTCGGTGCCATGCTGGCAGCCGGCTTGACCGAAGGCATCATCGGCCAGGTCGCCGGCACGCTTGCCGTGGCACTGGCTGCGGTCAATGTTTTCGGTGGCTTTCTGGTCACGCAACGCATGCTCGAAATGTTCAGGAAAAAAGAGCCGAAAGCGCCTGCTGCAGCTAAGGCCATAGATGGAGCGAAATCATGAACATGGATTTCGTGAGCATGAACCTGGTGACAATGTTCTACCTAATCGCCTCGGTATGTTTCATCCAGGCCTTGAAGGGGCTGTCGCATCCTTCCACGGCGCGGCGCGGCAACACCTTCGGCATGAGCGGCATGGCCATTGCAGCCGTCACGACGATCGTACTGATCGTCAAGCTCAAAGCCCAAAGCGCTGGTGGTGGCCTGGGCTTCGGTCTGGTGCTGCTCGGGCTGGTAGTGGGCGGCGGCATCGGTGCGTATCTTGCCAAAAGCGTAGAAATGACCAAAATGCCGGAACTGGTCGCAGCCATGCATTCGCTCATCGGCCTGGCTGCGGTCTGCATCGCTGTCGCCGTGGTGTCGGAGCCGTACCCGTTCAACATCGTCGATTCGTTCAACGCGCCCATTCCATTCGGTAACCGCATCGAACTATTCATCGGCACCTTCGTCGGTGCCATCACGTTTTCCGGGTCGGTGATTGCCTTCGGCAAGCTCTCGGGCAAATACAAATTCCGCCTGTTCCAGGGTGCGCCGGTCAGCTTCAAAGGTCAGCATTTCCTGAACCTGGTGCTGGCGATCGCCATGCTAGGGCTGGGGCTGATTTTCTGCCTGGCACCGGGTGCCGAACCGGCCTGGCTGCCATTCATCCTGATGACCATCATCGCATTCATTCTCGGCGTACTGATCATCATCCCGATCGGCGGTGCCGATATGCCGGTGGTGGTGTCGATGCTCAACAGCTACTCGGGCTGGGCGGCTGCCGGCATCGGTTTTTCCCTGAACAACTCGATGCTGATCATCGCCGGCTCGCTGGTCGGATCGAGCGGCGCGATTTTGTCCTACATCATGTGCAAGGCGATGAACCGCTCGTTTTTCAATGTAATTCTGGGTGGTTTCGGTGGTGACACCGCCACCGCTGCCGGCGGCGCGCAAGCGGCACGGGCAGTCAAATCCGGCTCCGCCGACGATGCCGCTTTCCTGATGGGCAATGCCGAAACCGTGATCATCGTGCCCGGCTACGGCCTGGCGGTGGCACGTGCTCAGCACGCTTTAAAAGAATTGACGGAGAAGCTGACGCACAAGGGCGTGACGGTGAAATATGCGATTCATCCTGTGGCAGGGCGCATGCCGGGTCATATGAACGTGCTGCTGGCCGAGGCTGAAGTGCCGTACGACCAGGTGTTCGAGATGGAAGACATTAACGGCGAATTTGCGCAGGCGGATGTGGTGCTGGTGCTGGGTGCCAATGACGTTGTCAATCCTGCGGCCAAAGACCCGAAATCCTCGATCGCCGGCATGCCGATCCTGGAGGCGTACAAGGCAAAAACCGTGATCGTCAACAAGCGTTCTATGGCCGCCGGTTATGCTGGCCTGGACAATGAACTGTTCTATATGGACAAGACGATGATGGTTTTTGGCGACGCTAAGAAAGTCATCGAGGACATGGTCAAGGCAGTGGACTAAATACCTGTATTTGGGGCAGCCCGGCAAATTGCGTAGCTATTTAGCTATTTAGCCGCTCAACGGCTGCCGAATATCATCTGCTGCGCCAGCAACCGCTTGATCGGCGCGATGCCATCGATCGCGCCCAGAGATAAGCCGAGCAGCGTTTGAGATAGAGAATGTAAGGGTGAAGGACGTGCAATATCACCAAGGCCGTCGACGAAAATTCGGGCCATGACATCGGTCAGTTGAATGGTCAGGTTGCGGTCGCGCTGCCGCTCGGCCAGAAAGTTCGCCAATGTTGCAGGTGTTGCACTCTGTGCCAAAAGGCGGGCCAGCACCGTTGCATCCCGCAGTCCGAGGTTGAGACCCTGCCCGGCAACCGGATGGAGCGTCTGCGCTGCATTGCCGACCGCCACACTACGAGCGGTGTCAGGCGCGCCGGCATTCAACCCCAGTGGATACACCGCGCGCGGTGTTGCATGTAGAAAGCGGCCAAGACGGTTGCCGAACGCTTGTTCCAACGCTGCCAGAAAATCCTTGTCGGGCAGCAGCATTAAACGTTGCGCAGTAGCCGCCCGCATGCACCAGACCAACGCATATTGCGTAGCGGCCTCATGTTGAGGCAACAACGCCAACGGGCCTTCGTCGGTAAAGCGCTCGAAAGCGCGCCGCACGAGCGGTGCACTAACGGCAACCTGCGCCACTAAAGCAGTTTGCCGATAATCGCGCGTGCGGTTTTTGCCGGTCTGCTCGGCAAACTGACCACCTTCAGCTTGCACCACCAATTTCGTCGTAATCGATTGCTCGGCCGCCAGAAAGAGACGTACTTCTCGATCGGTTTCTATGGTCGCCCCTGCGTTGTCCAGCCTGACGGTACGAATACCGAGTGCGGTACAGCTTTCGGCCAGTGCGTCGACCAAAGCGCTATAACGCGTCACGTAACCAAGCGCCGGCAAACCGTAATCTTGGCAGCGTAATAACGTGCGACCGAAGTGTGCACGTCGCGAGATGTGTATTTCTTCGATGGCGCTGGCGGCGATGGGCCAGGCACCAATTTTCTGTAGGATCTGACTGCTGCCGTATGAAAGAGCGATAGAGCGGGGGTCGCTTCGGCTTTGCCCGGATCGCTCCGGCGGCTGCGTATTGAGCATCACCAGACGTTCTGGCGTAACACCCTGGCGCACCAGAAGCGCTGCCAACGTCAGGCCTACCGGGCCGGTGCCGCAGATAGCAATGTCGAAAGAAGGAAAGCTGTCAGGCATGGAATTGTGTCGTCATTCGATTGCTTGCACGTATTACGCTGCACTTGAATAATTGTTAATTTTTTTAAATTATTGCATACTGCAGGCACAGCTGTTTTTGCGGTTGTTCGGATCAATCAACGCATTGTTTTGGCGCTTATACACGAGAAAATGATATTGAAGCAGTGCGAGCCCACTAATACTTTTTCTGACTACGATCCCAGCATTGAGACAGAGGCTTTTGAACCGGATGCAGCGACGCTTTCACAAATGCTCGATGCGATCTGTATCACCGACCTTTCCTGGAAAATCCTATTCTGGAACGAGGGCGCACAAAAGCTATTTGGTCGCCATGCTCGTGCCGCAATCGGACAACAGTTGCAGCACGTGCTGCCTGCCGTCTTTCAGTGGCATTTTCCGAGTATAGAATCCGCGCTGCGCTCCAGACAGCATTGGCGCAGTACGATAAAAATTCGTTCTGAAAATGACATCGATATAAAGACTGGGGTGGCGACTAACGTAACCTGCCAGTTCAAGTTCGACTACGAAACCGACGGTAAGCCATGCCGAATTCTGATGTCCGGCACGCCTATGCCAGATTGGACCGGCGGCGAGCGGCGGGAAGTCATGCAGGAGCGACAGCCGTACGCGACCGATGATCTGTTCGACCGCCATCCGGAAGGCATGCTAACGCTCGATATACAAGGGCGGTTGCTTACCGCAAACCATGCGGCCGAGAGACTTACCGGCTACACGGCTTGCGAATTGCATCGCATGACTTTCACCGATCTGCTCGGCTGCACATCGCAGCTGCACGATTTACGAAAGATTCTAGCGCAGGCCTTCGATGAACAAAAGCAGTCCGGGGAATTCTTGCTGCGCTCGAAAGAGGGCATTCTATTCGACGTTTTGCTGACCCTGCTGCCGGACGTGGCCGACCAGGGCAACCTGGGAGTGTACGGTTTCCTGCGCGACATCAGCATTCAAAAGGAAGATCAGCGTCGGGTGTCATACCTCGCCCAGCATGATGCCCTGACCGGCTTGCCGAACCGCTGTCTTCTCGAGAGCAGGATGGTATGCACGTTCGACACTGCCTGTCTCGCAGATTCGATGGTTGGCGTTTTATTCTTGGATTTGAACAGGTTTAAAGTCGTCAACGACAGTCTCGGACATGACAAAGGTGATGAACTGCTGCGTGCGGTTGCCAATCGTTTGATCGATGCGGCGCGGCCTGGCGATACGGTGGCGCGGCTCGGTGGTGATGAATTTGTGGTGATCTTGAAAGCGATCGAGGATATCGCCGATATCCGCGTTATTGCGGAAAGTCTGGCACGCGCTATTACAGCACCGATTTTCCTGGATGGTGACACGATATGCATTACCGCCAGCGTCGGTGCCAGCATATTTCCCAACGATGGTACGGATGCCACCAGTTTGCTCAAGCATGCCGAACTAGCGATGTACGCCGCCAAAAAACTCGGTAATGATTGCTTCAAGCTGTACGATCCGCAGATGAACGCCAGAGCGCTGGCCCGTCTGTCCAGCGAAAACAGCTTAAGGGATGCCATCGCCTCGGGCCATATGTTGCTGCATTTCCAGCCTCGTCTAGACCTGCTGACAAACCGGATTGTCGGTGTCGAAGCGTTGGTACGCTGGAACCATCCGGATAAGGGATTGATCTATCCCAGTGACTTCATCGCTCTGGCCGAAGAGACCGGCATGATCAATGCACTCGGCAAATGGGTACTGACATCGGCATGCAATCAAATGGTAGCGTGGCGTAAGCTCGGCGTGCAGCCTATCAGGATGTCGGTGAACATGTCGGCGATACAATTGCAGTCGCCGCACGTCAGCGATATGGTCGCCGAGGTGATCACGACGGCCGATTTCGATCCGTGCCTGTTAGAGCTGGAAATTACCGAAAGCAGTTTGATGGCTGATATCGACGCCTCGGTCGAAACACTGCTGCGCTTTAAAAACCTCGGTATTTCCTTGTCGATCGACGATTTCGGTACCGGGTATTCATGCCTTACCTACTTGAAACGGCTACCGATCAGCACCCTAAAAATCGATCGTTCTTTCGTGCGCAATCTATCGGTCGACAAAAACGACGCTGCGATTGTCAGCGCCACGATCGCCATGGCGCACAGCATGGACTTGAAGGTCGTTGCCGAGGGCGTAACCACATTCGAACAGCGACGCTTCTTGGAATCGTGCAGATGCGACGAAATACAAGGCTATCTGGTATGCCAGCCATTGCCGGCATCCGAACTTGAATCGTATCTGATTGCAGGCGATTTGCGTGGGATTCAACACGCGTGGATCAACTGACTGAGCCTACCGACCGGTATGCATCAGGCTTTCGATCTCGGCCACGGTTTTCGGTGCATCGACACTCAGTATTTCACAGCCGGTTTCGGTAATCGCCACATCGTCTTCGATCCGAATACCGATATCCCAAAATTGTTGCGGCACGCCTTCGGCCGGCCGCACGTACAAACCCGGTTCCACGGTCAACACCATGCCGGGCTGTAGCTTTCGAGAATTCGGGGAGCCGGCGATCATCGGTGACGAAGGTTCTAGGTAGCCACCTACATCGTGCACGTCCATGCCCAGCCAATGACCGGTGCGATGCATGTAAAACTGCTTGTAGTCGCCATTGGCGATGACGTCTTCGACCGAACCGACTGTGTCAGAATTCAACAGGCCGGTGTCGAGCATGCCTTGCGCTAGTACCCGAACCGCTGCATCGTGCCCATCTAGGAACGCTGCTTGCGGACGAGCCGCGGCAATTGCCGCCTGCTGTGCCGACAGGACAATGTCGTACAGAGTTTTCTGTGGCCCGGAAAACCGGCCGTTTGCCGGATAGGTGCGGGTGATGTCCGAGGCGTAGCCCGCGTATTCGCAGCCGGCGTCGATCAATACGAGGTCCCCATCTTGCAGCACCGAGGCACCTGCGCGATAGTGCAGTACGCAAGCGTTCGCTCCCGTGGCGACAATCGACGTGTAGGCCGGAAACTCCGCGCCCGCATAGCGAAATTCGTGCAACAGTTCGGCTTCAATCTGGTACTCGGTCTTGCCGGGTACGGAAAGACGCATCGCCCGGATGTGCGCTGCGCTCGAGATCCCGGCTGCATGGCGCATGAGTGAAAGCTCGGCTTCATCTTTGATGAGGCGCATGTCATCGAGCAGCGGGACGATATCGCATAAACGCGAAGGTGCACCGACACCAACTCTGGCCTGTGCGCGTACGCTAGCCAGCCAACCGCGAATCTGGGCATCGAGGGATGCGTTGCGGCCGATTGCAAAAAACATCGCAGGCATGTTTGCAAGTAGCTTCGGCAATTCGGTATCCAGCGTTGCAATATCGAAGGCAGCATCCATGTCGAACGCTTCTCGTGCAGCCTGGGGTCCATATCGAAACCCATCCCAGATTTCACGCTCGGGATTTTTATCCCGGCAAAACAAGATCGAACGGCAGCCGTCGGCTTCGGCAGGTGCAAGCAGCACCAATACTGCCTTGGGTTCCGCAAAGCCGGTCAGATAGTAAAAGTAGCTGTCGTGCCGGTATGGGTAATCCGCATCGCCATTGCGCAGCACTTCCGGCGCAGTAGGAATAATGGCAATGCCGCCGCCAGCTTGACCTATCGACGCCATCAGCCGCCTCCTGCGCGCCGCGTAATCGACGATCATGGCAGGCTTCCAGAAGCTGGTTCGATCAATGGCGCATTGAGTGCCTCAAGCTGCGATACGGTACCGACATTGATCCAGGTGCCCTCATAGACTTCACCGCCCACCAAACCACGGCCGATATAGTCGCGCAGGATCGGGGCCAATTTTGCGTGGCTGCCGGGTGCAATCGAGGCGAACATCTCTGGCCGATAGACGCCGATATTGCCAAACGTGTGGAGCGGGCTACCCGGGCCCGCCTCGTTGGCGACGGTAAAGCTGTTGAGGGCGAAGTCGCCCTGCAAATGATGCTCCGGATTTTTTACCAGATACAGCCAGGCCACATCACGCATGTCGGGCGCATAAGCATTACCGCGGTGGTCGGTTTCGGCCAGCACGTCCTTGACCTGCTCGTAGTCGAAATGTGGGCAGTAAATGTCACCCGAGATAGTGACGAAGGGCGCGTCCCCCAACAGTGGTAATGCTTTGGCTATGCCACCGGCTGTTTCCAGCGCCGTACCTTCGGCAGAATATTGAATACGCGCGTCGAACTGCGCACCGTCTTGCAGGGTATCTTCGATCATGTGCCCGAGGTGGGCATGATTGATGACGATTTCGGTGATGCCGGCGCGCACCAGGCTGAGAATCTGCCAGACGATCAACGGGCGGCCACGCACCTTCAACAGCGGTTTCGGGCAGGCGTCGGTGAGCGGACGCATACGCTCGCCACGTCCTGCGGCCAGTATCATAGCTCTCACTTCATAGCTCTCAAAACGTGTACCCCACCTGCGGGGTACGATCTTCCAGCACATCGAGCAGGCGCAGCAGGGGTTGCAACGCCTTGTAGCGCCCAGCTGCCTTGCGGACGTACCGCATGACCATTGGCAAATCCTTCAAATAGGCGTCCTTGCCGTCGCGGTAATACAGCCGTGCGAAAACGCCCAGCACCTTCAAATGCCGCTGCACACCCATGAACTCGAAATCGCGGTAAAAGGTGTCGATATCCGGTGCTACCGGCAAACCCGCCTTGCGCGCCCTTTCCCAATAACGGATTGTCCAATCCAGTACCAGTTCTTCATCCCATTCAACATACGCATCGCGTAGCATCGATACCAGGTCGTAGGTGATCGGCCCATACAGCGCATCTTGAAAATCCAGGATGCCGGGTTTGACGACGCTGCCCTTCTCAGCCGGATCGAGCACCATCAGGTTGCGGGAATGGTAGTCCCGGTGCACATAAACCTGCGCTTGTGCCAGGTTGTTTGCCAATAGAGCGTCGAATACCTGGTGCAAAGTATTGTTTTGATCCGGGGTCAACGTCGTTCCCAAGTGTTTGCTGACGTACCAATCGGGAAAGAGCGTGAGTTCTCGCAGCAACGTCGCCCGGTCGTATTCAGGCAAGACGTCGGGCCGGCTATGCGATTGGATATCGATCAAAGCATCGATCGCGCCTGAGTATAAAACAGGTGCCGTATCCATACTGAGATGCTGTAAATATGTCGTATTGCCCAAGTCCGACAGCAGCAAAAAACCTTGCTCTACATCCTGTGCGACCACTGTCGGCACGTGTACGCCTGTATCGCCAAAAATTTTTGCGATGCGGATGAACGGTGCCACATTTTCCTGCGGCGGCGGCGCGTCCATGACGATCAGACTGGCAGCGTTGGAAACATCGATTCGGAAGTAGCGTCGAAAGCTGGCGTCGGCGGAAGCCGGTCTCAGGCTGCCGGGCAACAGCGGTATCGTGGATAGGCTGGCGAGCCAGTGTTGAAGTGCTTCCAATCGAAGATCGGAGGGAATTTGCAAAGACATGAAGCGACCTGATAAGACGGTTGAAGAAATCACTTCCCCTATAATAAGGGATTCGCCTCAAAAAATCGCCTCTCCCCATCTATTTGACTGTCAACGCCTCATGAGCTGGTCCATCGCGTTTCCCAAGCCGCATTCTGGAATGCGCATCATCGGTCCTATCCGCCTTCGGGTTCTTGCCCATGCCGCCACGCATGGCGTCGTCATTGCAGTCGGCCTGGCCGATGTGTCGGTGGCTCTGGCTCAGACACCCGTAGCTGCGCCCAGGGTGGAAGATCCGAACGCTCCGGCCAATCTGGAAGCCGGGCAGATGAGCGGACGCCCAGATCGGGAAATCGTCATGGAGCGCGATGTCGAGATTACACGCGGTGCAACCGTGCTGCAGGCCGACCGCGCCACCTACAATGTGGTGGACGACGAGGTCGAGGCCAGCGGCAACATCCGCATGAAGCGTTTCGGCGACCGTTATACCGGCGAAAATCTGCGCATGAAAATGGATTCCGGCCAGGGTTATATTTCGAAGCCGACCTATTTTCTGGAATTGAATCGCGCTCAGGGCAACGCCGCTCGCATCGACTTCGAATCGCAGGATCAGGCAACGGTTACAGAGGGCACCTACAGCACCTGCGAAGGCCCCGATCCGGATTGGTATCTGAAAGCCGATACCCTCGACCTGGATGTCAATAGAGATGTCGGTACGGCCCGCAAGACCGTGGTGTATTTCAAAGGCGTACCGATTCTGGGCGCACCGGCAATGACTTTTCCCTTGTCGTCGGCGCGCAAAAGCGGCTGGCTGCCGCCGACGATCGGTACCTCCAGCACCGGTGGTTTTGAAGTGGTGACGCCGTATTATTTCAACATTGCACCGAATCGCGATCTCACGCTCTACCCAAAGCTTATTACCAAGCGTGGCTTGCAACTCGGTGCAGATGCTCGCTATATGGGCGAGACCTATCGCGGCGAAACACGTCTCGAAGGCTTGGCAAACGATCGGCAGACTGGCACCACCCGTTATGCCTACGCTTCCACGCATTTTCAATCGATCACGCCGGCGTTGTCTTTTTCGTGGGATATCAACGGTGCATCCGACGACGATTATCCGAGCGATTTTTCCCGCACCATCACCAACAGCGCTCAGCGCCTGCTGTTACGCAATCTCGGCATGAATTACGTCGGGTCGTTCTGGAGCGCGGGTGTGCGCGCCTCGAAATACCAGGTACTGCAAGATCTGGCAGCACCCATCGCACGGCCTTACGACCGGGTGCCACAATTCACGTTTGCCGCAGCCCGCCAGGATGTCAAAGGTTTCGACATGAGCCTCGATGCCGAGGCGACACGTTTCTATCATCCCGATTTGCAGCGCGGTGAGCGGGCGGTGGTGAATCCACGTATTAGTTACCCGATCATCACCCCGGGTTATTTCTTTACACCGAAAATATCGTTTCATGCAACGCGCTATCGTCTGACCGGGGAAAACACCGGCATTGCCAATCCGCTTGGCGGGCCCGGCAGCACCATCGGCTCTACCAATGGCAACGGCAACCTGACACGCTCCTTGCCAACTTTCTCGCTCGACAGCGGCTTGATCTTCGAGCGTGAAACTCGTCTGTTCAACAATGCCATGACGCAAACGCTGGAGCCGCGGCTGTTTTACGTCCACACACCGTATCGGGATCAAAGCCGCTTCCCGAATTTCGATACTGCCGAGGCCGATCTGAGCTTTGCCCAGCTGTTTGCAGAAAACCGTTTTGTCGGCAACGATCGCATTAGTGATGCCAACCAAATCACGGCGGCAATTACCTCGCGCTATATCGAAAACTCCGGAGCCGAGCGACTGCGCGTCTCATTCGGCCAGCGTTTCTATCTTTCCGCACCCAGGGTAACGATCAACCCGGTCGTAGATCCCAGTCGTTCCGACTTACTGGCCTCGATTTCCGCAAAGCTGACCCAAGCACTGGCCGTCGACGCCAATCTGCAATACAGTGAAAGTACCGGTCAGGTGATTCGTGCCAATTACGGTACGAGATGGCAACCGGCGCCGAAGAAAGTGTTGAATCTCCTGTATCGGCGCGACGCACCCAACAAACTCGAACAGGCGGAGTTTTCTACCCAGTGGCCCCTTGCGCAACGCTGGTATGGCGTGGCACGCGTGAACTACTCGCTGCCGGACCGTAAGGTTGCCGAAGGGCTGGCGGGGCTTGAATATAAGGCGGATTGTTGGGTGGCGAGGGTCGTAGCCCAGCGCACGCCGACGGCGACTAACGAACGTTCGTCGTCACTTTTCTTCCAGCTCGAACTGAACGGCCTTACCCGCCTGGGCTCTAATCCCATCGATGCACTACGAACCGGAATTCCCGGTTATCAAATCATTAACCAGCCGGACAGCCTTTAGCAACGGCGGGGGCTGCAGTATTTTGGAGTATTTGCGATGAATGCCTATGTTACTGAAGTTACTAAATCTGCCCACCTTTGGAATGTTACCAATCCAAAGTTGAAATTCTCGGCCTTGAAACAAGCAGTTTCCACGACACTGATTTGTGTTGCGGGTTTCATAGCACTACCGGCTTGTGCACAATTCAAGATCGATGCCGGGCCGATTCGGCAAAATGTTCCGGCCCAAGCACCTTTGTCGATGCCGGTCCCGGTGCAAGCAGTACCTGCCACCGCGCTTTCAACAGAACCCGCGAAGCCCCGTAGCGTCGATGCCATTGCAGCGGTCGTCAATAACGAAGTCATCACCCGTAACGATCTGGCGCAGCGGGCAAAAATCGTCGAGCGTCGCATCGCGGCGCAGAACGTCGCCATGCCGCCTCGTGAGCAGTTGGAAAAACAACTGCTTGAACGAATGATTTCCGACCGGGCGCAGTTGCAGCTGGCAAACGACCTCGGCATTCGTATCGACGATACGCTGCTCGATCGGGCCGTGGCAAAAATTGCCGAGCAAAACAAACTCTCGCTTGCCCAGTTTCGCACCGAGATCGAGCGCGATGGAACGCCTTTCGCCTTGTTTCGTGAAGATATTCGCCAGGAAATTACTTTGCAACGGCTGCGGGAACGCGAGGTCGATGCAAAAATCCAGATCACCGAAGCCGAAGTGGATGCTTACCTAAGCAGCCCGACCGGTGCAAAGGCGGTGCAGGAAATCAACTTAGCGCAAATTATGGTGCGCATCCCGGAAAATGCCTCTGCGGAGCAGATTGCCGAACGCCGTGCGCGTGCCGAGGATGTCATGCGGCAGCTTAGAACCGGCGCAGATTTCGGTAAGACGGCGGTGAGTTTCTCGGACGCTGGCGATGCCCTCGAGGGTGGCGATCTCGGCTGGCGCAACGCCGACCGTTTGCCGCAAATGTTTGTCGAAGCGACGGCGGAGTTGAAGCAAGGCGAGCTTTCCAAAGTGGTGAAGAGCGCCAATGGATTTCACATTTTGAAAGTTGTCGGGCGGCGGGATGTGGCTGCCGGTGAAGCAGCCGGTGCAGCGGCAGCGACGGTACAACAGACGCGCGCACGCCATATTTTGGTAAAAGTCAATCAAGTGGTTTCGGTTGCCGATGCGCGACGTAAATTGTCGGAAGTCAAGGAACGGCTGGACAACAAGGCGGCAAAGTTCGAAGACTTGGCGAAACTGTACTCCAACGATCTTTCCGCATCAAAGGGTGGCGATCTTGGTTGGGTATATCCGGGCGATACCGTGCCGGAGTTCGAGCGAGCGATGGATGCTCTGAAACCGGGCGAAGTCAGTGCCCCGATCGAATCGCCATTCGGCGTGCACTTGATACAAGTATTGGAACGTAAATCCGACGACGTTTCGAAAGAGCGCCAGCGCTTGGTCGCCCGGCAGGCGGTGCGGGAGCGCAAGCTCGATGAAGCGACCCAGGATTGGGCGCGCCAGGTTCGAGACCGCGCCTATGTCGAAGTCCGCGCCGATGATAGATCTTGAGGCATCGACGTTAGGAAACATCAGGCGTGTTATCGCACTGAGTTGCGGTGAGCCTGCGGGTATCGGCCCGGAGATCGCTATTCGTACGGCTTGGCAATTGCGATCGCACATCAATTGCGTGCTGATCGGTGATGCCGCTTTTCTAGCGATGACCGCTGCAGCGATCGACCCGGCAATTCGTCTGGTTGCCGTGTCGATCGAAGCGGTACGCAATGACGGCCTACCAATTTTTAACGATGGTCGCGTAGTGGTGGTGGATTGTCCGATGCGCGTGCATGTGGTGCCGGGCACCCTCGATGTCGGCAACGCGCGCTATGTGCTGGCGTGTCTGGATATTGCTATCGAATCCGCGACACAGGGCTGGAGCGAAGCGATCGTCACTGCGCCGCTGCAAAAAAGCATCATCAACGCCGCCGGTATCGCTTTCACCGGCCACACGGAGTATCTGGCGGACAAGACTGGCACGCCGAGAGTGGTGATGATGCTGGCCGCCGGTGATTTACGCGTCGCCCTGGCGACCACGCACTTGCCATTGAAAGACGTTGCCGCTTCCCTGACTTGCGGACGGCTTACCGAGATTTTGCGCATTATCGACCACGATCTTCGTGTGAAATTCGGTATTTCGAAACCGCGCATTCTGGTAACCGGGCTTAATCCCCATGCTGGGGAGGGTGGTTATCTCGGCAGCGAAGAAATCGAAGTGATCGCCCCGGTCATCGAAGCGCAAAGTCAGCTAGGAATTGATGTGCGCGGCCCGTATCCGGCAGATACGCTGTTTCAGCCAAAATATTTGCGCGAAGCAGATTGTGTCCTGGCGATGTATCACGATCAAGGCTTGCCTGTGCTGAAATTCGCCAGCTTCGGCCGCGGTGTCAATATCACGTTGGGGTTGCCGATCATCCGCACTTCAGTCGATCATGGCACGGCACTTGACCTCGCTGCTGCCGGCTTGGGCAAGGCCGATGATGGCAGCATGATGGAAGCGGTCAAGCTGGCAGCGCAGATGGCGCAAGCCGCCGATGCAGTGCGAAACGATTTGTCGTTGCCTGAGTCAGCATATGAGCCAGCCTCCGAATCACCTTCGGCTTCGGCTCGGACTCTGGCCCGATGAAGCACGTTGCCAGAAAAAGGTTTGGACAAAACTTCCTGACCGATCACACTGTTCTGCAAGATATCATGCAAGTAGTAGTGCCCCAGGCTGACGATGCCATGGTCGAAATCGGCCCTGGCCTGGGTGCCATGACGCGCCTGCTGCTCAATTCCGTGCGTCAGCTTCACGTGGTCGAACTTGACCGAGATCTAGTTCAGCGGCTGCGGACAGGATTCGACCAATCCCGGTTGATCGTTCATTCCGCCGATGCTCTGCAGTTCGATTTTGGCGCATTGCCGGTGCCTGCCGGGCAAAAACTGCGTATCGTCGGCAACCTGCCGTACAACATCTCCAGCCCGTTGTTGTTTCACTTGGCCGCCTTCGCACCGCTGGTGCAAGACCAGTATTTTATGCTGCAAAAAGAAGTGGTCGAGCGAATGGTTGCGCCACCTGGCAGCAAGACCTATGGCCGGCTATCGGTCATGCTGCAGTGGCGCTACACCATGCAGATGCAATTCATCGTGCCACCGACGGCCTTCGACCCACCGCCGCGCGTCGAGTCGGCTATCGTGCGCATGGTACCGATCGCCGAGCCACTGGCTTGCAACCGGGTTGCTCTGGAGCAGGTCGTGTTGAAAGCGTTTTCACAACGACGCAAAGTCATTCGAAACTGTTTGGCGGGGTTGTTTGTCGAAGCAGACTTGCACGCTGTCGGCATCGATCCGCAATTGCGGCCGGAAGCGATTGGCCTTGCGGAATTCGTGGCGCTTGCCAACCGCTTGCCGGCATCGGTTCTTGAAACGATGTTGCAAGCGAAATCAGAACGAGAATCCACTACTTAGGAAACACCATGCGCATACTGCACACCATGATTCGCGTCGGCAATCTGCAGCGGTCAATCGATTTTTATACCAACGTGCTCGGCATGAGCTTGTTGCGTACTTCGGAAAATACCGAATACAAATACACTCTTGCGTTCGTCGGCTATGGAAAAAATCCAGACCACGCCGAACTGGAACTGACCTATAACCATGGTGTAGACAGTTACGAGCAGGGCACCGCCTATGGTCACCTGGCGATTGCCGTACCCGATGCTGCCGAAGCGTGCGAGCGTGTACGGTCGAAAGGTGGCAACGTTACGCGCGAGGCTGGGCCCGTGAAGGGCGGCAGTACAGTGATTGCTTTTGTGACGGATCCAGATGGCTATAAGATTGAGCTGATCGAACGTCGAGAAAAAACTGTTTGATTTTTTTGTCAGTTTTATGGTGCTTTGGTCACAAAAAGATCGTCTATTTCTTCAATGTCTGCGGCGCTGATTTTCAAGGCTTTCGCGCGGGCTTTCCAGGCTACTACGACATTTAACGTTTTTTGTACCAGCGAACGTGCTTCTTGTTCATCTAGCCGGTAATACATTGCTGTTTCAAGCAACGTTTCCAAGGAAGGCTCGTGGTTGTTCTCATCGATCCCAAGCACATGTTCTACTTTTTTCAACGAAATGTTCATGTCGTAAGCCATTGAAAGGCGCCAGCCGGCTAATGTGCGAATGAATCCATGATTGCGTAAGTGGTCGTCTCGGTTTGCGACCGCAATATTAAATGCCACGCGTGTGAATAACTGACGTAGATCGTCATCGATGTGCATCGGACTACCCTGCGAGGATAGGAACTGTGCCAAATCCAGATAGCTTGCAGGCTCTTGATCGGTTTTGTTCAGTAAGGTCATGGCCGAGGTAAAAAACCGCCGTGTCCCGTCGACTCTGTCAAAACGCTTGACCATGAATGTATGGTGAGTGCTGCCTACGCGCGCCACCCGTGACTGCGGCACGTCGATACCGCAGTCGCCTGCCATGTCATGTACTAGTTTTTCCAGGAGTGCGACATCTCTATCGTCGTCGGCGGCAGGAAATTTTGCTATCCACAGATTGTTCCCTTCGGACAAATTCGCCTTTGGACGTGCGCCACCCAAAGAAGCGCCAGGTGCTACCAAGTCTTTCAGCCATTGACGCAGCTTTGTCAAATCGTCGAATTTCTTTCGTGATAATTCCAAAGCGACATGCTGTAGTTCAGCCAGACTGGCAATAGGTGGCGCTGCCAAAAGCTCATTGGCAAGAAAAGTCGTGTCGTCTTGAGAGCTGAATCGTAATGCTCCCATACGCGTTTGATCTTGTACGCCACATAAGAACTCCCATGCACCTAACATGACTTTGGTTCGGCCAGCATCTTTGGCTGCCAGTGTTTCTCGACGTTGCATTAAACCTTGTCCCCAACGATCTGGGCAAGAATCCAGAAACACGCCGAAATTGGAATCGACAGGATAAAAATTACCTGAATCGAGGGTTAATGCAGGATCGAGTTGAAAAGCGGCTGGGTTTTTCAGCCACGCTTCGGCATAAACAAAGCGCACACCGTCATTGCTGATTTTATGCAACACCCCAATGTGCTGCAATGGCCCGAATGCGGGGTCGTCAAGCCAAACTTTTAGGCTGGGTTGAATTTTTTTCATCGCCATTTGCCAGCGTTATTTTTTCCTGGGAATCGGAACGCTTAGAGGGTGCGCGCTTTCTTGGCGTTAGATCCGCATCTTGAAGACGGCGCCCAAGTACGTCGTCTTTGGCTACCACGGCCATGTCTTTATCTAAACCCAACACGACTAATACCTGAAAATAATTGCCTATAGTTACCGATGGATTGCCGGCTTCGATTTTCGTCAGCGTATTACGGGCGATGCCAGCTCGAGCTGCCACGGTTTCTGCAGAAAAATGGCGGCGCAAACGGGCAGTTTTTAACCGCTGTCCGAGAGCTTGCAAATCTCGGATTGTTGTCGGGTACAACATTGTAGAGGAGCTCGGCATAATGTTCCTTATTTTAAACAATAATACCTATTTTTGTTTAAATTGCGTTGCATAAGTTAGTGATATTTTTGTCGATGGCTATTTCTAGGTATTTGTTAAATCCACAAGTTTATAAGTAATGCAATGCGCAGCATTGCATGCAAAAATTGGTTTATTTGCATAGAATAACGTGCATTATGTCCAGCGAGACATCGATCCGTTGCTAACAATCGTTTACCAGTCGACGCCATTGTCATGCCTGATGCTGCCCAAGTGTGCGAGCGTGTACGGTCAAAAGGTGGCAACGTAACCCGCGAGGCTGGGCCAGTGAAGGGCGGCAGTACAGTGATTGCTTTTGTGACCGATCCGGATGGTTACAAGATCGAATTGATCGAGCGACGCTAAAACATCTGTCTAAGGGTTGGCGTTTGCGCGCTGTTCCTCGACAAGATCGTAAAACGTTTCCCACATGGATTGGATCTGCGATATGGTTTTTTCCAGTGATTCGCGAGGCAGTTTCGGGTGCTCGGTTTCTATGCGTTCGACTAGTGTCTGGCGCCACGCCACCGGTTGTGAGGTATTTCCCAAATCTTTATTTCTAGCGATTAGCTCACCTAAAACGCGCTTGGCTTCGATCATCACGAGATCATGGGCCTCGACCTCGGTGATTTTGGGCGGTTTGATGCCGAACACATCTGGGTTGGCTTGCGCATAGTCTGACAGAGGTAGACCAATCAATTGCATTACTTCTTCGCTCAGGCGTGTGTCGCACATGCCCGAGCCGCTGTCCAGCGCGGCAACCAGGGCTTGCATGCCGTTGCGGCGGGCTTGGGCAAGATCGCTTTCCGGAGTCTGTGCCCATTGTGCTTCGAGTGATAAAAATGTGTAAGCCAGTACATGGCCGGGAGAGTATTTAAATTCGTTAAAGTATATAGGTCGCTCGCCATTGCCTTTTTTAAACATGATGCTTGCCGTCTTACGGGCATGACGCAGTACACGGGAGTTTGGCGCATCGTGTTTTGCATGCGCTCTCAGGGCGTACGTCAGGCGTGCCTCGATTGCTTTCAACTCAGCATGTTGCGCAGCAACGTCTCCCGTGAGGTGCTTCGGAAATTGCCGTGCCACTTCATCCAAACGTTTTTTGAAGGCAGTGGTCAGCACGGTCGTATGGACGTTCATGTTGTTGGCGACCGCATCGCGGAACTCGTTGGCCTCGCCTGCCAGGGGCGGCAATAAAATCTGAGGCGGCGTGAAGCCCGCATTTCTTCTTGCTACGACCGCTTCGCGAACCAATAAAATTTCTTGTTCCGGTAACGGGTTTTTCCGTAAATCGATTTCAGTGGTGCCCGGTAGCCTCAGCAATGCGCGCGGCACCGTTTCGAAACGATTGCTAGAAAGATCTAAATGACGCAGGTTTGACAGGTTGGCAATTTCAGCTGGTAAATCATTTAATCTATTGCCTTTCAAGGCGAGGTCTCGAAGTTTCGTAGCCTGCCCCATCTCCGCTGGTAAGCTGGTTAATTGGTTCTGGCTCAGATCAAGAGATCGCAATGCTTTTGCTTGCCACATCTCGGTAGGAAAGCTGTTCAGATAGTTGTAGCTCAAGTCCAGTTTCCATAACGTACTGACCTGCGCCATTTCTACTGGAAAATTCGTTAAAGAATTTCCTCTCAGGATCAGTTGTTTCAGTCTTGAAAGGTGTGCTACTTGGGCGGGCAAATTTGTTAGCTTGTTTCTGGTTAGGTCCAATGTTTCGAGCGCGCGCGCCTGGCATATCTCGATGGGAATACTAGTTACCCAGTAAGCCTGAAGAACGAGCTTTTTGGGTGCTCTTGCATTGCCGAACAATCTGCTGGAATTCGTTTCTCGCAATACCTTTTTTATTTTGTCAGCCGCGCCTACTGCGTGGTTTTGCGTCATTCTCCACTGATCGATGGCGGCATCCAATTCTGTGAAACGTTCAGTCTCGATTCCGCACTCGGCTATGGTCGTCGGTGAAACTGGTTTGGAGATGCCGAAGCAACCGGCAAGAACACGGGATGATCTTTGTGGATTACGCAGTATAGCGGGGGTTGGGTTGCGAACCCGCGGCGGCGGTGCTGCGTCAACACCAGGGTCTTCCGCCTGAGGCACGACAGCCTCGACATTGACTGCGGGGATTGGCGCGCCGATACGAATTACGGGAGGTAAACGAATTGCCATACTGATAACTCCAACGTGTCAGGTCCTTGCAGCTTAAGTCTACCTGCATCTCAAATATGAATTAATCAATTCAAATCTAAAATAACTCGCTAAATAAACCGTCTTAAACCAGGCGCGTCAGTTAAATTCAGTGTTCGTGAAAATTTCCTCCTGAAAACGGTAGCAGGGTGCATCGGTTCGGTAACACGCACAGGTTATGAGGAATAACAGGGATGATGTCGCTAGCTGAAGCCCTATATCGAAAGGAAATTTCATGACCGACCCACGCAATATCGCGCACGACAAGAAAGTCCAGCAAGAGAAGAAACACCGCGGTGAAGAGATCGCGCCGGATGCCGAACATACGCCGCAACCCGGGCGCAAGCCGCATCTGGAGCATCATGCAAGCGACGACAAATCCGAGACGGAATCGGACACTGCTGTCGAAAAAGAATAGTGTAAAAATAGCCGGCCGTAGCCGGTTTTTTTACGACCGCTCGAAATGTGTATGTAGAGATGGTGCCTTGGGCTGCATCGTCATGTAAAGGTCGGCAGGCTACCGGGTGCATGCGCACGAAGGGCCTTGCGGGCTGCGGCATGATCCGGAAAAATCGATTGCACCGTTTCCCAAAAGCGTGGGCCGTGATTCATCTCCCGCAGATGTGCCACTTCGTGCGCCACTACGTAATCGATTAGCGGCACGGGAAAATGTACTAGACGCCAATTCAGCCGAATCCTGCCATCGGCGCTGCAAGAGCCCCAGCGTGTCGTGGCCGACGACAAAGCCAGACCGGTGTAGCCGACGCCAAGTTTTTCAGCATAGTTTGCCAGGCGGGTTGTGAACAGACACCGCGCCTGAGATTGCAACCATCGTTGCACCCGATGTTGTATTTGCAATTCATTGGTGGATGTCGGCAGCAAAAGTGTCAGACAGCGTTCATGTGGGTTGTAGCAAGCGGTTGCCTTCGAGGCGGCAGCAATCCTGAGGGTGAGCGTTTCGCCCAAGTATGGGAATTCGGCGCCATCGCACCATTGAATCTGCCTTTCCAAATCCCGGGCGGCACGTTGCTGCTGTTCCTGCAGTTTGGTCAATATCCATTGTTGCTTTTCACAAATCGCGGCGTCGATCTGCGCGATGCCAACCCACTTCGGCGCGGTGACGCGCAAACCTTCGGCATCGATCATGAAGCCAATGGTGCGGCGTTTCGAGCGAAGCAGGCGGTACACAAGCTGGTGCTGACCCAGCATCATGCTGCGCACGCCGGGTCGTGGCGATACATCCGTTGGCGAGGGCAGCTTCAGCGGTATGGAGGAAGGCGACAAGATCGAAGCGCTTATGATGGATCAGCTAGTCGAAGCAGTCTGGCTTGAGACATACGGCGTCGAATAAGCTGTCGGAGAAATCACCCGCATCTCACCCTCGATCCAGTCTTCCACCTTCTGCATCAACTCCACCGGGTTCAAGCCATCTGGCGCAATCGGTTTGCCGATCGATACCGTGATCAACCCGGGCTTTTTAATGAATGAGTTTTTAGGCCAGCATTCGCCGGCATTCACGGCCAGCGGCACGACCACGGTATTGGTTTCGACTGCCAGCCGTGCGCCACCGCCCTTGTAACGCCCGGTTTGCCCAACTGCCATGCGTGTACCTTCGGGAAACATGATGATCCACTGGCCATCCGCCAACCGGCGGCGGCCTTGCGTGACGACTTGGGCAAAGGCATCCTTACCCTTGCTGCGATCGATAGGAATCATGCGCAGCAATGCAATGCCCCATCCGAAAAATGGAATATAGGTCAGTTCCTTCTTGAACACATACACCAGCGGGCGCGGCATGTAATACAGATAAAAGATTGTCTCCCAAGCAGACTGGTGTTTGGACAGCAAGATCACCGGAGCATCCGGCAGATTTTCTACACCTTTTATTTGATAGCGGATACCGCAAATAACTTTCGCCATCCAAACCACGAACATATTCCAGCGCGAGGTCCAGTAGTACCGTTTGTTGTAAGGCAGCGGCGCGAACAGAAAGCAGGCGAAAGCCCAGACAACAGTGGCCACCATCATGAGAAGTACGAATACGAGCGAGCGCAAAAACAGGGTAAAACGAAGCATCGGGACTCCAGACTAAAGCGGTATAGCAGGCTCAACCTCCAAGCCTTTATTGAAAAAATATTGTCTCAAGCAGCGTTATTAAGTAAATGATCCACAACCGCTGCCAGATTCGGATAAATCGTCGTGCCAGGCGGCAGCCCGCCGAGCTGGCGCGTCTTTTCACCTTTGCCGGTTAGCACTAGATAAGGTACGCAACCCACTACAAAACCTGCCTGCAGGTCGCGCAACGAATCGCCGACCGTCGGCACGCCCTTCAGGCTCACTTCCAGCCGTTTTGCTAGCGCCAAATACATGCCGGGCCGCGGTTTGCGGCAATCGCAATTATCGTCACCGGCATGCGGACAAAAAAATACGGCGTCGAAATGGGCGCCGACTTGTTGAGCCGCCACATGCATTTTTTGATGAATCGCGTTGAGCGTGGCCATGGTAAACAAACCGCGGGCGATGCCCGACTGGTTGGTCATCACCACCACCCTATAGTCGGCCTGGTTCAGGCGCGCCACTGCTTCCAACGAGCCCGGAATCGGTAGCCATTCCTGGGGCGACTTGATAAATGCCTCGGAATCGGCGTTGATGACGCCGTCACGGTCCAGAATGATCAATTTGCTGGCAGCCACGGTGCAATTGCCTCAGGTCGCCAGCTTGGAAATATCGGCGACCCGATTCATCATCGTATGCAACTGCGCCAACAAGGCCAGACGGTTGTCGCGCAGTTGCGGATCGTCGGCATTGACCATCACTTCCTCGAAGAACCGGTCCACCTGTGCCCGCAAAGCGGCTAGTCGGGTCAGAGCCGCCTGGAAGTCGCCGGCGGCAAAAGCACGGTCGACTTCCGGCGCACACATCGTCATCGCCTGATGCAACGCCTGTTCTTGCGCTACGCCTTTCGTGGCCAGGATGGTGGTATCTACCTCAGATGGCACTGTTGTCGCTTTTTTCAAAATATTGGCGATGCGCTTGTTGGCGGCAGCTAGAGACTGGCTTTCAGGTAGTGCCGCGAATGGCCTGACCGCATCGAGCCGATCCAGCAGAGTGTCCAATGTTTCCGGTTGTGGGGCCACCACTGCTTCGATCTCGTGCGGCGCGAAGCCACGCTCACGCAACAGGCCGCGTAGGCGATCATAAAGAAAGGTTTGTACGTCGGTACTCGGATCGGCGAACGCTGGATTGTCGGCAAACACCATCGCTGCACTTGCCAGCAAAATCGGCAGCGACAACGGCAGCCGTTTTTCGGTCAGCATGCGCAGTATTCCAAGCGCATGCCGACGCAATGCAAAAGGATCTTTGTCGCCGGTCGGTTGCAAGCCGATGCCCCAGATGCCGACCAAGGTTTCCAGTTTGTCGGCCAGCGCCACCACCGTGCCGGTGCGGCTTGCCGGTAGCGCGTCGCCGGCATACCGTGGTTGATAATGCTCGGCAATCGCGCAAGCGACTTGTGGCGGCTCGCCATCGTGCTGCGCATAATAGGTGCCCATGATGCCCTGCAGTTCGGGAAATTCCCCGACCATGTCGGTCAAAAGATCGGTTTTTGCGAGACGGGCGGCACGTTCAGCCATGGCAACAGAAGCGGTGTCATGCTCGAGTGCCGTTGCGATCGCTACTGCCAGCGCGACCACCCGTCGGGTGCGTTCGCCCTGCGTGCCCAGCTTGTTGTGATACACCACATTCTGCAAGCCTGGCAAACGTGCTTCGAGCGTTTTTTTCTGATCCTGTTCGTAAAAAAACTTGGCATCCGACAGACGTGGTCGAACTACCCGCTCATTGCCTTCGATGATGTGCCGAGGGTCGTCAGTGGCGAGATTGGAGACAATCAGAAAACGCGAGCGCAGCCGTCCGTGCACATCGGTTACCGCAAAATACTTTTGATTGGTTTGCATCGTCAGGATCAGACATTCCTGCGGCACCTTCAAGAACTGTTCTTCGAACGTGCAGGCATACACCACCGGCCATTCGACCAACGCTGCAACTTCATCGAGCAGCGACTCCGGCATCAAGACCGTATCCTCGCCGGCCTGCGCCAGCAATGCAGCGCGAATACGTTCTTTGCGGGCTGCAGCTCCCGGCACGACATGGCCCTTTTCCAGCACGTCGGCATAGTGCTCGGCGTGGCCGATGGTCAGCACACCGGCCGATAAAAAGCGGTGCCCGAGGGTCGTGCGGCCGGCCTGCAGGCCCAATGCCGTGAGTTCGAGTATGTCTTCGCCGTGCAGCGCGATCAACCCATGCACCGGGCGCACGAACTGGACCGTACTGCCGTCAGGTCGTTGATAACTCATCACCTTGGGAATCGGTAATTTGGCGATGCTGTCTTCCAGCGCCGCCTGCAGGGCCGCTTGCAGACCGGTGCCGCGTGCGGTGTAACGATAGAAAAAGCTTTCGGCTTTGCCGTCTACAGCCCGCTCCAGCTGGGCTGGCGCGATCATATCGACACCGGTTGCGGCAGCTAAAACAGCAAGTTTTTTTAAGAGCGGCGGTGAAGCATTGCCGTTCGCGTCCAGCGCGACAGCAACCGGCAGCACTTTTTCACATAACTGCCGATCGGGCGATGTCGCCCGCACGTGCGTGATCGATACTGCCAATCGGCGTGGTGTCGCATAAGCGGTGGCAAGTGCTTGCGGTTCCAGAAAACCGCGGCTCTGCAAGCCATCGACGATGCCGGCGGCAAAAGCTTCACCGAGCCTTGCGAGCGCCTTCGGTGGCAATTCTTCGGTCAGCAGTTCAACGAGCAATGTCTGAGTCATTTTTCAAGCGATCGTGCCGAGAGAGGCGGCGTAAAGAGAAGAAATCGGTGAGGCAGGCCGGGCTTGAAACTTATGCAGCCTGCCGGCTATCACTGACTGATCCGCACATCGGAAAACCCAGAGCTTCGCGGGAAGCGTAATAGGCCTGTGCCACGGCACGCGAGAGGTTGCGAATGCGGCCGATATAGGCTGCCCGCTCCGTGACCGAAATCGCGCCGCGCGCATCGAGCAAATTAAATGTGTGCGCAGCCTTGAGAATCATTTCATAAGCCGGCAATGCCAGCGGCACTTCCAGCAAACGTTTGGCTTCGGCTTCATAACTGCCGAACAGGGAAAACAACAACTGCGCATTCGAATGTTCGAAGTTGTAGGTCGACTGTTCGACTTCGTTTTGGTGAAATACGTCGCCATAGGTTAGGCCATGTTCCGTCCAAGCCAGGTCGTAGACGTTTTCCACACCCTGCAAATACATCGCCAACCTTTCGATGCCGTAGGTGATTTCACCCAGCACCGGCTTGCAATCGAGCCCGCCGACTTGCTGGAAGTAGGTGAACTGTGTGACCTCCATGCCGTTGAGCCAGACTTCCCAACCCAGGCCCCAGGCACCCAAAGTCGGGTTTTCCCAATCGTCTTCGACGAAGCGCACATCGTTCTTCTTCAGGTCTAGGCCGAGCGCTTCCAAAGAGCCTAGGTACAGTTCCAGAATGTTTTCCGGGGCCGGCTTCAATACGACCTGATACTGATAGTAGTGCTGCATCCGGTTCGGATTGTCGCCGTAGCGCCCGTCCTTCGGCCGCCGCGAGGGTTGCACATAGGCTGCCCGCCAAGGTTCAGGGCCGATCGCACGCAGAAACGTCGCGGTGTGGGAAGTGCCGGCACCGACTTCCATGTCGTAGGGTTGCAGCAGGGCGCATCCTTGCGCATCCCAATAGGCTTGCAGGGTCAGGATTGTCTGTTGAAATGTCAGCATATAAAGTATCCGAAAGTATTCAAAACGCCTGCGTTGCAAAGCAGCGATTCTAGCGCATGCCGCTTTATGCGCGAGCGCGAAATCTGCGCGCCAGCGCCGGCAACGCCGCCACCGCCAGCATCGCAACCGTAACGGCAACGATTGCACTGTTGCCATACCGGATGAAAGGCGTCGTGCCTTGATAGCCTTGTACCGAAGCCGCTAGCGTACCTTGGGTGTAATACGGTAATTGCGCTTCAATATTGCCTCTGGCATCGATGATTGCCGTGGCACCTGTATTCGTAGCGCGCAGCATCGGTCGGCCGGTTTCCAGGGTGCGCATCTGGGAAATCTGCAAATGCTGCGGCAAGGCGATGGTGTTGCCGAACCAGGCGATGTTCGAAATATTGAGCAGCATGGTCGGCATTGGTACGCCATAGCGTCCCCGCCAGCGCATTTGCGCAACGATTTCTTCCCCGAACAAATCTTCGTAGCAGATATTCGGCAGTATCCATTGATCCTTGACGGCGAAAGGTGTTTGCAGGCGCGCGCCGCGGGTCTGGTCGCCCAGCGGTATGTTCATGGTGTCGACGAACCAGCGAAAGCCGGCGGGGATGAATTCACCGAACGGTACCAAGTGGTGCTTGTCGTAGCGATAGATGGTGTCGGGAAGCGTCGATGTGATGCGGTCGGTCGGATCGAGCACGATCAAGCCGTTCGTGTAGTCGGCCGGGCGATCGCTGATCGGCATACCGAGCAAGACATGGCTGCCGGAATTGCGTGCAAAGGCGGCAAGTCGTGGCAGATATTCCGGCGGCAGCATTTGTTGTACTACCGGCAGTGCCGTTTCCGGCGTGGCGATCAGGTCGGCCGGCATATGCGTGATCATTGCGTCGTACAAGCCCAGGGTGGAACCCAGGGCAGAGGGGTCGAATTTCATGGCCTGCGGCACATTACCCTGCAGCAGGCGCACTGTGATCGGTTTGCCGTAAGGCTGGGTCCAGGCAATACCGCGCAAGAGCTGGCCGGCGATGAGCAAAGCGGCGATCGGTAAGACAACAATCAGCAAAACAGTGGGCCTACTCTGCCAAGACTGCCGTACCAGCGCCAGATTGGCTGTAGCAGCGGCAATTACCGCAGCCACCCAGCCGACGCCGTACACGCCCAGCAACGGCGCATAGCCAGCCAGTGGGCTATCGGCATGGGCATAGCCCGTGGAGAGCCAGGGAAAGCCGGTGAAAATCCAGCTGCGGGTCCATTCGGCAAGCGTCCATAGTGCTGGCAAAACCAGTAGCAACGTAACGGTGTTGCCGGATTGCCAGCGCCGCTGTAGCCACCTGGCACCACCGGTTGCAGCACCGACGAGCAAACCCAGGCCGAGCGCGAGCAGGGCAATCGCCAGCACCGTCAGCCAGGCGGGCATGCCACCCAGATCATGCAAGCTGATATACAACCAATGAACGCCAGCGCAAGTCCAGGCAAAGCTATAAAGCCAGCCGAGTACGGCTGCGCGGCGTGTGCATGGTGCCTGCATCACCAATAATAGAAGCAGCGCGGTGCAGCCGATTTGCAGCAACCAATAACCGAAGGGAGCAAAAGCAAAAACGTTCAGGGCACCCGCTGCAAGCGCCAAGATGACAGGAATCGGTTGTTTCATGCGGTGCGGCGGGTGCCGGCTAAAAAATAATCTGAGAGAAAAGCCAGCATCGTGGCACAAACAACACCTGGTTTGTCGAACTTCGTGCGATCAGGCTTGGTTCGGATCGGGTAATGGGGACAATTTTTCTACCAGCAGCACCTGTACCTGACGGGCATCGGCTCGTAATACCTCGAAGCGCACGTGGCCGATATCGAAGGTATCGCCCTTGTGCGGCACGCGGCCCTGATGGTTGGCGACGAACCCGCCGATGGTATCGACATTCTCATCGGAAAAATTCGTGCCGAGCGCTGCATTAATCTGCACGATTTCAGTCAATGCTTTGATACGCCAGCGCGGACCGTGAGCACCTTCCCGAATAGGCAGGATGTTGTCTTCTTCCTCGTCGAAGTCGTATTCGTCTTCGATGTCGCCGACGATCTGTTCCAGCACGTCTTCGATGGTAATCAGGCCGGAAACACCGCCGTATTCATCGACTACGATCGCCATGTGATTGCGGTTTGCCCGGAAATCCCGCAACAGTACATTTAAACGTTTGGATTCCGGAATGAACACCGCCGGGCGCAGCATGTTGCGCACATCGAACGATTCCGCCGCGTAATAGCGGAGCAAATCTTTTGCCAGCAAAATGCCGACTACCTTATCGCGTTCACCTTCGACCGCTGGAAAACGCGAATGACCCGTTGCCAGCACCATCGGCAGCCAGCTTTCGATCGGGTTGCTGATGTCGACCATATCCATCTGCGAGCGTGGCACCATGATGTCACGGGCTGAAAGCTCCGAAACCTGAAATACCCCTTCGATCATCGACAATGCATCCGCGTCGATCAGGTTGCGCTCATGCGCTTCGTGCAGAATTTCGAGTAATTCCGCCCGATTTTCGGGTTCGGGGGAGATCAGGGCGGTCAGGCGTTCGAGTAACGACCTGGGTGGTTTCGCGTCGATAAGCTTGACGCTACTGGGATGATCTTGCATGAGGGGTGAAAAGCCGTCGATACGACGTTGTTTCCAAAAGTAACAGGATACACCAAAACAACCGCGTTTCCGGCGAAGTCCTTAGCCCGGATCAGGCGGGTTGTCGATATCAGATTGACCGGCGATCAGCGATCTTGTCAGGTAAGGATCGGGCATACCCAACTTTGTCAGGATCTTGGTTTCGATCGCTTCCATTTCCTGCGCATCAAACTCATCTTCATGATCGTACCCTTGCGCGTGCAGCACACCGTGTACCACCAGATGTGCGGCGTGGTCGAGCACCGGTTTATGTTGTTCCAGAGCTTCCCTTCGCAGCACCTCGTTGCAGAGTACGATATCTGCCCGCACCGGCTCAAGGTCGTTGGTCGGCACATCATCGGCGTAGGCAAAAGTCAGAACATTGGTCGCATAATTCTTGCCGCGATAGTCGCGATTTAGATTGCAGCCTTCTTCGATGCCCACAAAACGTAACGTCAGCTCGGCCGGAGCCATTAGTGCCGCATGCACCCACCGGCGCAAAAGCGGGCGGGTAAGTACCGTGGCAAGGCTGGCATCGACGTGCTGAATAGTCAGCGATAGCTTATTTTTTTGCGGCATTTTTTCGGGCGGTAGCCGGTATGGCTGCGTTGTTGCCCGGGCCTGCAGTATTCTTGGCACTAGCGCTAGCACTGGCACTTTCGCCAGCCGCAGCATATGCATCGACGATACGTGCTACCAGCGGGTGGCGGACCACGTCGGCACTGCTGAAATGGCAGAAGGCAATACCACGCACATCTTCCAAGATCTCGACGGCATCGACCAAGCCACTACGCTGCGAACGTTGCAAGTCGATCTGCGTCACATCGCCTGTGACCACGGCTTTGCTGCCGAAACCGATTCGGGTCAGGAACATTTTCATCTGTTCCGGCGTGGTGTTTTGCGCCTCATCGAGAATCACGAATGCATGATTCAAGGTACGGCCACGCATGTATGCCAGGGGTGCGATTTCGATCGCCTGTTTCTCGAACATTTTCTGGGTTCGGTCGAATCCCAACAAGTCGTACAAGGCATCGTAGAGCGGGCGCAGATACGGATCGATCTTTTGCGACAGATCGCCCGGCAAAAACCCGAGCCGCTCGCCGGCTTCGACAGCCGGGCGGGTCAGGATGATGCGTTTGACTGCGTCGCGTTCGAGGGCATCGACTGCGCAGGCAACTGCCAGGTAGGTTTTGCCGGTGCCGGCCGGGCCGACGCCGAAAGTGACATCGTGTTCGAGAACTGCCTTGATGTAGGCAAGCTGGTGCGGCGTGCGTCCGCGCAGGTCGCTGCGGCGGGTTTTTAAAACCGGCTCGTCCGCGGAAGCCACTGTAGGTATTTCCAGCGGAATGACGGCGTGTTTCTTATGCGATCCTTTACCGACGATCGGTGTGGCAGGTACTTCCGGTGGTGCCATGCCGGTCCGTTGCTCGACCAGTGCCAGCTGTATGTCTTCGATCGAAATCGTCCGATCGGCCAACGCATAAAATTGTTCGAGAATAGCTAGCGCACGATCGGCATTGCGCCCACCGACGATAAATTTTTCGCCGCGCCTGAAGAGCGTCACATCCAGCGCCGCCGAAATCTGTCGCAAGTTTTCATCCATCGGGCCGCACAGGTGCGCGAGTCGGCGGTTGTCCAGCGGATCGGGTATGAAATACAGCGGTTGCGAAACAGGATGTGTTTTCAATTTATCTTTAAAACGCCAGCGCGGTTGCAGCCAGAATCGGGTTCGGTGCTACGGGTGCATCGCTTGGCTGTTGCAGCAATTCGCCACGCAAGGTGTAGCCGAAAGTTTCAGTGATACGCACCTTGAGCAGTCGACCGATCAGGCTGGTGCTCGCCAGCTCCACACCTGCTGTATCCAGATTTGCTGTGCCCACATTTGCCACTTCGCCAGCAAAATTCACCACCCGGTTGCAGGCGGTACGGCCTTGAAACTCGTGGGCATCTTTACGCGAACGGCCTTCCACCAATACTTCCTGCACGCTGCCAACCAACTCCGCACTATAGCGCCGGGTGTTGGCATCGATGACGGCCTGCAAGCGTTGCAGGCGCGCCAGTTTAATCGCATGGGGCGTGTCGTCTTCCAGATTGGCGGCTGGAGTACCGGGCCGTGCACTGAAAATAAAGCTGAAGCTGTTGTCGTAGCTGATATCGTCGATCAACTTCATCATCGCTTCGAAATCGGCATCGGTTTCGCCTGGAAAACCGACGATGAAATCTGAAGAGATCCTGATATTCGGGCGCACCAGCCGCAAGCGACGCAATACCGATTTGTATTCAAGCGAGGTATAGCCACGCTTCATCGCCGCAAGAATACGGTCGGAGCCGTGTTGCGCCGGCAGATAGAGATGGTCGACCAGCTTCGGCACTCTGGCGTAGACGTCGATGAGCCGCTGGGTAAATTCTTTCGGATGACTGGTAACGTATCGGATGCGCAAGATGCCATCGAGCTCTGCAATATATTCGATCAACAACGCAAAGTCGGCGATTTCGCCATCTACCATCACACCCCGATAGGCATTGACGTTTTGCCCCAGCAGCGTGACTTCCCGAACGCCTTGCGCAGCCAGGCCGGCGATCTCGGCCAGTACGTCGTCGAAACGGCGGGAGACTTCCTCGCCTCTGGTGTAAGGCACCACGCAATAGCTGCAATATTTGCTGCACCCTTCCATGATCGAGACGAACGCCGTCACGCCATCGACTTTTGCCGGTGGTAAATGATCGAACTTTTCAATTTCGGGAAAACTGATATCGACTTGTGAAATGCCGCTACGGCGCCGTTCATCGATCAAGGCCGGCAGGCGGTGCAGGGTTTGCGGCCCGAATACCACATCCACATACGGCGCACGCTTCAAAATTGCCGCACCCTCTTGAGAAGCCACGCAGCCGCCGACGCCAATCACCAAATTCGGGTTGATCAGCTTCAGCTCGCGCAGACGACCGAGATCGGAAAACACTTTTTCCTGCGCTTTTTCACGCACCGAGCAGGTATTGAGCAGAATTACGTCCGCGTCTTCGGGCCGGTCGGTCTTGATCGAGCCGTCGGAAGCTTCGAGTACGTCGGCCATCTTGTCCGAGTCGTACTCGTTCATTTGGCAACCGAAGGTTTTGATGAAGACTTTTTTCTGCATGAATTGGATTGTTACCGGCAATTACTACCGCAAATTACTGCTGGCGTGGCTGGTTGATTCGTTGCTGTTTAGGCGATTGCGCTGCCTCGTCGCGGGTGAGAATCCAGATCTGCTCGATCTGGAAAGCGTCGTCTTCCGTGTAGTTAACCACATAACTGCCAGCGGACAACGATGCCGGCATTTGAATCAGATTGTCGGTATTTAAAATGCGTGCCCCTGCAGTGAGAATGCGTGGCTTGCCGTCGATGACAACTGCTGGAAATACATCCGGCTTCATCGCGCCGCGCTTTGCGTGCGGTGGAAACGGCCGCTCGAATGCCGATGCCTGTAGAGCTGCGATAGAAGTGGCAGCAACCACGGCGACGATCAGCATACGGCGTAATTGCATAGCGAACTCCAGCGTAAAGCCAACAAACTGCGAAAATTGAACAGTAGGGTCGTGAGCTTAACACAAAGAGCCTGCCATTTTAATGGGTTCAGGTGGCCAGAACGCTTGGTTTTGCGCCCTGTTTACTGAAGTTTTGGCGACTCGCTCAACGCCGTCGGAAACGCATTGATCTGTTCTCGCGTTGCCGGTGTCTGCGTATCTCGATCGACATCATTTACCTCGTTTTCAGCTTGACCATCCGGCGTTACGAGAACTGTACGGTCTACGCCGTTCATGAAGTCGGTGAGGACTGCTACGGCGAAAGAGTTTCACAGCCATAAATGGCCGAATGTCTCGAGTATCGTTAACAAATGCACCAGAACACGCCAAGCAATGTATTTATCGTAGTCTCGGTGACTGCGCTAACGCCTGTAGAAAAACGCTGATTTGATCTTTAAGTTCTTCGGACGAAACACTTTCATCATTTGGAAGGAGACGTTCCAACTCATTCATGAAATGAATGAATATGGGAGCACTTTCGTCCTGTGCCAGGTTGTCAAAGTCCGCACTAGTCAAAGACGCGGCATCCTGCTTCGGCAGCTGCCATTTGTAAAGCGCGTGACGCAATGCCAGCGAATTCGCGTGTTGCTGTAACTTTGAACATTCCAACATCGCAGTCAGAATTTTATTGATTTGAGATTTAAATAACGTTGCGGAAGCGTCGTCTTTCGCGTGGAGCGCAACATCAAGGCTATTCAAAAAATTTACGAAGAGCGGTGCGTGCTCACTTTGAGCCAGTTTGCCAAGTCGGCTTTGCGCAAAATCGACCCCATTTTCTGTCAATGGTTGCCAGCGATTGTTATTACCCCTGGTTAGTTTGCCCAGCTCGGCTTCGGCAATGCCTCCCGACCCGCTAGCATCTGCAGGATGCCATTTACTGAACGCGTGGCGCATCACAAGAAGTGCTGCGCCTTTCACACCGTCTTCGTGAACTCTATTTTTGCAAACAAAGTGGGCGAGCAATTTAGCATAGTCCTCATTGAAAGGATTATTGGATACATCGGAAAAATGCGCGCGATAAATTCCACGCTGAGTCGGCATTCCCGTAAACAAATTATCCCGCAAAATTATTGCGTCCATTACCTCGGGAAAATCTAACGATCCACTTAAATTATTGTAGCTTCCGTCAAAAAATTTAAGTTTGGAAAAAGTTTGACGCAGCTCGGAAATTTGGTTGTTAGAAATTCCTAACTCGATGAGATCAGATGGCAGTTCCGGCAAATGCGTCAAACAATTATTGCTTAGATCGAGCTTTTTCAATGTTTTGATCTTTGCAAACGACTCAGGCAATGACGTTAATAACAATCCATTCAACGTTAATGATGTTTCTTTTTTCATCTGCGCTGTTTTCATGCGCTGTGCTGCGATCGTCCGCATTCCAAGCTCTCCAGGCGGCGCGGCTGCGATCCAGTGACTGATTTGATGATCAAAAATTGAACTTCCTGCGACCGCCGAAGATTGGGCTGGCGTTGCGGTCTTTCGGTCGATACTGCCCGGCCGGTCAGGCAACGATGATGCGAGGCGGTTGCGCTCTACCGACAAGGTTGCCGCTGGCAACAATGCTCCCATGTCGGTTGGTGAGGTTTCCGGATCGGTCGACGAGGTTGGTGGGGTGCGTCCCAACAATGGCTGATTGAGCGGGTTGAGTCGTTTCCACATGATTAATCCTTTTGATTTGCCAGTCGTCGTTGGCCGGATTGAAAAACTGCGTCGACGACGATTGTAATTGCTAATTTGGCAATTATGTTTCAAAAAGAATATTTCGTGAACGAAACCGCACGGCTGTTTGCCTGCTGCTGGTCAACAAATACGCCTGGTGCGAGGCTCTTGATGCTCGGTGCGACCGTAGATTTGTATGCTGCAGAATTGTTTAATCGCTCTGCACGTTGGTTGCCGAATGACTCGAAAAATTCTCGCTGAGCTTTACCAAGAGCATGTTGACCGTCTCGATATCGACCGGTTTGGTGATGTGGTGATCGAATCCGGCTTGGCTCGCTTGCAGCCGGTCGCTTTCGTCACCCCAGCCGGTGAGGGCGATCAAAATAGTGGATTCGAGGCCGGGAATCTTACGCATTGCTGCGGCGGCTTCGTAGCCGTTCATCCCGGGCATGCCTATATCCAAAAACACGATATCCGGCAAAAAGGTACGCGCCGTCTTTACCGCATCGATGCCGTTGTACGCAACTTCAATTGCGTGGCCGTTTAAAGCAAGAATCATTGAGAGTGTCTCTGCGGCATCCGTATTGTCATCTGCGACCAACAGACGGAATTTTCTATACTGATTTTCATCCTCCACCACATCCATAGACGGGTGCTTGATTAAGGCCACGGCAGTTGGTAGCAACGGCAGACGCACGGTAAAAGTACTGCCGTTGCCTTCCCCGGCGCTCGCTGCGCCAACATTGCCTCCGTGCATTTCAACGAGCCGCTTAACCAGCGACAGACCGATACCCAATCCTCCCTGTGCTCGTCCAATACTTTCGCCGACCTGGCTGAACATGTCGAAAATCGTCGTCAGCGATTCCTGGGCAATACCCACACCGCTATCGGTTACTCGAATTAAGACGGTGTCCTGATCTACCAGCGTACGGATGGAAATTTCGCCACCGGGCGGGGTGTATTTGGCGGCGTTGTTAAGCAGGTTCGCCAGGATTTGCGTGATACGGATCGAGTCGGCGTCGAGCAGCAACGATTCGTCTGGCAGTTCGACGTGCAACGAATGATTGCCGCCGTCGATGACGGGACTACTGGTTTCGATCGCCTGGACGATCAAGCTCTTGAGCGATACATGCGTTTTCTTAAGTACGATCTTGCCGCCGCTGATGCGCGCGATATCGAGCAGATCGTCTACCAAATGCACTAAGTGCGTGACTTGCCGGTCCATCATGTCGCGCACTTTGGCAATGGCTTGCATGTCTTCGCTGTGCAGGCACATAAGATTGAGGCCGCTGCGAATCGGTGCCAGCGGATTACGCATCTCGTGCGCGAGCGTGGCCAGAAATTCGGTTTTTCGGCGGTCCGATTCGGAGAGGCTGGCGGCCAGTTTGCGCAGATTTTCTTCGGTCTTTTTGTTTTCGGAGATATCCACGATGATGGAAACGGTGCTATGCGCTTCGCCTGCCGAACTACGTAACAGGTTCATGCTGGCGCTGCCCCAGATGATCGAGCCGTCTTTGCGCAGGTACCGCTTTTCCAGGACAGATTCCGGGCCGCCTGCGCGAAGGCGAACCAACACGTCGTGGGTAGCCTGGATCGAATCCGGTGCCGTGACATCGAAGACCGTTTTGCCGAGCAGCTCGGCTTCGGTATACCCGAGTATCTGGCAATATTTCTGATTGACGAACGTGATGGTGCCTTCAGCGTTGGCCTCCATCACCCCGGTCGCTGCCTGGCTGACAATCGTCTGAAAACGCTCCCGGCTTGCCAACAGTTCGATTTCTGCACGTTTTCTGTCGGTGATGTCGAGAACGACGCCAATGACGTGAGATACCGTTCCATCTCGCGCGTGCTGGGCGTTGCCGAAAAACTCTAGCCAGCGTAATTGTTTGTCGGTACGCCGGACCCTACCTTGAAAATAAAAGCGCTCGCCCGTTGTTGCAGTTGCCGTCGCAGCTTTTTCAAACGCCGGCGCATCATCCGGATGAACGAAATCACGAAGGAAGCGTTTGCTTTTGACCGGTTCTTCGTCTACCCCCAAGCCCAGGATTTCATAGGGACGGCGGTTTTCCCAAACCACCTTATCGGCAACCGGATTCCAACTCCATAATCCCAATTGCGCGGCGTCGGTGGCGATCCGATTACGCTCCTGTTCCAGCCGAAGCGCAGTTTCGATGCCTTCTTTTTCGGCCAGTACCGCTTGTTGTTCATGCACCAGCTTGCGTAGCTCGAGTTGCGCCAGCACCTGTTGCGCTAAGGTTTTGAGCGTAAATTGCTGGAGCTGTGTCAGGCCATCGGGGCGAGGTTTTGTGTCCAGCACACACAAGGTTCCGAGTGGGAAGCCGTCTGGAGTCATGAGAATTTCGCCGGCGTAGAAGCGCAATTCCGGGCCGCCCGTGACCAATGGATTGCATGCGAAACGCGGGTCCAGGCTAGTGTCGGGTACCACCATGCAACTCTCTTGTAGGATCGCAATCTTGCAAATCGAATCGTCTAGCGGCATTTCCCGCACACCTAGGCCGATTTCGGATTTAAACCATTGACGACCCTCGGCGATAAGATTCACCGCTACGATGGGCGCATCCAGCAATTGCCCGGCCAGGCTTACGACGTCGTCGAATGCCTGCTCGGGCGAGGTATCGAGGATGTGATATTTTTCTAGCGCCGCCAAGCGGTCAGTTTCTTTCCGGCCTGCGCCAACGTTCTGAGTTTGCATGGGGTAGCCGAGTGAAAGAAGGTGCAGGTGGATGTGGTGTGCTGTGTGGCGTGCGCTATGTAGCGTACGTTATCGGTCGAACTGCTCGCTACCCACCAACCCGATTTTGGTAACCCCGGTACGTTGCGCTGCTGCCATGACCGCTGCAACCGATTTGTAGGAAACGGATTTATCAGGGCGTAAATGAATTTCAGGCGGGTTTGCCTGGGCTGCGGTAGCTTTCATTTTTGCTTCGAGTTGCAGACGATCCGGCACCACGGCCTTATCCCACAACACCGTGCCGTCTGCGTTGATGTCGAGCGAGACCACGACCGGTGGTGTGGCCGGCGGTGGTGGCGCACCGGTTGGCATGTTCAAATTCACGGCATGATTTTGAATCGGAATCGTGATGATGAGCATGATGATCAGCACCAGCATGACGTCGATGAGCGGCGTCATGTTCATCTCGATCATCGGCTCGTCGTCCGGTGTCGAGTACTTCAAGCCGGCGTTCATTGCGCACTCCGTGCTGGCGGTTGTGTAATGAAACCAACCTTGGCGATACCGGCTTGCTGGGCTAACAGAATGACCCGGCCGACGAATTCATAGCGTGCGTCCTGATCGCCACGAATATGCACTTCGGGTTGCGGCTGCTGCGCCGACAACGCTTTCAGACGTGTTTGCAAGGTATTGCGGTCAACCGCCTGCGCATTCCAGAAAGCCTGGCCTTCGCGGTCGACGGCAATGTTGATGTTTTCTGGCTTGGTCTTGTAGGGCTGGACGGTTTCGCTTGGTAGCTTTACCGGCACGGTCTGCGTTACTACCGGAATGGTGATCAAAAAAATGATCAGCAATACCAGCATCACGTCTACCAGTGGTGTGGTGTTGATGGTGGCGATCACTTCGTCTTCATCGCTATCGGGGGAACCTAGGGACATCGCCATGGCTTAGCCCACTTTTTTGAGTGTGGCTGCCTGCGCAGATTGACTCGATGTCATCTCGCCCGATAGCAGTACGGCATGCAGATCGGCGGAAAAAGAGCGCACGTCTTCCATAGCGCGTTTGTTGCGGCGGATCAGGAAGTTGTAGCCTAATACTGCCGGCACCGCAACGGCCAAGCCGATGGCCGTCATAATCAAGGCCTCGCCGACCGGTCCGGCGACCTTGTCGATGGATGCCTGGCCGGCGACGCCGATGGCTGTCAGGGCATGATAAATACCCCAGACGGTGCCGAAGAGTCCGATGAACGGCGCGGTCGACCCCACGGTGGCTAGAAATGCCAAGCCATCCTGCAGACGGCTATGTACCTTGTCGACCGCACGCTGAATCGACATCGTCACCCAGGTATGCAGATCGATCTTCTCCAACAAAGCACCGTCATGATGGCCGGTCGATTTTGCCGCGGTTTCAGCGATGTAGCGATACGGGCTGCCTGCCGCCAAAGTGGTGATGCCTTCCGGCACCGACGCCGACTTCCAGAAATTGGCACGTGCAGCATTGGCTTGTCTGGATAGCCGGATTTGATCGAAGAGCTTGGTGATCAGAATGTACCAGCTACCCATCGACATCAACACCAAAATGACCAACGTGCCGCGAGCTACCAGATCGCCGTCCCGCCAGAGCGCTTCGAGGCCGTAGGGATTAATCGGTGCCGGCGGGGTTTGCGCGCTCGCAGCGCTCGCCACAGCCAAAAGCACGGTTGCAATTAAAAAAGAAGTACGGTGTCGGAATAGCATGCTTGCTCCAAAAATTTAGAAATCGGTACAGTGGGAAGAAAGCGAAGTAACGGCGAAAAAATGACGAAGGAAATGATGAATCAGCCATCCAGCTTCCAAACGTAGCGCATCTTGGTCCAGGATTCTTCCGGTTTGCCGTCCACCGAGCCCGGCTTGAATCTGCACAGGCTCAGGCCGGCACGTGCTGCATTATCCAGGTCGGGAAAACCACTGGAGCGATCGATTCGAGAATCGATCACCCGGCCGTCGGTGCCTATTAAAAAAGCTAGTGTAACCGCGCCGGTCTCGCCCGCCCTTAACGACGAGCGCGGATAATCCGGCGTGCGACAGGCACTGGGGTCGACCAACGCGGCTATACGCACGGCCGATGGTGCAACCGACGGTGAAACAGGCGGCGCTGGCTGCAGCATCGGTTGCGGTGTGGTTGCCTGCGCCGTGGGTACCGAAGGTTCGACCGGTACCGCCGCTGCCGGTTGATCCACAGTTGGGCTTGCTGTCGGTATCGTCAATATCGGCGGTATTTGCGCTTGCCGGTCCGGTTTCGGCCGTGGTGCCGGTAGCGGTACCTTCGGCACCGGCCTAGCGGTGTTAGAAAGTTTGGTCGGGGAAGAGGGAAGCGTATCAGGCAAAAGCTGTGGTGCAAGTTTGGTTTGGGGAATCGGTCGCACCTCGAGCAGACGATCGGAGACGTCGATAACGGCGCGGGTCTGCCAAGTAGTAATTGCATAGCCCAACAGCCCGTGCAGCGCGACGACTGCGACAAGTCCGGCGAACTGCATGCCTAGGTCTTTTCGGATCGATGAAAAATCCATCTTCGCTTTCTGTAACAGCCGAGCAAAATACTGCCCAACCATTTCAATTAGGAATTATCATTGCAGCCAGAATTAAGCGTGGATCGCCGTCGCGCATTATTATCCTCGAAATATTCGACACGAGTCCCGCGCTGCGCCTCGCACTGTACCTGTAAGGCACCGTTGGCGATCAAGAGGTTGTTGATGAAGTGGAACGTCATGATGAAAAACACCATGTTGCGCTTGGCTGTGAGCGCGAGCCTGTTTGTGCTCCACACACTCGGGCATGCCGCCAGTCCAGCCGACCCTTCCAAGATTCTACGTGTAGCTTATGAAGGTGCCGACGACGGCTTCGATCTGGTGCGCACTGCCAACGGCTATTCGGTGGGTGTCGGGCAAGCGATTTTCGACACGCTTTTAACCTACGACTATTTGGCCCGTCCGAGCAAGCTGGTGCCCAACGTGGTGGAAGCGATGCCGGACGTAGACGACGGCGGCAAGACTTATACTTTTCGTTTGAAAAAAGGCATATTGTTTACGCCCGATCCAGCTTTCAAGGGCAAGCGCCGTGAGCTTGTCGCACAGGATTTTGCTTACTCGTTTAAGCGTTTCCTGGATCCGAAAAACCGTTCGCCGTCGATCGTTTTTTTGCAAAATAAGATCGTCGGTCTCGATGCCCTGGCCGAACAGGCTAAAAAAACCGGTCGTTTCGACTACGATGCGCCGGTCGCCGGCTTTGAGATTCCCGATCCCTACACGCTGCGCATTCGACTCAATGCACCGGACTACAATTTTTTGTATTCGATCGCCTATACCGGTTTAGGTGCCGTTGCGCGTGAAGTGATCGAAGCCTATGGCGAACAAAGCGGCCAGCATCCGGTGGGCACCGGGCCTTACATGCTGAGCCAGTATCTGCCGCGCAGCAAGATCGTGTTGACTGCCAATCCCGATTACCGCGGTTTCGTGTGGAATTTCGCGCCCAGCGGCGACCCGTGGGACGAACAGCTGATCCGCGAAATGCAAGGCAAGAAGATGCCACAGATCGGCCGCGTGGAGATTAGCGTGATCGAAGAAGAACAGTCCCGCTGGCTGGCATTTCAGGATAAACAGCTCGACATCGATAAACTGCCGCAGGTGGCCAGCGTATCGGTACTCGACGGTACCAAGCTCAAACCTGCGTTTGCCGAGCAGGGCATCAAACTGTACCGTCTGATCGAGCCGGAAATCACCTACTCGATGCTCAACCAGCGCGATCCGGTAATCGGTGGCAGCAGCAAGGAACGCATCGCTCTGCGGCGGGCAATCCTGATGGCTTACGACGTGAAGGCGGAAATCACGCAAGTGCGTATGGGCCAGGCAATTCCGGTGCACAGCATCGTGCCGGCCGAAGTGCAGGGCCACGACCCCGGCTTTCGCAGTAGCCTTGCTTACGATCCAGTACTGGCCAACAAGCTGCTGGACCGTTTCGGTTACAAGCGTGGGGCAGACGGCTACCGCTCGCATCCGGATGGCTCACCCTTGGTGTTGCGAATTAATGGTGAGCCGAGTGCCACTTCCAAAGTCATCGCCGAGATCTGGAAGCGCGGCCTCGACCTGATCGGCTTGCGCGCAACTTTTCCGACGCAGAATTTTGCCGACAACTTGAAAGCGGCGACGCTGTGCAAGACCATGATCTGGGGCGGTGCCTGGCACGCCGATTATCCGGAGGGCGAGAATTTCGTGCAGCTTTTGTATGGTGCCAATGCCGGGCAGGGTAATCATTCGTGTTACGAGTCACCGGCTTACGATGCTTTATATAGAAAAATGCTGACCGTGCCGCCCGGTCCAGAGCGGTTGCCGTTATATGCCCAGATGACGCGGCAGATGGAAGCCGATTCGGTCTGGGGCCTGCACGTTTCGCGGGTGCGTAACTGGCTGATCCGGCCCTGGGTCAAGGGTGTGAAAAAACACGCGTTCCTGCAATCCGAATGGGCATATATCGATATTGAGAAGCGTGATATTGAAAAACGCTGATCGCATGCTTCGCGTCTTCTGCCTTGCTGCCGTCGTCGCGACGATGGGTATGCAGCAAGCGACCGCAGCCGACCCGGCGAAAGTGTTGCGCACGGTATTTCCAGCGGCCGAATCCGGCTTCGACCCGGCGATCATGCGCGATCTATATTCCGCCAAGGTCGTGCAGTCGATGTTCGAAACCCTGTTCACCTACGATTATCTTGCACGGCCGGCCAGGCTTGTGCCATTGACCGCCGAGGCCTTGCCGGAAGTAAGCGTTGATGGCAGGATTTACACCATCCGCCTCAAAAAAGGCATTTATTTTCATCCCGATCCGGCCTTTGGCGAAACTCAGCGCGAGTTGGTCATGGCCGATTATGTGTACGCCTTTAAACGCCTGTTCGATCCAAAACTGGCGTCCCCGCACACCTGGCTGTTCGAAGGCAAAATTGAAGGCATGAGCGCAGTAGTCGAGCGTGCCAAGAACGCCGGCACCTTCGATTATGAAGCCAAGGTTGCCGGTCTCGAAGTGGTGGATCGATACACTTTGCGCATTCACCTCACACAGCCGGATTTCAATCTCGGCATGATTCTGGCGCATGAGCCCACTGCTGCTGTGGCGCGGGAAGTGGTAGAGAAATACCGCGACGATTCGGGCCAGGTCATGAGCAACCCGGTCGGTACCGGCCCGTACCGGCTGGCCGAATGGGTGCGCGGCTCGAAGATTGTTTTGCAGGCAAACCCCGGCTATCGTGGTTCGGTATGGGATTTTAAAGCTGGCGACGACCCTGCGGACCAAAAGATCGTCGCGCAGATGCGGGGCAAGAAAATGCCGCAGATCGGCCGGGTCGAGATTGCGGTGATGGTCGAAGATCAATCGCGCTGGCTGGCATTCCAGGATGATCAGATCGACCTGTTCCAGCTCGAAGGGCCGCTGGCACCCAAGGCGTTGTCGAAAGGCGCGCTGCGGCCGGAACTGGCAGCGAGAGGTGTGCAGTTGTCGCGCATCGTCGATCCCGAAATCACGTATTACTACTGGAACATGAAAGACCCGGTATTAGGTGGACTGGCCAAGGAAAAAATCGCCCTGCGCCGTGCGATTTCGATGGCCCACAATGTGCAAGAGGATATCGATATCGTCTGGAGCGGCGAAGCGATTGCGCTGGCATATCCAATCCCTCCAGGTGTGGTCGGGCACGACCCGGCTTTCAAGACGAGCATTGCCTACGACCCTGCCGCCGCCAATGCGTTGCTGGAAAAATTCGGTTACCGCAAAGGTACGGATGGCTGGCGCACGCTACCCGGCGGTAAGCCTTTCACCATTACGTATTCGGCGCGGGCAGACGGCACCGGTCAGCAACAACTGGAACTCTGGCGCAAGACCTACACCTCGATCGGTATCCGCATGGTGAGCGACCGTCGGGTGTTTTCCGAGCTGCTGAAGGCGGAAAAAGCATGTCAGCTGCAAAGCCGCACCTCGCCGTGGATTGCCGATTACCCCGATGGCGACAATTTCATGCAGCTTTGGTACGGGCCCAACACCGGTCAGAACAACAATGGCTGCGTACAGATACCGGAATACGATGCGTTGTACAAGTCTTCACAAAAATTGCCCGCCGGGCCGCAGCGCGACCAGTTGTATCGCAAGATGGCACGCATCATGGAAATTTATTCGGCGCAAAAAATGGGCTACGCCCGCTATCGCAACATGCTGGCACAGCCACGGGTGATCGGTTTCAAAAAGCATCCGATTCTGCACGCGGAATGGATGCATTTCGATATCGAGCCGCGCAAGTGAGCAACTCTAAAACGCATCGGCAGTGCATTGCAAAAGGACGCGCGTCATGAATTCTGAAACATTTGGCAGCCGTGGCTGCAATATCCGGACAAAGCTTTTGAAGGCCGCTTCAGCGCTAGCATTGTTAGCGGTGACACTTGCTGCGCCTGTGGCTGCAGCTACTGACGATAGTGGCAATAACAATAAAAAACACGCTCGGCCCACCATACCGCTGCTCGCCGCCGATGTTATTCCCGGCATGTGTGCCACCGGCCTGACGAACTTGCGTGCACAAGTCTCGACCATCGAGGCATTACCGCGTGCACGCTCCCGCGATGCCGGAAAAGTATTCAAAGAATGGAACGATCTGCAGATCGCCCTGGAGGATTTGCAGGGACCTGTAGAAATATTGAACAACGTGTCGCCCGAACCGGCAACGCGCAGCAATGCGGAAAAATGTCTGGTCGAGATCAATCGCTTTGCCACCGACCTGTTGCAAAGCGAGAAGCTCTATGCCCGCTTCAAGGCCATCAAGCCACGCGACGCTATCGAGGCCAAGCTGCGCAAGGATGCGCTTGAAAGTTTCGAAGACACCGGGGTGGCACTGCCGGCTGCCAAGCGCAAGCGGATGAATGCCCTTCTGGGTCGCCTCGATGAACTGAGCAAACAGTTTTCCCGTACCATCCGCGACAACAATACCAAACTGGTTTTTACACCGGAAGAGGTAAAAGGCTTGCCGGCTACTTATCTGAGCACTGCCAAACGCGACGAGCAGGGTAACTACCTTCTCGGCTTCGATTACCCGAGCTACAACCCTTTCATGGAGTACGCCGACGACGGCCAGGCGCGCAAGCGCTACCAAATCGCTTTTGCCAATCGCGGTACACCGAAGAATCTGGAAACGCTGAAGGAGGCGATGGCATTGCGGCATGAAATGGCGGCGCTTTTCGGCCTGCCGAGCTTTGCCGATTTTGTCACACGTCGCAAGATGGCAGGCAATTCGGAGGTGGTGTACAAATTTCTCGATGAAGTCAGCGTCGCGGTCAAACAGGTCGAAGGACGTGAGCTGGACGAACTGCGCGATTTCCGGGCCAGTGCCACCGGCCTCGCTCCCGCCGAAGCCAGAATCCAGCGCTGGGACATCAGTTACTGGCAGCAAAAGCTGAAAGCCCAGCGCTATGCCATCGACCAGAATGCCTTGCGCAAGTATTTTCCGAGCGATGCCGTGATCCCCTGGATCATGCAGGTCTCCAGCACGTTGTACGGCATCGAATTCCGGCAGGCCGAAGCGCCGGTATGGCATCCGGAAGTGCGCTATTTCGATGTGATCGATACCGCTACGAAAACACGCATCGCCGGCGTCTACCTCGACATGTTTCCCCGCGAAGGGAAATACGGCCACGCAGCGGTCTGGCCGATTCGCGGCTCCAGCACGCTGGCAAATCGTACGCCGATCGCCGTCATGGTGACCAACTTCGATCGTACCGGCCTGGACGGTGGCGAACTCGAAACCCTGGTGCATGAATTCGGCCATGTGTTACATGGCGTGTTGTCGCGCACGCGCTACCTTTCTCAATCGGGTACCAGCGTCGAGCGCGATTTTGTCGAAGCGCCCTCGCAGATGTACGAAGAATGGGCCCGCGCGCTGGAACCGCTGGCAATGATTTCCAGCTTTTGCACCGCCACCTGTCCGACCGTCGATGAAGCGTTGGTCAAACGCCTGAATGCGGCGCACAACTATGGTCGCGGCATTCGCTATTCACGGCAGTTGCTGTATGCCGGCTACGACATGAATATTCATGGCCGCACCGTCGGCGACCCGTTGCCGATGTGGGAGCGCATGGAAAGCGCCACGCTGCTGGGTCACACGCCCCAGACCCAGTTTCCAGGGCAGTTCGATCATTTGATGAATGGCTACGGCGCCGGTTATTACGGCTACATGTGGTCGGAAGTTTTGGCGCTGGACATGCTCTCGCGTTACGAAGGCAAGTTGATGAACCCGGCCGTCGGCATGCATTACCGAAACACGATCCTCTCCCGTGGCAGCGAAGCCAAAGGTGCAGACATGGTGCGGGCATTCCTGGGCCGTGATGCCGGTAGCAAGGCATTTTTCGATGAAATCTCCGGCCAGCGACTACGATGACTTCCTATATCCTGCGACGTTTGTGGCAAATGCTGCCGACCATGTTCGGCGTGATTCTGCTGGTCTTCCTGTTATTTAACTGGGTCGGTGGCGACCCGGCCTATGTGTTGGCCGGCAAGATGTCGAACCCCGAACAGATCGCCAATATCCGGCGCCAGCTGGGCGTCGACCAGCCGGTCTATATCCAGCTTTGGATATTCATCAAGCAGATCGTTACAGCCGACTTCGGCAGTAGCTGGAGCACGGGCGAAACGGTGGCCAACATCATTTCCACCCGTCTCGGGCCGTCGCTCACCGTATTGATTCCGCTGACGATCCTGGAAACCGTGCTCGCCGTAGCACTAGCGCTGGGCATCGCCTTCGTGCGCGGCTCCCTGACCGACCGCGCCATCATGGTCGCCTGCACGGTGGGCATGTCGATCAGCATCCTGGTCTACATCATCGTCTTCCAATACTGGCTCGGCTACAAGCTCGGTTTGTTTCCGGTGCAGGGGTGGGGCGATAGCCTTGCGGAAAACCTGTTTCGCTATTCCCTGTTGCCGATTCTGATCGGTCTGGCGGTGAGCGTCGCGCCAAGCCTGCGCCTGTATCGCACCTTCGTGCTGGATGAAGTCAATCAGGACTACGTCCGCACGGCCCGCGCAAAAGGGGTGTCCGAGCGTCGCATTCTCTGGGTCCATGTACTGAGAAATGCCGCCATACCGATCATTACCCATGTAATGTCGAATCTGCCCGCGTTGCTGATCGGCGCTTTCCTGATCGAGCGCTTCTTTTCGATTCCCGGTATCGGTCGCGAAGTGATTCTGGCGGTGGAGCGCAGCGATTTTCCGGTGATCAAGGCAATTACCGTCTATGTCGCGGCGGCCACGATGTTGTTCAACCTGCTGACCGATCTGATGTATCAAGCAGTCGATCCGCGCGTTGAATTGAAATAGGAAACGTTCATGGCTTCGATTCAAACGCACACTTCACCCGGCCTCTGGGCGCTTGCCTGGCGTAGACTGCGCGCAGACTGGGTGGCCATGGTTGCCCTGGCGGTGGTAGCGCTGTATCTGGTCGCGCTGGTGCTGTCGTCGGCAGGGTTGCTGGCGCAGGATTGGGAGGAAGAGGTCGGGGTCAATTACGCGCCGCCTTCGTTTCTTAAAGCTGCGCCGGTCGTTGCAGGCGCTGAAGGTGCAGCCGGCACCGGTGCCGTTGTGGACGGACCGCCCCCGCAAAACCCGCTCGACCCGATCGGCGACGTGATCCGCGAACTGCGCGGCACTGCATCTGCTGCAGCCACTTCCGCAGCCACCGCGCCGGCTGCCGTCGACGACTACGGCATACCCGACCCGCTGCAAGAGGAACTCGATGAAATTCGGGCCGAGCTGGCCGGCAAGAATGCGGGTGCCGCAATCGTCAAGCGCGAAACCCTGCCTTTCGGTGCCGACAAATGGGGCCACGACATCATAAAAAAAACCATCAAGGGCGCTGAAACCTCGATCGTCGTCGGCCTCGTCGCAGCACTGCTGGCGACATTCTTGGGCTCGTTGTTCGGCGCGATTGCCGGTTATTTCGGCGGCGTGGTCGACGATCTCTTCAACTGGTTCTACAGCATTTTCACCTCGGTGCCGTATCTGTTGCTTATACTGGCCGTGGCTGCGGTGTTGCAGCAAAAAGGCGTCTTGACGATCGTGCTGATCCTCGGCCTGACCGGCTGGACCGGCACCTTCCGGCTAGTGCGCGCCGAATATCTGAAGCACAAGAATCGCGAGTATGTCTGGGCTGCGGATGCCATCGGTGCTTCGCATCTGCGCAAGATGTTTTCCCATATCTTTCCCAATGTCAGCCATGTGGCGCTGGTGCAGGTATCGATTCTGGTGGTCGGTTTCATCAAGTCCGAAGTGATTCTGTCCTTTCTCGGCTTCGGCGTGCCGGTCGGTGTGGTGTCGTGGGGCAGCATGCTCAACGAAGCGCAGAACGAACTCATTCTCGGCAAATGGTGGCAGTTGGCTGCCGCCAGTTTCGCCATGGCGCTGCTGGTGACGGCGTTCTCATTGTTTACCGATGCCTTGCGCGATGCGCTCGACCCGAAGTTGAAATAGGAGCCGTCGATGACCGAGCCCGTGAATCTCTACTTAAACAAGCCCGTAGACGAGCCGACGAATGTGCAAATGAACGTGTCCACGAACGCGGCGAACCAGCATCTTCCCCTGCTGCAGGTAAGCGATCTGCGCATCGCTTTTCGGGTCGACAAGACGCATAGCGTCGAAGCCGTCAAAGGCATTTCCTTCGACGTGCCGCGCGATGCAACAGTTGCCCTGGTAGGCGAATCCGGTAGCGGCAAATCGGTCAGTTCGCTGGCGATCATGGGATTGCTGCCAAGCGATTCGGCGCAGATTGCGACCGGCAGCAAAATCCTCTTCGAAGGCCAGGATCTCTTGGCGATGCCGGCAGCGCGCCGCCGCGGCTTGTGCGGCAAGGAAATCTCCATGATTTTCCAGGAGCCGATGACATCCCTGAACCCGGTATTTACTGTAGGCTTTCAGATTGGCGAAGTCCTGCGCCTGCATATGGGCATGAGTGCCAGACAAGCCCGCACACGCGCCATCGCATTGCTGGAAGAAGTCGGGATACCGACCCCGCATACCAGGATCGACGCTTATCCAAGCCAGTTATCGGGCGGGCAGCAGCAACGCGTGATGATCGCCATGGCAATTGCCTGCGAACCGAAACTGTTGATCGCCGACGAGCCGACCACTGCACTAGACGTGACGATCCAGAAACAGATCCTCGATCTGTTGAGCGATCTGCGCAAGCGTCGACAGATGTCGGTGCTGTTCATCACGCACGACCTGGCACTGGTCGGCGACATTGCCGACCGCGTGATCGTCATGCGCAATGGCGAAATCCGGGAGCAGGGCGAGATCGGCCAGATGTTTGGCGATCCACAGGACGCCTACACCAAGGCATTGCTGCAATGCCGGCCGAAGCTCGATAGCCGGCCGATGCGCTTGCCGGTGATTCAGGATTTCATGGCCGATGTCGACATTAATCCCAAGAGTGGATCCGAAGAGCTTTTGGAACCAAGCGTGTCGTCTGCAAACCGCCTTCCGATCGGTGCCGCACCGTTGCAGCGCACGCGCGGTCTGCAGGGCAGCGAGCAAATCGTGCTCGATGTTCGCAATCTCGGCAAGAGTTTCTACAGCCGCAAGGGCTTGTTCGGCCGCAGCGAATTTCAGGCGATCAAGGATGTGTCGTTCAAGCTGGCGCGTGGCAAGACCCTGGGCGTGGTCGGTGAATCCGGCTCAGGAAAAACGACTGTCGGCCTGACACTGCTGCGCCTGCACGCCGCCACTACCGGTCAGGTATTTTTCGACGGCAAAGATATTCTCTCGATGCCATCTGCAGAGTTCATGGCCTACAAGCGGCGCATCCAGATCATTTTCCAGAATCCTTACGCATCGCTGAACCCGCGCTTTACGGTCGGACAGATATTGCTGGAACCGATGCGCATCCACCGCATCGGCGCGAACGACGATGAGCGTGCCGACATGGCGTTCGCGCTGCTGCAGAAAGTCGGGTTGCCGGCAGCCTCTTTCCATCGTTACCCACACGAGTTTTCAGGTGGACAGCGCCAGCGTATCGCCATCGCTAGGTGCCTAACCATGCGCCCGGAAATCCTGGTGTGCGATGAATCGGTGTCGGCGCTCGATGTGTCGGTACAGGCGCAAGTATTGAATTTATTGCAGGATTTGCAGGACGAATTCGGCATGAGCTATCTGTTCATCTCCCACGATCTATCGGTGGTGAAATATATTGCCGATCAAGTGATGGTGATGCATGAGGGGCGGGTTGTGGAGCTTGCCAATTCCGACGAGCTTTATCGTGATCCTCAAGATCCGTACACCCGTACGCTGTTAAGCGCAATTCCCAAAGGCGTGAGCGCTTGAAGACGGCTACAAACCTTCGGTCGGAATGGTGGGTAGCGAACGGGGTGCCGTGCCCATTGCCTCGCCCATACGCACGGCACCGACTGCAGCCCATTGCGGGTTGAATTCGAGCGTATTGCGCGGGAACAGCATCACCACTGTCGAACCCAGCAGGAAGCGACCCATCTCCTCGCCTTTTTTAAAGCGAATGTCCTGGTCGCTATAGTGCCATTCCCGGATCTTGCCACTGCGCGAGGCATTGACGACACCGTGCCAGGTGGTTTGCATGCTGCCCACGATCGTCGCGCCAACCAGTGTGAGCACGAATGGCCCAGATGCCGACTCGAAAACGCATACTACTCGTTCGTTGCGTGCAAATAGGCCCGGCACACCGCGTGCAGTGGTCGGATTGACTGAAAACAGCGCTCCCGGCACGTAGATCATGCGCAACAGTCGCGCCTCGCACGGCATATGGATACGGTGATAGTCGCGCGGACTCAGGTATAGGGTGGCAAAGCTACCGTGGTCGAACAGCGCCGCAAGGCTGGCGTCGCCGCCGACCAGGGCAGTGGTCGAGTAGCGATGTCCCTTTGCCTGAAAAATCTGATCATGCTCGATCGAGCCGATCTGGCTGATGGCACCATCGACAGGGCACACGAAGTCGGCGTCGGCCAGTGGACGCGCACCTTCACGTAGTGCCCGCGTGAAAAACGCATTGAAACTAGGATAGTTGCTCAGATCCGGATCGTGCGCTTCTTGCATGTCGACGCCGTACTTGCCCACAAACCAGCGGATCAAGTGCGGCGCATAGCGGCTGCCTTCCTTGCTGGCAACACGGCCGGCAAAGCTGGTAAGCGAGCGCTTGGGCAAAAGATACTGGTGAAGAACGGAAAAGCGCTTTGTCACGATGACTTTCTGATCTGGAATGCGGACAATTATATCCGTAGTGGCTGTGCAGCAAGGGCCGGCCTGTGACTGTATCCAGAGTGAAGAAGGCGTGAATGCCAGGAAGTACTGCGAGGCTTCAGGGATTGCCCTCACCACCGGATACGCCATACACTTGTCCGGTCACATAACTTGCCTCTGTAACCGCCAGCGATACGTAAGCGATGGCTAGTTCTGCGGGCTGGCCCGGCCGTCCGAATGGTGTAGCACTACCGAATTGTTCGAGTTTTTCCTGAGTTGCACCGCCGGAAACCTGAAGCGGCGTCCAGATCGGACCTGGCGCAACCGCATTGACGCGGATGCCCTTTGGGCCTAGTTGTTTGGCGAGTGCTTTCGTAAACGCTACCTGGGCGGCTTTGGTCGTGGCGTAGTCCAGCAGGCTTGCCGACGAATCATAAGCCTGGACCGAAGCCGTGTTGATGATGCTGCTACCCGGTGCCAGGTGAGGAATCGCCGCTTTCGTAATCCAGAACATGGCGTAGACGTTGGTTTTCAGGGTCCAGTCGAACTGTTCGGTCGTCAGATCCAGGATCGATTCGACCGTCTGTTGCCGGGCCGCGTTATTGACCACGATGTCCAGTCCGCCGAGTTCACGAACGGTGTCGGCAACGAGTTTTTTACAAAACGCTTCATCGCGGATATCGCCCGGTATTGCCACGATCTTGCGCTGCTCGCCGCGTAACAGCTTCACCACTTCCTGAGCATCCGGCTCCTCAGCGGGCAGGTAATTGATGACGACGTCTGCACCTTCACGCGCATAGGCGATTGCTGCAGCACGCCCGATTCCGGAGTCGCCGCCGGTGATCAGCGCTTTACGCCCGGCCAGCTTGCCATTCCCCTTGTAACTGGTTTCGCCGTGGTCCGGTCGTGGATTCATCTGGCTCGCCAGCCCTGGCCATTCCTGCAACTGTCGCGGGAATGGCGGTTTCGGGTAGGCGGTGATCGGATTGCGCTTAGCGGTTGGAACTGCGGCTTTCGCAGTGGTTGGAGCACCTGCCTGTTGTGCCAGCACCGAGTCGTTTGTATCCATAAGGTCGTTGTCGTGGAATTTCATAGTCATGATCGAGGTCCTTGAAAGTTTGAATAGAAAAACCTACCCGCAGCGGATTTTTCCGAATAGTGTGATTAATCTGATAATTAAAGGGTGCGAAAGTTCGCGCTTTTCGAAACCAATAACGGATCGTCATTGGTGGCGTAAAAACGGCAATCGAGTGCGCCCAGGCCAGCAGGCCGAAAGCACTGGCCGAAATCAAACACGGCACCAGCAACAATGAACATGGCCCGCACGAGGCGGGCCATCACTTGCATACTTTTCACAAAAAACGTCAATAAAAGTCTGGTTTATCTGCTTTAGATACCTGCGTACCACTGATAGCCACTGCTGTCTTCCCAATATCCACCCTTGCCGCCGTGAATGCCTTCCAGGCTATTCACCAACTCGATGCGCATCAAATACTTGGCTTGCTTGTAGCCAAGTTGGCGCTCAACGCGCAAGCGCAGCGGCGCGCCGTTTCCCACCGGGAGAATGCCGTCATTTAACCCGTAGGCGAGGATCGTCTGAACATGGTAGGCATCGTCCATGTCGATGCTTTCATAGTACGGGGTCGAGCCATCGGCCTCCATTGGGTCGGCACAATGAAACACCACGTAGCGAGCCTCGGCGGTCGGCTTCACCGCCGCCAGGATTTGCGACAAAGGCACGCCGGTCCACTTACCAATTGCGCTCCAGCCTTCGACGCAGTCGTGGCGTGTGATCTGCGTGCGGCTCGGTAGCGATCGCAATTGTTCCAGACTGAATTTCTGCGGTGCTGCCACGAGGCCATCTACCTGTAGCGTCCAATCGACAAAATTATCTTTCGCCAATGCCTGATAAATGGCGTTATTCGGGTTGGAAGTTCCGTTGCTGCGGAAGGTGGGCGATAGATCGGCAGGCGTGAATTCCTGTGCCATCGCTTTACGCGGGATCAGTGCCCTGTGGATGCCATAGCTAAGATTTTCGCCTGTCGTCAAAACCTTGGGAAACCATTCGGTCTGATTGAGGCGATCGCACCCGGTCGTCAAAAGTGCCGCAACGCCACCTAACGAACGCCCAATAAAACGTCGCCTGCCGGTATCTGTGGGTTTCAAGGTTGTGTCCCTTTCTTGTCGGGGGTGGCATCGACAGCGAAATATCCGGTCACCATCGAGCGCAAATGATTGAAAAGACCACTCACGATTACTTCAAATACATGGATCAGCACAAAGCCCACCAGCAGCCATACGACAATAAAATGAATCGTACGGGCCGACTGACGTCCGCCGAGCAGATCTACCCATCCGGCCATGAAGGAATTGAGCGCCGGAGACATCGCCATGCCGGTCAGAATCACCAGGGGCAGCATGATAAAAATTACCACTAGGTAGGCGAATTTCTGCAGGACGTTATAGCGGCGCGCTTCATCACCAGTCGGATGACGAAATCTTACGTGGTCCCAAATCGATTTGCCGATCCCGGCGATGTCGGCCCGACTGGGTAACAGATCGCGGCGCAGGTGTCCGCCAATGGCCGAGTACGCCACGTAGAACAAGCCGTTGAACAGCAATAGCCAGGCAAAAAAGAAATGCCATGAACGGGAATCCGCTAATGAATAACTGCCGGGAACCGTCAGCCATGAAGGAAAGGCATGCAGGTTGGGACTGCCGTCGGCTTTTCTCGATACGCCCAAAAAGCCGGTGGTGTCGATCTGATAGCCTGCGACCCAAAGCACGCCACGTGGACCCTGCGGTGTGGAAGCCGAGGAGATCGTCAGTACGGCCGGGCGCGATGAATAAGAGGAGTGTCCGAAATATAGTGCGGGGTGCGCATTGAAAATGCCAAGTCCGCTCATGAAAAGAATCGACAGGCAAAGAACGTTTACCCAATGAACGATTCGGATCGGCAGCCGGTGTCGATAATAGACCACCTTCGCAGGTGCCGGCTCCGTTGAGACAGTGGTGTCGTTCATATTGGCTAGGCTCCCAAGCATCTTAAAAGGCCCGCTGTGCGGGCCCTGGTGATCTTACTTCTTCATCGCGTCTTTAGCCATCGGATCTGCCTTCATTGAATCCGAAACTGTTGCGTCCTTGCCCATGCTGTCTTTTTTCATTGCATCTTTGGCCATCGGATCCTTTTTCATGGAATCTTTTGCCATATGGTCTTTTTGCATGTGGTCTTTCTGCATGTGATCTTTTTTCATGCCATCTTTGGTCATGTGATCCTTACCCATGGCGTCTTTTGTCATGGCGTCGGAAGCCATGCCATCTTTCTTCATCGCGTCTTGGCCAAATACGGTGCCGGCGACCAGCAGAGCGGTAGAAAAAATAGCTGTATTTAATAATTTCATTGTGTTTCCTTTCGGTGGGTGGGTGATGCGATTGCTAAAAAAATGCGTAGGTAATCATCTAAAAATTTTCTGTGCAAGCGCCGTATGAAACCGGTATTCACGAGCGTTTGCCGGGCCCACATCGGGCCGTGCTCACCGCCTGTAGAACACGGCCGTCGTCCAGGCTTTGGACGAACGCTATCGCCTGCATATTTTTTACATTCCATTCCGGTGCCAGCGCAATCTCCTGGCGCAGGCGTGCGTTGCCATTTGCAAGCGTGACCGGCCCGATCCAGGTGCGCACCGTCGCATCATGTCGTAAGGTCGCACCACTGTTTTCGCCGCGCTTGACGTGTGATACCAGCTCGTTCTCGCTCAAGGCGATGTAAAGAACCCGATTGCCGTCGGCGGCCGGCGTCTGGGCAACTGCTTCCACCAAGATCGTGTTGGCGGTCAAAGGCGTGGATGTCAATTTGATTTGCGCCTGTGCCGGCAGATTGTGGGCTTTGCCGATTGCCTCTGGTAGCGCACGGCTCCAGTTGCGCTCTTCCCGGCCATTGACAAAAAATTGCGGGGTATACACAACGTTGCCCTTGCCCGCATTGACCAGGGCGCGCTGGCGTGCATCGAAGGCTTTATGGGCGAACACGTCTTTCCAGCCGATTTGATCCCAATAGCTCACGTGCAGCGCCAGCGGAATGATTTCTGCCTGCGGACCGGCGTCGCGCCGCAATTTTCGGAGGAATTCGTCGGCTGGCGGGCAGCTCGAACATCCTTCGCTGGTGTAGAGTTCGACCAGCGCGGCAGTAGTGGGGCCGCTCTCGACCTGGCAGACTCCGCTAGCTTGGGCCGATGAATTGGCCATTAAGCCGCTTAGAATGGCAAGCCCTGCGACGATCGATGCACTTGCTCTCATGAGATCTCCCGGTTAGTTTTTGGACGGCGCTGGTTGCGGTCAGTGCTCGGTAATTCGCGGTGCCGTCGTCTCTGGTTACAGTCCATGCAAAATAAATTTGGGGCCGGGCGGCGAAATATCTTTACGCATTGCTGTAACAAAACGCGCCGATAAAACGAATAAAGGGATAGAAGTGTTTACAGGCGAGAATCGGCTGCGCGACCTGTTGGTGCTTGGCCTGTCGGGCGATGGACCGGCTTACCATCAGTTTTTGAAAGAACTCAGCGCCCACCTGCGCGGATTTTTCAGGCGCCGCTTGAGCGGGTTGCCGGACGAAGTCGAGGATTTGGTGCAGGAGGTGCTACTGGCAATTCACAATCAGCGTCATACGTACGATCCGGCGCAGCCACTCACCGCATGGGCGCACGCAATCGCCCGTTACAAGATGATCGATCTGTTGCGGCGACGCGGCAGTTATGAAAATTTGAATGTGGCGCTCGATGACGAACTCGAGCTATCGAGCAGTAGCGATCACGAAGCTAGCGAGGCTCGTCGCGACGTGCTGAAATTGTTGCAACAGTTGCCGCAACATTTGCGCCTGCCGATCCAGCACATGAAGCTCGAAGGCTTGTCGGTTGTGGAAACCGCACGACTCACCGGCATGTCGGAATCGGCAGTCAAGGTGGGCGTACACCGCGGCCTGAAAACATTGGCAGCCATGATTAGAGGAAATGATGAGAACCGATGACTTGATCACCATGCTGGCGAAAGGTAACGTCGCCGTCGAAGACTACACGGCACAACATCGCCTGGCAATGGCGCTCGGCTGGGGGCTGGCCGGCACCATTCTGATGATGGCATTTCTGGGAATTCGAGACGATCTGGCGCAGGCCATGACGCTGCCGATGTTCTGGGTCAAGCTGTCCATGCCTATTGTGGCTACGTTGGCCGCGGTGCATCTGACGCGTCAGGTTTCGGTGCCTGGCACGCTGCTTGCGCGAACGCCGGAAATCCTGGCAGCCCTGCTGCTACTCACGCTAGGCGGCGCTGCCATCGGGTTATTGTCGGTGCCATTCGAAGCGCGTTCCGGCCTGGTATTCGTCGGCACGTGGCAGACCTGCGCCCTAAATATCGCACTATTGTCATTGCCGTTGCTGGCAGCATCCTTGTGGGCGATCAAGGGCCTGGCGCCAGTTCGTCCGAAACTGGCAGGTGCGAGCGCCGGGCTTCTTGCAGGCACCGGTGCAGCGGCAGTGTATGCCCTGCATTGTCCGGAAATGAATGCTGTTTTTTTAGGTGTCTGGTATGTACTGGGGATTGCGATCCCAACGGCTGCAGGCGCAGCGCTCGGTGGGCGGGTCTTGCGATGGTAGGCAATGGCAGGACCATGTGAATCGATGTCGATTCTGGTGCGGTCGATCGTTTTCATTATTAGCAGTGCGGCGAAAAACATCGGTGCTTCTCGCCGCACTGCCTAAGACAAAATTGCCGTTGTATCAGCGGGAGGCGGTCACTTCCACTTCTACTCGGCGGTCCGGTGCCAGGCAGGCAATCAGCTGTTTGGTCGGCTTGCTTCCCTTGCAATCGCCCGGCTGCGTCACGGGCTCATCGCCATTGATTCCTTTGGTAGCGATCGCGGCGGCAGAAATACCTGCTTGTGAAATCAGATAAGTCTTGACTGCTTCGGCGCGGCTCGCCGAAAGCTTCAAATTGTAGGCTTTCGAACCGATCCGGTCGGTATGGCCGATGATGGAAATCAGGTCGAAGCGCGTACCTTTGAGGTCATTCGCCAGCTTATCGAGCGCCAATTTCCCTTCCGACTTCAGCGTCGCCTTATTGAAATCGAACAATGCATCCGCGGCAAAACTTATCTTAGTTGCTGTCGGTGGCACAGGTGCCGGCGCAGGCGCGGGAACAACCACGACCGGCGCCGGCATCGGTGTCGGCGCGGCGGCAACCTGCTCTACCGCACGCGGTGCAGGGGCGCCGAAACGGTAGATCAGCCCGATCGAGGCCAGATCGACATCGCCCTTGTTGCCGATAGCGTCGTTGACGCGGTAGCGCTCGATCTCGGCACGCACGCCGAATGCATCGGTGAAATCGTATTGCAAACCGGCGCCGAACTTGACGTTGGTATCGCGTTTACGCGGATTCGAATCGGCGATGGCGACTGCGCCAGTGCCGCTAAAGTTGTCGCGCGCCTGTGCGTGGTTGACGCCAACCCTTCCGAACACCGAAAATTTCTCGGTCAGCGGCAATCGGCCGACCAGATCGAGATTGACCCCTTTCAAAGCGATCGTGCCGTTGAGCCTGCCGGCCGGAACGGTGGTTGCGGCAAAACCGAATTTGCCGAGATCGAAGTAGCCGCCCTCCATCGCGAAATACCGGTTGAACTGGTAGCCGCCAAAAATCTTGTACCCGGCGTCGCGGTCATCGTCATCGATCGTGACTGAAGCAAAGCCGCTGCCCAGCAGGCTGCTCGAGATGCGGGCGTCGTCGATCTTGGCCAGCGAGCGGCCGACATTGGCACCCAGGTACCAGCCGGTGACATCGGCGGCGGTGGCAATCAATGGGCTGGTCAAAGCGGCCAGAGTGACCAGGCTGCGTAAGCCGGCGGTTCTTGCAATATTCATGAAGTTCTCCAAATGCGTTGGTTTCAATTACTGCGCCGATAGCGATGGCGCAGTGATCGAGCTAAAAGATGGTTGGCCAAGGTTCCGGGTCGATTGAAAAGACCCGGTGTCAGGCATGGCAGCGTGTGCGGCAGATCAGGGTGCAGGTACGGTAATGATCGTGTTGACCATCGTCACGGAAGCGCCGGTGGAGAGCGCACGGCCATTTAGCCGGGCAATCGCGGTGTTACCTGCAGTCGAGAAGACCACACCTGCCTGCGAAATGATGGTGCCGACCATCGTGCCGCCGCCAGCAAGATTAATGGTTGCCGCGCTGCCGACCTGCCAGAAAACATTCTTGGCCTGCGCGCCGTTGACCAGGGTTACGCTTTGCGGAAATGCCGCACCCGGGCCACCGACAGTGAGCGTACTGGCCATCTGGAAAACAAAGACCGCATCCGGATCGCCCTGCGCGTCGAGCGTCAGATCGCCGCCTTCCATCTTGAACGAGCCGCCCGCAGCTTTGTAGACGCCGGGTGCCAATACCAGATTGGACAAGCTACCTGCACCCTGGTCGGGGTTCGGGCCTGGCGGCAGTGCCACCAGTGCGTCGTAGGCTGCTTTGGTATCGAGCGCGGCATTCGTCGCCGCCGTGCAGGATGCTGCATTGACCGATGCCGAAGTCGGCCCGGTGGTGGACGTCGTGCAAGTGTAGATCTTGCCTGTGACTGATCCTTCGTTGACACCTACCGATTCCGTATAGACGTCAGAAGGTGCAGAGTCATGAAAGCCGGTGATCGATGACGTGGCAGTGGCGGTCGTGCCGATATCGGCGGTCGTGCCGCCCGCACCGGTAATAATCGTCTGATTGCCGCTGTTGGTCATGCCGGCTGTGCCGCCGAAGATGCCGTAGCGTGAGGCCGTTTTTAGCGATATCAACGGCTGGCAGGAACCCGGCGCGCCGACTGTAAAGTTCCAGGTAACCGTGCTGGCCATACGATTGGCCGGGGTCGCCAGATCGGAAACGCCGGTAGCGCCACCAAGAATGGTCGCCGTATAGGTCGTATTCGCCGTCAATAGACTGGCCGGCGTAAAGGTGGCCGTGCGTCCGGTTGCCGAATCAACGGCGATGGTGGACGATGCAAGCGGTGCCGATGCGCCGCTTGTGAGTGTAAATGTGGTGGTATTGACCGAGGTTGGATCAATCCTCGCGCCGGATGGTACATCAAAAGTGGCGCCGATTTTTGCATCCGGACAGATACCGGTAGCGTCGACCGAAGGGCTGACGAAAGCTACTGAAACATCGGTCGCAACAGCCGGATTGCCCGGGACACCGCCTGCACCTGGCACCACTACCGGGGTGCCAGGACCTGTCACCGGCACTACTGTGGCCATGCCCGCACCAGTACCGAGAACCGGGTCGCGACCGCCGCTACCGCCGCATGAGACCAGCATGGCGGTAATCGATACGGCTAGCGTCCACTGCATTGGGCCGCGATATTGATCGGAAATTTTCATGTATTCCTTTGTGAATTAGTGTCCAAGCGGACATGAGTGTCTGGTTTTCGCTAATTCACGGTGCGCTTTAAAGTGCCTTTGATCAATGCATTAAGGAAATTTCTCCTGATTTGTTGTTTGCCGGCCAGGATAATGTTCCACGACAACACTCACTCCCAATAGGAACGATTTTGCAGATTGATGTAAGGTTGGATTTCTTGTAGAGGGTCCGAAAATTTTGCGTTTACTAATCGATGTTGCAGTGCGCACACCGAAGTTGGCGATTGCCATCGTCGTGATGTTGCTGGTTGCGCTGGCTGGCATCAGTGCTTACGCCGGCTACCTTGTCATCGGCGTCGTTGCAGGCTATCTGGGCACCGGTCGCTTCCTCGCTGGATTATTGCTGGGTATTCTGTTCCTCAGGCTACCGCGCGTACGTCAGGGCAAACTGAGCACCGTCGGATTACTCCCGAAAGCCGCTCGCTTACCAATCGTAGTTGCATTACTGGCAGCGTCGATGCTGAACTACTTTTATGACGGCAACACGCTGGCCGTCGCGTGCCTGGTTCTGGCAGCTAGCTTGTTAGTGCTCGGGCGATGGATGAAATTTGCGCTGGTGAGTCGGGTATCGTCGTTTTTCTCGAAGTCGGCATTTGGAACGGGACGTTCAAGAAAAGCCGATAGCAAAATTGACGATTCAACGATCATCGATGCCGAGTTCCGGGAGAGGAAGGATTGAAAGGCGTTCAATGATGGCTTCGCGATTCATGCCGGCTCCCGACCAATTTCAGCGGCCCTCGTGCCCGCTAGAACCCGCCGCACAGGTGCTTGGCTTAAATTCGACGGGATGCTCAATTCTGTGGTTGTGCTGAATCCGACCTAATTGAAAATTTAGTGGTTGGTGCAGCGGTCCGTAGGTGCCGCAGTTCACGGGCATTTAAAACCGCCCTAAGTTAGAGCACGTCGAGGCATCAATGAACAAAACCCGCTTCAGCACTAGGCCAGAAGCGGGTTTTGAAATGTTTCAAAGCTACCTGAAACGGGAAATTGGTGGTGATAGGTGGATTTGAACCACCGACCCCAGCATTATGAGTGCTGTGCTCTAACCAACTGAGCTATATCACCAGACAGCCGGCCTTTTGCCGGACAGCCGAAAATTATCGGTTTTTTCTGTTTCTGTGTCAAGTTGGGAATATCTTGTGTCAAACCTCTGCACCGCCCCGGTATTCTAAAAGCGCATAAGACGATTCGATTTTATTCGTTCGCTTTTTCACGTGCGCTCTATAACCTTTAAGTTCGATAAACGATTTCCGAGAGCCGACTGGCGCTGCAATGCTCACCGTTTGTGCTTTTGGAAATCGACCTTTCACCGTTGCGGAGAGCTCAGGATGATTTTACTGCTTGCAGGTAGCCCATCGATACCGTCGCGCTCGACCCGCCTGATGCATTACGCTGGTGAAAAACTGGCGCTGTTGGGGCATCGGTACCAGAGGTTGCAGGTTCGCGACCTACCCACCACCGCCTTGTTGCATGCCGAATTCGGCAATGCCGAACTGATTTCAGCGCAAGCCTGGGTGGCGCAGGCGCAAGCGGTCGTCATCGCTACACCAATCTATAAGGCGGCTTACAGCGGCGTGCTGAAAGCATTTCTGGATCTGCTTCCGCAAGATGGGCTGAAAGGCAAGCTTGTGCTGCCGCTGGCCACTGGCGGCAGCCAGTCGCACATGCTCGCAATCGACTATGCGTTGCGGCCGGTGCTGACCACACTAGGCGCGCGACATGTGTTGCCTGGCATTTATGCCACCGACGCGCAGGTTCGCTGGACGGAAGAGAGCGGACTGGCGATCGACGACGATATCGCCCGACGCATCAACGAAGGCGTCGATATGCTGTCGGCCGGTCTGCTGGCGTCGACGGCGGACAGGGTGGACGCGGCGGGTACCAAGGCTGCGCGGGAGACGGTCCCATTTACGTCCATGCCCTGTAGCGCTTAGCACCCCACAACCTTCCCCGCGTTTTCTTAATCGAAAGAAACGACCGCACCCCGGTCAGGGGAAAGCATTGCCAATTTTTTATAAAACACAGGATCGATCATGAACGATTTACAAAAAACCCGGCTGGCAAAGCGTCGTACCCTGGCCTTGCTGTCGGCTGCGACCATTGGCGCGTTGGGAGCCACGGTGAGCGGCCTTGTATCGGCGCAGGAAAAGCGCACGCTACGCATCGGTTACCAGAAATATGGAACGCTGACCCTGTTGAAGGGCCGGGGCACGCTGGACAAACGATTGGCGGCACTGGGCATCGATGTCAAATGGACTGAATTTCCAGCTGGCCCGGTTTTGCTCGAAGGCTTGAATGTCGGCAGTATCGACTTCGGCACCGTAGGCGAAGCGCCGCCGATCTTCGCTCAGGCCGCCGGGGCAAACCTGGTGTATGTGGCCAACGAGCCGCCAGCGCCACGGTCCGAGGCGATCGTGGTACCTAAAAACTCGACACTGAAAACAGTGGCGGAATTAAAAGGCAAGAAAGTCGCGCTGAACAAGGGTTCGAATGTTCATTACCTGCTGGTAAAGGCAATTGAAAAAGCCGGCTTGCAATATAGCGATATCACCCCGGTGTACCTGCCGCCGGCCGATGCGCGGGCCGCATTCGAACGCGGCAGTGTCGATGCCTGGGTAATTTGGGACCCGTTCCTGGCGGCTGCCGAAAAGCAGCTCGGCGCACGCGTGCTGGCAGACGGGCGCGGGCTGGTGGCAAATCACCAGTTCTATCTCGCCTCACGCCCCTATGCAGACAAGCATCCCGACATCGTGCGTCTGGTGATCGAAGAGCTGGCTAGCGTGGATGAGTGGGGTTTGGCCAATCCGAAGCAGGCTGCGGAAGTGCTTGCAGCTCAAACCGGGTTGGAAAACGCCACCGTTACCCTGGCCGTCGAGCGCTATTCCTATGGCGTCAAGCCAGTCACTGCAGCAGTTATCGAAGAGCAGCAGCGTATTGCCGACGTTTTTGCAAAACTGAAATTGATTCCGAAACCACTGCGCGTCGCCGACATCGTCTGGCAACCCTCGGTGCACGCAAGTAAATAGGAGCTTCTCATGGCAATGAATGTGTTCTGGTTTTTACCGACCCATGGCGATAGCCGTTATTTAGGCACCACAAAGGGCGCACGCCCGGTGGATCACAACTACCTGCAGCAAGTTGCAGTGGCTGCCGATACCCTGGGGTATGAAGGCGTATTGTTACCGACTGGCCGTACCTGCGAAGATGCCTGGGTAGTGGCATCAAGCTTGATTGGCGCTACCCAGCGCCTGAAATTTCTGGTGGCTATTCGCCCCGGCCTGTCCAGTCCGGGCTTGGCCGTACGCATGGCGGCAACGTTCGACCGGCTCTCCAACGGCAGGTTACTGATTAATGTCGTTACCGGTGGCGATCAGGCCGAAATGCTAGCCGATGGTCTGCATGCGGATCATTCGACACGCTATGAAATATCGGATGAATTCTTGCGTGTCTGGCGCGCTTCGTTAGCCGGCGAGGGTGGTGCCGAAGGCTTCGATTTCGAGGGCAAGCACATCACCGTCAAAGGTGCGAAGACCCTGTATCCACCGGTGCAAAAACCTTATCCACCCCTATATTTCGGTGGCTCGTCGGATGCGGCGCATGAGCTGGCTGCCGAACAGGTCGATGTCTACCTGACGTGGGGCGAGCCGCCTGCCGCCGTCGCTGAAAAGATCGCCGACCTTCGCGCCCGCGCCGCCAGGCATGGCCGCACCTTGCGATTCGGTATAAGGCTGCACGTGATCGTGCGCGAAACAAACGACGCTGCATGGAAAGCCGCTGAGGAATTGATCAGCCATGTCGACGACGACGTGATCGCCCGCGCACAGGCGGCCTTTTCCAAAATGGATTCCAAAGGCCAGCGGCGTATGAGCGCCCTCCATGGTGGGCGTCGCGACAAGTTGGAAGTTTCGCCCAACCTGTGGGCGGGCGTCGGTCTGGTGCGTGGTGGCGCAGGCACGGCGCTGGTGGGCGACCCGGAAACAGTGGCTGCACGCATGCGTGAATATGCCGAACTGGGTATTGAAACATTCATTCTTTCGGGCTATCCACACCTTGAAGAATCTTATCGGTTCGCCGAACTGGTGTTTCCGCTGATCGGGAAGGGCAGGGAAGCCGTCAACGACCAGAACCTGTCGGGGCCGTTTGGCGAAGTCGTTGCCAACGGCCTGTACCCCAAAGTTTCGCAAAGCTGAAAGAGTCCGATGCGCGCCATGACCCACGTCGCCAGTCGATTCAAAGCCGCTGCATGGCGGGGACAACTCACACCATGGCTGGTGCCGCTGCTGCTGTTGGTAGTCTGGCAGATCGCCAGCCAGGTCGGCTGGCTGTCGAGTCGTATCCTGCCGGAGCCGGCCGGCGTAGCCCGCGCATTCTGGACACTGACGCTATCGGGCGAACTTGTCCTGCATGTGAAAGTAAGCCTGCAACGGGCGATTGTTGGATTCGTGATCGGCGGCGGTCTGGGGCTGTTACTGGGACTGTTGACCGGTACCTTCCGCCGTGCGGAGGTTTTGCTGGACACGACCCTGCAAATGGTGCGCAATATTCCGGCACTGGCATTGATACCGCTGGTGATTTTGTGGTTCGGCATCGACGAGACGGCCAAGCTGTTCCTGGTCGCGATCGGCGTTTTTTTTCCAGTTTATCTAAATACTTTCCACGGTATCCGTTCGGTCGACAAGGGGTTGATCGAAATGGCCCGCACGTATGGCCTGTCGGGCTGGTCGCTGTATCGCGATGTGATCCTGCCCGGCGCTCTGCCGTCGATTCTGGTCGGCGTCAGGTTTTCGCTGGGCCTTGTATGGGTGCTGCTGATTGTCGCCGAAACTATCTCGGCGCAGGCGGGCATCGGCTACATGACCATGAATGCGCGCGAATTCCTGCAGACCGACGTCGTTCTCGTGGGTATTCTGCTCTATGCATTGCTTGGCAAGCTGGCAGACGTAATTTCTCGAGGTCTTGAGCAGTACTGGTTGCGTTGGCATCCAGGTTATCAGTAGCGCACCTACCACTCGAAAGGCAACGACATGCAGATCAACCCGATCGAACAGGCACGCCTCCAGGCGGCGCAATCTGCCCAGCGTGGGACCGCCGTCCATGCACAAGCTCTGGACAAATCCTTTGGCGCTCGCCAGGTGTTGCGCGGTGTCGACCTAACGATCGAAGCGGGTGAGTTCGTCGTCGTGATCGGCCACAGCGGTTGCGGAAAAAGTACGCTGCTTCGACTGCTTGCAGGTCTGGAGTCGCCGGACGCGGGAACGGTGCGTTTTGGTGAAGGCGAGGTGTTTCCTGAAACCCGCGTGATGTTTCAGGATTCGCGCCTGTTGCCATGGAAGCGGGTCGAAGAAAACGTCGCCCTGGGGTTGCCCAGAGGTCGCGATGTCGGTCCGGCGCTACGCCAGGTCGGCCTTGAGGACCGGGCGCGGGAATGGCCGGCGGTACTGTCCGGCGGTCAGCGGCAGCGGGTGGCTCTGGCCCGTGCGCTGGTGCATGACCCGCAACTGCTGCTGCTCGACGAGCCGCTAGGCGCACTGGATGCATTGACCCGCATCGAGATGCAGCAAATGATTGAAAACCTTTGGCTCGCGCGTGGGTTCACGGCACTGCTGGTAACGCATGACGTGCAGGAAGCCGTAGCGCTGGCCGACCGGGTGGTGCTGATCGAAGACGGGTGCATCACGCTCGACTGCAAAATCGATCTGCCGCGTCCGAGGGCACGCGGCAACCCGCGTTTTGCCGAACTAGAAGAGAAAATCCTGGCACGGGTGCTTCAGCCCGTACCGGCTCACGCGGCCTAGTGTTGGTGCGCCTGCAAACGCTTATTTTCAACGCCTGCTTTGTACGAAAAATGTATAAGGATGCGCGATAAGCTTCGTTCCTGATACATCGCCGACGTCCTACACTGATTGCCTCCCCATTCACGCTGCACAAGGAAGCTATTCATGTCTGCCGCCACCATCGAATCCCTTGCAACACGGCTGAAAATAAAACCTTTTGCCGCGCCGTTGGGTGCGGAAGTGATCGGCCTCGATCTTGCCGATGGGCCTGACGACGAAGAGTTCGCGCGCATTCATCGTGCCCACCTCGATCATCACGTGCTGGTGTTCCGCGACCAACGCATTACGCCCGATCAGCAAGTGGCGTTCAGCCGCCGCTTCGGACCCCTGCAGATACATGTGTTACGCCAGTTCCAGCTTGCAACCACACCGGAAGTGCTGATCATTTCCAACGTCGTCGAAGAGGGCAAGCCGATCGGCCTGGGCGATGCCGGTCATTTCTGGCATTCCGACCTGTCGTACAAGGATCGACCAAGTCTGGGCTCGATGCTACATGCGCAGGAACTTCCGGCCGAAGGCGGCGATACCTTGTTTGCCAACATGCATCTGGCATGGGAGACCTTGCCGATCGATCTCAAGAAAACGGTGTACGGCAGGAAAGCGGAGCATAGCTATCTGAGGCAGTACGCGGAACTGCAGCGACGCAGTCCATGGCGTCCCGACCTGACAGCCGCGCAGATCGCCGAGGTCGCGCCGGTGGTGCACCCTGTGGTGCGTATTCATCCTGAAACCGGGCGTCGGGCACTTTTCGTGAGCGAGCATTTCACCACGCGCATCCTAGGCCTGCCGGAAGATGAAAGCCGCGACATCCTTGACCGGCTTTACGCGCACAGTGTCCAGCCTGAACACCTCTATCGTCATCGCTGGCAGCCGCACGACCTGGTGTTCTGGGATAACCGCTCGCTGATGCATCTTGCCGCCGGCTGTCCCGCAGACCAGCGCCGTGTGATGTACCGGACCACGATCGAAGGCGGCGTACCGTTTTAAACGCCCTCGACAACATTCATTTCTCTACAAGGTAGATCCATGCCGTTTCCGACATCACCCTTTCTGACTGAAACGCTGCGTCATTCCAAGCGTCGTATTGTTTTCAAGGCAGCTTGGCTAGCCTGCTTAGCAAGTGCCAGCTTGGTCGTCGCAGCACCGGCCGCTGCAGAAGGGCGTATCCGTATTGCTGAACAGTTCGGGGTGGTCTATTTACTGCTGAATGTCGCTCAGGAACAGAAGCTGGTGGAAAAACAGGGCCGGAAAGACGGGCTCGACATTCAGGTGGAGTGGGCAAAACTATCCGGCGGAGCGGCGGTCAACGACGCTTTACTTTCCGGGTCGATCGATGTCGCGGGTGCCGGCGTCGGTCCGCTGTTGACGATATGGGACCGCACACGTGGCAAGCAAAATGTAAAGGGCGTGGCATCGCTGGGCAATTATCCCTATTATCTTGTGAGCAATAATCCTAACGTAAAAACCATTGCCGACTTCACCGACAAGGATCGTATCGCCCTGCCCGCCGTCACCGTTTCGGTACAGGCCCGTATTTTGCAAATGGCTGCGGCGAAACAGTTCGGCTTGAAGGAATTTAACCGTTTCGAAAAACTTACGCAAGCCGTTCCGCATCCCGATGCTGCTGCAGCGATCATCGCGGGTGGGACCGAGATTAATGCCCATTTTGGTAATCCGCCGTTCCAGGATCAGGAGCTCGCACAAAACAAGAATGCCCACGTCGTATTGAATTCTTACGAAGTGCAGGGTGGCCCCAGTTCGGCCACGGTACTGTACGCGACCGAAAAATTCCGCAGCGAAAATCCCAAAACCTATCGTGCCTTCACCGCCGCACTGGCCGAAGCCGCGCAATTCGTCAAGGCCAACCCCGATGCGGCAGCCGATATCTACTTGAAGATCAACAAGAGCAATCTGGATCGGGCGCTGCTGCTGTCAATCATCAAGAGCCCACAGGTGGAATTCAAGGTGGCACCGCAAAATACGCTCGGTCTCGCGCAATTCCTGCATGACGTCGGTGCGATAAAGACTAGGCCGGGTAGTTGGAAGGATTATTTCTTCGACGATGCCGTGACTGCGGGAGGCAGTTGATGCGTTCTAATACGCCGCAATCGCTGCAGGTGGTGGCCCAGGCAGGGTCACCCCAGCCTCTGCTGCGGATGGAAAACGTATCGCTGGAATATTGCAGCGCCGAGCGTAACGTGCGTGCCACGCACAGGGTCAGTTTCAATGTGCATCGGGGCGACCGTTTCGTGCTGCTCGGGCCGTCGGGTTGTGGTAAATCGTCGCTGCTGAAAGCTGCCGCAGGGTTCATTAAGCCGGTCGAAGGTGAAATCACGCTCAAGAGCTTGCCGATTCGCGGTCCCGGGCCGGATCGGGTGGTGGTGTTTCAGGAATTCGACCAGCTGCCACCTTGGAAAACCGTTAAGCAGAATGTGATGTTTCCTTTGGTCGCCAGTAGACGTCTTGCATGGGCCGAATCCGCAGATCGGGCAATGCATTGGTTGGAGAAAGTCGGCCTGCAGGATTTCAAAGATACGTTTCCGCATACGCTGTCCGGCGGCATGAAGCAACGCGTGGCCATCGCCCGGGCGCTGGCAATGCAGCCCGAAGTGTTGTTGATGGACGAACCCTTTGCGGCACTCGATGCATTGACCCGGCGAAAAATGCAGGAAGAGTTGCAATCGCTTTGGGAAGAGCTGCGCTTTACGCTGCTGTTCGTCACCCATTCCATTGAGGAAGCCCTGGTGGTCGGTAACCGCATCCTGCTGTTGTCGCCCCATCCCGGCCAAGTGCGGGCGGAATTGAACAGCCGGCAGTTCGGCCTGCATAGTGCCGGCAGCGATGAATTTCAACGCGCCACGCAACGAATCCATGGCATGCTGTTCGATCAGCCGGCGGGTGTGCCGGAGCAGGCAGCGCCCGAGGCGTGCAGGCGTGCCGCATCGTGAGGGCGACGACATGAGCACCGCACTGTTGGAGCCGCCGCAGCGCAGCGAATATGAACGGCTGGTCGAGCCGGCAGGAAGCATTGTCGTGGAGCGCCCGTTGGCTGGCTGGGAACGGCTGTGGCAGCACGGTTGGATCAGAAAGGGGTTGCTGCTGGCAGGGCTTGCCGTAGCGTGGGAGATGGCAGCCCGCTGGCAAAACAACGATTTGCTGTTGCCGACCTTTTTGCAGACGATGCAGGCACTGGCGCTAGGTATCGCCAGCGGTGAATTGCCGGGCAATGTCGCCACGTCGATGAACATACTGCTACAAGGGTATGCCGCAGGCGTTGCGCTGGCATTCGTACTGACATCGCTAGCCGTATCGACCAGAATTGGGCGCGATCTTCTGGAAACGCTGACCTCGATGTTCAACCCGCTGCCGGCAATCGCCTTATTGCCGCTGGCCCTGCTCTGGTTCGGCCTGGGTCGCGGTAGCCTGATCTTCGTGATTGTCCATTCCGTTCTCTGGCCGCTGGCGCTCAATACCTATGCCGGCTTTCGCGGCGTGCCTGAAACCCTGCGCATGGCCGGCCGCAACTATGGGCTGCACGGCCTGCAACTGGTGCTGCAAATATTAATACCGGCAGCGCTGCCAGCAATCGTATCCGGGTTGAAGATCGGCTGGGCATTCGCCTGGCGCACGTTGATTGCCGCAGAGCTGGTGTTCGGTGCCACGTCCGGCAAGGGCGGTTTGGGCTGGTATATTTTTCAGAATCGCAACGAGCTTTATACCGACAAGGTTTTTGCCGGCTTGGCGTTGGTCATCCTGATCGGTTTGCTGGTGGAGAACGTCGTGTTCCGCACGCTGGAACGTGTGACGGTTCAGCGCTGGGGCATGCAACGCTAGGAACTGGGCAGCGTGTGTCGCCGAGCCTTGATTTCCTGCAGGATCTGTTCTGCGGGATTCACATCCAAACAGTCGACGACCATGCGCTGCGGCATCGAACGCAGCCAGGTAAGTTGCCGTTTTGCGAGTTGGCGGGTCGCAGCGATGCCCGTCTCGCGCAGAGTGGCCAGGTCGTATTCGCCATCCAGATACGACCATGCCTGCCGGTAACCGACACAACGCATCGACGGCAGATTCGGATGCAGGTCGCCACGGCGACGTAGTTCGGCCACTTCGGCCAACAGCCCACCCCCTGGCCCATCAGCAAGCATCTGATCGAAGCGGCTAGCGATGCGCTCATGCAGCGCATACCGCACCGAGGGCTCCAATGCTATGGCAAGCACCCGGAAAGGTAATGCCGGCTTCCGCTGCAACGCCATGAATGCCGACATCGGCCGGTTCGTGATGGCGAAAATTTCCAGCGCCCGTTGAATTCTCTGGCGGTCGTTGACCGGCAAACGCGCCGCCGTGATCGGATCGATCTCAGTGAGGCGGGCATGCATCGCCGGCATGCCAAAGCGGTCGATTTCCAGGTCCAGCGCCTGGCGAATTGCTGGGTGGGCTGGGGGCAGCGCGTCCAGCCCGTCCTGCAAAGCTTTGAAATACAGCATGGTGCCCCCTACCAGTAGCGGCAGGTTGCCACGTGCCTGTATCTGCGCCACTAGCGTCAACGCATCCTCACGGAACTGCATGACGGAATAGGCCTGGGTAGGCTCCATGATATCGATCAGATGGTGGGCAACTGTCGATCGCTCGGCCTTCGTCGGCTTGGCGGTACCGATATCCATGCTGCGATATACAAGCGCCGAATCCATGGAAATGATTTCGCAAGAAAATTCGCGCGCAATCGCCAGTGCGGCAGAAGTCTTGCCTGCTGCAGTCGGCCCCATGATTGCCACGACCAGGGGTTTGCCGGCTTCTTCACTGTCTGCCGCGCCGGTGCAATCAATGCTCACCGCAGCTATTGCCCGCGCAGGAACAACCGGTCCAGATCGGCATGCCCGAGCTGTACCCAGGTCGGCCTGCCATGATTGCACTGGTCGGAGCGTTGCGTAACTTCCATCTGCCGCAATAGGGCATTCATCTCAGGCACGGTCAAGGCGCGGTTGGCTCGTACGGCAGTGTGGCAGGCCAGCGTACCGAGTAACTCGTTGCGCCGTTCCGTCAGCACTCGCGCGCCGCCGAATTCGCGCACCTCGCGAAAAACATCACGAGCCAGCTTTTCAATGTCTGCGTTTTTCAACAATGCCGGTACCGCGCGCACGGCCAGCGTCACTGGAGAGATAACCGCGATATCAAAGCCAAGTTTGCTCAAGGTCTCACCATGTTCTTCGGCGATGCCGACATCGACGCCGTCCGCACGAAACGTGAGCGGAATCAGTAATGCTTGTACCGGCATCTCATCTTCTTGCATCGCATCCTTCAATTGTTCATAAAGGATGCGTTCGTGGGCAGCATGCGTATCCACCATCACCAAGCCGAGCGCGTTCTGCGCCAGGATGAAGATGCCGTGCAATTGCGCTAAGGCGAAGCCAAGGGGAAATTCGCCGTCGGGTACTGCGTTGGAGACTATGCCGGCCGGCTTCGGTAGGGCAGTCTGAAACAAGGCACCGTAATCGGCCAGCGTTTGCGCTACGCCGGCAGGCGAAGCAAGGAGTTCTTGCGGAAATCCGGTGCCGTATCTGGGCGTGCCTTGCTGACGTTCGCCGATCCATGGCAGAGTCGCCGATGGCGCTGCCTGTGGTGCCGGCGTACTGCCGAAGGCCGTGGCACTGGTCTGTGCCATTGCCCGGCTCAACGCATGAAACACGAACTGGTGAATAGCCCGGCTATCCCGAAAACGCACCTCGATCTTGGAAGGATGAACATTGACATCGACCTGCGTTGGGTCGATTTCCAGTGCCAAGAGATAGCTTGGGTACCGGTCCCCGTGTAAAACATCTTGATACGCAGCGCGGGCTGCATGGGTCAACAGCCGGTCGCGTACGAAGCGGCCATTGACAAAGAAATATTGCGCATCGCCGCGGGTTCTGGAAGCTGTGGGTAGACCGGCGAAACCATGCAACCGCAGGCTACCTGCCGATTCGTCCAGTGGCAGCCGTGCATCGGCGAAATCTGCGCCGAGAATATGTGCGCTGCGGCGGGCGATGTCTGTCGCCTGCCACTGATCGATCGTTTTACCGTTGTGCGTGAGAACGAACGACACATCCGGGCGCGACAAAGCCGTCCGGCGCACGACTTCGGCGCAGTGACCGAATTCGGTTTGTTCGGATTTCAAAAACTTACGCCGCGCCGGGGTATTGAAATATAAATCCTGTACATCGACAGTCGTACCCGGTACGCCGGAAGCAGGCGTAATTACGATATCTTGATCGCCGTTACCGGTAATTGCCCACGCATGTGGTGCGTCGACAGTGCGCGTACTGAGCGTCAAATAAGCGACCGAGGCAATCGAAGCGAGCGCCTCACCGCGAAAGCCGAGGGTCGTGACGTTCTCCAAATCGGAAAGCGACGCGATTTTCGAGGTGGCATGCCGAGCGACCGCCAACACCATTTGCTCCGGTGCGATGCCGCAACCATCGTCGGTGACGGCTACGCGCTTGATGCCACCTTGTTCCAGTCGGACGGTAATATTGGCGGCGCCGGCATCCAGCGCATTTTCCAATAACTCTTTCACCACTGCCGACGGCCGCTCCACAACCTCCCCAGCGGCAATCTGCGAGATCAGCTGCTCGGGCAACGCCTGGATGAGGCGCGTTTGTTTTTGCCCTATTGTCAAATTGTTCATGCGCTGATTATACCGTCGGTGGGGTAGTGTATTATTTTGCCGCTACTAGGGAGAACTATGGATATCATGCAGTTTCTAGACATGATCCTGCATGTCGATAAAAGCCTCGGAATACTGATTGCCAACTACGGCACACTCGTTTATGTGGTGCTGTTTGCGATCGTTTTTGCTGAAACCGGCCTGGTCATCTTTCCCTTTTTGCCGGGCGACACGCTGCTCTTCATCGGCGGCGCATTTTGCGCAACCGGTGCCATGTCCTTGCCGTTGCTGATGGTGTTGCTAATCGTTGCCGCCGTTACTGGCAATACCGTGAATTACTGGATCGGCCATTACACCGGCGAAAAGGTTTTCACAGGAAATTATCGTTGGCTTGACCAGAAGGCGTTGCGCAAAACCCATGCGTTTTACGAGCACCACGGCGGCAAAACGATCATTCTTTCCCGCTTCCTGCCGATCGTGCGTACGTTCGCGCCGTTTATTGCCGGTGTCTCCAGGATGTCGTTTGCCGGTTTTCAGTTTTACAACGTCACTGGCGCGCTAATCTGGGTCGGTTCACTAGTGACGGCTGGTTATTTCTTCGGCAACATCCCGATCTTCCGCGACCATCTCAATACGATTGTCTTGATCGGCGTAGGTGCAGCGGCAATACCGATCTTGCTCGGCGTGTTGTGGAAGGGTGGCCGTCACCTTGCCAATCGCCGCGCACGTCGCGCGCAATAGGGCGTAATCGAGGCATTTTAGCGCGTGCCAATTGCCGGTTCGCCGTTCAGGTAAGCCGGTTTTTTGCCAACGGCGGGTTCTTGGAAAAGTAGCGTTGAATGCCTTTCATCACCGCTGCAGCCAATTGATTCTGATAACCATCGTCGGTAAGCTTGGCTTCTTCTTCCGGATTGGAGATGAATGCCGTCTCGATCAGGATGCTGGGAATATCCGGTGCTTTTAAGACGGCAAAACCGGCTTGTTCCACCGAGCTTTTGTGTAATTTATTGATACCGCCGATCTCGCCGAGCACCGCGCGGCCCAGTTTCAGGCTGTCGCTGATTTGCGCAGTGGTCGACAAATCCAACAGTACACTCGCTAATTGCCGGTCTTGCGATCTGATGTTGACACCGCCGATCAAGTCGGCGGAATTTTCTTTATTGGCCAGCCAGCGTGCGGCTGTGGATGTCGCGCCTTTTTCCGATAGTACGAATACCGAGGAGCCGCGTGCTGTCGGTTCGATGAACGCATCGGCATGGATGGACATGAATAGGTCGGCTTGCACCTTGCGTGCCTTTTGCACGCGCACATGCAGCGGCACGAAATAATCGGCGTCTCGTGTAAGCATCACCCGCATGTTCGGCTGTTCTTCGATCTTTGCCTTCAAACGTTTCGCGATTGCCAACACCACATCTTTTTCCCTACTGCCAGCGCGGCCGATAGCGCCTGGGTCTTCACCGCCATGGCCCGGATCGAGCACGATCGTAATCAGACGCGTGAGCGGCGGTGTCTGTGCTCTCGGATAGTCTCGTTGATCTGAACGGAGTGCTTCGGTTAGCGCGTCCGACGGTAAATTTTTGGAGCCGAGACGATTACCGTCGGGCGTGCTATCCCGCGCCAACGGCAACTCGCGTGGCGCAACCCTCGGTTCCGGACGACTGTCCGCCAGCGGTGCTCTACCATCCGGCTCCGTATTCTTCGACCACTCACCTTTTTCGATCAATGCAGCGATCGGGTCCACTGGTACCACCGGGTATAGGTCCAGTATCAAGCGATGTTTGTAATCACCCACGGGTGCCAGTGTGAACACCTGTGGCTTGACTTCCTCCTTCAGATCGAACACCAGCCGCACGACATTCGGACGGTTCTGACCGACCCGAACCTGACGAATGTACGGATCGTCCGACTGTACTTTCGCTACCAGGCTTTTTAGAGCGTCATTAAGATCGATACCTTCTACATCCACCACCAGCCGATTTGGTTCTTTTATTAAAAAATGCGTGGTTTTAAGATCGGAATCGTTTTCTAACGTCACCCGGGTATAGTCGTCTGCCGGCCAAACGCGCACCGCCATAATTTGCGCTGCGCGTGCCGACGTTGCGCCGACCACCGCCAACAACAGCGTGCCGCCAGCCTTTAGAAAAGTACGCCGCTTACGGCCGGGCTGCTGCAGCCGACGCTGCGCAAAATCTAGAGATTCGGGAAAAATCGGAGTCGATCGAGACATGTCATACCCAGGTCGGAGAGCGCGTTCAATTCTACCTCACGACCTTTGCCGGCAATACATAGATGCACCGTAATATCTGCCGGTTGCAACACGTCTAAGGCTTTCTCCGGCCACTCCACAATGCAGACATGCATGCCATCGAATTCATCCCGAAAACCGGCCTCCAGAAATTCCGCAGCACTGCCCAGGCGGTACAAATCGAAGTGGCGAACCTCGATGAGCGTGCCATCGATCTCGACGCTATACGGCTCCATCAGGGCATAAGTCGGGCTTTTCACATGGCCGCAATGCCCCGCTGCATGCAGCAGCGCGCGCGTGAGCGCAGTCTTGCCGGCACCGAGTTCGCCGTGCAGATATATCGTCAGGCCCGGGCTCAAGATGCGCGCCATGGCAGCGCCCAACGCCAGGGTGCCGGCTTCATCGTGCAAAATGGTTTTGAAACGCGCCATCGAATAGAATCACTTCCCATGAATAGTTGGCATTTTGCAGATCAACCCGACCGGCCTGCAAGCCGGGGAGTGGCGTCATGATGCCATCGAATAGCGAACTCGATGCGCTGGTTTTGCGCATTAAAGCGTGGGGCCGGTCGCTGGGGTTTGCCGAACTCCATGTTGCCGACATCGATCTCGCTGAATTCGAGCCCGGGTTGCAAGCCTGGCTCGACGCCGGTCATCATGGCGACATGGCGTATATGGCCGCACATGGCACCAAACGCTCGCGTCCGGCAGAACTGGTGCCGGGCACCTGCCGCGTGATCGTCGCGCGTATGGATTATCTACCGAGCATCGCGCCCAACCCGCCCAACAACGAAGACTGGCGCCAACAAGAGGCAGCACGGCTGCAGGAGCCGGGTGCAGCCGTCATTTCACTCTATGCCCGCGGGCGCGATTACCATAAGGTCATGCGCCAGCGCCTGCAGAAACTGACAGACCTCATTGCCGCGGAAGTCGGGCCTTTCGGTTCCCGCGTTTTTACCGATTCTGCGCCGGTCATGGAAGTGGCGCTAGCGCAAAAAGGCGGGTTGGGCTGGCGCGGCAAACATACGCTGCTACTGACCCGCGAAGCTGGCTCGATGTTCTTTCTTGGAGAGATCTACATCGACTTGCCGCTACCGGTCGATGCACCGGTGAGCGATCACTGTGGTAGCTGTCAGGCATGCATCGATATCTGTCCGACGCAAGCGATCATTGCGCCATATCGCCTGGATGCCCGGCGTTGTATCTCCTACCTGACGATCGAATTTAAAGGCAGTATTCCACTCGAACTGCGCCCCTTGATCGGCAACCGCGTTTATGGCTGCGACGATTGCCAGCTGGTCTGCCCCTGGAACAAATTCGCACAGCAAGCAGTCGTCGAGGATTTCAATGTGCGCAACGGCCTGGACCGGGCAATGCTGGTCGATCTCTTCGGCTGGAGCGAAGCGCAATTCGCGCATCGCCTGGAAGGGAGCCCGATTCGCCGAATCGGCTACGAATGCTGGCTGCGCAATCTTGCCGTCGGGCTGGGCAATGCGCTGCGTGGGTGCAACGCTGCAGACGTCGAAACACTATCGGCTGCGTTGCAGCAACGCCGTGAAGATCCGTCTGAGTTGGTGCGCGAGCATGTTGCTTGGGCGTTGTTGCAGCGGTCATTGGTTGAACCGCAATAGCCACAACTTGCGCGCACCCTTCCAATTTGTAATCTTTAAGCCACGCTGGCGCTATCCTCCAGCGTATAAACAGACACCAAAAAAGGTACTGAATTTATGACAGATGAAAAAGAAAGATACGCAAATATTTTTGCAATAGAAAAAGTTCCTTTTTATGACCAGACCACTTTGTCGAACTGGGACCAGAAAGGGTTCATCAGTGTCGAGGAAGCGATGACGTGGCACAAAAAAGCGTGTGGTGCTACGTGTGTCAAAATGATTGTAGAAGCTTTCAAAGGGGAAAATCTGCCGTTAGGAGAAATTATTAGAGATGCTGTGAAAGATGATTCTTACAAAGCCGGTCTCGGTTGGGTCCATCAGCCGTTGGCTACGTTCATTTCCAAGCGTTTTGATTTAGTCGCAACTGCACACCGGCAGATTTCAACAGACCGGATAAAAACAGCGCTAACCGAAGGCGCTTTGGTAATCGCATCGGTGGGATTAGGCTTTAAAGAGAAGAAGAACGGGCACTTGATTGTGGTATTAGGATGCGAATTAAAGGATGGTGAGGTTTCTGGGTTTTACGTTCATCATCCTTCGACCGATAAGGAACTGTGCTGGGTTAAAAAACATATTCCGATCCAAGATTTTGCGAATGCATTTTCAAGCAACATTATTGAAGTAAAAAATTTGAAGCATTTTAATGGTTAAGAAACCGAAGCGAGGAGAAGTTCATAACCGAAGAATGGCGGCAGCACGACAGTAACGTTTGCATTCCAGTTTGCAATACGGAATACCGGAAGCGTTTGGTAGGAAACAATCGAAGGGTTTATTAGCCGGGGCTACTCCAGATTGAGTTGGTCTTAAAAAACCTAGCAGGTCAGATGATCGTGAGGGTTTGGTGAAACCGGATATTTGCCAGCCTTAAACCATGTGCTCGCGCCAACAACGTGGGGGCACCGTTGGTTCGAAAATATAGGGGCAGTTCAAATGAAGACGGCTAATTTCCCTTGTTTATTATTGGTGATTTATCGAGGCATTGGTATATTTTTTTTGCTGATTCTAAGTGCTTTAGCTGGTACGCTGGCTGCTGCACTTTTGCATATATTTACTGATTTTTTTAACTCAAAACAAGCCAGTCAATCTCTTGCAATACTTTTCCAACTTACTAGCTTCTATGCTCAGTTTTCCATTCCGGCTGCGGTTTTAATTGGGCCGTTAGTCATTGGCTGCGTGAAGCTGATGAAGCTGCCACTTTCGATAATTGTCTCTATATGCTGCGGAGTAGTAGTAGCTGGTGTGCCTTTCTGCTTGTTGGTTGCATTGACCTTTATTGCGCCGGATGGCGGCGTGTCTGAGCATTTGCTGTTTGAGACAGGCTTTGTCGGAGTTATCGCATTGATTGGCGGCGCATCAGGAGGTGGATTTTTTGGGATTGTTTGGAAATTAAAACCGAATCGTGGCCAAATTTCCCTTCAACATTGACCTTACAACTACTTCCGCGGCTATGTTCTGCAAACGGCCGAAAGCAGACGTCTGCTAAGCTTAATGTGATCGATGAATATCGAAAACGAGTGTTTTATTCCTGATTAACATGAGCTTTGGGCTCGGGTTATGTTATTAAAGCGGACGAAAATTGGATAAAGCTGGTTTTTATATATCAACACGAGCGCATGCCTGGCTAGGGAGTCATCCTCCTGACCTCAGTCCTTCGGAGCCGACTATTAATAAAACCGTAATTTCGGTTGAGTCATTGCAGGAAATAGTTTATGAAGAGACGTTCGCCAGTGGTTTTAGGATAAAGGCCACCCGCAGTGGATTCATAGGAATGGCATTTGTTGGAGTTGCTGGCTTTCTAAGCGAACAGCAGGTGGACCAAAAACTACATCCTAATGAAAACTGGTCGCTGAATCGCTTAAATGCACGTGTACCAGTTGGGAACGTTATTAACGCTTTTTTGGCATGTCTTAACGGCTCACTACAAAGTTCTTCCAGAATTTGCGAAATTGGGTATGTTCCTAACAATCGGCTAACTAATGTTGGCAATGATTTGACACCACGATTTTCCGGTAACATTAATGATCGCGGAACTGGTAGCCGCCACAACATCATTAGTGAAGACGATCTGCGAACTGCGTCAAATGCGATCGAAATACTTCTAAATCACAGCGACCAAGGCGCGATGACACTCGTCTCCCTGTACAACTGGGCTGTCGGATCTTTATGTGATCTCGATTTTGCGCGGAGTCTGATTACATCCTGGGCAATTATTGAGAGACTTTTAGAAGTAATATGGCTGGAGTTTATCTCCGAAAACTCGGAAGGTAATTCCCAGGGAGTACTAAAACCGCCGACTAGCGGAAAGCGAGCTGAGAAGCTCAAGGGAAACAATATTACTGCTTCTATTAAAGTAGAAATATTGTCAGTGAGCGGACGTTTGTCTGAGAAAGAATATACGTTAATAGAACAAGGCCGGCGTGCTCGGAATGCGTGGATTCATTCGTTAAAATCGGTGAAATTCCAGGATGCGGTCAATGCGGCTGGTGCTGCAGCAATTCTCATAAAACGTGTATGCGGTGTAAAAGTTCAAAATACCTATCAAGTTTGGGGACAGTGGAGCAATTAACCTAAAATTTTATTGTTGGGCCTTATTTTTCGTGTCAAAAAGTCCGTTTTGGGTCGAATGCATAACGAGCTATTAGGCTGCTAACGTTCAGGAGCAGGCGTTTCTTTTATTCTTAGCGAACATCATTCGATTCACTTGGGGGTTACCTATGAGTGTTAATGCAAAACGAATCTATTGTTGGTGGGCTGCTGCGACAATGTTGATAGTTGGGTTGTATTCCGCGATGGGGGTCCTTCAAGCTGGCAGCATTTATGTTGGCGAGCGTGCTCTTCAAAACCTTCGCTTTTGGGGATCGATCACCGCATTTAGCCTTATCGGAAGCGCGCTCTTTAGTCTGTACGCAATTCGTTTGAGGAAGGCCAAGCCGTGACAACATGATGAAAACAGACGGCCGCTTTGGGTCGAGGCTGTGTAAAAACGCAGATTAAAACCGAGCTCAGAAAAATCGACGCGTCAAAACGCGCGACATCGAACGATCGGAGGCTCGGGAATATTAAGAGAACCCCTGAAAACAAACGCACCTTGCGTTTTTACACAGCCTAGGTCCTAAGCGGCCGGTCGCGTATCGGCCAAGCCACGTGTTCCCTCCAGCGTAGATTTCGTATGAATAGGTACCAACCATCCGCTAGTTTTGCTGCGAAAGCGCAGCTAGTCGCGATTTTTTTTAGACGGTCGCCAGTTCAGTTGTAGCTCTGCCCGCATTCGGACTGCCCAGGGTGGTTCATACCGCCTATTTGGGGGGGGTCGAATTACCTTCGTTACAATATTGAAATCAAAGTAAAGCCGGCGGCGAAACTCCGCTGGCATCTGACACTTGCGGTTGCCTGAGATCGAATCAGCGGTTTTCTAGATTCAGGTAACCAGCAACAGCCACAACGGCAATGTCAACGCAGACAGCAACGTACCGATCGACACCAGAAATGCAACGAACGGCCCATCGCCACCCATGCGGGCAGCCAGAACGTACGCACTGGAAGCAGTAGGCAGTGCGGAAAACATCACAACAATTTGTAAATGCAGCGGTGTCAGGCCGAACCAACGCCCGAGAAAAAATGCGATGGCTGGCAATGCCAGCAATTTCACCGCCAAAAAGTAACCGGTAATACCGGGCCAACGGGCCACGCCCGATAGCCGCAGACCGGCACCTACCGTGATCAGCCCCAGAGCGATCGAAGCGTTGCCCAACCGTGAAAAAATCGCACCGACGGTTTCCGGCACCTGCAGGCCGGCGAGGTTGAAGCTCATCCCGGCAACGGTCGCCACCAGCAATGGATTTTTCAATAACGCCATGGCCAGACCGCCGCGGTTGTGTGCCAGTGCATGTACGGCAGCTGCGTTACACAGTGGGACGGCGAAGCCGATGATGAGCGCCATCAACGACGTGCCGTCATCCCCGGCCAGGCGCGAAGCCACCGCCAACGCGATATAGGAATTGAAGCGGAAGGCCGTCTGCACGCCGGACTCGAAAATCATCGGCCCGACCTTGAACAATGGCCTGGCCAGCCAGCCGAGTGCGATGGCGGCGGTCACTGCCAACAATGCAGTCTGCAGCAGCTTGCCGCTCTCGATAAAATTTAGCGGCGTCTTCGCAGTCGCATAGAAGAGCAGGGGTGGAAAGAGAATGAAATAGACCATTTTTTCCAGGCCGTTCCAGAATTCCAGACCCCAGCCGGTATATCGAAACAGGAGAAACCCCAATAAAATCAGGGTGAAATCGGGAAACAGGATGGAAAGAATCGACATGTCGCTGCGGCGCTTGTGTGTGACGGCTATAAGTAAAGTCTATTTCAGCAGGCGTGCCAGCTCGACCGCCGTCTTTACATTCATCTTGTCGAAGATATTTGCCCGGTGCACTTCCACCGTACGCATGCTGATACCAAGCTTGTCGGCAATGACTTTGTTCATCCTGCCCTCTAAAATCAAATCCAGCACTTCGCGTTCGCGCGCCGACAATCCCGCGAGGCGTTGCTGCACGATTGCCATGGCACTCGCTTCGCGCGACGCAATCAATGCTTCCAGCACGCGGTCCATCAATGTATTGTCGTTGAACGGTTTTTCAAAAAAATCGAACGCGCCGCGTTTCAATGTATCGACTGCCATCGGTACATCGCCATGCCCAGTCAGGAATATGACCGGGTACCGTGCCGTCAGGCCCAGGGTGCCGAGTTCGTCGAACAGCGCCGCGCCGCTCAGGTCCGGCATGCGCACATCGAGCAGTACGCAATCGCCTTCTTCTGAAAAAACCGGCCTGTTCGACAAGCTTTCCAGAAAAGCGCGGCCGCCCGGGTAGGCTTGCGCTGCAATGCTCCGCGAATGCGCCAGCCAAAGTAGCGAGTCCCGCAATACTTCTTCATCGTCGACTATATGCAGCATGGTGCCTTCCGGGCTGTATTCATGGCGTTGTTAAGCCACTGGTAGAGAAAATTCGAAGATCGTACCGCCGTCCGGATTTGCCCGGTGCAACAAACGCCCGCCATGAAACTCGATGGCGGTACGGCAAATGTTCAAGCCCATACCCATGCCTTCGGCTTTGGTGGAAAAAAATGGGGAAAACAACCGCGTCTCGATTTCCGGTGCGATGCCCTGCCCACGATCGATCACGGCGATGTGCACCGGTGCCAGGCTACCGCCGTCCTTATCGCGGCTGGCGACGATGCGCAGGATTCGTGCCTGTGGCGCGACGTGTTCCATCGATTCGATGGCGTTACGCGTCAGGTTCAGCAGCACTTGCTCGATCAGTACCCGGTCGGCTAACACCGGTGGCAAATCCGGTGATACACGAATATCCAGCACCACGTAGAACTTGTGCGCCTGCATATCCACTAGGGGCACGATGCCATCGATGAGTGCCTGCACCGGCACTGGCTCGCGTGTCGGCTCGCGCTGTTTGACGAATGCATGCACGCTGCGAATGATTTGCCCAGCCCGCTGCGCTTGAGCACTGGCCTTTTCCAGAGCCAGCTTTAAGCCATCGGTATCGAAGGTCGTACGATGTTGCGAAGCTTCATCGGCCCCCGCCTTGGCGGTTGCACCCGCTGTCAAGAGATTCAACGCCCCGGTGGTGTAGCTGGATATGGCAGCCAAAGGCTGGTTCAATTCATGCGCTAGCGTCGAGGCGATTTCTCCCATACTCGCCAGCCTGGCGCTGGATTCGAGTTTTTCTTGTTGTTGCCTGTTCAGATCTTCGATGCGCTTGCGGTCTGAAATATCGAGAATCGAGCCCATCCAGCCGGTCTGCCGGCCGGTGTCGTCGACCAGCGGCGACTCGAAAATCAGCACTGGGAAGCGCTCGCCGCTGGCACGTTGAAAAATCGTCTCGAATCCTTGTGGCGTAATCGTGCCAGCCAGCACCTGAGAAAACCGTTTTTGATATTCCGCCATCGCTTCCGGTGCCCAATAAGGCATGGGAGGACGGCGACCGACCAATTCCTCACCCTGGGTACCGACCATTTCACAAAATGCCGGATTGACGTATGTGACCCGACCTTCCAGATCTCGTGCCCGCAAGCCAGTTACTAAAGAGTTTTCCATGGCGGTACGAAACGAAACTTGTTGGCGCAAAGCTTTTTCTGCATCCAGGCGGCGGTTAATGTCGCGCCAGAGTGCCACCAGGCTGCCTAGCAATGCCAGAGAAAGCGTGATCACTGCAGCGACCAGCAGATTAGGCAGCAATTGGGGTGCACCTTTGAGGCTATTGGTGCGCAGTGTCAGATTCGCGCCGGGCAGGTCAAGCGCATGAGAGTGTGTATAGACGCCTCGCCCCGGCCCGTTTGCTGCGCGTCGTTCGATCACGTTGTCGAAAAAACCGACCAGGGTAATTTCATTATCTTGGGCAAACCACCACGGCACCATCTGTTCCAGGATCGTCGCCGTCGAATAGGTTGCCAACAGGCTGCCACGATAACGCGTGCCCTCTATAAGCGGCAGGTGGTAATCCATGGAGTGGGTGCTACTTGCTTGAAGCGTCGGCGCACCATATCGCGGCTCGCCGGTTCTGCGGGCGCTGTCGGCGGCCTCGGCCGATTGCTCCGAGAGCACGCCGGCGCCTCGGGACGGCTCGGCGCTGGCAGCTAGAATATTGAATTCCGTATCCAGCCAAGCCAGCCGTACCAACTCACGGTTTTCAGTTAAAAGCCTGGACGCTTGCGCACGAAAATCACGCGCCGACATGCCGTCGTTGAGCATATCGGCCGCGAATTGACGCAAGGCTTCTTCGTCACGGGCCAATTGCAGCCTGACCGCTTGTTCTACCCAAAGCGTATCGGCGATCAGTTGCTCCTGGCGTTCGGCAGATTCACGCTTCTGCGCTTTCCAAGGCAGCCATACCAGACTGGTGACGACGGTAAGAACCATTAACGCCGGCAGTAACGGAAACAGCCAGCGCCAGCGTGGCAGCGTTTGCAGATACTTCAAAAAATTTTTAGGCGTTTGAGGTCGCATCCACATTTACTAAGTGTAGCCGAGTTGCTGCAACGTCTACTGAGCGTCTACAAAGTGCCAGTGTTTTGCATGTGGATGTCCACAATTGTTACGATATGCGTAACTCTTGACAATCGGGAAATATTTTAAGAAATCTTCGTCTAAATGTGGAAACGAACATGCGAATGCTGATCCGCTCGATGTCGCAGACGTGTGGCGCAAACCTGACTTCGCGTTGTGTTAAGCGCTTTGCTTTCAGTTTAATTGTAAGTTTAACGCTGGGTCTGGGCCTGACGTCGAGTACCAACGCTTGGACGCAGACACCGGTGGTGATCAAGTTTAGTCACGTGGTCGCTAGCGAAACTCCCAAGGGTAAAGGTGCCGAGCGTTTTAAGGAACTGGCCGAAAGAATGACCAAGGGTCGGGTCCGTATCGAGCTGCACCCTAACAGTACTCTGTATTCGGATAAAGACGAGATGGAAGCGCTGCAACTGGGGGCGGTACAGATGTTGGCACCTTCTCTGGCAAAATTCGGTCTGCTCGGTGTGCGCGAATTTGAGGTATTCGATCTGCCGTTCATGTTTGCCAATAAGGAGTCGCTGTATCGCGTCACCGATGGCGTGATCGGCAAAAGCTTGTTTGCCAAGCTGGAGGCGAAAGGCATCGTTGGATTGGCCTACTGGGACAACGGGTTTAAAGTGATGTCGGCCAACCGGTCGTTGATCGCACCGGCGGATTTTCAGGGGTTGAAAATGCGCGTGCAATCGTCGAAAGTGCTGGACGCACAGATGCGAATGCTCGGTGCCAGCCCTCAGGTGATGGCTTTTTCCGAAGTTTATCGGGCGCTTGAAACCGGTGTGGTCGATGGTACCGAAAACCCGCCATCGAACGTCTATACCCAGAAGATGCACATGGTGCAAAAAAATCTCACCGTATCAAATCACGGCTACCTGGGTTATGCCGTAATCGTCAATAAAAAATTCTGGGATGGCTTGCCGACCGAGCTTCGCAATACCCTGAACGCAGCAATGAAGGAAGCCACCCGATATTCGAACGCGATCGCACAAAAAGAGAACGACGACGCCTTGAACTTGATTCGTCAAGCAGGAACGACGACGGTTCATGTATTGGCCGACAAGGAAAAAGCCGAGTGGTATCGAGTTCTGTTGCCAGTACGAAAAGAAATGGAAGCGCGGATCGGTAAGGATCTGATTGCCGCCGTCGAGAAAGAATCTGCCGGAGCGGTAAGCAAGTAGCAATTAGGTAACAGCGAAGTAACAACCATCCGACGCGCGTATGCTTTATTCTTGCAGGATGAAGCCAAATCAGGAAATATTTTGCGCAATCGTTCCCACGCCGTTCGGTGCGCTCGGCATACGCACCTCTGCAGAACACCTCGAGCGGCAACTGGTTTATTTGCCGCCTTCGACCTCGCACCTTGCGCCAAAGACAAAGCTGGCGGAAGAGGTCGGGCAGCAGATCGAACGCTATTGCGACGACTGCGATTTCGTTTTCGATCTGCCATTGATGCACGCCGGCACGATATTCCAGCAAAAGGTCTGGCAGGCTATCGCTGCCATTCCCCGAGGTGCGGTGCAGACCTACGGAGAGATTGCCCGGCGTATCGGTTCTGCACCGCGAGCGGTCGGGCAGGCATGTGGTGCCAACTGGTTTCCCCTTGTAATTCCTTGCCATCGTGTGACGGCAGCCACGGGGCTGGGCGGCTTTTCCAACCACGCTGAAGTGGATGGGTTCCATCTCGGTGTCAAGCGCTGGCTTCTCGCGCACGAGGGGCTCGATGCCTATGCGTGAAAGCGTGGCAAGAATTGATGAATTCTGCGACATGCTATGGCTCGAAGACGGCCTCGCCAAAAATTCCCTAGAAGCGTATCGGCGCGACCTCACATTGTTTGCACAATGGTTGCAGGCGGACCGGATGAAATCGCTCACTGCAGTCGTTGCCGACGATCTCAATGACTATTTCGCGGCGCGCTTCGAGGTGACCAAACCTGCTTCGTCGAATCGGCGGCTGGCGGTAATGAAACGGTTCTATCAGTTCGCGCTGCGCGAGAAATGGATGACAATCGACCCGTGCCTGCGCATACGGTCGGCAAAGCAGGCAGCGCGTTTTCCTAAGACATTGAGTGAAGCCCAGGTCGAAGCGTTGCTGGCTGCACCGGACGTGAAAACACCATTGGGCTTGCGCGACCGGACGATGCTCGAATTGATGTATGCCAGTGGCTTGCGGGTGTCGGAATTGGTCGACTTACAATCGGTGGAAGTATCGATGAACGATGGCGTACTACGTATCACCGGCAAGGGCGGCAAGACGCGTCTGGTACCGTTCGGTGCCGAGGCGAGAATATGGATCGAGCGTTACCTGGAGCAGGCGCGGGGAGCGATTCTCAACGGCCAGGTTGCCGATGCGTTGTTCGTCACCGCCAGAGGCAGCGGCATGACGCGTCAAATGTTTTGGCAACTCATCAAAAAACACGCGCTTCGCGCCGACATCGGTGCCCCGCTATCGCCGCATACGTTGCGGCATGCGTTTGCTACGCATTTACTCAATCATGGTGCCGATTTGCGCGTCGTGCAATTGCTTTTGGGTCATGCGGATATCTCGACGACCCAGATTTATACACATGTGGCACGCGAGCGCCTGAAAACGCTGCATGCCATGCACCATCCGCGGGGCTAGGCCCACGGGCGATGCATCGACGTGTTTATTTCTTCGACGCCTGCGAGGTCGCTTTTTCGGCAGCTTCGGAAATTTTCGATACCGTGTTGCTGACATTGCGCTCGATCGTGTCGGTCGCTTGTTTTGCGGAATTGTTGAATTGATCGAAACCTGCAGTAGCATTACCCATCGCAGTTTTCATCATCGCAACGACCGACTCGGTACCGGCAGGCGCATTGCGGCTGGCAGTTTCGATCATTTCAGAAAACTTGCGTCGTGCTTCGGTCATTTGCGACTCTGCTTCTCGTGTGAAATCCGAGCGCGCTGCAGTCGTGATGCTGGCGAGTTGACGGCCATAGGCGGCAGCTTTGTCTGCATTCGGGCGTAGGCTCGCAGTGCTCATTGCGAAAAATTCTTGAGGGCCTTTAGCATGAACCAATTGCTGAGCCGCTGCCGTATTGTCGGCGATCGATTGCTTGGTCATCGTCATGTTCAATTCAACGATTTTTTCTGCGCTGGCGAAAGCTTTTTGCGCAAAAGCAGTCATTGCTGCGATCTGGGCATTCAGGTTGGTTTTAGCCATTTCGGCAAGTTGTTCTTGTCCTGAAAACATATTTTTTCTCCAATAAATAGTAAGTTTCGGAAATTCTAAGATTTCGCGTGAACACCAAGATGAGAAACCGTCCCTGATACGCGGAGATGGTGCAATGCAACAGCCGCATTCTATAGAGGTTGGGTGTCATGTCAAGTGCATGTAAGCAATTTCATGCGACCCATGTCACCTTAGCTGACCATATCTTACGCGTTGCGGGTCGAATGATCCGGCCTGGCGGCCGTTCTGCTGTACCATCTGCCGACCCGCACCCTATTTCTCGAAAAGAGCATTGCCTTGGCAAAAACAAATTTCCAGTACGAAAAGCGCCAGAAAGACCTTGAGAAAAAGCGCAAGAAAGAAGAAAAGCTGAAAAAGAAAGCCGATAAGGCAACTCAGCCCGACGGCACTGCGCCTGACGCGGAGGGCGAAACGACCGAGATCGACTCAGATTCCGGCACTACCGGCGAAGATACCGGTACCGATCCATCGAAGCCGAATTAAGCTGTAATGCCCGGCCCGGATCAGTTGTTCGAGGCACTTCCAAACAGCATGACGCGCGCCAGGACGATGCCGTGATCGGTAGCCTCCGGCAATCGCAGACTTAGGTGGTCGTTTAAATAAATCACCTCTAGCACTTCGCCAATAGCGGTTGGCGAGCCTGGCTCGAAGGCGTCCGACACCAGCACATGATCGATGGTTTCCATAGCGCCGTCGTGAATATGACTGAAACCGACGCCCCGCATAGACCGGCGACGTGACTGAACCCGGAAACTGTCGAATAACCGATCGGTCGGGCCCTCGCGTGAACTGCGTCGTTCCGATACGGCACCACTGACGAGCTGCGTCGTCATGGCAGCGGCGGTATCGTTGAAATCGCCCAATACGACCAACGGCAGGCGTTGCCGCCGCAATTGGTCCGATATCAGATAGCGCAGGCCCAGGGCTTCTGCGCCACGCCTTATCATGGAATGCAACATCGCCATGCCGGTTTGATAGGAATCGCTGTCGGCAATAGCGATACCGCTACTGAAATCCGGGCGTTTCGATTTCAAATGGCAGACGAATACGTCGATTACCTGCGTGCGGGCTGCAAGCCGTCCTGGCACGGTTGTGCTGGAGCCGTCGGCGACGATCTGTACATGCAAAATCGGGCGGGTGAAGGTGGTGATGGGTACGCTTGTACCAGGCAAAGCCACGGCCAGCCCATGAGGCAAGCGGGTGTGGTTCGAAATCGGCCCGGTCAATGGCAAGCGTGATACCAATGCTACGCTTGGGGTAAGGGGTGACGCATTTGGCGTACTGGGCTGAGCGTTGGTATCCGATGATTCGATCGGATCGAACCCGACCAAATGTGCTTGTTGATAGTGTTTGGTCCGTGCCAGGACATCTTTCAACGCCGCTTGCGAAAAAACTTCCTGAAAGCCGATGACGTCCGCATCCAGCCGATCGATCTGCTGAGCGATCCACTCCACCTTGGCATCGTAGCGGGCTTGGGTATAGGGTTCTTGATCCGGATAAAACCGTATTCCCGGGAGTGCCAGGTTCAGAAGATTGAACGTTGCAAATCGCACTTCGTGTTGCATAATGTGCTCCAAATTTTCTAATCAGCGTATCACGGGGTGCATACAGGGTGCCTACAGGGTGCCGTGAGGTGCCGGCGGGCCGCCTTTACAAGCAGTCTTCGCGAGACAGGAAATGTTTCAGTATCCTCCTGAAAGAAATGCATGACCACCTTGTTTTTTGTACTCTGCGCCTACCTGATCGGCTCGGTTTCTTTTGCTATCGTCGTCAGCCGATTTTTCGGATTGTCCGACCCGCGTACCTATGGTTCGAAAAATCCGGGTGCGACCAATGTTTTACGTAGCGGCCATAAGGCTGCCGCAGCACTGACGCTTTTCGGCGACGCGTTCAAGGGCTGGGCGGTCGTGTGGCTGGCGTACCATTACGGGCAACCGTTAACCCTCGGCGATACAGGCATAGCACTGGTAGCGCTTGCGGTAATGCTTGGTCATCTATGGCCGATTTTCTTTCGCTTCGTCGGTGGTAAAGGCGTAGCTACTGCTTTAGGCGTATTGTTGGGAATCAATGCCTGGCTCGGCATTGCAACCTTGGCAACCTGGCTCATCATCGCTTACGCCTTTCGCTACTCTTCATTGGCAGCACTGGTCTCGGCAGTTTTTGCACCGTTCTACTATGCTTTGCTGTTTGGGATCGATCCAATGCTGGCGACGGTGGCAGCCATGAGTATTTTACTGGTTGCTCGCCATGCGAAAAACATCAGTAATCTAATCGCCGGCCGCGAAGGCAAAATAGGCTCCGCGAAAAAACAGCATTCGTAATAGTTTCGCGATGTTTATTTTGCCCTCGACAATCGAGTCACCATGCAGTCCTTCAACCCTGCACGCTAGCTTCGTCAAGCTTGTAAAGCGTCGAGCGGCCAGCGTGGGCGCACGGTAAAACCGTAGTCGCGGCTGGCTGTATCCGGGTAAGCCTGTAGGCGCAAAGCGCCGGCGAATGCGATCATCGCACCGTTGTCGGTACAAAATTCTAATGCCGGATAAAAAACGGCAAAGCGCCGCTTGCGTGCCGCGTCGTTCAGAGCTTCTCGCAATTGCAAATTAGCACCGACACCACCGGCCACTACCAGCCGCTTCAAGCCGGTCTGTTTCAAAGCCGCCATGCATTTTGCGGTCAGCACTTCGACCACTGCATCGACGAAACCGCGCGCGATATCGGCTTTGTCTTGTTCGCTTAGGGCAGGCCCTTGCTTTTTCACCACGGTAAGCACCGCTGTCTTCAATCCTGAAAAGCTGAAATCGAGATTTTTGGTGTGCAGCATCGGACGCGGCAGGCGGTAGGCCATCGGGTCACCGGATTGTGCCAGCGCTGAAATCGCCGCTCCGCCGGGATAGCCCAGCCCGAGCAGCTTGGCGGACTTGTCGAATGCTTCGCCAGCGGCATCGTCGACCGTTTCGCCGAGCAGCGTGTATTTGCCGACGCCATCGACGCGCATCAGTTGGGTATGGCCACCGGAAACCAGCAAAGCGATGAAGGGAAACGTTGGCGGATCGACAGACAGGAGCGGCGACAACAGGTGGCCCTCCAGGTGATGTATGCCTATAACCGGTTTATCCAAAGCCATGGCCAGACTACAGGCAACCGATGCACCGACCAGTAGAGCGCCGGCTAGGCCCGGCCCCTGGGTGTAGGCCACGGCATCGATCTGACTGCGCTCGACTTGGGCTTGCGCAAAAACCTGTTCCAGCAAAGGAACGGCACGCCGGACGTGGTCGCGCGAAGCCAGCTCCGGCACGACGCCACCGTAGGCTTCGTGCATGGCCACTTGCGAATGCAACGCGTGCCCGCGCAAACCGCGCAGGGTGTCGTACAGCGCAACGCCGGTTTCATCGCACGAGGATTCGACGCCGAGAATAATCATTTCCGAGAACAATCATTTGTTTATGAGCTTCGTCCTATCAGTACGAAGTGCAGTGCGAAGTGGCTCGGTATTTACAGGTTGGAAGATCGGGCATTGTAAAGGAAAGCGTATGGAGGCTTATTCAGAATGCCTTGTAAGTACGAGCTAGGATGGTGCGTTGCACCAGTAAAGAGCGACTCGCGCAGCGGGTGCGGTAGACGTTATGGGTGGGTGCTAAATATGCACATTGGCATGTATTAAGGCACGTGCTAAGCATGCATTTAGCGTGCAAGGCTATTACTTCAGCGAACTACTGAGTCTGGTCAAAGCTGGCACGTGAATTGCCAATTGTTGGTAATGACACTCTTCATCTTTCCAGCCCAAAATCCACCGAGGTCCGCATGAAAAAAGAAAGTAAGTCAACTACATCCGGCAACTCTCTACGTCGTACCGCAATCAAAGCAATGGCTGTTGGTGCCACGAGCGTATTTGCCGGTTTGTCGACCCGCGGGGTGTGGGCAGCGGGCTCCGACAAACCCGAAAAGGAGGAAATCAAGGTCGGCTTCATTCCCCTGACCGATTGCGCTTCGGTGGTAATGGCTTCCGTCATGGGCTTCGACAAGAAGTACGGTATCAAGATCATTCCCGCCAAAGAATCGTCCTGGGCCAGCGTGCGCGACAAGCTGGTCAATGGCGAAATCGATGCCGCGCATGCCCTGTATGGCCTGATTTACGGCGTGCACCTCGGGGCTGGCGGTGCACAGAAAAACATGGCGACACTCATGACGCTCAATAATAACGGGCAGGGCATCACCCTTTCCAAAAAGCTGGCGGAAAAAGGCGCAGTCGACGGTTCCAGTCTGGCAAAACTGATGGCTACCGAAAAACGCGAATACACCTTCGCCCAGACGTTTCCAACGGGAACCCATGCGATGTGGCTGTACTACTGGCTGGCGCATCACGGCATCAACCCGATGAAAGACGCCAAGGTCATCACCGTACCGCCGCCGCAAATGGTCGCCAATATGCGAGTCGGCAATATGGACGGCTATTGCGTCGGTGAGCCATGGGGCCACCGGGCGATTGCGGACGGTATCGGCATCACAGCCATCACCACCCAAGACATTTGGCGCGATCACCCGGAAAAGGTGCTCGGCACCACCGCCGAATGGGTAGCGAAGCATCCGAACACCGCCCGAGCATTGACTGCTGCCGTGATCGATGCCGGCCGCTGGATCGATGCGTCGCTGTCGAACAAACTGAAGATGGCTGAAGTGATCGCTGAGAAATCTTATGTCAACACGTCCATCGATGTGATCAATCAGCGCATTCTCGGGCGTTATCAAAACGGTCTGGGCAAGACTTGGGACGATCCGAATTATATGAAATTTTATAACGACGGTGCTGTCGGTTTTCCCTATCTGTCCGACGGCATGTGGTTCCTGACGCAGCAAAAACGCTGGGGGTTGTTAAAAGGGGAGGTCGATTATCTGGGCACTGCCAAAGCCATTAACCAAATTCAGCTTTATAAAGACGCTGCGACGATGGCCAAGGCAAGCGTACCGAAGGAATCGATGCGATCGTCCAAACTCTTCGACGGCGTGGTCTGGGACGGCAGCAATCCGAAAGCCTATGCCGAATCGTTCAAGCTCAGGGCTTGAGCAACCATCGTTAGACAAGGTGCGCGGATGAGGAAACTTAAACTGGTAATGGTCGGCAACGGCATGGCCGGCGTACGCACCCTGGAAGAATTACGCGCCATCGCGCCGGATCTTCACGAGATCACAGTCTTCGGTGCCGAGCCCTATGCCAACTACAACCGTATCCTGTTGACGCCGGTGCTGGCGGGCGAGCAAACGCTTGCCGACATCATGCTCAATGATCTGGACTGGTACGCCGAACACGGCATCACGCTGCATCTCGGCAAAAAGATCGTTCGTATCGACCGTGCCCGGCGAATCGTTACTGCCGACGACGGTACGGCTGCCGAATACGATCGGTTGTTGTTGGCGACCGGCTCGCATCCGTTCATGCTGCCGGTACCTGGTGCCGACCTCAAAGGTGTAGTCACTTACCGCGACATCAAAGACACCAACGCCATGATCGACGCCGCTTCGGTGCATCAACATGCGGTTGTGATTGGCGGTGGCCTGCTGGGACTGGAAGCAGCGAACGGTTTGAAGCAGCGTGGCATGCACGTGTCGGTGGTTCATTTGCCGGCTTGGCTGATGAACCGGCAACTCGACCAGGCCGCGGGAACGATGTTGCAAAAATCGTTGGAAGAGCGTGGCCTGAACTTTTTGCTCGGGAAGAATACGCAAGAAATCCTCGGCGATGCTGCCGGCAATGTCCAGGCGATCCGGTTTACGGACGGATCACAAGTGTCGGCGCAGTTGGTCGTAATGGCGGTGGGCATTCGCCCCAACACCACACTGGCCGAGTCCGCAGGTTTGTATTGCAAAGGCGGAATCGTGGTCAACGACACGATGCAGACTTACGACCCGCGTGTCTACGCCGTCGGCGAATGCGTCAATCATCGCGGTAACGCCTATGGGCTGGTCGCGCCGCTTTTTGAGATGGCAAAAGTGTGCGCCAATCACTTGGCCAATTTTGGAATCGGGCGATATCAGGGCTCGGCGACATCGACCAAGCTTAAAGTCACCGGCATCGATCTGTTTTCTGCAGGCGACTTCACCGGCACTGCGGATGCGGAAGAAATCATCCTGTCGGACCCGATCGGCGGGGTCTATAAAAAGCTGGTGCTGCGCGACAACAAACTGATCGGTGCCTGCCTGTATGGCGACACGGTCGACGGCAGTTGGTATTTCAAACTCCTGCGTGAAGGCAAGGATATCGGCGAGATTCGCGAAACGCTGATGTTCGGCGAAGCCAATCACGGCCGGCCGGGCGATGTCGGCCACGAAGGTTTCACCCGTGCGGCAGCAATGCCCGATAGCGCAGAAGTATGCGGCTGCAACGGCGTTTGCAAGGGTACGATCGTCAGCGCTATCAAGGAAAAAGGCTTGTTCACACTCGAGGAAGTGCGTAAGCACACCAAGGCGTCGGCATCTTGTGGCTCTTGCACCGGGCTGGTGGAACAGATTCTCATGTCTACCGCTGGCGGCGATTACTCGACGGTGTCTACCGCCAAGCCGGTCTGCGGCTGTACCGACCACACGCATCAAGCGGTGCGCGACACCATCCGCCTGAAAAAACTGCTTACCGGCAGCACTACCCGGCAAGCTCTGGAATGGCGTACGCCGGACGGCTGCGCCACGTGCCGTCCGGCGATCAACTATTACCTGCTATCGACCTGGCCGCACGAGGCGAAGGACGATCCGCAATCGCGCTTCATCAACGAACGGGCTCATGCCAATATCCAGCGTGACGGTACGTATTCCGTCATTCCACGCATGTGGGGTGGCCATACCAATGCTGCCGAATTGCGTCGTATCGCCGATGTGGTCGATAAGTTCGCCATTCCAACCGTCAAGGTAACCGGCGGCCAGCGTATCGATTTGTTGGGTGTGAAGAAGGAAGATTTGCGCGCCGTTTGGAAAGATTTGGACATGCCCTCCGGCTTGGCGTATGCAAAAGGGTTACGCACGGTAAAAACTTGTGTCGGCTCCGAATGGTGCCGTTTCGGTACGCAGGATTCGACCCTGATGGGCCAGCAGCTCGAGCGTGCCCTAGCGCGCATGTACGCGCCACACAAGGTGAAGATCGCCGTCTCCGGTTGCCCGCGCAATTGTGCGGAATCCGGTATCAAGGACGTGGGCGTCATCGGCGTCGATTCAGGCTGGGAAATCTACATCGGTGGCAACGGCGGTATCAAGACCGAAGTGGCGCAGTTTTTTGTAAAACTTAAAACCCACGACGAAGTGCTGGAATACGCGGGTGCTTTTTTGCAACTGTACCGGGAAGAAGGCTGGTATCTTGAACGTACGGTGCATTATCTGGCACGCGTCGGCCTCGAGCATGTAAAAAAAAGCGTTGTCGAACAGGACGACAATCGACGTGCGTTGTATGCCAGGTTATTGTTCGCGCTCGACGGCGAGCCGGATCCGTGGCACGAGCCGGAGAAGGCGATGGTCGATACCCGGCAATTCACGCCACTCGCGGGTTAGGCATTTAAAGGGGGTGGACATGTCGAATCAATGGAAAGTGATCTGTCGTGTGACAGACATACCGATATTGGGTGCCCGCGTGCTGCAACGCCGGGCGGGCGAGGGTTTGCCGGCCAGGCCCGATGTCGCCATCTTTCGCAATGGCGAAGATCGAGTCTTTGCATTGCTGGACCGTTGCCCGCATAAAAACGGGCCGCTGTCGCAAGGTATCGTCTTCGGCGATCGGGTGGCCTGCCCGCTGCACGGCTGGCATATCGAACTCGGTTCAGGTTGTGCCGTTGCGCCCGACGAAGGTTGCGTGCAACGCTTCAGCTTGAAAATCGAGAACGGCGATGTGTTTCTCGACGCCGACGAGCTGGCGCAACAACCTGCAGAAACTGTCGCGCACAATCCGTGTCTGCATGAATGAAGTGAAAGAAGTCAGAGCGACTTGCTGTTATTGCGGCGTCGGCTGTGGCGTTTTGATCCAGACGACAAACGGCGAGGTCAGCGGCGTACGCGGCGACCCCGATCACCCCGCAAATTTCGGCCGGTTGTGTACCAAGGGCAGTACGCTGCATCTCACCGCTACCCCGGCTCTGCGCCAGCAGGCGCGTGCGCTGGTGCCGGAAATGCGTACCGATCGCAGCAGCCCTCGCAGCCAAACTAGCTGGAATACTTCGCTCGACTTCCTCGCCAAAAAATTCGCCGACACGATTCAGACCCATGGCCCGAACAGTGTGGCTTTCTATATCTCCGGCCAGCTGCTCACCGAGGATTATTACGTTTTTAACAAGCTGGCGAAAGGTTTAATCGGTACCAACAATATCGACACCAATTCGCGATTGTGCATGTCCAGCGCCGTCGCTGGTTATAAGCAGACGCTGGGAGCCGATGCACCACCCGCCTGTTATGAAGATATCGACCATGCGCAACTGATTTTCATCGTCGGCTCCAACACCGCTTATGCGCATCCGGTGTTGTACCGCCGCATTGAGGATGCACGCAAACGTAACCCACAACTCAAAGTTATCGTCGCCGATCCACGCCGCACCGATACTGCGCGCGAAGCAGACCTGTTCCTGCCGATCCTGCCGGGCACCGACGTTGCCCTGTTCAACGGTATGTTACACATCTGCCTTTGGGAAGACTTGATCGATGTTGAATTCGTTACCCAACATACCAGCGGTTTTGCTGAACTGAAACGAATCGTACGCGAGTACACCCCCGCTTTTGTCGCCAACCTGTGCGGTATCGCCGAAGTCGATCTGATCACTGCGGCGCGTTGGTTCGGGCAATCGCCAGCGGCATTGTCCTTGTATTGCCAGGGCTTGAATCAATCTTCCTGTGGCACCGCCAAGAATGCTGCGCTGATCAATCTGCATTTGGCGACACACCAGATCGGCAAGCCAGGCGCTGGGCCGTTTTCTTTGACTGGCCAGCCCAATGCCATGGGCGGTCGGGAAGTAGGCGGCATGGCTAATCTGTTGTCGGCACACCGCGATCTCGCCAATCCCGCGCATCGTGCCGAAGTCGCTGCATTATGGGGGGTGCCGGATGTACCTGCGCAGCCCGGTAAGACCGCCATCGAACTATTCGACGCGGTGCGAGACGGCGAAATTAAAATTCTCTGGATCGCCTGTACCAACCCCGCACAATCGTTGCCGAACCAAAAGCTGGTGCGGCAAGCTTTGGAGGCAGCCGAACTCGTGATCGTACAGGAAGCGTACCGCACCACGGCGACGGTGCCGTATGCGGACGTGTTATTGCCGGCCACCGCATGGAGTGAAAAGGACGGCACCGTCACCAATTCCGAGCGTTGCATCACGCGCATCGAGCCGGCGATGCCAGCACCGGCGGAAGCTCGCCACGACTGGCAGATCGTGGTGGACTTCGCCCAGCGCCTGGAGATGTTGCTCGGTAAAAATACGTCCTCGAAACCGACTATGTTTCCTTACCTGTCTGCAGAATCGATCTGGAACGAGCATCGCGAATCGACCCGAGGGCGCGATCTCGACATCACCGGGATGTCGTATGCGATGTTGTCGGCGGACGGCCCGCAGCAATGGCCTTATCCGGAAGGGGCGTCGAGCGGCAAGAAGCGTCTTTACGAAGATGGAATTTTTCCCACACCCAGCGGCCGTGCGCAATTTGTCGAAACCCCTTACCGGGCAGTGGCCGAACCGATCGATGTTCATTATCCATTCCATCTCACGACGGGCCGCTTGCGCGATCAATGGCATGGTATGAGCCGCACCGGCACGATTGGCCGGCTGTTCGCCCATGCATCGGAGCCGGTAGTGGTCATGGCGCATAGCGACATGCAGCGGCGGTTGCTCAAAGACGGCGACCTGGTACATGTGACGAGCCGCCGCGGTTCGCAGATCTTGCCTGTAACTATGGGAGAAGACATGCGCGCCGGGCAGACATTCATCGGCATGCATTGGGGCGAAGAGTTTTTATCAGGGCGCGGCCATGCAGAGAACGGCTCCTACGGCGTCAATGCCTTGACCATCGGTGCCACCGATCCAAGTTCGAAGCAGCCGGAACTCAAACATGCGGCAGTCAAGATTTTAAAAGCCGAATTACCATGGCAATTGCAGATTTTTGGATGGTTCGACGAAGCCAGCATCGTTGCGGTACAGGTTGCACTGCGCCCGCACATGCGCAAATTCGCCTACGCCGCCTGTACCTTGTTCGGACGTGAGCGGGCCGGCTTACTGTTTCGGGCGGCCGACGATTACTCCGCTGCGCCAGAATTATTACGGATAGTCGAAGCCGCGTTCGGGCTAAATGGCGACAACGTGTTGCGTTACGACGATACCCGCCTGGGTCGTTCGCGGCGCGTGCTGGTAGCGGGTGGAACAATGCAAGCGGTATCGCTGGCAGGCGATACGGCAGCTGCCGGATGGTTGAAAGCCTATTTGCAAGACGAACAACCGGTCGCTTCTCTCGGACGTAGGTTATTAATGCCGGGCGCTGCACCACCGGCAGGCTTCACCTCGCGCGGGCGGATTATATGTAATTGCTTAGACGTGGCTGAGCAAGAGATAAACGCTGTATTGCTTTCCATCGGCGGCAACGAAGAACAACGCCTGACAAAGTTGAAATCGCGTTTGAAATGCGGCAGCAGTTGCGGCTCCTGCGTGCCGGAATTAAAGGTGTTGATTCACCAGACGCCAGCGGCTGCCGAAATTCAATAACGCTACATGGTAACGTCGGTTCTTCGTGTGCCGACACACCATCATTCGGTGTAACCTGTAAGCATGAATACCCCGACCGATTCTTCTCTCTCACCACCGTTTTCCGCCGCCCGTTTTATCAAAGAAATCGGACGTGGAAAGAACGGTGCCCGCAGTCTCAGCCGTGACGATGCGCGCCTTTTATATGCCGCCATGCTGGCACGGCAAATATCCGACCTCGAGCTGGGAGCGGTATTGCTTGCCATGCGTATCAAGGGAGAAACGGTCGATGAAATCGCTGGGTTTCTGGATGCGGCGCATGCGTCGTTCGATTTGCTCGACGTACCCCCGCTTGGATTGCCTGACGAACATTCCGGCACGCCGATGCCGATCGTCATTCCAAGCTATAACGGTGCCCGAAAAATACCTAACCTGACGCCGTTACTGGCAATGTTACTGGCTCGCGAAAATATCCCAGTCCTGGTACATGGCGTGCTGCACGATGCCGGCCGGGTGACGACCGCAGAGATATTTACCGCCTTGGGCTGGCCTCTGGCGACGTCGATAGGCGATGCCGAAAAAACGCTGGCGACCGGCCAACCCGCATTTATGCCGATTGCCATTTTGGCACCGCAGATCGCCGCTTTGCTGGCACTTCGTCAAGTGCTCGGTGTGCGCAGCTCGACCCATACGCTGGTAAAGATTCTGCAGCCATTCCGTCGACCCGCACTGCTTTTGTCTTCTTATACGCATCCGGAATATCTGCTGATGCTCAGCGACTACTTCACCAAGGCTACGCCCGCCGAACGTGGCGACGCTCTGCTCATGCGTGGCACCGAAGGCGAAACCGTCGCCAATACCAAGCGAGCCCAGCAGATCGATTGGTTTCATGAAGGCATTCGTCGTACCCTGGAAGAAAAGCAGGGCGCATTCGATCTTCTGCCAGACCTGCCGCCTGAGTTGCCTCCGGATCGGGACGCGCTCACCACTGCCCGCTGGATCATGCAGGTGCTCGACGGGTCGTTGCCCGTGCCGCAGGCAATCGCCACTCAAGTAACACGATGCGCCGCCATCGCAAAAGGCCAGACGATCGATTTCAGCTAGGCCACCGCGCTAATGCGATTGTTCTACAATCGCTGCCTCACACTTTTGGTCCGAGCTTTGCAAAATATGGCAACCGAATTCGATGTCGCCGTGATTGGTGCCGGTGCCGCCGGCATGATGTGCGCGGCAGTCGCCGGGCAGCGCGGCCGCTCCGTCGTATTGATCGATCATGCCACGCGGCTGGCGGAAAAAATTCGCATTTCCGGTGGCGGACGCTGCAATTTCACAAATATCGACACCGCGCCTGCGAATTTTTTGTCCGAAAACCCACATTTTTGCAAAAGTGCGCTTTCGCGTTACACACCGCAGGATTTTCTCGCTTTATTGAAGCGTTACCGCATCGCCTATCACGAGAAGCACAAAGGCCAGCTATTTTGCGACCGTTCTGCCGAAGACATCATTTCGATGCTGAAAGCCGAATGCGATCTTGGCAATGTCCGGTGGCGTATGCCGTGCAAGGTTGCTACTTTGGCCAAAAATACGACCGGATTTCGCATCGATCTGGAAGCCGATACTGTACAGGCCACCAGCGTCGTAATCGCGACCGGCGGCTTATCGATTCCCAAGATCGGTGCTACCGATTTCGCTTTCAGGATTGCCCGTCAGTTCGGTCTGAAACTGGTCGAGCCGCGAGCCGCCCTGGTGCCGTTGACTTTTGACCAAAGCACCTGGCAGCCATTCGCGCCGCTTTCGGGCATTGCTTTAGAAGTGGAAGTCGAAACGGGAGAGCGCAAAAACCGCGGCAGTTTCAAAGAAGATTTGCTCTTTACCCACCGCGGCCTTTCCGGACCCGCGGTGTTACAAATATCCAGTTATTGGCAAGCCGGCTCAGCACTGGCACTGAATTTGCTGCCGCAATTGGATCTTGCCGAAACTTTAATAAAGGAAAAGGGCGGTATTCGTAAAAACCTCGGCAATCATTTGGCGCAATGGTTGCCTGCACGCGTAGCCGAAGGTTGGCTCGCAGCAAATAATTTCCGGGCGGACACCCGGCCGGCGGACATGCCCGACCGTGAATTGCGCCGGCTTGGTCAATCGCTCAACGCCTGGCGTATTACACCGCAAGGCAGCGAGGGATACCGAAAAGCCGAAGTGACTCGAGGTGGAGTCGATACGCATGCACTTTCGCAGCAAAGCATGATGGTAAATGCAGTGCCCGGTCTTCATTTCGTCGGGGAGGCAGTCGATGTAACGGGGTGGCTGGGTGGATATAATTTCCAATGGGCTTGGGCGTCGGGTGTTGCGGCCGGAATGGCCGTTTAAAGCGGGCATACTATCGACGCTTCCCATTCGCGCGAGTAACTGCTATGATCGCGTTCTGCCTGAAAACCATTATTTGAGTTTACATGACTACCATTCGCCTTAAAGAAAACGAGCCGTTCGAAGTTGCAATGCGTCGCTTCAAGCGCACGATTGAAAAAACCGGTCTTCTCACCGAGTTGCGCGCCCGTGAGTTTTACGAAAAACCGACCGCAGAGCGCAAGCGCAAGCTGGCAGCCGCCGTCAAGCGTCACTACAAACGCATTCGCAGCCAGCAACTGCCGAAAAAACTGTTTTAATCGGTTGTTTTTGAATCGGTTGGCTTTGTAGTTGCACTGGTTACGACGTTATCGATTCCAGCGCCCCGAAGACCAGCAGTAAACCCGCTCCGGTGTTGGTCCGCAGCGGGTTTTGACGTTTTGGGTTTTGACGAGTTGGTTTTTAAAGTTTTCATCAAGCAATTTGGCTGTTTACCGGAGACATCATGGGTCTGAAAGAGCAAATCACCGACGACATGAAAGCTGCAATGCGCTCCAAGGATGCGCCCAAGCTCGGCACGATTCGTCTGCTCACGGCGGCTATCAAGCAGAAGGAGGTCGACGAGCGCATCGATGTGACCGACGCTATGGTGCTGGTTATCATTGAAAAAATGATCAAGCAACGCAAAGACTCGATTCAGCAATTCGAGGCCGGCAGCCGTCAGGATTTGGCAGACATCGAGAAAGCGGAGTTGGCGATTCTCTCGACCTATATGCCAGCGGCTTTGTCGAATCAAGAGATCGATACCGAAGTTGCTGCCGCTGTAGCAGTCAGCGGTGCTGCCGGCCCGCAAGACATGGGCAAAGTCATGGCGATCGTCAAACCTAAGCTGGCAGGGCGTGCCGACATGACAGTCGTCTCGACGTTGGTCAAGGCGGCATTGGCCGGCAGGTAAGTCGTCGTGATACCACAATCTTTCATCCAAGATCTCTTGACCCGGGTCGATGTGGTGGAGATCGTCGGCCGCTACGTGCAGTTGAAAAAGGGCGGTGCCAATTTTATGGGACTGTGCCCGTTCCATAATGAAAAATCGCCCAGCTTTACAGTGAGCCCAACCAAGCAGTTCTATCACTGCTTCGGTTGCGGCGCGCATGGTACCGCCATCGGTTTTTTAATCGAATACTCTGGCTTGGGTTTTGTGGAGGCGGTCAAGGATTTGGCGCAAGACGTCGGCATGGTCGTGCCGGAAAATGAATCACGCTTGCCGCCGGCACAGCGTGCTCAAGAGCAGGCCAAGACACTTGCATTATCGGAAGCTATGACGCGCGCCTGCGATTTTTATCGGCAACAGTTGCGTACCGCGGAGCGCGCCAAACAGTACCTGATCGGGCGCGGCCTCAGCGGCGAAGTTGCCGCCCGTTTCGGCATCGGCTATGCGCCGGAGGGTTGGGATAGTTTGAAAGCGGTGTTTGCCGATCACGATGCCGCAGTGCTGGTCGAGGCTGGGCTCGTGATCGACCGCAGCGAAGAAAACAACGGCGGGCGCAAACGCTACGATCGTTTTCGCGATCGCATCATGTTTCCGATTCGCAGCATGAAAGGCCAGGTCATCGGTTTCGGCGGACGCATCCTTGATAGCGGTGAGCCAAAATACTTGAATTCACCCGAGACGCCCTTATTTCAAAAAGGACTAGAGCTATACGGCCTGTTCGAGGCACGCCAGGCAATCCGCGAAGCCGGTTATGTGCTGGTCACGGAAGGCTACATGGATGTCGTAGCGCTGGCGCAATTGGGTTTTCCGCAAGTGGTAGCGACGTTGGGTACCGCCTGCACGGCAGTACATGTACAAAAATTGTTGCGTCAGACGGATAATTTGGTATTCAGCTTCGACGGCGACGCCGCCGGACGGCGCGCTGCCAGACGGGCATTGGAAGCCAGCCTGGCGCATGCTACCGACGATAAATCGGTGAAATTTTTGTTCTTGCCGGCCGAGCACGACCCAGACAGCTATATCCGCGCGCACGGCACTGAAGTATTTGCTCAACAGGTGCAGCAAGCGATGCCGCTGTCTGAATTTCTGCTTAAAGAAGTCGTGGCGGAAAACGACTTGGCGACCTCGGAAGGCCGCGCGCGCACGCAGTTCGATGCGAAGCCGCTCTTGCAGGCATTGCCGGCTTCCAGTTTGCGGTTGCAGATCGTACGCAGCCTGGCAGCAGTGACACGGTCCACGCCGAGCGAGATCGAAGTGTTGTTTGAACTTAAGCAGCCGGTGGCGCGTATCAAGGCTGCGCCGCCGCGTGCCCGACGTACTGCGCCGGTGGAACTGGAAAGACAGATCATGCGCTTGCTGGTGGCGCATCCCAGCCTGGCCAGCGATCTCGATGAAGACGCGTTGGAGGCTGCTGCCAGATGCGCGCCGGACGGTGCGGCAATGCTCAGGCAACTGGTCGACGCTGGTAAGCGTATGGGTCAAAGCGCAAGCTTTGCAATATTGGCTGAACGTCTGAAAGCAGAAAGTGCGGATTTCGATGCGCTGATCGCCGAAGTGGCTGCCGAGACGGAAAGTGCGTTCGACACGGCACGTCTGGAGCTCTTCGGAGCCATACGACAAACCAGATTGAAGCAAGTAAAAGAACAGCTCGATGAGCTGGCTGCAGGCGGGCTGAGTTCTGAGGACGCACGTGAGCGTTATCGCAGCCTGTCGAGTCACCAGGAGCGGTTACGGCAAGAAGCGGTCGCTGAAATCGCTCAGCGGATGTAATGGCGTTATCGCAATGCCGTAATGAAGTTGTAGTGATATTGCGGCGAGACCGCATGACAAGGTTGCAAAATGGTTCGTATAGTAATTTCTATAGCGATTCATGCCAATTGCAGGATTTAAATTTGCAGATCACGCGCAGGAAAATCCTAAAAAATTGGTGTCATGTGCTATACTTAAAAGCTTTTGATTCAACACGTTAGATCGGTTTTTCAGTTTTTCGAACTATAGCTTTGCCACGCTTTCAACATGCATGCGCAAGCTTCTATTTTTGGTCAGATCCGGGCGAATGCAATGAAGAAACCTGCTGTTAAACGGGCTCCGGCTCCATCGAAAACATCAGCTGCCAAGCCAGGTACTACTGCCCAAAAAACCACCGGCAAATTGCCTGCCAAAGTCAACGTCAAAGCGTCTACGGTAGAAAGCCGGCCTGAACAAGCGCCCGCCAAACCGTCGTCCGCGCAATTGAAAGCAACTGTGACCAACAAGAAATCCGAATCCAAAGCGATGCCGCAGTCTGCAAAAACAGACGGCAAGCCGGAAGCAGTGCCCGAGAATAAGCCAGGTGTGAATGTCATGATTTCCGCCACCGTCAGCCAGACTACCGATGCCGCCACTCTCGCTGCCATCGATACATCCGGTTATGTACTGCCATCGGTCAAGGTACCGGGCCGCCGTGGGCGCAAGCCGAAGGAGTTCCAGCCCGAAAACGACGAAGTCGCTGCACTGAATGCCGTCGAGCGTGCGGAACTGAAAGCCGTAGACAAAGCCAAGGCGAAAGACCGCAAGGCCAAAGAAAAAGCGCTGTTGAAAGATGCGTTTTCGTCGGACACCGAAGCCAGCGAAGAAGAGCTCGAGCGTCGTCGCCAGAAACTCAAAACCTTAATCAAGCTCGGTAAAGAACGCGGTTTCCTGACGTATTCGGAAATCAACGATCATCTACCTGAAAACATCGTCGATCCCGAAGCCATCGAAGGCATTATCGGTACCTTCAACGATATGGGTATCGCGGTGTACGAACACGCGCCGGATGCTGAAAGCTTGCTGCTGACGGACAACGTCGCAACCGTTGCCAGTGACGACGATGCCGAAGCCGCTGCAGAAGCTGCATTATCAACCGTCGATTCGGATTTCGGTCGCACCACCGACCCGGTGCGCATGTACATGCGCGAAATGGGTTCGGTCGAACTGCTGACCCGCGAAGGCGAAATTGAAATCGCCAAGCGCATCGAAGACGGCCTGAAAGACATGATCCAGGCGATTTCCGCCTGCCCAACCACGATCGCCGAGATCCTGGCTGCCGCCGAGCGCATCCGTAACGATGAAACCAAGATCGATGAAATCGTCGACGGCCTGGTGGACATGAACGCTTCGGAGCCGGTGATTGCTCCTACGGCTACGGCCTCGGACGATGAAGAGGAAGAGGGCGAAGAAGAAGCCGAAGGCGAAGAGGAAGAAGAAACCACCGCTTCGGGCGCTGCCGGTTTCACCGCCGAGCAGATCGAGCAATTGAAGCGCGAATCGCTCGACAAGTTCACCACCATTTCTACCCAGTTCGACAAGATGCGCAAGGCCTTCGAGCGTGAAGGCTATAACTCCAAGCCGTATGTCAAAGCGCAGGAACTGATTTCAAGCGAACTGCTCGGCATCCGGTTCACCGCCAAAGTTGTCGAAAAGCTGTGCGACACCTTGCGTGGGCAAGTCGATGAAGTGCGCCATATCGAAAAGCAGATTCTCGATGTGGCCGTCAACAAGTGCGGCATGCCGCGCAGCCATTTCATCAAGGTTTTTCCTGGCAATGAAACCAATTTGGAATGGGTCGATGGCGAAGTACGCGGCAATCATCCCTACAGCGTCATCCTCGCGCGCAATGTACCGACCGTCAAAGAGCTGCAGCAAAAGCTGATCGATCTGCAGGCGCGCGTTGTGCTGCCGTTGCCCGACCTGCGCGGCATCAACCGCAAGATGGCAGCCGGCGAAATGAAGGCACGCAAAGCCAAGCGCGAAATGACCGAAGCCAACCTGCGGCTGGTGATTTCGATTGCCAAGAAATACACCAACCGCGGTTTGCAATTCCTCGACCTGATCCAGGAAGGCAACATCGGCCTGATGAAAGCCGTGGACAAATTCGAATATCGTCGCGGCTACAAGTTCTCGACGTACGCCACATGGTGGATTCGCCAGGCCATTACGCGCTCGATCGCCGATCAGGCCCGCACCATTCGTATTCCGGTGCACATGATCGAGACGATCAACAAGATGAATCGGATCTCCCGTCAGATTCTGCAGGAGACCGGTGCCGAGCCAGATCCAGCGACGCTGGCACTGAAGATGGAAATGCCGGAAGATAAGATCCGGAAGATCATGAAGATCGCCAAGGAGCCGATCTCCATGGAGACGCCGATCGGCGACGACGACGATTCCCATCTGGGCGATTTCATCGAAGACAACAATACCCTGGCGCCTGCCGACGCGGCACTGCATGCATCGATGCGCGGCGTGGTCAAGGACGTGCTCGATTCGCTTACGCCCCGCGAAGCCAAGGTGCTACGCATGCGCTTCGGTATCGAAATGTCCACCGACCACACCCTCGAGGAAGTCGGCAAGCAGTTCGACGTGACACGTGAACGTATTCGGCAGATCGAAGCCAAAGCACTACGCAAGCTGCGCCACCCGTCGCGGTCGGATAAGTTGAAGAGCTTTTTAGAAGGAAATTAAACGGTAGGCAGCCTATTACTGCCAGTACGCAAAAATCAAAGGGCCTCTAGCTCATGCTTGGTTAGAGCAGCGGACTCATAATCCGTTGGTGCCGTGTTCGACTCACGGGAGGCCCACCAGTAATTTAGTAAAAGAGGAAAAAGGGTTACGTGCCAATTCACGTAACCCTTTTTCTTTTTTTAAGTGTTGATTTTAAAAGCTCGCGGTTGCGGGCTTTTTTTATGCCATCCGGTAAGAATAGGAATTCACACACGACGCACCGGCCCAGGATATTGCGCAACCATTTGGTCGGTTGTCAGAAGTGCAATGCCTTCAACGATTGCTTGCGCTACGAGGATACGGTTGAAGGGGTCTTTATGTATTGGCGGTAGGCCATGGACGGTGACAGCGTATTCGCTGGTAATTGGCAGATCGCTAGTTGAAACGATTTTCTGCTAAATGCGTTATGGCCACAAAGGGGCGTCAAAACAGTTCATTGACAGGAAACAAGGGCCAAATACTATTTTTGCTTGGCTTACAATTGACGACGTCGATTAACGACGTCGATTAACGAAAGATTTTCAGACCAGCATAAAGCTGGCGCGCCTCTGCAAAGCGACTTTTTCGCTGCAAGTAGATGGCTCGTATTCTGCGGAGTCCGATTGACCAACGTTGTCTGCCGTAAAGCCTAACGGCGCCCCGTGTTTCTCAAGTAATGCGATTGATTTGCGTTGAGCCGAAGTCAAGCGTGGCCCGAGCGCTTTTAAATGTGCCAATGCGGGATTGGAAGCAAAGCGTGTCGATTTCGCCGTGCCGCTTTCAACATTAGATACGAATGAACCACTTGACGCCTCATTGCGATTCGGTAAAACCGGAGCGCGGTGAGAAGCAAGTGACAACTGAACGACATTTCTATTTAACAACAACGACATTTCAACTCCGAAGCGATGACTTAACATTAACATCTAGACAATATCATTACTAAGGCGCAACAGCATTGATATTTCTCAAGGTGGCCAAGTTGTTGAGAAAAATTTGCACGAAATAAGCGGATGGAACGCAGTAACGGGCGCATCGTCCAACATTCAGGCTTACGCGTCAATGGCTTTCATGCTGCCGACATTGTAGCAGCGCGTATAATCGCGAGGGCGATCACCACGAGCCTGGCGCTACATACCTGCTCTGCGCTCCACAAGTTGCTTACTATGGAATCGAGTTTGTCTTATGTCCGAACCAGTTTCTCAAAATTTGTCACCTGCAACGTCCGAAGCGGCTGCAACACCTCCAACGCAACTGATGCCTGTCACGCCGATTGCGACCATTCGTTTCGCCGACTTCGGGCTGGCACCTGAAATTCTGCGGGCTTTGACCGATCAGGGGTACGAGCATCCGACACCGATTCAAGCGGAGGCGATTCCCGTGGTGCTGCAGGGGCGGGATGTGATGGGTGCTGCACAAACCGGTACCGGCAAGACTGCCGGTTTTTCTCTACCGATCATACAACTGCTGCTTGCACACGCCAGCAACAGCATGTCGCCTGCTCGCCACCCGGTGCGCGCGCTGATCCTGACGCCGACTCGCGAGTTAGCGGATCAGGTCGCGGAAAACGTCAAGGCTTACTCCCGCCATACGCCGTTACGCTCGACCGTGGTCTTTGGCGGTATGGACATGGCACCACAGACGCTGGCCTTGCGCAACGGTGTCGAGATCGTCATTGCTACACCCGGCCGTCTGCTCGATCATGTCCAGCAAAAAACCCTGAATCTATCTCAGACTCAAATTTTGGTGATGGACGAAGCCGACCGTATGTTGGACATGGGATTTCTGCCGGATCTGCAGCGCATCATCAATCTGCTGCCGAAAGAGCGGCAGAACTTGATGTTCTCGGCGACATTTTCTACAGAAATTAAGAAGCTGGCCAGCAGCTTTCTCAATAATCCCGTCACCATCGAAGTGGCGCGCAGCAACGCTACTGCAGACCGGGTCACGCAAGTCGTCTATAAAGTGGATGAAGAGCATAAGCGTGATGCGGTCGCCCATCTCATCCGCGGCCGGGATTTGAAGCAGGTGCTGGTGTTCTCCAACACCAAGATCGGTGCCTCGCGTCTGGCGCGGCAACTGGAACAAGAAGGCGTCAAAGCCTCCGCCATTCACGGCGACAAATCGCAGAACGAACGCATGGCGGCGCTGGAAGCTTTTAAGAACGGTGAGGTCGATGTGTTGGTGGCTACCGATGTGGCAGCGCGTGGCCTGGATATTTCCGATCTGCCGTGCGTAATCAATTTCGATCTGCCTTACAACGCCGAGGATTATGTGCACCGTATCGGTCGCACTGGTCGCGCCGGAGCTTCAGGTGATGCCATTTCTTTGTATTCCGACAAAGACGAACGGTTGCTTGCCGATATCGAAAAGATGATCAAGCACAAATTCGTTCCGGCGCAGCTTGCGGGCTTCGTGCCACGAACGTTGCGTACGACCAGCTCGCAAAGCACTGCGGGCGGCAGTAGTGATGGTAGAAGCGGTGGGGTTGAGCGTAATGCCGAGCGCGGCAGCGGGCGCATACGCACTGTGTCGTCGGGTAGTTCAGCGTCTGCACGCAGCGCTTACCCGAGCGCTCAACGCCGTGAAAAAATCGACCCGTGGTTTCTCAAACCCTACGAACCTTCGGCGAGCGCTGTTCGTACGACGCCGCAGGCTGCTGGTACTGCCAAGCAGATCAAACCCCGGATCGCTGCCTTGCTGGGCGGCATGCCCAAGCGCTAACACCAATACGACCTAAGACTGACTCGGGTGTTCACGCAAGCGCTCACCCGAACGTCTACAACGAATAACGTGCAGCCCACTTGGCAATCGCCTCTTGCCAGAACCTTTTAAGCGAATTCCCGGGCGTGATTTCCAGGCCGAGCACGCTCGCTGCAGCAACCAGTTGCTGATGCACGTCATGGTGCTCCAATGGGATTGCGCCATCCTGCTTCGATAATTTTCTGCCGCTCGTGTCTAGCAACAATGGAACATGCAGATAGCGCGGTGTCGGCAAATTCAGCCAACGCTGCAGGTATATCTGGCGCGGCGTCGAGTCCAGCAGATCCATACCGCGCACCACATGCGTGACGCTTTGCGCGGCATCGTCGACGACGACGGCCAATTGATATGCCCAAAAATTATCTGCACGTCGTAGTACGAAGTCCCCCACGTCGGTTGAAAGATGCTGCGTCACCGCACCACAAAAGCGATCGTCGAATCGAATGCATTCATTTGATTCTCCTAGCTGCGGCACACGGATGCGCAATGCGCGTACAGTCTTGCCTGGGGCCATGCCATGCCGGCAAATGCCGGGGTATGGCTGCGCAACTTTTACCTCTACCGCTACGTGCCTGTTCGAATCGGCAATTTCACGCCGGGAGCAACCGCACGGATAGATCAGGTCACCAAGTTTTTGCACAGCTGCCGCGTAGAGGTCGCTACGGGTGCTTTGCCAAACTATTTCCCCATCAGACTCCATACCGAACGCTGCCAGGGTTTGCAGAATAGATTCTGCAGCGCCCGGTACGGTACGCGCCCGATCCACATCCTCCATGCGGACCAGCCAAGTGCCATGATGCGCGCGCGCATCCAGATAGCTCGCCACGGCGGCCACGAGCGAGCCGGCGTGCAGGAACCCCGTCGGGGAAGGTGCGAACCTGCCGATGTAGTGACCTATATGGTTGCCAACACGGCTGCCGATATTACGATCCCTAGATGCCGACATAAGAACCGCTGCGAGACGAAAGCTTGGCCTGTATTGATTGCGTTGTCAGGTATTGGTGTAAATTTGTCATGTCCACTGAACTTACCGGAGAAACTTCTGTGATTACATTACGCAAGGCAAACGAACGAGGCCATGGCAACCACGGCTGGTTAGACTCTTTCCACAGCTTCTCATTTGCCGATTATATGGATCCCGAGCATATGGGTTTCGGCCCGTTGCGGGTAATCAATGAAGACAAAATCGAACCGGGTGCAGGTTTCGGTACGCATGGTCACAAAAATATGGAAATCGTCACCTATGTGCTCGAGGGCGAATTGGCTCATAAGGATAGCCTCGGTACGGGTAGCGTCATTCGCCCCGGAGACGTGCAGCGTATGAGCGCCGGCACTGGCGTGCGCCATTCGGAATACAACCATTCACAAGACAAGGGCGTGCATCTGCTGCAAATATGGATCGAACCCAATGCCGTCGGCATCGAGCCGAGCTACGAGGAAAAGCGTTTTTCATCCGCTGAAAAAGAAGGACGGTTGCGGGTGGTGGCGTCAGCCGATGCGCGCGAAGGTTCGGTACTGATTCATCAGGATGCAAGTCTTTATACCGGGTTGTTCGACGGCGAACAACAAGCAACGCTGCCCCTGGCACCGGGCCGGCTGGCTTACGTGCATGCGGTTCGTGGCGAAATAACGGTGAATGGTCAGCACCTGCAAGCGGGTGATGCCGCAAAATTCACTGATGAGCGTGAAGTGCGGATCGAAAGCGGCAGCAACGCCGAAGTGCTGGTGTTCGATCTGCCGCAATAATTGCGGCCTCGCTTGCAGCTTCGGTTGTGTCTTGGTTGCAGCTATTTTGGCTGTCATCCGGGTAAGCATTCGCGATACAATCTACGGCTTTACGAACAACCCCGTTTGAATACCTAAAGCATGCGCGCTAGGAAATCTTGAGGGTTAGGAATAGTTATGTCTGATCAGTTCAACGACCTCGCAGAACGCGGCGGCGTTCAATCTTTTGCTGGAAAGAAAGTTTGGATCACCGGGCACAAAGGTATGCTCGGCTCGGCCGTCGTGCGCAGTTTTGCAGGAGAAAACGCCGAGTTGCTATTGACCTCGCGTACGCAGCTCGATCTGACCGATCAGGCCGCCGTTCATGACTGGATGCACACACACAAGCCCGAGCTGGTGTTCCATGTTGGGGCAAAGGTCGGCGGCATTCATGCGAATGCAACACTGCCAGCGGATTTCTTACGAGAGAACCTGCTGATTCAATTGAATGTCATCGACGGTGCTTACCGCGTAGGCGTGAAGAAGCTGGTATTCGTCGCATCGAACTGTACCTATCCCACCAATGCCGCCCAGCCCATTGCTGAAGATGCGTTGCTCACCGGCCCGCTCGACGCCAACATTCGTTCCTATGCCGTGAGCAAAATCGCCGGCATTGAAATGTGTCGCGCCTACCGTACGCAGTTCGGCTGCAATTTCGTCTCCGTCATCCCGCCGAACCTCTATGGGCCGGGCGACAATTACCACCCGCAGCATAGCCATGTGGTCGCTGGCATACTGCGCCGCACGCATGAAGCAAAACTGGCCGGTGGCTCCGAATTCGTGGTCTGGGGCGACGGCACGCCGCGTCGTGAACTGCTGCACGTCGATGACCTTGCCGACGCGATGAAATGCATTATGCAGGCTGCAACCACGCACGACTTATATAACGTCGGCTGTAACAGCGACCTGGCAATATCAGAGCTGGCGATGATCATCGCCGACATCGTCGGCTTCACCGGTGAAATCGTCTACGACCGCACCAAGCCCAACGGTACGATGCGCAAACTCCTCGACAGCAGCCGTATCCGTGCACTCGGCTGGACGCCTAAAATCGCCGCGAAAGACGGCTTGCGTACTGCCTACGCCGACCTGCTGCATCTGCTTAACGATGCCAATGCCGGCGGCCGAATCGGTTGATCCGGCTACATGCCTAAACAAGATGGGATAAACACGAATGCCTGAAGTATTTTCTTTGCCTGAAGGCATCGTCAGAAGATTTGCCGTCGTCAAACTCTGGCCAGACATTCAAACGGCGGAAGACGAATGCATCGCACGCCTGAAAATTGCAGCGCGCTCGATGAACATCGAATGCATCGAGATTCATGCAGACGGCAGTCTGCTGACGAACCCTTTAGTGAAGGTATCGAAGAGCACGGTCGATTTCGTGCTGCATCTGCATTACGACACGCCGAAGCGGTACGACGCATTTTCTTTTGTCGCACTCTGGAACCCGCTACGTTTTTATCACGAGTGGGGCTATGCCCGGTGCTCACGCAATCTCACGACCCACGACGACTTCATCAGTTGCAGCGCAACCGCAGCCGACGACCATGTGCTGCGTATGATTCGTGGTCAGGCCACGCACCTGCCGGCAGTGTTCAACCTCTATCATTCCACTGCCGGCGTGGTGCATCCGCCTTCCTTAGGTGAGGGCAAGCTGTTTTACGCCGGCATCAATTGGGAAGCAATCAGCGGCGGTAAATCCCGTCATCAGGAAGTCTTGAAACGCCTGGATAAAACCGGGCTCATGAGCATCTACGGCCCGCAGATGTTCCAGGGCGTCAAAGTATGGGCAGGTTACGAAAGCTATGTCGACGAAGTGCCGTTCGACGGCATCTCGATGATCGATGAAATTTCCCGTGCGGGTGTGGCATTGGTGCTTTCGTCGCAAGCGCACAAGGATTCCGAGTTGATGTCGAACCGGTTGTTCGAAAGCATCGCCGCCGGTGCACTGGTGATCTGCGATGAAAATCCGTTCGCCAAACGATTCTTCGGCGATGCGCTGTTGTATATCGATGGCCGCACGCCGGTCGAGCAAATGGTCGTCGATATCACCCGCCATCTCGACTGGGCCAGAAACCATCGCCTGCAGGCACTGGCAATGATTCGCAAGGCTCAGGCAATCTTCACCGAGCAATTTACACTTACGCGCAATCTTGCCGATCTCTATAGCGGTTTGCTGGATCGCCGCCGGTCACTGTTGGCGAGGCAGAACCCGCCGGATGCAGCCCCTGTAAAAATCAGCTTGAACCTACTGATGCCGGCGTATTCCGAAGCAACTTTGCGTGCTCATGTCAAAAGCGTGGAAGTCCAGGAGTATCAGAATTTTTCAGCGACGCTATATATCGACGCTTGCGATGCCGAACGCTATCGGGAAACCATTCTGGCAGCACTGCAAAAATCACGTTCTCCGATCAAGCTCGTAGAGATCGATTTCTGGGATTACGGCATCCACCCGGAAATCAAGGCAGGCCGCAAATTGGGCCAAATATTTTACGGTCTGCTTCTAGCAGCCGTCGGGCACGATGCGTTCGTCGTCGTAGCACCCAATGAAACGCTATTTTCCAATCACCTCGGGGTGCTGGCTGGTGCCCTCCAGCGCGACCCGTACGTTGATTGCGCGGCCACTGCCGTGATCCTAATCGATGGCGATGCGCCGGTCCATGCCGTACACGAATTGATCGATTTCGGGCACGTGGATCGTGCCGGCCCACCCGGTTACGGGCGGTTCATCTTCCGTATGGCAGGCATTCCCGACGACATCCATATCGCTTTGCCATATCTCGATGGCAGGCCCCTGGCGGTACTGGCCGGAGGCAAAACCATCGATCAGCAATTGCCGGCTACCGTCACCATCGACCTGGCAACCGAATTTCCGGCACGCACCTGGGACGAAGCTGCAGAAAACGAAGTCATCCGCAGCTTTAGTCCCGATGCTTTCAAGCTGGCAACCGGCTTCGGGCCGAGGCCGCAAATACGTTGTGCAGCACACGCGCAGGGCGGCACTGGCGACATGACGATCGGCCAATTCGGCCGTAAACTTTTCAATCGCCGCTGGGTAGGCGTGCAGGTAGACGCCATTCGCAAGCAAGGCCTGGCCAAACGCATGCAAGTTTTCAGGCGGAAGTTAGGTCTGTGAATCCGCATGCACCTGCGCCCGTCTCTCCAGCATCTCTGTTGCACAGTGCCTGGCGTAATCGCGAGTTGATCGTTCAACTTACCAAGCGCGATGTGATCGGCCGCTACAAGGGATCGGTGTTGGGGCTGGTTTGGTCGTTCGTCAATCCAGTGGTGCTGCTGACAATTTATACATTGGTATTTTCAGTAGTATTCAAGGCGCGCTGGGGAATAGGGGAACCCGAGAGCCGTTCCCAATTCGCGATTTTGCTATTCGTCGGCATGATCGTGCACAGTCTGTTCTCCGAAGCGCTGATTCGAGCACCGAGCTTGATCCTGGCGAACGTGAGTTACGTAAAAAAGATCGTCTTTCCGCTAGAAATTCTGCCCATCGTGGCAATGGGTACTTCACTTTTTCATGCGGTGGTCAACGTGCTGGTATTGTCCGCAGCCCTTGTATTGGTCAATGGCACGTTGCCATGGCAGGCAGTTTTTCTACCGCTAGTACTTGTGCCGCTGGTGATCCTGTCGCTCGGCTTTGCCTGGGGCTTGGCCTCGCTCGGCGTATTTTTGCGCGACGTCGCCCAGCCGATCGGCCTGGCAATGACGGTTCTATTGTTCGCCTCGCCCGTGTTTTATCCGGTCTCGGCGCTTCCACTAGCAGTGCAGCCCTGGCTGATGTTGAATCCATTGACATTCATCATCGAGCAATCCCGTGCAGTGCTGATTCAAGGGCAGCTACCCGACTTGCCGGGTTTGCTGGTCTATAGCGTCGTGTCGTTGGTGGTGGCCTGGAGTGGCTACGCGTGGTTTCAGAAAACGCGGAAGGGGTTTGCGAATGTCCTCTGATGATATCGCGATCAGCGTCCAGCATATTTCGAAGCGCTACGATCTGTTTGGTAAGCCTAGCGATCAATTGAAGCAGTTCGTTTTGCCACGGTTGCAGCGCCTGGCCGGCATTAAGAAAAAAAATTATTTTCAGGAATTTTGGGCACTGTCGGATGTGTCGTTCGAGGTAAAGAAAGGCGAATCCTTCGGCATCGTTGGTAGAAACGGCAGCGGTAAAAGCACGCTATTGCAAATTATTACCGGAACCCTCACACCGACTACTGGCACCGTTTCCACGCGTGGAAGGATTGCCGCGCTGCTGGAGCTTGGTTCGGGTTTCAATCCGGATTTCACAGGGCGTGAGAACGTCTACCTGAATGCTGCATTGCTCGGCTTTTCGAGGGAACAGATCGAGGAGCGGTTCGACGCCATTGCAGCCTTTGCCGATATCGGCCAGCATCTCGATCAACCCGTAAAATCGTATTCGAGTGGCATGATCGTGCGTTTGGCAATCGCCGTGCAAACGCAGGTCGATCCTGACATCTTGATCGTGGATGAAGCGCTGGCCGTGGGCGATGCGCTCTTCCAGAAACGCTGCTACCGCCAGATCGACAGGTTGCTAGACAATGGCTGCACGCTATTATTCGTGTCTCACGATCAGGAAATCGTTCGTAGCTTGACAACCAGAGCACTATTTCTACATCAGGGCATGCCTCGCAACTACGGCAGTTCGGCTGAGGTGCTGTTCTCTTATCGAGAGTTTCTACAGCAGGAAGAAGAGGCCGCTTTTCGCAGCCTTCAACAAAATACCGAAGTCAAGAAATCTGCCAGCAGAAGTGATAGCTCTTATGGGAATCTGGATGTCGAAATTTTGTCTGTCAAGATTTTTGATGCTAATGACGCAGCGCAGGCAGTGCTTTATGCGGGTGACACAATGCGCCTTTCCATCGAATGTGTCAGCCATTGCGATATTGAAAACCTGAACGTCGCCTTTCGCATACGAACCAAAGAAGGCATCAAGGTAACTACATGGGGCACGTTAAATCAGGATATGCCGCATTTCACGACCGCTCCGGAAAGTACCTTTTGGCATCGTAAATTTACAAAAGGCGAAGCCTTTACCGTTGATTTTGTCGGCACTTGCAGCCTGGCTGCAAATTTATATGAAATTCAGGCCGTGGTTGCGGTTGAATACGACCAGTACTATGCCAACCAGCGCATTTTGCATTGGCTAGATGAAGCCGCGCACCTCACAGTAGTACAGAAGAGCAGGGAGTATGTTTTTGATGGCGTGTGCGATCTTGGCCTGCGGTATGTAGAAAATGCCAGTTCGAACGCAATACATGGAGTCTCGCAGTGACGCAACGCGAAAGGCGCCTGCCGCAAGGCATTACCAATTTTATTTACAAGAACCGGGGTATGAAAGCGCGGCAGACCCGGCCTGCGCTCGCTGATGCGCTAACCCCCTCGTTAAACTCCCTAATCGAACAAATGCATGCTCGGCTTGAGCATACTGAAAAACAGCTTGACGACGTGCTGACGTTATTACGCTATACGGAGGAGCGTACCAGGACCAACGAAGCCTTAATCCGGGAATCGCTCATCCTCGTACATGCAACGGAACGAAGATCGCAAACTCTGCAATTTCAGGGTGCCCGAATGCTGGATGAAAGCAGCTATCAAATCGACATGCTGCGCAAGTGGTATATCGAATCGATGCCGGCCACTTTAAAGCTGGAGCAGCAGTCTGCTTTTGCAAAAGTTCATGATATTAAAATCGCGACCGACCATCCGATTGCCCTAACCAGCAACGACCATCTGGAACCCGACTCTACAACTGAAGGATTGGTCAGGCCCACGCAGTTCGTTAGACATTGCATCGATGTGCTCGGCCCAGACATTAGATGTCTGGAACTAGGAGCGGGTGCCGCGGGATTGTTGTTTGAGTACATACAAAACGGGCTAGTAGCGATCGGCATTGATGGCTCCGATTACTGCAAGAAAAATAGGATTGGTTACTGGCCGCTAATACCGGGGAATTTATTCACCTGCGACCTCACGCATCCGTTTCGTTTCCACAGGGAAGCCGACTCCGAAACGATGAAATTCAATTTGATTACTGCTTGGGAAGTGTTCGAGCACATAGCAGAAGCGGATTTAAGCCAGACTCTCGCCAACGTTGCCACGCATTTGGAACCGGAGGGGTATTTCATTGGCTCGATTTCGATGATCGAGTATCTCGATAAAAATGGCCGTCCGTATCACGTCACGTTAAAGCCCCGCACCTGGTGGAAAGAAAAATTTGAGAAAGAGGGCTTGTACATTGTTGACGATCATCCCTTCAATGCGCGTTTGTTTTGTCGCGGGAATGGCCCGCGGTTTCAGGATTTTCACAATTATTTTAATCAGCCAGAAGATGGCTTTCACTTTGCAGCACGGAAAGTTTCGCCTGATTACTGATTACAAGAATTGCTCAGATGTTTTATCGGCTGTTTAACCGATCTCTGTTTCGCAGCAAGTTTTCGTTTCTAATCTGCGAAATGCGTATGATTTTTTCTATCTTTAACAAAAACACCAAAATTCACAAGATAAATGAAAAAACAGATGGCCCTAAATAGTTCAAAAGCATTAAGCACACTTGTCGACATCTGTTTTTGGCTCGTTAGCTTGGCGTCAAGAAATCCGAATTTTGCAGTTGCTCTGCTATTTACGGCGCTCTTCTATCTTCCTTCCTTGCGTGCGTCATCGATCGATGCCGGGTTCCTATATACCGGTGACATCCTGGGATGGTATTTACCTGCGCTTGCAAAAACGTTCTCATTGTTTTCAACAATGAACTTTACAGCAATCGATTTCTCAACTTTTCATGGAAGTTCAGATTATTTTCTGAGTCCAAACTTCTTCGCCTACCATCCGCTCGTGGTAATCGGTTCATTACTCGCATTCAACACTGCTCCATCGACAAAAGATATTGGCCATGCATTGGTTTGGCTTTTAGCGCTTCATTCGTTTATTTCATTTTATTTTTGCTTAAAGCTTTTTCAACGTTTTTTTCGCCGGTCGCTAATTGTCTCCACGCTTATTGCTGCTATGTACGCTTTTGGGGTGTACACGGTTAGTGGTCTAGCGCAACCACCATATCTACTTTGTAGCACAGTAGTTTGCTGGGTGGCCTGCAGTGCACTGTCATATGCGGAAGAAACCAACTTTAAAAATTTTGTATTTGCTTGTCTACCAGTCATTTTTGCACTTCTCGGTGGCTATGTGCCGATCGGTGCGGCTTGCTTAGCCCTGTCGATAGGCCTAATTGCAACGAGCATCTGGGCATTTTCTTTACCAGATCAATCGCCTAGGATGCTGGTAGCACGGTTTATCAAAGCGACCTTACCCTTTTTCGGTGCTGGGATTGTGGTTTTGCCTTTCTTAGTTGCTGTATATCTTTTTCATAGCGAGACAACAAGTTTCGGAACAACCTCGCTTTTCTACAGCGCCCATCAACTCACCGAGCCACCGCACGGGATTTTACGCGCGCTGACAACGCACCTGAACGTGCCAGGCGCGGCTTATGAATTCTCGATTTATTGGGGCTTGATTCCATCCACAATCGCGGCGATCTTCTTTTTAGATGCGGGTACATCACGCGGTTTCAGCCGCCAAGAATGGATACTGTTTTCGACAGCGGGCTTTGCTTATTTCGCCACTGTATTAGCGATCTTCGGCACCTACTCGCCGTTAAGCGACTTGGTATATTACCTGGTCCCACAAGTGGGAAAAATGCACATCTATCAGCGTTTTCTGATGCCGGCACAGCTTTTACTAGCATTAATGACGGCGTTAATGCTGAGCGCAATCATTCGACGAAGGCCACTAAAACTATGCCGTGTATTTCTGATTTTTTGGATAGTGGTCACACTGGTCGTCAGTTTCTTCGTTGCCTATAGCCCGGCGTCTGCTGAACGATTAGGTTTTAACGGCAGCATCGTCTTTGAACTTATTGTAGTAGTTTTATTCATTTGCGCGTTACTCGTACCAAGGCGATGTTTTACTTTCACTGCCGCAATCATTCTGATCTCACTTCCTTCTTTCAACATGATGTATGAATATTCACGGGGCACAAACTCGTTTATCCAGGCATCAAAGACAAAGCCCATCTCGTTGGATGATAAGACTAGAAACGACATTGTGAGATATTTTAAAGATCGAAGTGAGAAAAAAATTATCAAGTATGTTGACATCACGCCGATGTGGACAACCGGCCGTAACGGTCCAGTTATAGAAACATTTCCTAAAGTTTTTCCCTATTTTGTTCTTAATGAAGTGAAGCTTTCTTCATATGGTGGTTTCACTTTTTACCTTTCTTCACGTGCAGAGTATATGAAGAGGATGCCGGTTGGTGCGGAAGTGGTTGTAATGCCAGACTGGGACTTGGTATTTCAGAGCGGCGCTGATTTTTTAGTCGCGCGAGAATCGGACACCAACCGTGCAACTCTTCGCAGCATGCTGTCGAAAGTTAGTCCAAAAGACGTGTTGCGCTTACCTAATTCGGTTGTCGTTTTTCCATTGCCAAAAATTGTCAACAGCAGCCTGGCAAGCGCCGGTAATGTATTTGATAACGGTTATTTTAAGATTTTTCCTACTGAAGCTTTTCGCCCGTTAAAGTTAAAAAACATTGCTTTAAATAAACCAGCCACGCAAAGCAGTACGGCTTACGACGGCTTAGCCTCGCGGGCGGTGGACGAGAATACAAATGGCGATTTCACTTTGTACTCCGTTACGCATACCGCCACGGAACGCAACGCATGGCTGCAGATCGATCTGGGAACAAGTCAATCAATTGACATGATCAATGTTTGGAACCGCACGGATTGTTGCGCGGATCGGTTACGTGATTTTTGGGTTTTCGTCTCTGACCAGCCATTTGGTCAGGACGATACTGCAGCGATGTTGAAAGAAAAGTCCGGCGTTTGGGCCCGAGCAGGTTTTCGTCCGAACCCGAAAAGTTCGGTGCAAACCGGCGGCATACGAGGCAGATACGTACGCATTCAATTGCCAGGCAATCAGCCTATTGAAGATAGTTCGCTGAGCATCGCCGAAGTAGAGGTGATGCAATCGGCCGATTCCACAGATATACCGCTCCCGCTAGAAAAAAATGCCGATGCAGTTCTTTCGGTGCCAGAATTCATCTCCAACGATGCAAACTACATGCGCTTCGTGGTTGAGTCCAAAGCTCCGACCACAGCGCAGTATCTTTTCTGGCCAAATCCACGTCTAACGTATCTTTTAAACGGCGACAAAGTAGGTGCTTTTGAACAAGATGGGCTGCCCACTTTCAATTTTCCACCCGGTCGCAACATTTTTGAAGTCCGTTACCAAAATCGACCGTTGATGATCTTCTGGGTTTTCTATACGGCTTACTTCACCGCCTTGCTAATTGCATTGATAGGGTGGTTCTGCAAAAAATTATCGGAGTGGCGACCCAATCACAACATGTACTCGCAGACGCATCTGCAGGTAGACAACGAATTGAACGAGTCGGCGTCTGTAATAGAAAAAGAACAGGAGAAAAAAGATGACGCAGCAGCATCCTGACGAAAGCCGAATTCCGAAAATTGCAATTGTCCTCCCATGCTTCAATGAGAATGAATCTATCCGGCATGCGGCTGACCAATTACTCGCTATCTTCGCGGATTTAATCGCCAAACATGAAATTGCCTCAGATTCGTTTCTGTTTTTTGTTGATGACGGTAGTAAGGATGATTCGTGGCAAATACTGGAATCGATCCAGCAGTCGCAGCCGGCAGTTAAAGGATTGAAGCTGTCTCGTAATTTTGGCCATCAGGCAGCTCTGTTAGCCGGTCTCATGGCGGTCATTGCCGAATGCGACGCGGCGATTTCAATCGATGCGGACCTGCAGCAAGACCCCTTTGCAATTACAAAGTTCGTCGCCGAATTTAAACGGGGTGCTGACGTGGTGATGGGTGTGCGCAGAGATCGCGGTACGGATACGTGGTTCAAAAAACAAAGTGCAACGGGCTTCTATACGTTGATGAAATATATGGGCGTCAAGACGATTCCAAATCATGCCGACTATCGACTTCTTAGTCGAAGAGCACTGGAGGCACTTGCACGTTTCCCCGAGCCCGACATCTTTCTTCGAGCAACCTGTCTTCAATTGGGATTTCGAACCAGTATCGTGTTATTCGATGTCAAAGAACGGGCTTTTGGCACAACCAAATATTCGCTAGTCAAAATGCTCCGACTGGCCATTCATAGCATCACGTCCTTTAGCGTCATGCCTCTGCGACTTGTCGCAGTTCTTGGACTCACGATTTTTTTAATGAGTGTAGGCATGAGCGGGTATGTTGCTTGGCAAGCTCTTGTGGTTGGCGACACAATACCGGGATGGGCATCTATTACCTTGCCCATATATTTTATTGGTGGAATTCAGCTATTGTGCTTGGGAATTGTTGGTGAGTATATCGGGCATATATGCCAAGTCGTAAAAAAACGCCCGCGATGGATCGAAGAAAAGCGAATTTAACCTATCAAACTTTGTCAGCCTTTTGATTTAAAAGCCGGAAAAACTATTATGAAAAAAGTTAACTTTGATGAATACGCAGAAGATTACGACGACATACTCCAAGGGCAGCTGAATTTTTTTTCGGAAAATAATCTTTATTTTGCCAAGTACAAAGTTGAGTTGGTAAAAAAATTTTCGAAGGGCTCTCCGGGTCGAATACTTGAATTCGGGTGCGGCACAGGCCGTAATCTGCAATTCCTGAAAGATGTTTTTCCCGGTTCGACGATTGTTGGGACCGACATTTCTCAACAGAGCGTAGCCATCGCAAAGCAGCAAAATCCTGAAGCAGAATGCTTTACGCTTACGGATCAGCGTCTAATGGAATGCGAAAAATTTGATTTGATATTCGTTGCAGGCGTTTTCCATCATATCGAACCGGCGGAGCGGCCTAAAGTGTTCCGACAACTTAATGCATTGCTGTCTGATACGGGCGCGTTGTTCGTTTTTGAACATAATCCCTACAACCCGGTGACGCGGAAGATGGTGCGAGAATGCCCGTTCGACACTGATGCAGTTCTTATTCCAATGCCCTCGATGAAAAAATCCCTGTCCGAATTCGGCTTTGGATTTTTTCGTTCCCGTTATACATTGTTCGTCCCACCTTCATTGTCTGTGTTGAAAAAAATCGAGCATTACATCGGTTGGTTGCCCATGGGAGGTCAGTATTTTATTCAAGCAAAAAAATGTCGCGCTGCTTAGTCGCTACATCGTTGTCGGTGTCGCCAACTCGTTGTTTGGATATGCGTGCATTTTCCTATTCATGTTCTTCGGGATGTCAGCCGAACTAAGTAATGCACTCGGGTACGCGACAGGATTCGTCGTGTCTTACTTCGCACATAAAAACTGGACATTTCAGAAAAATACCAAACGCTTCAAAGAGTTTCCCAAATATGCGGTATCGATCTTTGTAGCATACGGCCTGAATTTTCTTACGCTGATTTTTTGTACCCGCCAGTTGGACATCAACCCTTACGCTTCACAGCTCATCAGTGGCGTCGTCTATGTTTGCGCATCGTTTGTGATGCTAAAAATGTTTGCTTTTTCTTCACGGAAAGAGCCAACGTGAAGTTGGACCAAGGCCGTTGGCCGGTTGGGTGGTGAACAGGGGACCTGGCGTATTAAAATGACAGGCTTTGCACTTCGGTTGAGATGAAAAATCTTCTATGGATGCTGCCTATGGCGTACTTAAAGGCAATATTATTCAGAACGACATCCGCTTGATTTCATCGCTATGAATTATCAATATCGACAACATCAATACTCGCTGCAGAAATTCTCACGGAATCGAATACATGAAAATCGCACTAATCACCGGCGTCACCGGCCAGGACGGCGCTTACCTTGCGGAACTGCTCTTGAAAAAAGGCTATGAAGTGCATGGCATCAAACGCCGTTCGTCGCTCTTCAACACCGACCGTATCGACCATCTGTATCAAGATCCACACGTAGACAACCAGCGCTTCGTCCTGCACTACGGCGACCTGACTGACTCCACCAACCTGATTCGCATCATCCAGCAAGTGCAGCCGGACGAGATCTATAACCTCGCGGCGATGAGCCATGTCGCAGTCAGTTTCGATACGCCCGAATACACGGCGAATGCCGATGGCCTTGGCACGTTGCGCATCCTGGAAGCGATCCGCATCCTTGGTCTGGAAAAGAAAACCCGCTTCTATCAGGCGTCTACTTCCGAGCTGTACGGGCTGGTGCAGGAAACGCCGCAGAAGGAAACCACGCCGTTCTATCCGCGCAGTCCCTATGCCGTGGCAAAGATGTACGCCTACTGGATTACCGTGAATTACCGTGAGGCTTATGGCATCTATGCCTGCAACGGCATCCTGTTTAATCACGAATCACCACTGCGTGGCGAGACGTTCGTCACGCGCAAGATCACGCGTGCTCTGGCCCGCATCAAGCTCAATCTGCAAGATTGCCTGTACTTGGGCAACATGGACTCCATGCGGGATTGGGGCCATGCGAAGGATTACGTCGAAATGCAATGGCGCATGCTGCAGCAGGAGCAGGCCGAGGATTTCGTCATTGCTACCGGGGTGCAGTATAGCGTGCGTGAATTCGTGGAAGCGGCGGGCAAGGAAATCGATCTGCACATCACGTGGCAGGGTACTGGTGTGGATGAAGTTGGTATCGACCAGCATGGCAATACGATCGTGAAGGTCGATCCGCGTTACTTCCGGCCGACCGAAGTCGAGACGCTTCTTGGCGACCCGACCAAGGCCAAGGAAAAGCTTGGCTGGGTGCCGACTACGACCTTTGCCGAACTGGTGTCGGAAATGATGCGAGAAGACCTGAAAAGTGCCGAGCGCGATGAGCTCGTCAAGAAAAGCGGGTATTCCACCTATGACTATCACGAGTAATTTAGTGCCCAAGACAGCAAAAATTTACGTTGCAGGGCATACCGGCCTGGTCGGGGCAGCGCTGGTGCGGCACCTGGAACAATGCGGGTATAGCAATCTCGTCACTCGTACGCACGGTGATCTCGACCTGCTCGATCAGCATGCGACCGCCCGGTTTCTGCTCGCTGAAAAGCCGGATTATATTTTTATGGCGGCCGCCAAGACGGGAGGCATCCATGCCAACAATACCTACCCCGCGGAATTTATTTACCAAAACCTGATGATTCAGGCCAACATCATCGACGGTGCCTACCTGGCTGGAGTCAAGCGTGCATTGTTTCTAGGGTCGAGCTGCATCTACCCCCGCGATTGCGATCAGCCAATTACCGAGCACGCCTTATTGACCGGGCCCTTGGAGCCGACCAACGAACCTTATGCCATCGCCAAGATCGCCGGCATCAAGATGTGCGAGAGCTACAACCGGCAGTTTGCCACCGAGTACGTAACGGCAATGCCGACCAACCTGTATGGGCCGAACGACAATTACGATCTAGACAGTGGCCATGTGCTGCCGGCCCTGATCCGCAAGGCGCACGAGGCAAAGCTGCGGGATCAGAAGGAAGTGGTGGTTTGGGGTTCGGGCAAGCCGATGCGCGAATTTTTGTATGTGGACGATCTGGCTGAAGCCTGCGTGTTTCTGATGGAAAGCGGCATACGTGACGGTATGTTTAATATTGGCACTGGCGAAGATGTCACGATTGCTGCACTGGCCAAAACCATCATTGAAATCGTGGGCTTTAAAGGCACGATCGTCTTCGATGCCAGCAAACCCGACGGTACGCCGCGCAAGTTGCTGAACGTGGATCGCATCAACCAGCTCGGCTGGCGCGCCCGCACGTCTCTCAGGGACGGCATTGCCCAGGCATACGCAGATTTTCTGGCGAATGCTGGCCACTGATGCGGGCCACCATGCGAGCCGCTAGTTGACGACGCCCTCGGTCACGCCGCTCGTCACCATTGCCGTACCTTCCTACAATCAGGGCCGGTTCCTGGACGCTGCACTTGCCTCGATCTTCAGCCAGGACGTGCCGATGGAAGTGTTCGTGCTCGACGGTGGCTCTTCCGACAATTCATGCGAGGTCATACAAAAGTGGGCTCCGCGTCTGGCGGGATGGCGCAGCCATGCCGACGACGGGCAGGCGGCGGCGATCAACGAGGGCATCGCCCAGGGAACGTCACCCTACGTCGCCTGGCTCAATAGCGACGACTGGTTCATGCCGGGTGGGCTGGCGCAGCTGGTACGCACATTGCAAAACCAGGTCGATGCGCCTGCCGTCTATGGCCGCTGCTGGAACGTCATCGAAAAATCCGGCAAGCGCGCGCCGGTCTGGGTCGAGCCGTTCGATGAACATCGTCTTGCCCTGCGCTGCATCGTCTCCCAGCCCGGTACGCTGATCCGCCGTACTGCTTGGGAAGCCCTTGGCGGGGTGGATGCGGCCATGCACATGGCAATGGATTACGATCTCTGGTGGCGGCTCTACAAGTTCGGTGGGCCGTTAGCGTTCACTGAAGAATTTGTCGCCGTCAATCGCGAGCATGAAGATACCAAGACCAACACGCAGCGCCGACGCCACTACCGCGAAGCCATCGAAGTGGTGCGCAAGCATTATGGCCGTGTACCCTTGAAATGGTGGGTGGCGCAGCCCTACGCGGTGTGGTTCCGGTCGCTCGTCGGCTGATCGGCGTTACAGCACATGCGGGTTCTTCACTTTTATAAAACATCGTTTCCTGATACTACCGGCGGCGTTGAACAGGTGATCAACCAAATCGCTCGCGGCACCAGCGCCTTTGGCGTCGAAACCGAAGTACTGTCTCTCACGTCGGCAAAATCTGCAGTCACCACCACGGTCGATGGTTATTTGACGCACCGCGCCAGGCTCAATTTCGAGATTGCTTCGACAGGGTTTTCCATCGCCGCATTCAAACGCTTTGCCGACCTTGCGCGTCACGCCGATGTAGTGCATTACCACTATCCCTGGCCGTTCATGGACGTAGTTCATTTTGCGACGCGAATGCGCAAGCCCTGTATCGTTACCTATCACTCCGACATCATTCGTCAACAACAGCTACTGCAGCTCTACAGGCCGTTGAAACGACGCTTTTTAGCCAGTGTGGATCGTATCGTAGCGACCTCGCCGAATTATCTTGCCACCAGCGATGTGCTGCAGCAATTTGCAGATAAGGTCACGGTGATCCCAATCGGCATCGACAAAGCGACTTATGCCGTTCCCACGGTTGCGCGGCTCGACCACTGGCGTCAGTCGTTCGGCCCAAAATTCTTTTTGTTCGTGGGGGTGCTCCGTTATTACAAAGGTTTACACATCCTGCTCGAAGCGGCGCAGGGCACAAATTTTCCGATTGTGATCGTCGGTGCCGGGCCGATCGAGCAGGCGTTGAAAGCCCAAGCCCTGGCACTATGCTTATCGAATGTCCATTTTTTGGGGCAGGTGTCTGAAGAAGATAAAGCAGCCTTACTGACGCTGTGCTACGGAATCGTCTTTCCCTCGCACCTGCGTTCGGAAGCGTTTGGCGTTTCATTGCTGGAGGGCGCGATGTTCGGCAAACCAATGATTTCCAGCGAGATCGGCACTGGCACCACATTTATCAACATCGATGGTGAAACCGGGCTGGTCGTGCCGCCTGACGACGTAGTGGCGTTACGCCAGGCGATGGTTTATCTGTGGGAGAAACCCGAGGCAAGTGCGGCGCTTGGGCTCGCTGCAGAGCGGCGTTATTGGCGCTACTTTACCGCTGAGCAGATGGTGAAATCATATGTGGAACTGTATGAGCTGGTTAGCGCAGACCCCGACATGCAGGGTGGAAAAATGCAGTGACACGCTTGATTTAGCGTTCAACCCGACTTGTGATTTAACCGACCACGTGCCGCTTGATTTGTGTAATTGCGCAATTCTCCTGTTTGCGCGAGGGTGATAGTTCAGTATCCACCGCTCTGCGTTCGTCAAACACAAAACACTCCCCGCGGTAATGCGCTGTTCCAACTTCTTCGAAGTATTTTAGGATGCCACCGTCCAACTGGTGGACGTTGTCGAAGCCATTCGCCTGCATATAAATCGCGGCTTTCTCGCAGCGTATGCCGCCGGTGCAGAACGTGACCACGGTCTTACCTGCAAATGCGGCTTGCTGCTGCGCTACCTTTTCTGGAAACTCGCTGAATTTTTCGATTTGATAATCCACTGCACCGTCGAACGTGCCGATATCCACCTCGAAGCCGTTACGGGTGTCTAGCAGCACGACCGGTCGGCCGTTGTCGTCGTGGCCAGCATCGAGCCACTGTTTCAATGTTGCCGCATTCACTGCCGGTGCCCGGCCCAGTTCCGGTTTGATGAGCGGGTGGCGCATGGTAATGATTTCCGGCTTAAGTTTTACCAGCATGCGCTGGAACGGCTGCGCTTCGGAGCCACTTTCCTTGATTTCAAGATCGACGAACTGCGGGTCACTTCTGATCCAGGCAAGAAATACATCGATTGATGCCCGCGTGCCAGCAAGAAACAGATTGATGCCTTCGGGGGCGAGCAGTATGGTGCCTTTTAAGGCGAGGTCCGTGCAACGTTCGAGAAACGCTTGCCGCATCGGTTCACCGGCATCCAGGCTGATGAATTTGTATGCAGCAATGTTAACAATCGGATAACTTTTAAGCATGGGAAAAAAAGGGGGAGCAGCAAAAGACGAGCATTATAAACTTCCGGTTTTGCAAAATTCGAGCGGTCCCAGCGCGGTAAAATATGGGCATGACCACTCACCAATTTACCCACCTTCGCCTGCATACCGAATACTCCATCGTCGACGGCCTAGTACGTGTCGACGACGTCGTCGACGCTGCCGCCAACGACGCCCAGCCGGCGTTGGCGATTACCGATCTGTCGAACCTGTTCGGTATGGTTAAGTTCTACAAGGCGGCACGCAAGAAAGGCATCAAGCCGATTGTCGGCTGCGATGTATGGATCACCAACGACAACGACCGCGACAAGCCATCCCGGCTTTTGCTGCTGGTTAAAAACAATGCCGGTTATCTGCAACTCTGCGAGCTGATCTCGCGCGCTTTTTTGGAAAACATCCACCGTGGTCGGGCCGAATTGCGCGCCGAATGGCTGGCCCAGCAACCGCCAGGCGGCCTGATTGCGCTCTCGGGTGCGCAGTTTGGCGACATCGGCATCGCACTGGAAAACGGTAATTTGGCTGCCGCCGAACGATGTGCCAAACGCTGGGCAACGATCTTCGACGGCCATTTTTATATTGAAGTTCAGCGTGCCGGGCAGGCGAATATGGCGCAGCAGGTGCGCCAGCTCGTAGCACTCGCTGCACGTCTGTCGTTGCCGGTCGTGGCCACCCATCCGGTGCAGTTTTTATCGTGTGAGGAATTTACGGCGCACGAAGCGCGTACCTGCATATCGGAGGGTGAAATTCTTGCCAATCCACGTCGCACGCGTCGCTTCAATGCGCAGCAATGCTTCAAGACGCAAGCAGAAATGGCGACATTGTTCGTTGATATGCCTGCCGCACTCGTCAACACGGTGGAAATTGCCAAACGCTGCAACCTCACGCTTGAACTAGGCAAGCCGCGCTTGCCGGAGTTTCCGATTCCCGGCGGTTTATCGGTAGACGAGTTTTTGCGGGTGCAGGCGCGGGAAGGGCTGGCGGTGCGGCTGGCGCATCTTTATCCGGATGCGGATGTGCGTGAAAATAACCGTGAACGTTATGAATCACGTCTGACATTCGAGACCGACACCATCATCAAGATGGGGTTTCCGGGTTATTTTTTGATCGTCGCCGATTTCATCCAGTGGGCCAAGAACAATGGCGTGCCGGTCGGCCCTGGCCGTGGCTCCGGCGCCGGCTCGCTCGTGGCGTATTCGCTGTCGATCACCGATCTCGATCCGCTAGCCTACAACCTCCTATTCGAACGTTTTTTGAATCCGGAACGGGTATCCATGCCCGACTTCGACATCGACTTTTGCCAGGAAGGGCGCGACCGGGTCATTCAATACGTGAAAGACCGGTATGGTAAAGATGCCGTGTCGCAGATCGCGACCTTCGGCACCATGGCCGCCAAAGGTGCCATTCGCGATGTCGGCCGCGTGCTCGACATGGGTTACAACTTTTGCGACGGTATCTCGAAACTGATTCCTTTCAAGCCCGGCCGTCTGGTGACGATTGCCGACGCCAGGAAAGAAGAGCCGATGCTGGCCGAGCGCGAAGCGAATGAAGAGGAGGTTTCGCAATTGCTCGCCTTGGCCGAAAAGGTCGAAGGCATTACCCGCAACGTCGGCATGCATGCCGGGGGCGTGCTGATTGCCCCCGGAAAATTGACAGATTTTTGTCCGCTTTATACCCAGGGTGGAGAAAGCGGCGTGGTGTCGCAATACGACAAGGACGATGTGGAAGCCGTCGGCCTAGTCAAATTCGATTTTCTTGGCCTGACCACGCTGACGATCCTCGATCGTGCCGTGCGCTACGTTAAGCAACTCGATCCGGCGATGGCCGACTTCAGTCTGGAAAGCTTGCCACTCGACGATGCCGCCTCTTACGATCTTTTAACGAAAGCAAAAACCGTTGCCGTGTTTCAGCTAGAGAGCCGCGGTATGCAGGGCATGTTAAAAGATGCCCGTCCGGACCGCTTCGAAGACATCATCGCGCTGGTGGCGCTCTATAGGCCAGGGCCGATGGACTTGATTCCGGATTTTTGTCGTAGAAAACACGGCGAGCGTTTCGATTATCCCGATCCGCGTACCGAAGGCATTTTGTCCGAAACTTACGGCATAATGGTCTATCAGGAACAGGTCATGCAGATGGCCCAGGTGGTAGGTGGCTATTCCCTGGGTGGTGCCGATCTACTGCGACGGGCGATGGGCAAGAAGAAGGCCGAAGAAATGGCGGAGCATCGCCAGATCTTCCGCGACGGTGCGGCCAAAGACGGCTTAAGCAACGATAAAGCCGATGAAATCTTCGACCTGATGGAAAAGTTCGCCGGCTACGGTTTTAATAAATCTCATGCCGCTGCCTATGCTTTGTTGTCGTACCACACGGCGTATCTGAAGGCGCATCATCCGGCGGCGTTCATGGCCGCCAACCTGTCGCTGGCAATGGACGATACCGACAAGATCAAGATACTCGTCGTGGATACCTTGGAAGTTTGCAAGCTCAAGTTGCTGCCGCCCGATATCAACCACTCCGATTACCGTTTCATGCCGGTTGCCAGGTCAGGAAAAAAAGCCAGTGAGATTCGATACGGCCTCGGTGCGATCAAGGGTTCCGGGCAAAGCGCGATCGAAGCAGTTATGGCGGCGCGCATTGATGGCCCATTTACCGATTTATTCGATTTTTGCAAGCGTGTGGATAAACGGCAAATCAATCGTCGCACCATCGAGTCGTTGATACGCTCGGGTGCATTCGACTGCTTCGGTGCCGACCGTGCGGTACTGCTGGCTTCGGTCAGCATGGCAATGGATAGCGCGGAGCAAGCCGAAGCAGCCGCCAACCAGGTCAGCCTCTTCAACGGCGAGGACGATGAATTCCATGCCACGCCAGCGTATGTCAATGTCGCGCCTTGGAGCGAAAAGCAGCGTTTGACCGAAGAAAAGGCGGCTCTGGGCTTTTATCTGTCCGGCCATCTATTCCATGCCTACCAAGAGGAAGCACGACGCTTTGCTCGCATCCGACTATTTGATCTGGCCGCGTCGCGCGAGCCGCGCATGATCGCTGGCGTAATCTGCGCGGTGCGTACGCAAATGACCCAGCGCGGCAAGATGTTGATCGTCACCCTAGACGACGCCAGCGCCACCGTCGATGTCACGGTCTACAACGAGTTGTACGATGCCAATCGCCTGCTGTTCAAAGAGGATGAATTCCTGGCAGTTTTGGGAAAAGTTTCGGAAGACCGTTTTTCCGGGGGGTTGCGCATCGCTGCTGAAAAAGTGATGGATATTGCTGCAGCCAGAGTTGCTTTTGGCAGGAAATACACGTTTTCTCTAGCTGCCGGCGTCGATGCGGAAAAATTCAAAACAATGCTTGACCCGTTTCGCTCGGCTAGCGGGTTACCCTTAGCTACCCGTTATACCCAGCATGGCATCGATTGTGAAATCTGCTGGCCGGACGATTGGCGGGTGATGCCGGTCGATGCCCTTCAGCAGATGCTGGTCGATCGCCTCGGGGCAAAAAGCGCTTTGGTTGAGTATGGTTGACGCTTAACCGATCGGCGTACCTTCGTCGCGCGTCAGCACAGCACCGCTCTTCAATTGCTCGGTGAATTTCTCACAGTTCGCAACATACTTCGGATCGCGTCCAACGTAAGCTGCCTGTCCCGCTTGTAGATCGCCGCCATTTTGCTCCACGAAATGCTTCAGGTGGAAAGCACCAGCCATGATGTTATCGGCTGGATCGGTCACATCCAGATCTCCAGGGTTTTTTCCTGTTGCTTTCTTGAAGTCTGCCAATTCGCTCGGGCTGAAGTTGTCTTTCGCAAGCCGATCCTGGCCGATCTGCATCAAACCGATATCCTGACTGCCATCGCCGTTTGTAGTTTGGGTCGACATATCTCCGCGTGACTCTGCCCAAACCATCGCACCGATTGTTTCAGGCGCGATGCCGGTGGCTTTCGATGCAGCGGCGATTTCGTCTTTCCATTTGGCGATAGCTGGATTGGCCGCGAGCGCTTCGGCCGATAGTGAATGTTTGCCGCTGGCAGCTGTAGGCGCGCTATCCGTCGATGTTTTGTCCGTCGATGTCTTGTCAGTCGCACTATGTGTTTTTGCGCCAGCGATCGAGCCGGCTCCGGCAGTTCCAGCGGCACCGGCACCTCCAGCTGCACCAGCACCTCCAGACGCACCAGCACTTCCCACGGCTCCAGTGCTTCCAGCCCCTGCGCCACCGCCACCGCTTTCGCCAGATGCACCGTCGGACTTGCTTAATAACTGTGCAATCACGCGCTCCGCCTCGCTCGGTGAAATGCCCAGTAGTGTCAGCAACTCTTTCAACAACGATTCCAGGTCATCCGGTGACGATTCTCTAGTACCACTAGCTTCTGCAGCGGGTGCGGCCTGGGTGGCAGGCGTGGATGCAGGCGCTGCCTGCTTTTGCGCGCTAGCGTCGCCGCCGCAGCTGCCGCATTCAGATTGTTGCGTTTTCTTGGGGGTCAATGCTGCTACAACGGCATCGATTGCTTCCGAGATCGCATTCGCGTCTGGCGGTGTTGAGCGCCCGTTTGCATCTTTAGGATTGGTTGCATCGCGCAATTTACCGATCGCCTCGGCCACCGGCGCTTCCGGTACATCGAATTTGTCTGCAAGCTTTTTAGCGATTGCTTGATCCGACGCACTGTTCATACCTTTGTCGAACGATGCATTGCCGCAATGGCTGGAGCTGGAGATAGACTGGGAGGAAATTCTGCAGTTCGACATGATGAGCCTTTGTTTTGCGATGGACGGTGCTGCAATCTTATAAAGTCCACGGCAACATCTTTTCATCGAGCGGAATTTTTCAGTGCAAGCGCGAAGTTATTTCTCCCTCAATGCGTGTTTTCAGAATTTTTGCTTTCTAAGAGGAAATATTTTCGTTGTCGCTCATTTGCATTAACTTGAAATATTTATGGTATGTCATCTCAAAAGCACAAAACGCGACCATCAATCCAGCTTTGCCGTCCAAAAAACCCCTTTTGATAAAGTAGCAACGGATGAATGCGGCATGTGCGTGTAACAGCGTTTTGCCGAATCCGGCACGTTTTCCTGCCAAAAAAGCTTGCTGCGCGCCCAGTGAGGAATATTGCGAAAGCTTGCGTAGGTAATCTTCGTCGTTACGATAGCTGTAATGAATCAGCGGTGCGCGAAGCCGGCCCACTGGCATTTCGACCAGCACGCGCTCGTGCACCAGGCTATCCGAAAACCTGCCAGTGCCGCGCTTGAAGAGGCGCACGATGCGATCCGGATACCAGCCTCCGTGGCGAATGAAACGCCCGCAAAAACTCGATAGCCGAGGCATCTCGTATGCATCGTGTTGATGCGCCCTGATCAATGCCAAAATTTCGTCACGCAAATCCTCGGACACACGTTCGTCGGCATCGAGAGAAAGTATCCAGTCTCCTTTCGCAAAGGACAGCGCGCGGTTTTTTTGTGGGCCAAAACCTGGCCAGTCCGCAGTTTCGAGCACCTGTGCGCCAGCATCGCGTGCGATGCCGACGGTGCCATCGGTGCTGCCTGAATCCACTATAATCCACTCGCTCGCAAACGCGACACTGGCCAGGCAATCGCCAATGTTGTGCGCTTCGTTCCTGGTGATGATGATGACGGAAAGATCCATGTGAACAGTGGGTGTTTTTTGCATGATAATTCAGATCGAGAGCCTATGCGCTTCTATCCAACCCCTTCCATGTATCGGCAATATCCGTAATGCGCCTAACACCTCATCTGCACCGATTGTTAGGAATGTTGAAGCCATATCGTGGCCGTCTGGCTTTAGCCATGCTCGGCATGATGATGACGGCAGCGACCGAACCCGCACTGGCTGCATTGCTTAAAGCACTGCTTGATCGGGGCTTCACCGGTGAACGCACTTTCAGCTTGTGGCTGGTGCCGGCAGCGGTGATCGGCATTTTTATTTTTCGAGGCATCTCTACGTTCGTGACGACCTACATGGTGCAATGGGCTTCGACGCGTCTGCTCAACCGCCTGCGACAGCAGATGTTCAATCGGATACTGGATGTCTCCATCGGCTTCTATGCCGATAACCCGGTTGGTCGGGTCATCAACTCCATGATGTTCGAAGTGCAGCAAATCGTCGATATGGTGAAGAACGTACTCACCTCGATGATTCGCGATTCTCTGACCGTGATCGGCTTGCTGGCTTATCTGTTCTACTTGAACTGGCAATTGACATTGATCGCCATTGTGCTGTTGCCGATGATCGCTTTGATCGTACGCATCACCGGTCGCCGGCTGCGCTCGCTGACTCAGACATATTTGAAGATCAACGGTGAGCTGACGCAGGTGATCGAAGAGACCACACGGGCTCAACAAGTCATCAAGATATTTGGTGGGCAGGCGTACGAGCGCAGCCGCTTCGACGAACGTGGTGAGCGTTTAGGTCGATATTCCATGAAAATGAGTAGTACGTTTGCTGCCACGGTGCCGATTACTCAGGTCATGGCGGCTTGTGCATTATCGATCGTGATCGTTATCGCGTTGATCCAGACCAACCAAAACCAGACCACCGTAGGCGGCTTCGTGTCGTTCATCACCGCCATGCTGATGTTGATCACGCCATTGAAGCGTCTCGCGGAAATCAACGGGCCCTTGCAACGCGGGCTGGCGGCGGCAGACGTTGTATTCGCCTTGATCGACGCCCCGGCCGAACGCGTCGGTGGTTTGACTCTGCCGTCTCGAGCGGCCGGAAAGCTGGAATTCGACGATGTAAGTTTTACTTACCCCGGCCAGCAGCAGACGGCGCTAAAACACATCCACCTGACGATTCTGCCGGGCGAGACAATCGCTTTTGTAGGAATGTCCGGCGGCGGTAAATCGACGCTGGTCAATCTCGTGCCGAATTTTTATACGCTCGACCAAGGTGTGATCCGGCTCGACGGCCAGCCGATCGAATCGATTTCACTCGAGAGCTTGCGCGCGCAGATGGCAATGGTCAGCCAGAACGTCGTCCTGTTCGACGACACCGTTGCGGCCAACATCGCCTATGGCGATGCTGCGCCGGATCGTCAACGTGTGATCGCTGCAGCAAAAGCTGCGCATTTGGAGCAGATGATCGCGCAGTTGCCGCAAGGGCTAGATACCTGGATCGGTGATAACGGTTCGCGCCTGTCCGGCGGCCAGCGTCAACGCCTGGCAATCGCGCGCGCGATCTATAAAGATGCGCCGATCTTAATTCTCGACGAGGCCACATCGGCGCTCGATTCGGAATCCGAGCGGGCGGTGCAGGGCGCTTTAGAGCGGCTGATGCAAGGCCGCACGACGTTGGTGATCGCACATCGGCTCTCCACCATCGAGCGCGCCAGTCGGATCGTCGTGCTGCTCGAAGGTGAAATCGCCGAAGTCGGCACGCATGCGCAGCTTCTGGCCAACGGCGGCGTTTATGCCAATCTACATCAATTGCAGTTTGCAAAAGAGCTCGTGTCTTGAACGCCGGGCGGATCTTGATCGTTTCCCCGAACTGGGTGGGGGATGCAGTCATGGCGCAACCGTTGCTACAGCTTCTCAAAGTACGTCCGGGTTTTCAAGATGTAGAAATCGATGTGCTTTGTTCACCGACGATCGCAGCGGTATGGCGTGCGGTGCCGGAGGTGGCCGAGGTGATCGAGACAACGTTTCGGTCCGGTTCGCTAGAGTGGGGTAGCCGTCGGGCGCTTGCTGCCAGATTGCGCACACTTGGCTATGCAGAAGCGTACATACTGCCCAATTCCCTGAAATCTTCGCTGATTCCCTGGCTAGCACGCATTCCGCGACGCATAGGCTACAAGGGTGAGATGCGCTACGGGCTTCTCAATGTCGTTCATCATGACGCCGGTACCGTGCCGCGGCCGATGGTAGCGTTCTATGCCGCTCTGGCGAACGCACCATGCAGGAGTGTTTCCGGCCGATCGAACCTGCCGCGCCCGATGATCGCGGTGAACGACGCACGCCGGCGCGAGGTGTTACATCACTTCGACATCGATTCTGAGTCGTCGGTTGTGGCATTCGCACCAGGTGCCGAATTCGGCAGTGCCAAACGCTGGCCCGCCGGTCATTTTGCAGAGTTGGCCAGACGGCTGCTGCAGCAACAACCAAACCTGAACATCGTTTTACTCGGCTCACCTAAAGATCGGCCGGTCTGCGGCGAGATCGTCACTGCGATTGCGCAGGCAGCTGGTGCATCGACTGAAACAACAGCGACGATCACAATCAACGCGTCGAATATACGCAATCTCGCAGGAACAACATCGCTCGATCAGGCGATCGCTTTAATCGCAGCAGCGTCGGCAATCGTGAGCAACGACTCCGGCTTACTACACGTGGCGTCGGCCTTAAATCGCCCGGTATTGGCACTATACGGCCCCACTGACCCTGCTCATGCGCCGCCGTTTTCAGAAAAATCGCAGTCGATCCATTTGCAACTGCCGTGCATGCCATGCCGGCAACGGGAATGTCCGCTTGGTCATCACGACTGCATGCGCAAACTCGATGTCGGCAGGGTTTTAGCACCGCTGCAAGCGATGATCAAGTCAAAATGATGTCGTACTGCTCCTGGTGATACACCGATTCGACCTGTAGTGAAATCGGCTTACCGATGAAATCTCCCAGCATCGCCAGATGTTGAGATTCTTCTTCGAGAAACATGTCGATTACCAGTTGCGAGGCGAGGATGCGGAATTCGCGAGGATTGAACTGTTTTGCTTCACGCATCAGTTCACGCAAGATTTCGTAGCATACCGTCCTTGCTGTCTTCACCTGTCCCTTGCCGCTGCAAGAAGGGCAGGTTTCACACAAAATGTGCGCCAGCGATTCCCGCGTGCGCTTCCGGGTCAACTCCACTAGACCGAGTGCGGAAAAGCCGGAGACGGATATCTTGGTTCTGTCACGCGCTAGTGCTTTGTTCAACTCACTCAATACCGCTGCCCTGTGCTCGGCGCTTTCCATATCGATGAAATCGAGGATGATGATGCCGCCGAGATTGCGCAGGCGCAGTTGCCGGGCGATCGCTTGCGCAGCCTCCAGATTGGTCTTGAAGATCGTGTCGTCGAAGTTTCGGCCATTGACGAAACTGCCTGTATTGACATCGATCGTCGTCATCGCTTCGGTTTGATCGACGATCAGATAACCGCCGGATTTCAGTCCGACCCGCCGGCCAAGGGCACGCTCGATTTCTTCTTCGACACCATATAGATCGAACAATGGTCGCTCACCGGTGTAATGCACCAGACGCGGCAAGACCGACGGCGTATACAGATTGCCAAATTGCTCCAGCATCTGAAAATTTTCTCGGGAGTCGACCTGAATACTAGCCGTGTCGTCGTTGACGAAATCCCGCAATACCCGCTGTGCGAGATTCAAGTCCTGGTGCATCAGCATCGGCGCAGGGCGCATCTTGGCTTTTTGCAGAATTGTCGCCCAGGTTTTGCGCAAATATTCCACATCCATCGCCAGATCGGTATCCGAAGCATCTTCGGCCATCGTGCGGATGATGAAGCCACCTTTTTCTTCCGGGTTAAGCAGAGCCTGCACTTTCTGGCGCAGTGCATCGCGCTCGGCTTCCTTCTCGATACGTTGCGAAATCCCGATATGCGAGTCTTGTGGCAAATGCACCAGCATGCGCCCGGCAATCGAAATTTGTGTGGAAAGCCGCGCACCTTTGGTACCGATCGGATCTTTGATGACTTGCACGGTGATCGCCTGACCGTCGTAGAGCAGGCGCTCGATTGGTATCGGTGGGCTAGGCGCGCCCTCATGCGAACGGGCATTCCATATGTCGGCGACGTGCAAAAAAGCGGCGCGCTCCAAACCGATGTCGATAAAAGCCGACTGCATGCCTGGTAGCACTCGTACTACCTTGCCCAGATAAATATTGCCCGCCATGCCGCGCGAAAGTGTGCGCTCGATATGCAATTCTTGTACCGCGCCTTGCAACACCAACGCCACGCGGGTTTCCTGAGGCGTGACATTGATCAGAATGTCTTCGCTCATAAAATTTTCATACCCGCCTGCTGCAAGAGTAGTGCGGTTTCGAACAGGGGGAGACCCATGATGCCGGAATAGCTACCGCCGATTTCACGAACGAACAGCGCGGCCATGCCCTGGATCGCGTAACCACCCGCCTTATCGTACGGCTCGGACGTGGCGCAGTAGGCTTGTATCTGCTCTGGGGAAATTTGCGCAAAGGCGACGTCCGAAGTTTGGGTGTATTGCCAGACTTCGTCGCGATGACGTACCGCGACGCTGGTATGAACCTGGTGCGTGCGTCCGGACAAGGCGGTGAGCATTGCGACGGCCTCGGCAAGATTTGCTGGCTTGCCCAGAATACGCCCGTCGAGCACGACGGTCGTGTCGGCTGCCAAGACCGGGCGGGTCGGCAGTTTTCGCCACAACATGGTTTTTTGCGCAAAACTGGCTTTGTCGCTTGCAACACGCACGACGTAGTCCATCGGTGCCTCGTTGGGCAATACATCTTCGCTGATCTCCGGGCCGATCGGTGCCCGATCGCGTAGCAGCAACAACTCGAATTCCACACCAATTTGTCGCAGTAATTCTCGCCGTCTCGGGCTTTTAGAGGCGAGGTAGATTTTTCGGTCGGTGGGTCTCATTCCGGTCTCATTCTTTTTTCAAACGCGATGATAGGGATGGTTCTGAGTAATCGACCATGCCCGGTACAGTTGCTCGGCCAGCACGACCCGAACCATCCCGTGCGGCAGGGTCAGGCTCGAAATGCGAATTTGCATATCTGCCCCTGCCTTACACAGCGGGTCCAGGCCGTCGGCACCACCGATGATGAATGTAACATCCTGGCTCTCTTGTTGCCACTGTGTCAGCAATGCCGACAATTGAATTGTTGTCAGATCGCGGCCATGTTCGTCAAGAACGATACGCCGGGTGCCCTTAGGGATAGCTGCATCGATACGTTCGTATTCAAGGCGCATCGCCGTTGCCGCGGTCTTACTCCCGGACCGCTCTACGGGTTTTATTTCCTTGAGATGGAGGCGCAGATCGGGCGGCATGCGCTTGGCATAATCCTCGAATCCCAGAACGATCCAGGTGGGCATCTTGTTGCCAACAGCTGCAATCGTCAGTTGCATGACGCGACAGCCTCAGTCTACAGGCTTGGCTTTTGGAGCGGCACGCTTGGCCGGTGCTCGCTTGGCTGCCGCGCTCTTTGCGGACACGGCTGCGGTCTTGGTTTGCGCGACCTTGACGGTTTTTCCAGCCGGCTGGTCCGAGGTTGCTGTCTTGCGTACACGTTTGGCGGCGGGCGCAACAGGCACAACCGTTGCTTCGTTGGCGGATTTGCGGGCAATTTTTTTGGCAGCTGTCTTGCGCGCCGGCTTCGAAACGGTGTTATCCGGGTCTGCTTGAGAGCTTTTCGATGTGGCGGTAAGGTGCCGTCCCGCGGCTTTCTTGGGTGATGCGTCTATCGGCTCCGATGCCGTGCGCTGAGAAACGCGCTTGGCCGCGCCGAGCTTGATTTCCTTTTCGCCCCAAATTTCTTCCAGTCGATAGTACGCACGAATCGCTGGCTGCATGATGTGGACGATCATATCCCCCAGGTCTACCAGCACCCATTCCCCGGTATCTTCCCCCTCCACACTCAAGATGGTGCCGCCGTTTTCTTTTACTTTGTCACGCACCGATGCCGCAAGCGCTTTGGTCTGTCGATTCGACGTGCCAGATGCCACCGCAATCCGATCGAAAAGGCTGGTAAGGTGCACCGTGTCGAAAACCTTGATGTCCTGAGCTTTTACATCCTCCAGCGCGTCGATCACGAGGGATTGGAGTGTCTTGATATCCATTAAGGTCTTTTATATAAATTATGTTGTTGAATATAGTCTAGCACCCGAGCCGGCACCAGTTCTTCAGGGCTTTCCCCATTCCAGAGCATGCTTCGAATAATGGTTGCTGACACTTCGATCGCCAAATCCCTGCTCAAAAAACTCAAGCCATGCGACTGCTCGCACACCTGTCCAACGGTGCTCAATCGTTGCGAAAATATTTCCTGCACTGCTGGCGAAAGCTGGCCGGCTTCGATCGAAAAGCCAGGTCGGGAAGCAACGCAGATATGAGCATGATCAAATATTTCACGCCATCTTCGCCAAGTGTGTAACCGCAATAATTGGTCGGCACCGATCAACAGCGCAAGCGACGGCTCCGGGCCGAACTCCTCGCGAAGCGCCTGCAAAGTATCGATCGTGTAAGTCGCACCGACCCGCAACGTTTCCTGCGGATCGATCGTTACTGCGACTGGCATGTCCGCAAATGCCACCTCCACCATATTTAACCGGGCACTCGTCGGCGCTTGCAGACCGATTTTTTGCCACGGGTCGCCTGCGGGTACGATGCGCAATTCATCGGCATCTAGCAATTGGGTAAAAAGCGCTCCGAGTGCGACATGACCGTTATGCACCGGATCGAAGCTGCCACCAAGAACAGCGATGCGGCGACGCCTCACGCGAGCCAATCTTTTGCAATCAAGAAATCGGAATACAGCCGCGCTTCCGGGCTGCCAGCATCGGGCTGCCAATCATAGCGCCATTTGACCACTGGCGGCATCGACATCAAAATCGATTCGGCCCGGCCACCCGACTGCAGACCGAACAAAGTGCCGCGATCATACACGAGGTTAAATTCGACATATCGCCCGCGTCGATACGTCTGAAAATCGCGTTCGCGCTCGCCATAAACGATATCCTTGCGCTGCAAAACGATTGGCAGATAACTTCCGGTAAAAGCATTGCCGACACTTTGCATCATTGCAAAGGCACCGGTGAAACCCGGCGCGTGAAAATCGTCGTAAAAAATTCCACCTATACCGCGTGGTTCCTGCCGATGGCGAAGAAAAAAATAGTCGTCGCACCACCGTTTGAATTTTGGATGCAGGTCGGCCCCGAACGGTGCCAGCGCTGTAGCGCAACTTTGATGAAAATGTCGAGCGTCTTCTTCAAAGCCGTAATAAGGCGTTAAGTCCATGCCGCCGCCGAACCACCATACCGGCTCTTGCCCGACGGCGCTCGTTGTAAAAAAGCGCACATTGAAATGTACTGTCGGTACATAAGGGTTGCGCGGGTGCATGACCAGCGACACACCCATGGCTTCCCAAGCACGCCCGGCGATTTCCGGACGGTTGGCTGCCGCCGTTGGCGGCAATTGCGTGCCACCGACGTGTGAGAACCCAACGCCACCGCGCTCGAATACATTGCCTTCTTCAATCATGCAGGAAATGCCGCCACCGCGAATGTGCCCTTGACCATCCGGCCGTTCCCATGGGTCGGTGACGAACGGCTTACCATCGACGGCGGCCAAAGCCGCGACCAATTGTGCCTGCAGCTCGAGCAGATAAGTCCTGACTGCCATGCCCGACGGACCAGCAACTGTTGCTGAATTCATGTCGGTGCTGGTGAGAGCCGGCATATCTTGCGCATCAATATCCCGCGCGTGAATATTTTGTGTGCCGGTCAATACAGACATTGTGCAACGCTCCAGAGTTTCCAGATCATTCAGGAGCCTGGTCGCTTAAGTGCACGCCATCCGATGTCACGTCTGAATTGTGCACCTTCGAATTTGATCTGATCGACGCCGAGATATGCCTGCTTCTGTGCCATACGCACGCTATCGCCTAAGCCGACTACGCATAGAACGCGTCCGCCGGCGGTGAGCAATTTCCCGTCCACCCGTTGCGTGCCAGCGTGAAATGTCACGCAATCCGGGGTTTCGACGGGAATTCCGGTAATGACGTCACCTTTTAGTGGTGCCTCCGGATACCCAGCCGCTGCCACGACCACGCCGAGCGCCGTGCGTCGATCCCATTGCAATTCGATCAGGTCGAGCGTGCCGGCCACGGCGTGTTCCATCACCGTCAACATATCGGTTTTCAGGCGAGCCATGATCGGTTGGGTCTCCGGGTCGCCCATGCGGCAATTGAATTCCAGAGTCTTGGCATTGCCAGCTTTGTCGATCATCAGCCCGGCATACAAGAAGCCAGTGTAGGCAATGCCTTCCTTGGCCATGCCCTGCACAGTCGGCAAAATAATTTCGCGCATTACTTTTGCATGTAGCGCCGGGGTGACAATCGGTGCCGGTGAGTAAGCACCCATGCCGCCGGTATTCGGACCCTGGTCTTGGTCGGCTAAGCGTTTGTGATCCTGGCTGGTAGCGAGTGGTAGTACATTTTTACCATCGACCATAACGATAAAACTGGCTTCCTCGCCCTCCAGAAATTCTTCGATTACCACCCGCGCGCCTGCATCACCGAATTTGTTTTCCGCAAGCATCATATCGACGGCAGCATGTGCTTGGTCGACATGCAAGGCGACTACGACCCCTTTGCCGGCAGCCAGTCCATCGGCTTTCACCACAATCGGCGCGCCTTGTCGATCAATGTAGGCATGGGCTGCTGCGCGGTCGGAAAAGCTTTGATAGCGGGCAGTCGGTATGCCGTAGCGCTCCATAAACGCTTTGGCAAAATCCTTCGAGCTTTCCAATTGTGCAGCTTCCCAAGTCGGCCCGAAAATTTTCAAGCCTTTTTCTCGGAACACATTCACGATGCCGGCTGCCAACGGTGTTTCCGGCCCTACCACGGTCAAGGCGATATGTTCCTGCTGCGCGAACGCTGCCAGAGCAGCTGGATCGGTAATCGCTAGGTTTTCCAGGCGGCTATCTAATGCGGTACCACCGTTGCCGGGCGCTACGTACACCATTTGAATCCGTGCGGACTGCGCGATTTTCCAAGCGAGTGCATGCTCGCGTCCGCCAGAACCGACTACCAGAATTTTCATGTTGAGGGCACCGCTTTCGTTATTGTTGCTGCGCGTATCAGGCGATTCAGGCGTTGCTGTCGATCACGGCATTTGTATAGACTTCTTGCACGTCGTCAAGATTTTCCAGGGCGTCGAGCAGCTTTTGCATCTTCAAAGCGTCGTCACCGGTAAAAATAGTTTCAGTTGCCGCTTTCATCACGATCTCGGCAACATCGGCTTTAAATCCGGATTTTTCCAATGCGTCTTTGACATCGGCAAAATCGTTCGGCGCGCAAGTCACTTCGATTCCGCCTTCTTCGTCGCTCACGACATCGTCGGCACCGACTTCGAGCGCGGCACCCATCAGCGCATCTTCCGAGGTTCCAGGTGCGTACAATAATTGGCCGCAGTGCGTAAACATGAACGAGACCGAATTCTCAGCTCCCATATTGCCGCCGAATTTAGCAAACGCATGCCGCACTTCGGCAACCGTACGAACTCGATTGTCGGTTAGGCAATCGACAATAATCGCGGCACCGTTGATGCCGTAACCCTCATACCTAATCTCTTCGTAATTTGCACCATCGAGGCCGCCGCTTCCCCGCTGAATCGCTCTGGTGACGTTGTCTTTTGGCATATTTGCGTCGGCAGCTTTCTCTACCGCCAACCGCAGACGAGGGTTAGTGCCGATATCGCCGCCCCCAAGGCGTGAAGCGACCGTAATTTCCTTGATGAGTCGGGTCCAGACTTTACCCCGCTTGGCGTCGGTGGCAGCCTTCTTGTGCTTGATATTGGCCCACTTGCTATGTCCTGCCATGACTTTTCTCTTTCCCTAACCCTGAGCTGGCGCTCCTGTGACACGATCGCAGATCGGTCGGGCAAAATTAAACCCTGAAATGTAGCAAATCAATCTACAATTTTAGCATAGTGCTATGCGCAAACTCTCTGCGAAACGACTGGAAAATATGGCGAATCCGCTCTTCATTGCAAAAAACGACAAGTCCGAATTGGGGCTGTTGCCCGCTCTTGCCAACCGGCATGGCTGCATCACCGGCGCGACCGGAACCGGCAAGACCGTGACTTTGCAAACCATGGCTCAGGCTTTCTCAACAATCGGGGTGCCGGTATTCATGGCCGATGTCAAAGGGGATCTGTCCGGCATGGCCGTGCCGGGGACGCTGAGCGCCCGTATCAAAACGCGTCTCGAATTGCTGCAATTGCCAGAAATGAAATGGGCCGGCTGCCCCGTTACTTTTTGGGATGTTTTCGGTGAAAAGGGCCATCCGGTTCGAGCGACGATCTCGGATATCGGGCCACTCATGCTTGCACGGATGCTCAATCTTAACGATACCCAGCAAGGCGTACTTCAACTGGTTTTCAAAATTGCCGATGATCAGGGTTTGCTTTTGTTGGACACTAAGGATTTGCGGACGATGTTGCGTCACGTCGGCGATAATGCCGCGCAATTTCGTACGGAATACGGCAATATTTCAGCTGCCAGTATCGGTGCTATTCAACGCGGGTTGATCGGTATCGAAGAGCAGGGCGGCGATCGTTTTTTCGGCGAGCCGATGTTGAACATCGACGATCTATTGCAGACCGATCCGGCAGGGCGAGGCCTGGTCAACATACTCGCTGCCGATCGGCTGCTGGCAGCCCCCCGGCTGTATTCGACCTTCCTATTGTGGCTTCTATCGGAGTTATATGAACGATTGCCCGAAGTGGGCGATCAGGAAAAGCCGAAATTGGTGTTCTTCTTCGATGAGGCGCATCTTTTGTTTGATGAGGCACCTAAATTCCTACTGGAAAAAATCGAGCAGGTAGTTCGGCTGATCCGCTCCAAAGGTGTCGGTGTGTATTTCGTTACGCAAAATCCCCTCGATATACCCGATGCGGTGCTTGGGCAGCTCGGCAATCGGGTACAGCACGCTTTGCGTGCCTACACGCCGCGCGACCAAAAAGCCGTGCAATCCGCGGCACAAACATTTCGGCCGAATCCCGCTCTCGATACGGTGCAGGTCATCACCGAATTGGAAGTCGGTGAAGCGCTGGTCTCGTTTCTCGACGAAAAAGGTCGTCCGACGATCGTCGAGCGCGCCCACATCTTGCCGCCCGCATCCCAGATCGGACCGATCACGGAAGCGCAAAGAGTCGGTTTGCTTGCCGATTCTATTGTCGCCGGTGTCTACGAAAAGACCGTAGACCGTGAATCTGCGCACGAGAGGATCGCTGCGCATGCTAATTCGACGAACCCTGCAAATTCGAAATCAGGGCCGGAACCGACATCGCTCCCAACGTCTCTGCCACACAGCGGCGACACCGATTCATTAACTGGGAGATTCAAGGATGCAATCGGCACGGTACTGGGCGGTAACTCGGGCGGCAAAAACGGTTCACGAACCGACAGCGCTATGGAAGCTATGATGAAGTCGGCCGTGCGCAGCATCGGTTCGACCGTTGGGCGGGAAATCATACGTGGCTTGCTGGGTTCGATTCGTCGTAGATAATTAAAGATGGATAATTAAAGATGTATTGAGAGACGTGGCGGCGAGCCGCCCGCCCTGCTATGCTTTACAGCTTTGTTGCCCTCAGCGCAACGTGAATTACCAGGAATATCATGTCATCCAACATTGCCGCTGAAATCGAAGCGGTACCAGAGCCGACGCTGACCTATGTCACCAGTTGCGACCTGCCTACGCCTTGGGCGACTTTTCGTCTGCACGCGTTCGTCGAAGCCGGCAGCGGCAGAGAACATCTCGCCATGGCACTCGGCGATGTTGCCGACGGTGAGCCGGTGCTCGCACGCATCCATTCCGAGTGCCTGACCGGCGACGCTCTGTTTAGCCAGCGTTGCGATTGCGGCACACAGCTTGAAACCGCGCTGAAAAAAATCGCTTTGGCAGGTCGTGGGATAGTCTTGTACATGCGCCAAGAGGGTCGCGGCATCGGATTAATCGGCAAGTTGAGGGCATACCATCTGCAGGACGACGGTGCCGATACCGTCGAAGCGAACCAGGCATTAGGTTTCGAACCAGATCAGCGAAACTACAGATTGTGCCTGCCGATGCTCCAGCAGCTCAGCGTATCGAGTTTGCAACTCATGACGAATAATCCACGCAAGATAGATGCCTTACAGCAGCTCGGCATCGTCGTATCGGAGCGTATCGCGTTACATGTGAACGTCAACAAATTCAATCTGCGTTACCTTCAAACCAAAGCAAGCAAGCTCGGTCACATCATTGATTTTTAAGACGCTCAACCATGCGCAACATCACTTCAATGCCTGCCGAACGAAAAGTGTTTCTGACCGGTTTGGCGATAGCGATCGTCGGCGCAATACTTTTCTCTACTAAAGCGATCGTCGCTAAACTCATTTACCGCTATCCGGTGGATGCCGTGACGCTGATCGCGTTTCGCATGCTGTTTTCATTGCCTTTTTTTCTCGCGATCGCAATTTGGCAGGCGCGTATCAGCGCACCGCTGACCGGAAGCGAACGCGGCAAAATCGTTTTGCTAGGCTTGATCGGCTATTACCTTTCCAGTTTTCTGGATTTTCTCGGGCTGCAATATATATCTGCAGGCCTCGAGCGGCTTATCCTGTTTCTGACGCCGTCTTTCGTATTGCTGATATCGATCGTGCTTTTCGATAAACGAATCCGGCGGGTCGAATGGTGGGCATTGTTGATTTCCTACACCGGTACAGTGCTGGTATTCATGCACGATGTCCGCAGCGGTGGATCGCAAGTATGGATCGGCGCAGGTTTCGTGGTCGGTAGTGCAATTGCTTATGCCGTGTATCTAATTTATTCCGGCGAAATGGTACGCCGGGTAGGTGCCCTGCGTTTGGTGGCGTACGCAATGTGCGTTTCCAGCGTCGCTTGTATTCTGCAATTTTTTCTGCTGCGACCGATTTCGTTACTGATTCATCAACCGGCCGAGGTGTATGGCCTGTCTTTGGTCAATGCCGTGTTTTGCACCGTCATGCCGGTGATTTTGACCATGATCGCCGTTGCCCGCATTGGTGCCGGTACAACGTCGCAGGCCGGAATGATCGGTCCGGTATCGACCTTGTTTTTGGGAGCGGTTATTCTCGAAGAGCCGATTACGCAAATCCAGCTAATCGGTACGCTGCTAGTGCTATCTGGCATTTATTTACTTTCAAGGAAAGTCACTTGAGCTCCGACGACAATCCAATGCAACATCCGGAAGAACAGCCAGCGACTACCGGTGCCGGTTCACCACGCTTCGGGCGCCTATTGGCTATATTAATTGCAGCAGTAATTCTGATCTCACTCATTGCTGTTGGAGCGCAGGCGTATTTCTCGTAAGTCATTTAGTAGCAAGAACAATGTGTGCACTTAGCATTGGTAGAATGCGCAGTAACTTGACTAATTGCCATTGAAAGATTCGTAGTTATGCGCACCGACGTTCCGCAAACGATTCATCGCCAAGATTACGTAGCGCCGGATTATCTGGTCGATACCGTTGAGATCGCTTTCGATCTCACTCCCGCCGCGACCTACGTGTCGATGAGGATGATAGTGCAGCGTAATGCAAACGCGCGCAGCAACACTTTGCTGTTGAACGGCGAACAGCTGACATTAATCGCGTTGCGGGTCGATGGAAAACAATTAACCGACAAGGATTTTCGGTTAACGTCGAACACTTTAGAAATACCGAACGTTCCGGCGACTGCAACCGTAGAAATTGAAACGCAGATCAAGCCGTTGGAAAACACGAGTTTGTCCGGTCTTTATATGTCAGGCGGAAATTTTTTTACACAATGCGAGGCAGAAGGTTTTCGCCGTATTACCTATTTTCCGGATCGCCCGGATGTCATGGCCAAATATACCGTGATGCTGCGTGCCGATAAAATGCAGTATCCGGTATTGCTTTCCAACGGCAATTTGATTGAAGAAGGCGATCTCGGCGATGGCCGACATTTCGCAAAATGGGAGGATCCATTCAAAAAGCCGTCCTACCTGTTCGCGCTCGTCGCCGGCAAGCTCGTGTGTCAGGAAGAATGGTTCGAGCAACGCTCCGGGCATCGGGCATTGCTGCAGATCTGGGTAGAAGACGGTAACCTCGACAAGACCGAGCATGCGATGCAGTCGCTGAAAAACAGTATCCGCTGGGATGCCGAACGATTTGATCTAGAACTTGATCTGGATCGTTTCATGATCGTCGCCGTCAGCGATTTCAATATGGGCGCTATGGAAAACAAGGGATTGAATATATTCAATACCAAGTTTGTCTTAGCAAATCCCCGGATAGCGACCGATACAGATTACGCAAATATCGAATCCGTCGTTGGTCACGAATATTTTCATAATTGGACCGGTAACCGCGTTACTTGCCGCGATTGGTTCCAGTTATCGTTGAAAGAAGGCCTGACTGTTTTCAGAGACCAGGAATTTTCAGCCGATCTGATCGGTACCAAGAGCGGCCGGGCGGTTAAACGGATAGAAGATGTGCGTTTGCTGCGCCAGGCCCAGTTTCCAGAAGATGCCGGCCCGATGGCACATCCGGTAAGACCGGATTCTTACGTCGAAATCAATAATTTCTACACATTGACCATCTATGAAAAAGGGTCGGAAGTCGTCAGGATGTACCAGACCCTCCTCGGGCGCGAAGGCTTTCGCAAAGGCATGGATCTCTACTTCGCGCGGCACGATGGTCAAGCAGTAACCTGCGACGACTTTCGTGCGGCAATGGCAGATGCAAACGAGCGAGATTTGTCGCAATTCGAACGCTGGTATAGCCAGGCCGGGACGCCACGCGTGCAAGCGAAGGGTCGCTATGACGCCGACGCCCAAACTTACGAACTATCGTTATCGCAGTACTGTGCTGCAACGCCGGGCCAGCTTAAAAAATTACCGTTCCACATACCGTTCAACGTCGGCCTTTTAGATGAAAATGGGCAAGATTTTCCATTAAAACTGGCACATCAACAGTCGATGTCAGCCGATCTGTTACCGACGACGATGGTATTGGAATTGACAGAAGATCGACAGTTGTTTCAGTTCGTAAATATTGCCTCGGTACCGACCCCATCCTTGATGCGTAATTTTTCGGCACCGGTCGTGCTCGAGTACGATTATTCCGACGAAGATTTAGCATTTTTATCCGCACACGATAGCGATGCATTCAATCGTTGGGAAGCTGGTCAGCGATTAGCGATGCGGTGTCTCCTAACTCGCGTCGACGATCATTCGATACTCCAGCAGTCCGCTACGGCGAGCGAAACAGCATTGATATCAAGCTTTGGTAGAACGTTGCTGGATGATCAGCTCGACCCGGCTTTTCGTGAAATTTGTTTGATTTTGCCATCCGAGTCAGTCATATCGGAACAAGTCGCAGTAGTCGATCCGCAAAAGATTCACATGGCCCGCCGCGTACTGTTCGAAACGCTTGCTCAAGCGTTGAAACAACATTGGCTTACTACTTACCTGAATTTAAAAATCGATAAGCCGCATAGCTCGGATGCTGCAGCAGTTGGCAAGCGTGCGCTTCGCAATCTCGCGTTGCAGTATTTGACTGCGCCAGACGGAATGGAACATCAAATTGAGATCGCAGTCCTGAGCCGGCAGCAATTTAATGATGCAGACAACATGACCGATCGCCTTGCTGCATTGGCATCAATGGCTAGTAGCAACAATCCCGCCAAAGAAGTCGTAATGGAAAGGTTTTATACGGATTTTAAAAATGAGGCGTTGGTGATCGACAAATGGTTTTCGCTGCAGGCGACATCGCGCATGACTGACGTGAGGAAAATACGTGCATTGGCCGAGCATCCTGCTTTTTCGCGTAACAATCCTAATCGGGCACGCAGTTTGATTTTCAGCTTTTGTAACGGCAATCCTGCGCAATTTCATGCAATAGATGGTAGCGGCTACGAGTTGTGGCAAGAAGAGGTGATTGCGCTCGATAAAATCAATCCTCAAGTCGCCGCCCGTCTGGCTCGCAGCCTCGACCGGTGGCGTAAATACACCCCGGTCTTGCAGGAGAATATGCACGCAGCATTACAGGCAGTCATCCGGACACCCTATTTATCGAATGACACGCGTGAAGTCGTCACCAAGGCACTGGCGGTTTAATCCATTTCGGTAGAGGCGCTTGAAATTTTGGTAATTGAATAAATCGAGGAATAACATGAAACGAATTAGTCTGACGCAGCATTTGATCGAACAACAACGTGAACACAATAGCATTCCGGCGGAGTTGCGTTTGTTGATCGAAGTCGTCGCACGTGCCTGCAAAACAATCAGTCACGCAGTGGGCAAAGGTGCGTTGGGTGATGTACTCGGGACAGCCCACAGCGAAAACATACAGGGTGAAATTCAAAAGAAGCTGGATGTGATCTCCAATGAAATTTTGCTTGAGGCAAACGAGTGGGGCGGCCACCTCGCGGCGATGGCATCTGAAGAAATGGAAACGATTCACCCGATTCCCAATCGTTATCCGATGGGCGAATACATGCTTTTGTTCGACCCACTAGACGGGTCAAGCAATATCGATGTCAATGTCTCGATCGGTACGATTTTTTCAGTACTCAAAGCACCCGACGGCATGACGCTCCCGCAAGAGAAAGATTTTCTTCAGCCTGGCAGTCAGCAGGTCGCAGCAGGCTACGCCGTCTATGGCCCACAAACCGTATTGGTTTTGAGTACTGGTAACGGTGTCCATTGTTTTACGCTCGATCGAGAAATGGGTTCGTGGGTTCTTACGCAGCGCGATATGAAGATACCTGCGCAAACAAAAGAATATTCGATCAACGCCTCTAATAGTCGACATTGGCACGGGCCAGTCGGTCGGTATATAGCCGAATTAGAAGCCGGTGTTGAAGGGCCACGTGGCAAAGACTTCAATATGCGCTGGGTTGCATCGATGGTTGCGGATGTACATCGCATTCTGACACGTGGTGGGATATTCATGTACCCCGCTGATGCTCGTGATCCGGGTAAGCCCGGCAAGCTCCGATTGATGTACGAAGCCAATCCGATGGCATTTCTTGTGGAGCAGGCAGGAGGAGCGGCAACCGATGGAGTCGAGAGGATTCTTTCCCTCCAGCCACAAAAGCTTCATCAGCGTGTCCCTGTCTTCCTCGGCTCCAAAGAAGAAGTGGATCGCGTCACCAGTTACCATGCTGCCGAATAAATTATGCAGTAAATCTGCTTTATTCCTGTGTTTTGCCGTTGGACAGGCATACCGAGATGAAAGCTAATCACAGTTGGCAAGTGGGCCGCAGTTTTGGTATAATTTTGCTCCCGTCGCATGGGGCCCTGCAAAAGTTTAAAAAGCACGCTTTTTAAACTTTTGCAGGGCAAAAAATTGCTGGAAGCATTTTGAGGTTGGTAGGCTGTTCCGTAAGTGCTGTTTGCTGTGTACAGCACACCGAGGCGGACTGAGGGCGACCGAGAAAATGCAAAAAAACGTTGGAATTACAGTTGACTGATTCAAGCAAGGGCGTCATAATCTCATCTCTTTGCTGCTGACGAA
>JAZKGZ010000016.1:0-187887 GCA_040385645.1 Pseudomonadota bacterium
CCGCTGACCTCTTGCATGCCATGCAAGCGCTCTCCCAGCTGAGCTATACCCCCTGCGCAGGAGCGAAATTATAGCGCAGGTTTTGCCGGGCTGACAATCCCGAAATGAAATATCTTCAGAAGCTACCTTTATCGGTGGTCTTATAACGCTGCCTGGAGGCGTGCAACGACTGTTTCCCGTCCGAGTATTTCCACGACCGCATCGATGGCCGGCGTTTGCAGCTGGCCGGTGAGGAGCAGACGTAGCGGCATGGCCAGTTGTGGCATTTTCAATTGGTGCGCGATGAGTACCGATTTGAGTTGTGCGGCAAGTGCTTCCCGGGTCCATGCTACATCGGCACATCGGCGGGTGTAATCGCCCAACGCGGTTCTAACGGTATCGTCCAAATGCTGTGCGCGCAGCGCTGCATCGAGCGTGGGCAAGCGATAGAAGAGCATGGCTGCGGTAGCCAACTCATCGACAGTGTTGGCACGATCTTTCATCAGAGCTACCACGGCTTCCAATGCGGGGGTATTCTCGAATATTGCGCCATTGGCTTGCATGGCCGGGCGTATCAGCGTCGCCAGTCGGGCATTGTCGGCTTGTTTGATGTAATGCGCATTGAGCCACAGCAGCTTTTCCCGATCGAATTGGGCGGGCGATTTGGATAGGTGATCGAGGTCGAACCACTCGCATAGTTGTGCAACGGAGAATACTTCCTCGTCGCCGTGGCTCCATCCCAGTCGGGCCAGGTAATTGAGCATCGCTTCGGGCAAAAATCCCTCCTCGGGATATTGCATGACGCTGACTGCGCCGTGCCGTTTCGACAGTTTTTCGCCATCGCTGCCGAGTATCATCGGCAGGTGCCCGTATTCAGGTAGCGGTGCACCGAGCGCTTGCAGGATATTGATCTGGCGTGGGGTGTTGTTGACGTGGTCATCGCCGCGAATTACGTGTGTGATACGCATATCGCGGTCGTCAATTGCGACGCAGAAATTATAGGTGGGTGTGCCGTCGGATCGAGCGATGATCAAGTCATCCATTTCGGCATTGGCGATGGTGATAGGCCCTTTTACCAAGTCGTCCCAGGTGACGGCCCCGTCGATAGGATTACGAAACCGGACGACTGGCTTGCGCTCGGCTGGAACTGCAGGCAGCGTCTTGCCCGGCTCGGGTCGCCAGGTACCGTCGTAACGCGGTTTGTCTCCCGCAGCGCGCAGACGCTCGCGCATGGCTTCAACTTCTTCGGGAGAACAGTAGCAATGATAAGCATCACCGCTGGCAAATAGCTGATGGAGCGCGGCGCGGTAGTGCTCCATGCGCTGCATTTGATAGAACGGGCCTTCGTCATGTTCGAGGCCCAGCCACTGCATACCGTCGAGAATTGCCTGAACCGCCTCGGGGGTCGAGCGTTCGAGGTCGGTATCCTCGATACGTAAAATGAATGCGCCACCAAAACGGCGGGCGTAGGCCCAGGAGTACAGCGCCGTGCGAGCACCGCCGACGTGGAGAAAACCGGTCGGGCTGGGGGCGAAACGGGTGCGGATTTGCGGATGTGCGGTCATGTGCGGTCGGGGCTGCCCCGGATGAATGGGGCGGAGGCAGGTGAAAAACGTATTTTACCGACTGATCGGCTCTACGATCGAAACAATGCGCGCCGACACCATCTCAGCCGATGATAAGCTCCTGACTGCTAGAATTGCGGCCAGTTATACCTTTTCATAACTGCGTACGCTATTACCGCGTATTCCGTTGCTGCGGCTTATTTTTGCCGCTAATTTTATTCACTTCGCCATTCCAAGCATGACTCTATGAGCATTACTGCACCGCGCCAGCTATTCGTCACCACCGCCCTGCCCTACGCGAACGGCCCGTTTCACATCGGGCATATCATGGAATATATCCAGGCCGATATCTGGGTGCGGTTTCAGCGCATGCAGGGGCACACCGTGCATTTCGTCGGTGCGGACGATGCACATGGTGCACCGATCATGATCGCAGCGGAAACGGCTGGCGTGACGGCGCAGGCGTTTGTGGCGACCATCGCAGCCGGGCGCAAGGCTTACTTGGATGGTTTCCATATAGCGTTCGATAATTGGAGCTCGACCGATAGCCCGGAAAATCACGCGTTGTCGCAGGAAATCTATCGGCGTCTGCGCGACCAGGCGGGCTTGATCACGACGCGCAGCGTCGAGCAGTTTTTTGATCCGGTCAAGGGCATGTTTTTGCCCGACCGCTATATCAAGGGCGGATGCCCGAACTGCGGCACGCCGGATCAGTATGGCGACGCCTGCGAGCACTGCAGCGCAGTGTATGCACCTACCGACCTGAAGAATCCTTACTCGACGCTGACCGGTGCGACGCCGGTAAGAAAAACGTCGGAGCATTATTTCTTCAGATTGTCCGACCAGAAATGTGTCGACTTTTTGCGCGGCTGGGCGCTGGACGATACGCGCCTGCAGCCGGAAGTGGCAAATAAAGCCCGGGAGTGGCTCGATGCCAAGCCTGCTGTAGAGACAACCGACGCTACTGACGCACAAGCATCTGCGCCGCAACGTAGCAGCGGCTTGGGCGACTGGGACATCAGCCGGGATGCTCCCTACTTCGGCATCGAGATACCGGATGCCCCCGGCAAATATTTTTACGTATGGCTGGATGCGCCGATCGGCTACCTGGCATCGCTTAAAAATTATTTCGATCGTACCGGGCGCGAGTACGACGCTTTCATGGCGGACCCGGCAACGGAGCAATATCATTTCATCGGGAAGGACATTACGTATTTTCATACGCTGTTCTGGCCGGCGATGTTGAAGTTTTCAGGGATGAAGGTACCAAACAATATCTTCGTGCACGGCTTTATTACCGTGCGCGGAGAAAAAATGTCGAAGTCGCGCGGCACGGGAATATCGCCGTTACGATATCTGGAAATCGGTATGAATCCGGAATGGCTGCGTTATTACATTGCCGCCAAGCTTAGCGCCAAGGTCGAAGATATCGATTTCAACCCGGAAGATTTCGTCGCGAGAATCAACTCGGATCTGATCGGCAAATACATCAATATCGCCAGTCGCGCGGCCGGCTTCATCGCCAAGAAATTCGACGGTGCGGTCGCAACCGGCTGGGCCGACGCATCGGACCCATTTTTGCGCAACCTGCGAGAAGCCGCCACGCCGATCGCCGCGTTGTACGACAACCGCGAATACGGCAAAGCGTTGCGCCTAATTATGGATCAAGCCGACGCTGTCAATGCCTATGTGGACGCTAACAAGCCTTGGGAGCTGGCCAAAGACCCGGCACGCAGTGCAGCGTTGCAGGAGGTATGCAGCCGGCTGCTGGAAGCGTTTCGCATTCTGACGATCTACCTCAAGCCGGTCTTGCCGGCACTTGCCGTTCAGGTGGAAGCGCTGCTCAACATCGCGCCTTTGCAATGGGCCGATGTCGAAACGCCTTTGCCCGACGGGCACCGAGTAAATGGCTACACCCACCTGATGACGCGTGCGGATGCGAAGATGCTGGAGCAATTGTTCGAGCCGCCAGCAACAACCTCGACACCTACGGGCTCGTCAAATTCGGCAGCTTCTCTAAATTCAGCGGCTCCTCAAGATTCGGTGGGCTCGTTAAATACGGCGGGCTCACTGGGCGCAGCCAGTTTGGCGGAATCGGCTGGCTCTGCAAACTCGCCATTTTCAACTTTACTGGCAGCACCGGGCATTGCCGAAGCGCCAGGGTTGGAAATTAAGATTGACGACTTCGCCAAGATCGACCTGCGGATTGCCATTATTGTCGATTGTCAGGCGGTCGAAGGTTCGGACAAACTGCTGCGACTAAGCTTGGACGTGGGCGAAGGCCGCCTGCGCAATGTATTTTCAGGAATCAAATCGGCATATCGGCCGGAAGACTTGATTGGCAAGATGACTGTCATGGTCGCCAATCTGGCACCGCGCAAGATGAAATTCGGCGTTTCCGAAGGCATGGTGCTGGCCGCTTCGGCTGCGGATGAAAAAGCGCTACCGGGTATCTATATCTTGACGCCCTGGCCCGGCGCAGTACCGGGGATGCGGGTGCGGTGAAGCAGGTAAAATGCGAGTAGTTATTTTGTTTCAGTTCTTTTATTTCAATCGAGACGATCATGAGTTTTACCAAGCAGCTCAAGGGGTATGAATCCGAAATGACGCTGCTCATCAGGGAGATGAAGGCGAAAAATCCGGCAATCGAGGCGGATCAGCGCGCTGGGCGGGCAGTATTGTGGGATAAAGCGCCGGTCGAACTCGATCAGCAGGCGCGCGATCGCGATTCTTCTGTCGCCCGGCAGTCTTACGTCTACCAAAACAAGATCGGCTGACCCGGGTGTCGGTGGTAGCAAGTGTGGCGGCGGTTGTGGCAAATGATATCGGCTTGGCCAGGCTTTATGGCGAACCGCTTTTCAAGTTGCCGAACGACTTGTACATCCCACCGCATGCGCTGGAGATTTTTCTAGAAGCTTACGAAGGTCCGCTGGATCTGCTGCTTTACCTGATTCGCAAACAAAATTTCAATATTCTCGATATTCCTATGGCAGCCGTGACGCTGCAATACCTGGAATATGTCGACCAGATTCGTCTACATAATCTTGAGCTTGCCGCTGAATATCTCTTGATGGCGGCCATGCTTATCGAGATCAAGTCACGCATGCTGTTGCCGGTACGCAGAGCCGACAATGGCGAAGAAGCGGGCGACCCGAGAGCCGAGCTGGTGCGGCGGCTATTGGAATACGAGCAGATGAAACTGGCAGCAGCCCAGATCGATCGTTTGCCGCAACTGGGCCGCGACTGCCTTCGTGCGCAAGCTGCCATCGAGCAAAGCGTAGTGCTGCGCCGGCCCGAGGTGCAGCCCATCGATTTACAGACTGCCTGGGCCGACTTGCTCAGGCGGGCAAAATTGACCGTTCATCACACCATCAGCCGCGAGGAACTTTCGGTGCGCGAACACATGACCGGCATTCTGCGTCGCCTGCAATCGACACGGTTCGTCGAGTTTGCCGATCTGTTCGATCCTGCGCGCGGCGTACCGGTCATGGTAGTCAATTTCATCGCGCTGTTGGAATTGGCGAAGGAAACACTGGTTGAAATTACCCAGGCCGAAGCGTTTGCGCCGATTTATGTCCGGCTGGCGTATGTTCCAGCTGATGTGCCGACATGAAAATCATCTCTTCCATCGACGACCTGCGGGATCAACTGCGCGGCCAGTTACGCACCGTCTTCGTGCCGACGATGGGAAACCTGCACGAGGGGCATCTTTCGCTGATGCGCCTAGCACGCAAGCACGGCGACCCGATCGTCGCTTCGATATTCGTTAACCGGCTGCAGTTTGGCCCGAACGAGGATTTCGACAAGTATCCGCGTACCTTTCAGGCAGATGTCGAGAAGCTCGAGCGCGAGGGTGTATATGTGCTTTTCGCACCGACCGAGAAAGATCTTTATCCGGAACCGCAGGCATTTCGCGTGAGCCCTCCCGGTGATCTAGGAAATATCCTTGAAGGGGAATTCAGGCCGGGGTTTTTTACCGGTGTCACGACCGTGGTACTCAAACTCTTTTCTTGCGTTCAACCGGGCGTCGCCGTGTTTGGGAAAAAAGACTATCAGCAGCTGATGGTGGTGCGAAATATGGCGCGGCAATTTGCGCTGCCGACTCAGATCGTCGCTGCAGAAACGTTTCGTGCCGACGACGGCCTGGCCCTGTCGTCGCGCAATATGTACCTGTCGGCTAGCGAACGCGCGCAGGCACCTGCCCTGTATGCGTTACTGAAACGGGTGGCAAACGATGTACGCGGCGGTCATGCCAATCTATCGGAACTTGAAGGCCGAGCCATGGCAACGCTGATAAAGAACGGCTGGCAACCGGATTACATTTCGATTCGCAAGCGTGTAGATTTACAGCCCCCCTCCCCGACTGAACTTGCCGAAAACGAACCGCTCGTGGTACTCGGCGCGGCCAAGCTAGGAGTCACACGATTGATTGACAATTTGGAAATCTAAAGTGTTGCATTGGTGGGCGACACCGTGTCGAATGTCTATGCCATGTCGTGAATTGTCGTTATTATTGCCTTTAGAAAACATAGGGTATGCTTTTTTCTATTGGAGATAGTGCGATATGGCTGGCAGCGACGACGATTTTGATGCACTGTTCGACGAAATTTCTGCCCAGCGGACGGCTGAACCCAAAGTAGCGGCGGCAACTGCCGGTGCTGGTACCGACGACAATACCAATACCAATATGGCAGCGCCCGTAGCTACGGTAACCACGGTAGAAACGTCAGCAGACGACCAATCCGAAAAGCCCATGTTCGCACGCCTCGGCGGCATCGTGCGGCTGCTTCACGATTCCCTGCGTGAGCTTGGCTACGATCGTTCCCTCACCAGCGTCGCCACCGAAATCACCGATGCCAAAGATCGCCTGGAATACGTCGCCTCCCTGACCGAGCAGGCAGCCAACAAGGTATTGAATGCAATCGACATCGGCATGCCCGCGCAGGACGCTCTGGCAAAAAAAGCCAAAGATATGGATAGCCGCTGGGAGGCGCTCTTCAACGGCAAGCTCGATGTCGATGAGTTCAAGCTGCTCGCGGCCGATTCACGGCAGTTCGCCACCTCGGTAACAGAAGCGACCGAAGCGGAAAAAGCACGACTGCTAGAAATCATGATGGCACAGGATTTTCAGGATATTACCGGCCAGCTGATCAAGAAAATCGTGGTCATTACGCACACGGCGGAAAAAGAATTGGCGCAATTGCTGCGCGATAACGCGCCGGCAGAATTGAAAGCGGCGATGCAGCCACCGGAGCAAAAGCAAGCGGATCTGATGAACGGCCCAGCGATAGGCGGCACCGCCATGGCACAGGACGGTGTGGACGATCTTCTCGACAGTTTGGGCTTCTGATGGAAGACATGCTCAAGGATTTCGTGGTGGAGGCGCTCGACCTGGCGACCAATGTCGAAGAACATTTGTTATCGCTCGAACGCAATCCTGGCGATTTAAACACGCTCAACGCCGTGTTCAGGTCGTTTCATACCATTAAGGGCGGGGCCGGCTTTATGAACTTGCCGGCGATGGTATCCGCCTGCCATTTAACCGAGAACCTGTTCGACGCATTACGAACAGGTGCCGCGCCGGTAACACCGATCGCCATCGAGGCGGCTTTGCAGGCCAGTGGCTTCGTAGCCGACCAGTTGACCGAACTGGCCAATGGTGCCAGCCCGTCGAGCCTGGCACCGATGCCCGCCTCGCTCGAAGAGATACTGACGAATGCGATCGAAGGTAAGTCCGTTGCGAGTGTTGATAAGGCCACCGCGCCTGTCGCGCCGATGACTTCCGATGCAGCTACGACGCAAGCTGGATTTGATGCGACGCATGCAAACGGCCCGGACTGGCTGCTACTGTACGAAGCGGTGGTGCCAGCCGGCACCTTGACCGAGCAAGAGCGGGCTCGATATCTGGACCAGCTGCACGGTACACACGGCACTGCGGGCTCAGCAGCTAGATCGGATTCTTCAGCCATTGCCATAGCAGGAACTGCAGCGGCTGCGATTACTACTGCAGCCGGCGAAGCGATCGCAGACGCTGCAACCTCTTCCACATCGATCACACCCGCCGCAGCTAGTACCAGTACCAATACGCCACCGCCGGTCAGCAACGCCCCCCGTGCCGCGGCTGCGCCGGTCAAGGAAGACAGCATCCGCGTCGATGCCGTCAAGCTCGATGCATTATTGGAAGTGGCCGGTGAATCGGTGCAAGCGGCGAATCAGGCGGCGGTTTTGCTGGAAAAACTAGGACAGTTCCAGTTCGAAGGCGGTGCTGCCGCTTTGATGACAGCGTTGGCTGAAACCTTGAATCGTGCATCGCGTTATTCCACAGAATTACAACGGGCGACGCTATCGACCCGGATGCAGCCGGTTGGGCGGTTGTTCCAGAAGTTTCCACGTCTGGTGCGGGAGCTGGCAAAAGATCTCGGTAAGGATGTGGAACTGGTCATCGAGGGTGCCGAGACCGAAGTCGACCGGGTCGTGGTCGATAGCCTCTACGATCCGCTGGTGCACATGTTGCGCAACGCGCTGGATCATGGCATCGAGGAAGGCGTCGATCGCAGCGCTGCCGGCAAATCGTCGAAAGCGATTATTTCATTGAAAGCATGGCAGGAAGCCAGCAGCGTGATGATCGAACTGTCGGACGACGGTAAAGGCATGGACCCGCAGGTGCTACGCCGCAAGGCAATTGCAAAAGGTTTGATCAGCGATGCGGCAGCGCAGACCGACGAGGAAGCGTTTCAATTGGTGTTCCTACCGGGTTTTTCGACGAAAGATGTTGCCAGTAGCGTTTCCGGCCGGGGTGTTGGTATGGACGTTGTAAAAACCGCTGTGGAAAAACACCGCGGCTCCATCCGCATCGATTCCACCCTAGGGGCCGGCACGCGCTTTTCTATCCGCCTGCCGATCGAATTGTCGATCGTGCCGACCATGCTGGTGCGTACCGCCGGTGCGGCATTGGCCATGCCGATGGCGGTGGTGCAGCGGGTGGTGGAATTACCGGAAGTGTTTTCTGAAATCGGCGGCGCGCCGGTGCTGCGGGACCAGGGTCGGCCATTGCCGGTACTGTCGATGGCGGCGGTGCTTGGCTACGAACCCTGTAATGAACGCGTGGGCATCGTCATGGCCGCGCCCCATCCGTATATTCTCGCTGTCGAGGCCGTGGATGGCACGGCAGACCTGGTAATCAAGCCGATGACGGCGATTACGGTACCAGGTATTGCCGGCACCGCCCGCTCGGCCGAAGGCGAACTGGTGTTGGTGATCGGTTTGTCTTTCCTGCTTTCGGGCTGCAACGCCACGGAGCGGCTAGCTGCCTAGCGGGCATTTCAGGCACTTCGATTATTTGAATCGCCCGCTGAGCAGCCAGTAATGGGTGAACCGCTCGATACGCAGATCTTTCAGATGCCCGCCGAGCCGCTTGCGCAGTGTGCTGTCGGTAGAAAAATTCTTCAGTACCTCATACCGTTCGCCGTTGGCCAGACGATGTATCTGGTAGGTATTGCCTTCAACGTCGGTTCGGGCAATCGGCGTGCTGTGCCCTTCCACATAAATATCGTCGATCAGCAACAGCCTTGCGCCTGGTGCGAGACGATCGCGCAATCCATTTAGAAACCCCACCTGACGTTCGCGCGGCACATGGGACCACCAGCCGCTGGCAAAACACGCATCGAATATTTCAGCGTCGCCGATAGCTGGTAGCGCATAGGCATCTGCCAGCGTGAAAGTGACGTTGTCGCTCTTCGGGTGCTTTGTACAAGCAACGTCGAGCATCGCCGCGTTTAGGTCAGTTGCGCATACCTTCGCCGCCGACGTCGCCATGTAAGTCGTCCAGTAACCAGTGCCACAGGCCAGTTCGAGCACGCGCTGACCAGCGACCTTGTCGCGTACGCGGGCATGTAACTGCGTCAGGTCGGCTTGGCGTTCCGGCGCTTGGTAAAGCTGGTCGTACGTCGGAGCGCATTGCGTGTAATACGCCAACAGGTCGGTATGCACGGTCACAATTCGTAACTTTCTTTGCTGCCGCTCATGAGTTGCTCGACCAGCTTGCGGTTGAGCGTCGGGTTCAGCAACTCGATGAAGGTATAGACATAACTGCGCAGGTAAGCGCCCTGCTTGATCGCCAACCGGGATACGTTGGTGCCGAAAAGATGACCGACGGGTAACGCTTGTAAGCCCTTGTCCCGCTCCGCGTCGAATGCCATGCCGGCAATGATGCCGACGCCTAGACCAAGCTCGACATAGGTTTTGATGACATCGGCGTCGATGGCTTCGAGCAACACATCCGGGCGCAGATTGCGCAAGGAAAACGCCTGGTCGATCTTGCTGCGACCAGCAAAAGCGGCATCGTAGGTGATCAATGGATAACGTGCGATTTCTTCCAATGTCAATAATGGCGATTTCAATAGCGGATGGTCTGACGGCACCACGACCAAATGTTCCCATTGATAACACGGAACCGAAATCAAGCCGGGTAGCGAGGCGATCGCTTCCGTGGCGATTGCCAAGTCTGCCTGGTCCTTCAGCACCATGTCCGCCACCTGTTTCGGGTTTCCTTGCAACAGCGACAGCCTTACTTTTGGAAATTTTGCGGTAAATGCCTGCACCACCCGTGGCAGGCAGTAACGCGCCTGCGTGTGGGTGGTGGCGATCGTGAGGCTGCCGCTATCTTGCGCGGCAAACTCGCGGCCAATACTTTTTAGGGAATCGATTTCCTGCATGATCACTTCAACCGCTTTCAGCACGGCGCGCCCGGGCTCGGTCAACCCACGAACACGCTTGCCGTGGCGCGTGAAAATATCCACCCCCAATTCCTCTTCAAGTTCGATGATGGCCTTCGAAACACCCGGTTGGGAGGTAAACAACGCTTTGGCCGCTTCGGTCAGGTTGAAATTCTGGCGTACCGCTTCCCGGACAAAACGCAACTGATGCAGGTTCATGAAATCCTTCATCTTTCCATATGCAAAAACCGTATATAAGCAAATGGAAAGTCTGTAGTTTGATATAAGGCGAGAGTTTATTACTATTCCTGCACTGTTGCGTGGAGCGTTATGACACTTTCTTATATCGTCGCCGGGTTTGGGGTCGGAGTTCTTGTAGGCCTCACCGGCGTCGGTGGCGGCTCCCTCATGACGCCCCTACTGACTTTGTTTTTCAACGTCGTACCCGGTGTGGCGGTTGGAACCGACTTGGCGTTCGCCTCGATTACGAAAGTAGCCGGCACGGTGGCACACAGGTACCGCGGTACCGTGCATTGGGACATTGTGCGCCTGTTGTGTGTGGGTGCCCTGCCTTCCGCAGTCGTCGCAGCCTTGTTTCTCAAGCAATTTGGCGCACTAAGCCCCGACATCGGCCAGTTTATTCGTTACGCGATTGCCGGTTCGGTCGCCCTGACCGTAATCGCCCTGCTGTTTCGAGGCCGAATGCAGGCCTGGTTGACCGCTCATCCGGAAAAACACTTGCATGGCACCAGTTTAGCGACAGCCACGGTGCTCTCCGGTATACTCTTGGGGGCATTGGTCACCGTGTCGTCGATCGGTGCCGGCGCTGTCGGTGCCACGTTGCTGGTGCTGCTTTATCCCAAGCTTTCCCCAGCCGAAATCGCCGGTACGGACATCGCCTATGCTGTACCTCTGACGGCAATTGCTGCGCTTGGTCACTGGTGGCTCGGTTCGATCAACTGGGTATTGCTCGGTACGTTGCTGATCGGCTCGGTGCCGGGTATCACGATCGGCTCCCTTGCAGCCCGCAAAGTGCCAGAAAAATTCTTGCGCGGCCTCTTGGCCCTGGTGCTGACCACTGTCGCCATCAAACTGGTTTTTTAAGGACATAGCGATGTATCGATACGACGAATACGACCACCAAATTGTCAAGGAGCGCGTGGCGCAATATGGCGACCAGGTGCGCAGGCGCCTTTCCGGCGAGCTTGCCGAGGATGAATTCCGCCCGCTGCGCCTGCAAAACGGCCTGTACATGCAACGCCACGCCTACATGCTGCGCGTGGCAGTGCCCTACGGCCTGCTGTCGTCGAAACAGGTGCGCATGTTTGCCCACATTGCCCGCAGCTACGATCGTGGCTACGGCCATTTCACGACCCGGCAGAATATTCAGTACAACTGGATCACCCTGGAAGAAACGCCGCAGATTCTGGCCGACCTGGCCTCGGTGGAGATGCATGCGATCCAGACCTCCGGCAACTGCATCCGTAATATCACCTCGGATGAATTCTGCGGTGTCGCCGCGGACGAACTGATCGATCCGCGGCCTTACGCGGAAATCATGCGCCAGTGGAGTACATTCCATCCCGAGTTTGCGTTCCTGCCACGTAAGTTCAAATTGGCTTACAACGGTGCAGCCGAAGACCGGGCAGCGACTGCCGTGCACGACATCGGCTTTACCATTTTAAAGAACGATGCCGGCGAAATCGGCCTGCGCGTCATGGTCGGGGGCGGCATGGGACGCACACCGATTCTAGGCAGCGTGATCTGCGATTTTCTGCCGTGGCAGCACATGCTGACCTACACCGAAGCGATCATGCGCGTCTATAACCAATACGGGCGGCGCGACAACATCTACAAGGCGCGCATCAAGATTTTGGTCAAGGCGATCGGTATCGAAGAATTTCGACGTCAAGTCGAGACCGAATGGGCGGACTTGAAAGACGGGCCCAGTACGCTGACGACGGAAGAATTCGAGCGCATGGCTTCGTTTTTCACAGAGCCCGCTTATGAATCGTTTGGCGGTGACGATGCAACCGTTACGGCACTAAAAGATAGCGATAAGGCGTTTGCCAACTGGACCCGGCGCAACGTCAAGGCGCACAAAGTGCCTGGCTATGCAATCGTTTTGCTCTCGCTGAAAAAAACCGGCGTGCCGCCCGGCGACATCACCGCGGCGCAAATGGATTTCGTGGCCGACCTGGCAGACCGTTTCAGCTTTGGCGAGGTGCGTGCTACCCATGAGCAAAACCTGGTGCTGGCCGATGTACGCCAGGCCGACCTGCCGGAACTGTTCGCACTGGCCAAAGCCAACGGCCTGGCCACGCCCAATATCGGTTTACTCACCGACATCATCTGCTGCCCGGGTGGTGATTTTTGCTCGCTGGCCAACGCCAAGTCGATTCCGATAGCCGGTGCCATTTCCAAGAAATTCGACGATCTCGATTTTCAGCATGATATCGGCGAGATCGAGCTCAATATTTCGGGCTGCATCAATGCCTGCGGCCACCACCATGTCGGCAATATCGGCATTCTGGGTGTGGATAAAGACGGCTCCGAGTGGTATCAGGTATCGATCGGCGGCGCGCAGGGTAACCATAGCGCCATCGGCAAGATCATCGGGCCATCGTTTTCCGCGTATCAGATGCCGACCGTTATCGAGCGGCTGTTGCAAGTGTATGTGCGCGACCGGATGGAGAACGAGCCGTTCATCGAAACCGTGCAGCGTCTTGGCATGGCACCGTTCAAAGAACACGTGTATGCCACGCCGATCAAGAACAAGCATGTTGCGGGAGAAGATGCATATGCGTGAAATCATCAAGAACCGGCAGGTGGTGAGCGACGACTGGACAGTATTGCGGCTGGCGGAAGGCGAAGAGACCATCGATGCTGCCGACGTTCCGGTGCCGGCAACGCGCGTCATCGTACCGCTGGCGGTGTGGCAAGCCCAGCACGCCACTCTAAGCCATCGTACCGATATCGGTGTATGGCTCGGTGCAGCCGATCGCCCGGAAGCGTTAAAGGACGATCTGACCAAGTTGCAGCTGATCGCTGTGGATTTTCCGAAATTTACCGATGGCCGCGGGTATTCGATTGCCTTCAATTTGCGCAGCCGCCTGGGCTATGAGGGTGAACTGCGGGCAATCGGCGACGTTTTGCGGGACCAGTTGTTCTACATGCAGCGTGTCGGCTTCGATGCCTTCGCTACCCGTGAAGATCGCAACATTCATGACGCGCTCAAGGGTTTGACGGATTTTTCCGAAAGCTACCAGACATCGTGGGACCAGAAAACCCCGTTGTTCAAACGGGCGGCTCGGCCGGGAGCGCCGGCGTGAACACCGATGCTGTTGCAAGCCTGAACCCAGCGTTGATCGAGGCCACCAATGTTACGCTGTCACGCATCGCCGCCGAGTTCACGCCGGCGGTCTTTGCCTCCAGCCTTGCAGCCGAAGACATGGTGTTGACCGATCTGATTTTGAAAGCCGGATTACCGATTGGTATTTTCACTTTGGAAACCGGACGCTTGCATGCGGAAACGCTTGCAATGCTGGGCCGAATCAATGCGACTTATGGCTACGATGTGACGCCGTTCCGGCCCGATCCGGCGGCTGTCGAGGCATATGTTGCCAGCAATGGCCTGAACGCTTTTTACGACAGCATCGACATGCGCAAGGAATGCTGCCGTATCCGCAAGGTCGAACCGCTCAACCGCGCATTGGCCGGCAAGCGTGCATGGATCACCGGCCAGCGTCGAGCACAATCGACCACGCGCGCCGGGCTGGACGTGCAAGAACAAGACGACGCGCATGGCATGGTGAAATTCAACCCGCTGGCGGACTGGTCTGAAGACGATGTCTGGCAATATATTCGAGCCAACGATGTACCTTATAACCCACTGCACGACAAGGGATACCCGTCGATCGGCTGCGAGCCCTGCACCAGGGCGATTCAGCCTGGAGAAGACATTCGTGCCGGGCGCTGGTGGTGGGAAAACCCGGATTCCAAGGAATGCGGACTGCATATGGTCGATGGCAAACTGATCCGCATCAAGTCGGCCACAGTAACCGGTGCGCTGCCTCCGCCGCTATCGAACCCGCCACCCGATCCGGTCGTTGAAGCCGATAACCAAAATCGTTGACTGTAGCCGCTGACCCGAACTACGTACCCAAACTGACTATTGCGTCGATCATCAATGCAATCGATCTTGCCCATTTATCCTGCCCGAGAATTATGAATACTGTCGTCGAACCCTCCGCAGTCGTCGCATCGCCACCGCCGGCCGGTGCCATCAACGAGCGTCATTTGGATTGGCTCGAATCCGAAGCCATTCACATCATGCGGGAAGTGGCTGCCGAATGCGCCAACCCGGCATTGCTTTTTTCGGGTGGCAAGGATTCTGTGGTGCTGCTCCGCATTGCTGAAAAAGCGTTTCGCCCTGGTGCGTTTCCTTTTCCGTTGGTGCATATCGATACTGGCCATAACTTTGCCGAAGTCATCACCTTCCGCGACCAGCGCGTGGCAGAACTCGGCGAGCGCCTGATCGTCGGTTCGGTCGAGGAATCGATCCGCCGCGGTACGGTGCGGCTGCGCAATCCGCAAACCGATTCGCGCAATGCGGCCCAGGCCGTGACGCTTTTGGAAACCATTGCCGAACACAAATTCGACGCCTGCATCGGCGGCGCCCGCCGCGATGAAGAAAAAGCCCGGGCCAAGGAACGGATATTTTCATTCCGCGACGAATTCGGGCAGTGGAATCCGAAAGCCCAGCGCCCCGAACTCTGGGATCTCTACAATACTCGCGTGCACCCCGGTGAAAACATGCGCGTGTTCCCGATTTCGAATTGGACCGAACTCGACGTCTGGCAGTACATCGCCCGCGAGAAATTGGCGCTGCCGCCGATCTATTTCGCGCACCAGCGCCAGGTGATGCCGCGTAACGGCTTGCTGGTACCGCTCACCGATTTGACACCGGCAAAGCCGGGTGAAGCGATCGAAACCATGACCGTGCGTTTTCGTACCGTCGGCGATATCTCCTGCACCTGCCCGGTTGCCTCCGACGCCGGCACGGTGGACGCCATCATCACCGAGACCGCCATGACCCAGATCACCGAACGCGGCGCGACCCGGATGGACGACCAGACCTCGGAAGCCTCGATGGAAAAACGCAAGAAAGAAGGGTATTTCTGATGACCGCCGTCCTCCCGCACAATGCTGTTGATCGCATCGCCGATCCTGCCGTCGAGCGTGGCCTATTACGCTTCATCACCGCCGGCTCGGTCGACGATGGCAAGAGCACATTGATCGGCCGCCTGCTGTTCGACAGCAAAGGCATCTTCGCCGACCAGCTCGACGCCATGTCGCGCGCCAAGCATAAGCGCACCGTCGGCGACACCATCGACCTATCCTTGCTGACGGATGGCCTGGAAGCCGAACGAGAGCAAGGCATCACCATCGATGTCGCCTATCGCTACTTCGCCACGCCGAAACGCAAGTTCATCATCGCCGACACGCCGGGCCACGAGCAGTACACCCGCAATATGGTCACGGGCGCATCGACAGCCGATGCCGTGATCATCCTGATCGACGTCTCCAAGGTGAAACTGGGCGACGACGGCAGCGTGGAATTGCTTATCCAGACCAAGCGCCACTCGACCATCGCTCACCTGCTGCAGATCGAGCACGTAATCGTTGCCGTTAACAAGATGGATCTGGTCGATTACGACCAGACCGTGTACGACCGCATCGTCGCTGCCTATGCAGCGTTTGCCCGCCAGCTAGGGTTGAAGGATATCCGCTCGATACCACTTTCCGCGCTGACCGGTGACAATGTCGTCGATGCGAGCGAGCGCATGCCGTGGTACACCGGCCCGACCTTGATCGACATGCTGGAATCGCTATCGGTCTACGACGAATGCCATGACGATCCGTTGCGCTTTCCGGTGCAGCTGGTAGCACGCCATAACGGCCATGAAGCCAACGATTTCCGCGGCTACATGGGCCGCATCGAAGCCGGCAAGGTTCGCCAAGGCGACCGTTTGCTGGTACAGCCGAGCGGCAAGGAAGCGACTGTCAAGGAAATCGTGACACTGGACGGCTCGCTCGATTGTGCAGTGGTTGGCCAATCGGTCACGATTCTGCTGGATCAGCACGTTGACATTTCCCGTGGCGACATGTTGGTGCCTGCCGAGCGCCCCGCCACCGTGTTAAAAACCGTGATCGCCGATGTCTGCTGGTTGTCGGAAGAGCCGCTCGACATGCGTCGCAAATATTGGCTCAAACACACCACGCGGCAAGTCAGTGCGCGCGTGACGGCTGTGGATACGCTACTCGATATCAATACCCAGGAAAAACGCCCGGCGACCGGTTTGCAACTGAACGATATCGCCAGCATCACTCTCACGGTGCAGCAACCCCTGGCCGCCGATGCCTATGCCACCATCCGCTCCACTGGCGCGTTTATCCTGATCGATGAAGTCACGCATCAGACGGTGGCAGCGGGCATGATTCGGCTATAACTTCAACGTTAACCTCTGCTGCAACTTGAGTTGTAGCTCGACAAACTGATAAGCAGGCGCGATGTCCGAGCATTCCGTTCCCATGCGCCTGCAGCCTGGCCAATCCCCTGATCCAATAGGCCGAGTATGGCTGGTCGGTGCCGGCCCCGGTGCCGCCGATTTGATCACCGTACGCGGCGCACGGCTGCTGGCCGAAGCCGATGTCGTGCTGCACGATGCACTCGTGACCGACGACATGCTGGCACTTTGCCCGCAAGCGATCAAGATCGGCGTCGGCAAACGCTGCGGCAAACCTTCCTCTACACAAGACGCCATCAATGCGCAAATCATCGACAGCGCCCGGCATTACGCACGTGTGGTGCGCTTAAAAGGCGGCGACCCGATGCTATTCGGCCGTGCCGATGAAGAATTGCGTGCGCTGGAAGCAGCAGGAATTCATGTCGAAATCGTGCCTGGCGTTACTACGGCTCTTGCCGCTGCTGCAGCCACCAAGCAACCGCTGACGGTTCGCGGCGTATCCCGTAGCGTCGCTTTTTTTACTTCGAGCACCGACCCCGCTGCGCCAAACGCTACCGCTATACCGATTGCCGACACACTGGTGCAGTACATGGGAGGGCGGGAGGCAGTGAATACTGCAAAGGCGTTGCTCGCTGCTAGTTGGGCACCAGAAACGCCGGTTGTGGTGGTGGAAAATTGCAGTCGGGAAGATGAAAAAATTCTACGGATGTGGCTTGTAGACCTGCAGCGAGGGTTATGTGGTGCGAGCGGCCCTGTGCTGGTAATGATCGGCGCAGCGCTGAAACACCGCACATTTCCGATGCTGCCTCAATACTCATTATTGCTCGTTCCAACCGATTTATATAAAAGCTCTTGAGTAGACGCAAGCTTTCATCTTTTAAATCTCCATATCCTTCGATACCCCCATTTTTTTCAGTCAACTTTTCCGTTTGCTTTTAGTGAGGAATGCATGCATAGCTTTTTTCGTTCACGGACCACTAACAGCCAATACCGCAACGCGCCAGATTCTGCCGAATCTAGTCAACACGAGCGGCCCACGCAGCACGATGTACCGGGTGCCAGCAACCGGCAACATACGCGCAATCCAAACTTACCGCCGATCGGAATCCGCGTCGCGGGTATTAATAACCGTGAGTTTGTACCAAAAAATTTGACAGACCAACAATTTGCTCAAAGTCTGGTCGAATGGCTTGAAGTGGTGCCTTTAGACGAGAAACCTCATTTGGAAAAAGCTGCCATAGACCTAATTGACTTCTATCGCATGAATGAACGCCATCTTCCCCGAGAGATATATCACCGTCACTCCCTCAAAATTGATCTTAAAACGCATCAAAATGTGCCTTACAAAGTTCAGACCTTCCCAAATTGCATGCAATATATGAAGCATTTATATAGGTTTAACTTGGGCTTTAACGCAACTTCATGCTCAATGCCGACGAATTTACCTGCAAGTTTGCGTGTCATGACAATGAGAAATGCATTGTCTTACCGTGCTCCCCCATCTCTAAATCGCGCATGGATGTTTCACCAATATAACTTAAGAGATGTTCATATACAAAATTGTGGGCTAACTGAGTTGCCTAAATTTTCTGACACGCTACGAACTTTGATAGCGAAAGGAAACCGCCTCACGGAATTTCCGATCATTAAAAACTGGCCATCATTAGTGACTTTAGACTTGAATGACAACTACATAGAGTCACTTCCAGAGAAATTTCTTGAAAATAAGCTTCGGAGCAAAAAATCTGAACTAACAATTGACTTATCCAATAACAAAATTACTTCTTTGCCAAAAAATCCGGGCAAATCGAATTCGTGGTTAGAACTGTATATAGGCATGAATCCTTTACTTGACGGAGAGTTAAACCGCGCAAGTAGCCAAAAAAACTATAGAAACGTGACACTCCGCGACGACTGCGCTACCGCGCCACTCCCAGACAACTCTCCCCCGCCGCCGCCATCCGCGCCTCCACGCCAGCGCCCCAAAACACCACCCCAAGCCGCACCGCCACCTCCTGCCCCCGAAAGCGTATTTTATGCAACCCTTATTCAATGGGCCGGAGAAGTTACAGCTGAGATGAGCAACCGAGTCGATGCAATGAACCGGATTCGTTGCGCGTTTGAAGACAAATCGACTTCACTTGATCTCGACAATTTAGGCCTATCCAACCTGCCAAGCTGCCTAAGCGAATTAACCACATTAAAAGACCTTAGCCTAAATAATAATCAGCTAACGCATTTACCGTCTCTGCCGACTGCATTGACGTCGTTTTCCGCAAATGACAATAAACTATATGGCTTACCTTCATTACCCGCCAATTTGTCAATGCTCGATGTTGAGAATAACCAATTAACTAATCTGCCGACGCTGCCTGCATCGCTGGAATATCTGGGTGTTGGCCACAACCGATTAAACAGGCTTCCAGCGCTGCCTATGAAAATGAGCACGTTGAACGTTAATCATAATAATTTGACCTCCTTGCCTGTTGCACTAGAAGCGTCGCTTGCCGGCGGCACGCTCAATGTTTCCCATAACCCTTGGCCACAATATCTGATCGACCGAATCAATGCCTTGCCGTCATCGATTCGTGTCATCTACACCGATGCGCCGCCGGAACCGGAACCTGCGCCACCGCCACCGCCGCAACCGGAATCTATGCCACGCGGCCGTCAATCGGCTCGTCCAGCACCTACAGTGCCTGAGCAAAGTAATGAGGCACCAAAATATCAAGGCGAACGCATTGACATGAAAAGCGTTCGCAATTTCTCCGCCGATGAGTGGGAGGCAAAGCTGACCACAATGCGTAGCGATGGACTTTCCATACGGGAAATTAAAGCATGGATAGCTGCTTATAGAGATCAGATAAATCATGGGAATACTGAAAGCGGTGAGGCTTTTGATCGTTCGTATTCGCACATTGTTAAAGGCGAAGTTTCAGATTCCGAAACGACCAGAGCCTATATCGGATTAATAATAGCTTTCAAATCATTGGTACGGGATGCAGCAGCTGGAACATGATTGAGCTCGTTCGAAATTATTGATTGCGCGTTAAATTACTCATTTAATCAACGAGTGACGTGAAATGACAGGAAAAGGTTGTCAATTAGACTATACTTGTCAAACGCATTAAATTAGTAAAATCCTAGTCGCGCAAACCCAAAATTTCACCGCAAAATCTCCATGCCAACTCGCATCAGCGACACACCACTTAGCTCAGGTTACGTCAGCGAATCTGCAACCGATTACGTAAACCAACCGACAATTGAGCTCCAGGCGCTGGCTGGCGGTATCGCTGCTACGAGGGCGAGCGTACGTACGCGTTCTGAGAATTCTGTGTTGGCATACCTGCAGATGCCAAGCGCGTCGTCGCCGCGCCGCGGGTCCACGCTGGAGCAGGCATTTCAATTCGATACCGTTCCATTCGATGTCGTCTTGCAACGCTGGGTATGTTCAGGGCCGACTGCGGAGCAGCACAGTCGGCAACGTGCGTCTGCGTTGCTGCTAGAAGCAGCTAAAACCGAGCAATCCAACCTCAATCTAACGGGGTTGAAATTGAGCTCGCTGCCCGACGTATTGAGCAGCTTGGGCAGCGTGACGTCTCTCGACTTGGTAGGCAACCGGCTCACCACATTGCCGAATCTGCCGCCTTATCTTCAGAAATTATCGGCGACGGGCAACCGATTGACTTCCCTGCCGGAGTTGCCTGAAACGTTGAACTCGTTGGCCTGCGATTTCAATCGTTTGTCGGCATTGCCGGACTTACCTGGTAGCTTGGATTCTTTATATGTCGTTGGCAACCGGCTACTGACATTGCCGCGTTTGCCGCAGGCTTTGGCGGCAATGGATGTCAGCCATAACCAACTAGAACATTTACCGACGATACCGAATTCAATCAAAACTTTATCCGTTCGTAATAATCGATTGACCCGTGTACCGCAACTCGAGGGCCAGATCGATGTGCTCGAGCTTGGCTACAATCGACTACAACGTTTGCCGGAGAATATCGAGCGCGTTGTAGGAAGCGGCATCCTCGACGTTACCGGGAACCAATGGGATGCCGAAACTGCTCGGCGGTTGAGCAATATGCCGCCGACGATGTTCGTCAGTTCGGCCGGGGCTATTCCACGTCCCCAAAACGATATGGAATTAATCGAACCGCAACATGCTTACAGCGCGCATGCCTCGTCATTGTTCGCAGGTCGCTTTGCACCTAAACGATTGTTCGAGAAAGAGTTGGCGCGCTGGCTGAATGGGGTAAGTACGGCGAGTCGGTCGAGCAGTACGAGCGCTGGTGAAGACGCCAACCGGCAAGAGGCGGCGAACCGCATTGTGAGCGCGTACAAAAATCAGTCACGTGCCCTGCAACTAAGCGGCCTGAACTTGAAATCTTTACCGAATTGCCTGAGTCAATTAAAAAACCTGGAATACTTATACGTCGATAACAATTGCTTAACCAGGTTGCCGGCATTACCGAAAAACTTGCGGGTACTTCAAGCAGACCACAATCAGCTGGCAACATTACCGCGACTGCCGGCGGGTTTGAACATTTTATTTCTAATTGGCAACCAATTACGAAGCTTGCCGCAGTTGCCAGAAAATCTCAGCAATATTTGGGTTTCGCAAAATTTTTTAACTAGCTTGCCACCGCTACCTGACTCGCTAATAGAGCTCGAAGTTCATGGCAATCGTCTGAGTCGTCTGCCTGCACTGCCGCCAAACTTGGAGCAGCTCAGTGCCGGCTACAACCAGCTGACCGAGTTACCTGCGCTACCGCCGACGCTCGAATCCATGCTGGTTGCACACAATCTGTTGCAGACGTTACCGCCCTTGCCCGCTTCATTATTCGAGGTGGACGCATCGGATAATCGGCTAGAGCGCTTGCCGGCGTTATTCGGCAGTCATATCCAGACCGGAATGCTGTTCGTATCGGACAACCCTTTGCCTGCCCATGAAATCCAGCGGCTACGCACACTGCCGGATTCGATCGTTACCGGGGTTTTGCCGCAGCCGACATCTACAACGCAGTCGATAACGCAGCCGCGAGATCGCCATCCCGATGCCCAAACCCTGCGAGATGCATTACAGCGTTGGCAAAGCGATGCTCTGCTAAACGAGCCTGCTCGTGCCCAGCGGTGGGATGCGATCGCCCGGGAAAACTATGCCCTGGTATTTGGGAATCTGTTAGACCGCCTAGCCAACACTGCCGAGTATTATTGCCCGCCGTACAGGCCAGTGTTGGAGGCAAGAGTGGCGACCCTGCTACAAGCGCTCGAAGCGGACCCCTCCTTGCGCAAGCTTTGTTTTGGAATCGCTGAAGGCGAATCCGGGTCTTGTGGCGACCGCGCTGCATTGGCGCTGAACGACATGGAACTCGCCCGAATCGGCCATGAAGCACAACAAGGTACCCGAAGCGCCTCGAGTGTTTTTGCAACCGGCCTGAAAATGTTCAGGCTGTCCGAAGTTGAAAAAATCGCAAATGAAAAAATTCAGGCGTTAAAGAAAGCCGGTACCACATTCGACGGCATCGAAGTACGATTTGGTTTCCATACATTATTGCTGGACCGGCTGCAATTACCTTCGTTGTCGCGGGAAATGCTGAGCGTTGAATACACTCAAATTTCGGAATCGGAGTTGGCGGCTGCAGAAGCGCGTGTGCGCGATCTGAGTATTGGTGACGCCTTGATTACGTTCATGTCGAATTGGGAACCCTGGCAAAAAGCCCTGGAACGCAAGCATCCTGATGCGTTTAAACAATTACAGGAAGGCGTCGATGCAAACCGTGCGATGCTCGACCCCAAGCCTGAACATCTTTCGGAACAAGACTGGATCGAAGCGTTCGCTGAACAGGCATGTATCGAAGTCGAAGACCGTGCCGACCTGACGGCGCGTTTGACTGAAGAATTTCTGCAATCCTACCGGGTTTCCTGAGCGTATTTTAAAGCGGTGGGCAGATCGGCACCGTGCCCACTGTGCCCACGCAATAGCTGGCAATTGCATCCAGCACCGCCGGATTCTCACCCACCGCGCCTGCTACCGCCACATCCACCTCCGGGTGATCGAACTGTAGTTGCTCGATGATCAGTGGCAGATCCCGCAGCACGTGCGCGCCCTGGCCGAGAAATACCGGCACGATGGTGACTTGCTTGCAGCCTTCAAGGGCCAGCTTTGCCACCGTATCCGGCAGACGCGGCTCCATCAATTCAAGATAAGCAAGATGGACACCGACCTCGGGCATTTGCGCTTGGGTCAATTGCTGCAGCCGCTCGAACGGGGCAGACCAACGCGGGTCGCGCGCGCCGTGTGCGAAGAGTACGAGTGCAGTTGTCGATGATGAGGTCATGACAGACTCCATAGTTGAGTGAGAACGAATGTAATGATGGTTAAAAAGTAGATGCCAGCAATGTAAGGCTTAGCTACAAGCCGTAGTATGGCCCGGCTAATGCCGTTCGACCCAGCGCAATGCCCCGATTGCCAGCAGCAGGAACAATGTACTCGGTAATATAGCGGTCGCAAAAGGTGGCCAGCCGTTGAGCAAGCCGAGATGCGAAAACAGGTTGTTGAGCAATTGGAAGCTTACGCCGATCATGATGCCGATAAAGATTTTCAGGCTCACACCACCGCTGCGGGTTTGCAAATAAGCGAAGGGCAGCGCCAGCGCCATCATGACGAACACGGCGAACGGGTAGATCACTTTTTTCCAGAAGGCGATTTCGTAACGTTCCGTCTGTTGGCTGTTCTCAGTGAGGTGACGGGTGTAGGCTTGCAGGTCTGCGGCGGACATGCGATTCGGGTCAGTAAACAACACCGCAAGAATTTCCGGCGTGATCTCGGACACCACTTCCCTCTGGACGAATGCCGTGGATGCAATTGCATCGGACATTTGCTCGACAGAGGCGTTATTGCCCAACGCCAGTGTTGCAAAACGTGTTTCCGATCCTTTACCCAATCGCCAACGATTCGCACCGCGGTATTGCGCATCTTCCGCATTGATCAATGCGACCAAACGAAAGTCTCGATCGAATTCATAAAGCCGCACACCGATCAATCGCCCACTCGGCTGCATCTGCCGGGCATTGACGAACCGCGAGCCGGTCACCTCGCCGGTGACGCCATTTTGACGAATCACGTCTTTCGCCCACAGGCCGGAGCGAAATTCCTGCGACATCACTCTACCCCGCGCTTCCTGCTTCAATCGCTTGGCGATATCGGTTGTTTGCGGCGAAATAAACTCGCCGAAGACGAAGGTCAGCAACATAAACAGCACACCGATTTTCGCCAGAATCAGGCCCACTGCACCCGTAGACATGCTGGAGACGCGCATGATGGTGAACTCGGAACGAGCGGCGAATTGCGACAAGGTATAAATAGTGCCGATCAATGCAGCGATCGGCATGAGTTCGTATACATACCCCGGCAAACCCAGCCCGACGAACATAAACGCGTGCTGCAAACGGTAACCTGCACGCCCCACATTCGGCAGCTCGTTGATCAGATCGAAAAACGCGAACAGCGCCAGAAACGCGATCAATACGAACGTGACCGACCGCACGATTTCACGCGTGAAGTATTTCTGCAGCACGCTCATACCGTCTTCCGGGAAAAAAGTATGCGGTGCTTCAATGCCGACCAAAACACCAGCGGGTGATACCGACTGTTCATTCTAAGCCGCCACGAAAACAGGAATACGATGAACAGTATCGTTACCAGATGCATCGGCCACCACGCTAATGCCAGCGATAACCGACCTTGTGCCACGCCGGCTTGAATCACGCTCACCATATTGCTGTAGAAAACATACAGCAGCAACGCAATGATCACGTTCATCGAGCGCCCGCCGCGAGGGTTGACAAAACCCAGGGGAATGGCTGCAACCAGCAGCAGCACGCCCATCAACGGCAGAGCGATACGCCATACCAGTTCACCCTGATTGGCTGGCGTAGGTTGTTCCAGCAACTGCGCCAGCCGCAGGGTACGGGCCGATTTTTCACCGACGACGACCTGTGCCTGTCTAGTGATCAACAGCCCATACCGCTCGAATTCCATCACCTGAAAATCCGATTGATTGGGAACGCCGTCGTAACGCCTGCCTTTTAAAAGCACCAGAAATTTATCGCCGGCGGCATTGAATTCGATCAAGCCTTCTTTGGCCACGACGATGCTGGTGCGCCCGTCGCGATTGGTATTGACGAAGATGTTGCGAACCCGGTTGGAGTCGCCCGATACGGCTTCGACGAAAAATACTCGGTCGGCGCTGGCCGATTCCTGGAAGCGCCCGGGCGATACTTTGGCGATGTCTTCGCGCTTTTCGAAACGTTCCCGAAATTCGGCATTTTGCCGATGTGCCCAGGGCGTAACCGTCAAGCTCAGAAGCGCAGTCGCCATCACGATCGGCAAGCCGAACGTGAGTACCGGCCGTATCCAACGCCGCAGGCTGACGCCGGAAGTAAACCACACCACCATCTCGGAATCCTGATAGCTGCGTGTGACCACCAGCAGCACGGCGATGAAGCCGGTATTGATCAACAGTACCGGCAAAATGGTCAAGGCAGCGAAACTCAGCAATGCCAGTACGTCTTGGGACGCGACCCTGCCACCGGCCGCCTGCCCGAGTATGCGGATCAGAATAACGGTGATGGTAACGGTGAAAAGCGTGGTGAAAACAGCGCCGGCGGTGCTGAGCAATTCCCGACGCAGCGCGCGCTGAAAGATCATTAGGAGCTTATAATTGCAGATGGATAACGGAGAGCCGCATGGACTTTAGCATAAAAACATTTGATGCAAAAACACCGATCACCACAGTAAAAAGTGGCTGCATCGTCGTCGGCGTTTTTGAAAACAAGAAGCTCTCGGCCGAGGCGCAACATCTCGACGCGGGCAGTATCGGCGGTATCATTTCCGCGGCGATGAAGTCCGGCGACGTTTCCGGCAAACCCGGTAGTTCGCTCATGCTGCGCAATGTTGAAGGCATCGCTGCCGAGCGGATATTGCTGGTGGGCTTGGGGAAAAACGACGTCATTGCCGAAAAAGATTGTCGTAGCGCTGTCGGCGCCGCCGTGAAGATTCTTCGTACCTTGGGTGCCAACGATGCATTGATCGCCTTGCCGACCGAAGCGATCAAAGGTCGCGATGCAGCCTGGATGGTGCAGACGGCGATCCTGGCCGCCGCAGACGCTGCATACCGCAGCGACGGCTTGAAAAGCAGTAAAGACGATACGGTCCATGGCGTAAAGAAAATCGGCTTTGCCTTGCCGGCGCATGCAATCGCTACTGGTAAGGAGGCAATTGCGACCGGGCAGGCACTGGCTAACGGCATGGCATTGACGAGAGACCTCGGCAATTTGCCGCCGAATATTTGCACGCCGAGTTATCTCGCCGATACCGCAAAAAAAATGGCGAAAGACTTCAAACTGGGGGTCGAAGTACTCGACCGCAAACAGCTCGAAGCATTGAAAATGGGCAGTTTTTTAGCGGTTACCAGCGGCAGCGACGAGCCGCCGAAATTCATCGTGTTAAAGCACATGGGCGGCAAAGCCAAGGAAGCGCCGATCGTGCTGGTCGGTAAAGGCATCACCTTCGATAGCGGCGGTATTTCATTGAAGCCGGGTGCCAGCATGGATGAAATGAAATACGACATGTGCGGTGCAGCGTCGGTGTTGGGCACCTTCCGCAGCATCGCGGAGATGCAGTTGAAGCGCAACGTCATCGGCGTCATTCCAGCGTGTGAAAACATGCCATCCGGTAGCGCCGCGCGACCCGGCGACATCGTCACTTCGATGTCCGGGCAGACGATCGAGATTCTCAATACCGATGCCGAAGGCCGGCTTGTATTGTGCGATGCCCTGACTTATGTCGAACGGTTCAAGCCTGCGGTGGTGATCGATATCGCCACCCTGACAGGTGCCTGCGTTGTGGCGTTAGGCAATCACAATACCGGTCTGTTCACCCGCGACGACGAGGCGCACGATGCACTGGCCGAGGCACTGCTTACCGCCGGCAAAATTAGTGGCGATACCGCCTGGCGCATGCCGCTGGGAGAAGCTTACGACGAACAGCTGAAATCGAATTTTGCCGACATGGCCAATATCGGTTCGCCCGGCGGCGGCAGTATTACTGCAGCCTGTTTCCTAGAGCGCTACACCCGTAAATATACTTGGGCGCATCTGGATATTGCCGGTACTGCCTGGAAGGGCGGTGGTGCCAAGGGAGCGACGGGGCGGCCAGTGCCGTTGCTGACGACTTTTTTGATGGATTACGTTGGCTGAACCTATTGTTATTGGACCGCAAGTCATCTGCAGTCAGACACCCCAAGCGACATGGGCTACAGTCCGCTGGCAACGCTTGAGCGTTGCCAGATCGGCGGTGGCACACGTTTGGAACTCACGCGCTTCTCAAAACCGTCGAGAAACAGCCGCCTGAAGTAGCGAGCGTTCTGCGCATTCGCTTGCGGTGCATATTTGACTGTGCAATTGATTCTGGCCTGATCGAGAACAACCCTGCATCATTCGTGTGGGTAATTAGGAAACGCAACGAGAAAATTTACGCAAATCTGTCCGACAACAGATCGGTGATGTTCCGCGGACCCTGGGCAACAGTGATCTGGATCGGCTAAGCCAAAAGCGAGCGGTTTCCGAGCACGAATCTATTTGAAATACTCCGCACCCATGCCGCCCTACAGCTTGTGCTGTCCGACAATGGGGCACGCCGGGTAGATGGGGCCGAGCATCAATGTGTGCACCTTCGCTCTCGTTATGGCAACCCGAAGAATTTTGCGACTGCGATGGTATGGCGGATCGTCTCCCCACCACACAAATGACGAAACCATGTTCTGACCATCGTGCCGTGCCTCGCGAACCACGATTACGCCATCGAATTGCTTTCCCTTCGCTCTATGCACATTCATCACCTGCACGCCTGGCGGATCGTCGACACCGCCAAGAATCTGGTCCTGCGCGAGCGCCAGATCGAGCGCCTGGCGCGCGCCTGGCGCGCGCCTATGTACTGGCCGTCGCGCATCCATACCGCACCAAGCACACCGCTGATTCGCTTGCCACGGTTGAAGGCGACCACATAATCCAGGTTTTTCGCTGCTTCCGTCAAGTGCTCGTCGCCGGCCGCTCGCAATGCGATCTTGACGCGAGTCCAGTCCTTCGCCGGATCGCCTGAGAAGCCCTGCGCTCGCAGCCCATCCATAACACCCAGCACTCCCTGAACGAACTTCGCTCTCGGCACCTTGCCAGCCCGAACCGCCAAAGCCCACACCTGCCATTGGTTTGCCGCGGCCAGTCCGTTGGCTCGCTTCGCCATCGCCAGCAGATCAAGAGCCGTTGCGAGGTCTGGCATCCGATCAAGCTCTCGCTTGGGTTCAAGGAGGAATGCCGCGAAGCGAGCCGTCAGCATTGCTCCAGCCTCATCGAACGACAGCTTGTGTCGGACCGGTTTCGGTTCTGAATTCAGCGCCGCCGAAATTTTGGCGGCCGATGTACCGGAATGCGTCAGGATGGCAATGTTCTTGCCGTACTTCCCGGTAGACTTCCTGATGGCTCGCTGAAGCATGCCGATGGCAATGCGCATGATGGCGCTCAGCGTCCGCAGTTTCGGGTTGTAGGAAAAGGCGGAGACGCCAACGTATGGCGACCCGCGAACTTTGCCCAGCAAGATGTCCTGACCGAAAGTGGCGATCTCCGTATCGCCGCTGCGGTAGTTCTGCGCACCGAGGTCGATCTCCAAAGGGTTCAGCGACTTCTTGATGGCGACGATCCGCTCTGGACCAATGCCGGGAAGGTGGTCGAATATCTGCTGCTCAAGGTCTGCTAGACAGATCACTTGCGCAGCAGGTGCCAGCAACTCAATGCAGCGCCAGGCATGTTCGTTTGTGTCCTGAGCCTCGTCCACGATGATCAACGGGTGGCGTTGCGTGATGAGGCGACGGACTTGCGCGCTGCGTTCAAGTAGCCGCGCCGCGCTGGACGGGAAGAGGTCAAAGGCAATCAACCCATTCTCCCGAAACAACCGCTCGCGCTCTTGCAGCCAGGCTTGCCATTCCGGGTTTTCTTGCTTGCGGTCCTTCGCCTTGATCGTTCCGTACTTAGCTTGCTCATCCTGTGGCAACAGGATAAGCAACGACTTCGGTGCACCAAGCAGATAAGCGTGCGCCGACAGCAACGTCCAGAAGAAGGAGTGGAAGGTCTGCATGCTCAGCATGCCACGCTGCGCCTTCGGTACTTCCAGCCGTGTGGCCTCTCCCACGCGAGCGACGGCAGCCCTGGAAAAACTCAAGAACAGCACGGATTGACCGGGTGCCAGACCATCGCCGATGCGCACGACTGCCTTCTTCAAGGCAATCGTTGTCTTGCCGCTTCCCGGTCCGCCGATGACGAGGGCGTGCCCCTTACAATCAAGGAGCTGCTGGCGAAGGTCGCAAACCTCCATCGAGGCCCTTTCGGTCAAACTATGGCAGACGGTGGCACGACAGCGCCGACTGCTATGGCCTCGGCCGGTTTCGCGGGTGCCGCAGCCAACGCGACTTCAACCGGGATGTCAGTCGGCTTCGGGAAAGCTGCATAGACCTGTTTGAGGAAGCCAGTCACCGTTGGTGGCAGCTCGGCCACCGTGCAACCTTCAAAGAGTCTTGCAGCCCAACCGGCACCCTTGCTGCTTTCTAGCGCTGACCGCGCCAGCTTCTTCAATTCTGCATCGGTCGGGCGTGCAGCAGGAATCGTGAAGTTGCCGTTGTCACTGGATATGCGCAGGTCGTCCAGGAACGCCCACAGCCGGTCAAGCGACACCTCGCTCACGATGAGCATTTCGAACCCAGCGTAGGTATGCTCGCAATCTACGTCGAACGCATCGGTAAACAATTTCTTCTTCTCCGATGGGCGCACGATGTAATCGTAGAACGAGAATGTCTTCAAACCGAGGGCTTTGAAGAAGGTGCCGAACTTCGGCATCGCTCCCTCGCTCTCCGCGTCAAAGAACGCAGCCCCAGCGATGTCGAGCGGCTGTAGCGAATTGTCGCTCTCCTCCAGCTTTCTGGCTGCTGCAGGCAATGCGTGAAACTCTGTTAGCCCCTCCACCACGATGGCTCCCTTACCGAGCATGCATTCGGTCAAGCCACGCCTGGCAAATCGCTTGAAGTCATTGCCCTTCAAACCCCCAGCATCCGACACCTTTTTAGCAGTGACACTGCAATCTGGTCCGCGCGAAAGGAGCAGGGTATGTTCGGGCTCGAAGCGTTCGATGACATACGGCGAGTGTGATGTCGCGAACGCTTGCGTCGTGTTGTGCAAGAGGTAGTCGGCGATTCGTCGCTGCGTATGGGGCGGCACGGCGATCTCTGGCTCTTCCATCGCAAAGATGACTGACGCCGGCTTAAGTTCGGCGATAAACGACAGGAGGGCAAGAACCAGCACGTTTAACGTACCCGTCCCGACTTGCTGGAACGGTACTGGTGTCTGGTCCTTGGACATCGATAGAAAGAACGCCATAGTTTTTCGCAGGTGCTCGCGAGTCAACTGCGACACATGCAGCTTGGTCGTCCTACCGTCCACGTCGGATGCAATGTAGCGTCCGAGCCGTGCCTCGATTGACTCCAGTACCGGCTGCAGGTGAGTCGCATCCCTCTCGATGTCCAAATCGCGCAGCCGCTCGATCGCCTTCTCCCATAAACCAGCCCGTGAGCCCCTGAGGCGCAGGATGACATCCAGGAGCGAGCCGCGCTCCAGGTTCAAGGCGCGAGAGCCTGTGCGCACCGCACGTAGATACAGGAACCCGAACAAGCGTTTAACATCCTTGCTGACCTTGTCTAGCTCCCCAGGCTCTGCATTAGGGCTGCGTGAATAGCATGTCTTCGCCTCGAACTCGTCCTCTTCAGGATTGTATTCAGCCAGTGTCTCCAGACGCAGGCAGCTCACAACCAAGGGGGGATTCGCAGCGTCAACCTCTCCTTCATCGAGCAGCCGCTTCTCTGCCGTATGCCAAAATTCAAGGTGCTGGCCGCAACGGTTCTCAACGTCCGCATTGACGTAAGTAAGCACAACCTCGATCTGGATTGGGACGGGCGTCGGCTCGCCGCCCTCAATCGCGCTGGGCGCAAGGTATCGAGCATTGTGAAAATCGAATTCCTCGACCGGTAGCAACTTAGATATTCGATCAGGCCCGAGCACCAAGTCCAGAGCTTCGCATATCGTGCTCTTGCCTACGTTGTTTGGCCCGACAATCAGGCAGTGCCCGTCGAAGTGCAGCTCAGCGCTCTTGATGCTGCGAAAGTTCGTGATCTTCAGTCGTACAACTTGCATTCTCTTGCGTGCCTTTTCATTTGGGAAACGTCGATTTATTCAACGAATTTGATAACCATGAAAATGGTTCAAATTGGACACGCCATGCACCTCAATTAACGACGCATTGAATGCCTTAACCCTTCTTTAGCGCAACTTATTGGGACTTTCATCTTCTAATTTTCATTGTTACATTTTACGATTAACTTGTCACCCATGAAGAGACAAACTTGCCGCCGGATATAGTTAATGTTATATTTATTGCGCATTACGTTTCTTTCAGGAACGCAAATTGAGCACAAAATATCACTCACAAATAAAGACATTAGGCCCACGGGCAGCGCAGCTTTTCATTGAACTGAACGAACTGCGCCGGTCTACATTTATTTTGGCGGATGTCTGTTCGATCACAGGTTTGTCGGCTGCAGCGGCCCGCAATCTCGTGCACAAGGCCCAACAGCGAGGCTTAGTGACACGATTGAAGCCTGGTCTCTACAACCTCGTCCCCTTCGAACTCGGCAGAGCCACCGAGCACATTGACAGCCCGTACCTTATCGCGCGTGAACTCGCTGGTGCCGCGCCCTACTTCCTGTCGCACGGCACCGCACTTGAATTGCACCGCATGGTGACGCAGCCGAACTTGACGGTGACTGTGTCATGTACGCGGCGCGTGCGTCTGCAGACGGTCGGCGGCTATGACTTTCGATTTGTCCATATCACTGCGGAACAAGAATTCGGAGTCATCAAGCACTGGATCGACAAGGAACGTTTCGTGATGATCAGCGACATGGAGCGCACGATTATCGACGGACTCCGACACCCGGCATTTGTCGGTGGCATTACTGAGGTCGCCAAGGGCTTGTGGATGAAGCGGGACGTACTGAAAGTCGAACGGCTGGTGGACTACGCACGACGCCTTGGCGTCGGCGCCGTCGTGCGTCGCCTCGGTTACCTGCTGGAACACTATGGCCTGGCCGATACGCTGGCGCTGGAACCATTACACAGCATGCTGACCGCCACGTACCAGCGTCTAGATCCACTGCTCGTCGCCGAGGGGGCATTTTTCTCACGGTGGCGACTTCAGCTCAACGTAACTCCTGAAGAACTCGATACCGTGAGGCTTGGTTAATGATTGCACAACGCAATATCTCCCTGATCTCGAACACGTTGATGAGCGCCGGTGGGCGGCGCATTCCCGAGGCCGTCATTGAACGCGATTACGTGCTGGCCTGGTTCCTGACCTGTCTAGCGGGTCATCCACTGCGCGAGGTACTGGCCTTCAAAGGTGGCACGGCCCTGCGACGCTGTTGGTTCGAGGACTATCGGTTTTCAGAAGACCTGGACTTCACATTGACCCGTCCGGTCACTTTTGAAGAAATTCTGGCAGGGCTAGCCGAAATTTTCGCGGCGGTCGAGGCCGCGTGCGGCTTGCGGATTGCCTTCGACCGCGAAGACCGCCACAATCACCAGAACAGCCACACGTTTTATTTGCGCTACCAAGGGCCGCTGCCCGCCGCGAACGATGTGAAGGTTGATATCACGATCACCGAAGTTTTGTGCTTCCCGCTACAAGATCGACCGATTCATCGTATCTACGACAGTTTTGACGACTTGCCGGAGGGGCCAACCTTGAAGGTCTATGCCATCAAGGAAATCGTGGTTGAAAAGCTGCTGGCATTGAGCGACCGGGCGCGCAACGAACCGCGCGATCTGTACGACCTCTGGTATCTGTTCGGCTCCACCGACTTGCGTGTCGCAGAAATGCGCGCAGAGCTCGACATTAAGTTGGCGCTGCGCCAGCGCGTCGTAACAGGCATGGAGCAGGCAATCGCTGCCAAGGAAGATCGTTTGCGGCGGCTCTGGACTGCCCGTCTTGCGCACCAGATGAGCCAGCTGCCGCCATTCAATGATGTCTTTCGGGAAGTGCTGCGCGCTATTCGCGCCGCCGACTTGCCGAAAGCTACCAGCTAGTCAGTAGCCTACACAACAAAGAGAGTCCCATGGCTGATTTGCCCTCTTTAAAGCGGCGGCTAAGTACTGCGATATGCAGCATTACAACCGCTGCTCTGAAAACTCACTGGGCATTGTTGCGCCGAGAAAACCGCGATACGAATCGGTGGCAGTTGGTGGGCATCACGCAAGCTCGAACCCACTAGGTAAGCCGTGTATCACATCAAATTCATTTGGCGGCGTGCGTAGGGGTAATATCAGAAAACCCAAAAATTAGATTCAGTAAAATTAATCATTTACATCAACAATGAAAATCGCTTCCTGGAACGTCAATTCACTTAAAGTACGTTTACCGCAGGTATTGCAATGGCTCACGGACAATCCGGTCGAGGTACTCTGCCTGCAGGAGACGAAAACCACCGATGACAAGTTTCCCGTGGCTGAAATCGAAGCTGCGGGTTTTCATGTGGCGTATAGCGGTCAGAAAACTTACAACGGCGTGGCGATTCTTTCGACGTTGCCGATGGCCGATGTCGTCAAGAACAATCCTTTTTTTATCGACGAACAGCAGCGTCTGCTGGCAGCAACCATTGCCGGCATACGCATCTTTTGCGCTTATGTGCCGAACGGCCAGTCGGTCGGCTCCGACAAATACCAGTACAAATTGGCCTGGCTCGACGGTCTGCACGAGTGGCTCGCTGCCGAGTTGGCCGAACATGCGAATCTGGCGATTTTAGGCGACTACAATGTCGCACCGGCGGATCGGGACGTTCACGACCCGGTGGCATGGGCCGGTCAGGTGCTGGTGTCCGAACCGGAACGCGAAGCGTTCGAGCGTTTGCTCCGGCTGGGGTTGTCGGATGCGTTTCGTCTGTTCGAGCAGCCTGAGCGTGTTTTCAGCTGGTGGGATTATCGTCAGATGGGATTTCGACGCAATCTCGGCATGCGGATCGACCATATTTTGCTATCGGCTCCACTGGCTGATCGCTGCACTGCCTGCGTCATCGACAAAACGCCAAGGAAGTGGGAGCAGCCTTCGGACCATACGCCGGTGATTGCAACGCTGGACCGGGATTGAACGATGCAATAAATAAGCAATAAATAGAACGATAAATAAAACAATAAGAGGACAGGTATGGCCGGCCAAACCGAAATCACCAACATGGCATTATTTTGTGATTTTGAAAACGTCGCTCTAGGCGTACGCGATGCGAAGTATGCGCAATTCGATATTCGCCGCGTACTGGAGCGCTTGCTGCTCAAGGGCAGCATCGTCGTCAAGAAAGCGTACTGCGACTGGGATCGGTACAAGGAATTCAAGAACACGATGCATGAAGCGGCGTTCGAGCTGATCGAAATACCGCACGCACGCATGTCCGGCAAAAACTCCGCGGATATTCGTATGGTCGTCGATGCGCTGGACCTTTGCTATACCAAAGCGCATGTGGATGCGTTCGTCATCATCAGCGGCGATTCGGATTTTTCGCCACTGGTGTCGAAGCTGCGAGAAAATAATAAATACGTCATCGGCATCGGTGTAAAGAGTTCGACTTCCGACCTGCTCAGCGCCAACTGCGACGAATTCATTTTTTACGACGACCTGGTACGTGAGCAAAAACCCAAACGTCGCCCTGCATTGAAAAAACCCGCTGCCAAGCAAATTCCCGGCAACGACGCCAGCAAGGGCACCACTCTTAACCCGACCTCCCCCGCTGCTGCAACGAACGCTGCGGGTACCGCAATCAACGCTGCGACGACTGCCCTCACCGCGAATGCCGTATCGGGCACCATCGCTGCGACGATCCCCACCTTGGCGGCTGTGTGTGCGCAAAAACCGGAAGACGAGCGCCAGGAGGAGCGTCGTCAGGAGGGATTCGATCTGATCGTCGAAACCATCGATGCCTTGATCGCCGAGCGTGGCGAGGAGCGGATGTGGGGCTCGATGGTCAAGCAGACCATGAAACGACGCAAGCCTGGCTTTACCGAATCTTTCTATGGCTACCGCTCATTTCGCGAGATGGTTGAAGACGCGCAAAAGCACAACATGTTGGTCATTGTGCGAGACGAAAAACCGGGGCAATATACGATAAGGCTGCCACTCAACGAGGAATGATCGCGCTTTCAATCATGTCTACCAACGACAAGTTTTATGCGAATGATCATCCTTTGCCGACAGTCTGTCAGGTCGACAATGATGCAATCAAAGATCATTCGAGCGACATATTTTTCGCTGTCGTCGAAAACACCCCCATGCCGATGATGGTGACCGATCCGCGTCAGCATGACAACCCGATCGTTTTCGCCAATCATGCCTTCATCAAGATGACGGGCTATGCCAGTGAAGAAATCGTCGGCAAGAATTGCCGGTTCCTGCAAGGCCCGGATACGGACCGTGACGCCGTTTCCGAGATACGCCGGGCAGTCGCCGAGCGCCGCGAAATAACGATCGAGCTTTTAAATTATCGAAAAGACGGATCGTCTTTCTGGAACGCATTGTTTATTTCGCCGGTGTACGACACGCAGAAGAACGTCGTCTATTTCATTGCTTCTCAGCTAGATATCAGCCGTCGCAAGGAGGCGGAAGACGCGCTCGGACAAGCGCAAAAAATGGAAGCACTCGGCCAGCTGACCGGCGGCATCGCTCATGACTTTAATAACTTGTTGCAAGTCATAACCGGCTATCTCGATATTCTCGATATTCATGCCGATGCATCGACTATCGACCCACAACGAATTTCACGCGGCGTGGAAAATATTCGCAGCGCGGTTCACAAAGCGGCGACGTTAACCCAGCAACTGCTGGCATTCGCCCGCAAACAGCGGCTGGAAGTACGTACGGTCAATCTCAACGTCTTGACCGAAAATCTGGCCGATCTCGTGCACCGCACGCTCGGCGGCAATATCACGCTGCATATCGACCAGGCACCGGCACTATGGAACTGTCGGGTCGATCCGACGCAGATGGAAGTGGCGTTGCTGAACATTCTTTTGAACGCACGCGACGCCATGCATCAGGGTGGCCTGTTGACGCTGAAAACCACGAACGAAAACCTGAGCGCAGATCAGGTAGCGAACCTGGTCGGACTGGAAGAAGGCCGGTATGTATCGATCTCCATTACCGATACCGGCGTCGGTATGCCTCCCGCCATCCTGCACCGGGTGATGGATCCTTTTTTCACCACCAAGGAGGAAGGCAAAGGCACCGGATTGGGCCTGTCGATGGTGTATGGGTTTGCCAAGCAATCTGGCGGTGCGGCGCAGATCGATTCCAATGTGGGAATCGGTACAACCGTAAAAATTTATTTCCCGGCTACCGACGACGCCGTACTGGCAACGCCAGCGGCCGTCGAGCGTACGATCGATCGTAAGGGTAATGAAACCATCCTGGTGGTCGACGACCGTATCGAAGTAGCCGAACTGGCGCAGGCGATGTTGGAAAGTTTCGGCTATCGGGTGATTACGTTGACCAGACCTAGCGACGCGCTCGACCTGCTAAATAGCGCCATGCCTATCGACATGCTGTTTTCGGACGTGATCATGCCGGGGGGCATGAACGGCGCGATGCTCGCGCGTGAAGCCCGTAGAAAGCGGCCCGAAATCAAGATCCTGCTTACCACCGGCTATAGCGAAGCATCGATTGCGAATAATGCCGGCCAGTTGGAATTCAACATTATCAATAAACCGTACCGCCGGACCGAGCTGTCACGCAAGATACGGCTCGTCTTGGACGGACCTGGCGATGTGGAGCAGGACAGATCGTAGGATTGATGTGCATCGCTTTGCTCAGGCAATGTTTTCAAAAGTATTGCGCCCGGCCGACTTGGCTGCGTACAAAGCTTTATCCGCGCGTTGCAGCAATAATTCCGGATCGGTTTCGTCGATGCGCCGGATGGCAATACCGATGCTGACAGTTACGGTACGCAACGATTCGCCGACGATAAATTCTGCCTGCATCGCATGAATGATTTTGTTCGCCACCACCGCGCTCTCTTCTTCGGCTTGCAACCCTTCCAGGATGATGGTGAATTCGTCTCCCGCCAGGCGAGCGACCGTATCGGTTTTGCGTACGCAACGTTGTAGCCGCAATGCGACTTCTCGCAGCACGATGTCGCCGCTATGATGACCCATGGTGTCGTTGATGCTTTTAAAGTGGTCGACATCGAGGAACATGACTGCCATCATCCGCTGATTACGGCTGCTGCGTGCCATCGCCTCTAGCAATTTGTCTTCGAAGTGACTGCGGTTCGGCAGCCCGGTAAGCGAATCGAAGCGCGCCAGGACACGTAACTGGTTTTCGACTTTTTTTAATGCAGTGATATCGCTGATCATGCTACAAACGCCGCTGGTACGACCATCGTCGTCGATCTGCGGTGCGTAGGCGGCACGAAAGAAATGCTGTTCGCCATTGCGCGTCGCTTGGAACTCGAACTCGACCTTCGAGCCTTTCAATGCCCGGTCGAAATGCGGTTTGTAGACCTGATAATCCTGCTCGCTGTAGACCTCGCGCATCCGGCGGCCGGTAATTGCCGACAAGGGTTTGTCGAGCCACTCTGCATAACGCTGATTATTGAATTGAAAGCGCTCTTCATGATCGATGTAGCCGACCAATGCCGGCAGATTGTCGGTCAGTGCACGCAACAGCTTTTGTCCGGCTGCCTGTTTTAACTCGGCATTTTTGCGCGCCGTAATATCCAGCACCATCGAATAGAATCCGATGACGCCATTGTCGGTACCGAAATCTGGAATGTAGTCGTACAAAAAATGCCGGTCCAGACCGGGCCCGACCGCATGGCGCTCGAAGCTCACACGCTCGCCTTGCCATACCCGTTCGATGTGTATCGCAATGGCTTGATAACTTTCCCAACCGATGATCTCCGCAACTTTGCAGCCGAGTATTTTTTCCGGTTTTAGCCCAAGGATGGTTTCGTAATAGCCGTTGCAAAAGCGATAGCGTTCATCACGGTCGATGTAGGCGATCAGCGCCGGCAGATTGTCGGTGATCATGCGCAGACGCATTTCACTCTTGGCAAAGGTATGTTGCGCCTGCTTCAATTCGGTGATGTCTTCCACCAATGAAAAAAACCCGGCAGTACATTGCTGCTCGTCGATGTCCGGGACATAACTCACCCGTTCCCAACGCAGTTGCCCGACGTGCGTAACCAGCCGCTCGAAGGTTGCTGCAGCACCACGCAGCGCCCCTTCGATGTAAGGCAGGCTTTGCGCATACACATCCGTGCCGAGCACGTTCGAGGCCGACATACCGGCCGGGCCACCCGTCGGCAAATCGAATGCGGCTTGGTAACCGCGATTGGCGAAGTCGAAACGCTGGTCCGGTGTAACGTAGGCGATCAGTGCCGGAATATTGTCGGTGATTAGACGTAGCCGTTGTTCGCTGGCGCGCAGCGCACGTTCGGCTTCGAGACGCGCGGTTATATCCTCGACACTGCCGACATACCCGCTCACCACCTGATCGACCAGTAGTGGTACGGCTTTGAAGGAACCCCATAACGGTTGATTATCCGGCCGCAAAACGCGATGCACGTTTTGATAGGGCTCGCGCCGTCCGATCGCCGCTACCCAGGCTTCGATGGCTGCTTCCTGATCGGCCGGGTGTAGGCAGCGAAACCAGGTGTCGCCGACCAGTTGCTGGGCAGTAGAACCGGAAATCGCCTCGTAGGTCTTATTGATGTAGGTGAAATTGCCGGCCACATCCGTCATAAACAGGGCCAGCGGCAGCGAATCGTTGAGCGCCTGGAGTTGTGCCTGACTGGTTCGCAAACCCTGCTGTTGCCTGCGCCGCTCAGTGACGTCTTCGCCAACACCGATGATGTATGTCGCATCATCGACCGCACCCTCGGCTCGGAGGCGCAGCGGTACCGACAGAAACCGCATATAGTGCACCGTCCCGTCCGGACGTGGGAAACGCACTTCTGGCAGCTCTACCGGTGCGGCATTGAGAAAAATGTGGCGGTCATGTGCGTCGTTGCCTTCATACAGTACACCGGCGAACGCTTCACGATCGGTTTTTCCGATGACATCCTGGGCGCGAAAGCCGGTCATCTGCTCCGCCATTTTGTTCCACACCACCAGCCTGGCGTGGCCGTCGCTTTCCACGCACTTGGCGTAAAACAATATAGGCAGATGATCGATCAAGGATTGCAGAAAAGTGCAACGGTCGCGCAGCAGGTTTTCCTGCCGCTCGAGTTCTGCATTATCGTGCTCCGCGAGCAGGCGCTCTTGCACGAGGCTTTCGGCAGCAGCCGAAAGTTGTATCACTTGCCGCCGAACCAAAAGCCAAGCCGATGTCGCGCCGATGGTTGCCACGCCGGCCGTGGCCAAGGACATGATCATCAAGCCGTTAAGTGACGCTACCGTACCGAAACCGGACCACATCATCACGACCGAAACGATTGTTGCGAACCATGCCGCGATCGTGATCGTTGCGATTATCACTAAAGGAAAACGGGCTTTAAGACGAAAATGTTTCAGCAAAGTCGTTTTCTGAGTAAGAGATAGCAGATACGGGTTAGCGAGCGCGCAATGCCCGACTAACCTAGACGTTTCTGCTTTTTACAAAGATTACGCGAAGCAATATGGTTTGTATAGCGCCATCGAAAACGCGCCGGCCGTCTCGCTTACTCGTCCCTGGCACCATCGATGCCTAATTCTTGGATTTTGCGGGTGATGGTATTGCGCCCGATACCAAGTCTGATCGCTGCATCGTTTTTGCGCCCGTGGGTATGGCGTAGTGCGGTTTTAATTAAGGTGGATTCGAAAATTTTGCCGAGCGCGTCCATGACTTCAGGCCGGCCCGACGCCAGCATCTGCGCCGCCTCCGCCTCCAGCATGACGATCCAGTTCGATTTTTCGCCGTTGGGCATAGTCGGCGCGGTCAGCCCAACGCCATCCATACTGCCCACACCGGCCATGCCGTTTGCAGGGCTGGTTCCGTTCGTGCCGCTGCCATATCGCATCGGCGTCGCGCCCGAGAGCGCGGTTGCCACCGGCATACCGGATGAAATATTTGTTACCGGGCTCATAGCTTGCGTAGCGGGCCCGTGGCCGATCTGCGCGAAACTGCTTCCGTCGATCAGGTCTTGCGGCAAATCCTTGATTTCCACCGTCTGACCCGGTGCCATGACGGTGATCCAATTGCAGAGATTTTCCAGCTGGCGCACGTTACCCGGCAAATCCAGCCCCGAGAGAAATTGCATCGCTGCGTCGGACATGCGTTTGACGTCGGCACCGAGTTGCCTGGCGCTTTGCGCGAGAAAGTGCCGGGTGAGAATCGGAATATCTTCGCGCCGCTCGCGCAGGCTCGGCAAACGCAACCGGATGACATTCAAGCGGTGGTACAAATCTTCTCTGAACAAGCCTTCACGTACCCGATGTTCAAGGTTTTGGTGGGTCGCAGCGATTACCCTGACATTTGCCTTCAGCGGCTGATGGCCGCCGACACGATAGAAATGGCCGTCCGACAGCACCCGCAACAAGCGGGTTTGTAAATCGAACGGCATGTCGCCGATTTCATCGAGAAATAGTGTGCCACCCTCGGCCTGCTCGAAACGCCCGCGCCGTGTCGCCTGGGCACCGGTAAATGCACCGCGCTCATGACCGAACAGCTCGGACTCCAACAAATCTTTGGGAATAGCAGCGGTATTGAGCGCAATGAACGGCTGCGCTGCCCGAGGGCTGTGCTTGTGCAGCGCTTGCGCCACCAGCTCCTTGCCAGTGCCGGATTCACCGGTAATAAGCACCGTGACATTCGATTGCGACAACCGGCCGATGGCACGGAACACATCCTGCATGGCCGGTGCCTGACCCAATATTTCAGGTGCTTGTGCCAGGATTTGCTCGACACTCGCTTCGCGCAGGCTTTCCTCGAGCGCGCGCCGGATCAAAGCAACCGCTTTATCGACATCGAAAGGCTTGGCCAGGTATTCGAAGGCACCGCCTTGAAAAGAAGCCACTGCGGAATCGAGATCGGAAAACGCTGTGATGATAATGACCGGCAATCCAGGATGCTGCGCCTTGACGGCCTGCAACAGCACCAGCCCGGATTCGCCGGGCATCCGGATGTCCGATACCAGCACTTGCGGCGTACCGGTTTTCAGCGCTTCCATGGCATCCCGCGCATTTGAAAAACTTCGCGTGGCAAGGTTCTCGCGGGCCAGAGCTTTTTCCAATACCCAGCGAATCGATTCGTCGTCGTCAACAATCCAGATCGGCTTCATGTTCTTCGAGTTCTCCGCGCCTGTCGGCAATGTTTATTACACGATCCTGCAATTCAAGGTAACGGGATCAGGATTCTGAAATCCGTGCATCCCGGCACGCTTTCACATTCGATTACGCCCTGATGCTGCTGCACGAATGTCTGCGCCAGTGTCAGCCCTAGACCACTACCACCGTCACGTCCCGATACCAGCGGATAAAAAATGCGGTCCTGTATTTCTATTGGAATACCCGGCCCGTTATCGACGATATGCAAGTCTAGTGCCAGCCTGTAACGCACTTTGGCCAAGGTTACTTGCCGCGCCACCCGCGTGCGCATGACGAGCCGCGCATCGTTCGTTTCACGGCGCGCCGACAATGCTTGGGCGGCGTTATGCGTGATATTCAGTACGGCCTGGATCAACTGCTCTTGATCGCCGCGAAATTCCGGTACCGAGAGATCGTAATCGCGCACCATCGTCAAGCCATGCGGAAACTCCGCCATGATCAGGCTACGCACCCGTTCGCACACCTCGTGAATATTGACATCGCCGACGATGTGGGGGCGTCGGTGCGGTGCCAGCAGCCGATCGACCAGAGTCTGCAACCGATCGGCCTCTTTGATGATCACCTGGGTGTATTCGCGTAACTCCTTGACATGCCGTTCCGGCAACTCCAGTTCCAGCAATTGCGCCGCACCACGGATGCCCCCCAACGGATTCTTGATTTCATGCGCCAGATTGCGCAGCAACTCCTTGTTCGCCTGGCTTTGATCCAGCAACCGCTCTTCACGGTCGAGCTTGAGTTGCTGGACGTTTTCCCGAAGCTCCACCAGCACCGGCGTTGCCGGGTCGTCCAGCGCGGTAACGACGACATGTACGTGTAGCGCATCGCGCCCAACGCGTTCCAATCGCAAATCCTGGCGTTTGTCGTCGAATTTATGTGCGCAGGCTTGCAGAAAATCTGCATCCAGGGCTTCGGTGTTGAGAAACAGATCGGCGAGCTTTTGCCCGCATAGCGCCCGCGCACCGGTTTCGAAAAGGTTTTCCGCAGCGGCATTCGCGTAGACGATCGAGCCTTGCCGATCGAGAATGAGCACTGCCGAAGCCAGCAGTTCGAGACCATCGCGTGAAGTCATGAGAATGTAGTTGGAGAAAAAATAAAAGGACAGGTAATCGATCAGGGCCATGGCAGGAAACGGCGCAATAAAAACAAAGGCCGCATCAGCGACCTTTATTATGTGTTGCGCAGAAAACCTGCGTTATATATGCCTATTTAAGATTACCAATTTCCCGCTTCAATGCATCGATATTCTTTTCAGTTCGGCCTAGTTCGTCTTTCATCCCGGCTACACGATCCTGATATTTTGCATAGTTACGCTCGTCGCCGCGGCGTTCAGGCTCGCCATTGTTGAATTCACGCCTTAATGTAGATAGTTTCTGCTCTTCGTTACGCATTTCATCGAGCAATATCTGACGGCGATCGTTGTCGCGCGATTTTTGCGTGTTGCTATCGACTTTAGGAAAATCCGCAGGCGAACTTACCGAACTGGCTGGACGTACATTCGTCGTAGTAACGGCAGATGCCGGTTTGCGCGGCAAGCCGGGAATCGTCGTGATGCCTGGCAGATCGATGCGCTTGCAACCTTTGGTAGTGCCGGTGTTTTTGTATTCCTTGCCGCCTCGGCCATCGTCGCATAGGAAAATTTCGCTTTGCGCGAATGCCTGGGGCGATACCAGCCCCAGAATCGATGACAGCAGCAATAATGCAGAGAGTTGGCGCTTCATAAACTTTCTCAATAGAAACTGTTGTGCTGGCCCCAAGTGTAGGATAAGAACTGCATCTATACAAATGTTAGCAAGAAGTTTCCAAACTTCTCGCAACAATTCTGGCAGTAATGCCGCACGTCGTGCAATCAAAATTACGCAAAAAAAAGCGGGAAACGCACTGGCGCTTCCCGCTTTTTGCAACCAAATGTTACTGTGTTGTAATTAAATCAATCTAGATTGGTGATACGACATCATAGTTAAAGAATCAATTGGCCTATTGCGAATAATACATATCAAACTCGACCGGATGGGTGGTCATGCGGAATCTCGTAACTTCCTGCATTTTCAAATCGATATAAGCATCGATCATGGTGTCGGAAAACACACCGCCGCGCGTTAGAAATTCACGGTCTTTGTCGAGATATTCCAATGCCTGTTCCAGCGAGGAGCAGACGGTAGGAATTTGCGCATCTTCTTCCGGCGGTAGATGGTACAGATCCTTAGAGGCCGCTTCGCCCGGATGAATCTTGTTTTGCACACCGTCCAGACCTGCCATCAACAGCGCTGCGAAACATAAGTACGGGTTAGCCAGTGGATCGGGAAACCTGGTTTCGATGCGACGGCCTTTTGGATTCGACACGTGTGGAATGCGGATGGATGCGGAGCGATTACGCGCCGAGTACGCGAGCTTGACCGGTGCCTCGAAGCCCGGCACCAACCGTTTGTATGAATTGGTGCCTGGATTAGTAATGGCGTTGAGTGCCCGCGCATGCTTGATGATGCCGCCGATGTAAAACAGGGCAAACTCGGACAAGCCGGCATAGCCGTCACCGGCGAACAGATTCTTGCCATCCTTCCAGACCGATTGATGCACGTGCATGCCCGAACCATTGTCGCCGACGATCGGCTTGGGCATGAAAGTCGCCGTTTTGCCATAGGTGTGCGCGACATTGAGCACGACATACTTCAGATTTTGGGTCCAATCGGCGCGCTCGACCAGGGTTGAAAACTTGGTGCCGATTTCATTCTGGCCGGCACCTGCGACTTCATGATGATGTACCTCGACCGGAATGCCCAGCGCTTCCAGAATCAGGCACATTTCCGAACGCATGTCTTGGAAGCTGTCGACTGGCGGCACAGGAAAATATCCACCCTTGACCGCCGGGCGATGGCCAGTATTGCCACCTTCGAGCTTTTCACCGGTGCTCCAGGAAGCTTCTTCCGAGCCGATCTTGACGAAACAGCCGTCCATGCCGACGTTCCAGCGCACGCTGTCGAAAATAAAAAATTCTGGCTCGGGGCCGAAGTAAGCCGTGTCGCCCATACCCGAGGATTTCAGGTAAGCCTCGGCACGCTTGGCGATCGAACGCGGATCGCGATCGTAACCTTTGCCATCGGACGGCTCGATCACGTCGCACTGCATGAATAGCGTCGTTTCTTCCATGAACGGATCGATGTTGGCAGTATTCGGGTCTGGCATGAGCAGCATGTCGGAGGCTTCGATACCTTTCCAGCCGGCGATCGAAGAGCCGTCGAACGCGTGGCCGGACTCGAATTTATCCATGTCGAAGTGGGAAACCGGCACGGTTACATGCTGCTCTTTGCCTCGTGTGTCGGCGAAACGAAAATCGACGAACTTTACTTCGTTGTCCTTCACCATCTTCAAGACTTCTGCGGCCGTCATGGTCATGCAACTCTCCTAGGTAAAAACGATTTTGCGACATCGCACATGTTGTGCGAGAGCGATGGTGGAAACTTTCAATGCACGGATTTTATGCCGAACCAGATGCTGCGAAAAACCAGCACAAAATGATAGCAGACTCATCAGCAGGTTCTGTGCCACCGAGCTACGGCCACCTAAACTTATTTCTGCATACATGTTGCAACACGATTTACACGCTGGTGCACCACACTAGTGCCGTATGAACCAAATACCAAATAATGCTACATATTGGTGCAACATTGACCGAATCGGTGCCGGATGTCGCAATTTCGTGGCAAATCGCTGGCATTTGTTAGAGTGACGACCTATTCTCACTCTCCTTTTCCATTTTCTTGGAGGTTTGCATGTCATCGAGCAGCGCCGATACTTTATTTGCCATCGCTAGGCAACGCGCAAGTGCATGGTCGCTGCCCTACGCCGGTGCTTTGACACCAACGGAAGCTTTCACACTGCTGCAATCGTCGAATCAGGCATTGTTGGTAGATGTGCGCACCCGCGCCGAGCGCGATTGGGTGGGACGGGTCGCGCTGCCGGAATCTCAGCATGCCGCTGTCGAATGGAGCGTTTATCCGGGCGGCGCGCGAAACATGCAGTTTTTGGAACAATTGGCAGAGTTGGCTGCGCCGGAGCAGGTAATACTGTTTTTATGTCGGTCGGGCGTGCGCTCCCGCCATGCGGCCACCCTAGCCACCGACAACGGTTACCAGCAATGTTTCGACATATTGGAGGGGTTCGAAGGCGACAAAGACGATGCCGGTCATCGACGCACGACCGGTGGCTGGTGTGCTGCGAACCTGCCTTGGGTCGGTGCTTGATATTGCATGCGCCGGATCGATCAAATCTTAGGAAAGCCGGACAGCATGTTCCCGGGTAGCATGAAACGTCACTTGCGGCCAACGCTCCTGGGTCAACTTCAGGTTGACACCTGAACTAGCCAGATATGCCATATTGCCTGCTGCGTCATGGGCAATATTAAAACCTGCCGAAGATTTTTCGAATTCGGCTAGAATTTTTTTGTCATCGCAGGAAATCCAGCGAGCGCTGCTGATGCTGGTGCCATCGAAAGCCGCATCGACGCCGTACTCGTTGAGCAAGCGGCTGGCAACCACTTCGAACTGCAGGACACCCACCGCACCGAGTACCAATTCACCGCTATTGACAGGCTTGAAAACCTGCACTGCGCCCTCCTCGCCCAATTGCTGCAAGCCCTTATGCAATTGCTTGATCTTTAAAGGGTTGCGAATACGGACGGACCGAAAAAAGTCGGGGGCAAAATACGGAATGCCGGTAAATTGCAGCAACTCACCTTCTGAAAAGCTGTCGCCGATCTGCATGTTGCCGTGGTTCGGCAAACCGATGATGTCGCCGGCGTAGGCCTCTTCTACCTGCTCGCGACTGGCGGCCATGAAAGTAACGACGCTGGAAACTTTGATGTCGCGCCCAAGGCGCAAATGCTTGATTTTCATGCCGCGCTCGAAGCGGCCGGAGCATACCCGTAGAAATGCGATGCGATCCCGATGCGCTGGGTCCATGTTGGCCTGGATTTTGAACACGAAACCGGAAAACGGTGTTTCGCTGGGCTGCACCGCGCGGATCGTGGCATCGCGCTCGCGCGGCGGTTGCGCCCAATCGAGCAAGGCATTCAAAATCTCCCGCACGCCGAAGTTGTTGATGGCAGAACCGAAAAATACCGGCGTCTGTACGCCACTGAGAAATGCATCGAGATCGAACGGGTGGGAAGCGCCGTGCACCAGCTCGACTTCCATTTTCAATTGCTCTATTTCAAGCGGAAACATCTCCACTAAACGCGGATTGTCGATACCCTTGATGACCTCGAACGTTTGATCGGCTTTCTCGCTACCGGCGGCAAACAGCATGATCTCGTCGTTGAGCAGGTGATATACCCCGCGGAAGGATTTACCCATGCCGATCGGCCAGGTAACCGGCGCGCACTGTATAGCCAATACCGATTCGAGCTCGTCTAGCAACTCCAGCGGATCGCGGGTTTCCCGATCCATCTTATTCATGAAGGTGATGATAGGCGTATTGCGCATGCGGCAGACGTTCAATAGTTTGATCGTCTGTGCCTCGACGCCCTTGGCAGCGTCGATGACCATTAAGGCCGAGTCGACAGCGGTGAGCACACGATAGGTATCTTCGGAAAAATCCTGGTGACCGGGGGTATCCAGCAGATTCACGACATGATCGCGGTATTCGAACTGCATCACCGAACTCGCTACCGAAATGCCGCGCTGTTTCTCGATTTCCATCCAGTCGGAGGTGGCGTGACGACCGCTCTTGCGTGCCTTGACGGTGCCGGCGAGTTGAATGGCGCCGGAAAAAAGCAGCAGTTTTTCAGTCAGCGTGGTTTTGCCGGCATCTGGGTGGGAGATGATGCCGAAAGTTCGACGCCGCGCGACTTCCCGAGCGATCTGCTCCGCAGGTACGTTGCGTGTGACCGGCTCGTCTACAAGGTTTGTCGGTATTGGTTGTGGAGCTAAATGTTCTTGTTCGGGACGATCGGTGATGCTGGCCATGGTCGGTGCTTAAAAGAAAATACTGGAAACACAGGAAGGTGCAAGAAAACGCGGAAAAGCCGCAAAGTCTACCGTCTCCTGGCCCCAAAGTCTAATTACCCGCTCAGACTCAAACTCTTCGTTCGACAAAACCTTTGCTCACTCGTCGTCGTGAACTTGCTGCTCCGGATACACTTGACCTGGCACTTTGAGACGCGTGCTAGTGGTCGCGGCGAAAATCTGCTCCATCGGCAATTTCGGCGTGCGATCTTCGCAAAGCAAACCGTTCGCCTCTTGGAAGGTATCGGCGAACTGGGTATAGCAAAAACCGCTGAACATGGACGTGTCATTGACTACTTGCAACAGCTTCTGATAACGACTAAAAAAATCGGCGTCGGTCGTCACGCTGGAATAACCCCAGTTTTTCTTGCTGGCTTCGCTTGGAAATTTGTCGAAAGCGATGCCACCGAACTCGGTCAACACGATCGGCTGGCCACGATGTGGGTAGCCATCCAGCGTCAGAATCCTGCCGCCAGGGCGCCTACGATCGAACAGGTCCTGCGCCTGCGACGTGCCGTAGCGCGCCTGGATATGATCGGGATTATCGTCGTAATCATGTATGCCCAGCACATCGGTGGCCGAAGCTTCCCAACCATCATTGCCGATCACCGGACGGGTGGCATCGAGCGTCTTGGTCAGGTGGTAAAGCGCTTCCACCGCATTCCGGTGCGCCTGAGTCGAGGTCAGATTCGGCACCCCCCATGATTCGTTGAAAGGTACCCAGGTGATGATGCAAGGATGGCTGTAATCCCGCTCGATCACTTCGCCCCACTCCTTGACCATGCGCCGAATCGCCAACGGGCTGAAGCGATAGGCCGACGGCATCTCCTCCCACACCAGCAGACCCAACTTATCGGCCCAGTAGAGATAACGCGGGTCTTCGATCTTCTGATGTTTGCGTACCCCATTGAAGCCCATCGCCTTGGCCAGTTCGACATCGCGCCGCAGGGCATCGTCGGACGGTGCGGTCAGTAGCGTATCGGGCCAGTAGCCCTGGTCCAGCACCATACGCAAGGGATACGGCCGGCCGTTGAGCATGAAACGATCGCGATTGACATGCGCCGAGCGCAGCGCTGTGTAGGACCGGATGCGATCGAGCACTACATCGCCATGGCGCAAAATAATCTCCGCATCCAGCAGTGTCGGGCGTTCCGGGCTCCACAGCAATTCATTGCGCGAATCGTCGATACCGGGGTCGGAAAGACTGATCTTGCGATGCGCTTCACCGCCGATGATCTTATAGCGATCGTCGGCCAGTACCTTATCGCCATGCAAAATACGCGCCTCGACCGTCAAGCCATCTTGCAGATCGCCGACGATGAAGGTTTCACAACCGATTTCAAAGCCGTCGAAATGCGGCGTCCAGCGCACCTTGCTGATATACGTATGCGATACCTGTTCCAGCCAGACCGATTGCCAGATACCGGTAGTGCGTGGGTACCAGATCGAATGCGGCTCGAGTTGCCAGTCCTGCTTGCCACGGGGTTTGGCCAGATCGAGCGGGTCGTCTTCGACCCAAACCGTTACCACCTGCTGCCCATCGTGCTTCAAGGCGCGTGAGATATCGGCAGAAAACGGCGTGTGACCACCCTCGTGTTCCGCCACCAACTGGCCATTGACCCAGACCTTGGCGCGATAATCTACCGCTCCGAAGTGCAGCAGGGTGCGGCCCGATGTCGGCGCAATATGAAAATCACGTTGATACCAGCAGCAGCGATGAAAACCACGGTCACCGATGCCGCTGGCTTGCGACTCTGGCGGGTATGGCACCAAAATTTCAGCAGACCAGGGAATCGGGTCGCTCGGCTCTTCAAAGCGTCGTTCGTTGTCGAAGGTGAAGCGCCAAGGCCCATTGAGCGACATCCACTGCTCGCGCACCAGTTGCGGACGCGGATACGCGAATGCAGAGATCGGGTCGCCCTGTGTGCCAGGAGTTGGACTATTACCGGCACCGTGATGAACCGATTTAGGCTTCGCGGCGGAGCTGGACGAGTCAAAAGCAGATGTAGCGGAGAGGTGAACGGAGACGTCAGCGGAATTGTCGGCGGAATTATTATTCATAGTGTAGTCGCGAGCAGGCTTGTCATCACGGGTCGCCGGCATTGATACCGACTACAAATGAACGCGCTGCCTTTATCATAAAGAATGCAATTGGAGCACATTCAGCGCGCGCTGTTCCCTTTGATGCAAAAGAAATGTTCCTGTGTCATCTTTCCTGCGGTCTAGGCGATCTGTCTGAAGGCTTCGACGTCCCGAACGTAGCGCTGGATCGCTTCATCGAGTGGCGGCAAAATCAAGCCACGCTCGCTGGTCAACGCCGTGACGCAGTGTTCGCCGTGATCCGCACGCACCAAGCCACCAACATCGACGCGTGCGGCATCGGCCACCTGCAGCGCCAGTTCGTGCCACGAAACCAATCCTTGGTTGGCGAGGTGCCAGACACCGCTGGCACCGTCGATCAACAGATCGAGCGCCGCGTGTACCAAGTCGGGCACGTAAGTTGGTGAAACCATCGTGCGGGCATTGGCTTCCACCGTGCGGCCGGCGCTGAGATTTTCAACGACGCCGTGGACGAAATTATAGCGATCCCATGGCCCGAAAAAGGCACTGGTGCGAATCACCAAGGCATGTGGCCAGGCATCTGCCACCAGGCGTTCCGCGGCGGCTTTGCTGCTGCCATAGATACCGGTCGGGCAAACCAGATCGCTTTCGACATACGCGCGACCGAGCGAGCCGTCGAACACCAGATCCGACGAAAAGGTTACATAGGGAATGCCCAGCCGCGCGCATGCCCGGGCCAGGGTTTCGGCACCGGTGGCATTTTCACGATAACAGCGGTCGGCTTCCCGCTCGGCCTGATCTACCCGTACATAGCCGGCCGCATTGACGACCGCCCACGGTCGATAACGTGCCAGCGCTGCCTCGACCGAGGCGGTATCGGTGATGTCCATATCGGACCGGGTGAACAGGTCGTAATCCAAGCCGCGGTGGCTGCAAAGACGGGCGAACGCTTGGCCCAATGTGCCGGTCGCACCAGCAATGGCGATACGACGGGGTGCGGCGGACTTCACTGTCGCCGGTAAAGCTGGCGCATGATAATACCGCGCATCGCGGTGCCACCAACCCAGGCGATCCAACACCGGATGATCGAATTCTCCGGTAGAAGCGAGTGCTTGAGCGGCGGTGGCCAGCGCCGTCGGCCGTGGGGGCTGGCAACGTGCATCGAAAACGCCGCTTTCGTAAAAATTGTTTTGCCGCGTCAGCAGCGTGTTCCAATCCACACATCCGAACAACGACCACACCGTCACCGCCCGTACATCCGCGCCCTGCTCGCGCACGGCTTTCGCCGCCTGCCATACTTCCACCAGCCAGCGCAGTTGTTCATCCCGGCTGCAACCATGGTGCGCTTCGGTCACGGCCAGCGGCAAACCGTACCGCTCCCACGCTTCCATCAAACGGGCCTGGGGGCCGGTGCACGGTTCGGGGAAATCGATGCGTACCGCTTCGACATCGGCATAGGCATCACGATCGTTATTCGCCTGATGCTGCTCGGGATACTTTTCGTAACGATGGTCGAGGAAACGTTCGCTCGTTAGATAGTGATTGATGCCGATGACATCCGGTGGGCAAGCATTTTCTTGAAAAAATCTTAGGATTGCCGGATCGATTCCGGCTTTCAAGAAGCGGCGGTACCAGGGATGGTCTTCATCGACCCGGCCACATAAAAGATCGAAACCGAGCCACCGTCGCTGGTTTTCATGCTCGGCCTGATATTGCATAGCCGGCGTGCTGAATGTTTTTCCCAAATCCTCGGTTTGAATTAGCTGTGCGCCGGGGGTTACGTTTCTAATCGCCTGCATTGACAATACGATCGCGCGGCATTGAACGATCAATGCCTGTAAAAATGTAGCGATGCTGCGCCCGTGCGGATACCAATGCCCATATAGCCCGGAAAAGCGTGCCGTGGTCAATGGTTCGTTGACCGGTGTGAATTGCGTCAGCCAGGGATACCTTACGGCAACGCGCCGCGCATGTTGGGCCAGCATTTCCGGAAAACGCGGATCGAGGAGACTGGTATAACGTGGGCCGCTGCCGTGATGTACCAGACCGGCGATGGGGGTGATGTCTAATTCACGTAGGCGCTGCAACCGGGCATCGTGCCATGCCCATTCGGCCTGGTCAGGATCGTCGGGCGAGATGGTTTCCCACAGAACCGGGTACCGCACCGTCCGAATCCCGAGTCCGGCAATCGTGTCGAGATCTTCAATACGACCAACATGTCCGGTTTCCTCGGCCTGATTACGAAAGACATCGCCAACGCGCGCGACAGTGCATTCGATACCGCCCCACAGCGCAAGCGGCGGCTGGGAGAAAGATCGAGACTCTGTCGACTCAGGAAATGGGAGGATATGTGCATTCATGTCGTTTGATCACCGTAGGTTCGAAAGAAATGCGCAGGATGGCTAGGCAAAAAATATATCGATATTGTTAATAAACTTATAACTAATCAGACGTAACGATTCGTTATTAGTTTGATCAATCCCTTGAAACCGACGAGCTTAAAATTGGATTTTCACGCAGGTTTATTAAGCCTCAGATTCTTGCGAACCTTCCAGTACATGCTCGACATTATCCGAGCCGTCGCCGATCAAACTTTTCCAGGCGCGATGAAAATATGCGCTCTCCGGCATGGTCGGCGCAGAGCGCCAGATCACTCTGAGCACACCTTTGTGATCATGCAGGTGTACCAGTTTAGTGATGCATTGCCGGTTTTCATCCACATCCGCCAGCGCAATCGCATAGCCGTAAACCCGGTTCAAACGTTCGATGCGGTCGAATTCGACCTCGCTATTGGTCGCGCTGATGCGTGGATGATCAAGATACATGGCATTCCCGGGAGGCGGTTTTTGTGGTCACCGATACCAGCGGCGGGAAAAACCGCGTACGCATTTCCTGCAACCCCAGTTTTTCCAACACATCATGCAGGCGCTGGACCGGTTCAGCCCGTGGGGCATGCAATCGCTTGGCAATAATCAGTTCATTTTTCATCGAGTGCTCCCAACCTACGAGTTCCGTAACGCTTACTTGATATCCATGCGCCTCCAGTTGCAGGCAACGCAGAACATTAGTCACTTGACTACCGAATTCGCGCGTATGCAGGGGATGCCGCCAAAGTTCTGACAGTGGCTCTTTTTTTTCGGCGACGGATTTGTTCTTCTTCAACACCGCTGCCACCTCTGCCTGACAACACGGCACCAGAACGATAAAACGCGCCTGGCGCCGCAAAGCGAAATCGATGGCATCGTCGGTAGCGGTATCGCACGCATGAAGTGCCGTGACAACATCGATTTTTGGAGGAAGCAATGAGGAATTTATCGATTGAGCAACGCTTAAATTAAGGAACGTCATTCGAGAAAAGTGCAGGTCGGCTGCTAGCTGGGCGGATTTGTGTACCAAGTCGGGACGCGATTCGATGCCATAGATATGCGAAGAATCATCGCGCGCCTTAAAAAATAAATCGTAAAGCAGAAAACCGAGATAAGACTTGCCGGCACCATGGTCGACCAGTGAAATTGCCGTCTGGGTCTTGAGCGTTTCAAGTAATAAAGGCTCGATGAATTGCACCAGATGATTTACCTGCTTTAATTTACGGCGGCTATCTTGGTTCATTTTGCCGTCACGCGTAAGGATATGCAATTCCTTGAGCAGCGCCACTGACTGACCGGGCAGTACTTCATGCATCGTTAGTCACCGTCGGCAAAAAATTAATCAAGCAGACCTCAAAGCATGCCAGCGACGACTTGTGGCGGCGGTGCTTCGCCTGGCTCGCGTACGACAGGGTCTGGATCGGGAATCGGGTCTTCATCCGGACTCGGCGAATCGCCTGGGAGGGGTTCATCTTCAGGCAGCGGCGCGCGGTGTGCGGTCAAAGCTGCGGTAGGGTGCACATCAAAATGTGCAACGTGATGATCGATCAGATACATGCCTTACTCCTAAATCATGGCAACGAATCGGGCGGACGAGCCCCTCGTACCTTCCTGCATCTTAGGAGGGCAATAACGAAAGCAGCGTTAGCTGGATCACACACACAAGAAAATACCCAGCGGTTCTAGAAGATATGGGCAGCGTGCGAAGAGCGATCGGGTGGCATTTTATTCTGCAGGAATACTACGCAGACGGGCCATCAATTGGTCGGTTTCAAGGCTGGAATCGTACTGCTTTCCACCTTTACGATAGATCGTCGCGCCCACGGTTGCTAAAAAGGCAAAATCTTGCTCGGAAACGCTTGGCCGTATGTGTACGAGAAATTCGGCAAATGCGGATACCAAATCTTCCATTGCCAGAACATCTTCCAGTTTGGAGGCAAGCTTGCTCATAATCACGATTGCATCGTCTTTGTCCATGCTTACCTCACAAACGTCAGGAGAATTTATTCTGGCGGGAGGGCTTGACAAAAGAAATAGCAGAAAGGAAAAACCATCCAATACAGGGACTTATATAGACTTAGCGTCGCTACGGCACCACAAATTCACGCCTAGGCTTGATCTTTTGTTACGGCCAAGGTGCCGGTGTGACAGGTAAATACTGATTTGCATCATTTTCTCCACCAGTGGCAGACACATTTGCGGCAGGCTGGCCATGTTCGCCGCTTGCATGAAGCTTGGCTCCAAGCAACAGATCCATTTCTCGCCGGCCGGCGCTAAAATCGGCATTTGTCAGAGGGTCGCTGTGCTGCGGCCATTGGCTTATCATCCACGAGGTAAATGCCTCGTAACGCTCGAGCGCTTCAGTAGCAAATCGATCGACGCGTTCGTGATTGGTTTGTTCTCGATCGGTATCGGACATAGCAAAACTTTCGGCGAGAGAAAACAGGTAACTCTTAGAGGTAACGTTCGCTGCATTTGATTGGTGCACGATTCAATAAAAAGCCAAATGCGTAGCCGAACGACGGTTTGTCCAGATGATAATTGGTGTTTGCCGATGATCTAAGTCACCCGGCGCACTTTCGATGCATGATATTCTCTACGTCCAGCAAGTAGGCAGACAAACCATGTTTTGCCGGCACGCATCGATAAAGGAACGCAAAATTAACCGACTTAAACAACTCGCCCAGTTGCTGGAGACCGAAGGGCAAGTATTGCTAGCGACTTGGCGCACGTTGCTCAAGCAATTGCCATCGGCTAAAAACCTCGATACGCCGACGCTCAACGATCATATTCCAGGCCTGTTGCTCGAATTGATTACCGAGCTTCGCACGAACCCCTCGGCATCTGTTTCTTCGGTACTTCCAGGAAACACCCCGCCTGCGCACGGTCTACAACGTCTTGAAGATGGGTTCGAGATTGAAGAAGTCGTTACTGAATACAACATCCTACGCGGCTGTATTCACGATTTGGCGTTGGCGCATCAAATCGATTTACAAGGAGCACCGTTCCATGTGGTGAACCGCGTACTCGATATGGCGATCGGTTCGGCAGTGCAGACTTTTGCCACGCAACAAGCCCGCAAGATTCAGTTGCGTCGTGAAGAATACCTGGCATTCGTCGCGCACGACCTGCGCACACCATTAAATGCGATCGGGCTGGCCGCACGTGTGATCGAATTGGCGTTGGCCGACGAACAGCGGCGCACGAAGCCAGTGCAGATGATTAAGACTCTGAACCGCAACGTGCACCAGCTATCGGCACTGGTCGACAAAATCTTGCATGAAAATCTTAACCTGGAAACGGAATCGGGTATCAAGCTCGAGCGCCGTCACCTCGACCTGTGGCCACTGGTTGAAGGGCTGATTCATGATCTGCATCCGGTTGCGGGTACTGGAAGTACCCAGTTGATCAACGACGTGCCGGACGATCTGGTGGTGTACGCAGATGCCAATCTCTTGCGTCGCGTCTTTCAGAACCTGATCGCTAATGCGATTAATTACACACCGCGTGGCAAGGTCATCATCAATGCCCGAGAAAACATTGAAGCCGACGAGGTGGAGTGTTGCGTTATAGATAACGGTGAAGGCATCGCCAAAGACCAGCTATCAAAGATTTTTACGAAATACGAAAGCGACCCGGATCAATCACGCGGATATGGCTTGGGGCTGGCCATTTCCAAGACGTTCATCGATGCGCACGGCGGGATCGTCGGTGTAGAGAGCGTTATCGGTGTCGGCTCGACTTTTCGCTTTACTTTACCCGGAGAAAAAATCGCAGGTCAACCGGGATAGCCGCAGTCTCTCGGCGAAAAAGCAAGCTTTCCTATGTCTTCGCCATCGTTCCCGCGATACGCATAGGCTAACGTGATGCGGTTCCGGAAAAATATTTTCAGGTCTTCTGCAGCGCATACGCGTTTTTGCAAAACCGGTCGCAGTGTCTGATAAAAACTTGCCGTCTCGATTTCATTGCTGCGCGAATTCACTAGCGTGTAGTAATAGGCGAACTGCTGACCGGGCTCGGCACTGACCTTTTCCAGTCTGGTGCTGGTATCGACTGTCTGCGGTAATTGGCGATTCATCTTCTGGCTCATTCTGACCAGCGTTTCGTCCAGATTAACTTTTTCGCTACCGGTTTGGCCGAGCAAAGAATTGAAAAGCCCACCGATGTTTGCAGCATGGACTGGCACAGCTGAGGCTACCGACAAACACAACGCAGCATTTAAAGTAAAACCTTTGAAAAGCTTTGCAGAGGTCGCTGAAATACCAGATTTAGCCATGCGAATACCTCGTCGAGTCAATACCGGAGCGGCAGGCTTTTAGTCTAGCACCGAAGCCAGATCACATTGCTATTAATTACTGCAAGCAAATATTGCCAACAACCTCGTTAAAATTCATGATTTTCCAAAGCGCGGATGGCACGTTCCTCAGCAGCTTTCCAGGCGGCCTCTTCGCTGCCGTACATACCTACCGGTATATAAGTTTCCGCAATTTCCGGCTCCCGCGTCAAACGGACGAACACCTGCGCTTCAAACATGTCTTCGGCGGCCGCAACAGCGACAATTCGTGCAATGTGCGAGCCACTTTGTAAAATTCGGCCTTCCGGCTGCGAAGGCGGTGTATCAGATGAGGACTTTATTGGTTCCATTGGATGAGCTTTCATCAGGCATTGTTTTTCGGGTGTGCATTGCCCGGCATTTTACGAAAGAACCCGGCGAAATATTCGGTAACTCACAACATCGATACCGATTTTAAACCCGCTTTTGAATTGGTTCCAGTCCATGTGCTGCAACGACCAAAACAGCGACGTCAAACCGCAGACCCGGCAAGGGTACAGGGGCCGCCGGGTGTCGTGGTGCCGTTTCCCGTATCGCCAGGTTCTAAACCGCCGGGTTCCAAAATAACCGGTTCGGAACCGCCCGGTGCCGGAGGTACCGGCGCTGCAGGGCCGACAACTTCTGGTTCAGGTAGCACCGGGCCACCGATCGATTCTCCTTCGCCAACCGGGTTGCCACATGAAACGCTCGTGCACGCCGGCGGCGGGTTTTGTGTACGTGGCGGGTTGCCGGCGTTCGTTGCCACGCCTTGATTGCCAGGCCCGGGGGTTGAGACGGTCGCGCCCTCGATGGCATCCGACTGCATCTGCATGGTGACATTGGATACCATGGGGATTAAACCGTTTTTGATGCTTTGCGTATGAAACGCGCTGGTACCGGGGTCGAGCCATTGCAGATAACGACGATACAGAGAACCCACCAGCGGTACCTGCGGCGCGTAGCCGTGGGTGATACGTAATTTCAGTAAATTGGCATCCTGAACGTTCTGCCCGGAATTTGCCTGCACGATTGCAACTTTTTTGAATGCCAACCCACCGTTCGGAATCACCCGCTGTTCGACCAGGCCCAATTTTTTCTGCAATGCCGGATCGTTGAAATCCGCAAAACTTTCAGCAGTCGGATTGAGCATGACGATCTCTGTGTTGCCTGCCACGGCCTGTTTGGCTTTTAGATACGATGCTGCCAGGGCAGCCGCGCTGGTGCCGCCGCCGTAGAGCGGCACCAGCGCTCGAGTGTAGGCCTCGGTAATGCTATCCAAATTCGCATTTTCCACAGAGCCAGCCCGGGCCGCCATGAACGCAGCATGGTTGTACTGATTTTTTGCAAAAAATATCAACCCGTACTGAAGAGTGGCCAGACCGAGCAGCGTGATGATCGGTGCGACGACGGCGAATTCGATCATGGCCGAGCCTTTTTGTCGGCCTACCACCCGAACCGTTTCAGCCTTGGCCGAATAAGATTGATCTGTGGAGCGGGTACGCAAACCCGTCGTTTCCCGTGTTGGATCGTCGGACGAGAACGCCGCGTGTCGCAAGCGGTCGCCGATTCTTATGCCCAATAGCCCAATGGTACCTGCTGCCAGTTCCAGTACGTGTGTAGCCCGCGTATAGGCTTTGCCGGCGGCATCTTTTCCACGCCAGGAGCTGGTGCGCCAGGGCCGCAAATTAGCGACACAGCGGGTGACGCTACCCTGCGCATCGAGGTAGAGCAAATCCAGTGGCTGACGCATGAAACACGTATGTACGCTGCAGCAATCGGTCAACAGCATGCCGTAATGTGGATGCAGCGGCGGTGCCAGCATCAACCCGCTTAATCGACTTAGAAAATTATCAGCCATACGAATATGCAACCGATGCTCGCCTGTAGCAGTCGTCAACGCCGACCAATTCGTAGAGGGCCTCATTGTCACAACCCGGAATCCATAAATTTCATCACGATCGGAAAAAACAGGACAAGAAAAGTACAAGGAAAAATGAAGGCGATCAGTGGGAACAGCATTTTTACCGGCGCTTCCATGGCGAGCTTCTCGGCCCGGAGGAATCGCTCGCTGCGCCGTTGGTCTGCCTGCGCGCGCAGTATCGGGCCGAGATTCATCCCCATGCTCTCGGCCTGGATGACACCGGTGGTGAAATTGGTGATACTCGGCTCGTTCAGGCGTTGCGCCATGTCGCGCAAGGCGGTCGCCCGGCTTTTTCCAGCACGGATATCACGGATCGTGCGCTGCATTTCTTCGCGCAGCACACCCTTGGGCCCCTTGGCGACTGCCTGAGCGATCGCACCCTGAATGTTCAAGCCAGCCTCGACGCACAATGTGATGATGTCCAGAAAAAACGGCAACGTTTTGAGTAGCTCGCTACGACGCGCGGCAAGCCGGTCCCTCAGCCAAATCGCTGGAAAAGTCCAGCCGAACACTGCGCACACTGCTGCCATTTGCAAATAGGACGCAAGGGAAAAATCCGGGCTCTGTGGACGTGCCGAAGCGAGAGAACCGAGTATCCAATACCCGATCGTCATCAACACCACGGCGCACAACAACCGGCTGGCAATGAATTGAACGGGATTCAGACAATAATCCAGACCTGCCTTGCGCAAGCGAATACGTACCGCTTCGTAAGTACGATTTGGCACAATTGGTGCGATGTAGTGGCTGATCCATTGCAGCAGCCACCACGACCAGCGAAATCCCAGCGGTGGCGGATCTTTATAGACACGGTCTTCGGGCGGCACGTCGATCGCGGAGCGGCTGAGCAACCACACCACCAGTGCCGCAGCGAGGCCTGCCGCCAGCGCGATCAAATAGGTAACCAATGTGACGTTTCGAATAAAAAATTCAGACAAATGCCTGCTCCCAATGTCAGACGTCGATCAAACGTCGATAGCGATGATTTTTCGAATCACATACACACCAAGGCATTCCAAAAAACCGACGATTGCCAACGTCGCCCAGCCGAGACGGCTGTGCCATAGCAATGCCATGGCTTCAGGCTCCATGTGATTAAGTACCAGCATCAACACCAGCGGCAACAGGCCGACGACCCAAGCCTGTAGTTTTCCCTGAGCCGTAAGCGCGCCGATCTTGCCTTCCATTTGCATGCGGCTACGGATGGTTTGCGCGGTACGTTCCAGTGTTTCAGCAAGCCCGCCACCGGTTTCGGTAGCGATACGCATCGCGCACACAACCAGCGCCGTGGTTTGGGTGGGAACGCGCCGCGCCAGATTGGAAAGGCTCTGCTCGAGGGTCACGCCCAGACGCTGCTCACGCAGCACCAGCGAAAATTCCTGCGCCAGCGGTGCCTGCGCTTCGGCTACCAGTTGCTGCAGTGCCGACGAAAAGCCGGCACCTGCACGCAAACCGCCGCACAGCATCATGAGCGCATCGGGCAGCTGCTGTTCGAATTTTTGAAATCGGCGCTTACGCATCGTTGCATAGAGCAAACGGGGTAACAGTGCGAACGCCGAGCCGACCCCCAACGCCAGTAAAATCGACCCGCTCAGCAACCAAGCTAGCAAACCACCGAGTATCATGATGGCAAGATTGACGATGAATAGCCGTGAGGGATCGATGAACAGGAAAAACTCCTGCACCTGAAATTTTGCCCGCTCGGTGAAATTTTCCCGATAACGCGACAATGTGACGGTACCGACATCGATAACGAACCAGGTCAGCAACGCCACCGACATCGCCACGACGAGTGAAATCAAGATCAGAAGCTGCGTGCCACTCATGACTTGGCACCGAACCCGTGATCGACATCGGCGTTGAAGCCGGCGTTGAAATCACCATCGAGACCGTCCTCGCGTACCGTGCGGTTGAGCTTGAAAATTCCTAAGTCGAGGTCGTTACCGAAGGCACGCAACTCTTCATAAAAACTCGGTACCAGATCGCAGCCGGTGAAGTAGCCCTGGACTTTTCCACCAGTACCCGTGTAGCCCTGATTGACGAATTTAAACAATTCTTGTAACTGAATTTTTCCGCTTTCCATACCGGTGATTTCGCTAATTCCGGTCACCTTGCGTGAGCCGCAGGAAAAGCGTGTTTGCTGCACCACGATATGCACGGCACTGGCAATTTGTTCACGGATGGCTTGCAGCGGCAGATCCATACCGGCCATCAGCACCATCGTTTCCAGGCGTGCCAAACCGTCTCGGGCGGAGTTCGCATGCAAAGTCGTGAGGGAACCTTCATGGCCGGTATTCATCGCCTGCAGCATGTCGAGCGCTTCGGCACCGCGACATTCGCCGACCACGATCCGATCCGGGCGCATGCGCAGCGTATTGCGCACCAGTTCCCGGATCATGACGCCGCCCTTGCCTTCAGCATTCGGCGGGCGCGACTCCAGGCTGATCAGATGCTCGTGATGAAGCTTGAGTTCGGCAGCATCTTCGACGGTGACCACCCGCTCGCCCATCGGAATGAAATTGGACAAAATATTGAGCAGCGTGGTTTTGCCCGAACCCGTGCCGCCGGAAACGATGATGTTTTTGCGCGCCGTAACGCACAATTCAAGAAACGTCGCCATCTCGGCGCTGATGGCGTTAAACGCCACCAGGTCATCGACGCCGAGCTTGCGTTTGGCAAATTTACGGATCGTCAGGCATGGGCCTTTCAAGGCCAGCGGCGGAATGATGGCATTGACACGGGAACCGTCTTTGAGCCGAGCATCGACCATCGGCGACGATTCGTCGATACGACGCCCCAACGGTGCGACGATGCGCTCGATGACGCCCATCACTGCACGATCATCGGTAAAGGTCATGGGATGCCGAAGCAGGCGACCCGCCCGTTCGACATATATTTCGTCGAAGCGATTGACCATGATTTCAGTCACGCTGTCGTCGGCCAGCAATTCTTCGAGCGGCCCCAGGCCGATTGCCTCATCGAGTACCTGGCGGCATAAGAGATGCCGATCGAGCTCGGCAGGCAGTGCGTCGCCGGCACCGTCGAGAAGCTGCTGAATCAGACGTTCGGTTTCCACACGCAACTGTTCGTCGGACATGCCATGCGTGTCGTGGCGACGCAAATCCATGGTTTCGAGTAACGACGCATGTAGCTGTTTGCGCCATTTGAATTCGAGCTCTCGCCGGCCAGGCTCAGGCGTGACAATCAAAGAAAAATTGGCACTTTCTCCAGCCTGCAGCGAGATGGTTTGCGCACGTTCTGCAGCAAGCCGTGATTCGCGAATCTCTTCGGCTGCCCGTTGTGTGCGATGGGCCGTTGCGCTGGAGCGCGAACGGGGATGCGCCACAGGCATTCCGTGAGAGCTGCTGGCAATAGCGGCCGGATGTTCCAGCAACCGCAGTTTATAGGGACCGATTTCAATGATATCGGTGGCTTTGAGCGGTCCGAATTGCATATCGATCTTGCGACCGTTGACACTCACGCCAGAAAAGGCGCCCATATCTTCCAGCAACACGCCGGCAGGCGTGCGAAAAAGCCGCGCATGCTCTTTACTGACACGCCAGCTATCCAGACGAATCTCGTTACGAGCACCCTTGCCGATGACGACTTCGTCCGGCACTTCCATCTGACTGGCACTGCCCTGCGGATCCTGAATCTCAACGGTCAACATGGTTTTATTGATTCCCGAAATCCAAGCCCGCGCCATCGAACGGTTTCGTCGCCGGACGGCCGGATGCAGCGGGTACAGTCACTTTCTCTGGTGCGCGATTGAATTCGGCTGCCGGCATATTGGGCTGCAGCGGATCGCTCAGGTACGGAGGGCGACCGAGTTGCTGTTCCAATCGCTGCGTGGCACGGCCGACGCGGTCGACCAGGCCGGGCGATTTGCTATCGACCACGCTCGGTGTGACGAATACCACCAGTTCGGTTTCTTTATTCTGGAATCGTTTCGAGCGAAACAGTGCACCTAAAACCGGTATATCGCCCAGCAGCGGCACTTTATCGATGTCGGTGCTGGTATTACGCTGCAGCAGGCCGGACAAAATAATGGTTTCTCCGCTACGAACATTGAATTCCGTATCGGTCTTGCGTGTCAGTAGTGCCGGGCCGGCAGGCGAACTGACCGACGCATCGATCGAGCTGACTTCGGCTTGAATGGTTGCGCGAATGACGCCATTGCGATCGACCTTCGGGCTGATATCGAGCTTGATACCGTATGGTTTGAAAACGACCGTCACGCCGCTGACGCTGGCGACCGAATAGGGAAATTCACCGCCGGCTAGAAAGCTCGCTTTGGCGCCGTTACGCGCCGATAGCTGAGGCTCGGCCAGAATGGTCGCACGGCCTTCTTGCTCCAGAAGATTGAGTTGCGCGCTCAAGCCGAGGTTCAAGCCACCGAGGATATTCAGCGAACTCGGCAACGGCACGCCATTCGTCGTATCCGCGGTGGTCAAAGGTAGCCCACCCTGATCGGATGGAATATTTAAGGTGTATTGCGTTCCGCGCGGCGGATTACCGGCACGGATCGGCAACCAGGTGGCAGCAAGCGTACTGCCACCCACTGCACGCCACTTCAAACCCACTTCGCGTAATTCCGATTTAGGAAATTCGACGACCTTCACATCCATCATGACCATCTGTTCCCAACCGATGCGGTTGGTAAAATTCACCAACTGTGCATAGCGCTTTTCCAATTGGTCGATTTTCGCCATGTCTGCGTCCGACAGATTGTCGCCTTCGACAATCACCTTGTCGCCCACGACCGATGTTTTGGCATTTGGAATTCCTCCCAGGAACAACGCAATTTCACGCGCGACACGCGCCGTATCGGCGGTGATGATGTTGATCCGGATACGCTGGTAGCGGCCATCCTCGTTCCAGACGAACAGCGACGAGGTACCGGCCGCATTGGCAAAAACGATGACTTCTTTTTTATCGAGCGCGGCCGCGGTCATGATCTGGCCATTACCCACTGCGATACGTCCGACGTTCGGTGCCGGAAAAACTCTGGATTCACCGACGAACATCTCGATTTCCGGCACGTTCGCCGGCTCGTCCTGCTTTTTGATCGGCGCATAGGGTTTGGCATTCGCACCTGCTTTGCGGCGCACGAGCGGCTGCAAATTTTCGGCATAGCCGTTACGCACATCGGTCGGTGCTGTGGTTGCAGACGAGTTTGTTAGAGACGAGTTTGTTGCAGGCGGCACCGTTGCCGAAGGTGCATTCACATTCGGCGCGGGATTCGCTGGCGGCGTAGCGATCACCTGCGCTTGCCCGACACTACATCCTAGAGCTGCTATTCCAGCGAAAGCGAACCCAAGCACTGCGCGCATTGATGCAAAAAAGGCAAGTGGCCGACGACGACTGTTGATGCTCATGGCGTTATTTCTTAAAAAGAGGGAAAGCGGTGAAATGTCGCGGTCAACGCGCAACGGATGAATTTTGTGAAATCCGACCGGCACCGCCCGGCGGCAACGCCTGTATCGAAGAAGGCGCGCCACGCATGGCTGAAGAAAGTGCCGTTTCGAACTCGCTCACAACCGCTTTAGCCGGCCTGGACCGCGCCATCGAGAGCGCCTCGGGTGTCATCGTCGCGTTTCCGCCGTAGAGCACCGGAATGCCTTCTTCCGGCGTCGCGCTTTGGTGCGTGGCACTACCCAGCAATTCGGCCATGTTGACATTGGCACCGGCGATACGGCTTTTATCTTCGGGATTGCGTAACAATGCGGTGATCCTGCCGGCGTCACGCGCCATGATGACGTTTTGCGCTTCGGCAGGTGTCGTATCGATGGTCACCGTGGAATACTGGCGGCGCTCGCCGTCCCGCGGGCTGTCGGACGCCTGTTGCCCGGTCGCCATGACTTGCACGCTCTGTAATAACGGGCGCGTGATTTTTTTCCCTCTACTATCGACCGTTACCAGCAAATCGATCAGGTCGCCAGGCTCGAGCATGCCGGAAATTGAATTGATTTCATCGACCGCGACCGTCATGGCCCGATGTCCGGACTCGACTTTTGCAGAAAAAGTCGGCGAGCGTTTGGTTTCCATCAAACCCCACAGAATCATTTCTCCTGCGCGAACCGGATAAGCCAGGGCTTGTCCGTCCACCCGATCGAAGGTATCCGGTGAGATGGCTGCCGAATGCGCGTAGTCGATCGGAATGGCGCGCACGGCGACGGTGTCGGAAGTGATCTTGTCACCCCGCTTGAGTTCGCGGCTGGCGACGACGACGTTGACCGTCTTGCTTTTGCCTCGCGCTTCGATCGCTTGCACCTGGGTAGAAAGGTAGGTACGAGCCGCCAGCGCTGCCATGGCTCCGATTACCAGCGCGATACCGAGAATGATCCAGGTTTTGTTGAGTTTGAATCGAGTTTTCACGCTGCTCTCTTGATTAGGTCGGAAGGGAAATTGCGTAGCTAAAGTTACGATAGCTATCTTGGAACGCATTAACGAGCTGCCACAAAACACTTTCCTGGTCGATCATGCCGATGCCCAATGCAAGCACCAGCACGCCGCAAACTACGACATACTCGACCATCGATTGGCCGCCCTCGTGGCGAGGGTGCTGACAGCGTCGTTTCATTTGTAAGCCTGTAAAGTCGCTACGGTGTTGAGCACGATTGCCGTACGCTCGCCGGTACGCGTGATGACTGCCATCGCTTCCTTGCCGGCTGCTTTGAAGTAAAGCGTCGAGGCACCAGCCATTTGTGGCGGCAGACTGCGTGAGGCACTTGCGTCTGCATGCACCTCACGTTCCAGCACGTAGCCGTCTTTGCCGAGCATTGCGACGACTGCTTCCCGATTGCGCTGCTGGCCATGTGTATTGACAATGACGATATGCCGCGCGGACTTGCCCTGGTCGTCCGAAGCCATGTCGCTGGCAATGCTCGAACCCGCAGGAAGGCGGTCGAGCAGACGTAGCCTGTCGACACGCTGCTGTTCATGATTTTTAGATACGGATTCCATATCAACCACTGCGATCGTGCCCTGACTACCCGTCGTTCTATCTGTGCTGCGCGCCTCGATCTGCACCGTTACATAAAACCCTTCCAGCGCCCTACCTAACACTTGTTTATTGCCACTGACGTTCTCGACCACCGGTTCGCCCAGGCTACGGCGAAAGGCCGATGTCAGGGCTTTTGGTGGTAGCGGCGATACGAATCCGGTCAACCGCATCGGCATGCCGCTTATTACCATTCGCTCACCGATGGCGTAGGTCGACACCCCTTCTGGCAAACCCACCGAAGGCCAGCGTTGCGTTGCCAGAGCCGGAAGCGCCCAAACCAGGAGGCCGATCACTAACACGACACTGGCGCAACTGGCACGCACCGACTGCTTCAGGCGACCACCGCTACAGGTGCATATAAGCCTCATCGAAAGCTCACTGACCATTTTGCGGCGATGCGGGGGGTGTTGTAGATACCAGTCGGTCTGCGGGCACCACGTCGCGCCAGGCTTTCAAATTGCCAAATTTCGGCGCATCGACCTTACCCATATCGAGGAAGAACACCGCCAAATCGATCACCGGCGATACGGCAGACAAGGCTGCGTTCAATGGTGCCAGCCGCTCTACCCGGTCTTCGGTGCGTTCGGTATCGGGCGCGCTCCACGGATCGAACAACAAACTGGTGTGACGTCGGATGGAAAGATCGAGCGTGTCGAAAGGCTCGATACTGTTGATGCCCGACGGAAGGTTCGCCAACCCTACCGAAACATTCGCGGTGTACACCCCAGGTGCAGGCAGACCGATTTTGCTAGCAGTGGCGAGCGGAATCGCATTGAAAGGCTTGCCATCGGCGGCACCTTCGAAACCACTTGCCTGCGTAGCTGCATTGTTGCCAAAAGATACGGCCACATCACCAAAATTTCGAATCAACGCGTTACCGTAAGGGTCACGCCAGGCCAGGTTGCGGTCCGCATCGAATTCCCCGGCGACATCGCCGGTTTTAACGGGTGCATTGGCATTGCCGTAATAGCGTCGGCGAATTTCGTCGGCCAATTGTGCCGGGGGCTTCCAGGGGTTGTAGCCGACCGTGTTACCAAAGATAGTGGCATCGAATGCGGCATAGCGACTCGCCATCTGCGTTGCATGAGCGAGATCCTGATATTTGCCGATCATTGGTAAAAGCAGAAACAACGGCACCATCGCCACGGCGATTACCAGAAACTCGGTGAGCGCCTGGCCGCTTTGCTTGGAAACATCGATCGATTTCATGGCGCAATCACCGATCCTTGCGCCGCCTGCTGGGCGACGATATCGACTGCATTATTCGCCGCCAGCCGTACATGCCAGTAAGGATTGAAAAGGCTACCGATTTCCCGTGTTTCGGGGGCAGTGTCGGGCAACGACTGATTGCGCGTGACGCGGTAGCTGGTGACACCGCTTGTGTAGGAATCGTTGCCATGATTAAACCAGGGCCGTTCGAAATACACTTCGCTGGTTGCCATCGCCGACATCACACCGCCTGCAAGATCGGTCGAAAACTTGTTAAGCCTCGGGGACGCCGGGATCGTGGATGCGCCGTCGGATGTACGCACCGCCGTTGCGTTACGTGTCAGCCGCACGGTGAAGCGCAGGCGCGGATCGCTATCGTTTTGCATTGCTGGCGAAAGGTCATAAAACGCCGGCATGCCGGTGTAATTTTCCCAGGCATTGGACGATGCTTGTCCATGGGCCTTCGGGTTGTCCGTAGGCGAGCCGCCTAACTTCGCGCCCGACGCATCTTCCTCCTGGCCAGACGGATAATCTCGTTGCTCGCCCCAGGAAACCTCGTCTTCCTCGTGCTTGCATTTAAAAGACAAAAAACCGCTTTTTTTCTTCCACTGCCATGCCGATTCGGTATCTTCAGATTTCCACTGATCGAGGCCAACCAAGCTGGTACCACCGCGACGCTCAACGGAATTTTTCTTGCCGAAACAAAGGCTTGTTGTAAGCGGCAACACTGCCTTCGACGTCCACTTTCGGCTATCCACGAATTTATCCGACGCTGCTGCAACGGCCGATACTTCGGCAATACGCGTACGCTCGTCGCCGGTATAGCGCTTCACGAAATTGTTGAACGGATCACCTAGCGCGCCGCCATTCGATGTAACAACCGCGTGTACGGCGACCGCCCCATCGCCAGCATAGTTGCGATCGGCCACCTGTTGCATGACGTCGGCTCGCGCCTTCGTGAAATTGTCCGCGCTATGCAACCACGATTCGGCCGCCTTGATCGCACCCTTGTTTATCTCGACCGCCGATACCGCCGCCTGCGCAACCGGCGGCACGTAGTTGCCGATCTGCTGAACGATCGGCACGATGGGGTTTTGTGGATAGCTGATGATGTAGCACATCACCGCGTAGAGAGGATCGTAGTTGAGCAGCGCGCCTGCAGCGGCACCATAATAATTTTGGCACTCTGGAAATTTGTTCGGCACTTCCTCCACATGCATCTTGGCGTATTGCGCCCACGAAGATAGGCTCACCATTTGCGCTACCAGCACTTCGTTTGCCACCAGCGCGCGATTGTTGTAAGCATCGAAATTCAGCGCGCGTGCATGCATGACGCCGGCGCTATAAGCGACAGCGTCGGCGGTATTGACGAGCTTGGTTTTTTCACCGACGAGTTGGCCGGTATTGAACAGAAAAAACAGCCCGACCAGGCTGCTGACCAACATGAAAATGCCGTAGATCAGTGCCTGGCCGCGTTGCCGTTTTATATTCCGCGATAATGACCGGCCTGACACGACGCGGGCGGGCTGCATTGGTGGAAGCCGTGAGTTCGCTAAAACTGCGTCGATTACTGCGCGCCGGCTGCTGCGCCGGCTGTTTTTGCGGCACCCGTGTAATTATCTAAACCCTTTTTTGCACGTTGTGCATTGGCAAGCGTTGCTGCTTCTTTAGCTGTCTTCTGCGAATCCGCACCGTCTACACCCCCAACCTCATTCGCGATCGCAGCGGTCTGACTACGCACGACCTGACCAAAAATCTGATACACCGCAATTGCCGCAACCGCAATGAGCGCCACGATGATGATGTATTCAGTCATGCCTTGGCCCCGCTGAGCACCGGATTGGCGAACTGCGCCAACATATTTTTTAATGGAAGCGAGATTTAGCGCGCGCTTGGTCCGGGTCATTGGTACTCTCCAATTTTTTGTAAAAAACAGCAGGAATTGCTGCTTTATTGATCGGAGAAATATACGTATCGCGGCGTGCTACCACAACGCCATGCAGTAAGCGTTGAGGAAAAGAAGAGTATTTCTGAGCTTGTTTCCTTGATTAAATTTCTTAAATGTATTAGTGATCTGTGGATACTAAATCGGCGACGCGGTGATAGTAAGCATGTACACTCTTTCAACCGCTATAATCACGTAAAATTTAGCGCGATAAAAACTAGTTAAGTTGAAAAATATTGCGTGACAGTATGACAATATACGCGGCGTCGGATTTTATGGTCTCCCATATGTTTTCGGAAAATTCTACGCGGTTGTTAAAAGCCTTCAAATTTCAAGTGGATCAAGACATGACAGATAAATCAGCCTCGACCGAGCAAATCAGCGATGGTTGGCAGCATGCCGCAGCACGCCTGGATTGGACGAGCGCGCGTTTCGTGGAGGAAGGCATTCAGTTACAACCGGTGTACGGAACGCGCTATGCAGCCGACTTTATGAAAAATCGTATGATCGATATCGATATCGCGTTGCGCGTGTTACTGAATCCTGCGCAGCGCCGCAGTTATTCGAACTCTTGAGCACTCGGGTTACCCGTAGCTTATTTGGGGCGATAGGTGGGATCGATGTCTGTTTTATATGCCGTTACTCGGCTTGAAATTCTGCCGCCGCTTTCGCTGTCCATAACGCTTTTTGATAACTTTCGAACGCTACGTCGTAGCTTTCCAACAACCCTTCGTCATTGACGAAACGCGTCCACCAACCGCTTTCGTCTTGCTCAAGAACGATGTCGCCAGGTTGATAAACCGCACCAATTGGATCGCTTGCCTCCATTGTCACAATATTGACGCCATGATGATTGATGATGGTAGCCATTCAATACCTGCCTGCAGGAAATTGTTGAAGGCCAATAATACAGCGGGGAACCCGATTGGACAAATCGGTTCCAGGTTTCGGTCAGATACTTAGTCGGTCACGCATTTAGTTACCTACCTCGAACACATGCCCCTTGTATCGCAACACCGCACCTTTCTGCAAAATTCTCTCGAGTATCAGGCCAGGCGCAATTTCATCCCCCTCGCGTAGCATGCGTTTATCCACTAGCAACAAGCGCTCTTTCGGATCGGAGGAATAGATCGAGCCGCTGATGGCAACAGGCGGTACTTCGCTTCGAACCTGCGTTGGTAACTGCGACAATTTCATGGTCTGAGGCTTGGCAACTAAAGGTGTTGAATCAGGCAGCGTTACGGCAGATGGCAATCGAGCAATCGGGGCAGGCACTGGTAACTGCGACGTTGTAATAACCGTTTCAGGAGCCGGCACCGCCCTGCCGACTGTTTCGGAAATTGGTGCTGAAATGGCAGGCAGCCTTGGCTCGGTCATAGGTTCGGTCGTAGGTTTTGTCGTAAGCTTAGTTGTAGGCTCCGCAAAAGGCTTGACCGACCCCAAAGATTTCGAATCGGTTACCGGCACGATTCGAACCACTTGCGTCCACCACACAATTCCCGCTGCTGCGAGGATAGTGAAGACAATCGATAACAACCACTTGGCCCAGCACTTGCGCCAATGGCTTTGTCGTGCGATCGACGAAGACGCCACCGAATGAGAGTCACCTTCTGGCAAGTGCTTGCGTGTCTGACCGGCGTGGCGCTCGGCCTCCGCCTTGTTAAGCGCATCGAGAATGAGCGACATGATTTTATTTTCTAAACGGTGTTGCCTGCGTGATTGCTGGCATGGCCGGCATAGCTGATAAATTAGTTGCGATGTCGTCGCCTGTCTGCAGCGTCGGCTCGGCGTCTCCTGCCGCTGCTGCCAAACGCATCAGTGTCTGAGGCCGGGCAACACCATCTGGAGTCAGACCTTGGGCAACCTGGAACTGTCGTAGGCGTACGTCTAGTATGCGATCGGCGACTGCCTCGGACGGTGGTAGCAACCCGACTTTTGCGAGCCGGCTCGCGATCCATACGCTGGTAGCGCCTCGCGCAGCTTTCGCGCTGACCGGCGCATACCCGGGCGGCCCACGCCATAGCGTGGTGAAGCCACCTCGCCAGCGGGTAGCCAACGTATCCAACGCTACCGTCTCGCTTCTTGCGCCCAACTGAATTGTTGCAGTACTGCTGCTCAACCCGGTCAGCACGGCGTAATACTTTTGACCCTGGTCATCGTAGAGAGTGAGGATACCGGGGCGATTCAATTGGCGAATCTCGGTCAGGCCATTTTTACCGATGTAGCAGTAGGTATCCTGGCGCTGTGCGGCTGAGCAAGAGCCGCCATCGCCGAGTTGTAACGACCAGAATTTTCCCAATTGACGAAAGGCATTTTGTAGATCGCGCACGTCGCTGGCAATCGTTACCGGTAGCGGCGACAACGGCGGTGGCGATGGCGAAACCACTGGTAGCGAATTTTGAGACGGGCGTGTCTGCGTCTCAGTACCCATGCTGTCGAGCGTGCTGCCGGCCGTAGAAAGTTCGGTCGTCATTTCCGAGCGTATCTGAGCCGTATTCGTCAAAGGAAAATTCAGCGAAGGAAAATTTATAAAAGACAACGTAACTGGCATCGACACCATCACGGCTGCGACACTCCCGAAACCTAGCAACGACCACGCAGCGATGCCGTACCAGAATCTCGATCCCGACCTGCGAAGCCGCTCTGGGCCAAATATTTCATGCGCTGCAAGCGTGAGTATCTTCGCATCGACTTGCTGTTTTCCCCGCGCGTAGGCACCGAGTAGTGCCCGGTCGCTCAAAAGGTTGATGCGCCTCGGGATTCCGGCGGCGAGCCGATGAATGCGCCGCATAATCGATGCACTGAAAGGCCGGCTTCTTGCCCCACCGGCCACCATCAGCCGGTGAGCGATGTACTGCGCGGTTTCTTTTGCGGACAGCGCTTCCAAGTGAAACCTCGCGATGATCCGCTGCGCCAGTTGTTCCAGTTCCGGGCGAGCAAGCATCATCCTCAGTTCGGGCTGGCCGATGAGCACGATCTGCAGCAGCTTGCGCTCGTTTGTTTCCAGATTCGTTAGCAAACGCAGTTGTTCCAGGACATCGAGAGATAGATTCTGCGCTTCGTCGATGATCAAAATATTGTTTTGTTGTGAGGCGTGCGAACGCAATAAAAAAACATTCAACGCATCGACGTATTTCTTGGCAGTCGTCGCATCAGTGCTAGCAACGTTATCCCCCGAAACAACGATACCGAACTCGTCGCAAATGGATTGCAACAACTCCACTGCCGTTTGCTTGGGATTAAAAATGTAAGCAACGTTGCATGTTGCAGGAATCTGTTCCAAAAAAAGACGGCAAACCGTCGTCTTGCCGGCACCGACCTCGCCCGTCAACAACACGAAGCCGCCACCGCCATCGAGCCCATACAACAGATGCGCCAACGCCTCGCGATGCCGCTGGCTCATAAACAGATAGCGGGGATCGGGGGCGATCGAGAATGGTTGCTGGTGCAGACCAAAAAAACGCGTGTACATGCGCGAAGGCTAGCACGAGGTTGCACAAATGCGCTCTAGATCGGGCACGTCTTAGGCAGTGATCAAACGGCTATCCGCAACAGGGCCCTTTAACCATACAAAAACTCAATGAGTTTCAACTACGAAAGCGGGTAGACGTTTTCCCATACGACTCTTCGCAAGAAAAATTACTAATTCAACAACATCTTTTAAAGTTCGCCCGCTTCGATAAGGTTGCCACCCGGCAGTCCAGCTATTAAAAGAGATGTTCCGATGTCACCATCAAAGATCGGCGTTGTGCAAAATTTGTGCAGCGCTGTGCATCAGACAATCGTTCCGGCAGTTACGTCACCCGCATTGGCAGTTGCCAGTGAACTAGGCAGCTTGCCAAACTTGCGAAATTTTATGCAACGCCTGCGGTTTGCCAAACCAAAGGTTCAGGAGTGCGACAATATTAAAATCTTACGTCAGTACATGAACATAGATTTGGCGCGGCAAATTCTTGAAGACAATCGCGCTTGCATTTTGCCGCGGGACGCAAATCTTCCGCCGCCAAACTGCGGCATGCTGGCAATCGTTGCTTACACCGCCGGCCATTTGGACCGACAAATCGCACACATGGAGCAAGTTTCCGCCAACGGCATCAATCGTCCCGAGTTTCGTCAACTTGCTTCAACCAAGGCGTTAATCGCCGGCACAATTTCAAGAATTCAAAAAACGGATGTTTCCATCGTTCGTCGTAACGTCCAATTTACAAAAGAGACCATTGCCGGCTATACCCCTGGAAAAACAATTCAATTCGATCGCCTCACCAGTGTCACCTACCACCCGCAACAAGTTTTTACAGGGGGTAATGTAGATTTTGTCATTCATACCGCGAACGGCGTCGTATCCATCGACCCTTTGTCACATTTTAAAAGTACCGGATTGCAAACCAACGGCGGCGAAGCGGAGGGCATGCTCGATATCGATAGCCGCTACAGTGTGATTGCCATTAATAGCGGCAAAGAAAACGGTAATCCATCGATTGATGAGAATTGTTATCCAACTAAAACGATCGTCTTGCAAGAAATCGATACAAGCCAGCACGGTGCCATTTTTGAAGAAACGGCCCACTGCTAACAAAAACTTACTTCAGTTTTGCAACAATGCTTGCCACAAAAAAGTGCGATAGTGGGGCATCGACGCACCGGAGGCATATTCGTGAAATATTTTTTCATTCTGATTTGTACATATTTCTGCATCAATTCGGCAGCGCAAGCCCAAGTTTATTTCAACTCAGGCAGTGCCAAACCGCAAAACCCGGAAAGCATGAAACGCGAGATCGGGCAAGACCACGCGACAAAACGTAAAGAGCGCGCGAAACGGTTGCTGGTGCGTTGCCAGGATGGGTCGCGCCATACCACCCGGGTATGCGCCCGTCATGGTGGCGTAGCCGGCCGCTAGCACAAAGCTGCCGTCAGGCAAAATGCGCGTATAGTTGGAGGTCATTTTTTTACCGGTCAGATTTGATCGCTCCGTGCATGCCGCTTGCCACGTCTTCTGTAATCACTTCTGCAATTGAGCGCTCAGGCCTGTCGGTCGTAGCCATATTCTTGCTCGCAATACCCGGTCTGAGCTATCTACAATGGCTGCAAGACCCTTCGCTCGCACAGGAAAATGGTGTGCTCGAATGGCTTCAAGTCAGCATGATCCTGTTCGCCTGCGTCATGCATTCAGGGCGTGCAGGCCAGCTTGACAGATCGTCGCTGCTGTTTGTAACGCACGCCGGTTTGGCCCTGCTGACTTACTCCTTCGCATTGCGCGAACTCGACTTCGAACAGTTTGGCAGCTCCCCGCTCTGGTTATTGCTGGAAAAAAGCTTGCGCCTAATACGCACCGTATTGTGGCTTGGATTTTTCATGTTGATGTATTTTCGAATGAAAGTGATCTTTTCCCAGCGGGCTTTCCTGTTCCGACTCCCGGTCGTATGGATGAGCCTCATCGGCGGGTTATTTTTGATTGCGGGTGGTCTTTTCGACAGGCAGGTTTTCTCCAACATTGCGCAACCTAGCTCGCGCTTTGCGGAGGAAGTGCTCGAGCTGAACGGTTATTTCATGATTCTCGCCGCGACTTTTTTTAGAAGTGCGACAAAACCGACTGCGGCACGTGTTGCGCATGTCGGACATGTTGAATAGGTATTGAAGCTAAGTATCTGCGCTCTGTGGCACACATAACTATCGCATGTGCATATCCGCCACAGATTCCACCGGATACATAGGTCTGGCAATATAATTTGCCAGCACAAACTCGATCCGGTTCATTGACATGTCTTCGCTGCCCGTTGCAACGCCTTCTCGTCACATTCCATTTGCAGCGCCGCGTGCAGAAAAATTTGCCACAACATTTGCAAAAGTCTCACGCAAACGTTCGGCTTTCAACACGTTGCCATTGATATGCGTCGTGGTGGCAGCAGGTTGCGCTACACCACAGCGCCCGCCGACCGTTGGCGTGAAGGCACCCTTGCCTGTTTTGGCACCAGTGGTTGCGCCCGCAACTTTGCCGACGCCGACCTTGCCGCCTTTAACGAATCAGAGCCCGATCGGCGTCGGCGTCAATCCGCCGTCACCAGCCGCGACTTCTGCTACGTCACCGCCTGATACACCACAGCCTGCAACATCAACGGTAGCCACGCCGGTGCCGGCCACAGCACTCGATGCTAAAGCCGCATTGCTGCAAGCCTGGGTGAACCAGCAACAGCGCCTGTATCAGGTTGCCGCGCCGCTGTTACTAAAAAATACCGACTTATGCCCGGCACAGTCGCGCCGCATTCTCGGCTTTACCGCAAAAAACCGGTTTTCTTATTCGAACGATTTCGCGGATGTGGCCCGGCAGGTGCTGGGTCTGGACGATCAGCTTCAAATAACCAGCGTACTACCTGGTAGCGGCGCGATGCTGGCTGGCATAAAACCGGGCGACATTCTTCTGGCGGCTGGCGGCAAAAACTTGCCGACAGGGCCGAACGCCGAGCGTGCATCCAGCAGCATCATTGCCGAATCGATCCAGGGTAATGCCCCGATCGAGCTGACCGTACTCAACGGCAGCGACACCACCATCGTCGAAGTCGTGCTCACGCGCGCGTGTGCGGTCGCAATCGATCTCGGCAACAGCGATGATGTCAATAGCCATGCCGATGGCCGCCGCGTGATGGTAACTCGAGGAATGCTTGGGTTTGTACGCTCGGACGAAGAACTGGCGTATGTGCTGGCGCGGGAAATTGCTGCCAATATCATTTCGCCAACGCCTAGACCTGCGGTCAGTACCGTGATCGATCGCTTGCATACGCTCAGCATCAACACCGCACCGACGCCAGACGAAGCGCCCATTCCATCGACGACCTCACCTACCGACGCATCCGTTGAAAAGCTTGCGCTATATATGCTGGCCCGGGCCGGATATGGCATCGACGGCGTGGCAGCTTTCTGGGAGCGGCTCAATGCAGCATTCCCTGCCGATATCCGTAACAGCCATGCTGCAACGCATTCGCTGCTGTCCGAGCGCTTGAATGTCATTGCCCAAACGACGCAAGCTATCAAAAATAAGCAAAAAAGTGGCGTGCCGCTGCGACCTTGACCTAAAGAATCGCAAAAACCTGGCGTTAACGAGGTACAGATCACCAGGGAGGCGGCAATGAATCTCACAGGCGTTGCAAATCTTGCAACCAGTATGTCCGATACCGGTACCGATCAAGCAGTCGGTATGGCAGTGTTAAAAAAAGCGCTGGATAGTGAAACCCAAACGGCTGCCGCCCTGCTGCAGGCGCTGCCGCCCGTTCCCAGCACCCGTTTGCCGCCAAATCTAGGGCAAAACATCAACACGAAGGCTTGATCCACGGTCATTGGAAAAGTCGCAGATCCACTGTCAACACCGAATTTTAAGAAAGATTTCGGGAAGTAACTAAGTTGTTCGCGGGATGCATATTGATCGCGAACAACTACTCCTAACATGGGGTCTCACGAATCCTCCCGGAAGTGAGTTCAACCATGAAACTGTCTCTCCCAAGTTTAACCAACTGCTTTGAAAGCGCGCCCAAGCCGTTTGATGAAATGAAGCTGAGTAAAGCTGAAGTCAAACAAAAAGTGGCGGAACTGAAAACCAACGGATTTTTCAGTATTCCCATCTCTGAAACGACTCAAAGATATCTTCACAATACAAACCAAGGCAAAGGCAATTCGGAAAGTCAGTGGGAGGCTAAATCGACTGGGACAGAATTAAAGCTGCCTAAGTCCTATAACGAGATTGCCACGCGCATGGCAACGGCAGTGATATCCAAAGTGGCGGATCAGAAAGTTCATCTCGAGACGCAGGAATTTCAAATTCGGCGGCCTGGACTCACTCCCGCCGACAGATGGCATCAGGATAGAAACCCCAAGGTACTTACCTGCCTAGCTACCCTCGAGGGCCGTGGCACGGAATATGTCACACCAGCGCTAGCGAGAGCAACATTCAAGCATATCGATGACAAGATCACACCGATCGAAATGCGTAAGGGTCGCATACTGTGCAAGGAAGACATCAAAACCTTCAAAAAAGACAATTTTTACTTTATCGCCTCACGCTCAGACGTCACCGAATCAATACCAAAATTAGTGCACAGAGCGCCGGCATATGACCATAAAGAGCTAAGCGAACGGGCGATATTTTTGTCACGTTGGCGGCCAGTTTAATTGGATCAAGAAAGCGCAGCATGTCCAGCGAGCATATTCCCAAACTGGTCCATCGGGCACCGTCATTTGCACTTGGAGAACAATCTGACCGCTCGATTTTTATCGCTCGGTGGAGCGCGCATCCGCTGAGTGATCCGTTGTTTTGAGTGGAGTTTGCGGCTTGTCGTCGTCCAAAGACACTTGCAAGAAAACCCAATCTGTAGCTTATAAGTTACAATACGCCGATGATCGAAATCTTTCGGTACGTACATGAAAATGGGCAAGAGCCTTTTACAAAATGGCTTTCAAGTCTTCGTGACAATGTTGCGCAAGCCAGAATTCGCGTTCGGATACGCCAAATCGAGTCAGGTAATTTTGGTGATTGTGAAGTAATAGGAGAAGGGGTATCGGAACTGCGAGTGCATGTCGGCGCAGGATATAGAATTTATTTCGGGCGGCATGGCAAAGCGGTCGTACTTTTGTTGATGGGTGGTGACAAACGTACGCAACAGGCTGATATTAAACAAGCAAAGAAATGCTGGGCTGAGTGGAAACGGAGCCAGAAATGACGAAACTCAAGAATATGGTGTCGCACCACGAACAAGAAATTGCCGAATTGCAGGCCGACAAAGATATGGCGGTGGAGTATTTGAAAGCTGCCATGGAATCGTTAGACGACCCAAATAACCGAGCCGGTGGTCTATTGGCCTTGCGCACGATTGCTGAAGCTTACGGCGGTTTGGCAGTCGTTGCTGCCGAGGCTGGCATTAGTAGAGAATCGCTGTATCGGGCTCTATCAGCAAAGGGAAATCCGACTTTGAAAACGTTACTAGCGGTTTTGAAAACAGTTGGCATGCGCTTATCGGTAGAGGCAGAACTGCCGGTGACTGCTTAGAAGTTCAATGTATAACGTCTGGAGGGCAGTTTTAATCCGGGGCGCTTCACAGCAACAACTTTCCTATTCTCAGGAAGCGCCCCGCGAACCCATGGGGCTAACGTTTCCCAACCGGCGGAGCCCACCGCCCTCACGGTGGCGGCAACGCATCGATCGTGAGCGAGGTAGTGCTCAAAAGCTGCGCCCTTCCGCTCCAGCGAGTAGTTGGGTTCCTGGCCTGCATAGCTTGCAGGCAAGTCGAGCCGTCGTTCATATTCACTGTATCAGCCCTCAAGGGAATCCTTGCTTGGCCAATTCGCACAGCAAACCGTTAAACCGCTTCTAATTCCACATGCACACGTTGCCCCATCATTGTCGCAATGTTTACCAAAGCATCGAGAGAAAATCTTGATATGCGCCCTCTTAACAAATCGTTTATGCGAGGCTGGGTTACGCCGCACCGCTTCGCCGCTTCTGCTTGTGTCCATTCGGTTGTTCTGACAATGGCAATAATTTTCCGCATCAATTCAGCACGGGTTTGCATGTTGGCTGCCTGCTCTGGCGTATCAGCAATGGCATCCCATACGTTGTCATAGGTTTCTGTATTGCTCACGATTTGGCTTTCGTTATTTGCAATAGTCAAGTTTCAGCGATCTCTAAATCTTGCTTCGATGTCGTTTGCGTTTTTTTGGAAAACGCACTTGCCAATCGAACGTAACGGTTTTTTGTTGTTTCCTGGCGAGACCGTAGGCCAATCGTCCCAGGAAAGCCTTATACAAACAGGACAATCACTGCGCGATTTTCTTCGAAGCCTTGGAAAATTTGTCCGTTGACACTTTTCCGTGGATTGACATGCTAACTTGCGTATGGACCGCGTCCGATCGTCGCCTCAATTCGAACCTGTAGCGCTTGCCGAAAGTCGTTTATCTTAGTCTCGTTCCAAGTTGTGAACCGGTACTGACGGTTGTCAAAATGGACTTCTTTTAATTCATCTTCTTTGACAGTCCAGATTACCGGTCGTCCAAGGCCAAGGGCAAACCCGGCTTCAAAGTAAACTCCGCCACGGTGGCCTGTGAAATCGGCGATGACAAATCGGGAGCGCCGAATATTCGCCAAAATTTCATCATCAATTTTATTGTTGTGCTCGACATTGTCGATTCGGATCGGTTTGTACCCCGCACCTCTTATCGCAGGCTCTATCGCATCAACCCATAGAAACGTTATTTCGCTCGAAAACCACATCGCGCAAAAACCTGAATCGAGTTCGGTGCCGCCTTTCGATCTTTCGTCCAGATGGTTATGCCCATCGGGAGTGATCACCACACCAAGGCCGCTATTGGTGCTGTTATCTTCGAGCCATTTCTTGCTCTTGGCTAAATATTCCCGGGCTAGATACCAAATTTCACCGAAGTTTGCGGACCAAGTCAACGCTTGGACTCGCCGGCCCTCGTCTGAATCTTCCTTTAAATTAAACTGCGCTGCGACTCCTGGTGATGCGTCCACGATGATACGCAGCAGTCTTTCGGCCCGCTCTCCGACGCTTGGTGGTTTTGCGGTGCGGATGCTGAGTACATCGTCAGATCCTACAAGCATTTCTTGGTTTTCTCGCATCCATCCACGAGCGTTCGCTAAATCTCTTCCAAGAACAATTGGGTGGCTTATAAACATCTGCTCAGCAGTCCCGACAATCCTGTATTTCCCGCAAAATGCGCAATTTATCTCTGAAAGGTCTCCGGCACTGAAGCCGGTTTTAATGTCATAACGACAGACTGGACAGGTGCTTTTTGCCATACAACTCCTCGTTGCAGTTAAACGTCAAACTGACAGTATATGGAGAATGTTGCCGGCGGCGTTTTCCAGATCATCCGAATGGCCTCGCAGCTCCGGGGGGGGGGGAAATCGTCGAGCGGGCCGCATGTTGACGATCACCCAGAACTGATCCACTTTGGGCAGTAAATTTCATCCAAATTTGACCCACGTGATTGAATCGCCTGCTTAATGGTTAAGCAGAGCAAAAAGGAGTGATCACAGTGGGCATATTAGCCAACATCGGCTACAGAGTGACCGCGCTCGGTCACTTGATTGATTGCTTCTACTTTAAATTCCGGTGAATATCTTGGGGAGCTCATCGACTTCCTCCTATGGCTAAATCGTAGGGCAGGATTGTCTACCTGAGTGGGGAAAGTCCACTCATGGCATAGTTGCGGTTTTACTGCTTCATTCTTTACTCGCGATCACCTAGCCTCACCGCCTACTGCCGGGCAATGCATATCTAATTTTAAATTTTGGATTAACATTGAAAAAAATACGTTTCCACTACTTTACAATCACCAAGACCGGGACACCGAAAACGCTTGCAGACGTGTTCGCAACGTTAGCCGCGGCAGATATTGGTACAAAAGTAAAAGAATGCAATTACTCTAAAATTGCACTGGATCACATTGAGCAGATCGGCCCGTTGCCTAGTCCGATATGGGTGATGCGGTTTTCGCGATTGCGGGAAGATAACTGGCCTGGCGTAACGACGTTAAATGATGTTTCAAAGGATCTTGACCTTGATCAAGATTCCTTCTTGTCCGAAGATACTTATGTTCTTTTCGACACGGAGCAAAATAAAGTTGTTGTTCAATATAACCACATCGGTGTTCGGCCAGGAAAAATACAGGAGTACCTCTCTCAATGGGTTGACTTCTCTTCAGGCGGTTATCGTTTGTTGCCAGTGTTCACAAATGACACTATGGCTAAGTATAAAGCGAAGCAAATCGTAACTTCGGTCGAAGTTGCAATCGACGGAATAACTCCAGAGGACCTTACGTATTTCAACGGCGGTGGGCTCATGGCGGCTGTGAGTGGTGCCGTCAATTCAGATGCAGTGAAGATGAAAGTAGTATTTTCGGTTGACGCACGTATTAAAACCACCCGTTTAAAGCGAAGTTTCGTAACTGATTTGGTGGAAAAAGTAATGGGCCGCGGCGGTGAAGATGACAAAATAATCGTCCACGCTAAAGAAGAAGAGTCTGATGCTGTCGAGTTGTTAAACTTACTGGAGTCCAGAAAGTGCGTTGAATATGATGGCGATAGTGTCCCTCGCACTTCTGGTCGCCGTCTTGATCCAGACACAATGTTTCAGATGCTTAGGCAGGCATACAGGGAATGGGTTTGATTGCATTAAATAGATTTTGGGAACGAAGGTATCCAACGCTTATTAGCGTTGCCGTGGCAGCCATTGCCTGGTATTTCGGACTTAGGTTTGATGTTTCTCGAATATCAAATCAGCTGTCGTCAACGATCAACATTTCAGCTATTTTGATGGGGTTCACTGGCACTGCAAATGCGATGCTTTTATCATTTAATTCGAAAAAATTTCTGGCAATACGTGCAAATAAGAATCTTTGGTACCTCCTTTTGACATACTTTCGGTCGTCGCTATGGGCCGCAATGTTTGTTTGTTTCTACTCTCTTTTGCTGTTTTCGATCGATATTACAAAAATTCCCCTGAGTATTAATTATGGCGCGCAGGTAGAGCCATTTCTGATGCCTGTTTGGATAGGCAGCGTCGTCTTTGCCCTTTTGAGTTTCTTCCGACTTTTACGCGCGGTATTCGGGATATTGAAGGCCGAATAGATTCCAACCAATTTTCTAAATTTTTACGAATGCGACCAATCTTTTGGGGCATTTTTCAGTTTTTAGGAAATATTTTTTGCAGTAGGGTGGTTCTACAGCTTGTATCACGTCCACCTCGAACAGCAAGCCTGGCGGCACTTCAATTAATGAGACCCTAAATATCAGGATTGAAAGCCTCGCCGACCGTCAAAAAGTGGCTGCTGATGTGGAGCGGCCAGTCAAGCCAGGTAATGCTGTGTTAGTCGATGAGCTACAGACACAGGGCAAAATATATGCTATCAGCATCTAAACCGGATTTTAAATGGCACAGGCTACCAGTGCCGGCGCATCTTATAACCGTTTTAGGATGTGCCGCGAACCGTATCTTGTGATCGATCACAAGATAAAGGCCAATTCATTCAAACGTAAACTGTTTTGATATTATTTTTAATCATCTCGCCAATGCTCGCCACGCAGTTACCGTTACGCGCTCTGTTAGCGTAGAGCCGCAGGTAATATTTTATGCCGACCCCATTGCTAGGCGTCGTCGCAATAGATTTCATTCCCTCAGCCGAGATTTGATAGTCGCCGCAATCCGGTTTTGAGCATCTAAACAGCTGGTTGCTATGGGATATAAATTCTTGAAACGTTTTAGATTTGCTACACAGAAAGCAATTTTCTGTATTACCTGTGTTAGTCATTTTTCACTCCAATGAAGATGAAGTTATAAATGCTATTCCAGAAAAGCATAGCCGTGTGTCACTGTTTTGAAGGTGTCTCAGATTTGTGGAAATTGGCCAGCTAATAGCTATGATTTTAAAATCGTTGGCAGAAAAAAACGCGCCCAAAGGCGCGCATTTACTTATTTCCTGGCGGAGAGACGGGGATTCGAACCCCGGATAGGCTATGAACCTATACACGCTTTCCAGGCGTGCGACTTCAACCACTCATCCATCTCTCCTGATTTCGCTTGCGCGCCAGTCGGCGTTTTGCGAAGCCGTGGAGTATAGCAAAACTTTGGCTGTTGCCGACGGTTTACTGTGCTTCCTTCAGTTGCTCCAGAATCGCCGGGTTTTCCAGTGTGGAGATATCCTGCGTGATGGTTTCGCCCTTGGCCAGCACCCGTAGCAGGCGCCGCATGATCTTGCCGGAACGGGTTTTCGGCAGATTGTCGCCGAAGCGGATTTCCTTGGGCTTGGCGATCGGGCCAATCTCTTTGGCTACCCAGTCGCGCAGTTCCTTGGCAAGCGCTTTTGCCTCCTCGCCTGTCGGCCGGCTGCGTTTGAGTACGACGAAGGCGCAGATCGATTCGCCCGTGGTGGCATCCGGCCGGCCGACGACAGCCGCTTCGGCGACCATCGGGTTGGCAACCAATGCCGATTCGATTTCCATGGTGCCCATTCGGTGACCGGAGACGTTGAGCACGTCGTCGATACGGCCGGTGATGGTGAAATAACCGGTGGACTCGTTACGAATCGCACCGTCGCCTGCCAGGTATAGCTTGCCACCTAGCTCACTGGGAAAGTAGCTTTTTTTAAAGCGCTCGGGGTCGTTCCAGATGGTACGGATCATCGACGGCCACGGGCGCTTGATCACCAGCAAACCACCCTGCCCGTTCGGTAATTCATTGCCGGATTCGTCGACGATCGCAGCAGCGATGCCGGGCAACGGCAGCGTGCACGAGCCAGGCACTAATGGCGTTGCACCCGGTAGTGGCGTGATCATGTGGCCACCGGTTTCGGTCTGCCAGAAGGTGTCGACGATCGGACAGTTTCCGCGGCCGATCTGTTGGTAGTACCACATCCAGGCCTCGGGATTGATCGGCTCGCCGACGGTGCCTAGCAGACGCAGGCTGGTCAGGTCGTAACGGTCCGGATGGATCGCCGGATCAGCGTCGGCCGCTTTGATCAGCGAGCGGATCGCCGTCGGTGCGGTGTAAAACACATTGACCTTGTGCTTGGCGATGGTTTGCCAAAACCTGCCACCGTTGGGATAGCTGGGCACGCCCTCGAAGATCACCTGGGTAGCGCCGACTGCAAGAGGCCCGTATGCGATGTAGGTATGGCCGGTGATCCAGCCGATGTCGGCGGTGCACCAATAAGTGTCCGTCGGCTTGATGTCGAACGACCACTTCATCGTCAGGGCAGCCCACAGTAGGTAGCCACCCGAACCGTGCTGTACGCCCTTGGGGGTGCCGGTCGAGCCGGAGGTGTAGAGAATAAACAGCGGATGCTCGGCACTGACCCATTCGGGGTCGCATTGGTCGCTCTGCTTGGCGACGAGCTCGTGCAGCCAGAGGTCGCGCTCTACATGAAAGGCGACGTCGTTGCCGGTACGCTGGTAGACCACTACGTTTTTGACGGCCTCGCAGCCACCCATCGCCAGTGCCTCGTCGACGATTGCTTTGAGTGGCAGTTGCTTGCCGCCACGCACCTGCTGATCGGCCGTGATGACGACGATGGCTCCAGCGTCGATGATGCGCTCCTGCAGCGACTTTGCCGAAAAGCCGCCGAACACAACGGAATGCGTCGCACCCAATCGTGCGCAGGCCTGCATGGCGACCACGCCTTCGATCGACATCGGCATATAGATCACGACCCGATCGCCTTTTTTTACGCCGAGCGATTTAAGCCCGTTGGCAAGCTGGCAAACCCGGCTGTGCAACGCCGCATAAGTCACGTGGGTGACGTCGCCGTTATCGGCTTCGAAAATCAATGCAGTTTTGCCGGCATTACCATTGGCCAGATGCACATCGAGGCAATTATGGGAAACGTTCAGCAGCCCGTCTTCGAACCATTTATAAAAAGGCGCTTGCGATTCGTCCAGCACCTTAGTGAAAGGCTTGTGCCAAGAAAGCGTCTCGCGGGCAAGCTTCGACCAGAACGCATCGCTATCGTGCTCGGCCTCCGCGCACAACGCCCGGTAGGCATCCATGCCGGAGATGGCAGCGCTACCGGCAAAGCCGGCAGGCGGCTGAAAAATACGGGTTTCCGGCTTGATGGTTTCGATCTCGGCCATGCTTGTCTCCTGTTTTAATTGTGTGCTCGATCGATGGTGCTACGGCCGATTCTAGAGTAATTCAGGCTGGGGAGAAAGCAGTCGGCCGGCACCGTTCGACACAGATCGGCCGGTGGCTTAGCCAATATACTGCCCGTGTAAAATATGACACCTTTCATCGTTCATCAATTTATTCAATGAATTATTCTTCCAGCCCTGCCACCACCTCCGCTCATGCTCCGGCGCAAGCGATCAAAACCCTGCCACGGTTCGTGTTCATGGCCCGCTGGCTACAGTTGCCACTGTATTTAGGCCTGATCCTGGCACAGTGCGTCTATGTCTATCATTTTTATGTCGAATTGTCCGATCTGATCGGTGCAGCGTTCGGTAACGCCGCCTCTTTACAGCACATCCTGGATGCAGTCAGCATGGATGGAGCAGTCAGGCCTACCAGACTGACAGAGACCACCATCATGCTGGTGGTGCTGGGGCTGATCGACGTCGTCATGATTTCCAATCTGTTGATCATGGTGATCATCGGCGGCTATGAAACCTTCGTTTCGCGCATGCACCTGCAGAACCACCCGGATCAACCGGAATGGCTTTCTCACGTCAATGCATCGGTACTGAAAGTGAAGTTGGCGATGGCGATCATCGGCATTTCGTCGATCCACCTTTTAAAAACTTTTATCAACGCCAGTGCCTACGATGCAAAAACATTGATGGCGCAAACCGGCATCCACATCACGTTTCTGCTCTCTGCGGTCGCGATCGCTTACTGCGACCGTATCATGAGTGAAACACAGCATCGCAATACACCCGGCCCGGCGAATCCGCCGAACCCTGCGAACGCCGCCGGTTCCACCGTTCCTTCTTCGCTTTAATTGCAAAAATAATTGCAAATTAACCGCAAAAATAACCGTTAAAAAGCCGACCATGACCATCATCCAGCAGGAAGACCTGATCGAATCCGTTGCTGCAGCGCTGCAATACATCAGCTACTACCACCCGGCCGATTACATCACCCACCTGGCACGCGCCTACGAGATCGAGCAAAGCCCTGCAGCCAAGGATGCAATCGCCCAGATTCTGACCAATTCGCGTATGTGCGCCGAAGGCAAACGCCCGCTGTGCCAGGATACCGGCATCGTCAACGTGTTTTTGAAGATCGGCATGGACGTACGCTTCGAGGGGTTTGCTGGCTCGATTACCGATGCGGTCAATGAAGGCGTGCGCCGGGGCTATAACCACCCGGACAACAAGCTGCGTGCCTCGATCGTGGCCGACCCTCAGTTCGCGCGTAAGAACACCGGCGACAACACGCCGGCAGTGGTGCACATGGAGCTGGTGCCGGGCAACACCGTGGATGTGCAAGTTGCAGCCAAGGGTGGCGGCTCCGAAAACAAGTCGAAGTTCGTCATGCTCAACCCGTCGGATTCGATCGTCGACTGGGTGATGAAAACGGTGCCGACCATGGGCGCCGGCTGGTGCCCCCCGGGCATGCTCGGCATCGGCATCGGTGGTACGGCGGAACGGGCGATGCTGATGGCTAAACAAGTGCTGATGGACGACATCGACATGTTCGAGCTAAAGCTGCGTGGGCCGCAAAACAAGACCGAGGAATTGCGCATCGAACTGTGCGACAAAATCAACGCACTCGGCATCGGTGCACAAGGGTTGGGTGGCCTGACAACGGTGCTGGATGTGAAGATCATGATGCACCCGACGCATGCCGCGTCCAAGCCCGTAGCAATGATCCCGAACTGTGCCGCGACGCGCCACGCACACTTCGTGCTGGACGGCTCCGGTGCTGCCTACCTGACCCCGCCAGCTTTATCGACCTGGCCGGATGTGCAGTGGCGACCCGATACGGAGCGCTCGACCCAAGTTAATCTCGATACTTTAACCCGTGAGGAAGTCGCATCGTGGAAGCCAGGGCAGACGTTGCTGTTAAGCGGCAAGATGCTCACGGGGCGCGATGCCGCGCATAAGCGTATCCAAGACATGTTGGCAGCCGGCGAGCCGTTGCCGGTAGATTTTACCAACCGCGTTATTTATTACGTCGGGCCAGTGGACCCGGTGCGCGACGAAGCAGTCGGCCCAGCGGGCCCAACCACGGCGACGCGTATGGATAAATTTACCGATCTGATGCTGGAAAAAACCGGGCTCATTTCCATGATCGGCAAGGCCGAGCGTGGGCCGATAGCAATCGACGCTATCAGAAAACACCAATCGGCTTATCTCATGGCCGTAGGTGGCGCTGCCTACCTGGTATCGAAAGCGATCAAGACTGCGCGGGTGGTCGGCTTTGCCGATCTCGGCATGGAGGCGATCTATGAATTCGACGTTCAAGACATGCCGGTAACGGTAGCAGTCGATTCGAGCGGTGTCTCCGTTCATAACACCGGCCCCGCGCACTGGCGGGAACGCATCGCTGCAACGTCCTTGAGCCAGATTCCGGTGACGGCGATCTGAGCACAAGCCTAAGTACAGAGAACTTAAGCAGAGGCATTCAACAAGAAAATCCGACACATGAAATCCAGGTTTGCCAGCGGACGCAGGATTTCGTATAATGCGCAGCTGTCCGATCAGTACCAACATTGGGTTTTAGTATGTTGGTGATTCGGGCACAGTGGCGGCTGTAGCTCAGCTGGTAGAGTCCCAGATTGTGATTCTGGTTGTCGCGGGTTCGAGCCCCGTCGGTCGCCCCACTGATTTTGCATCGATCGATGCACCGGGTATCGAAGCCTGGAAGCTTGGAAGCATCAGAGCAATACTTCAATGTCGTAATAATTTAATGCCGTAACAACAGCGGGCCGGTAAAACATTTCATTTTTAGGAAATGTTTTACCGGCCCGCTTGTTTTTAAAACGTCTATCTAAAGACGTTTATATTTTGAGAACGCTTACTTGGGTGCTGCGGCAAGCTTGTTGTCAACGCTCTTTACGCCTTCTAAGGCTTGAGCAATTTTCGCAGCATGATCTTTTTGCGCATCATTGACCACTGACCCGGTTAATGCAACCGTGCCATTCTTTGTGTCGACAGAAATGTTGCTGTCCTTTAAGGTTGTGTCAGCAAGGATGGCTGTCTTGAGTTTTGCTGTAATTACACTGTCTTCCACCACAGTGCCGACGGAGTTAGCAGCGCTAGCAACTGCTGCACCGGTAGAGGTCGCCGCCTCTGTAGTGGCCGCTCCCATCGTCGTATCCGGCATACCTGCCGTTGAGCCACCTGGCGCCATCGACGACGATGGCGGCGTTGATGCTGCGGGGTCTGTCCCTGGGGTGGTGGCAGTACTCGGGGCAGTGCTCGAGCTAGTGCTCGAGTCAGTACCAGCAGTACCCGACGTTTGATCTGCCGGACGCTTTTCACAGCCGCTGACGACAATGCTCAGTACGGCGGTAGCCAAAACGATTTTCGATGTGTCCAATAATGTTTTCATAGGTGTTCTCCTGTAAGTAAATACCTTAGTCAATGTCAAGGCCACATGCTATTGAATGCTTTTGCCGGTATTAGTTGCAATTTTCATCAGAAAAATTTTGGAAAAGCTGTTTTACGCTGTTGTCATAGAAAGTAGAGAATCAAGCTAGGCACTGAGCAGAGCATCAAATTGTGGGGTTTTGCACACTTTTCAACGCGCGTAGCAACAGATCAGGGTCGTTTTTTGCTAACGCCGCCGAATCCGACAATGCCTGACGGAAAGCGCGTGCATGCGGTATGCCGAACATCAGGCCTAACATGTGCCTTGTGATGTTATTTAGTCGCAAATTCGATGCAAGCTGAGATTTAATATAAGGCAACATTGCGTGAATGATTTCGCTACGAGAATTCGCTAGCGGCATCGCACCATAGTATCTAGCGTCGAAATCGGCCATGAGATAAGGATTTTGGTAAGCCTCCCGGCCGAGCATTACGCCGTCTACATGCGCCAAATGTCGATCAATCTCGGCCACCGTTTTAATGCCACCATTGACGATAATTTCCAGCGCAGGAAAATCGCGTTTTAAGCGATAAGCATCGTCATACCGCAATGGTGGCACTTCCCGATTTTCCTTCGGGCTCAGCCCTTTCAGGATGGCATTGCGGGCATGGACGATGAACGTGAGGCATCCTGCATCGGCAACGGTTCCCACAAAATCTCGCAGAAATTCGTAAGATTCGCTATCGTTCAAGCCGATCCGATGCTTGACCGTGACATCGATCGAGACCGCGTCGCGCATCGCCTTGACGCAGTCGGCAACGAGTTGTGGCTCAGCCATCAGACACGCTCCGAACGCGCCCTTTTGTACCCGCTCCGATGGGCAGCCGCAATTAAGATTGATTTCGTCATACCCCCACTGCTGCCCAAGCTTCGCGCTAGCCGCCAGATCGGCAGGCTCGCTACCGCCTAGCTGCAACGCCACTGGGTGTTCTTCCGTGTTGAAGTCCAGGTGACGTGCGACGTCCCCGTGCAGTAAGGCACCGGTCGTAACCATTTCAGTGTAAAGCCAGGTATGGCGTGTGATTTGACGGTGAAACATCCGGCAATGCCGGTCGGTCCAATCCATCATTGGAGCGATGCAAATACGGCGTCCGGCAAGATTCGTCATAGCAGCTGGGTAATAGACTATTTATACACAACGCAAGATTGTAATGAAAGTCAATATACAGCCGCTTTTTTTGTAATGAATGGGGAGGGGTAACAAGCTGAGAGAATGCTTTGACCGGTCCTCGTTTGGGGTGAGGCAACAGCGAAATACGCAAGACATTTACAACTTGTCAATGCAACGCAGCGCTGATACAAAGCATTACTTCCAGCTACGTTGCCAGCAAAAATTGCTAGATCTGCGACTCGATCGAAACATTACCACCCTGGCCTGGCTCGATGATCGATGGATCCTTGATCGCTTTTTGTACGTTGGCATAAGCCGACATCACACCCTCGTAATACCCGGCATAGCCATGTGCAAAGCCTTTTTCGCTCGGATCGAGATTACCGGTGTTGTAGGCGTTGAGACCACGTTTCAGGTCACCGTCGGCGCGGTTGATGTAATCCTTCATCACGAAGGCGCCGGTGAAGAGATTGGTCGCAGCGTTCGCGGTTGTAGGCCACACGCCAGGGGCGGTCTGGATCGGGTTAATGTTATTTGGTACGAGCACACGACTGTGAAGATTGTCGCCTGTCTCGACCTGGGCATCGGCATATAGCAACACCGGGTCGATGCCTGTCGCTTTACCCGCAGCTTCGAACATTTTTCCGTATGGAAGGTCTTTCAACTTCCCTTCGCCTTTTTGGGAAGGATCGGTCAGCAGTGAAGGATCGATGTCTTTAATGACGGCATTGATGTCTGCCAGGGTGGTAGGCGCTTCGCTTAATTCTCCGCCATTTTGCGGCACAGGACGCAGTTCGTGCGTTCCTTTAGTCACCATTCCCTTGGTATTGGCACCACCACTTACATTGCTGTAGCCAGGGTCGACCGAACTAGGCGTCTGAGCAGAAGCTAATTTCGCAACCGAACCTTCGAATTTGGAAGATCCACTTAGTGGGTCGGCCTTACCGCCAGCCTCTGGCAGCGCATCTGATTGTGAAGAACGATGTTGCGATGAACTATCGGCAGCCGCGGCGCTATCGGAGGCACCAGGCGCAGGTTCGCCATGTTCTTTCGCCTCACGCTCCTGCTGCTCTTGCCGGGCTTTCTTATGCCCCTCAGCTTCCCGCTTTTCCTGTTCATTACGGGCCAGCTCGTGTCCTTTTGCTTCCCTTATCTGCTGCGCTTCCCGGGTTTCATTGGCGGGAATAGCTTCAGACTGCTGACCATTTGCGCCCTCTTTCTTATTTCCTACTCCTAACTGTTCCTTTAGCTGCCCGATCATTGCTTTTAAACCATCGATCGCTTTGGAATGATCCGCTGGCTTTTGCGCTTCGACCCCATGAGATATGGCACTTTGCGCGCTGCTTACAGGAGATATGCTGGACATCGGTCGCTTTCGTCGAGGAGCGCGTTAATTAGCTACCAAACCAAATCTGTGAGATCGACAATCTTATTGGTAACTAGCAAGGTGAGTAAAGTGTAGAAGCAGAAAGGGGGCATTGATAGACAGAATACGAATCGGCGCGCTCAATACCGAAGGTAGATTGGAATTGCCGCTCGACAATCTTGATATTTTCGATAACCGGACGGTTTTTAACCGGAAACGGGAGCGCCGGGCAAAAAAATCGCACCAAACGGTGCGATTTTTACTATAGAAGTTCGAACAACGAACTACGCCGCATCGCGCGATGCTTTTTTGCGTTCGTGTTCTTTCAAAAACCGTTTGCGCAGCCGAATACTCTTCGGCGTGATTTCCACCAACTCGTCGTCGTCGATGAATTCGACGGCATATTCCAGCGACATTTGCACCGGCGGCACCAAACGTACCGCTTCGTCTGTGCCGGAAGAGCGCACGTTGGTGAGTTGCTTACCCTTGATCGGATTGACGACCAGATCATTGTCGCGGGAATGGATGCCGATGATCATGCCTTCGTACACCGGATCGTTGTGTACAACGAACATACGACCACGGTCTTGCAGTTTCCAGATTGCGTAGGCGACTGCTGCGCCGTCATCTTGGGAAATCAGCACGCCATTACGACGGGCAGCCATCTCACCCTTGCTATTGTCGACCGGTGCATATTCATCAAAAATATGGCTCATCAGGCCAGTGCCGCGTGTAAGCGTCATGAACTCGCCCTGAAAACCGATCAGGCCACGCGCCGGGATGCGATATTCCAGGCGGACTCTACCCTTGCCATCGGATTCCATGTTTTGCAGATCGCCACGACGCCGGCCGAGCTCCTCCATCACGCCGCCTTGGTTGACTTCTTCCACATCCACCGATAGCAACTCAAACGGCTCGTGGCGTACGCCATCGACCATCTTGAACACCACCCGAGGACGCGACACAGCCAACTCGAAACCTTCGCGACGCATGTTTTCGATCAGAATCGTCAGGTGCAGCTCGCCGCGGCCGGACACCTCGAAAATCGTGTCGTCGTCGGTCGGTGCCACGCGCAGGGCGACATTGGCCTTCAGTTCCCGATCCAGGCGCTCGCGCAACTGGCGGCTGGTGACGAACTTGCCTTCCCGACCGGCCAGCGGGGAATTGTTGACCATGAAATTCATTGTCAGGGTTGGCTCGTCGACGGTCAGCATCGGCAATGCATCCGGCATTTCCGGTGCGCAAACCGTGGTGCCGATGCCCAGATCCTCGATCCCGTTGATGAGCACGATGTCGCCGGCAACCGCCTCATCGACCAGAACCCTATCCAGGCCTTTGAAATTGAGTACCTGATTAATCCGTGCCCTGACCGGCGTCGAATCCGGGCCATTCATGATGATGACGTCCTGCAGGCCGCGCACGCGCCCGCGGGTGATACGGCCGATGCCGATTTTGCCGACATAGGAGGAATAATCGAGCGAAGAAATCTGTAGTTGAAGCGGGCCGTCCTGGTCGTCCTCCCGGGCGGGAACGTGTTCCAGGATTGCGTCGAACAACGGCTTCATGTCGCCTTCGCGTACGTTGGCGTCGAGGCTGGAGTAGCCATTCAGCGCAGACGCATATACCACCGGAAAATCCAGTTGTTCTTCGGTGGCACCGAGTTTGTCGAACAGTTCGAAGGTGGCATTAATCGCCCATTCTGCACGCGCACCCGGACGATCGATCTTATTGACCACGACGATCGGCTTCAGGCCCAGCGCCAGCGCCTTGCGGGTCACGAAGCGGGTCTGCGGCATCGGCCCTTCCTGCGCATCGACTAGCAGCAATACGCTATCGACCATCGACAGCACCCGCTCGACCTCGCCACCGAAATCGGCATGGCCTGGGGTATCGACGATATTGATGTGAGTACCTTCGTATTCGACCGCGCAGTTTTTCGACAGAATCGTGATGCCGCGTTCTTTTTCCAGATCGTTCGAATCCATGACGCGCGCATCGACTTGCTGGTTGTCGCGGAAGGTGCCGGACTGACGCAGCAGCTTATCGACAAGGGTGGTTTTGCCGTGATCGACGTGGGCAATGATGGCGATGTTACGGATGGCGCGTTTTGGATTTGACATGATCTTGGGTACAGTAAAAGTGCGGGTGGTGCTGCAAATAAGAGTGCGTGGACGGGAACACGATGGCAGTGGCTCAGTCCATCATGTAACCCGTGATCATAACATGGTGCAATGCATTATCTTTTAAAGTCTTGTGCATTTTCAACGGGTTGCCGGATCTGATCTACAAAAGTGTTCGGATCTGGAGAACTGGTTCAATTCCGGTATTCCATACTAAGATATATCGCAATCTTTTGATTTTTTCGATATTACCTTCTAGGTGGGATGCCATAATCACCACTCAATTTTTGGGAGAAATTCAATGGGTAGCTGTATGTCGTCACAATCTATAGTGGGTACTCGAGTACCGGTTGTCAAAGAACATTTGTCTGATGCAAACGGCTCAGGCCACTTTTATTTCGGCCCAGATAAAATTAGTGCCACCTACGCATTGAAGCAACCATCTTCACCAGACGCTCACGCCAAACTAGCTAAACTCGAGCGAGAACTGTTCAAAGTCGCTTGCGAGAACAAAAAATTGGACTTTAAACCGCGAGAAAACATCCAGAAACATTTTCTTCAACACAACACGATAGCTGATCACGGTCGAATTCCTACGCCTCCACCCCGGATCACAATGAATGATTTTTATCAATACAATATCAACAAAGGCAACGCACGCGTCTGATCTACATCGCTATTATTTCTAAGATGAAATAATCAATCGCTCCGGGGCTAGCACTGAAAAAGGCTGCATCTGCCCCGTACCGAGTAATTGCCAATCGCTGGCGCGATAAACCCGCAAACGGGTTGCTCCTTCTACAGCCGGGATATCTTCTTTGCCAAGTGACAAACGCTGGCCGTGCAGGAATCGCTGCGACAAATTATCGCTTAATCCAATAGCCGGGACCGATTGCAACAGTGCGTCCACCGGTGCCAGGTATGCCGTCCGTGTGAACTCGTCGGCTGCTGCCAATTGTTCGAGCGTCATTGCGCTGGCAAGTGAAAGATTGCCGACATGGGTGCGGCGCAAGGCTTGGAGGTGTCCGCCGCAGCCGAGTGCCGCACCGATATCTTCACCTAGTACGCGAATGTAAGTGCCCTTGCTGCAGGTAACGCGTAGCTGCAGCAAAGGCGACTCGTAATTGACCAGCTCCAAGGTATGAATCGTCAATGCCCGCGCTTCACGTTCCAGCGTAATTCCGGCACGAGCGTATTCATAAAGTGGTTTTCCATCGCGTTTCAATGCCGAATGCATCGGGGGCGTCTGCAGGATCGGACCACGAAAGGCAGCAAGTGTGGCCTCGATCTGCATCAAACTTATCTCGACCGGCGCAGTACGCACTACAGTACCTTCGGTATCGCCCGTAGTGGTGGTAACACCCAGATGCACGATGGTCTCGTAGGTCTTATCGGCTTCAAGCAGGTCTTGCGCGAATTTGGTGGCTTCGCCGAAACATAGCGGCAGGAGCCCTGTAGCGAAGGGGTCTAGCGTGCCGGTATGACCGGCTTTTTCAGCGTTGAGGAGGCGCTTTGCTTTGATCAAAGCGTCGTTGCTGGAGTGCCCCGCTGCCTTGTCCAACAGTAAGACACCATGTACCGCAACCCGCCGTTTCTTTGCGGCGGGCTCTGCTGCAAGTGTGGTAGATGCAGACGCGCCCACAACCGTTTCTTCAGGCTTGATCGTCATCCCTGGCGCGGGTCGCATTGGCTTCGTCGATCAGCCGCGACATCTCGATGCCTCGCGCGGTGGATGTATCGTGCACGAAGTGTAATTCCGGCAATGTATGTATCGTCAAACGCTTGCCGAGCTGGATGCGGATGTACCCTGCTGCTGCATGAAGCCCGGCAACCGTGTTGCGAATGGTTTCGGCATCGTCCGACAACATCGTGAAGAATACTTTTGCATGGGCGTAGTCGGCGGTGATCTGCACTTCCGTAATCGTGATCATGCCGACCCGCGGGTCTTTCAACTCGAACGCGACGATCTCCGACAGATCCCGCTGGATCTGATCGGCGACCCGCAAGCCGCGGGTCGGTATCGCTTTGCTATGTTTTGCCATGATGAATAGTGGAAGAGGTGCGGGTCAGAGCGACCGTGCAACTTCCTGTACCTCGAACACTTCCAACTGATCGCCTTCTTTGATGTCGTTGTAATTCTTCAGTGTCAAACCGCACTCGAGCCCGGAGCGTACTTCCTTGACATCGTCCTTGAAGCGCTTGAGCGAATCGAGCTCGCCGGTCCAGAGAATGATGTTGTCGCGCAGCAGTCGTACCGAAGCACCACGACGCACCAAACCATCGATTACCAGACAACCGGCGATCGAGCCGACCTTGCTGACCTGCAGTACCTGACGAATCTCTACCACACCCAATGCCTGCTCGCGTTTTTCAGGTGCGAGCATGCCCGACATTGCCGCTTTAATTTCGTCGACGGCGTCGTAGATGATCGTGTAGTAACGAATGTCAACGCCATTGGCCTCGGCCAGCTTGCGCGCCTGCGCATCGGCCCGCGTGTTGAAGCCGATGATGACGGCTTTGGACGCGACTGCCAAATTGACGTCCGACTCGGTAATGCCACCAACGGCCGCATGCACCACCTGCACCCGTACTTCGGAAGTGGACAGCTTTTGCATCGAATGCATCAGCGCTTCTTGTGAACCCTGGACATCGGTCTTGATAATCATCGGCAAGTTCTTGACTTCGCCGTCGCCCATGTTCTCGAAAATGTTTTCCAGCTTCGCGGCTTGCTGCTTTGCCAGTTTCACGTCACGGAATTTACCTTGACGGAACAAGCCGATTTCACGCGCCTTGCGCTCGTCGACCATCACCATCACATCTTCGCCGGCTGCCGGCACTTCGGTCAGGCCCTGAATTTCTACGGGAATAGACGGGCCGGCCTCGCTGATGCTCTTGCCGTTTTCATCGAGCATGGCACGTACACGGCCATAGGCCGAACCTGCCAGCACGACGTCACCACGCCGCAGTGTGCCGGACTGCACCAGGATGGTTGCAACCGGGCCACGACCCTTGTCGAGTTTCGCTTCGATCACCAGACCACGCGCCGGTGAGGAAATCGCCGCCTGCAATTCGAGCACTTCCGCCTGCAAGAGCACGTTCTCCAGCAACGTATCGATGCCTTCGCCGGTTTTGGCAGACACTGAAATGAAAGGTGCTTCGCCGCCGTACTCTTCCGGCACTACCTGTTCGGCAACCAGTTCCTGCTTTACCCGATCCAGATTCGCACCGGGCTTGTCGATCTTGTTGATCGCTACGACCAGCGGCACGCCTGCCGCCTTGGCATGGGCAATCGCTTCCTTGGTTTGCGGCATGACGCCGTCGTCGGCTGCCACCACGAGAATGACGATGTCCGTCGCACGCGCGCCGCGAGCACGCATGGCAGTAAAAGCTTCATGGCCCGGCGTATCGAGGAACGTGATCATGCCGCGTGGTGTTTCGACATGATACGCACCGATGTGCTGGGTAATGCCGCCGGCCTCACCCGAAGCGACCTTGGCACGACGGATGTAGTCGAGCAGCGAGGTCTTGCCATGATCGACGTGACCCATGACCGTGACCACCGGTGCTCTAGGAACCAGGACGGCGTCCGCATGCTCGACGCCACCTTCCAGCAGCGCTTCCGGATCATCGAGTTTCGCGGGATGCGCCGTATGGCCCATTTCCTCGACCAGAATCATGGCCGTTTCCTGATCCAGCACCTGATTGATCGTCACCATCTGGCCAAGCTTCATCAAATGCTTGATGACTTCCGAGGCCTTGACCGACATCTTGTGCGCCAGTTCGGCGACCGTGATGGTCTCGGGCACGTGTACATCCTTGACGACAGCTTCGGTCGGTGCCTGGAAATTGGTTTCATGATCTTCGCCATGCGATGGGCGGCGTCCACGCGGACCACCACGCCAGGCATCGCGCCCGCCGCCGGTATTGCCGCGGGTCTTGATGCCGGCACTGCGTTTCTTGGCGTCGTCTTGCCAGGTCGATGAGACATTGGCCGACTTGATCGATTTCTTGTCGGCACCGAGCGCAGGTTTCTTGTCGGCCGGCTTGTCGCCGACTTTCTTGTCCGCCGGCTTGTGCAACGTACCTTCGGCAGCACGGGCGACGGCAGCAACGGGTGCTGCAGCAGGCGCAGCAACCGGCTCAGGCGCTTTGATAGCACGCCGTGGTGCGCTCATCATCAGTTTTATCTGAGCAACTTCGTCGGCGACGACCTTACGTGCGCGCTCGGTTGCAGCGGCTTTTTCAGAGGCTTCGCGTGCGACATCTTTGGCAGCTTGCACGGCCTTTTTCTTTGCCTCTTCGGCATTGATACGTTTCTTCTCTTCCGCAGCCGACTCGTCAGCTTTTGCTTCGGCAGCTGCCGCCGGTGCAGCAGCGGCCGCTTTCTCCGCATCGGCCTGGGCTTTTTGCATGGCCTTGGCCTGCGTTTCTTTTTCCAGTTCCAACTTCTGTAGGCGCTCTTGTTTTTCGCGCAGATCAGCTTCCTGTCGGGCGATCAGCTCTGTCTGCCGACGGGCTTCATCCGCACGGCGAGCCATTTCCACCTCGTCGATGACAGGTGCCGCTGGCACAACCGGCGCGACTTCGACGACCGGGTCGTCGCGCTTGACGAACGTGCGCTTTTTACGAACCTCTACCTGGATCGTGCGTGACTTGCCGGTGGCATCGGCCTGCTTGATCTCGGTCGTTTCTTTGCGCGTGAGCGTGATTTTCTTTTTGTCGCCATCGGAGGCAGCACCGTGCGCGCGGCGCAGGTGTCCGAGCAACTTGTCCTTGTCTTCCTTGGACAGTACGTCGGCGTCGGATGTCTTTTCAACGCCGGCAGCACGTAGCTGCGTCAACAGCAGATCGGCCGGCATCTTCAGCTCGGTAGCAAATTGGGCCACGTTGTTACTCGCCATTCAGTCCTCTTTTCTATGTGACGCGGTAGATGTGATCGAATCCGCGCGGATCATTTCGCTTCCGCCAGATTCCATACCCGAGCTTGCAAAGCCTTGGCATGTTCATCGTACTTGGCATCGATGAGTTTCATTTCCTCATCGGTCACATCCTTAAATTCATCCTTGATCAATTGCCGCGCACGCTCGGTAGACAACGCCAGAATCGCACCGAATTCATCGTATGCCAACGCCGAAAATGCCTCGAGCGTTTTGATGCCTGCCAGACCCAGCTTGCCGGCCATCGACCGGGTCATGCCGTCGAAATTTGCCAGCGCATCGTCCATGCCTTCCATGCCTTCTTCCGAAGCGATTGCCTCGGTTACCAGCGCATCGCGTGCACGGTTGCGCAGCTCATTGACGGTGTCTTCATCGAACGATTCGATATCCAGCATTTCGCTGATCGGCACATAGGCGATCTCTTCCAGACTAGCGAAGCCCTCCGCTGCCAAGATATCGGCAACCTCTTGATCGACGTCGAGCTTCTCCATGAACAGCGATCGCACTGCCGCGGTTTCAGTCGCCGACTTGTCGGCAGATTCTTCAGCGGTCATGATGTTGATCTGCCAGCCGGTCAGTTCCGCCGCCAGGCGTACATTTTGACCGCCGCGGCCGATGGCGATCGCCAGATTTTCTTCGTCGACCACCACATCCATCGCATGCTTGTCTTCGTCGACCATGATCGACGATACGTTTGCCGGTGCCAATGCGCCGATGACGAATTGCGCCGGGTCGTCCGACCACAGCACGATATCGACCCGCTCGCCACCCAGCTCACCGGTGACTGCCTGAACACGCGAACCGCGCATACCAACGCAGGTACCGATCGGATCGATGCGTTTGTCAGCGGTGAAAACTGCGATCTTTGCCCGGATGCCCGCGTCACGCGCCGCCGATTTGATTTCCAGGAGTCCTTGCTCGATTTCCGGCACTTCGAGTTCGAACAACTTCATGATGAAATCCGGTGCCGTGCGCGACAAAATCACCTGCGGCCCACGCGCATTGCGGTCGATGCGCAGGATAAACGCACGCACCCGGTCGCCGATGCGCAGGTTTTCTTTTTGAATCATCTGATCACGGGGCAGGCGGGCTTCGATCTTGCCCGACTCGACGATCGCATCGCCACGTTCCATGCGCTTGATCGTGCCGGTGACCAATGAATCGCCACGGTCAAGAAAATCGACCAGTATCTGCTCACGCTCGGCATCGCGGATGCGCTGCAATACCACTTGCTTGGTGTCCTGCGCGAAGCGGCGGCCGAAGTCCAGAGATTCGATCGGCTCTTCGATATGGTCGTCTACCTCGATATCGCCGATCTGTTCCTTGGCTTCGAAATGCAGAATTTCCTGGTCGGGCAATTGCAGGCCGGCTTCGTCGGGCACGACATGCCAGCGACGAAACGATTCGAATTCGCCCGACTCTCGATCGATGGTGACGCGAATGTCGACGTCGCCTTCGTAACGTTTTTTTGTCGCTTGCGATAATGCATGTTCCAGGGCACCGAAGACGACATCTTTGTCAACGTTCTTTTCGCGCGCGAGCGCATCGACCAATAATAAAACTTCGCGAGTCATGCTTTGCGGCTCCTAAAATCCACCTTCGGCACCAACCGTGCCTTATCTACATCGGCGAGCGTAAATTCAAGCATCGCCGGCCCCTCTTTACCTTCGAATTCCAACGCCAGCTTGTCGTTATTCGGTTCCTGTAAAACACCTTGGAACGATTTACGGTTGGCGGCACCTGGCATCGGCAACCGTAATTTCACCAACGCTTCCTGCCCGGCGAAGCGGTGATAATCGGCTATTTTTTTCAACGGCCGGTCCAGGCCTGGCGAAGAAACTTCCAATCGCTCGTAAGCCGCGTTTTCAACTGTCAATACATGCAGCAACTGGTGCGTGACTTTCTCGCAATCTTCGACTGTAATAAAACCACGCTCGGCTTCTTCCGGTATGAAATCGATATATACGCGGACCAGTCCTCGGGCGGCCAGCTCGAAATCGACCAGTTCGTATCCTTGGCCTTGCACGGTTTTTTCAATTATTTCCGACAACTGCACGACTTTCTCCAATCGACCTGCCAACCGCCGCCTGATGATTTCTGCGCGGAATCACTGGACGTTGTTCCGCAAAACGTTCAGCAAAAAAAAAATGGGCATCTGCCCATCTTTCTTATTTTTAAAGGTCGCGTGGCCAGCTTCTCGCTTTTGCACTGTTAAAACGACTCTTCACTGCTTCTTATACGGCTTTTAATAACTGCAAGATTATAAAGTACGTAGCCGGTCACTGCAATCAGGCATTGCATAAATGCAGTCGAAGCGAAGTTTCGAAGATGTAATTTACTTATCGCAACAAAACACGTATTTGCGGCATCTTATCCCTTAGGCCGTCTACGAGGCATCGCCTGCCCAGTTCTCACATTACCGTTGCCGCCTTGATAGCCGCTACTGTTGCCGTTCGTATTACTGTTGCCGCCTTGGTAATTGCCGTTCCCGCCGCTTTGACCGCCGCGGTTTTGAGCATTCATGCCGCCGCCATTACGTCGTGGTTGGCCCATTCCCGGAAAACCCAGCGCAGTTTGTAAAGGATCAGGCTGCCGCGGTCGGCTTGGGCCGGCCGGGCGCGTGGGATCGGCCGAATACTTGCCGTTTTCTTGATGAACATTTTTTCCTTGATAACCCTGACGCGGGCCAGGATTGCTGCGTGTTTGGCCAAATTTAGGAATCGAACCTGGTTGGCTTGGCAGGGCATCGTAAATACTGTTGCCGCGTTCGATACCGGCCGGCCTTTTCTCCGGACGCTCACCACGGTCGCCACGGTCGTTCCGGGTACCCGAGACGGGTTGTCCGGAAATTTTATCCAGTCCACTTACGCTCAAGAGGTCGCGTACCGCATGTTCATCCATTTCTTCCCAGCGGCCGCGCTTCAAGGTACGCGGCAAGGTCAGCGCGCCGTAGCGTGTGCGAATCAGCCGAGACACTGTCAAGCCGATCGCTTCGAACATACGACGCACCTCGCGATTACGCCCTTCGCCGATGGTTACGCGATACCATTTATTGACGCCTTCCCCGCCGCCGTCCGCAATTTTGGAGAATTGAGCCGCACCATCTTCGAGTTCGACGCCGGCCAACAGCTTTTGTCGCATGCCTTCTTCCAATTCACCCAGGGTGCGTACGGCATATTCACGATCGATGCCGTAGCGCGGATGCATCAGGCGATTTGCCAAGTCGCCCGAGGTCGTGAAGAGCAGCAGGCCTTCGGTATTGAAATCAAGCCGGCCGACGGCAAGCCATTTACCTGCCTTCATCGTCGGTAGTCTATCGAAAACCGAAGGCCGGCCGTCCGGATCGTTGGTACTGACGATCTCGCCGGCAGGTTTGTGATACACCAACACTCGTGGCGGACGCTTGCTAACTTTTCTTTGGATCAGCTTACCGTTGATGCGCACCTGATCGGCAGGCAAAATGCGCTGACCGATATGCGCCGGCTCGCCATTCACTGATACCCGCCCCGCCACGATCAGCTCTTCCATATCGCGCCGCGAACCCAAACCGGCTTCGGCCAACACTTTGTGCAGCTTCGGTGCGTCGTCGTCGGCAGTCAGATCGCGTCGTGGCGCTTTGGGCGTCGTGTGGCGTGCGCCGGCCTCTTCCTCAGCAGCCTTATCGAAAGCTTCCGAGGTTACGAATGAAAAAACGGCGTCGGCATCGCCGGGACGCATTGGAGAAGGATTTCGCGTACCGGCAGCAGGCAGCTTGGCGTTTGGCTTGCCGCCCGGCTTACTACCAGGATTGGCACGGTGGTTGGTACGTAATTTAGGCTTGCCCTGACGCGACTCATGGCGCACACCGGGCTTTGTAGCCGGCTCATCAGGTTTTTCATCAGCGAAATTGGCAATCGCGGGAGGGTGCTTCTCGCCAGATTCGGGCACGTTGTCGGCAGGGGTTTCGGAAATTGCCGGCGTACTGTGTTTTTCATGGCGAACTCGTCCGGTGTCGCCGACAGTCCCGGTACCGGTACCGGGACGCGGCGAATTTCGCCCGCGACGTAGTGTGCGTGGCCCGCGCACGCCCCGCTTTTCCGCTTTCGGTTGTACAACTTCCGTCGAAACGTTTGGATTGCCGTCGCTGGTGGCAGATACTTCACTTTTTTCACGTGGTACCCCTACTGTGAGAGGCTTTTCGCTCGGCGGAACGTCGTCGGAAATGGGAGGGCTCATTGAGGGGGGCTCATTGTGTGTCTGTTAATTTATTCGATCTGTATAGGTGTCCGAACCGGTATCAGACGTATCAGGATCGCTGGAAACTACTGCTGCGATGGAACAACTGGCAGCATCGGCTGCAGCTATCGCGCTAGCTGCATCACTATCGGGTACGCGAGTTTCATTTTTGGACAACTGTATTTCTGGATATATGACGCCAGATGTACTGCCTTGTCCGGTCTGCTGCAGTGGTGGCAACTGATCGATCGATACCAAACCCAGATCATCGAGAAATTGTCGGGTAGTTGCAAGTAGCCCCGGCCTGCCCGGCACGTCGCGCTGACCGATCGATTCGATCCAGCCACGGTCTTCCAACAATTTTAAGGTTTGGGAGCTGACCGTTACGCCGCGAATCTCTTCGATGTCTCCCCTTGTCACGGGCTGACGGTACGCGATAATTGCAAGCGTTTCTAAAGTAGCGCGCGAATATTTCGGCGGTTTTTCAGGGTTGAGACGATCCAGATAAATCTTCATCTCCGGGCGGCTTTGAAAGCGCCAACCGCTTGCAAGATTCACGATCTCCACACCTTTATCGGCCCATTCGTGACGTAGCGTTTCGATTATCGTGTGGATGGTATTGACATCGACGGATGGGGTCTCATCGGCATATTCGCCACCGTACAATTTTTTCAGGTCATTTAACGACAGTGGTTCCTGCGCACAGAGCAGCGCAGTTTCCAATACTCTTTTAGCGTCGGCAATATTCATTCGCTTGTCATGCCACTATGCATCGCATCGTCTGTACGGTAGCCGTCGGCGGTAGTTTCCGGAGTTATCAGATTTATCTGGTTGGCTGAAGTCTTGCCAGTCGCAATCTTCGAATGTGCTTGCTGCATGTATCTCGTGGTTGCTGCCGTGCGATCAATGCTGCGAAAGCATTACAGAAATTGTGTCCGGCACATTTGGTAGATGCACACGGCAAAGCCAACAAGCCGATTAATGCTGCGTTCCGCCGCTCGTTTGAAGAATATAGTAAATTTGAGCGGGAAACTTCTGAGAGAAACCAAACGCCAACCAAACAACGCCCAAGCAGCGCAGTCAAGTGTCTATTGCGTGATTGGTTGCGGGGGCAGGATTTGAACCTGCGACCTTCGGGTTATGAGCCCGACGAGCTGCCAGACTGCTCCACCCCGCGTCTGAAGAACGAGATAATACATGGCATTGGTTTTGCATGCAATGGAAATCAGGAAAATTCGGCTCACTAACTGCTCGCGGGCACGTCCAAGCCCGGATCATTGCGGATGATACACTGCGCACGGGGCATGTTCATCGCACCCGCTCAGATCCGATTCATCGACGCCGAAGTGGCCTAAATCCATTATGAAATTTTGTTCTGAATGTGCCAACCAAGTTTCGTTGCGCATACCGCCGGATGACAATCGGCTTCGTTTTGTTTGCGACCGTTGTAGCGTTGTGCATTATCAAAACCCAAAACTGGTGGTCGGCTCGATTCCGGTTTGGGACGACGGTGACCAACCTTGCGTGTTGTTGTGTCGCCGCGCCATCGAACCCCGGCACGGTTATTGGACGCTGCCGGCAGGTTTTATGGAAAATGGTGAAACGACCAGCGATGGCGCAGTGCGTGAAACGATGGAAGAAGCGGGTGCCCGCATCCGGCTGCACGCCTTGTTTTCGCTGCTCAATGTCCCGCACGTCGACCAAGTGCACTTGTTCTACCGCGCCACGTTGCTCGACCTTGACTATGCTGCCGGCACCGAGAGCCTGGAAGTAAAACTCTTCTCCGAAAAAGATATGCCCTGGGGTGACATCGCTTTCCCGACGGTGAGTAATACGCTTCGTTATTTCTTCGCAGATCATGCAAAGGTACGCGAAGGCGGCGATTACGGCGTGCACGCCTACGATCTTGGCCGGCCCGACCATTATTGATCGATTGCCAACCGATTTTTTATGATTCCCTGGCTGCGGGCGAGCGATCCCTTCCCGCCGGTACACACCGCACTGACCGATGAGGATGGCGCTGCAGGGCTACTGGCAGCCGGTGCAGACTTGTCACCGCAACGACTGCTCCTGGCTTACCGCAACGGCATCTTTCCTTGGTTTTCCGAAGGCCAGCCAGTTCTGTGGTGGAGCACCGATCCGCGAATGGTTCTCGCAACGAACGCATTCAAAGTATCGTCCAGCCTGAAAAAAATGTTGCGCAAAGTGCACTTGAGCATGGCTGCAAAAGGCGCTTGGCAAATACGCTTCGACAGCGCCTTCGAACCGGTCATGCGAGCCTGCGCCGCCCCTCGCAACGGTGTGGCCGGCACCTGGATTTCGGAAGAGATCGTCGCAGGGTACGCCGGGCTGCATGCATTAGGCTATGCGCACAGCGTCGAACTCTGGTACGACGGCACGCTCGCCGCCGGCGCATACGGGGTTTGTATCGGCCGCATGTTTTATGGCGAGTCGATGTTTACAACCGTATCCGACGGCTCTAAGGTCACGCTTGCCTACCTGGTACATTTTCTACAACGCCATGGCGTAGCGATCATCGATTGCCAACAACAGACCTCACATTTGGCTTCGTTGGGTGCGAGGCCAATTCCAAGGGCAATTTTCCTGACCCATTTGGAAACGGCAACGAAGATGCCGCCGATCGAGAATTGGAATCCGCTGCCGCTCTACTGAAATCATCGTGAGCCATCCAGCGGTATGCGAAACTTTACCGAATCGTGCAATTTGCCTGCACTAGGGACACAAAGTTCTGGATCGCACTGCAGCATTCGGTGTAAATTAACCGAATTGTCGATCGTTTCGGCGCCGCTTATTCAGGTAGACAGGCAGACAACGTTCATGACCCATCTGAAAGATTTGCCGTTCTCTACGCTGCAGTTTTACGCGACGGCTCCCTATCCCTGTAGTTATCTGGAACAGCGGCAGGCACGGTCGCAAGTTGCCACGCCATCCCATCTAATTAATGCCGATGTATATTCGGAGCTGGTAAAAAACGGTTTTCGCCGTAGCGGAATTTTTACCTATCGCCCTTATTGCGACGGCTGCCAGGCATGTACACCGGTGCGGGTCCAGGTCGACATGTTTAGCGCCAACCGAAGCCAGCGCAGAGCCTGGCACCGCCATAGCAAGCTCGACGTGTGCGTGACGAAGCTGGCTTACGTCCACGAACATTACGAACTGTATCTACGTTATCAAGCGGCACGTCATGCAGGCGGCGGTATGGATCAAGACAGCAAAGATCAGTATTCGCAGTTTCTTTTGCAAAGCAAAGTCAACACCCGGATGGTGGAATTCCGCGATGAACACCAGGCCTTAAAGATGGTCAGTATCATAGACGTTCTCGATGACGGCCTGTCGTCGGTCTACACTTTCTACGATTCCAGCGACTTGCATGCGTCTTACGGTACTTTCAATGTGCTGTGGCAAATCGAACAGGCACGTCTGTTAAAAATGCCTTTCGTTTATTTAGGGTATTGGATCGAACAAAGCCCGAAAATGGCTTATAAAATCAATTTCAAGCCGCTCGAAGCGTTGCGGCTCGGTACCTGGGCACCCTTGTAGCAGTAGTAGAATACGACACCGAGCCAGGACCAGGACAAGCGGCTATCCGTTCACGAATTGATCTTTCGTCCAGCCTGAGACCGCTTGGATGATTGCTTACTCACTCCCAACCACCGCATGTCCTCGAAAATTTTATATTCCCTCGTTCGTCCGGCGCTTTTTTCGATGCAGCCGGAGGCAGCGCATCATTTCACAATGCCGTTGCTGCAGCGCGCTGCACGCAGCGGCCTGACATCGCTGCTCGACCGTCCGGCAGCAGATCCACGCCACGTGATGGGCCTGACTTTTCCGAACCCGGTCGGTCTGGCCGCCGGCCTAGATAAAGATGGCAGTTATATCGACGGTCTGGCGGCGCTCGGTTTCGGTTTTTTAGAAATCGGTACCGTGACACCGCTAGCACAACCAGGCAATCCAATGCCGCGCATGTTTCGGCTTCCGCGCGCTCAAGGGCTGATCAACCGCATGGGCTTTAACAACGGTGGCGTCGAGGCGTTCGTAGCCAATGTACAGGCCTCCCGTTTTTATCAGGATCGGTCTGGCATTCTCGGGCTGAACATCGGTAAAAACGCCACGACGCCGATCGAACGTGCGATCGACGATTACCTGATTTGTCTGGAGAAGGTGTACCCATTCGCAGATTACGTAACCGTTAATATTTCTTCGCCAAATACTGCCAACCTACGCCAGCTTCAAGAGGCCGATGAGCTCGATTCGCTCCTGCAGCAGCTTAAAGACAAGCAGCATCGTTTGACCGACAAACACATGCGTTACGTACCGATTGCGTTAAAGATCGCGCCGGATCTCGATCTTGATCAGATACGTGTGATTGCCGATGCCTTGTGCAAGCACAAAATCGATGGTGTTATCGCAACCAATACCACGCTCTCACGTAAGGCCGTCGATGGTTTGCCACATGCACAGCAAGCCGGGGGCCTTTCTGGAAAGCCTGTTGCCGACGCATCGACGCATGTGATTCGCATATTAAAAACGCAGCTCGGCGATGCCGTACCGATTATCGGTGTCGGAGGCATCATGTCTGCGACTGACGCTGAAGAAAAAATGCGTGCGGGTGCCAGCCTCATCCAGCTCTACACCGGCCTGATCTACGGCGGACCGGGGCTAATCAATGCGTGCGCGAAAGCATTACGCAAGATGCCGCAAGCCTCATAAAAATCACGACGATAAAAAAAGCCTGCGCATTACATAGCGCAGGCTTTGAGTACATAAGCTTCAGACGCAGGAGTTTTATGGGAACGACGCAAATAACTTTTTGCCGTCGCCTGCTCGCCTGTACACCTTACTCCATTTCAATCGCCTCTTGTGGCGCGGCCGGTGGCGTCGTATCGCTTTCAACGAACTCCAACTTGACTTGATCCTGCTCGTCCAGATCGACGGTAACCTTACCGCCACTGACCAGCCGGCCGAACAGAAGTTCGTCGGCGAGTGCCTTGCGGATCATGTCTTGGATCAGGCGTGACATCGGCCGTGCACCCATGAGGGGATCGAAACCTTTACGTGACAGGAACTTGCGCAGTTTATCGGTAAAGACCGCTTCGACTTTCTTCTCGTGCAACTGCTCTTCCAGTTGCATCAAGAACTTGTCGACCACGCGCAGGATGATTTCCTCGTCCAGTGCACGGAAGCTGATGATGGAATCGATGCGGTTGCGGAACTCAGGCGTAAACATCCGCTTGATATCGGCCATTTCGTCACCGGCTTCCTTCTTGTCGGTAAAACCGATCGAGCGCCGCTGCAGACTTTCCGCGCCGGCATTCGTCGTCATGACAATGATCACATTACGGAAATCGGCTTTACGGCCATTATTGTCCGTTAGCGTACCGTGATCCATCACCTGCAATAGGATATTGAAGATATCCGGATGTGCTTTCTCGATCTCGTCCAACAGCAGCACCGCGTGCGGTTTTTTGGTAATCGCTTCCGTCAACAAACCACCTTGATCGAAACCGACGTACCCGGGCGGCGCACCGATCAAGCGACTTACTGCATGCCGCTCCATGTACTCCGACATATCGAAGCGAATCAGTTCAATGCCGAGAATAAACGCCAGCTGTTTCGCTACTTCGGTCTTACCCACACCAGTCGGGCCAGAAAACAGGAATGAGCCGATTGGCTTGTCGGTCTTGCCCAGACCGGCACGTGCCATCTTGATAGCAGACGCCAAAGCCTCGATTGCCGGCTCCTGACCAAACACCACATTCTTCAAATCGCGGTCGATCGTCTGCAGCTTGGTGCGGTCGTCCTGATTGACCGATTGCGGCGGAATACGGGCGATTTTCGAAATAATCTCTTCGATCTCGCTTTTGCCGATCGTTTTCTTTTGCTTAGACTTCGGCAAAATCCGTTGCGCCGCACCGGCTTCGTCGATCACGTCGATCGCCTTGTCAGGCAGATGACGGTCGTTGATGAACCGAGCCGCAAGCTCGGCTGCAGACGTCAGCGCAGATGCGGAGTATTTCACACCGTGATGCTCTTCGAAGCGAGACTTCAATCCGCGCAAAATCTGAATGGTTTGCTCGACCGAGGGCTCGTTGACATCCACTTTTTGAAAGCGGCGGGCCAGCGCGTGATCTTTTTCGAACACACCGCGATATTCATTAAACGTCGTGGCACCGATACACTTCAACTGGCCGCTCGACAGTGCCGGCTTAAGAAGATTAGAGGCATCCAAGGTACCGCCCGAAGCGGAACCTGCACCGATGATCGTATGTATTTCATCGATGAATAAAATGCCGTTCGGATTGTCTTTCAACTGCTTCAGCACAGCTTTCAGGCGCTGCTCGAAGTCGCCGCGATATTTGGTGCCCGCGAGTAGTGCGCCCATATCGAGCGAATACACGACTGCATTCAACAATATTTCAGGTACGTCGCCCTGCGTCACGCGCCAGGCAAGCCCCTCGGCAATTGCTGTTTTGCCGACACCGGCCTCGCCCACTAATAGCGGATTGTTCTTGCGGCGACGGCATAGCGTTTGAATGACCCGCTCGACCTCGGACTCGCGCCCGATCAATGGGTCGATCTTGCCTTCGCTCGCCATTTTGTTCAGATTTTGCGTGAACTGATCGAGCGGGCTTTCTTTCTGCTGCCCTTCGGCCTGCACGTCCTCCGCACCTTCAGGCGATTTCTGCGCGTCGACCTGCTGATCTTTACGTACACCGTGAGAAATAAAATTCACGACATCCAGACGCGTCACACCCTGTTGATGCAGATAGTAGACGGCATGCGAATCTTTCTCGCCGAAGATCGCCACCAGAACATTGGCACCATTGACTTCTTTTTTACCATTGGAGGCCGACTGGACATGCATGATGGCGCGTTGAATCACGCGCTGAAAACCAAGCGTCGGTTGCGTATCGACCTCGCTCGAACCAGGTACCGTCGGTGTGTTGTCACCGATAAAGTTGGCTAGGGTCTTACGAAGGTCGTCGATGTTGACCGCACATGCGCGCAATACTTCGGCAGCCGATGGATTATCGAGCAGAGCCAGCAGCAGGTGCTCGACCGTGATGAATTCGTGCCGGGCCTGACGCGCCTCGACAAAAGCCATATGCAAACTAACTTCCAATTCTTGCGCAATCATATTTCCTCCATCATGCATTGCAAGGGATGCCCGGCTTTGCGCGCATGTGCTAAAACAAGGTCTACTTTCGTTGAAGCGATATCTCTGGGATAGACTCCACACATGCCTTTGCCATCACGGTGGACCTTCAACATGATCTGTGTCGCCATTTCACGATCCTTGTTGAAATATTCCTGAATGATCGCCACAACAAATTCCATCGGCGTGTAATCGTCGTTCATCAAAAACACCTGATACATCGGCGGGGGTTTAAGCTGCTCCTCTTGCCGCACGAGGACGGTATCGTTGTCTTGCTTGGTTGCCATGCGTCTATTCTATAATGTCCAGCCGGTAAGGCTATCTGCAATCGGAGACAGTGTTGCACTTTGGTCCGATATTACGCGTTTTCTATCTACAACGCAGATGACGATGAAACGCCGCATAACAAGTGAGTTTTCATTCCAACTTTTATTCACGCAACGCAAATAATGGTGATATTGGATCCCAAATAGCCTTGACATTCGAATTTAACCCGTCAAAAATGATTTCATTGTCAACAGATTCGTGTCGAGATTGACAATTCGAAGTGAGTTGCTTTTGGTGAAGACCGTATTCGTGAATGGTATATACCCGGCAGCTTGTGTGATCAGACGATTTTTGAGAGATGGTTATGGCAACAGGTACTGTCAAATGGTTTAACGATTCAAAGGGTTTCGGCTTTATTACACCGGATGACGGCGGCGAAGATCTGTTCGCCCACTTTTCGGCCATTCAAATGAACGGTTTCAAAACCCTCAAAGAAGGCCAAAAAGTTCAGTTCGAAGTCACGCAAGGCCCAAAAGGTAAGCAGGCTTCAAATATTCAGGCACCCTAACCCGAGTAAATTGAATCTGACCTCGCAATCGCGAGGTTTTTTTGTATAACTGGCTTTTCGAAGAAAAGCCTGGCAGTGCTGCACTCCTCCACATGTACGGCCTGAGCCAGGCGATTTTCTCGCCCCACGCCTGAACTACATATTTTCGATCATCACGTCGCCGAAGCCGGAGCAGGACATTTGCGTGGCACCCTCCATCAGGCGGGCGAAGTCGTACGTAACTTTCTTTTGCATGATCGATTTTTCCATCGAGCTGATGACCAAGTCTGCGGCCTCGATCCAACCCATGTGACGCAACATCATCTCGGCCGACAGGATCAATGAACCCGGGTTAACGTAATCCTTGCCGGCATATTTCGGTGCGGTACCGTGAGTGGCTTCGAACATGGCAACCGAATCAGAAAGATTGGCTCCTGGCGCAATACCGATTCCACCGACTTGCGCGGCAAGTGCATCGGAAATGTAATCACCGTTTAAATTCAGCGTTGCGATTACGCTGTATTCGTTTGGACGCAAAAGGATTTGTTGCAAAAACGCATCGGCAATCGAGTCTTTGACAACGATATCGCGACCTGTTTTCGGGTTTTTAAAACTACACCACGGACCGCCATCGATCATCGTTGCACCGAATTCTTCTTGCGCCAACTCATAAGCCCAGTCGCGGAATCCACCTTCGGTGAATTTCATGATGTTGCCCTTGTGCACAATGGTAACCGAAGGCTTGTCGTTATCGATCGCGTATTGCATCGCTTTGCGAACCAGACGCTGGGTGCCTTCTTTGGAAACCGGCTTAACGCCGATACCGGAAGTGTCTGGAAAACGAATTTTCTTCACGCCCATTTCATTGACCAGGAAGTCGATAACTTTCTGGGCATCCGCACTGCCCGCCTGCCATTCGATGCCTGCATAAATATCCTCGGAGTTTTCGCGGAAAATCACCATATCGATCTTTTCCGGAGCCTTCACCGGCGACGGCACGCCCTTGAAATAGCGTACCGGACGCAAACACACGTATAGATCGAGCTGCTGGCGCAGCGCCACATTGAGCGAGCGAATGCCGCCGCCCACTGGCGTCGTCAGAGGGCCTTTGATGGATACGACGTAATCCCGAACGACCTGAAGGGTTTCTTCCGGGAGCCAAACATCAGGGCCGTAGACCTTGGTAGATTTTTCACCCGCATAAATCTCCATCCAACTGATCTTGCGTTTGCCGCCGTAAGCTTTAGCGACAGCTGCATCGATCACTTTAATCGTCACTGGCGTGATGTCGACGCCGGTGCCGTCGCCCTCGATAAAGGGCAAAATCGGATTGTCGGGAACGTTCAATGAAAAATCCGGATTGACCGTAATTTTTTTACCGTCTGCGGGCACTTCGATATGTTGGAACATCGTGATATCTCCAGAAGAAAGGTGCCAGAAGAAAAGCACCAGAAAAATTGCCGGAATGAAGGCGTGACCAGAATCGTGAAAAATTGGATTTTGATTAGAATTTTGGGAAAGGCCAGTTGGGCAGATATTCGGGCCCGGCACCTTCTAGCTCTCGTTCATTTTGGACTTGTATAAAACATAAGAGCTTCGTTGTATTATGCCCGACTTTATACACGAATATTCTAACGGAAGTCGTGCTTGAAGCGTCGTTTGGATTATCTTCCTCGCCTTTTATCGAGATAGTGAACCGGCAGATGACACTGGTGTTATTCAATAAACCATTTCAAGTGATGTGCCAATTCTCTACGCACGCCACACGACCGACTTTAGCGCAATATCTCGACTATCCCGGGATGTATCCAGCCGGCCGGCTGGATGCCGATAGCGAGGGTTTGATGCTGCTTACCGACGACGGTAAGCTTCAGCACCGCATTAGCCATCCCACGCACAAGGCAGAAAAAACTTATTTGGTTCAAGTCGAAGGCATGCCCGATGCAGCGAAGCTACAGCGGTTGCGCAGCCCGCTCGATTTGGGAGATTTCATCACGCAGCCGGCGCAGGTGATGCGGGTGGAAGCGCCGCATTGGCTATGGTCACGGCAACCACCGATTCGCGAGCGCGCGAATGTGCCGACGCACTGGTTGAAGATCGTTATTACGGAAGGAAAGAACCGGCAAGTCCGGCGCATGACGGCGCAGGTGGAGTTACCCACCTTACGTTTGATACGCACTGCTATCGGGCCTTTTTCTTTGGAAAAAAATCCCTTATTGCCTGGAGATGCGTGCCTCGTTTCGGCGGACAGTTTTTTACCGGATTCAGCATGCAGGTAATAGCACGCAAGCAACAGCATGCAAATAGCAGTACACGTAGCAGTGCGCGTGCTTTCTCATCACGATGTCAACAGCTTCAAGTCAAATGCCCGCTCAATGAACCAGACCAGGGCAAGCAGCGCGATCAACGTAGAGCCGCCAAGCAAAACCACACGCTGATAAAACCAAGTATCGCGTAGTAAATAGGCGACTGGCAGGAACACCGCGACGATCGCCAACTGGCCCAGTTCTACGCCCACATTGAAACCGACTAGCGATAGTGCGAGCGAGCCTTGCGGCAACCCAAGATCGATTAACACATTCGCGAAGCCGAAGCCGTGAATCAGGCCAAACAAGAATGCCATTAGCCAGCGACGCTCTTCGAACAGCGGGAAAATATTGTTCAGCGCCGCCAATACCACCGATGCGGCGATCACAGATTCCACCCAACGCGACGGCAATCCGATGATGCCCAGCGTGGCGAGTGACAGCGTGATCGAATGGGCGACCGTAAATGCGGTGACGATCTTCAATACCGACCAGAAAGCTGGCTTGAACGCTTCGACGGCTTGCCAGCGCCGTCCCACGCGCGATGCCACAGCCGGTAACAACAATGCTAACAAGAAAAGAATGTGGTCGAAGCCGATCCAGATATGCCAGACGCCTTCACGAACGTAATCGATAAATTGTTGCAGACGGTCCGGACGCGCGAGTGTGAATTGTTGGACCGATTTCTCCGGACTGAAAATTGCCGCCGTCGTCGAACCCTGGGCCTGTAGTTTCAATAGGCCCTTGTGTTGCGGATCGATATCGAAAAACAGACGGTATGCCGCTTCGATCGATTGCAATGTCGCCGGGCAAGCCGCTGCGAATCTGATCACCACATAAGTGCCGTCGGTGTGATCGTCGATGAGGTGGTCGCTGACTTGGGTCGGGCACGCTACCGCATCGCCCCGCAACTGCAGCCGCGACATCGCATAAGCGTCGATCTCGTTGCGTTTGCGTCGTACCTCACCCCAGGTAATCTGGCCGTCTGCATCAGTATCGAGGCCGATGGCAAAATCCAGATCGCGCAAAGCGATATCCCATTGCCCCCGAATGGCACTACCGGCGACGTCGAGCGTGAGATAACTGTCGCTGGGTTTATGCGCATGAACATTCGATACCAGGATGAACCAAAAAAACCCCATCAGAATACGTCTCATGCGCGTATTCCCTTGATTTGTTTGGCTAACGAAATCAATACCTGATCCTCGACGTTGTTCTTTTCCAGCCATTGCAAGACCGGACGCGCCGCCTCCGGAGTTTTCAACGCGAGAGCAGCCTGCAAGTAAATTTCCGCATCGCGTGGCTCGAGCTGAACCTTCCAATTTTCCTGAGCCAATACCAATGCTCGGGCCGCGTTGCCGCGCACCTTCAACTCGAACTGCGCTTCTTCTTGCTGATGCACGGTATCGTTACGCAACTGCGCTGCCGCGTAACGCGCAGCCAGTGTCGCTTCGCGCGCGGCAACACCATCGCGTTTGAGCAAGCGCTCGGCAAGCACCAATCTCAGCAGCAAGGCATCGGAGCGTACGCGCTCTTTCAACAATGCTTCGACTTCCATCGGCCGGTTCTGCAGCAACAGAAAATCTGCATAGGCGGCGAGGAGAAAAGTGTCCGTGATGCCAAGATTCAAAGCCTCACGAAAATGATTTTCCGCCTCAGGGTAACGGCCGAGGCGCTGCGCAATTTCTGCAAGACGCGTCAATACCCAAAGTTTTTCTTCCGGCGGTGCAGCGGGCTGGGCGCGCAGTACCGACAGCAGTTGCTCGTAAGCTGCCGGTGCTTTGCCGGTCAAGCCATCGACCATGGCGGTGCAGCCGGCTGCCACCAGATCGGTACTCACGCCACGTAACGCCTGGCAATCTGCGCGTGCCTGTTCATAGCGCGCCTGGACAATGTGGAGCGTTGCCCGCAGTGCCCGAGCCTGACTTTGGGCAGGATCGCGAGCCAGCACTTTGCTCAGGTCGTCGATGGCTCCCTGAAAATCGTGGCGAAATTGCGCCAGGCTGGCGCGTAGGATTTGTACCGGAATTGGTGGCTCTGGCAAATCCCACCATGGCGCTAATGCAGCCTGCGCATAACCGAGATAGCGCGGGTCACCTTCCTCGGCAACCAAACCGTAGTACCGCTGTGCGAGGGCGACGGCAACATCGAGGTCGCGAGGATTTTGCTGCAATCGCGAGCGCAATTGCGCCATTTCTCGGGCAATCGGATCGCCCGGCCTGAATGGCAATTTTTCGAGTATTTGTGCATCCGATTTCGGTATATAAGGCGCGGCTTGGGCTGGCCCTGCGACACAATATTGCAGAGATAACAGCGAGCAGAACATGAGGCGAGGAAATAGGGACATGCCGATTCTGTGAAAGTGGCGGCCGAAGGCTTCGGCAAATGCGGTGCATCATAACAACCTGTCATGGCGGGTGCAATTGTCGATGCGATTATCGAACTTGGTCGAAGCTAGAGGATGGATCGATAAGCAATCGTCGGTGCTTCAAATCCAATCGGCTTGATTCAATGAGGTTAGCTTCATCTTTGATCAAAATCAAAAGATCGTTTTACTTCAATTTCTTTGTCAACCGACCGGGATTTGCATCGTTACTCGATTTGGTTTACCGGGATTTCTCTTTAAAAACGATTATTTAGGAAACGACAATGAAAAATCTGATCGCTGCCCTGGTTGCAGGCGTTTTTGCTGCCTCCGCTTTTGCTGCCGCACACACCGCGGCTCCAGCCACGCCTGCTACCCCGGCAACACCCGCAACGAGCGCGGCCCCTGCGACACCAGCGGCCGACGCACCTAAGGCAAAGAAAGAAAAGAAAGCTAAAAAAGCAAAGAAGGAAATGAAAGAAGCGCCAGCTGCCGCTGCTGCCGCCAAATAATTTGATTCGGTATTGATGCACCATCGAAAAAGGCAGGTTTATCCTGCCTTTTTCTATTCTTTTGCTTGATCATTTATGCCCAGGCATCTACGAATCTTTCATTCTCAGGTTGCTGCATCAGGCTTTTTTTACCCCGAGTTTAGAATGTTTCCAACGTAAGCTTATGATACTTACCAATTTTTCCCGCCGCATGCCTCGATTGAGCGCGATTATATTGCTGGGTATGGCGGCATTGCCTTCCCTTGCGCAATCGCTTGCTCAAGCAATCACGCAACCCCCTGCCCAACCTTCACCAAAATTTGAATCAGTAACTCTGACAGCCGGAATGCATGTTATCCGTGCAGAAGTTGCTTCGGCACCTGCTCAACGTGCGCAAGGATTGATGTATCGGCAAAAGTTAGCCACGAATGACGGCATGATTTTCGTTTTCGATCAGCCAGCCGAAGTCTGTATGTGGATGAAAAACACGCCACTACCGCTATCGGTCGCATTCGTCGACGACAGCGGTAAGATTGTCAATATCGAAGACATGCAGCCGCTTACGCTCGAATCGCACTGCGCGAAAAAGCGGGTCCGTTACGCACTGGAAATGAACCGCGGCTGGTTTCAGCAAAGAAATATTAAACCTGGCGTTTCTCTTGAGGGGCTTTCACAAGTACCCAAGTAATAGCCAAGCCACGGCCATACGACAAAAACCCGCTGATCGATTCACAGCGGGTTTATATTTCGACGGTTGCCTCAGCCGGTGCCTAGTGCTCGCGGCTTTAGCTATATTTCTATGTTTGCCAGACTCTTTTATGCAGATTTATGCGAGTGCCTTCAAAGCGGCAGCAAAACGACTCTTGTGACGTGCCGCCTTGTTCTTGTGAATAATTTTTTTGTCTGCGATCCGGTCGATAATTGACACCGACGACAGATAAACCTGAGACGCTGCCGCTTTATCGCCAGAAGCGATCGCTTTACGGACAGCCTTGATTGCCGTGCGTAGCGTCGAACGCTGGCTCGCGTTATGGGCATTCTGCTTGACTGCCTGACGGGCGCGCTTACGTGCCTGTGCTGTATTTGCCATGTGTATTGATTCCTAAGTAGATCGGATCGCCCCGGATGCAGTCCCAGATGCGAGCTCGATGAAAATTCTGTGAAGCCCAGCATTCTAACGACTTTACGCAAAACACGCAATCGGCGTGACGAGCGACTATAATCCGGCCTCTCGACGCTCTTTATTCTTTGCCAAAAACTCTGGCAGCCATCTCATGAATTTGCACAAAACGCTCGCTACGATTTTCGGCATGACCATGCTATCGCGTGTGACCGGATTTCTCCGCGATTTTCTGATAGCGCGCGCATTCGGTGCATCGAGCTACACGGATGCGTTTTTCGTCGCGTTCCGAATTCCGAATCTTCTGCGACGTTTGTTCGCCGAGGGTGCATTTTCTCAGGCATTCGTACCGATACTGGCCGAATACAAGCATCAACAAGGCGAGCGCGCGACCCGGCAACTGATCGACCATGTCGCCACGGTGCTAGCCTGGGCCCTTGCTGCCACGTGCATCGTCGGCATCGTCGCTTCTCCGATCATTGTTTATTTCATCGCCACCGGCTTAAAAAGCGATCCTGCAGCCTTCGATGCCTCGGTCGTCATGACGCGCATCATGTTTCCATATATCGGATTCATGTCGTTGGTCGCGTTGTCCGGGGGCATTCTCAACACCTGGCGTGAATTTCGCATACCAGCTTTTACGCCGGTGCTGTTGAATTTGTCCTTCATCGTTGCGTCGTTGGTGGTGGCACCCTATCTCGCGCAGCCGATTTATGCGCTTGCATTTGCGGTATTTTTCGGCGGTGTGTTGCAACTGGCGATACAAGTGCCGGCATTATTGAAGATCGGCATGTTGCCGCGCATCGCTTTGTCACCGCGCCACGCATTGCGAGACCCGGGGCTGCAGCGGGTATTGAAAAAAATGGTGCCTGCGACATTCGCCGTATCGGTTGCACAAATCAGTTTGATCATCAATACCAACATCGCGACTCATCTGGAAAAAGGCAGCGTTTCCTGGCTTTCTTATGCAGACCGTCTGATGGAGTTTCCAACCGCATTGCTCGGTGTCGCCTTAGGCACGATTTTGCTGCCGAGCTTGTCGAAAGCGCACGCGGATGGCAACGACGCTGAATATTCGTCGCTGCTCGATTGGGGATTGCGCCTGACATTTTTGCTGGCGTTGCCTAGTGCGGTGGGGCTGGCGACGCTTTCGGAACCGCTGACTGCGACACTTTTTCATTATGGCAAGTTCGACGAGCAGGCCGTAGCGATGACTGGCAAAGCCTTGATCGCTTACGGCGTCGGGCTGATCGGCTTGATTCTGGTAAAAATCTTGGCACCTGGCTTTTACGCGAAGCAGGATATTCGCACGCCGGTAAAAATTGCAATTGGTGTATTAATTGCAACGCAATTGATGAATCTACTATTTGTGCCGCACTTGGCACTGGCCGGACTAGCGCTCTCCATTGGCTTGGGTGCTTGTATCAATGCCATCTGCTTATACATCGGGTTGCGGCGTAAGCGGTTATATATTGCCGCACCTGGGTGGGGGCCTTTCGTCGTTCAGCTAGCAGGTGCCTTATGCTTGATGGCCGCGGTGGCGTTGTGGACGGCAGAGCAATTTAACTGGCTCGAGATGCAGGCGTATCCGCTACAACGGATTAGTGCTCTACTTGCCGTATTGAGCGCCTGCGGCGTTACTTACTTCGCTGCACTGGCAGCAATGGGATTTGATTTCAAAGCATTCAAACGAGCCGCAGCTTGATAAGATGGGCGTTCATGACAATCGATGCCCTTGATTACTTCGCGTCGCTGGTCGGGCAGGATGACTCGATCCTACTGTTTGAAGCGGCACTTTCTTTGGGTCAGGATAGCGATCCGGATCTGGACCTGGCTGCCGTACAAGCAGAAGTCGACACGCTTGCCTTGACGCTGCGACGGCGTCTACCGGCCGATGCTTCGCAGGTTCAGAAACTGCGTATGCTGAACCAGTTCTTTTACCAAGAATTGGGTTTTTGCGGCAATGCCAACGATTACTATCATCCCAGTAACAGTTATTTGCATCGTGTAATCGACACCCGGCGCGGCATTCCCATATCATTGGCGATGGTCTATATAGAACTGGCATATCAGATTGGGCTGCAAGTTCGCGGCATTTCCTTTCCGGGACATTTCTTGATGAGACTCACGGTGCGCTCCGGCGACATTATCCTCGACCCGTTCAATGGCAGCAGCCTTTCACGCGAGGAGCTGGAGGCACGACTGGAACCGTATCTGCCCGCCGACAGTAACCCTCTGGAATTGTCGTTGGCAAGCTATCTGCAACCCGCGTCAGCGCGGGAAATTCTCGTGCGCATGTTGCGCAATTTAAAAATGATATTTTTTGAACAGCAAGTATGGGCACGCTTGCTTGGCGTGCAAGAGCGACTGATGATCTTGCTGCCGAAAGACAGCACCGAGCGGCGAGACCGAGGTTTGGCTTATGCACATCTGGAATGTCCACAGGCCGCCCTGCAAGATATCGAACAGTACTTGGCCGAACGACCCGATGCCGTAGATGCCGACCTACTGCGTGCCAAATTAACGGATTTGCGCCGAGACGCCGACCGATTAAATTAGTGCTTTCAGCACCGACTTCCGGTTTTGCCACGCCCTTCGATAGCTTCCCATTTCTCCAGTGCTTGCGTCATCTCGCTATCGATCTGGGTCAGGCGCGTATGCATGGCCTGTATGTCGCCGGCGCTTTTTTTATAAACTCCCGGGTCACCTAGTTGCTGCGAAAGCTGGGCCTGTTCTTTTTCCAGTTGCTCGATCAAGAGTGGCAAGGCATCTAGGTCGCGCTGTTCTTTAAAACTAAGCTTCTTTGCTTTGCCTGGCTGTGCCGGCGAAAGTTTGGATGTTGATGTTGAAGTGGATGTCGGCGCTGTACTTGGCGCAGGATTGAGCATCGTCGCCGTCGCGTGCTTGTTTTCAGATTTGACTGCACTCACCGAGCCGGCACCGCGTACCCTCTCCCAATCGGTATAGCCACCGATATATTCGCGCCAGCCGCCCTGCCCTTCTGCCACGATCACCTGCGTCACGACATTATCGAGGAAGGTACGGTCGTGGCTTACCAAAAATACCGTTCCCTCGTACTCTTCCAACAATTGCTCAAGCAGCTCCAGGGTGTCGATATCGAGGTCGTTGGTCGGTTCGTCGAGCACCAGTACGTTGGCCGGTTTGGCGAACAGGCGTGCTAGCAACAGACGGTTGCGCTCGCCGCCGGAAAGCGATTTGACAGGCGATCTTGCGCGCTCGGGCGGAAATAGGAAATCGTTCAGATACGTCATGACATGCTTGCGCTGACCATTGATTTCCACCCAGTCGCTGCCGGGAGCGATGGTATCGGCCAGGCTAGCTTCTTCGTTGAGTTGTGCGCGCATCTGGTCGAAATAGGCAACTTGCAGCTTGGTACCCTGGCGTATAGTGCCGGTGTCGGCTTTTTCCTCCCCCAGTATTAACTTCAGCAATGTCGTCTTGCCGGCACCGTTCAAACCGATCAAGCCGACCTTGTCACCGCGTAAAAGGGTGGCGCTAAAATCCTTGACGATGACCTTGCTGCCGAACGACTTGTTCACGGCAACCAATTCGGCCACGATTTTCCCAGAGCGGTCGCCAGCCGATACATCGAGCTTGACTTGCCCTTGCTGATCGCGCCGCACGCTGCGCGTCATGCGCAAGGCTTCGAGGCGCCGCACACGACCTTCGTCCCGTGTACGACGGGCTTGCACGCCCTTACGAATCCAAATTTCCTCCTGTGCCAAAAATTTATCGAACTTGGCGTTCTCCACTTCCTCGATTTCCAGCTGCTCCGCTTTACGAATTTGATAAGCGCTGAAATTACCCGGAAACGACAACAGCTTGCCCCGATCGAGTTCGATAATGCGCGTGGCGACATTATCGAGAAAGCTTCGATCATGGGTGATGAACAATACGCTGCCTTTGTAGTCGCGCAGCAAACCCTCGAGCCAAAGGATAGAAGTGAAATCGAGATGGTTGGTCGGCTCGTCCAGGAGCAAAACATCCGGTGCGCTGACTAGTGCACAAGCCAACGCGACCCGCTTTTGCATGCCACCGGAGAGCGTACCCATCAACGCATTCGAATCGAGATTCAGGCGATCCAATGTCGCTTCGACGCGATTGTTGATGGTCCAGGCATCCGCGGCGTCGAGCTTGGTCTGGATTTCATGCATCCGCTCCATGATTTCATCGTCGTTGCCTTGGCCGAATTGCGTCGTCAGTAAATCGTACTCGACCAACAAGCCGGGCAATTCGCCTAGGCCCGATGCGACCGCCTTGAAAACAGAGATTTCCGCATCGAAGTGCGGCTCTTGATCGACATAGGCAATCTTTATGCCTTGCTGCATCACTAGAAGCCCATCATCCAATCGGGAAAGACCGGAAATAATTTTTAGTAACGAGGATTTGCCGGTACCGTTACGACCGATCAGCCCGACCCGCTCGCTCGACTCGAGAGAAAACTCGGCGCGGTCGAGCAGAGCGACATGGCCGAATGCCAGCTGTGCATTGGAAAGGGAAATGACTGCCATAGCGAAAGCCTGCCGAGGTCGTGATGCGCGCAGGAACAGCGCGCAATCGGTTGATCAATAAATAAAGGGTGAGTTTTGTGAGCCATGAAAACGGCAGCGTGCGTCTGGTGTGACCAACAGGAATCGAACCTGTATCTGAGTCTTAGGAGGACCCTGTTCTATCCGTTGAACTATGGTCACGAGAAAGCAGCGTCGACATTGTACAGGTTAGGCATAAAGAAAAAGCCGGAAACGGCGTAGGAACAGTTTCCGGCTCAGCAATGCATTATCTTGCACGAACTACTGCAATCACTTCGGCATCAATACTGTATCGATCACGTTGATTACGCCGTTCGATTGATAGACGTCGTAGGTGCTGATGTTGGCAGTGCCGCCGCTTTCGTCCATAACGCTGATGTTGCGCGCGCCATTCATGGCAAAACTGAGTTTGCCGCCGCTAGCGGTAGCCATTTCCGCCTTGCCGTTGCCCTTTTTCACTGCTTTGGCCAAAGCGGCGAAGTCATGCTTACCTGGCACGACGTGATAAGTCAAAATTTTGGTGAGTTTTTCCTTGCTTTCAGGCTTCACCAATGTGTCGACCGTGCCGGCTGGCAACTTGCCGAATGCGGCGTTGGTTGGGGCAAAGACAGTAAATGGCCCTTTCCCTTTCAGCGTTTCGACCAGACCCGCCGCCTTCACTGCAGCGACCAATGTGGTGTGGTCCGCAGAATTGACGGCGTTGTCGACGATGTCGCGCGAAGGCAGCATGCTTTGACCGCCGACCATGACCGGGCTTGCCGCCGCCGAGGCAATATTTGCTGTTGCTACCGATGCAGCGAAGACAAGTGCATAACGTAATGTGCGCATAAAATTTCCTTTTAAATGTGTGAAGGACCGAGACTGTGGGACTGCAGCTGTTATACGCAGCTTCCTTTTATGTAGATTCAGATTTTTTGATAATTCTGGTAGATGCATAGATGCCGTGAAAAGCATGGAACATGCAAATGTTGCAAAATGCTGCGCCAACGTTGCTTCGTCGTTGCTTCGTAATCAATTTACTGACAAAGATCGGAAATGCCATTGTTGCCTTCGGACCATGAATCATTGAAAGCTTGGTTGCATCGCACAGCCCAAAAAGACGGCAACGCTTTTCGCGCGCTCTACGATGCGACCTCAGCGAAACTGTACGGCCTGGCGCTGCGTATATTAGGAAAAGGGGAACTTGCAGAGGAAGCTTTGCAGGAGAGCTACGTCAAAATCTGGAAACATGCGGCGGGATATGAAGAGAGCCGGTCTTCCCCTATGACCTGGATGCTGACGATTGTCCGCAATCAGGCATTCGATATGTTACGACGGGCGAATGTGAAGCCAGAAATCGATACGAATGCTTTCGATGACGATTTCATGGCGTCGATTGAAAACACTGAACCAACGCCTGCCGACCTGTTTCAGCGAAGCCAGGAGGCGCAGGCGCTAGCGCGTTGTTTGCTCACATTGGATGCTTTGCATCGGCAGGCGATCGCGCTGGCATTTTTTCACGATCTATCGCATTGCGAAGTGGCAACCCAATTGAAGTTACCAATTGGTACAGTCAAGACCTGGATTCGCAGAGGGCTAACGCGCCTTCAGGGTTGCCTAGCAGGACGGGAGCAGGCATGAAAATCTGGAAACACCCCATTTTGATGGAGAGGTTGGCGGCGGAGTACGTGCTCGGCACGCTCAAAGGCGGTGCCAGACGACGCTTTGAATTCTGGCTGCAGCAAGACATCTCATTACAGGCCGTCGTGCAACGCTGGCAAGCACATTTGCAACCGATGTTGGAATTGCCGGTCGCCGTGCGGCCACCGCAGCGTGTTTGGGAGTCGATCGCTAAAGAAACCGGGTTGCGAGCACCTGCTGCAAAGAGCACTTTTCGGCCACTGCAAGCGTTGTATAAAAGTTTGCACTTCTGGCGCGGTCTCGGTATCGCATCGACAGCACTCACAATATTTTTAGGACTCGGACTGCTTCGGGAAGAACCCAATACAGCGCTGCCGGCTACTCCCCAAGCCTTGGGTGCATCCAATCTCGCTAGCCTGGCCGTGCTGGCGGATGAGCGGTTGCAGCCGGTAGCGCTCGTTACTGGCAAGCCGGACAGCAATCGCATCACGGTCCAAATGATCGCACCGCATATGATTGGACAAAACAAATCTTTGGAATTATGGGCAGTGCCATCAACCGGCAAACCGAAATCGCTGGGATTGTTGGCAGTCGGTGGCACCGTAGAGTTGTTATTACCCGAGACAATTACTCCCACGAATACCCCGCTGTTAGCCGCGACCCTGGAGCCGGCCGGCGGCTCGCCAGACCCGAATGGCGCGACCGGGCCGATCGTATTTAAAGGTAGTTGGATACGTTTGTAAAAATTCCTTGCGGGTCCGTTACGATCGGCTGCGGCGCTGGAATCAGAAAATTACATTTTTTCAGTGCACGTTGTGCTGGAGTCCAGCGTTAACTCTTCGTCAATCCAACGCAAGCCAGATGTCGGTTTGCCTAGGTCTGCATAAAAATAGTTAAGTGCGGCAACGTACTGACCGGCTCCGGCGCTTCTACTACCGTTGCTTCAACAACCAAGGAGTTATCATGAAATCAACAACCAGCATGCCATGTTCCAAACACTTTGCTCTAGCGAGACGCTCGGCCCTAGTGTTAGCTACGCTCGCTGCGCTCAGCGGTTGCGCCAGCCCTGCTTATCAACAACAAGGTCAGGCATACCCCACGCAGCAGAATTATCCTGCGCAGCCCCAAGGCTACGCAACCATGTACGGCGTCGTCGATTCAATCCAGGTGGTGCAAGGTAATGCACCTGCCGGCCCGGGCCTCGGTACAGTAGCCGGCGTTGTGGTCGGTGGCCTGTTGGGCAATCAAGTCGGTAGCGGTAGCGGCAGAGCAGCTGCCACAGTCGCCGGTGCCGTAGGCGGTGGCTTGGTCGGTAATAACATCGAGGGCCGCACACGTGCCGCCGGCCCGGGCATGTATCAGATCGGCGTACGTCTCGATAACGGTGCGTATCAAACGATTACGCAAGAGAGCGTGGCCGATCTTGGCGTGGGTAGCCGCGTGCGCCTGGAAAACGGCAGAGTATTTCGTTATTGATCTACGCCGTTAGAACAAATGCCTGGCACCCATGGTGTCAGGCATTTTTTTAATTCTCCAATTTTGGCCAGCCGAGTTAGTCGGATTGGCGAGAACCGCTCACACTATTCGCAACGACAGCGTTCCTAATCTTTCGATTCCAGCCTCGATTACATCACCTGCTTGGATTCCTGCCACGCCAGCCGGCGTGCCGCTAAAAATCAAGTCGCCGGCTTGCAATGCGAAGTAGCCCGACAATACTTCGATAGTTTCGGCAACGCTCCAGATCAATTGGCTTATATCGCCCTTCTGTCGCGCCGTGCCGTTGACATTGAGGTAAATGGTACCGGTATCGATCGCCCCAGTTTGGCTAATCCGATGGATTGGGCCGATCGGTGCGCTTTCATCGAATCCTTTGGCAACACACCAGGGACGGCCCGATTTTTTCGCCTCTGCTTGCAAGTCGCGCCGAGTCATATCGATGCCGATGGCGTAGCCGTAGATATGCTCGATTGCATCTGCAGCTTTGATATCTCTGCCGCCGGTACCGATTGCTACCACCAGCTCTATTTCGTGATGCAGGTCTGCAGTGTGGCTCGGGTAATGCATTTCGCCGACCGTGCCTGCCTGCACCGGTAGAACGGCATCGGCTGGCTTCATAAAAAAGAACGGCGCTTCGCGGCCGGTTCCACCCATTTCTTTGGCATGCTCGGCGTAATTCCTGCCAACACAATAAATTCTGCGCACCGGAAAAAATTCCCGGGTGCCAAACACCGGTACGGCTGGCGTAGCAGCTGGCGGAAATGTAAATTGCATGGGATACCTTTTTTTAAGCTTCGCCGAGATAGGCGTGTCGTACACGTGGATCGTCGAGCATGGAGGCAGCGTCGCCGCTCATGGTCACGACACCGGACTCCATTACATAACAGCGATGCGCAGCTTGCAATGCCAGTTTGGCATTTTGCTCGACGAGCAGAATCGTTACGCCCTGCGCCGAAACCGACCGCACCACTTCGAAAATCTTTTCCACCATGATCGGCGACAAGCCCATTGAAGGCTCGTCAAGTAGCAATAGCTCGGGGTGGCTCATCAATGCACGGGCCATTGCCAGCATCTGCTGCTCGCCGCCCGACAACGTGCCGGCCATCTGCGTGGCACGTTCTTTCAGACGCGGAAACACACCGAACCATCGCTCGATGTCGGCGTTGATCTGCGCTTTATCGTTACAGGTGAACGCACCCATCAAGAGGTTTTCGTGAATGGACATCCGGGTGAATACGCCACGCCCTTCAGGTACCATTGCCAAACCTTGTTTTACCAGCACAGATGCATTGACGCCGACGATGGATTTGCCGAGGTACTCGATACGACCATCGACAGAACTTTGCGGCAGGGTACCGGTGATGGCTTTCAAGGTCGTGGTTTTGCCTGCGCCGTTGGCACCGATCAAAGTAATCAACTCGCCGCGTTTGACTTCCAGATCGATACCCTTGACTGCTTGAATACCGCCATAAGCCACACATAAACCAGCAATTTTCAATATGGTCTCGGCCATCAGATCGATGCTCCCAGATAAGCTTCAATCACGGCTGGATTCTTTAAAATATCAGCGGGTATGCCTTCGGCGATACGCTTGCCGTAATCCAGCACCGTCATGCGATCGCATAATCCCATCACCAGTTTGACGTCGTGTTCGATCAACAAAATCGTTTTTCCTTCACGCTTGATCTTCACCAGCAATTCGCGTAATCCCAGTTTTTCCGTGGCATTCATGCCGGCTGCAGGTTCGTCGAGTGCCAGTAGTTTCGGATCGGTGGCAAGCGCACGGGCGATTTCGAGCCGGCGCTGATCGCCGTAAGAGAGGTGCCGGGCGGTACGCTGCGCGAAATGCACGATACCGACGAAATCGAGCAATGCCATCGCCCGTAGCTGAATTGCTTGTTCCTCTTCGCGTGCGGCACGCTGCCGAAAAATGGCGCCGAATATACCTTGATGGGTACGAACGTGGCGTCCAACCATGACGTTTTCGAGCGCCGTCATGTCGTTGAACAAGCGGATATTTTGGAAGGTACGCGCGATGCCTGCTTTGGCGACTGCATGTGGAGCAGACGGTGAGTAAGGCACGCCAGCCAGCCTGAAGCTGCCGGCGTCTGGTTGATACAAGCCCGTGATGACGTTGAAGAACGTCGTCTTGCCGGCACCGTTCGGACCGATCAAGCCGTAGATTTCGCCTTGGGCGATACGAACGCCGACATCGGCCAGCGCCTGCAAACCGCCGAAGCGCTTGTACACGCCGGCGATATCGAGCACCGGCGACTTCGTTGCCAGGTTGGCATCGGGCATTAAGGGCGTTGTATATATTTCAGACATTGCAGCGGTCACGGCGTGGTGCTGCGTGGGAGGTTGACGTCGCCTGGGCTGACCGGCTGATCCACTGTCGCCGTGGGCCGGTCTTCGGCACGCGGGGCGGGCCACAGGCCGGCCGGGCGCTTTAGCATAATGATCACCATCGCCAATCCGTAGAGCAACTGGCGCAGTACTTCGGCATCGATCAAAATCTTGCCGAATAGTGCCTGCTGCACCGGCTCGACGGTGTGCCGCAATACTTCCGGCAACGCTGCGAGAATCACTGCTCCCAGCACGACGCCCGGCACGTGTCCCATGCCACCCAGCACCACCATCGCCAGCACCGCGATCGACTCCGTCAGGGAAAACGATTCTGGCGAAACAAACCCCTGAAATGCGGCGAACATGGCACCGGCGACACCGCCGAAAGAGGCACCCATGGCGAAGGCCAACAATTTAATGTTGCGGGTGTTGATGCCCATTGCTCTAGCGGCAATTTCGTCTTCACGAATGGCGACGAACGCCCGCCCCAGGCGAGAATGCTGCAAGCGAATCGTGATGAAAATGATGGCGATGCACAATACTAAAAATAGAAAGTAATAGGCATTTACCGATGGCATGGAAAAATTACCGATCACGACCGTAGCCCGCGAGCCGGGTTCGCCAGCCAGCGACACCCCGAAGATGCGGATCGGATCGATCATGTTGATGCCCTGCGGCCCATTGGTGATGTTGACCGGCGCGTTCAGATTATTCATGAAGATGCGAATAATTTCACCAAACCCGAGGGTGACGATCGCCAGATAATCGCCACGCAATTTCAAGGTCGGTGCGCCGAGCAACGCACCGAATAGCGCAGCCATGGCCGCACCCAGCGGCACGATCAGCCAGACCGATAAATGAATGCCATCCTTGGCGATCTCAGGGCCGAACACCCAAAGCAACGCATTGCCCACCGCCGGATAGGTATTGACGAACGATTCCAGCACCGCAGCAAATTGCGGTGAGGCCAGCAGCGCCGTCATGTACGCGCCCAGCGCATAGAAAGCGATGTAACCGAGATCGAGCAGGCCGGCAAAGCCGACGACGATGTTCAAACCCAACGCCAGCATAATGTAGAGCAGCGCGAAATCCATGATGCGCACCCAGGAGTTGCCGAAATTGGCGGCAATGAACGGGAAAGCGATCAGCACCAGTCCTAGCAGCGCCAGGCCGAGGTAAGTGCGGTGCGGATTGCGTTTGAGGTCGAAGTAATAAGGCATGGTGGCTCAGGCGCGATCAGCCACGCGTTCACCCATGATGCCGGAGGGTCGTAGCGTCAAGACGATGATGAGAACGACGAAAGCAAAGATATCCTGATATTGACTACCGAGGAAATTACCTGTTAGCTCGCCGATGTAGCCGGCACCCAGGCTTTCGATCAGGCCGAGTAAGATACCGCCGATCATGGCACCGTAGATATTGCCGATGCCGCCCAGTACCGCAGCAGAAAATGCTTTGAGCCCCGGTACGAAACCCATGGCGAACTGTGCCGATGCATAGGTTGCGCCCCACATTACCCCGGCCACCGCAGCCAGAGCAGCACCGATAGCAAACGTCAGGACGATCACTCGATTCGAATCGACGCCCATCAGCCCTGCCACCCGCGGGTTTTCAGCGGTGGCGCGCATGGCGCGTCCCATCCGGGTTTTTTCGACCACGAACACGAGTGCCAGCATCGAGAGCGTCGACAACGTCAGCAGCATCACCTGAGTCGGCGTGATCAATGCGCCGAAAATATCGTACGAGACCGATGGCATGACTTGCGGAAAAACGATCGGGCTGCGCCCCCAGATCATCATCGCCAGCGTCTGCAAAAGCATCGACACGCCGATTGCGGTAATCAACGGTGCCAGGCGCGGCGCATTACGCAGCTTACGATAGGCAACCCTTTCGATCAGCAGATTGACGCCGATGCACACCGGTATTGCGCCACCGATGGCGATCAACAATTTGACGATACCTGGCAAATCCGGTGCAACCGTCTGCACGAAATTGAGGATAGTGATTCCGACCATCGCACCGATCATCAACACGTCGCCATGGGCAAAGTTGATGAGATTCAGTACGCCGTAGACCATGGTGTAACCCAGTGCCACAAGGGCATACATGCTGCCCAACACCAGACCGTTGACGACCTGCTGAATGAAGGTTTCCATGGAGGCGGGTTTTTCCGTAAGGGGTGGGAGGGGTAGGGGTATTCACGCGCCGGGCAGCGCATTTATTCACTACAGCAATAACCATTCCTGCCTGCAACCCGGCCAAATTATACCGAACGGGTTTTTACCGGGGCGATTATTTTACAGCCACAAGATTCATGCTGTGGCGAAACACCTTATCAAGTATTCGCCGACCCGGTATTCGCCAACCCCTTAGGCAGCGGAAAAATTACGTGTTCATTTACACCCTCGAGTACCCGAACGCTTTTTGCACCCAGCGCCTTTAAGCGGTCGATCACTGCCTGGACCAATACTTCCGGCGCCGACGCGCCAGCTGTTACTCCAACCCGCAGTACGCCTTCGACCCAGGCTGGATCGATTTGCGCCGCATTATCGACCATATAAGCCGTCGTGCCTTTTTTCTCGGCCACTTCCCGCAGGCGGTTGGAGTTGGAACTGTTCGGGCTACCTACTACGATCACCACGTCGACTTGCGGTGCCATGAACTTGACCGCCTCTTGCCGGTTCGTAGTGGCGTAACAAATATCGCCCTTTTTCGGCTCAGCGATCAGCGGGAAACGTTGCTTGATGGCAGCGATGATGTCGGCCGTATCGTCCACCGAAAGTGTCGTTTGCGTAACATAAGCGAGCAAAGCTGGATCGCGCACCTGCAGGCCGGCGACGTCTTCCACGGTTTCGACCAGATACATACCTTGCTCGGTTTGGCCCATCGTGCCCTCGACTTCCGGATGGCCGTCGTGGCCGATCATAATTATTTCACGCTCTTCACGGCGCATTTTGGCGACCTCGACATGTACCTTGGTCACCAACGGGCAGGTTGCATCGAAAATACGAAGCCCGCGCTCCTGCGCCTCGCGTTGAATTGCCCGTGAAACACCATGGGCAGAAAAAATCACGGTGTTGCCAGGGGGAACATCTACCAATTCTTCGATAAATATCGCCCCTTTTTTGCGCAAGTCCTCAACCACGTAAGCGTTATGTACGATTTCATGACGTACGAATATCGGTGCGCCGAACTCTACGAGCGCACGTTCGACGATTTCGATTGCCCGATCGACGCCAGCACAAAAACCACGCGGCTGCGCTAGCAATACTTCTTTGTCCATGATTATATGATTTCTCTATTTGATCGGTCTCTACAAAATTCACAAGATTCCAATGATTTGCACCGTGAAATTGACGGGCCGCCCTGCCAATGGATGATTAAAGTCGAACAACGCGCCGTCGGCATCGATCTCCCGTAGTACGCCGGCGAAGCGGCCGCCCGCAGGCGCTGCGAACTCCACCAAGTCACCGACGACATATGCTTCACCGATTGCCGAATTTTCTTGTAAGGTCGCCTTCGACACGCGCTGTACCAGGTCTGGATTGCGTGGCCCGAAGGCGGCTTCGGCTCCAAGTTCGAAAGTAGTCGTCGCACCCTCGGCCAAACCCAACAAACACGCTTCGAGCAATGGCGAGAGCTGGCCTTGTCCTAACTGTAACGTGGCTGGATTATCGTTGAATGTGGTGACGATATCGATACCGTCTACCGTTGCCAAGCGGTAATGCAGCGTAATAAATGCGCCTTCGCTGACAATTCGCCCTTCGGTTGCGCTCTGGCCTTCGGTGACGTCCTTTGATATTAAATTTGACATTGCCGATTAAAGTGATGTGATAACGTTTCATTTTAAGCTGCTTCGCTCTCCGATGCAGCCTCATCTCTCTGAAACACAACCTCGTGGTACCAGTGGGTGCCCCACGATTCACACTTCCAAACTCATGGCAATCACCGATTGGCCTGTCGATCTGCGTCCGCGTGAACGTTTGATTCGTCTTGGTCCTCAAGCACTTTCCGATGCAGAATTACTGGCAGTATTTTTACGTGTGGGCGTCAGTGGTAAGAGCGCCGTCGACCTCGGGCGGGACATGCTCAGCCACTTCGGCTCACTGAATGCTCTATTTGCGGCAACGCTACCCGATTTTTCCGTGCTCAACGGCTTAGGCCCTGCAAAATACGCTCAGCTACAAGCTGTGCTCGAACTCGCCCGACGCTCCCTGGGAGAAAATTTGCAGGCCGGCGTAATCCTTTCGGCTCCTTCGACGGTCAAGCAATATCTGCAGCTATTTTTCTCCGGTCAGGCGCATGAATCGTTCGTCGTACTGTTTCTGGACGTACGTAATCGTTTGATTGCAGCTGACGAAATGTTTCGGGGCACGCTCACACATACCAGTGTCTATCCACGCGAAGTAGTGAAAAGCGCGTTACGTCATAATGCCGCCAGCGTCATCCTCTCTCACAATCACCCGTCCGGCAGCACCGAGCCCAGCAACGCCGATATCGCCTTGACAGCAACTTTGCAACAGGCTTTGAGGCTCATTGATGTACGGGTATTGGATCACTTCGTCATTGCCTCTAGTGCCGTGCATTCTTTCGCCGAGCATGGGCAAATGTAAGGTCGGATTACCTACAAACGCTAAAAATATTAAATTTATAGAATACAAAAAGACACAATTGTTTTTCGCAACTCATTGATAAAACTCGATTTTTTCGCTATAGTCGTGGCTTTTCCAGATTCGGAAATATTTTAGGGAGCAATCTATGGCACGTGTCTGCCAAGTCACCGGGAAAAAGCCGATGGTCGGCAATAATGTTTCCCACGCAAACAACAAAACCAAGCGCCGCTTTTTGCCGAACTTGCAAAACCGTCGCATTTTCGTCGAGTCTGAAAACCGTTGGGTATCGCTACGTTTATCCAACGCTGGCTTACGTGTGATCGACAAGTTAGGTATCGACGCGGTGCTGCTCGACATGCGTGCGCGCGGCGAGAAAATTTGATCGTCAGGTTCGATCGAATAGACGAATAGCGATTCATCCAAATTTGCATAAGGAACCATCATGGCTAAATCCGGCCGCGACAAAATCAAGCTGGAATCGACCGCAGGGACGGGTCATTTCTACACAACGACGAAGAACAAGCGCACCACGCCTGAAAAAATGTCGATCATGAAATTCGATCCAAAAGTGCGTAAGCATGTGGAATACAAGGAAACGAAAATCAAGTAGTCATTTCGATTTGGGTACAAAGAGAGCCTGACCTGCATACTGTAGTCGGGCTTTTTTTATTGTGAATGTCGCTTTCGTATCAACTCTGCATTGCCACAGCACTGCCCTTGGCGCTGTCCTGAAATTCCCAGATGCCAGTCGTAAAAAAAGCCCGGAATCCGGGCTTTTCAAATGCTGATTTTTAACTATCAGGAATAGGTTCGCAAACGTAGTGAAAATTCCTGCAATGCGCGGATGCCCGACGTTTCGGCACGTACGCACCAGTCTTGCAGCTGATGTAACAATTGGTCGCGGCTGGCATGCGAACGCTCCCAAATGCTGCCCAATTCCACCCGCATTTCGTGCATGGTCTTTAGCGCGGTGCTGTGGGCGAACAATTCGCTTAATTGTTGAAGTTGGGGTACGCCGAGTTTAGCCGGCTCGCTTTGCAACAGCCTGCGCGAAGCCCGGAGGACGCTCGGCTTGAAATGCCGCTTTTGCTTCAGGTGTACCAGTTCATCACGCCAAGTGTACTTCACCGATTTTGCGTATTTCGCCATGACATCGTAGCGGTTGGCAATCACCGACTGCAAAGTCTCGAGATCGGCGACGATTTTCTGGCGGTCGAATTTCGGTGCAGGTGCGACTTTCTTGACCGTCGCCAAACCTAAGATTTCCAGAATGCGTATGTACATCCAGCCGATGTCGAATTCATACCATTTCGACGACATCTTCGCGGAAGTGCCAAAGGTGTGGTGGTTATTATGTAACTCCTCGCCACCGATCAAAATTCCCAAGGGGAAAATATTCCGCGATGCATCGGCGCAATCGTAATTGCGATAGCCCCAGAAGTGGCCGATACCGTTAATGATGCCGGCAGCCATGATTGGCGTCCATAACATCTGTACTGCCCAAACTGTCAAGCCAATCGCACCGAACAATGAAATGTTGATGACTGCCATTAATGCCAAGCCCTGCCAACTGAAGCGGCTGTAGAGATTGCGCTCGATCCAGTCATTGGGAGTACCGTGTCCGTATTTGTCGCAGGTTTCCTGGACTTTGGATTCGATACGGTATAGCTCGGAGCCTTCCAGCAACACTTTCTTGATGCCGCGCGTGACCGGGCTATGAGGATCTTCTTCGGTTTCGCACTTCGCATGATGCTTGCGATGCACCGCTGCCCATTCTTTGGTAACCATGCCGGTGGTGAGCCATAACCAAAATCTGAAAAAATGGCTCGGCAAGGCATGCAGCTCCAACGCCCTGTGCGCCTGGCAACGATGTAGGAAGATCGTGATGCTGGCAATGGTAATGTGCGTTACCACCAGCGTATAGACCAATGTTTGCCACCCAGTGGCGTCTAACAAGCCGTGCGCAAAAAATTGCAGAACAGCATCAAAAATCGCATTCAAACTCATTCGTGCTCCAAAAAAAATGGCCTTGTTCCATGACGAGGATCAAGCTGATAACAGGTAAGCCTGACAAAACTCCGGAATGATTGTACGCGGTTTAGCAATTGTATTCGGGGGAGCGCTGTTTTTACGCGCGCAAGGGTGCGGTGCTGGCAGGCAGGTCATGTTCGGCTGGTGGAATTTTTTTCTCCAGCGAAGCGGGTTGCATGATGTTGACGTCTTTTTGCGTAAAGGGAATTGGAATATTGTGGGCTTTCAGCGTGCGCCAAATCGCCCGGTTTACTTCCGACACCACATTCAGACGGCCGTTTTCAGGATCGTCGATCCAAAAACCGATTTCCAGGTCCAGCCCATCTGCGCTAACTTTGAGCAACAGCGCAGATGGCGGCGTTTCTTTGGAAACTCTGGAAACCGTTGCCGCCGTATCTTGCAACAACGTCAACACCGCTTCCAGATCACTGGCATAGCCGATAGTGACGTGCGAGGCCAGACGCAGACGGCGATCGGTCAAAGAATAATTTTGTACCGTACCGGATATCAGCATATCGTTCGGCACGACGCTCTCAATGCCGTCGAGGCTACGGATAACCGTGTAGCGCGTGTTGATTCGGATTACCTGCCCATGATATTTGTCGACCGTGACGATATCGCCGATTGAAAGACTTCGTTCCAGCAGGATGACGAATCCGGATACGTAACTGCCGATAATCTTTTGCAGGCCCAGACCGATACCGACACCCAACGCGCCGCCAAAAACCGACAACACCGTCAGATCGATACCGACCAACGACAGACTCAAGAGCACCGCCGCCAGAATTAGCAGCGCGCGCACCAGCCGTGCAGCCACGGTCCGCAGCGACGAATGCATGCTGTTGACCCGCATCAAGCGCTCTTCCAGCAACGCCCCGGCCCACAACGCCAGCACTAGCGTGATTGCAACCGAGGCACCGGCCTGAACGATTTCGAGCAGCGAAATCTTGTAGCGGCCGATCGGCAGGAAAGTACGATCGAGAAACTGCGTTAAATCCGGCCAAAGCCCGGTGATGTATAGCGCGTAGCCTACCCATACAAACACCGCCACCAACTTTTCGGTAACCAGCAACATCGGACTCGCACGCCCGGTACGGGCGAAGATGCGACGCAATATGTAGAAAGTCAGCCTGATCAGCGCAAACGACACCAGGAGCGGTACAGCAAGCTTGAGCAATCGCACCTGCTGATATTGCGCCAGCACCGGCTTTGCAATCATGACCAGTACCAAAGCGATCAAGGGCGATAGCACACGGAAAAAACTTTCCACGCCGAGCCGCACTACCGGCAAGTGCATTTGCCGATCGCGCATGATGGCGCGCAGGCCACGCGAGATCGACCAGCCCACGCCGAGGCAGACGACTAACGTAACGATCTGCCAGGCGACGCCGGGTGCGCTCAGATCGTCCCACAAGCCTTTGAAAATTTCGGCCAGCAAATCGCCGCTCATGGTGCGATTCATTTCTTACGCTCGAGAACGGCAGCGAAAAATCCGTCCGTATGATGCACGTGCGGCAGCAAATTCAGGTAGTCACCCATTTCCAGCGCCAGCTTTTGCTCGGCCAGCACTTCGTTCATCGGAACCAATGAGAAATCGGCGTGACTGGCGAGAAAACTGGCAACGACGTCTTCATTCTCCTCGACTAGCAAACTACATGTGGCGTACACCAGCCGACCTCCGGCCTTGACCAGGCGTGAAGCCCCGGCGAGGATAGCCAGCTGTTTAGCATTCAATTCTACGAGCGATTGCGGCTTCTGACGCCATTTCACATCTGGATTACGGCGCAGGGTGCCGAGGCCGCTGCAGGGTGCATCCACCAGTACCCGGTCGATCTTTCCGGCCAGACGCTTAATCTTGGCATCGTTTTCATGCGCGATTTGTACCGGATGCACATTCGACAAACCACTGCGGGCAAGCCTGGGCTTCAACTTGGCCAGACGCTTCTCGGAAATATCGAAAGCATAGAGCCGCCCGGTATTACGCATGATTGCGCCGAGGGCGAGCGTCTTGCCGCCGGCACCGGCACAGAAATCGACCACCATTTCGCCACGTTTGGCACCGACGATCTGCGCCAGCAACTGGCTGCCCTCGTCTTGCACTTCGATCAAACCGTTCTTAAATATCGGCAGATTTTGCAGCGACGGCTTTTTCAGTATTCGCAAACCCAGGCAGGCATAAGGCGTCGGCTCGCTCAAAATCGGTGCCTGCTCGAGGTGCGAGACGACTTCTTCACGCGTGGCCTTGACCGAGTTGACCCGAAGATCGAGCGGTGCTGGGCGGTTCAGTGCTTCGGCCAATGCCAAAGCCTCAGTTTCGCCGTGCCGTTCTACCAGCCTGCTGAAAATCCAATCGGGCAAATTAGCCCGCATCGAAACCGTAAGCAAATTACGGTCGATTGCCAATACCTGCTGCAGCCACTCGCTTTCTTGTTCCGACAGCCCTCCTAGTGCATCGATACCCATCGCATCGACCAACCCCAGCAGCGTCAGGCGACGCATACTGGCACCACTGCCGGATTCGGCGAAACTGGTGTAGATAAGCTTATTGCGCAGTAGGCTGTAGATGCCTTCTGCAACGGCACCGCGCTCGCGCGCACCGAGCTTTGGATGGTCACGGAAATAGCGCGAAAGCGTACCGTCCGCAGGCCCTGTAAATCGCAGGATTTCACGCAAGACTTCTTCGGTGTGGCCAATGATTGCGGGCGGCAATCTCATACGGTTGCTTTCAATGTTGTGGGGAATCCGGCAAGGCGTCGGCGACGCGAACTCGGCCGTCTACCAGCGCGACTCGGCCTTGGAGAAACCAACCGATCACGCGCGGATAAAGTAGATGTTCCTGTGCCAGTACCCGCTGTGCCAGCGTCTCTTCGGTATCGGCTTCCATTACCGGCACGGCGGTCTGCGCCACGATCGGGCCATGATCCAACTCCGCGGTGACGAAATGCACCGTCGCTCCATGTAACTTCACGCCAGCGGCAAGCGCCTGGCGATGGGTCGCCAGACCTGGGAAGCTAGGCAACAGAGATGGATGGATATTGAGTAGGCGTCCCGCGAAATGTTCTACGAAGCCCGCCGTCAGTATACGCATAAATCCGGCTAATACGACGAGATCGGGGCGATGGCGATCGATCTCTTGCTGCAACGCCTGGTCGAATTCTTCGCGAACGGGAAATTGTTTGCTATCCACGACTGCTGTGGCAACACCGCGCGCTTCGGCAAACGCCAGCCCAGGCACACCCGGGCGGTTACTGATGACCGCAGCGATCTTTGCCGGCCATCCCTGCTGCGCAGCTGCGTCGACGACGGCCTGCATATTGCTGCCGCGCCCGGAAATAAGGATGACGATTGTTTTCATTTAAAAAACGACTGACGTAGTCGGGTCAGCGCTGCTGCATCGTTCGCGCGCGAGTTTATTGAAAGGAGTAGAACACCCGGAAGGCAATCTTTTTTTCTGCCCAGAAGTCGGCAGCATCGCGGAAGACATCCAATAATGTTTCGCGCGCTTCTTTATCGAACTTTGGCGTATTTGGCAGCTGTTCCAGTACGATCAGAAATCCGGGTTGCGGGCCGGCTTTATGTGCCAGATCGGTAAGGCTGTCGGCAAGCACGTCGAAGCTCTTGCCGGCGTGTTTGGGAAAATGGAATGCTTCTGCGATCAGCGCCAATACCTGCTGCTTGGTCGTCGCCTGTGCGCAATGCGCATATAAAAAATGCTGATTGAGACGCCCAGCCTCCGCTTGCAGGTCGGTCGGCCGAAACGCGCGGATCGACTGCACGACGTTTGACGGCACGGTTTTGAACAGATTCATTGTTCCCTCGACGGGGCCTCGACTATCGGTAGCTTGTTCGCGTTGCACAATGGTATTTATTTTCTTTTGTTAAACCCGCAATGAAGCTGGCGTGTTGGCAGGCAGTCAATACGCTAGGGTAACGTGTTGCAGGCGGCGAATCAACCCGTATTGCCGCGCGTCTTGAATATGTGAACATTGCTGCCTAAACATTTCTTTTAAGGAATCACAAGCGCCATTGTTGCCTTAAAGTATTAAATAGAAACAAATTGTTGCAGTTTTTACCCCGGCATATCCTGATTTGCGTGGCCGGACAGCCATTTGAGGCGTTAAATGACTGCATGTCCGAGATCACATCTTAAGGAGAATTTTCATGAAGAAGTCGCTACATGGTTTGATCGTCACTGCAGCCACGGCCGCATTGCTACTTACAACCGCTTCGACGGTGAACGCGCGGGATCGGGTGGACTGGTCAATTAATATTGGCGTGCCCGTCAGCAGTTATTCCAGCTATGGTCATTCGGGCTACGTTACACCGGCGCAGGTGTATCGTCAGCCGCACTATCAACCTTATCATCAGCCGCAGCAGGTATATGTCCAGCCTGCTCCGGTGTACTACCCTTCCCACTCGACCTATGTAGTACCGGCTCAGCCCTACGGATCGGTTCAATACAGTAACCACGCGCGGCCGCGTCATTGGGATCATGGGCATCGCGGGCACGGACGTGGGCACGAGTTTCGCGAGCACCGGGGGCATCGTGGACATCACGGGCATTATCGCCGCGACCGTTGATTCAACCATCGTAAGTTGAGCGTTCCGCCAATGGTCAAGTCAGGACAGCTTGATATGGCCCGAAAAAGCAATTGACTTCGTCCCGGCGGGCATACGTGTCACGCTCGCCGAGTTCGATCAATTCCTTGGTGTAAGAAGCTTCAAACAATAAATAGGAGGCTAGCGCGGCACCACGCACCTCGGTCGCGCCTATTCCCGAAAGTAACATGCGAATCGGGCGCGGTAGGCTTTCCACGTGTCGGCTAGCAATCTCGTCTAAGCGCTCAGATGGCGAGATCAGCAGCATTTGAATCGGGCGCAGAGGCACCAGCATTCTCTGGTCGGGCGTTAAACGACTGATGGTCGCATTGATGCGCGTCATGCGTTCTATATCGCTGGCTAGGCTATCGAGAAAAATACTCGACATCGCATGCCCTGCAACCTCGGCAACACTTGGATAAGCCGCATCGGCCATGCCAGTCGGGTCGGGTTCTTCCAAACGGCCATTGCCGATCACTAACACCCTTTCCGCACCGAGATGAATTGCCGGAGAAATCGGTGCTACCTGTCGCATCGAACCATCACCAAAAAATTCGCGACGGCCATTGCAGTAAATAGGCATTGCTGGAAAGATCAGTGGTATCGCCGACGATGCCAAAAGATGTTCGACGCCGATCTGGCTCGGCACCGCAGTACGCTGGGTGCGCAGCCAGGGCTCGATGGCCGCTTCGGTTTGGTAAAAGGTGATGTGCTTGCCGGCGGTGTAAGAGGAAGCGCTGACGGCGAGCGCATGCAGTTTTCCGTCCAAAAGCGCAGCATCGAGCCTTGGAAAATTCAACATCCGATTCAACAACGTATTCAGTGGTGCATTATCTAGCAATGCGTTCGGTGGATTGGCATGCCAGGTTCGCAATAGCCAGCCAAACGAGAGTATTGATAACCAACGTGCGCCGGAACGCAAAACGCCCAAAGAATCTGCCCGGTAGACCTGTTCGGCCTGAAAATTTTCCCAAACCTTCACTACTTTTTGCAAGCCCTCATCGAACTGGTCTGCATGACAAGCTAATGCCGTGGCATTGATGGCACCTGCCGAGGTACCGCAAATAATGTCGTAGGGATTCACCGCGCCGGGCCAACCCTGGTCAGGTAAAATTTTGCCGATTGCCTTGAGTACGCCTATTTGATAAGCGGCACGTGCACCGCCACCGGTCAAAACCAGTCCGGTTTTCGAGCGTGGGGAGGGAATGGCAGGTGCCGGCGTCATTTCCCTAGAGTAACAGGCCCGCGACGTAGCGCACAGTGGCAGATTCACCTGCCGTGCAAATTACAACGGGTTGCGATTAAAACAAAAAGATCGTCGGACCGGCATACCGTCGCGAACCCAGTTCTTCCAGCAGTCTTTGGGTGGTGGCTAAGGACATGTTATTTCTCGGCGCGACGATTTTGCAATCCGGTGAAAGCTGGGCAGTGGTAGCTAGTGGTAAATCGTCCAGCCGATTGTTGCTTACACACAGAATCGTCAACGTGGGCGGTAACGGTGGTAGCGTTGTCAGCTCATTGTGATGCACCGAAAACCGGTTCAGTCGCGGCGGCAGCGGGTCTGGTATTTTACGAGGTGATTGTTGCTAGCTTTGATCGTGAGTAGGTTCGCCGGAAGCGTCTCTGGCAATTCCGATAGTGCGTTTCTTGCAACTTGCAATTGCTCCAAAGCCGGTGGCAGTGTGGCTGGCAACGTCTTCAGGCGATTGCCGCTAACCTGCAGCCACTTCAAACCTTTCGGTAACGATTCAGGCAGGCTATCGAGCAAATTGTTATTAGCGGCCAGACGCTGCAAAGAAGCTGGCAGCGCCTCCGGTAATTGTTTCAGCATATTCATGCTCACATCGAGTTCGACCAAGTTCGACGGCAGCGTCGCCGGCAACGCCACCAGCCGATTGCCGCGTAAGCTTAGACGTTCAATATTTTTTGGCCAGGCCTTAGGCAGTTCCGTCAAACCCAAGCAACTGAGATCTAGTGACACCTTGCGCGATCTAAGATGCATACAAGCGATGATCCGATTCACAACGTCGATTCGTCTTTCGCCTTGTGTACGACCTGCGCGCGCCCACGAAGTCAGTTTCCTGATTGAGTCCAAAGAAGTGCCAAAAGGCAATTTCACTGGAAAATGCGTAAGACGCCGGGAATCGACGTCAAGTACTTCAAGGCTGGCAGGCAAATTTTCGGGTAGGCATGTCAGATTGTTGGTCCATGCGTCGAGGTATTTCAACCCCCGCGGTAATCCACGGGGCAAAGCGCTGAGCTGGTTGTTGGCTACATTAAGCGAAATCAAGGAAGCAGGTAGTGTTTCGGGCAGCGTTGTCAAAAAATTATGCTCAGCATCCAGATGCAGCAGTCCGGCCGGCAAATGCTCGGGCAATGCTTCTAGGCTGTTGAAACTTAACTGCAGCGTTGTAATATTTTCGGGCAACCTCTCCGGCAAGCTCGTCAAAGCGAGCCCACTTAGGTCGAGCGTTGTTTGCAACCGGTTCATCAAAGCGGCTCTCATGCGCCAGACAGCTTCGGCGCGCTGGCTGCCAAACGAATTAGGCGGAATGGCCCAAGCCTCCCATTGCAACAACATACCGGCATTGTGCGACGACATTCCTGGCCCAGCCGATACCGCCAGCGTCTTTGTACCGCTATCTGCATCAGCGCGGGGAAACGTGGGAGGCGGCATACGAGGCCGCGGTAAATTAACTCTCAATGACACTGCTACCCGTTTGGCTTGCGGAGATTCCGGGGACGGCCGGACGGCAATTTCAACGGAGACTTCCTTGCCGTCCGGCTCGCTCGACCCGTTAGACGACGAAATCGCGTTAAATTTACGCTTGGGTAAAACCATAGGCATGCTCAATGACTCCTGAGGCACCGGTCCCGATGTGGGATAAAAAACATCGGTCGACGTAAGCGCTGCTGAATTGCGCTCAGTTTTGCAGTGCTGCGAAGGCGAGATCGCGAATCGCGTCGACTTCGCCGATGCCCGAAATCTTTCGATATTTCGGCGCACCGGCTGCGCCACTTTTCGCCCAATCGTTGTAATAGCCAACCAATATTTCGGTTTGCGCGTGGTACACCGCTAGACGTCGGGCAACGGTTTCTTCCTTATCGTCTTCGCGCTGAATCAACGGCTCACCGGTCACATCGTCGAGTCCGGCCACTTTTGGCGGATTGTACTTTACATGGTAGGTACGCCCGGACGAAGCGTGCACCCGCCGACCGCTCATACGTTCCACGATTGCCGCGTCTGGCACGTCGATCTCCAAAACGTAATCGATGGTCACGCCGACGTCTTTCATCGCATCGGCCTGGGGAACGGTTCTGGGAAAGCCGTCGAATAAGTATCCGTGTGCGCAATCCGGTTGCTTCAGCCGATCCTTTACCAGCCCGATGATGATGTCGTCGGACACCAAACCGCCGGCATCCATGACGCCTTTGGCCGCCACACCCAAGGGTGTGCCGGCATTGACCGCGGCGCGCAGCATGTCGCCGGTCGATATTTGCGGTATGCCGTATTTCTCTTTGATGAAGGTAGCTTGTGTTCCTTTACCAGCACCAGGGGGCCCCAGCAAGATCAGACGCATGTTGTTCGAGGCAAAGACCATGATGTTTCCTCAGGATGGATATCGTATATCAGTACAAACTACTACGTGCTGTGTAAGCCAGCCGAATCGACGGGTCTAAAACGTGGCACGAAACTTAACACAAAATGTCAGAAAAACGGTCGCGTTCTAGCGATTTCAGCTAGGGACGGCGGCGAAGGCACGGCGCATTCTCTGCAAGTCTTCAGCGGTATCGACACCGGCTTCGGGAACGTCGTCGGTAACATGCACGGCGATCGGCAAACCATGCCACAGCACACGCAATTGCTCGAGCGCCTCGAACTGCTCCAAGGGCGAAGGCGCGAGTAAAGGATAGGCCTGCAAAAAATCGTTACGGTAGGCATACAGACCGACATGGCGAAGCGCCACCGCTGTAGGCAATGTCGGTACCTGCTCGGGCATGACCGGCAACGTGTTGTCGTTGGCTGCAAGCGCAAAAGCGTCGCGATGCCACGGAATACAGGCGCGAGAAAAATACATCGCCCGGCCATTACGATCCAACACTACCTTGACCACGTTGGGATTGAATAAGTCGCCAACATGTTCGATCGCATGCGCCGCAGTAGCCATCGGCACGGTTGCCGTTACCAACGCAGCCGTAGCAGCGATCAGCTCGGGGGCGATTCGCGGCTCGTCACCCTGAACATTGACCACGACCGAATGCCCCGGCAATGAAATTTCTGCCGCCACTTCGGCGATACGGTCGGTGCCGGACGGATGGTCGCTACGCGTCATGAATGCTTCGATACCGTGCTCGCGGCAAGCGGCGGCGATATCGACATGATCGGTTGCCACCAACACCCGCGCAGCGCCGGAGAGCGCAGCGCGTTCGGCGACTCGTACCACCATCGGCTTTCCCGCAAGGTCGGCCAGCGGTTTATTGGGTAGACGGGTCGAAGCGAGCCGCGCAGGAATAATAACGATGAAAGACATCAGGATCGAACCGCTCTACGGCTCACGAGCCGGCAGGTGGCACGGGTGATGTGGGTGGCATAAGCGTCGCAGCGTTCAAGTCGCGGGCATCGTCGGCCCACATGATCGGTATGCCGTCACGTATTGCATAAGCGAGTTTATCGGGCCGACAGATCAATTCCTGGGCTTTCTTGTCGAGTTCGAGCGGGCCTTTGCAGATCGGGCAAACGAGAATGTCAAGTAGTTGCGGATCCACGCAGTTTCTCCAAAATATTGTCGGCGAGCGATGGGTCGATGTCGGCGCTAACCGGCACGAACCATAGCCGGGCATCGTTGGCCAGCGCTTCGATTTTCCGACATTTTACTGCATCCTTCTCGGTCATCAGGATGATATCTGCATGACAATTTGAAAAAGTCGATGCGGTAAAAACATGATGATCCGGCAGGGGCATGTGTTCAAATACCAATCCTGCACCGCGCAAACTGTCGAAGAATCGTATCGGATTTCCCATGCCGGCAACTGCAACGATCACCGGTATCGGCACGATTGCAGCGATGTCGGTGAGTGTGTAAGTGTAAGTAGGATCGTGCAACCAGTGTGCAGCCGCCACCTCCAGACGCATCGTCGTAGCTACCCCGCCACCGGCCGCATTGCGTTTGCCTGCGGCTCGAACCGGTGCCGTGCCGATATTGCAAACCTCGAAATCGCGATGCCGGTCCGGCGGTTCGCGCAAAGGGCCGGCCGGCAGCAACCAGCCATTGCCAAGGCCACGCGCATCGCCGAGAACGATCTCGATGGTTCGGGCAAGCCGGTAATGCTGCAAACCGTCGTCGGCGACGATGACATCTGTTTCAGGGTAGGTCGCAAGCAGAGACTGGCCTGCCGCAACCCGGTCGGCACCGACCACGACCGGGCAACCCGTGCGTTGCGCGATCAGTACCGGCTCGTCGCCGACGTAGAACGGATCGGATTCCGGCTGCGCATGGCGCAAGCCTGCGCCCTTACCACCGTAGCCACGCGAGATGACGCCAGGGCGATAGCCGGCTTCACGCAATTTCTCCACTAGCCAAATGGTAAACGGCGTCTTGCCAGTGCCGCCGATAAAAATATTACCGACTACGATCACCGGAACCGGTAGACAAACGGCTTTCAACCAACCGTGTACATAGGCGAAGCGCCGGGCAGCTACCGCCAATCGGAACAGCATCGACATTGGCCACAAGATTCTGGCGACAACGCCGCGATGCATCCAGCTGCTCAGCATGAACGACCGAAACTCTCCAGAGGCCGCGGGCGTTCCAGAGACCTCGATATTTTTCAGCTGGCTCTTGAGCTTGCTGAAGCGCTTACTTTTTGCCACTGGTCTGCGCGGCGAACGTCACCCGGTCGAATCCTGCAAGGCGTGCTGCTTCGAGAACATTGATCACCGATTGATGGGCAGCGGTAGCATCGGCATTGATAATCACGATCGGGCCTTTCTGGCCCACGGTGATGCCGATCAAAGAGGCCTTTAATTCATCGGCCAAGCCGCTGGCCTCGCGTGACGTCACGCGCGTGTTATTGACCGCATAATTCCCCTGAGGGTCGACCGCTACATTGATTTCGAAAGGCTGCTGCAAGGCCTTATCGGCATCGGCCGTCGGCAGCGTTACTTGCAGCGCTGTAAACTTGCTGTAAGTCGTGCTGACCATCAAAAAAATCAGCACCACCAGCAACACGTCGATGAATGGAATCAGGTTGATTTCCGGATCTTCACGGCCACGGCCTTTGCGAAAATTCATGTGTCGCTCTTCATATGGAACCTCTGGAACAAATCCGAAAACATTCAGCGTAAAACTATCTGGCTACCTGAGCACGTTCGCGGTGCACGGTATCGACGAAACGGATGGCTTGCTGCTCCATGTCGACGATGAATCCATCCACCTGGGCACGGAAATGGCGATAGAACACCAGTGCCGGCATTGCGATGGCAAGGCCGAAGCCGGTGTTGTAGAGCGCCACCGAAATACCGTGTGCCAACTGCGCCGGATTGGTACCGGTAGCATTCTGCGCACCGAAAATTTCGATCATGCCGACCACGGTGCCGAACAGTCCCATCAACGGTGCCAGGGTGGCGATAGTGCCGAGCGTCGTCAGGAAGCGTTCGAGATCGTGCGCGGTACCGCGCCCGGCTTCCTCGATCGATTCTTTCATCAGGTCGCGGGGAGAATCGACGTTACGCAATCCTGCAGCAAGCACTCGGCCGAGCGGCGAGTTCTTTTCAAGGGTAGCGACTACGCCATCGTCGACCCGGCCAGCCCGATGGACGCGGATGACTTCGTCGAGCAGATTTGATGGCAAGATGCGTGAACGGCGCAGAAACAAAATACGCTCGATGATCAGCGCTACGGCGATCATCGAGGAAATCAGCAGTGGCCAGATCGGCCAGCCTGCAGCTTGAATAATGGCGAGCAAATCCGGCTCCTTGATTGAAATGATTACTTCGAGTAAGTGTGCGAATGTAACGTGTTGCTGGCTACCGGGCAAGTATCTTCAGCGTCGAACATCGTTCAAGGCTGCCATTCAAGTCAGCTGTTTAGCAAAAAACGCTTCGGACTCCGCATAGAAATACTTATTCACACAAAATGTGGATAACTTTGTGCGTAAGCTGTTGCAAACGTTGGAAGCGATTGATTTCAAACAGTTTTCCGTTTATGCGCATTTATCCGCCATTCAAAATTCAATTTAGAATTAACCGCCCCAACAAACGCCCATAAGAATCCAATGATGAAATCGCAAAGTTACTGCAGCATGCCCGATCCGACACGCCAGAGAGCTGCTTGCCCGAAGCAGTATCATGTCCGTTGAGCCGATGCTCCCGAAGTTGCCTCCGAACCTGCTGCCAGACATGAACAGCGCTGCCGGCGACACGCCACCGGTACTGAGTGTTTCGGCATTGAACCAGGCCGTCGCCCGGTTGCTCGAGCGTAGTTTTCCTTTGGCCTGGATCTCCGGCGAGGTATCGAATTTCACTCGCGCTGCTTCAGGGCATTGGTATTTCACACTGAAAGACGATACGGCGCAGGTACGTGCAGTCATGTTTCGTGGTCGGGCGCAATATGCAGACTTCTTGCCGCGTGAGGGTGACAAAGTCGAGGTCAGGGCATTGGTATCGCTGTACGCAGCGCGTGGGGATTTCCAACTGGGCGTTGAAGCCATTCGCCGCGCTGGCGTCGGTAATTTATTCGAGGCGTTCCTGCAACTCAAGGCACGATTAGGCAAAGAAGGATTGTTCGATCCGACTACGAAACGCCCGATACCGGATTTTGCGCGCCGCATCGGCATCGTCACTAGTCCTCAAGCAGCGGCATTGCAGGATGTGCTGAGCGCATTGCAAAGACGCGCGCCGCACTGTGAAATCGTGGTGTACCCGACACCCGTTCAGGGTGCCGGTGCCGGTGTAAAAATCGCAGCAGCTATCACGGTTGCTGCCGTACGCAACGAATGTGATGTGCTGCTGATTTGTCGTGGCGGCGGCAGCATCGAGGATCTTTGGGCATTCAATGATGAATTAGTCGCCAGGGCGCTCGTGGCCTGCCCGATGCCTGTCATTAGTGGCGTCGGCCACGAAACCGACTTCACCATCGCCGATTTTGCGGCCGATCTGCGGGCACCGACACCAACTGCGGCTGCGGAGATGGCAACGCGCCCCAGCAGCCAGTGGCAAACTCAATTGAATGCCGCTGGCGAAGCGTTAGTGCGAGCATTTCGCCGTGAACATGCCGGGCGCTGCCAGACCTTGGACTGGATCGCGCGCAGGCTGGTCAATCCGCGTGCACACGTGGATCGGGTACGTCAAAACCTGCAGGGATGGCAGCAACGGCTAGTGCAGGCTAATCGGATCCCGCTGTCAACAGCGCGGCACGCTTTGGCGCAGCTATCTACACGCCTGACGGGGGAATTGCCGGATACGCGCTCGCATCGGCTGCAACTGTCCATGCAGGCACGACGCCTGTCGGCTCGAACGGCTGGGATGATTTTCCAGCAGCGGCAATCATTGTCGTCTTTATCGACGCAACTCGAACTGTTAAATCCGCAAAGAACGTTGGAACGCGGCTACGCCATCGTCACAACGGTGGACGATACCGTGGTGCGCTCACCGCAGGCGCTGCATGGGCAGCGGCAGATCGATCTCCGACTAGCCGAAGGCAGCGCGCGAATCAATATCGAATCGATAGAGGCGACGACGAAAGTTGCAACCGATCCGGCGTGAAAGCAGCGGGCACGTATCGGCCTTACAATGTAGCGCTACCGTGCATTTGTGACAACGATCGACCGCTATCAGGTATAGCTACATCCATTAATACCCATCAACGATTCTTAACAATCAAAGGACGACCATGGAACATACACTCCCACCTCTGCCCTATGCAATAGATGCTTTGGCTCCGCACATTTCCAAAGAGACGCTGGAATATCATTACGGCAAACACCACCAGACCTATGTCACCAATTTGAATAATTTGATCAAGGGTTCTGAATTTGAAAACGCCCCGCTCGAAGACATCGTTCGCAAAGCCTCGGGTGGTGTTTTCAATAACGCAGCGCAGGTCTGGAACCATACGTTTTATTGGCATTGCATGACACCTGCCGGCGCTGGCGCGCCGAGCGGTGCGCTCGCTGCGGCAATCGATGCGAAATACGGCTCGTTCGATAAATTCAAAGAAGAATTCGGCAAGTCGTGCGCCGGCAACTTCGGCTCCGGATGGACCTGGCTCGTAAAAAAATCGGACGGCGGGGTCGACATCGTCAATACATCCAATGCCGCCACACCATTAACCGGCAGCGATAAGCCATTGCTAACCTGCGATGTTTGGGAACATGCGTATTACATTGATTTTCGCAATGCCCGGCCAAAATATGTCGAAACCTTTTGGAAATTGGTGAATTGGGATTTCGTCGCCAAAAACTTTGCGTAAGTCATCGTTCTAGATCAACAACATGGCCCGAAAATCGTTGACGTTGGTGCGCGTGGGGCCGGTGACGATCAAGTCACCGAGCGCACTGAAAAACCGATAGCCATCGTTGTTGTCCAGAAGTGTCGCTGCCGACAGCCCGAGCGCTGCGGCACGCGATAGCGAATCGGGCTTGAGCAAAGCCCCGCAATTATCGGCCGATCCGTCTATGCCATCGGTATCGGCGGCCAGTGCATAAATGCCGTTCGATCCTTCCAATGCACAAGCCAGGCTTAATAGAAACTCGGTGTTGCGCCCGCCCTGCCCGTTGCCCCTCACCGTCACAGTAGTTTCACCACCTGAGAGCACCACGCACGGGGCGGTAAATGGCTGACCGTATACATTAACCTGCCGTGCGATCGCAGCATGGACAACACCGACCTCTCTAGCCTCACCCTCGATCCGGTCAGAAAGAATATGCACGGCCAAGCCAGCCTTGCGCGCAATTGCGGCAACAGCTTCCAGCGCATGCTGCGCCGTAGCGATGACATGATGAGAATGTCGCGCAAAGCGGGCGTCGCCCGGTTTGGGTGTTTCCCAAGTATTCCGGGAAAGTTGATCGTTGATGAAGTCCGGTATCGGAATAGCGTATCGGCGCAGGATTGCCAGCGCATCGGCGCAGGTACTGGCGTCAGGCAGTGTCGGACCGCTAGCGATGATTGCCGGATCGTCACCGGGAATATCCGAAATTGCCAACGTCATCAGTCGGGCCGGCGCGCATGCCAGTGCGAGCCGGCCGCCCTTGATCGCCGACAGATGCTTGCGTACGCAATTCATTTCAAAAATGGTCGCACCGCTTTTTAGCAAAGCGGTGTTGATCTCTTGTTTATTCGCGAGCGTGATACCTGCGGCCGGCAAGGTCAGCAATGCCGACCCGCCGCCGGACATCAAGCAGATCACCAGATCATCGGCATTTAACCCCTTTACCATCTCGAGCGTGCGCAGTGCTGCTTTTTGCCCTGCAATATCGGGCACCGGATGTGCGGCCTCGAGAATTTCGATGCGGCCGCAGGCGGCCCCATGCCCATAGCGGGTGACGACTAGGCCACTTAGCGGACCCTGCCATTGCCGGTCGACACAGGCAGCCATGGCAGCGGCGGCTTTGCCAGCACCGATTACCACTGTGCGCCCTGTAGGCAACGCCGGAAGGTATCTCGGCAGACATTTTTCAGGTGCAACGCTAGCTACTGCAGCCTCGAAGAGATGCAGTAGAAATCCGCTGGGATCAGTTTTGAAATCGGCAGACATTAAGCGCCCAGCAGTGAATTTGTTGCAAAATAGTTCCTCATAGCAATATAAATCCACTGTTTTTTCTGCGCAATTCTCATCATACCGCACACTGCGGAGTGACCACTTGCCTTGTCCGTAGAGCCCTCGGAGCGCAGAACAATTCGTTTTTGATAAGGTTATTTAGACAGCTAAAAATCCCACCAATAGTCAATTAATACAATTAATTATTTCTTCGGAATATCGGTATTTTATTTACTTATGGTATTTTTTTTACTATGCTCAGGTTGTGTTTCGGCTGCCCTTCATAGACAACTTAGCTAAGGGACGCCGTTGAAAAATTATTCAGTGCAACAAACTTCTGGTTTTCGAATACTAGGGCGAATTTGAGATTTTTTCCAGATTTCTGCTGCTTCGAACGCTTGAATCGCGGTAATAAAACGACCAATGGCCTCGGCAATAATTGCCCCATGGAATCTGCATCACAGTTTTATCTATACAGGAAATATCATGAAAATCGCCTGCTGCACTCGCCACGATAAAGTTTTCCGTTACGTACAAGATGCACTGGCACCGAGTCATATCGAATGCGAGCATTTTGTTTCCGAAGCGGCACTGCTACGCACTTTGCGTCGCCGGACTTTCGATTTGATCGTTGTCGATTCCGACAATCAGATGCCAAACGACGCGCCGGTGTTTTCATGGTTGAACTGCCGCACTGATGAAAGTACGCCAGTGGTGCTCCTGTCCTCCACCCATCGAGAAGGTCAGTTGGCTTTCGCACTCGATGCCGGCGCTGACGATTTCGTGGTCAATGCCTTTGACTCAGCCGAATTGGTCGCCCGCTTGCAGGCAGTGCTGCGTCGCTACCGACCCAAGACCGCACGGCGCTCCATCGAAATCGGTGGCTTTGCCCTTGATCGAGAATCGCGTCGCCTGCTGGACAACGGAATGCCCGTCGCTCTGACTTCACGGGAATTTACGATGGCCTGGTTGCTGTTTTCCTCGCCTGGCATGTATTTCTCGCGGGATGCCATCAGCGTATCGATATGGGGCGTCGACAGCGACGTAGCCAGCCGCACGATCGAGCAACACGTTTATAAATTACGCAAGAAACTGCAGTTGAGCGAGGAGCGTGGTGTCATCATACGCACTGCCTACACCCATGGATACCGACTCGAAATCTGTGCGCAAGCACCAGTTGCAAACGGGTTGCTGCGCACTGGCGCAATACCACTTGCAGGCAGTGCAATGGCCGAACTAGCCTAACTAATCACTGCGCTTATCGATAGCATGCCCGGCACATTCTTAAATGTGCCGGGCATTTTTTATTTGCGATCGAACACGACATTAGCTTGATGGCTCAAGACGTCGCCCGAGTAGCACACCGACTGCAATGTCTCTTGTTGCCGACATGTCGTCTCGTCGTCGAATTGCCGGGTGACCGTCAGGTTGCCGACCTCACCTACCGAATACCAGGATAGCCGGTCATACACAGCGAACGAGCGAATCAAACCTGCCTCGACCGCAAGCCCTGCACTGCCTGCTATCACCGCAGCGACGCACATCGTCGATCGGGCAAGGTGCTCCAAATTCCAGAAATTGCCGCCAACCCGTTTTAAGATCGCCATAAGATTTCTCCTTAGCAACTATCTTATGTTGCCACGGATCTTGTCGCGCATCGAAGTTTTCTTTGCGACATCACGAAAAAAAGACAAGCGAAAATTTCCCACAGCACAAACTTGTGTTTGAGCAACTTCGTGATTAAAATAAATTTATTGTTCCAAGGCAAATGTGGGGGCACTGATGTTTCGATGTGTACCAGCTCAGTTCAAGCGAAATAGTCGATTTCGTGGCTTGAAGCGCCTGCAATCGATGCTCGTGCGCTGCGCTGTCACCTGTGCTGCTCTATCGGTGCTGCCAGCACAGGCGTTAATCGAAATGCAGTTTGCCGAACAGGTGATCATGATTCCTACAGCGTCAAGCAAGCCAGGTGTTGAGCTGGAGACTACTATCTATCGCCCACCGGGGGAGGGGCCGTTTCCAGTACTGATCATGAATCACGGCAAAGCACGCGGCAACCCTCGTCATCAAGAACGCGACCGCTTCGTTGCTATCAGCCGTGAGTTCGTCAAGCGAGGATATGCTGTCGTCGTGCCGATGCGCACTGGTTTCTCGAACTCAGGCGGTAATTATGTCGACGATGGTTGCAGCCTTACTACAAACGGTCAAACGCAGGCGAACGACATTCAAAGCGTTGTCGAACATCTAAACAAGCAGTCGTGGGTAAGCAAAGATCGAATCGTCGTTGCCGGACAATCCCACGGCGGACTCGCCACCCTGGCTTTTGGAACACGCAATATCAGCGGCATACGCGGTTTAATCAACTTTGCCGGCGGTTTGAAAACGGACAGCGGCCCGTGTCAGTGGAAGTTGGCATTGGCAGGCGCTTTTGCCGACTACGGCGCGAAAACCCGGATACCGAGCCTGTGGTTTTACGGCGCGAATGACAGTTATTTCGATCCAGCACTAGCGGCGACACTCCACGAAGCATTCGTCAGTGCCGGGGGTTCGGCGCGTTTAATAGCATTTTCAGCATTCAAACAAGATGCTCACGCAATGAGCGGCAGCCGGGATGGTGTCAAAATCTGGTGGCCAGAAACCGAACGGTTTTTAAAGCAACTAGGTATGCCCACAGATGAAGTGGTAAGTCTTGGTGCTGAACCGCGGCTACCCAAAACTGCTTATGCTGCAATCGATAATATCGATGCGATACCTTATCTTCAACAACATGGCCGCGAGCAATACAAAGTGTTTTTGGGAAAATCCGCGCCGCGTGCATTTGCCGTTTCTACCAGCGGCGGGTGGAGTTGGGCGGAGGATGGCGACGACCCAATAGCGCGCGTGCTGGCAAGTTGTCAGCGCAGCAGCGGACAACCCTGTACGTTATATGCGATCGACGATGATGTCGTTTGGAATAATCGCCGATAACCGCGCGTTAAAGTTAATTCGACCAACTGAATCTACGAGGTGTGACTAGTTGTTGGCATTGCGATAAATGTGGGCGTGCGCAATGGGTCGAAATCTTGCCAATCCCCCTCGACGATCGTTCCCTGGGCAGTTTCGATATCCACCCCACCGAAACTTTTGAGCGTACGTGCCAAAGCGTCGGCATCCTGCGCATCGAATTCGACTGCCAATAACATGCCGGATTTTCTCTGCGTAAGTTCATTTTGCGAACCGGGGCCGTCAGCGGTGTTCTTTTCGTCCTCCCCCTTTTCCTTCATTTCAGAAAGCCCACCCATGAGCCCACCAATATGGGCACCGACCAGCGCGCCGACGGCCGGGCCGATCGGACCAAACACGGCAACTCCGGTAAGGCCCGCAGCTGCGCCTAGTGCGCCGCCGGTAGCCGCGCCCTTTGCCACACCCTCACCTGTTTCATGCGCGCCCGGAGAGTCATCACGATCACCACCGATTGGATAAAGATCATGCTGACCAGGAGGATTTACATAAAAATTGCTCATTTTCTCGCGTGCAATCCCAGTGTCCGCTAATGCGGCAATGGCACGGTCGATCTGATCTTGTTCTTGAAAACGTGCGGCGACAATCGTGCCCATCTGTTTCTCCGTAATAAATAATATGGGATATCGGGTTATCGGGTATGAAGTGTCGGAAATCGGATGCGGTGCCACAAGCTGGCACTTACGAGCTACCTACGACGCGGTACGCATCTCGATATCGAATTCGCCGAAGATCTGCCGTATCTTGCCAGCGTATTTGCAAGCTTCTTCCAAAGAGAGGAAACGGCGTGCTCTGAATTGGTCGTGCATCAACAAATGTGCACCGTTACGTACCAGACCAACGTAACGCCAGCCACCGGCAACCTTCATTTTGGAGCGAAGCAGAAAATAAGTGTCTGAAATACCGTTCTTCATAAACTTGCCGCAATGAGTAAGTGCGGCATTAACAAGATTGCCGGAAGTCGTTTAAACGAGCACGCGACAGTTCCCGGTGATCTTCAGCTGACCTTCGGTCCTGAATGCGCTTGCGCATGATCAACGCGTGTTGCGTCGCACTCATCGGTGGCACCTTCATCAAATCTTTCAACAAGGCGACGTTTTCGTCAGTATTTCGCATAGAGGAATTGCCCTTTTGTTAAAACGTGTATGACCGACGTATTGTCAATACCAGAGCGATTTTATTCAGTCGAAGTAGCGACATCGATGTGCATATAATTCGGTACGACTGTGTGGCGTGCCTGGTGCAATTGTACGTATTCGCTCATTGCATGCTCAACAGTTTGCGGCGCGACATAACTACTCGGCACTGTTTTTCCGGGCAGTAGAACTAACATGGCAGCAGTCGCAAACGACACAGCAAGCGCCAGTGCCATACCGGCGATGAGCCTTTGCGTAATGCGTATTTTCCGATCCTGCATAGACATCACGTCTCCTGTAACTTACCGATGAAACGAATGCATTGTCTGCCCGGCCGGACGGGTTTTTCTGTACGTTCGCGTACATATCATTGAACTTCTAGCGTTAGGTGACGTCGCGTTTTTATCGATGCCGACGAAAGTCGAATATCGAGATAAAAAACCATAAATCGCGCCGATTTACGCTAATAATCTGTCGACACTGCGCTCAGTACGATGTGATTACTTCGGCAATGGTCCGCCACCTGAGTTTTTAGTACCCGACGTCTTAGCCCCGGATGAACCGATACCTGAAGGAAATACGCCTTCTACGCCACCGACTTTGCTGCCGATTACCATATCGTTACCCGGTTCTTGCATGCCGGCGCATCCGCCCAATGTGCATGCCGACAAAGTGCCTACGATGACACTGGCTTTGAATCGACTAAAATTTTTCATCAATATTGCCTTGGCTGCGTGAATTTACGAAAAACGGCCGCTTTTGACCGACAGGAAGATTCTAAGCCAAAACATTTCGATAAAAGTTCGCATGCATGCATAGAAACAGATATCGAGTTAAAAAGTCGGTTAAAAAATTCCTAAGGCTTAAGGCATCACTGATCAGGCTACACGTACGTGCTGGCTGAAAAATTCCCAACACATGAGACTAGCATCCGGACCAGAGCCGACATTGAAACGGAATGTGTCGTCGCCGCCACTCCAGGCGTGATTGAGATGGCGAATCTGGCAAAGCCGCACCACAATTTTTTGATCCCGACAGTAGTCAGTCATTCGGAAACGATCACAACTTTCGCCAGCGACGCCGGAGGCAATCGGTTCATGCGCACTCGTTGATAATGCATTGGCTTGGCAAAACTGCCAAGCCAGCTGGAGCGCGTTGACCGGTCGTACGACCGTATCCTGCTCGCCATGAAGAATAAGCATCGGCATGCCCGGGAAATCGGACTGCTCACTCAATAATTGATCGATTGGTCGCACTGCATCTCGGGTACCGTGCTGCATCACCGAAAAAGCCGCCATGCGTGAATCGGCAGCGCCATACACCGGCCCGGAATGCGAACATACGGCTGCGATCAGATGCGGATGCCGCAGCGCGACGATTTGCGCCAACGCAGCGCCTGCAGACAGCCCGGCGATGTAAATGCGGCTGCGGTCAAAACCCCGCTGCGCAACGACTTTTTCGATGGCTCCTGCCACCGACGCAACCTCTGCACCGCCACGCTGTAATGATTGCTGATACCAGGGCCAGCAGCGGTGCGCATGCCCAGACACTACTTGCTGTGGGTAAAGCACGGCAAAACCGAAATGCGCAGCCAGAACGTTCATTCGTGTGCCGCTGGCAAAGTCGGCTGCCGTCTGCTCGCAGCCATGCAACATGACCACCAATGGAAAACTATCCTGTCCAGCGACAAACTGATTCGGCACATACAACCAGTAGGCCAGACGGCGCGCAGGGTCTGCAGGGCTGGCGGATGGCGGAAGATAATAAGAACGCGTCCATTTTCCGCCGACATTTAGCGAAGACACGTCAGCGACCGGCTTGCGGCGTCCTTGCTTGGCAGGCGTTGGTAGCAACGCCGAAACGCTACTTTTTTTTTCGGAAACACAGCTTTTCTTGGTGGACCGCGTTGCCGATTTCAGCAGCATGCGTTGGCCAGCGGCTTGTGCTTTCGCCAAACGCACTGCATTACTGAGCCAAAGCTTGCTAAGTGTCTTTAACATGGCGAACGTCGCTGGAAAGTTAAGTCGACTGACGATAAGCCTGCAAAAAGCAGGCCCACGAAAATTGCGTAGATTTCGGTGCCGCACGACTGGTACTCACAACTGACTATGACAGGGCCAATGTCTGGCCACTGTACGCTAACCAGCTTTGCAATAATATTATCAATTTTGCAATATTAGATAGAAACCATTTTTGCAGGCTGCACCCATCGTGCGAAATCTTCCGCCGACACCAATCCTAGTGCCTGAGCCGCTTCGTAAAGCGTTGATCCTTGGTGGTGAGCGTGCTTCGCGATCCTGGCGGCATTGTCGTATCCGATATGCGGTGTCAACGCAGTTACCAACATCAGGGAACGTTGCATCATCGATTCGATACGTAACTCGTCTGCTTCGATACCACCGGCACAATGCGCGTTGAAACTATGCATGCCATCGGCAAGAAGACGCACGCTTTGCAGAAATGCATGGGCAATCAGCGGCTTGTAGACGTTTAATTCGAAATTGCCGCTGGCACCGCCGAAAGTGATGGCAGTATCGTTACCGAATACCTGACAACATAGCATCGTCATCGCTTCGCATTGGGTTGGATTGACTTTGCCCGGCATGACCGAGCTGCCCGGCTCGTTTTCGGGCAATCGCAATTCGCCTAGCCCGCAACGTGGGCCGGAAGCCAGCCATCTGACATCGTTCGCAATTTTTGTTAACGCCACCGCCAACGTCTTCATCGCACCATGTGCAGCGACCAGGGCGTCGTGCGTAGCCAGCGCTGCGAATTTGTTTTCCGCAGTCCGAAAAGGCTGATCGCATCGACGTGCCAACTCGGCTGCCACACGCGTGCCGAATTCAGGATGCGTATTCAAGCCGGTACCAACGGCCGTACCACCTGCGGCAAGCCCGTGCAAGGGCAGCAGCGCTGCCCCGATGCAGGTATCTGCATAGTCGAGCTGGGCGACGTATCCGGAAAACTCCTGGCCGAGCGTCAGTGGCGTCGCATCCTGCAAATGGGTGCGCCCGATTTTTACGATATGGTCGAAAGCCTGCATTTTCAGACGCAGCGTCGCGCTTAGCGCTCGCAGGGCCGGCAGCAGCCGCTCATGTATACCGAGCACTGCAGCGACATGCATCGCTGTCGGAAAAATATCGTTGGACGATTGACCATTATTGACATCGTCGTTCGCATGTAGCGAGCGGGTGTCACCACGCGTTCCACCAAGTAGTTCCGATCCACGGTTCGCCAGGACTTCATTCATGTTCATATTGGTTTGCGTGCCCGAGCCGGTCTGCCAGACCGACAATGGAAACTCCAGCATATGTTGCCCGCCGAGTATTTCTTCGGCTGCATCGACAATTGCCGACGCTTTGGCAGCATCGAGCCGTCCCAAATCCCGATTCACTACTGCGCAAGCGCGTTTGACCTCGGCGAGTGCCAGGATCAGCTCAGGCGGCATGCGCTCGGTCGATATGGCGAAATGCTGAAGCGAGCGCTGAGTCTGCGCACCCCACAGGCGTGCGGCATCTACCTCGATTTGCCCGAACGAATCGTGTTCGTTTCGATAGGTTTGCATAATCTGTTTTCCGTTATCAGAATAAACAGACAGACTACTCCAAGGCCAAATACGACGTCGTTATAAAGTCACTACGACGTCGATAAGCAATTAGGCACGGCAGTGACGAGGCAGATGCAACTGTTGAAGACATCTGCAAATATCTGCACCTATTTACTAACGTTCCGGTTTTTTGCCTCACCATCAGGCAACAGACATGCATCCACAACCTGCAAGTCGTTGTCTTTAGCAAAATTCATGACAAAGTGATAGGCCAGCGGCTGCACTGCGCGTAACGCCTCGTCGACGACCACGCATTTCACACCATCGAAGATGGTCGGTTTTACGTACTGCGAATAGGTCATGTGTGCATTGCGTCCGGCATAGCCTTCAGGACGAAAACACGACAACACACCACACAAACGTTCGGCCCAATCGGCTGGCCGAAAAGCTGCATTCTTGCTGGTAAGCCCGAGAATAATGCGCTGCCCAACGATTTCGGCCGACATTGCAGGGTTGGCAGGGTCCGGCGATGGCAGGTCAGCGGGATCGGGCATGAATGGCGATAGATGGCGAGCAAAGACAGCATGGAGCTGGTAAAGCAGACATCAACAGTGCAACGCATGAAAGATCAATGCATTTAACGACGTTGCCCCGACGAACCGACTACGTCAATCTTTACGCATGCCGGTTTTTGCATCATATCTTATGCAAGACATAAATTAATTTCTGAAATGTAACTTTCTACCCAAAAATCACGTTCCACTGGGTCTGCCCACCCAAACCGTGATTGATAACAACAACAGCAATAATAACCACAAAAGCAATCCTCGCCATACCAAGCCCACAGTACTTTGCAGAGCACGAACCGTGGCTTCTTCTCCTAGCGGTCCTTCCGCATCGACATCGACCGTCTCCAGAAAGGCAGCATCGATCGCAACGCCATCGGTTGTAGTCTGCGCCACCAAGCCTAACCGTACACCCATAGCGCCGCTGCCAGCGGAAAGCAGAATGCCGACCGCCTCGTCCTGCCAGCGCGATGCAAAATTACGCCAGGCGTAGATCGCATCTTCGAAGTTGCCGACAATCGCAAAAGCGATCGCCGTCAGTCGCGCAGGCATCCAGTCGATCCAGTAGAAAGCGCGAGCAGCGAATAGCCCGAACGCTTCGTTCTTCAATGCATCCGGCTCGCTCCAAGAACGTGAAAGATGCTCTGCGACCCGATACATAACCGCGCAGGCAGGACCTAAAGGCATGAGGAACCAGAAAAAAACGCCGAATACGTGACGATGACTCGTCACCAGTGCCTGCTCGATTGCCAAACGCGCAATATCCGGCACCTCGAGCGCAGTCGTATCAGTGTGCGTCCATTGCGCCAAAAGTTTGCGTGCTGTTGCATCGTCGCCGGCGTTCAAGGCGATCTGGATGGATGTGAAGTAATGACTGTAATGGCGAAAGCCGAGCGTCAGATACAACACGATGACATTCCAAGCCAGCGCGAGAATCGGGTGCGTACGCAGGCAAATCCAGTAGATCAAGACAACCGGCAACATGACTGCAGCAATCGTCAACAACCAGGCGAGCCGACCGTGTCTCGCTTGGCCAGCGTTGAACCATCCTTCCATGCGTTCACCAAACGCTTCGATAGCCGCATTAAACGGATTGTCTGCCCGAAGCGGCTGAAGCTGTTCTGCGAGCAAAGCGAACAGGATCGAGAAAAACGTCATCGGCCTGCTTTCAAAGTCTGCCAAACCCAACGATACCCTACAGCACAATCAGAATCAAACTTCATGCTTGACGGTAACCAAAAAACGACTTTGAGGCCGGCCCGATCAACGAGGCAGTCCTGATTATTATTAAATGCAATAAAAAAAGGCACCTTCCGGTGCCTTTTCAGTAACTGATTTTGGTGATTGATCTCGGTAATTAATTTTAGTAATGAATACAAGCAGCCATATCGAAACACGCTTGGCCTGAAACCGTACCTTATTGTTGCGGTGCCGATTTGGCTGCAGCGCGGCGGTTTGGCAGCTTTTCTTTGATACGCGCCGATTTTCCTGAGCGCTCGCGCAGGTAGTACAGTTTTGCTCGGCGAACGTCGCCACGACGTTTGACTTCGATCGAAGCGATCAGCGGCGAATAAAGCTGAAACGTCCTTTCGACACCCTCACCGGATGAAATCTTGCGGACGATGAAATTCGAATTCAATCCACGGTTGCGGCGGGAAATAACAACGCCTTCATAAGCCTGAGCGCGCTTGCGAGTACCTTCAACAACGTTGACGTTGACAACGACAGTGTCGCCCGGCGCAAAATCGGGAATGTTTTTTCCTAATCTTGCTATCTCTTCTTGTTCCAGTATTTGGATCAGATCCATTTTTTTCTCCAAAACCATCTTACCGGCGCCCGGTGCAATCGCACCTTATTGCCCGGCAGAGGATGGGGTTATACATGTAGCACTCTTACGGACGCGCTGCCTAAAATTGTTACCTAAAATCGGTAACCTCACACCTGCATTACAAACTTCTCAAAAATTTTTCGTCGCTATCATCGATCGCACCCGCATTACGAGCGCGTTCGAGCAAATCGGGACGCTTTTTCGCGGTCGCTACCAACATCTGCTGCCTGCGCCATCGACCAATTTCCGCATGGTTGCCGCCCATTAATACCTCGGGAACCGACAGGCCTCCATAGGTCTCAGGCCGGGTGTAATGCGGGCAGTCCAGCAAGCCATCGACGAAACTATCTTCCTGTGCGGAGGTATCATCGTTCAATACACCCGGCAATTGTCGGATGATCGCGTCCATCAGCGCCATTGCCGGCAACTCGCCACCGGACACCACAAAATCTCCGAGGCTAATTTCATCATCGACGCAACGCGCCAACAAGCGCTGATCCACCGCTTCGTACCGGCCGCAAAGTAAAACCAAACCCGCTTCCGCTTGCAAAGATTTCACCACCGCGTGCGTTAGTGGCCTTCCCTGCGGTGACAGATAAATCACCCGTGGCGCTGACAATTCTGCACCAACCTGCCGCGCTTTCGCCGCGCCAATCGCCGCTTCCAGTGGCTTAGCCAGCATTACCATTCCCGGGCCGCCGCCATACGGCCGGTCGTCCACGGTACGATGATTGTCGCTCGTAAAATCCCGCGGATTCCACAGCGTCAGATTCCACTTGCCTTGTTCCAGCGCCCGTCTTGTGATGCCGGAGTGCGTCAGAGCGACAAACATTTCAGGAAACAGCGTGACGACGTCGAATTGCATGCCTTCAATAATCCCAACCCCAGTCCACTACTATTTTCCTTGCCGACTGGTCTACAGTTTTGATGAATTGATCTACGAAAGGGATAAGTAACTCCGTCGGGCGATCATCCACAGCTTTTTCGCTATCGACGCTAGCCGCCACCCGCAGGATCGGATGTGCGCCGTTGTCCATCATGTCGGCAACGCGGCCCAGAGATTCTCCCTGAAGATTTTCCACGTCGAGACCAATCAGGTCTACCCAGTAATATTCATCGTCTGTCAAAGCGGGGAACCGCGCTCGCGAGACATGCACCGCCGCGCCACGCAATCCTTCAGCCAAATCCCGATTGACTACACCCATCAGTTGCGCTACCACATCACCGCCATGCAGCTTTGCTTGCAACATATCGACGTCGTGCAGCTCAGGCTTATCGAGCCACCATGTTTTGGCGGTCAATAACACTTCGCTCTCAGTAGCGTAGGGTTTGATTCGCACCCAGCCACCCAACCCATAGGCCCCCGATATGTAGCCCAGCAAAATCAGATCATCGGGTGGCGCAACGGAAGTCGACATTTTGAACATCAAGCGCGATTGACGCTGCGGTTTAAGCCGCAGTAAGAATCGTGGTGAAAACCGTAGCTGAAATTACCGCGCTGCAAATACTCGGTCTGCCTAGACTGCAGGATCTCAGGCGGCAACTGGCTTTGCCGAGGCATTGACCAAACGAGCGACAGTCGGTGAAAGCTGCGCGCCGACACCGACCCAATAGCTGAGCCGATCTTGCATGACGCGAAAATTTTCTTCGGCACCCGATGCAACGGGATTATAGAAACCAATGCGCTCGATGAAGCGGCCATCGCGACGATTACGAGAATCGGTGGCAACGATATTAAAAAATGGGCGCTTTTTTGCGCCTCCCCGGGCTAAACGAATAACGACCATGTTGTATCCAAAAAGTATGCTACGGCGGAAAAAGCCGCAAATTATAGCGCAGAACGACAAAATTCTGTAACTTAGATTGCCCTGCGTAGCACATACGCAGCAGTCTCGTCGCCATTGCGCCGATGTGCAGGCTGATGCACACTACCGTTCCCTTGGCACTGGCACGATCGCTCGCATGGCCGCATCACACAAAAACAAAACCTTGGCGACTGTCCTTGCAGCCGTTGTCGGCATCATCGGTGCTCACCGCTTTTACCTTTATGGGCACCGGGACCGAGGCGCGTGGCTGTATGTCTTGCTGTCGCCGCTCGTTCTGATAACGGTTTTTGCCGGATTCATCGCGGCGTTGAGGATGGGTCTCACACCAGATGAAAAATGGGATGCTTTGCACAACCCGCTTTCGAACACAAAATCAAATTCGGGGTGGCTTGTCGTCTGGATCATTATTGCTACTTTCACCTTCGGCACGACGCTGTTGATCGCGGTACTAGCGAGATCGTTTGATCTGCTCTACACCGGTGGTGCCTACGGGTGAATACGCTGCGATGGTGGCAAGCGGTTAACCGCATACTAGAATTGCTCTTCGCTCATCGTCAGCACACTTTCACTGCCATACAAAATAGCGCGACGGTAGGCATCGGCTTGCACCGAGAGATGCTCGGCGAAGAATCTGGCGGTAACAATTTTTGCACGATAAAAACCGCTATCGCCCGTCTCGGTTGCAAGTAGCCGTTCTGCAGCAAGGGCGGCACGGCCCATCTGCCAGCCACCCAAGACAATGCCGGCCAGCTTCAAATACGGCACGCTACCAGCCAATATGTTCCTGGCGTTGGTTTTTGAGTCGACAAGCAGGTATTCGACTACCTGCTCCAATGCGTCCAGGCCAATACCCAGCGATGCACCCATCGTTTTTAAATCGGTGCTACCGTGACCCGCGAGCATACCTTGGGTGCTGCGTGCCTGGCCGATGATGCGCCGCGCGGTGAGGCCACCGTCCCGTAAGGTTTTGCGGCCGATCAAATCATTTGCCTGGATGGCCGTCGTGCCCTCGTAAATCGTCAGGATGCGGGCATCTCGGTAATATTGCGCTGCGCCGGTCTCTTCGATGAACCCCATACCACCGTGTATCTGTACGCCCGTGGAAGCGACGTCGATCGACATTTCCGTCGACCAGCCTTTGACGATGGGCACCATGAATTCGTAAAAATCCTTATTCACCGCCCGGGTTTCATCGTCCGACGCATGGTGAGCAGCATCGCAAGCAGCTGCCGTCACGTAGGCCAACGCCCTGGCCGCTTCGATTTGGGCGCGCATCGACATCAGCATGCGCCTTACGTCCGGATGCCGAATTATTGCAACCGGGCCGGGCGAGCCGGCAGGGTCGCGAGATTGCACCCGCGATTTGGCGAATTCGACTGCCTGTTGGTACGCCCGCTGGGCAATGCCGATACCCTGCATGCCGACCGCGAAACGCGCCGCGTTCATCATGATGAACATGTACTCCAAGCCACGGTTTTCTTCGCCGATCAAGCTGCCGATGGCACCACCATGGTCACCGAACTGCAGCACCGCAGTAGGGCTGGCCCTGATGCCCAGCTTATGTTCGATAGATAGGCAATGGACGTCGTTGCGTGCGCCAATGGCACCGCTCGCATCGACAAGAAATTTTGGCACGACAAACAAAGATAGACCCTTCACACCTTCCGGTGCGCCGGATACGCGCGCAAGCACCAGGTGCACGATATTTTCAGCCATATCGTGCTCGCCGTAAGTGATGTAGATTTTGGTGCCGTAGAGTTTGTAAGTGTCAGTGCCGTCGTTTTGTGCAACAGCGCGGGTGCGTACCATAGCCAGATCCGAACCGGCCTGAGATTCGGTCAGATTCATCGTCCCGGTCCATTTTCCAGAAACCAGGTTGGGTAGGTAGCGTGCTTTTTGCACTTCGCTGCCAGCGGTCATGAGCGCTTCGATGGCACCATCGGTGAGCAATGGGCAAAGCGCGAAAGAAAGGTTGGCAGAATTGAGCATTTCGATGCACGGGGTCGCCACCAGCCTGGGCAAACCCTGCCCGCCGAAGTCGCTGGCATGTTGTACGCCTTGCCAGCCGGCTTGCCCAAATGCTTTGAACGCTTCCTTGAACCCGGCCGCAGTAGTGACTTGCCCATCCTGCCAGGTACCGGGCTCTTGGTCGCCGGGCCAGTTCAGCGGTGCCACGACCTCGCTACAAAATTTTGCATTTTCATGCAGTATCGCTTCTGCCGTTTCGATCGTCGCTTCTTCATAGCCAGGAAGCTTACCGATCGATTCCAACCCCGCCAGTTCTTTCAATACGAACAGCATATCCTGCAGCGGTGCGTGGTAGGTCATGGCGCGCTCCTGAAAATTCTCTCAACTCACCCCAGCTCGGTAACGAGTTGCGGTACGACTTCGAACAGGTCGCCGACCAGGCCATAATCGGCCACGGAAAAGATCGGCGCTTCCGCGTCCTTATTGATGGCGACAATCGTTTTCGAATCTTTCATACCGGCCAAATGCTGAATGGCACCGGAAATGCCGACCGCTATATAAAGTGACGGCGCGACGATCTTACCGGTTTGCCCTACCTGCCAGTCGTTCGGCACATAGCCGGCGTCCACCGCGGCACGCGAAGCGCCCATGGCCGCGCCGAGGCGGTCCGCCAATGGCTCCAGAATCTTGAAACTATCGGCCGAGCCGAGACCGCGACCGCCGGAAACGACGATTTTCGCTGCGGTCAATTCCGGCCTGTCCGACTTGGCAAGTTCACGGGAAACGAACATCGACACGCCCGCACCAGCGGCGACAGCGATCGGTTCAACACTGGCAGCCCCCCCCTCGCCAGCGGCATCGAATCCGGTCGCTCGAACCGTGATGACTTTGACCGCATCGGTGGACTGTACGGTAGCAATAGCGTTGCCGGCATAAATCGGACGCTCGAAAGTGTCAGCGTTGACGACCTTGACGATTTCGGAAATTTGCCCGACGTCTAGTACTGCTGCGATACGCGGCAAGATATTTTTTCCGAAAGCCGTAGCAGGTGCAAGAATATGCGTATAAACAGACGCCATCGATATCACTTGCGCGGCAATGTTCTCCGCGAGGCCATCGGCAAACGACTGCGCATCCGCGACCAGGATTTTGGCGACTCCTGCAGCCTTGGCTGCTGCCTGTGCGGCTGCATCGCACTGGTAGCCAGCTACCAAAACATGCACTTCGTTGTCACAAGCGACGGCTGCGGAAATGGTGTTGAGCGTGCTGGCTTTCAGACTAACGTTATCGTGTTCGGCAACGACTAATGCGGCCATGGTAAATCCTTTATCAGAAAAGCGAGCAACCTAAATGACCTTTGCTTCAGTTTTTAAGCGATGTACCAGCGTGGCGACATCGGGCACGATGACACCGGCCACGCGTTTGGCAGGCTCTACTACTTTTAGAGTTTTTAGCCGTGGCGCAACATCGACACCCAGGTCAGCCGGCCTAAATACTTCCAGCGTTTTCTTCTTCGCCTTCATGATGTTCGGCAGGGTTACGTAACGCGGCTCATTTAATCGGAGGTCGGTGGTAATAACCGCTGGTAAGATCAGTGAAACGGTTTCCAGGCCACCATCCACCTCGCGTGTTACCAGAATCTTGTCGCCTTCGACCACGACCTTGGAGGCAAAAGTGCCTTGCCCCCAACCTAACAAGGCTGCGAGCATTTGCCCGGTTTGATTGCAATCATCATCGATTGCCTGCTTACCCATAATCACCAGTTGAGGCTGCTCTTTTTCTGCTAACGCTTTCAGCAGCTTCGCCACCGCGAGCGGTTGCAACTCGACATCCGTTTCGATGAGAATTCCCCGATCGGCACCAATCGCCATGGCGGTACGAAGCGTTTCCTGACATTGCGAGACGCCGCACGACACGGCAATTACTTCCGTTACGTGACCGGCTTCACGCAGGCGGATGGCCTCCTCGACGGCGATCTCGTCGAAAGGATTCATCGACATTTTCACATTGGCGATATCCACACCGGAGCCGTCGGACTTTACCCGCACCTTGACGTTGTAATCCACCACTCTCTTGACTGGAACCAGAACTTTCATTGTCTACCCTTGGAATAGCTAAGACGCATCAATGTGTCTACCAACCGAATTATAGATAACTATTGACCGTCGGACATTCGTCGAATGGACTAATTTCGCACGGTCGTGCTGTTTTTAAGTAAGCAAATGGCGATGTCGTGGTAGCAAACATCGCCTTAAAACACGCGATCTATAAGATTTGATCTATTGCCGCTTGATCTATTTGCGGCGCATGAAAAAAATATAATCACTGCCGTCTTCGGCTTGCGACAACAAGTCATTACCAGTTTGTTTGGCGAATGCCTGAAAATCCCGTACTGCTCCTGGATCGGTTGCCATCACTCGAAGTACCTCGCCAGTGACCATGTCGGCGAGCGCTTTCTTAGTTTTTAAAATCGGCAACGGGCAATTTAGTCCGCGCGCATCTAATTCCCTGTTGTAATCCATCGTGGTGCTTTCGTATTCATGACTGGTCGGTATGGCAAACATCATACTCCCGATTTGCACACCCGCAACACTTGCTGCTGGATTGCAACACTCGCAGCGTTGAACATAGGTCGCACGGTTTTATACCCGGTCGCCAATCCAGCTTGGTACAGCGCGCAATGCTGCCGCCAAAGCACTCGGATCGGTACCACCGGCCTGTGCCATATCGGCTCTGCCGCCGCCCTTGCCGCCGACTTGTTGCGCAACAAAATTCACCAATTCACCAGCTTTCACTTTTGAAGTAAGGTCTGCTGTAACACCGGCGATCAGACCGACCTTGCCATTTTGAACCGCTGCCAGAACGATGGCCGCAGATTTCAACTTGTCTTTTAATTGATCCAATGTCTGGCGCAGGATTGCCGCATCGGCACCTTCTATGGAAATTGCCAGCACCTTGATCCCATTGACATCGATGGCTTGCTGCGACAGCGCGTCCCCCTGGCCGAGTGCCGCTTTCGATTTTAAGATGTTTAATTCCCGTTCCAGCGTCTTGACCTGTTCCTGTACTTGAGCGATGCGCTGAGTAATTTCATCAGCAGGTGATTTCAGGGCTGCAGCGGCGTCGTTCAACCTGGCTGTCAACGCTTGTACCAGTAACAGCGCATTCTCCCCAGTCACCGCCTCGACACGGCGAATTCCAGCTGCGACGCCGCTTTCCGAAATGATTTTGAACAGCCCGATATCGCCGGTGCGGACAACGTGAATACCGCCGCATAATTCTTTAGAGTTACCGATTCCCAGTACCCGTACCTCGTCGCCATATTTTTCACCGAACAATGCAACCGCACCATGCTTTACCGCATCGTCGTAAGGCATCAAGCGCGCGTCGGTCGCGACGTTTTCCAAAATCTCCCGGTTTACAATCGTCTCAACCCGCCGTATTTCGTCTGCAGATAGCGGTGCGTGATGGCTGAAGTCAAATCGAGTTTTATCGGCATCGACCTGAGAACCTTTTTGCGCAACATGACTGCCCAGTACTTCTCGCAGCGCCATGTGCATCAAGTGCGTAGCCGAATGGTTGCGAATCGTGTACGCGCGCCGCATCGCATCGACCTGCGCCTGCACGGTGTCACCGGCCCTCAACAAGCCGCTTGTGATCCGGCCATGATGACCAAACACTTCCGGCTGAATCTTTAGTGTGTCAGTGACGTTAAACGCGCCGTTTGTTCCGGAAAGAAGGCCGACATCGCCGGCTTGCCCGCCCGATTCCGCATAGAACGGTGTGACATCGAGAACGACTACGCCCTCCTGGCCGGCAGCTAATTCTTGCACGCGCGCACCTTGCGCATACAGCGCAACCACGCGAGCAGGATGCTGGAGCGCCTCGTAGCCGACAAAACGCGTTTTTTCACCTTCATAGACTACGCCGGCTGCCATACGAAATTTGCCAGCGGCTCGCGCGGTCGTGCGTTGCCGCTCCATGGCCGCGTCGAAACCGGCTTCGTCGAGCGTTACGTTGCGCTCTCGACAAATATCGGCCGTCAGATCGAGTGGAAAACCAAAGGTGTCGTAGAGGGTAAAAGCGGTGTCGCCATCGAGCTGCGCGGCGTTTTTCGCCAGTGCACCTTCGAGAATTTTCATGCCGTGCTCGAGTGTTTCGCCAAAACGCTCTTCTTCTTGTTTGATTACCTGTTCCACACGCCCGGCGGCCTGCGCCAACTCTGGATATGCCTCGCCCATTTCCGATACCAGATCGCCCACAAGTCGATGAAAAAACGGCTTGGGCTGACCGAGCTTGTGACCGTGCCGAAGCGCCCGCCGGATGATTCGACGCAGCACGTACCCTCGCCCTTCGTTACCGGGCAAAATGCCATCGACGATCAGAAAAGCGCAGGCGCGAATATGGTCGGCGATCACGTTCAAGGAATTGCTGGCCAAATCGGTAGCGCCCGTTTCCCGAGCAGCTGCTTTGATCAAGTGCTGAAACAGATCGATTTCATAGTTCGAGTGAACATGCTGCAATACGGCGGCGATACGTTCGAGCCCCATGCCGGTATCGACGCATGGCCGCGGTAGAGGATTCATATTGCCGGCCTCATCGCGATTAAACTGCATGAACACCAGATTCCAGATCTCGATGTATCGGTCGCCGTCTTCATCCGGACTACCGGGAGGGCCGCCGAAAACATCGGGCCCATGATCGTAGAAAATTTCCGAACAAGGCCCGCAAGGGCCGGTCTCGGCCATTTGCCAAAAATTATCAGACGCGAAACGTGCACCTTTGTTGTCACCGATACGAATGATCCGCTCCGCCGGCACGCCGATCTGCTCTCGCCAGATCGCATAGGCCTCGTCGTCTTCGTGGTAGACCGTGATCCACAATTTTTCCTTGGGCAGGGCATACACCGAAGTCAAGAGTTCCCAGGCAAAAGCGATTGCGTCTTGCTTGAAATAATCGCCAAACGAAAAATTGCCGAGCATCTCGAAAAAAGTGTGGTGACGCGCGGTATAGCCTACGTTTTCCAAATCGTTGTGCTTGCCGCCAGCACGCAGGCTACGTTGCGAAGACGTTGCGCGGCTGTAATTACGTTGGTCTTGTCCGAGAAAAACATCTTTGAACTGCACCATTCCCGAGTTCGTAAACAAAAGGGTTGGATCGTTGCCGGGCACCAAACTCGACGAGCGAACGATCGCATGACCCTTCGACTGAAAAAACTGCAGAAACCTGGTGCGAATTTCGGACGAGTTCATTGTGTTTTTAACAAAAATTAGAAGGCGAGTAGGCAGACAGCCGGTCTTTGATTATACGGGAATCAAATCAGGAAACATTCCACCGTCGTTCCATATGAACATCATCAATCTGCAGGGTCGCACCAAAACAGGGAAGCGCTAAGACAATGCAAAATTTTTGCAACAACTAAATCAGTATTTCGGTGAAATCAACAAACTTTGCCCACCGAGGCCAAGGAAATAATTGATTTATGGAAATAAAAGTCGTATATCTTCAATATGTCGACAACACTGTATTGGTCAACCAGAGATCGTTACTAACATCTTGATTTGCGTTTACCTGCTTTTTACTTTGCTTTTACCGACTGCCACATCTCACCAAGACCGGAATACACGATGATGCTCAAAAACGTTCGGCTTTCACACCGCTTCGCAATCATGATTTTTCTGTTCATCACGGGCTTTCTGATTTTTGGCGGATGGGCTTTCAAGACACTTTACGACTTGAAAGTAAATGGTCCGCTTTATCAGCGCATTGTGCAGGGCAAGGATTTGATCGCAGACATACTGCCACCGCCTGAATACATCATCGAGTCCTATCTGGTAACGCTGCAACTCTCCGCAGCCACCGAGAAGGCAGAGCGCGATGCGTTGGTTGCGCGGCTGACTAGCCTGAAGTCAGATTTTGATACGCGCCATAATTTTTGGATAAAGGAAAATCTCGACAGTAACCTTGCCGATATTTTTCTGAAAAAATCTTACACTCCGGCTGTCGCTTTTTATGCCACCGCATTCGACGTTTTGGTGCCCGCTGTACAACGCGGCGATGCAGCAGTGATCACGACTACTCTGGCTAAAATGAAAGCCGACTACGAAGCGCATAGAGCAGTCATCGATCAAGTCGTGCAGATCACCACTAAACGTACACAGGATGACGAGGCTTTAGCGAAAGCAAAAATTGAATCCGGTACGCTCACGATGATACTGCTACTAAGCGCATCAGTCGTCGTCTCCGTTGTCGCAGCGATGCTGATCGCTAAAGCCGTCCTGAAAAGTATTGGTGGTGAGCCTAGCTATGCCACGGCCATGACCAATCGCATGGCAAAAGGCGATTTGCGCTCGCAGATCGTGGTGTCCGATGACAACGAAGGTAGTTTGGTCTGGGCCATCAAACGCATGCAAGACATGATGATTCGAACCACCTCCGAGATCAAACAGGCAGTCGATAGCGTTAGTACCGGTTCGCACCAAATCGCCACTGGCAACCTCGATCTTTCACAACGCACCGAAGAACAGGCGATTGCGTTACAACAGACGGCAGCATCGATGACGCAACTCACGACCACCATCAAACAGAATGCGGAAAGTGCGCGAGAAGCGAATTCATTGGCCGAATCTGCTTCGACTGTTGCGCAAAAAGGGGGTGCCGTCGTAGCCCAGGTAGTCGACACCATGGGTTCGATCAATACCTCGGCAAAGAAGATTGCCGATATCATCGGCGTCATCGATTCGATTGCTTTTCAAACGAATATTTTGGCATTGAATGCAGCGGTCGAGGCAGCACGAGCCGGCGAGCAGGGGCGCGGTTTTGCCGTCGTTGCGTCCGAAGTGCGTAACCTGGCGCAGCGCTCCGCCAGTGCCGCCCGCGAAATTAAGACGCTGATTACCGATTCTGTAGATCAAGTGGCTAGCGGTAGCCAGCTCGTACAAGAGGCAGGCATCACGATGAATGCAATTGTGTCCAGCGTCGAACAAGTTACCACGATCATGGGAAAGATTGCGATTGCCAGCAGTGAGCAGACCGCCGGCATCGAACAGATCAACGGTGCCATTGCACAAATGGACGATGTCACGCAACAAAATGCGGCATTGGTCGAAGAAGCCGCTGCCGCTGCCGGCGCACTGCAGCATCAGGCTGACGCACTAGCCATTCTAGTCAGCGTTTTTCAAGTCGACGACAGCCGTGCTCACGCGGTGGCCTGACTGCAAACACCAAGCCTCGACAATGGCGGCCTACGGTAAAATGCATTCAATTTTTTCATTGATGCAAAGCACCCGCCGCCATGAGCACCAATTCAAAAACCGTAGCATCTGCCATTGTTGCGCCGGCTTCTAATTTTCTGAGAACCGTTATCGAGGAAGACTTGGCCGGCGCGCGTTTCAGCGGCCGTGCAGATGCGCAAGGCACACCGCTGCCCCCGATGATTACCCGGTTCCCACCGGAACCAAACGGTTATTTACATATCGGCCACGCAAAATCCATTTGCCTGAACTTCGGTCTGGCGAAAGATTACAAAGGGCGTGCCCATTTACGCTTCGACGACACCAACCCGACCAGAGAAGAACAGGAATACGTCGATACCATCATCGAATCCGTCAAATGGCTCGGCTTCGACTGGCACGACGACGCGGGAACATCCCATCTGTATTACGCCAGCGATTATTTCAATCGTTTTTACGCCATGGCGGAATATCTTATCGAAGCAGGACATGCGTATGTCGATAGCCAAAGTGCCGACGAAATGGCAGCCAACCGCGGCTCATTTGCAGAGCCTGGAAAAAATTCTCCCTTCCGCAACCGCCCGGCCGCCGAATCGCTAGCGCTGTTTCGGCGCATGAAAGCCGGAGAATTTGCCGACGGCACCCATATCCTGCGGGCCCGAATCGATATGGCTTCGCCGAATATGAATCTGCGAGATCCGGCGATCTACCGCATTCGCCACGCGCATCATCATCGCACCGGTAATACATGGTGCATCTATCCGATGTACGACTACGCCCATCCGATCGAGGATGCGATCGAGCAGATTTCTCATTCGATCTGCACCTTGGAGTTTCAAGATCATCGACCTTTCTACGATTGGCTTCTGCAACGATTGGTAGAAGGCAAATTTTTCCAAGAGCCAGTACCGCGGCAGTATGAATTCGCGCGTTTGAACGTCACGTATGTCGTCACCAGCAAGCGCAAGCTGCGTCAATTGGTCGATGAAGGTGTAGTCGAAGGATGGGACGACCCGCGCATGCCTACCATCGTCGGCATGCGTAGGCGTGGCTTCACACCTGAATCGGTCCAGCTTTTCTGCGAACGTACAGGCACCACGAAATCCGATGGCTGGACCGATTACGGCTTGTTGGAAGGCGCACTGCGCGACGACCTCGACGAAAAAGCGCCACGGGCCACGGCAGTGCTGCGCCCGCTAAAACTGATTATCGATAATTTCCCAAAGGGCGAATCGATCGATTGCTCGGCGCCGGTTCACCCACATCATCCAGAACGCGGCGTTCGCACGTTTCCGATCACCGATACGTTGTGGATCGAGGAAGACGACTTCATGGAATCCCCCAGCAAGGGGTATTTCCGCCTTTTTCCGGGTAATAAGGTACGGCTGCGTTACGGCTATGTCGTGGAATGCACAGGCTGCGATAAAAACGCGCAAGGTGCGATCGTCGCCGTTCATTGCACATACTTTCCGGATAGTAAATCAGGAACGGAAGGCTCGGCCAATTACAAGGTCAAGGGAAATATTCATTGGGTCAGCGCCCAGAATGCTTTAAAAGCAGAAGTGCGTCTGTTCGATCGCCTGTTTACCGAACCCCAACCCGATTCGGGCAACCGGGATTTTCTGCAGGCGCTCAATCCGAAGGCCAAGGAAATAGTCGATGCGTATCTCGAGCCAGGGTTGCGCGATGCGGTGGCCGAACAACGCTTCCAATTCGAACGTCATGGCTATTTCATTGCCGACCGGGCCGACTCGAAGCTTGGTGCACCGGTCTTCAACCGTATCGTCGCTTTAAAAGATACATGGGCAAAATATTAATAGGGGAAGGTCGAACATGGTTCTCGAAGTTGCTGAAATTTACATTCGCGTTGAAGAAAAAGCGCAGTTCGAAATTGCAATCAAACGCGGCATCGACGAAGTCATTAGTCGCGCCAAAGGTTTCGTTCGTTGCGAAATCAGGCATGGCATCGAGGCACCCGAGCGTTACCTGCTCATGATCGAGTGGCAAACCCTGGAAAATCACACTGTGGATTTCCGCACATCCCCTGCTTTTCAAGCCTGGCGTGGACTGGTCGGCCCATTTTTTGCCACGCCACCGAAGGTCGAACACTTCCGATTGCTGCAATGACATGATCGCGGTATAGTTTTCGCAATCGTTCTCCTTAATCGCGCCAGGAAATCAGATGTCAAAACGTCATACTCAGATTATTCTCGCCGATGCCCGTGCTGGAATGACGCTTTCGGACCCGATCCTGGATACCAAAGGCAATTTGTTGCTGCCGGAGGGGACACTATTGACGGGGGCCATCCTCGAATCACTTCGACGGCACCAAATCGATACGCTTGCCGTGGCCGGCGCTGAAATCTCCGATGCCGAAGAAAACGCCGAGCGTCAGAACCGCCTGGCACGTGTCGAAAAATTATTTCGGCAACCAGGTACTGCTGCAAACACGGCTTCAGATACCACTCGAGGAGTCGCTTTGCAAACGGCCGCTACCGAGGCGCAAGCCACTGAAATTTTGTATCAGTATATCCGCGATTTTCGTGCAGGTGCCGCATCATGAGCCTTCCGCCTGACCAATTACAGATACATAAAATCGATCCGAGCGACGTCATTCGTCGGCTACAAAATTTGCCGACGCTTTCAGCGGTCGTGGTCGATCTGCTTAATTGCGTGGATCAGGAAGACATGGACATCGGCACCCTGGCCGCCAAGGTATCCCATGACCAGGCGCTCACAGCGCGAACGCTTCGATTCGCCAACTCCTCATTTTTTGGTAGCCAATCGAAAATTACGACTATTCCACAGGCGATTTCCTTGCTGGGCCTGCAAAGCGTACGACATCTCATCACGGCAACCGCACTGGCCGGTCATTTTCCCGACGGTCAATGCCAAGGTTTCGATTCGCGTGCTTTCTGGCGACACTCGATTGCCACCGCGGTGTGCTGCAAGGTTATTGCAATGCACCTGCATTTGAATCAGGATTACGCGTTTACGGCGGGGCTGCTGCACGACATAGGGCGGCTCGTTTTAGTAAGTTGCTTCCCCCAACATTATGCTGCTGCGATTGCATACCGCACTAGCCTCGACTGTCACTTGCTTGTTGCCGAACGTGCTGTGTTGGGTACGGACCACGTAGTGACAGGCCAGGCACTTGCTGCACATTGGAATTTTTCCGAAATCATTCAAAAAGCAATTACCGGCCATCACACACCCGATACCTTTGGCCATGCATCGATCGCATCGGTGGTGCATGTTGCCAATTCCATCGTACATGCTCTCGACCTTGCAGAAATGGAAGACGATATCGTCGCGCCCGTTTCGAAAACTGCCTGGGATGGGATGGGCATGTCCAGCGATGACTATGCCCGCATCTTCCGCGAAACGGAGATGCAGTTCGAGGCCGTCAGCCAGGCACTGTTCAGCTGATTTTTCAGTTACTTTCATCAGATCAAACGCCCCGCCGTTCAAGCTCCCTGCTTCGCGCGTCAACCTTTTGGGCCTCCATGGCTACGCACACCTTTCTTTGGCACGATTACGAAACCTTCGGTGTTCAGCCGCGCCGCGACCGCCCGGCTCAGTTTGCAGCGATTCGAACCGATGCCGAGCTCAAGGAAATCGGCGAGCCGCTCATGCTGTACTGTAAGCCGGCACCCGACTACCTGCCGGATCCACAATCCTGCCTCATTACCGGCATCACTCCCCAGCATTGTTTACAACACGGGATCGCGGAACATGCCTTCGCATCTAGCATTGAGCAGGCATTTTCGGCCGCGGGTACGATTGGTGTCGGTTACAACACGATTCGTTTTGATGACGAAATCACGCGGTTCATGTTTTGGCGCAATCTGATCGATCCGTATGCGAGAGAATGGCAAAATAATTGCGGCAGATGGGATATTCTAGATTTGGTGCGTACCGCCTATGCTCTGCGTCCCGAAGGCATCGAGTGGCCACGCCATGAAGATGGGCGGGCCAGCTTCAAATTAGAGGATTTGACAGCGGCAAACGGTCTGATGCATGACAGCGCGCACGACGCACTGTCGGATGTACGCGCGACGATTGCTCTGGCACGACTGATTCGTCAGTGCCAGCCGAAGCTTTTCGACTTCTGCGTTGCCTTGCACAAAAAAGACCGCGTCGCGGAAGAAATAGGCTGGCCACAGCAACGCCCCTTTTTGCATGTGACCGGCATGGTACCGGCCGAGCGCGGTTGTCTCGCACTCATGTGGCCCCTGGCGATGCATCCCACCAACCGAAATGAACTGATCGTTTGGGATCTGGCACACGACCCCCGTATGCTCAAAGACATGGACGTCGCCGAAATCCGGTTGCGAATGTTCACCAAAGCCGACGCCTTGCCGGATGATGTGGCCCGCCTGCCGGTCAAAACGATCCATCTCAACAAATCCCCGGTCGTGATCGGCAACTTGAAAACGCTTTCTCAAGCACGCGCTCTTCATTGGCAAATTGACTTACCCACGGCGATGGCGCATGCAGGGTTCGCAGTAGCCGATCCACCGGCTGCGACGGTATGGGAGCAGGTGTTTCTTCGCCCCGAACGCGTGCCCGCCGACGTCGACGAAGATCTGTATGGAGCATTCATCGGCAACAACGATCGCCGCAAATTGGCCGAGTTACGTGAAATGACACCCGAGAAATTAGCGACTGCCATCCTAAGCTTTGACGACCCAAGAATGTCGGAACTGGTTTTTCGTTACCGTGCCAGAAATTTCCCGGAAACCCTCAATGCTCCTGATCGCAAGAGTTGGGACCAACACCGACGTGAGCGCCTGTTTGATGGCGAGGCCGACGCCCGCACTGTCGAGCAACTGTTCGACCAGATCGACCTGTTGTCGGAAAACATGAGCGAACAAGACGACCGCACCGAACAGCATCAGCAAATACTAGCCGACCTTTACGATTATGCAGAAATGATTGCACCGGAGCGCATTTAAATGGCAACGTTCGAATCTTCGAGCCCGCGATCGGCACCTTACGGCACATGGCGGTCCCCCATCACAACGGAGGCGATCGTCGCCGACACAGTAGGCCTGGACCAGATTGCCATCGACGGTAACGATATCTACTGGATCGAAAATCGCGCCAGTCAACAGGGAAGATGCGTGCTGGTACGCAACCGGGACGGCAACAACGAAGACATCACACCACCACCCTGGAGCGTGCGCACCCGCGTGCATGAATACGGTGGTGGCGCGTACACGGTGGCCGACGCCAGTGTGTATTTCTCCAACCTTGCCGATCAGGGCTTCTATCGCATCGATGCTGTTAGCAATGGGGACGGACCACGGATGCCTGTGGCGATTACCCGCAGCAATGACGCCACGCGGCGCTATGCCGATGCCGTGATCGATCATCGGCGTCATCGGTTGATCGCCGTCTGCGAAAAACATTCCGAAACATCCGGCGAACCAATCAATATGATCGTCGCAATCGATATCAGCGGCCAACGCGACGACGAAGTATTAGCCGACAACCATGATTTTTTTGCTTCACCCCGATTGAGTCCTGATGGAAGTCAGCTTGCCTGGCTGTCGTGGGATCACCCGGATATGCCGTGGGACGGCACTTCCTTATGGCTCGCAGCGATCGACGAGGCCGGTCTGCTCGGCAAACCTCGGTTGATTGCGGGAGGCCGCCGCGAATCAATTTTTCAGCCGGCTTGGTCGCCCTCGGGCGAGTTGCATTTCGTGTCCGATCTCAGCGGCTGGTGGAATCTTTACCGACTTGGGTCCGATAGCGCTCAAGCGCTATACCCGATGGCAGCGGAATTTGGTCGGGCGCAGTGGACTTTCGGCGTCACGACCTATGGCTTTACGCAACACGGCGACCTTCTGTGCAGCTATGTTCAAGACGGCAATTGGCAGCTTGCACGCCTCGAGCGAACGACACTAGCGCTTACGCCGTTATGCCTGCCTTTTCGACACATCAGCGACCTCAAAATCGGCAACAACTTTGCCGTGTTCATCGGCGGAGCGCCTGACATTGCCAGTTCCGTCGTACGCCTCGATCTCGACGATATGACATGGCAGATATTACGACGCGCGACCACACTCGACATAGATAATGCGTATCTTTCGATTCCGACTGCAATCGAATTTCCCACGACGAACGATCTCAGCGCGCATGCGTTTTTTTATGCGCCAAAGAACCGCGATTTCAAGGCATGTGCCGACGAGCGTCCGCCCCTTCTCGTCCTTAATCACGGCGGCCCGACCTCGACAGCCAATCCAACGCTCAATCTCTCCATCCAATTTTGGACCAGTCGCGGTTTCGCGGTGGTCGACGTCAACTACGGCGGTAGCACCGGATACGGCCGCGCCTACCGTGAACGGTTGTACGGGCAGTGGGGGATCGTGGATGTGGAAGATGCAATTTCCGCCGCGCGGTTTTTGGTCGCGCGCGGCGATGTCGATGTTGAGCGGCTGATCATTCGAGGCAGCAGCGCCGGCGGTTACACAACTCTGGCGGCACTGACGTTTCATAATTATTTTAAGGCCGGGGCGAGCTACTACGGCGTCAGCGATCTGGAAGCGCTGGCACGCGATTGCCACAAATTCGAGTCGCGTTATCTCGACCACCTGATCGGCCCTTACCCAGCCGAGCAAGCCACCTATCGGGCACGATCGCCGATTCACCACGTCGATCGCCTGTCGGTGCCCTTAATTCTGTTTCAGGGATTGGAAGACAAAGTAGTGCCGCCCAACCAGTCGCAAATGATGTTCGATGCATTAAATGAAAAAAGACTGCCGGTAGCATACATTACGTTTGCCGAGGAGCAGCACGGGTTTCGTCGCGCGCAAAACATCAAGCACGCCTTGGAAGCCGAGTTCTACTTTTACGCAAACGTATTCGGCTTTGCCGCAAGCGATTTGTCAGTTCTTATCGATATAAAAAATCTGCCAGCATTGCAATGAAAAACCAGAGACATACAAAACAACTGACCTTCGAACTCAATGACGATCATGTCGAATTAAATCAACTTCTCAAGTTGGTAGGGCTATGCGAAAGCGGCGGTGCCGGCAAAATGCTGGTCGCTTCCGGTGCAGTGAAGGTAGATCGTCGCGTCGAATTACGTAAGACTTGCAAGATCAGGGCCGGGCAGGTCGTAGAATTCACCGATGTGACCATACTTGTCAGCAAGCCATAAAGCGTCGTCGTTGTAGGCACCGACAATTCTGAACCACTGTTTTGCACTAGCTGTCATCGACGAAATTTCTTTTGTTAATTTACGCCCGAATCAGTGCCGATCATGCCTGAAAGCGCGGTGGAAAACAAAGGTTAGGGACTTATCCCAGTACACTTCGTTGCATAAATGTTAAGTGCGGCGGTCTAAAAATCTCGTACGGCTAGCGTAACAATCTACGCTCGGCGACCAAATTAAATCTGAATACAGGGTGAGCAAATGAAATGGGAAGGCAATCGGGAAAGTAATAATGTAGAAGACGTGCGCGGCAGTGGAGGCGGAGGTGGCGGCTTCAATCTCGGTGGGCGTTCTATCGGTATAGGTTCGATTGCCATTGCCCTCGTGGCCTCCTATTTTTTTGGCATTAATCCCCTGACCGTACTTAATTTGTTAAACGGCGGTGGCATACCGACGCCAGCGTCACAAGAACAGCAAGGGCAGCGATCGCAACCGCAGGCACCGGCGAGCGACCGCACCACTCGCCTGGTATCGACCGTCCTGGCCGATACCGAAGACACCTGGGCACAGTTGTTTTCAGCACGTGGAGCACGTTATGCAGCTCCAAAATTACAAATCTTTTCTGGAAGCACATCGACCGCATGCGGCACCGGACAGACCGCCAGCGGTCCGTTCTATTGCCCAGGCGACCAAAAGATCTATATCGATTTGGCCTTCTATAAACTGATGCAACAGCGCTTCCAAGTCTCGAGCGACTTCGCACAAGCATATGTGATCGCGCACGAAGTCGGCCATCATGTGCAGAATATTTCCGGCACAATGGCCAAGGTCGAAGCTGCACGCGAACGGGCCAGCCCGTCGCAGTCAAATGTATTATCAGTACGTCTTGAACTGCAGGCCGATTGCTATGCAGGTGTCTGGGCATTCCATGCTAATCAATCACGCAGCATTCTCGAAGCAGGCGATGTCGAAGCAGCACTTGCCGCCGCCACCGCAATTGGCGACGACGCCCTGCAGCAGCAGGGACAAGGCTATGTCGTTCCCGATTCTTTTACCCACGGCTCGTCCGCACAACGGGTGCGATGGTTTAAACGCGGTATCGAATCGGGCGACATGGCAAGCTGCAACACATTCGAGACGAAGCAACTGTAATCACCAAAAAATCAATACATGTGCTGGCCACCATTGATCGCGATGTTTGCACCTGTTAAGAAGGCCGCCTCATCGGAGGCGAGATAAGCGACTAACCCAGCAACTTCTTCCGGCTTGCCAAGTCTTGCCATCGGTATTTGCGGAATAATTTTCGTATTCAACACATCGGGTGCAATCGCCATGACCATTTTCGTGCCGATGTAGCCCGGCGAGATCGTGTTGACAGTCACTTGCTTTTTCGCAACCTCTAACGCCAATGCTTTTGTAAATCCGTGCATACCAGCTTTTGCAGCAGAATAGTTCGTTTGACCAAACGCGCCCTTTTGTCCATTCACCGACGAAATATTGATGATCCGGCCCCATCCACGTTCAACCATACCGTCACATACTGGTTTCGTCATGTTGAAAACGGAGTCCAAATTCGTTTTCATCACTGCATCCCAATTCGTTTTATCCATTTTTTTGAACGTCATATCACGGGTGATACCGGCATTATTGATCAACACATCCACTGGACCAACCTCCGTTTCAACTTGCCGAACGCACGCTTGTGCGGAATCGTAATCGGCAACGTCACACTCAAACGCCCGAAAATCGAATCCGAGATTTCTCATCGATTTAAGCCAGGCTTCGGATTTTGTATTGCCTGGAGAATAAGTTGTCACTACACGGTAGCCTAGCGCCGCCAATTTGATGCAAACCGCTTCACCTAATCCACCCATTCCACCTGTTACCAATGCAACTCTTGCCATTATTAACTCCATTTATTTACGACATATCCACGGTATCCACAAAACCGGTAAAAGCGACGCTTATTTCGGCTAAGGCTTCATGTGTTTTTTTGCTTAAGCGCTAATCCCCACCCAGGCATCAACGCTCGATAGCAAGTGCAACGCCCATTCCACCGCCGATGCACAGGCTAGCCAGGCCACGCTTCGCATCGCGTCTAATCATTTCGTGCAACAACGTAACAAGTACTCGACACCCGGATGCGCCAATCGGATGGCCAATCGCAATCGCGCCGCCATTCACATTAATTTTGCTAGTATCCCAGCCCATCTCACGATTAACAGCAATTGCCTGCGCGGCAAACGCCTCATTGATTTCCATCAAATCGAGATCGGTATGTGTCCAACCAGCCTTCTGTAAGCAGCGTTGCGACGCAGGCACCGGCCCCATTCCCATGATTGTTGGATCCAAACCAGCGGAAGCATACGCTTTGATGGTTGCCAGAACAGTCAGCCCAAGTTCGCGTGCACGGGTTGCAGTCATCATCACAACGGCAGCAGCGCCATCGTTAATACCTGACGCATTCCCAGCAGTGACGGTACCGTCTTTCGCAAACGCAGGGCGTAAGCCCGACAATGATTCAATCGTGGTGCCATGTTTGACGAATTCGTCAGTATCGAAAGTAATCGAGCCTTTTTTTTGCGGAATTTCAAGAGCTAGAATTTCGTCTTTGAATTTTCCAGCTTTCTGCGCTGCCTCTGCTTTGTTTTGCGACGCGACTGCAAATTCATCTTGTTCTTGCCGAGAAATATTATATTTTTTAGCAATATTTTCAGCCGTTACGCCCATATGATATTGGCTGTATACATCCCAAAGCCCATCGACGATCATTGTGTCGACCAACTTGGCATCACCCATACGAAATCCATCACGAGAGCCGTTTAAAACATGCGGAGAAGCGCTCATATTTTCCTGGCCACCAGCAATGATGATGTCGGCGTCACCGCACATCAACGCCTGAGCTGCCAAATGCGTTGCCTTCAACCCGCTACCGCACACTTTGCCAACGGTAAAAGCCGGCACCATGTCAGGCAAACCTGATTTGATCACAGCCTGCCGCGCAGGATTTTGACCACATCCTGCCGTAAGCACCTGCCCGAGAATAACTTCACTGACCAACTCGGGATTCAACCCGGTCCTGTCTAACAACCCTTTGATCACATACGCGCCGAGATCAGCGGCGCTAATTTTCGCGACACTACCGCCAAACTTTCCGACTGCTGTACGCAACGCTCCAACTATCACGATGTCATCCATGTAATCCTCCATAAGTGTTATTTTTTTGATTATGTTTTAGGCAAAACGGCGTCAGCCACAATCTTTTCCCCACAATCACCAATTGAATCAGCAATTCCAGCAGTACAGTCGTCCGAAAGCCGGACAATTTGAATGATAGTGTCAGCAAGTCATACGATGCTTGCGTTAGATTCAACCAAGTGCTTCGCAAGCAAACATAATGATCGGTTTTTATTTTTAAAAAATACTATAAAAAAAAACCGGCACCTATTCATGGTACCGGCTTTTGCTCATATGCTTTTGCTTTGACTGATGGTGCTGATGAGACGAATCGAACGCCCGACCTACTGATTACGAATCAATGACTTGAATCAACATCCACAATAATCAGCCAACGAATCAATTACTTACCCAGCACCCGCCTTGCAACTCCGCATTCCTGCGTGCTACCCTGTACGGTATTAGGGTAGCAAATCAGGAGTTCGCAAGTATGGCACAGAACAAGCGGGTTTTGACAGACGCATTCCTACGTGCTGTACAACCTACTGGGATTCGTGCCGAGGTCTGGGATCACGGCAACCCTGGCTTTGGTATCAGGATTGGAGTGCAAGGGGATGTATCGTTTCAATACGTGTACCGCATTGCAGGCAGGTCACGTCGCCTAACAATTGGGAAGTTCCCTGCCTATAGCCTCAGTGCTGCGCGAGCAGCGTATGAGAGGGCAACCATTGCCGTAGCAGACGGTAACGACCCGGCAGCAGAAAAGCTCTTGCGTGAGAAGGCCGAGCGCTCTGCAATCACAGTACAGGCTCTATGCGCAGACTTCATCGAGCGGTATGCAAAGCAGCACAAGCGCACTTGGCAAGAGGATAAGCGACAACTCCTGCGAGACGTGGTACCTGTGATGGGTACAGCGTTTGCCAAGGACATTACCCGCAAAGACATCAACCGCTTACTAGATGCAAAGATGGATGCTGGTTCGCCTGTATCAGCAAACCGTTTGCTTGCAGTACTCAGTAAGGCATTCGGCTGGGCGGTAGAGCGTGGCGAGATTGAAGAGTCCCCATGCACAGGCGTGAAGAAGCCAGCGCGGGAGGTATCGAGGGAGCGTGTGCTTCAGCATCCCGAAATCCTCCCGCTTTGGTACGCACTCGATACAGGCCGAGGTATTGGCATGCACGAAGTTACACGCCGTGCGTTGCAGCTTATGCTGCTGACTGGGCAGCGTAAGGGCGAAGTGCTACGCATGCAGTGGACAGACTTAGAAGGTAGCGGCACAGCATGCGTGTGGACTATTCCAGCAGCCAATTCCAAGAACGGGAAAGCGCACCGGGTTCCGTTAGTCGAGGAAGCCCAGGCTCTGCTGGATACGCTAAGGGTAAAGGTACCCGCTGCCGATACGGAAGCCAAGCCTCCACCCCCTTGGTGCTTCCCAAGTCCGAAGAAACCGGAGCAGCATATTTCACTTACCACACCCGACCATGCCCTGCGAGATGAGATGCAGCAGCCAGAAAGCCCATTACGCGACTTGGGCCAGTTCACCCCGCACGACTGCCGCCGCACAGTAGCAACGGGGCTATCGGTGCTGGGATACCCGCGCTTGATCGTGCAGAAGGTTTTGAACCATACCGATACGAGTAGCACCGCCGTGTACGACAGGTACGGGTACGAGAAGGAGAAGCGGGAAGCATTGACGAAGTGGGCAGACATGCTACTCGCTGCGACATGGCCTGCTGGGGAGAGCATGGATATGGAAACAGGCGAGACAGAGTACGCATGGGAGTATATGTCCGAGTGGGATCGTATGAAATATTAACCCCTGAAAAACTTCAATGCTGAAAGGATAAAAGCCAACGACTTCAACTTTAAAAAGATGTGCTTAAGATGATGTGTGCAACCCTAATTTATTAGTATGGAATCTCAATGAACCTAGCAAATGTTTTTACGACTTTAGTTTTATTAAGTGCCGCCGCAAGCGCTGCATCCGCTGCCACCAAAGCATCAAGTGACGCATTTCGTAATGGGATAATTGGATCAGGTTTTATAACAAATGCTGGATCATCTACAAGTGAATATAAAGTACTTTTGGATTTTAAAGTACACGGGCGGCATCGGGTCGAACTGAAGTTTGTAGAGCGGAGCGATCATGAAGATCGTGACCTCACAAAAAATGAGCCGTTTGAAACTGTCATGGTTAACTGCACACTTCGAAAATACACCACCTCAGTATGGCTATCCGCACACGATGACAATTATGGATTTAAACAATATCAAAACGGAGACGCAATTAATTGGAAAGATAAATCAGAGGATGCCTATCCAAATCACGGCGATGTCTTACCTGCATACTTGAAAATGGTGTGCGCCTCAATTTAGTAGAAATGCACACGTCTTTTGAAGAGGTACCGGTGTCGCGATGCGAAATCTTTGCAGTAAATTTTATTAAATTTATGCGTAGGCGTCTCTCGCTAACTTGCTTACCAATGCTCCCTTGGGTGGGTATGCGTGGCAGGCGTAATACCAAAATTTTTATTATTCATGCGAAGGTGTCTCTACTCACAAGTCGCCCGCCTTTCCCCCTGGGTACCCCCCCCCTGTAGTACAGCAAGTAACAGTGACCCAGGATTCACGCACAAGCCCCTGGACGCGGTACGCAATGGCAGCAGTCCATCATTTCCCGATACAAGCAACCGCAAGCCAACATACGCTTCGAACAGCACCTAAACTTTCGCGTTCGGTAGTGTAATCTGATTGCCTACCGCTATGGAGCGGCCTACGTAGGAAGCATAATGGCTGATTGTCCGATATGTACGTTAGACGCATGTGATGAGTTACCGGGTAATGCCAGTGATTCGCTGGGCTTCAACTGCCGGCGATGCGGGGAGTTTCGCCTGACCGGAACATTACATGACATGTTGGAACCTGATGGGCCTGACAAAGACGACCCCCGTACAGCAGTAGTAAGTCACACCGTACGCAAGATGCAACGTAACGGCTATGTACCATTGCTTGATAGCGACTGGTACAAGCGGGTTTGTGAAACGGGGAAGCTACCGCGGCCGAATGAACAGATAACCAACCTGCTACTTTGGGTAGGCGAAGAAGCCAAGGGGACAGACGACACTGTTATCAACGAGTCTGAACAACTGCAAGCAATTATTGGAAGCCCGAAGCCTTCAATGGTTTTCGAGATTGCGTTGTATCTTGCAGAAAGAGGCTTAGTTAAATATGAGAATATGTTTATAGACTACTTGTCGCAGCCGCTTCAGTTTCAAATGACGCTGGACGGGTGGGCAGAATTCGACAGATTAAATCGGGATTCAAGAGATTCCCGCATTGCTTTCATGGCGATGAAATTCCATGACCCAGAGCTAAATAATATTGTGGATACAGTGTTTCGGCCTGCCGTTGCTGCGACTGGGTTTGAGCTTCGTGTACTAACCGATGTACCCCGCGCTGGTTCAATTGATGATCGGATGCGAGTTGAGATACGACGAAGCCGGTTTATGTTGGCAGACCTCACACACGGTAATAACGGGGCGTATTGGGAAGCTGGATATGCTGAAGGGCTTGGCCTCCCGGTCATCTATACATTTAAGAAAGAAGCCTTTGAAAAGCAGGCATCCCATTTCGACACGAATCACCATCTAACCGTCATGTGGGGAAACAACCCAGCAGATGTGATGGAGGAATTAAAAGCTACGATTCGGGCCACCCTCCCCGCTGAAGCTAAGCTTGACGACGACTAACTCAGCCTTGAACGTGTCTCAAATCTTACAAGTTATGAGACGCCCAGAATTTACCGCTTGCAACATCTCATAAGTTGTCTCATAATGCAATCTCACATCACCTAAGATGTTTTGAGACGGAGACGGTATGAAGATCGGATACGCAAGAGTTAGCACCACAGGCCAAAGCTACGAGACACAGGAACAGAAGCTCAAGGAGGCTAAGTGCGAGAAGGTATTAGCTGAGAAGCAATCCGGCAAGAGCACGATTGGCAGACAAGCCCTGCAAACCCTTATCGAGTTCGTGCGCGAAGGCGATACCGTGATTGTGACGAAGCTGGACAGGCTAGCCCGCAGCGTCTCGGATGCGGTGAAGATCGTGGAAGCACTTGAGGCCAAGGGTGTGCACTTCGCTGTTCTCGATAACGCCAGCATTGATACCCGCACTCCGCACGGCAAGATGGTATTTCATGTGCTTGCTGCTGTGGGAGAGATGGAGCGCAGCCTGATTAACGAGCGCACTTCCGAAGGCCGTACCAAGGCAATGGCACAGGGAATACGGTTCGGTAGGAAAGAAAGCCTGAGCAGTCTTGAGTTACAGAAGCTCCGCGATGATGCCAAGACATTCACCGGCAGCAAGGCCGAGCTGGGGAAGCGTCACGGCATCTCCCGTGCTACGGTGTACAGACTGCTTGGAGAATCACAAAACACGCTGCCAGCTTGAGCACAGCCCCGCTACGGGGTTTCCACAGTGCAAGCAAGGGAAGTGTAGCCCCGGCTTCCTAGCCTCCTCTGAGGCCCGCTAAAGCGGTTTGGTTTAACCACTGAACCCACATCCGTTCGCGAATCTAGAACTGAATCTTGGGGAAATCGTAAGTCATTGATTTTAAAAGATATGATTTAGAGTCACCCAGTATGATACCAACCATACCAAATTGCATTACCTTGCACTTGTAGAACAGGGGGGTTCGCCAGGAGCCAGGCACGTAGGGTACAGAATCCGATAGTGAAAGCATTTGAAAAGGCTGCGAAGGGTAGCAACAAAACGATTGACGCCCTTGCCGAGTACGGCTTAGAGGGCCATAGCATGATACCAGCCAAGGCCAATCTAGCCGGAAAACGGTTTAGAGCTTCATAGTATGATACTAAAACAAGCTGGCACCACATCCTGCGGGTTAGAGCCACATAGTATGATACTAGGTAAGCAGACACCGCCCCTGTACCGCTTAGAGTTACATAGCATGATACCAGTGCAAACAGCCCTCACAGCCTACAGATTAGAGGGTCATAGGATGATACTGGCATAGCGTTACCCTTCCCCGCCCGGCCATGCGGCACCGGCGCTTTGCAACACCTTCCACAGTACCTACAGTTTCCACCCAGCGCCGCGTTACGAAAGCGCTGGGCACTCCGTACCGCCGGCACCGGCCCGCCGTACCCCGAACAGCACCCCACACATTCACGAGGATCAACATGGCCGGCTTTGACCGAACAATAACGCTGCACTTCAACGGTACAGGAATCCGCATTGTCGGTATCGACGGCAAGCCCTGGGTTGTAGCAGCAGACGTATTCAGAGCACTGGGAATTACAAATACAACCACTGCCGTTAAAGCACTGGGCAAGGATGAGGTGCGGCTGGTAGAAGTTCTATCCCAGCGCCCGGTACAGGCGCTCTCCGAGAAGGGATTGCGCAAGCGACTCATGCGCAGCACGAAGCCCGGGGCGAAAGCCCTCCTGGATTGGGCAGTGTATGAAGCCCTACCAGCGTACCGGGAAGCACACAGCACCGTGCCGGCTGGAGAGGGCAGCAGCTCCAGTACCGTGTTTGGATTGGCTGCAAGGATTGCAGAGCTTGAGCAGCAAGTCCGAGCACTTCGCACTGCTGCCAGCACTTAGGCTCCAGCCAACGCCCGGCGCTGCTGTAGCAGCCTGGGCCGCAGCACTCCAGCAAGACCATGAGGCCCGCCACCGTGCGGGCTTCTTCACGTTCCAGCAGCAGTACATCCCGCGCAACCCTGCGCATCGAATCAACCTTACCAAGGAGAACAGCGATGGACTATCGCTTCCTGTCAGACCGCTTCCATGAGATGCGGGCGCAACAGATTAACCAGCATGGCCGTGCAGTGAACAGCACCGACAAGCAAGTTTCCGAAATCGTACTGCAAGCCAGCCTGAAGGCTATTCAGCATGTGCAGGCTGGCACCCGTGCAACCCGTATGCAGGCTGTGCCATTGGGTACAGGGCTGGGTAAGTCTTCCTCGGCATACGCTCTGATTGCTGCGTTTGCCATGGGCGACATGAGCTTTTCGGCTGCTTATGTGGTGCCTACCATCAAGATGGCTGAAGAAGCGCAGGCAGGTATTGAAGCCCTCACCGGCGAAGGCTGTACCGCGCTGTGGAGTTCCCTGCATAAGCACAAAGGGGTAGACCGTAAGAAAGCGTTTGACGAACTGGGACACGTACCTACCCGCGTTGTTGACAAGCGCACTCTCGGAGCGCAACGCATTGTCATTGTGACGCACAAGCAGCTTGAGCAAGAGCTTGAGTCCGGCAAAGCTGAAGGCGTCCTGCATTACCTGAGCCAGCCGCGTAGCATCGTGTTCATTGACGAACACCCAGACCTGCTACAGCAGGCACAGGTGACAACCGGAGATGTAGAAGGACTGCACGCGAGTCTTGCGAGGCATGCACCTGGCCACCCGTGGTTGCCAGTGCTGGCGCAGGCCGGTTACTACATGGCGTGCCTTACGCAAAGCAGTAGCGGCCAACGGTACACACCGGCTGTATTGGTTGCACCAGAGGCGGCATGCACCTTCGATGATGAAACGGGCGTATCGCTCTGGGACATGACAGACCCGGAAGCATCGGAGGGCATGCGTTTAGGGGAGCAAGCCAAGTTACGACAGGTTGTAGACTTCCTCCGAGCAGCAGCGCAAGGCCGGGCGTTCTACTCCCGCAAAGAGCATAGGTTCTTCGCGTACACCCTGCACCTTGGAACCGATTACCCTGGCTTCGTACTGCTGGATGCAACCAGCGAGTTAGCTGGCCTAGTGACCCTCCACCCTGACGTAAGCATGGTGCCTGTAGTGCATGTGAACTATGAGCGCCTGGAAGTCCTCCGCATGGATATGCCTGACAAGTTCCGAAAGGTACGCGAGGCATTGAAGGTTGCGGCTGACCGTGCCGAGTACGGGCTGTACATCCGGGAATCAGTGCTTGCGAATACCCAGGCCGGGGATGATGTTCTTGTCGTAGTGCATAAGGACGTGCTGACAGATGGGGCAATTATCAGCGCCTCAGGTAATCCTGAAAATCCTACCGACTGGGAAGGCCGCAAGGTGAATACCCAGCATTGGGGCGCGGGCGTAGGCTCAAACCAGTTTAGGAAGAAAACGCACGTATTCATGTTCGGATCGTTCTACCAACCTGGATCAGCAACTATTGCACAAGCTCATGGCTGGTCGGGTAAAGCACTCAGCATTGAACGCCTAGCGCTTGCTGAAAGCGTTCCCATTGCCGGCGGTCTGTACTCCCCGAGAGGTGATTACCGGCAAGTGCAGGAGGGGAATGTCCTGAAGTGGATTAAGCAGCTTGCCATGCGTGGCAATGCCAGAAACGTAAACGGTGAAGGCAAATGCGGGGCAATGAAATTATTCCTCACGCTTGAGCTAGGCATGCTCTTGCCGAACATGCAGCGACTATTCCCCGGTGCAGCGCCTGCGCCTTTACCGGCTGCACTGCCAGCTTATCTAGCCGCTGCCCCTCAACAGGCGAAGCAAGGGAGGCAAGCATTAGTAGACATGGTAATGCACAGCAAGCTCTCTTGTATCAGCGCTGAGAGCATTGAGGCCAATACTGGCATCCGTAGGGACTTGCTCAGCCGCGAATGCAAAGCGCTGCCGAGCTTGCATTTGCTTGGATGGTCATTGAAGGCAGCAGGGGATATTGGTAAGGCAGGCCGTATGAAATACCTTGTGAACGATGCCCGGTTCATGCAGGAAGTTCTACTCGCTGCCTGAGAGAGGTTTGCTGGGGTCTCTCCAGCAAACCAATACTTCCGTAGCAATTCTGCAAGACTTTCCGCGAGACATCACTGACCCAGAAAGACTCTATCTTATTGGGTGACTGATGTTTCAGATTCAAGTCAAACCGTACCGCATCTGAGCACAGCCAGCACCCCGGCTGCTCATCCGATGCGCGTACCAGCAGCGCTATTGCAATCAAGCACCCATCGCACCAACATAGCTCCTTGCGCCTCTCCTAACTCGATGTAGGAGCAGGGGAAGGCATGCACCATTGCGATAAAGCATGTCCCGAGAGCAGGCGCACCCGCGCTTGATCTGTTCCTTTGCTAATACATACCCCTGCCCTCTGGGTACCCTAGCAGCAGTACCCGAACGTATACCGAACAACCCCGCAGTACCTTCCTCATATCAACCAAAACAGAAGCGATCCGCTCCTGTGCATTCCCTATGGAGCAATCATGTATTTTCACAAACTTCCAACTTACGAAGCACTAGCCGAACTCTTTACCCTGGACTGGGAAACAGGTGAACTGAAGCGCCGGGTACCGTGCAAGAGCATTAACTTGGCTAGCCAGCGCAATGCCGGGCCTACAAAAGAGCGGTACAAGCAGGTGCGAGTTAATGGTGTGCAATACAGGCAGCACCGTATTGTCCTGGTGCTTGCAACCGGGCAGGCGATACCAGAGGGCATGGACGTTGACCACATCAACCTGAATAAACACGATAATCGGCCATGCAATCTTAGGGTCGTAACCAGATCGCAGAACCGGGCTAACACACGCTTAGCCGTGACAAACAGCAGCGGGTACAAGGGCGTGTGGTACAACCCAGTACGGGGAAAGTTTGAAGCCCAGATCAATGTTCGGGGTGCACGCCGGAGGCTAGGACGGTTCAGCACCGCCGAGCAAGCAGCCCAGGCTTACGATGCCGCAGCCCTGGCAGCAAATGGAGAGCACACACTTACGAATGCAGCGCTGGGATTACTCGCACCAGCATGCACCCCAGCATTTCCATACAAAGCACCTACAGCGTTTACAGTGCCGTTGCCGCCGCCTCCCTTGGGATACATAGCAGCTTTAGCCAATAGCCCCTACAAGGGCGCTCTTGCCACCCTACACTAACACCGTAATTCCGATAGCGTACCCGCACGGGCTTGTGCCCGCTACCCAGTGCATTAGTTCCCCGCACTGAGGGTAGCAAACCCTTGCCATGCAAGCACATTACCTCAAGGGCTGTACTTGCAAAGGAGAAAGGATACTGCTGTTACTCAGGGCTACTTGGGCAGAGGTTACCCAGCGTTTCCCAGTATGCCAAGCTACCCAGATTGCTACCCTGACCCCAGAAAGCAAAAAGCCCAACCTTATGGGCTGGGCTAAGTACTTGATTTAATTGGTGCTGATGAGACGAATCGAACGCCCGACCTACTGATTACGAATCAGTTGCTCTACC
>JAZKGZ010000017.1:0-42610 GCA_040385645.1 Pseudomonadota bacterium
CCAGTTAGCCCCAAAACTAAAAACGATACGCCGCCTTGATAATGGCGAAATTGGCACCGTCATTTGGTTGTTTGATACTGCCGTTCGAAAAGTGTTGGATTTTTGCGCCGATATCCCATCTATTGTTAAAAACGTAGCCTAAACCGATATGATCGCCGAATTGAAAACGTGTGGAAAATTGCCGGTCGTTATTATCGTATAAGCTGGAAAAATAATGTACGCCGATACCGCCTTCAGCGTACCAACCCAGCTGATCGTCGCGCTGGAATCTAAACACCGGTGTCAGTCCCAGATCGAAGAGATTTCTGCCGTTATCCGGAATGCCTTGATAGCGGTTCTGGCGTATTTGCGCCGCCGTCAAATCCCAGTACCCACCCAAGTGGGTACCATTCGATTGAAACCATTTGCTTTTCCAATCCCACTGTAGACCGGCACGAATGAACGTACTGCGGTTACCAGTACCTGCTTCCAAAGAGGTTGAATCGACCGCCCAAACCGATGTATGGAGCGAACTTAGGCACGACCCAATAGTGATAAATGTGGCAACAGAAATTTTCTTGAAGGACATGGAAAGCCTTGAATTGAAAAAGGATGGAAAAATAAGTAAATAAATAGTCTGAAATTCAAGCCGATTTTAGAAAAGCTTCCGCCAGACGAACCCAGTACGTCGCGCCGACTGGGAGAAGGTCATCATTGAAATCGTAGCTCGGATTATGAAGGTTGCAGGGTCCTAAACCGTGCCCTGCGGCACGATGATTACCTTCGCCATTACCAATGAATACGTAACAACCCGGCATTTCCTGCAGCATGTAGGCGAAATCCTCCGCGCCCATGCTTGGCTCGATGTCGGTTTCCACGTTTGCAAGCCCGACTACATCACGCATTACGTCCGTTGCAAAAGCAGTCTCGCTTGAATGATTGATCAACGGCGGATAATTTCGATTGAATTGAAAATTCATCGTGGCACCGAACGCCTCCGCTGTATGCGTGGCGATGCTGCGCATGCGTTCTTCGATTAAATCCAGTACGGGAATGTTGAATGTGCGCACGGTGCCGATGATGGTCGCTTCGTCCGGAATCACATTGGTTGCGCTGCCAGCATGGATTTGCGTGATCGATAACAGGCCGGCATCAAGGGGATTCTTGTTACGGGTGATGATGGTTTGCCAGCTCTGCGCCACTTGAATTGCAACCAGAATCGGATCGACACTCTTGTGGGGCTGCGCCGCATGGGAACCACGGCCCTTTATCGTCAGCTCGAACTCGTTGCTTGACGCCATCATCGGACCGGATGTGACGCCAAAGGTGCCTGCTGCCATGCCAGGCCAATTGTGCATGCCGAACACTGCCTGCATCGGGCACTGCTGGAATAGTCCATCGTCGATCATTCTTCTGGCGCCGCCGCCGCCCTCCTCGGCCGGCTGAAAAATGACGTACACGGTGCCGTCGAACGACTTGTTGTGCGAAAGATGGCGTGCAGCGCCGAGCAACATTGCCGTGTGGCCGTCATGGCCACAAGCGTGCATCTTGCCACCATGCTTGGAGGCATGTTCAAAGGTATTGCGTTCCTGCATCGGTAAAGCATCCATGTCGGCGCGCAATCCTATGGCGCGGGTGCTGGTACCGTTTTTAATGATACCGACGACGCCTGTGACGCCCATGCCACGCAGGACTGGAATTTGCCATGCCGTCAATTTTTCTGCGACGAGATCGGCGGTACGCTGTTCCTCGAAACTCAATTCCGGATAAGCATGTATGGTCCGCCGAATTTTTTGTAACTCGGCTTGGAACTCTAGGATGGGTTCGATCAATTTCATCAATTCTCCCGGTATGTTGATACGCGCTCTTTTTTGCAGGAGCAGTAGCGGTACTGGAGGATGACTGCAGAGCCGGACCAAGCCCAGGCGGGTGCTTGAGATATCATGCCCTCAACACGCCCTGAATATGCCCATGAACTCATCCTCGCTATGCAGTGTACCCTTCGATCCTCAGCACAGCAGTGAAGGGTGCCGGAACCCTCACGATCCGATAATGGAGCGCGTATGTGTTTCGGACATTTTCCCTTATTTTCCATGATGATCCTACACCCGAAAATATGGCGTTGCGTATCGGTGAGAGCGCTTATTGGATGCTGCACATCGGTAAGTCAATGGGCGTTTTATGAGAGGGATGTAAGCGCGCTTTCGAAAGGGCACCAAGCATGACGGTATTTATCGCCCGACGCTTGTTGCAAGGCTTGTTTGTGCTGTTATCGATGTCGCTGCTGGTTTTTATTAGTATCTATGCAATCGGCAACCCCATCGACGTACTGATCAGTCCCGATGCAGATGAACGCGAGCGCGCTCGCGTGATGGTCGCTTTCGGTTTGGACCAGCCGTTATGGCGTCAATATCTGCTGTTCGTTGGAAACGCTTTGAGTGGCGACATGGGGCGCTCCTTTGTTTTTTCTACGTCAGCACTGGGGCTGATCTTCGAGCGCATGCCTGCAACGTTCGAACTCGCCATCATGGCGATGCTGATGGCGATTATTCTAGGTATTCCACTCGGTCTTTGGGTAGGGCTGCGACCGAAAGCTTTAGCTGGAAAACTTATTATGGCAACGTCGATTCTGGCATTCTCATTACCGACTTTTTGGGTGGGGCTGATGCTGATCATGGTGTTTGCCGTGCAGTTAGGCTGGTTGCCGGCAAGCGGGCGTGGACCTACGCAGTTGCTGTGGGGCGTACCAGTCAGTTTCCTGACGTGGGATGGCCTGCGCCACCTGTTTTTACCGGCCTTTAATCTGGCGCTGTTCAACATCGCTTTGATCATCCGTCTCACACGAGCCGGCGCGCAAGAAGCGCTGGCGCAGGATTACGTAAAGTTTGCCCGCGCTAAAGGGCTTTCCGATCGCCGAATCGTCGGCGTACATATACTAAAAAATATTCTCATACCGATCGTCACCGTGGTGGCATTGCAGTTCGGATCGATCATCGCATTCGCCATCGTGACCGAGTCCGTATTCGCCTGGCCCGGCATGGGTAAGTTGATTATCGACTCCATACGGGTGTTGGATCGACCGGTAATCGGTGCTTACTTGATGCTGATCGTGGTTGTATTCATCGTCATTAACCTGCTGGTGGATATCTTGTACTCGCTGCTCGATCCTAGAGTGCGCTTAGCCGAGGATAAGGTATGAGTGGTAATGACACAAGTAACGACAAAGCAGTCGTCGCGATTACACCTATAGAATCGGAAACGCCGTTTCGACGTAACGCTCGTGATTTCTTTTACAGCAGGCTCGCTTCCATCGGTCTAGTCGCACTGGTATCGATTCTTTTGGCGGCGTTGTTGGCACCGGTGCTGGCACCTCAAGATCCTTATGATTTGGCAACGCTCGACATCATGAATTCGCGATTGCCGCCGGGCGAGCGATCGTCGGATGGACGTCTGATATTTTTATTGGGTACGGACGAGCAAGGGCGCGATTTGCTTTCTGCGATTTTGTACGGCCTTCGTATCTCGATTGCTGTCGGATTCGCCAGTACGATCATTGCGCTGGTGATCGGTTTGCTCGCAGGCTTGACCGCGGGATATGCCGGAGGTCGGATCGAATCTGTCGTCATGCGCATCGCAGATATCCAATTGTCTTTTCCGCCGATTCTAATCGCGCTTATATTATTGGCCTTGACCGGACCGGGAGTGAGCAGGATCATCGTTGCATTGGTGGCTGTTCAATGGGCATATTACGCGCGCACTGCGCGAGGTGCCGCGCTAGTGGAGCGTCGAAAGCAATACGTAGAAGCAGCGGCGGGGCTGGGGATTTCGCCATTGAGGATCGTAGTGCGCCACCTGCTTCCAAACTGTATGCCGCCGTTGATCGTTATGGCTGCCCTGCAGGTTGCCTCGGCGATCTCGTTGGAGGCGACACTATCGTTTCTCGGCCTGGGTTTGCCGGTGACAGAGCCATCGCTGGGCTTATTGATCGCCAATGGATTTCAGTACCTTCTTTCGGGAAAATACTGGATCAGTTTTTTTCCGGGAATTGCGCTGCTCGTGACTGTAGTGGCAATCAATCTGGTTGCCGATCGCCTGCGCGATGTATTGAACCCTTATTCGACGAACGGTTAATCGACTCGCATCATGGCATCTGATAGAAAAATGCATCGTGAATCGGATTGTGAATTGGATGGTGAATCGGATCGTAAACTAGATCAGGTGCTGGATCGCGTACCGGAGCCGGGAGTGCCGACGCTGGTCGTGCAAAATCTCGTAACCGAATTTCACAGCCGAGCCGGCGTTGCGACACCGGTCAACAATGTGTCTTTTTCAGTGATGCCGGGGCAAATAATGGGGCTGGTGGGAGAATCCGGTTCCGGCAAGTCCATGACCGGTTATTCGATCATGGGACTAATCGATTCGCCTGGCCGCATTGCGAGCGGCAAGGTTTTGCTTAAAGGCGCCGATTTACGGAGCTCGACGCTGGCGCAATTGCGGGCAATGCGTGGCAACCGTATCGCCATGATCTTCCAAGACTCGACGATGAGCTTGAATCCGGTGTTGCGGATCGATACGCAGATCATGGAGGCGGTGCAGGCCCATCATCAGGTCGATCGCAGCACGGCAAAGGCGATGGCACGTGCCGCACTCGTACAGGTGGGTATTTCCATGCCGGACGAGCGAATGCTGGCGTATCCCCATCAGTTTTCAGGCGGCATGCGCCAGCGTGTCGCTATTGCCATCGCATTGATCAACAAACCCGACCTGATCATCTGCGACGAGCCGACTACCGCCCTGGATGTGACCATACAAGGCCAAATATTGTTCGAGATGCAGAAACTATGTCGTGAATCGGGCACGGCATTAATTTGGATTACTCACGATCTGTCGGTGGTCGCTGGCTTAGCCGATACGGTCTGTGTCATGTATGCCGGTGAAATTGTCGAGAGCGGTACGGTGCATCAAGTCTTGACGCAACCGCGCCATCCGTACACCCATGGTTTGATCGCAACGGCACCTTCACGAAACGTCCGTGGCGCGTTTTTGCGGCAGATCGATGGTGCGGTGCCGTCATTATTGGCTTTGCCAGCCGGGTGCGCCTTTCGTAATCGTTGCCAGAGGGCAGATGCGATTTGCAGCACGCCGCCCGAGCTCGTAGAGGTAGACGGCCACGCTTTCCGTTGCTTTCATCCGATGCCCGTAGATGGAGTTGCTGCGTGAAAGATATCGTTACCACGCCTACCTCCAAGTCAATCGTCGCACAACCGTTGCTGGAATTACGCAATGCCACCAAACGTTTTGTTAAGCCTCTTGACATCGTGGGACATGCCGTCAATTTTTTCGGTGCCGGATTGCGTGCGGAAATCACTCACGCGGTCGATGATGTAAGTTTGGTAATTTTTCCGGGAGAAATCGTCGGGTTGGTCGGCGAATCGGGCTGTGGAAAATCGACGTTGGGTCGGATGGCAGTGGGCTTGCATGGGCTAACAGCCGGCCAGCGGTTCTGGAAGGGCGAACAACTCGAACTGCTCGATTTAAAAGATCGGCGTCAAAAGCAGTTGGCAATGCAACTGATTTTTCAAGATCCGACATCGTCGCTGAATCCGCGTATGCGCACCATCGATATTGTGGGCGAAGCACCGGTGGTGCACGGTATGGTCGCCGCGGCGCAGAAAAAGGACTATGTCACAGCGCTTCTGGAGCGTGTAGGGTTAAATGCAGATGCGTTGCATCGATTTCCCCACCAGTTTTCCGGTGGTCAGCGAGCGCGGATCGGCATCGCCCGAGCGCTAGCGCTTAAACCGCAATTATTGGTATGCGACGAAGCCGTCGCCGCACTCGATGTGTCGATACAGGCGCAGGTGTTGAACCTGTTTCTGACGTTGCGTGCTGAGCTAAAACTGACGTATCTTTTTATCAGCCATGATCTCGGTGTGGTACGACACCTTGCAGACCGTGTTTTGATCATGTATCTCGGGCGAATCGTCGAGTCGGCTTCGGCTGATGTCGTGTTTTCGACTGCCAACCATCCTTATTCTCAGGCGTTGCTCGCAGCCGCCCCACGCCTGGAGGTGCGCAAACTCGAGTTCGCGGCGATCAAGGGTGAAATCGCTTCTTCCTTACTGCCGCCCACGGGTTGTCATTTTCATCCGCGATGCCCGCACGCGATGCAGCGATGCACGACTGAAGTGCCGGCGCTTCGTAAGATCGCACCGCAACATTTTTCTGCGTGTCATTTGAATGATCATTCTTGATCACTTACGCATCGCGCGATACTTGCCAAGGAGCATGGTGTGGAACACAATCAGGTGAGGGCATAGGAATCTTGCAAGCCAGTGTTATGTGCTCGAATTGGGGGTTGAATTCGATATGTATCGACTACGCGTTATCAGTTTGGGTATTGCGGCGGCCGTCGTACTATCGTTAATTGGCGGCTGTGCGCAAATGGGGTATTACGCGCAAGCGGCGCATGGTCAGTTTTCTTTGCTGGCGAATGCCCGCCCGATCGATGATTGGCTGGCAGATTTGCCAGCCAATTCGCCACTACACCAGAAACTGCGGCAGGTGCAGCAGATTCGGCAGTTCGCGGCACGGGAACTCGGGTTACCCGACAACCGCAGTTACACCCGTTATGCGCAGTTGTCCCAACCCTATGTGTTATGGAACATCGTGGCGACCGGCCCATTGTCGATGGAGCAGAAACAGTGGTGTTTTCCGATCGCAGGTTGCGTCAGCTACCGCGGTTATTACAATAAGGCAGATGCCCAGGAATACGCAGACGGTTTGCGAAAGGCCGGACTCGACGTGCAGGTCGGTGGCGTACCAGCCTATTCCACACTTGGATGGTTCGATGACCCGGTGCTGTCGTCTTTCATCAAATACCCGCAGGGTGAGCTCGCACGACTGGTGTTTCACGAGCTTGCGCACCAGGTCGTTTATGTGAAAGACGATACACAGTTCAACGAATCTTTTGCGACCGCCGTGGAGGAAATGGGCGTAGAGCATTGGCTTACGATGCAGGAAGACCCAGGGTTACGAAAAGCTTATGTAGAATTTCAAAGCCGGAAAGAAGATTTTCTGACTTTGCTGTTGAAACATCGAAATGCGCTTGAGAAAAATTTTCAACGCACTGCCAGCGATGTTGAAAAACTTCAGCGTAAGCAGGAGATTTTTCTTCAGTTGAAAGCCGATTATCAAGTGTTGAAGCATAACTGGGGCGGGTACACCGGCTATGATCGGTGGTTCGCCGAGCCGCTTTCCAATGCGCACTTAGCCTCGGTTACGACCTATCATGAATTCGTGCCCGCCTTTCGCGCCTTGTTCGATCAAGAAAAAAGTCTTCCGCGTTTTTATGCTGCAGCAAACCGGCTGGCGGGACTCGATAAAATGGCACGACGAGGCGAGCTCGCCAATTTGTCCCGACAACTTCGACCGGCCGATACCGACCCTTCCGCGTTATCCTTTCGCTCCGTAAGCAACGAATGCCTTGCGCCGCCATGCGGTGACCACCAGCATCAGTAGTGAAGAATTATCGATAGTTAAAAAACATCAACAGAAAAAACATACAGAGGCGACCCATGGACAAATTCTGGTTGAAATCTTACCCTTCGGGCGTGCCGGCAGAGATCGACAAAACACGCTACCAGTCGGTGGTGCACTTGCTCGAAGAAGCGTTCCGGCAATATAGTGATCGCGATGCATACGCTTCGATGGGTAAGCGTATGCGCTACGAAGAGCTTGATCTGCTGTCGCGCAGCCTCGGTGCCTGGCTGCAAAGCCTTGGGCTAGCGCCCGGTGCACGGATCGCGCTGATGATGCCAAATTTGTTCGCGTACCCGATCGCCATCGCCGCGGTGCTGCGTGCAGGCTATATCGTGGTCAATGTCAATCCGCTCTACACCGCACGCGAATTGAAGTATCAACTCAACGACTCCGGTGCGAGCGTTATTATCGTGCTGGAAAATTTTGCCGCAACGCTCGAGCAAGTGATTGCGGACACTGCTGTGCAACATAAAGTGGTTGTTCGGATGGGTGATCTGCTCGGCGCTGCCAAAGGCGCGGTGGTAAACTTTGTCGTGCGCAAGATCAAGAAGATGGTGCCGGCATTTAATTTGCCCGGTGCGATCGCTTTTACCAAAGCGCTTTCAGACGGTAAGGCAATGCAGCTCAAGGCGGTAGAAAGTAGCCGGGACGATATCGCCTTTCTTCAATACACGGGTGGCACTACCGGCGTCTCGAAGGGTGCCATTCTTTCACACGGCAATATCCTTGCTAATGTATTGCAGTCCGAGGCGTGGTTGCGTCCGGCACTGGAGCGGGAGCCGAAGATCGACCAGCTGGTGATTGTCTGTGCACTGCCGCTCTATCATATCTTCGCCTTGACAGTATGTTGCCTGGTCGGTATCCGCACGGGTGCGATGAATATTTTGATTCCGAATCCAAGGGATATCAATGCGTTCATCAAGGAGTTGGGCAAGCACAAGATCGGCATGCTGCCTGCGGTCAACACGCTTTATAACGGCTTGTTGAATCACCCCGATTTTGCGAAGCTGGATTTTTCCGGTTTGCGCGTGACCAATGGCGGCGGTATGGCAGTGCAGAAGGCGGTGGCAGACCGATGGGTGCAGGTGACAGGTTGCCCGATTGCTGAAGGCTACGGATTATCTGAAACCTCGCCCGGTGCCACGTGCAATCCTGCCGAAACAAAGGAATTCACCGGCACGATCGGCTTGCCGTTTCCCTCGACCGAGATTGCGATATTGAATGATGCAGGAGATAAATTGCCGGTCGGTGAGGTCGGAGAAATCGCAATTCGCGGCCCGCAAGTCATGAAGGGATATTGGAACCGGCCAGACGAGACTGCTGCCGCCATGACTACCGACGGATTTTTTAAATCCGGTGATATTGGCGTGATGGATGCGCGTGGTTATACGCGAATCATCGACCGCAAAAAAGACATGATCTTGGTTTCCGGTTTTAATGTGTATCCCAACGAAGTCGAAGGTGTGATCGCTGCCCACCCCGGCGTACTCGAATGTGCCTGCGTTGGCGTACCTGACGCGATCACGGGCGAGGCGGTGAAATTGTTTGTCGTACGCAAAGACCCGAATCTGACCGCCGAACAGCTTTTGGATTACTGCCGCGAGCAATTAACGGCTTACAAAAAACCAAAATTCATTGAATTTCGGGCGGAGCTTCCTAAGACCAATGTCGGCAAGATACTGCGACGTGAGTTGCGCGATGGCGCAATACCAACGGCCCATTCCACCAGCTCATTGCGCTAGCGGAGGCACCTGGCGTGGCAGGCGTTGGGCGTCGGTGGCCACATAGGTCAGTGTGGCTTCGGTGACTTTGATTACTTCGCTGATCAACTCCATGCGCTCTGCGTAAACTTCTACACGTACGGTGATGGACGTGTTGCCGACCTTTTCGACGTGCGCGTAGAACGATAACAAATCTCCGACGAATACCGGCTGCTTAAAGACGAAGGAATTCACCGCCACCGTGGCAACCCGCCCGTTCGCCCGCCGCACCGCTGGCAGCGAACCGGCAAGATCGACATGCGCCATGATCCAGCCGCCGAATACATCACCGTGCATATTGGCATCGGCGGGCATCGGCATGACCCGTAATTGCGGCATGCCTTCCGGCAGGGATACAGGCGGACGATTCATAAAAGCGTGTTCCTCTAAAATTTTGGGAAATTTTTGTTTCTATTTGTATCTATTTTTTTACGGCTACAATCTTTTTTCGAAGCATAAACCATTATCGAGCGATCGCTTCCCATGCGCAATCAGGTGTCTTCCGATGCACCCCTACCGGCCAGCCAACCCACCCGTAACGACTGGGCCACTCTAAAAACCCTGATTCCCTATCTACTGGCTTATAAATGGCGAGTTGGAGTGGCTCTGGCGTGTCTGATCGGTGCCAAGCTAGCCAATGTCGGCGTGCCGCTGGTGCTCAAGCAACTGATCGACCATCTGACGATCGCTCCCAACAAGTCGCAAGCAATGTTAGCGCTGCCAATCGGAATATTGATTGCTTACGGCCTGCTGCGCTTGTCCACGACCATGTTTACAGAATTGCGAGAATTTGTTTTCGCACGTGTCACGCAGCGGGCGGTCCGTACCGTCGCGCTACAAGTGTTTCGGCACCTGCATGCGCTGTCGCTACGTTTTCATTTGAATCGCCAGACCGGTGGCATGACACGTGATATCGAACGCGGAACGCGTGGTATCTCGTCGCTGGTGTCGTACACGCTCTTCAGCATCTTGCCGACACTAATCGAAATTACACTGGTGCTCGGCTACCTTGTACTGAATTACGATATCTGGTTTGCCGGTATTACATTGATTGCGCTAGTAAGTTATATCGGTTTTACGATCGTCGTTACTGAATGGCGTACGCACTTTCGACGTTCCATGAATGAGCTGGATTCAAAAGCTAACTCGCGTGCCATCGATTCCCTCATCAATTATGAAACCGTAAAATATTTCGGTAATGAAGATTACGAGGCGAAGCGGTATGACGATGGCTTGACGCATTACGAAAAGGCCGCAGTACGATCACAAACGTCGCTATCGTTACTAAACACCGGACAATCGACGATCATTGCTGTTGCCGTGAGCTTGATTTTGTGGCGTGCGACGCAGGGGGTCATCAATGGCAGCATGACCTTGGGAGACCTGGTGTTGGTCAATGCATTCATGATTCAGCTCTACATTCCACTGAATTTCCTCGGGGTGATCTATCGCGAAATTAAACAAAGTCTGGCGGATACGGAGAAACTCTTTTCGCTACTTGACCAGCACCGGGAAGTGGCGGACAAGGAACATGCATCGCCTTTGAAAACGCAAGGTGCAGCGGTGCGATTCAAGGACGTCGATTTCAGCTACGAAAGCAAACGCCAAATATTGTTTGGTGTCGATTTCACGATCGCCGCTGGAACCACTACAGCGGTCGTCGGGCATAGTGGCTCTGGGAAATCGACATTGTCGCGCTTGTTGTTTCGTTTTTACGATGTCGATCATGGTGCGATTACGATTGATGACCAAGACGTGCGGACCGTGACGCAAGCGTCGCTGCGAGACGCGATAGGCATCGTGCCCCAGGATACGGTTTTATTTAACGACACCATCGAGTACAACATCGCCTATGGCAAACCGGGTTCAAGCAAAGAGGCAATTGTGGCGGCTGCTCGTGCCGCATCCATTCATGATTTCATCGAAAGCCTGCCCGATGGCTACGCCACTGCAGTGGGCGAACGTGGTCTGAAGCTTTCAGGAGGTGAAAAGCAACGCGTTGCCATTGCGCGAACATTGTTAAAAAATCCTGCGGTATTGATTTTCGACGAGGCAACTTCGGCACTCGATTCCAAAGCCGAGCAAGCAATCCAAGCCCAGTTAAAGGAAATTGCACGGAATCGTACGACGCTGGTGATTGCTCATCGACTATCGACGATCGTCGATGCAAACCAAATACTGGTTATGGATCATGGGCGTATCGTCGAGCGTGGAACTCATACGCAGTTACTGAACACTAATGGTGCTTACGCACAGATGTGGGCGCGACAGCAGACTAGGGGCGAAGACGATGTAGCAATCGACACGCCGATACAAGTAAAAATAGTTGCAATATAGAATTAATTTTGCACGATAGAGCATGTAGGCCGTTAAGCTGCTCACCATCAAGTTGTTTTTCAGCGACCCATTAAAACGTCCATAAATTGTCAAATTTATAAAATTTACAAATTTTTGTGCTTGGATAATGAAAACAAACCGTTTTCCGCGCGTATCATGCGCGGAGCGTTTTTGAGCAGACTTTTTTTCATCAAGTCTGTGCGTTGCAGCACTCGGAAAAATTTGGCGGCAAGTCTTAAATATTTTGTCGACCGTGCGTGTGTAGTTTAAAATCCCGTACGCGAGCGATGTCAATCGACCAATGTTGAAAATATAAGGCTTTGATAAAGGGTTTAATTTGCCCTGCCAAATTTTTCAACGTTTTGCACTTTCAGGGTATGGATCTTGCTCAATGCAGATTTTGCCCGCGCGATAAGCGTTTCAATGAATAGAAGCCATGTAGTTGATTTTCGTGAAATGGTCGGGGTCAACCCGTCATATCACAAAAGCGTTTGTAAACTAGGTGACGAAACCGCATAATCCCACCCAGCCAGAATACGGATGGGCGACCATGAGTTTTGGTACATCGAGCCAGGATTTTTTCCCCAGGAGAATGTATGAAAGTTTTAAAGTTAGTTGCCGTTCTAATTGGCGCAGGTGTCATGGTCGGTGCTGCGCAAGCACAAGAATTGACTGGTACGCTTAAGAAAATCAAAGACACCGGCGGCATTACGCTCGGCGTGCGCGATTCGTCTATCCCTTTTTCTTATCTTGACGATAAGCAGTCCTACCAGGGATACTCGATCGACCTCTGCATGAAGGCCGTTTCGGCAATCCAAAAGCAACTTGGCCTGACGTCATTGAACGTAAAGATGAATCCAGTCACGTCAGCTACCCGGATTCCATTGATGGCCAACGGAACGGTTGACCTGGAGTGCGGTTCCACGACCAATAATGTCGAGCGTCAAAAACAAGTTGCATTTGCGCCGACGACATTCGTAACAGCAAATCGTTTGTTGTCAAAGAAAGCCTCCGGCATTTCGACGCTGGACGACATGAAGGGCAAGCCTCTGGTTTCGACCTCCGGTACGTCGAACCTGAAGCAGTTGACTTCGCTCAATGGCGAACGCAATCTGGGTATGAACATCATGACGGCAAAAGATCACGCCGAAGCATTCCTGATGGTCGAAACTGGACGCGCGATTGCTTTCGGCATGGACGATATCTTGCTCGCCTCCCTGGCCGCCAGCTCGAAGTCGCCTGCGGACTACACGATTTCGTCCGAAGCGTTGTCGGTCGAGCCGTACGGCATCATGATGCGTCGTGACGATCCTGCGTTCAAAAAAGCCGTCGACACTGCTATTGAAAACGTTTTCAAGTCTGGCGAAATCAACCGTATTTACGCGAAATGGTTTCAGTCCCCGATCCCACCAAAGGGCATCAATCTGAACATTCCGATGAGTGCGGTATTGAAGGCAACGATTGCAAAGCCTACTGACTCGGGTGATCCTGCTACGTATGCTGCCTTGGCAGCGGAGCCGCAAGCCGCTGCAAAGAAGAAGTAATTTTTAAGTTATGTAATGTAGACGGGGGGCGCTGCCTCCCGTTTTGTTTTTAGCGCGTAATTTGCTGCGCCGCACAAAGAACTATTTCCCCATTTTCAAAGTCACTTTCGATTGCTGTCTTATAAGCGGCGGGGTGTCTTGCAAGTTTAAGATCGATTAGTCTTACCGGAGGCGGACCCGCTATGAATTACAACTGGAACTGGCGCATTTTTTGGGAGCCTTCTCCTGATGGAATGGGCAATTATCTGGATACGCTCTGGTCCGGCCTGACCTGGACAATGGCAACAGCGCTTACCGCATGGATCATGGCGCTCGTGCTCGGTGCCATCATCGGGACCATTCGCACGATGCCAAATCGTTGGGTCGCCAGTATTGCAAACGGCTATGTCGAACTGTTTCGTAATATTCCTTTGCTGGTGCAAATGTTTCTTTGGTATTTTGTCATGCCCGAACTGGTGCCTGAGTCGGTTGGCAATTGGCTCAAGACACTGCCAAACGCTTCGTTCGTCACGGCGGTAATTTGCCTGGGATTTTTTACTTCTTCACGCGTTGCGGTGCAAGTCTCTGCAGGTATCAATTCTTTACCGCGGGGTCAGACACTGGCTGGCACGGCTCTCGGCTTAACGCTGCCACAAACTTATCGCTACATACTTTTGCCGATGGCATTCCGGATCGTCATGCCACCGCTTACGAGTGAGTTTTTGAATATTATTAAAAATAGTTCCGTGGCGTTGACGATCGGCTTGATGGAATTGACGGCGCGCGCAAGATCGATGCAGGAATTTTCGTTTCAAGTTTTCGAAGCATTTACCGCTGCCACCATCATCTACATTTTCGTCAATATCGTGATCGTTTTTCTCATGCGACTTCTCGAGAGAAAAATCGCCATCCCCGGGTTCATCACCTCGGGTACAACTACTGCTGGGGGACATTGAACATGGATAAGTTTGACTTCGATGTCATCGAACGTAGCTGGGTATATCTGTTCCAGACAGGCATGTCGTTCACATTGCAACTGACTGCCTATGCAATGATCGGCGGGATTGTTCTCGGAACCATTCTTGCGATGATGCGTTTATCGAGCATCAAGCCGATTTCCTTCATAGCCACCAGCTATGTAAATTTGATTCGCTCGGTGCCTTTGGTTCTCGTCATTTTTTGGTTTTATTTCCTTGTTCCTTACATGGGCGCTTGGGTCATCGGTGCCGATGAACCGATCAAAGTCGGTGCCTTTACGTCGTCTTTGGTTACCTTCATTCTTTTCGAAGCCGCTTACTACTGCGAAATCATGCGGGCGGGTATTCAATCGATTCCTCGGGGGCAGGTATCGGCGGGCTACGCATTGGGTATGACTTATGGCCAAACGATGGGCAATATCGTTCTGCCGCAGGCATTTCGCAACATGATTCCAGTGTTGCTGACGCAAACCATTGTGCTATTCCAGGACGTGTCGTTGGTGTATGTGCTGTCGATCACCGATTTCGTCGGCGCGGCATCGAAGGTGGCGCAACGTGACGGGCGATTGATCGAAATGTATCTGTTTGTCGCTGTGGTCTACTTCGTGATGTGTTTTGGATTGTCGTACCTGGTTAAGCTGCTTCAGAAACGAGTCGCGATCATTCGGTGATCGGGACGAGATATCGGCAAGTTATTGCAGAAGCGTCGCAACAGTATCGGCAAAGTATTTTGAATTTTGGAGAGTAGCGTGATTGAACTTAACAATGTCAGCAAATGGTACGGTAGTTTTCAAGTCTTGAAAGATTGTTCGACCAAAGTTGCTAAAGGCGATGTCGTGGTTGTCTGCGGCCCCTCTGGTTCGGGAAAATCGACTTTAATCAAGGCGGTGAACGGCCTCGAACCGTTTCAAAAAGGGGAAATTTTAGTCGACCAGATTTCCGTCGGTGGATCCAAGACCAATCTGAGCAAGCTTCGTGCGCGTATCGGCATGGTTTTCCAAAACTTTGAGTTGTTTCCACATCTCTCGATTCGCGAAAACTTAACGATCGGCCAGATCAAAGTGCTTGGCCGTAGTGTCGAGGAAGCCACCGCCAAGGGCTTAAAATACCTTGATCGGGTCGGTTTGATTGCGCAGCAGGACAAATTTCCAGGACAGCTTTCCGGTGGCCAGCAGCAGCGTGTCGCTATTGCCCGCGCCTTGTCGATGGACCCGATCGCGATGCTTTTCGATGAGCCGACTTCCGCGCTCGATCCGGAAATGATCAACGAGGTGCTGGACGTGATGGTCGGTCTTGCGCAAGAAGGCATGACCATGATGGTCGTGACGCATGAAATGGGGTTTGCCAAGAAAGTCGCGAATCGGGTAATTTTCATGGACCATGGAAGCATCATCGAAGACTGTACCAAGGAAGAGTTCTTCACGTCCCAACGTTCGGAACGGGCACAGGATTTCCTGGCGAAGATTATTCATTAAGTGCTATTTATTCCGCGATATTTATTAGTGGCACGGCTAAAACGGTATGCAAGCGTCGTGAGCTAATGATGAAAATTTTGCGGTAGGAATTACGTCGCATGGCAATATCCCCCGCCTCGCATGAAATATTGTCCGTGCCGGAGTCCATTACATTGACCCGGCCGGACGATTGGCACGTGCATTTGCGCGACGGCGCGGTAATGGAGGGTGTGATCCGTCATACGGCGTTGCAGTTTGGTAGGGCGGTGGTCATGCCCAACCTGAAGCCGCCAGTTACGACCACCGCCGACGCGGTAGCCTACCGTCAAAGAATCGTCGACGCACTGCCTTCAGGGTCGTCGTTCAAACCCTTGATGACGCTGTATCTGACCAACGATACCAGCACCGATGAGATTCGCCGTGCGCGTGATAGCGGTGTCGTGCATGCCGTTAAATATTATCCGGCTGGAGCCACGACGAATTCTGCGGCGGGCGTTCATGATCTGCGCCGCTGCATGCCGGTACTGGAGGCGATGCAGTCGCTAGGCATGCCGCTACTGGTGCACGGTGAAGTTACCGACCCGACAATCGACATATTCGATCGCGAAGCGGTGTTTATCGAACGCGTCCTGGAGCCGCTTCGACGTGATCTTCCCGGCCTGAAAGTGGTGTTCGAGCACATCACCACGCGCGAGGCCGCCGATTATGTCACGCATGCTGCCGGGCAGATTGCTGCAACGATTACCGCTCACCATCTGCTGTACAACCGAAACGCCATTTTCACCGGCGGCATTCGACCGCATTACTATTGCCTGCCTTTGCTGAAACGGGAAACACACCGTCTGGCATTGATCGCAGCGGCGACGTCGGGTAACCCGCGCTTTTTTCTCGGTACCGACTCCGCTCCCCACTCGCGCGACGCAAAAGAAAACGCCTGTGGCTGTGCCGGTTGTTATACCGCTCTACATGCAATGCCGCTGTATGCCACGGCTTTCGAGCGTGCCGGTGCGCTCGATAAGCTGGAAGGTTTTTCCAGCTTGCACGGCCCGGCATTTTATGGCTTGAAGCCGAACGCTGAGAAGCTGACGATGTGGCGACGCGCGTGGAATATACCGGCGGATATCATAGTCGATGGGGCGACCATCGTACCGCTGGATGCTGGCATGCAGCTCGATTGGATGTTGGCATAGTCTACAAAATTCATGTCTGTGCCGCTTGAGATACTTGAATGGCAACGGCCCTGGCTGACGCCACTCGAACCCATTTTGCGTACCTGTTTGACCGGCAGCCTTACCCAGGGCGTCGTGCGCCACGATTGGCGCGACAGGTTCAATGCTATGGCAACCGAGCAAGGGCTGAGCAATCATCGTGGTGCGCCGCTGCATTTTGTACAGCAGAGCGCACTTCCGCCACAAGTTGCCTATGAAGCGTTCATCAGCACCACCGGAGGTGTACCGACGCGTGACAATCTTCATGATTTCTTCAATGGCCTGGTTTGGCTGACTTTTCCAAAATCCAAGGCGGCGTTGAATGCGATTCAGGCAATCGAAATCGAGCGCAGCGTTGCCTCCCCGACAGCCGGCGCACCGAGCGAACCGAGTCCACCGCGCGAAACAAACTTACTAAATTCAAAGCATTCGAATAAATCGACCCGCGGCATGCTTCGCGACCGCGCCACGATCTTCGATGAGAACGGTGCCTTGGTGCTTACCTGCGATACCGCACTTGCGCAGGCATTAGTCGAGCATCGCTGGCAAGAGGCGCTTTTGCTACGACGCGCGGATTTCGGCGTTGTATGTGAGGTGACGTTATTTGGTCATGCGCTTATGGAAAAGCTGGTCCGCCCGTACAAAGCCATCACGGCGCATGTGTGGGTGTTGCAAGTCGATCGGTTGTTTTTCGATCTGACTTGCCAAGCGAAGCGCCAAGCCATCGATACTCTACTTTGCCGACATTTGGAGCAGGGCATGTTGGCAGTGCCAGCCGCGCATTTGCCGGTGCTAGGTGTGCCGCATTGGTGGAAAGATCAAAACGAAATTTTCTACGCCGATACCAGCGTATTCAGACCCAAACGGACATGAATACGTTGTTTATAAAAGCATTTGTACAAACTCAGAATGCGTGGCTGATGCCAACCATCGAACCCTTGCGAATCGCAGCACCGGGTATCGATGCTGGTGCAAATTGGCCTGCAGCTAACACTGGCACTTCAGGCCCGTCGTAGCGGGCATGATCTATTTCTGCGAACAGGGCGGTACGCTTTGAAAGCGCATAGACCGAGCTGATGATGAACAGATCTTTATCGCTCTTGCCACGCGCGCTGGACATATCGGTTTTGAAATAAGCGCCGGTCAGGCTGAAGGTCGGCGTGATGTTGTACTTAAGACCGGTCCAGACATTACGCTCTTCATGTTGCACCGTACTGGTGTCGCGCTTTTCGTCGGCAAAACCAAGGAATCCCTTGAACTTACCCAGGGTGTATGCACCACCTAGCGTGTAGTAATCGGCATCCTGGTAACTCGCCTTGGAAGCGGTCGCAGGGGGAATCAAGTCGTTGCCGAAAAGAGAAATGTTGGTGCCAGGGATGAGCATTTGGTCGGCGATCAGTTTTTTCTTGGTATAAGCAGCGCCCAGAATCAAGGCCGGCGTTTGATAAACTGCGCCGATCGCTTGCGTCGAGCCGGAGCTTGGCCCGAAGGCGGTTTCGCCGAACGCGTACATTGCTCGTACTACCAGATCGCCGAATTTTGTCGTGTATTGAATTGCATTGTCGGTACGGGAGTTCGAGGTGGCATTGCTAGGGCTATTGGCAGAGCCGGCAATCGAATTGCGCGTTACCGGTGTGATGCCGGTGAATCGCGTTTCCATCGGGTCGTAGCTCGCTGCAGAATAAAATTGCGGCCCGTACATGCGGCCGAAATCCAAGATGCCGTATTTTGTCGTAACGCCGACAAATGCCAGCCGTTCAAAGGCCAACCCGGATATTGTCACCGCGCCGGTGCCGCTGACAAAGCCTTGTTCCAAGACAAAGTGCGCGTTTGCACCACCGCCCAGATCTTCCGTTCCCCTGAAGCCGAAGCGATTGGTGGTGTAATTACTGGCATCGCGCATGCGGATACGCGTGGTACCGTTGCTGTTGTCGGTCTCCCGCCGTACCGCTGCATCGATGGAGCCATACATGACAATCGATGTTTGCGCTGATGCGATACTGCTAAAGCTGCCTAGTATCGCCAGTGCCAAGAGTGATTTTTTCATGACGCATCTCCAAATATGTTTTTTAAAATCACCGTTCACCTCCAACCGGTACGTGACAGCAGGCGCGACAGACACGTTGCGTACTTTAAAGCAAATTCTTCAAGAAACATTACTTTTGAAGAACATGTCGCTTAAGTACTACACGATGTTTTGCTTGTGCAATCGGCGGTTGGAAGCACCGGAAAGCAGTATTGGAAATGTTGGTTAAAATTCTGGACGATACCGAACCGATTCTAATAAGAGGAACGTAATGTTTGACGTGAATGCAACAATCATCGGCTTCGACAAGGCGCTGCGCGTAATTGCCGGGATTGCACCGGCATCGCGCCCGAACCCTGGGAAAGCTGTAGAAGAAGCTGGCCTTTCCGACCAGGAGCGTCGGCATAGTGCCGGGCTCATGCGCGTCAACCACGTGGGTGAGGTGTGTGCCCAAGCGTTGTACCAATCACAGTCCCGACGTGCACAGAGCCCGGAAGTGGCTAAGCAATTCATCATCGCCGGGCGTGAAGAGCAAGATCACCTGGGCTGGACCGGCGAACGCCTCAAAGAACTCGGAGCCCGACCGAGCTTGCTCAATCCGCTCTGGTATGTCGGATCGTTTTGCCTGGGTACCGCGGCCGCCAGACTGGGAGACGCCACCAGCCTCGGGTTCATGGTCGAAACCGAGCGCCAGGTAGAAGCGCATTTGGCAAGCCATCTGGATCGCCTGCCGGTTGCCGACGCAAAATCTCGCGCCATTGTCGAGCAAATGCGCCAAGATGAAGCTTCGCACGGACAGCATGCCCAAAGCTTGGGGGCGGCAGAAGTGCCGGCGGTCGTTAGGGTGGCCATGCGTGGGATGGCAAAAACGATGACGACTGTGGCTTACTATATCTAGTTTGCCTGATCCGGCGAGGGCTGATTCGGTGGGGACGCTGGGGTGTCTTCAGTAATATCGAACGAATGGGTAATCACCGCGGTTTTCTCCAGCATGATCGATGCGGAGCAGTATTTTTCATGCGAGAGCTTGATCGCGCGCTCGACCAGACTGGCTTTCAAATTGCGGCCACGAACGGTGAAATGAAAATGGATCGCGGTAAAAACTTTCGGATCTTTTTCAGCGCGCTCGGATTTCAAAGTAACGTCGCAGCCGCTAATTTCCTGGCCGCTCTTGCGTAATATGAGTACCACGTCGTACGCCGTGCAGCCGCCAGTACCGGCGAGGACTACTTCCATTGGCCGTGGTGCCAGATTACGACCGCCACCTTCCGGCGCACCGTCCATCGTCAGCAGGTGACCGGAGCCGGTTTCAGCCAGAAATGTCATGCCGGAAAGCCCGGCCCAGCGGATGGTGCATTCCATCGTCGAATTACTCCCGTTGATTAATTTGTCGGCAAAACGCGATTGTAGCGCCATCCTTTCAGATAAGCGGCCAAGCTGCCGGCTTATAAATGATTTTGACTGTAAGCCCTTGAAAAGGCTATAATCTTTGGCTCTTCCTTTTGCTCAGGGAGAAACTAAAAGGATGCGTCCGCCGAAACCTCGACGGAACCGCCAAAAATTGAGCGAATCAATCTAGTTAGGAAGTCATCATGCAGAAAACCTTTTCCGCGAAAGACCATGAGGTCGAGCGCGATTGGTTCGTGATTGACGCGACGGACAAAGTCCTCGGACGTGTTGCCAGCGAAGTGGCACTCCGGTTACGCGGCAAGCACAAACCTGAATTTACCCCCCATGTCGATACCGGCGATTTCATCATCATCGTCAATGCTGGCAAGCTGCGTGTAACCGGCAATAAGGCGACCGACCGAACGTACTATCGCCACACGGGTTACCCAGGCGGCATTTACGAAACAAATTTTTTGAAGATGCAACAGCGCTTTCCGGGCCGCGCCCTGGAAAAAGCGGTCAAGGGCATGCTGCCCAAAGGGCGACTCGGCTATGCAATGTTCAAAAAACTCAAGGTGTATGCAGAAGCTACGCATCCCCATGCCGCACAGCAACCAAAAGTACTTGACCTCTAAGGAATCGACATGATCGGTAACTATAATTACGGAACCGGCCGTCGCAAAAGTGCTGTGGCGCGGGTGTTCATCAAGGTCGGCTCCGGCCAGATCGTCGTTAACGGCAAGCCTGCCAACGAGTACTTTTCGCGTGAAACCGGCTTGATGGTAATTGCTCAGCCGCTGGTGCTGACCAACAATGTCGAGCGTTTCGATATCATGGTCAACGTCAATGGCGGTGGCGAATCCGGCCAGGCAGGCGCGGTGCGTCATGGTATTACTCGTGCACTGATCGATTACGATGCGACGTTGAAGCCCGAGTTGGCCAAGGCAGGTTTCGTGACACGCGACGCCCGTGAAGTCGAGCGTAAAAAAGTCGGTTTGCGCAAAGCACGTCGCGCCAAGCAATTCTCCAAGCGTTAAGCCTTCAAGCGCTGGAGTCAGCTACGGGCGGTATCGACGCCGTAGCCGGTTTGAGAAGCCGCCAGGTTTGCGCCAGGCGGCTTTTTGCGTTGATACGCTCGTTACATGTGCTGAAGATGCACAAATTGTTCGAATCGTACAGATCGTGCGAACTCGGCAGCACGATGGTTGAAATATGCAGTGCGAAAGGATGACAACATGATCAAGGTCGGCATAGTAGGTGGTACCGGTTACACGGGCGTCGAATTGCTACGGTTGCTGGCACCACATCCAGACGTCGTGCTACATGCGATCACCTCGCGCAAAGAAGCTGGCATGTTGGTGTCGGACATGTTTGCTTCGCTACGTGGTCATGTGGATTTGAAGTTTTCTTCGCCAGACGATGCGCGGCTGGACCAATGTGACGTCGTCTATTTCGCCACCCCGCACGGTGTCGCCATGGCGCAGGCACCGTCGTTACTGGCGGCGGGCGTGAAGGTGATTGATCTGGCTGCAGATTTTCGAATCAAAGACCCTGCTATGTTCGAGCACTGGTATGGCATGCCTCACAGTTGCCCGACGTTGTTGAGCGAAGCGGTGTATGGCTTGCCCGAAGTGAACCGCGAGGCGATTCGCAGCGCCAAGCTGATCGGGTTACCGGGATGCTATCCAACATCCATGCAATTAGGCTTTGCGCCACTGTTGCACACGGATGCGCCGATCGTCGCTGAAAGCAGCCTGATTGCAGATTGCAAGTCGGGTGTGTCAGGCGCGGGCCGCAAGGCCGAAGTCAGTGCTTTGCTGGCAGAAGCCGGTGACAATTTCAAGGCTTACGGCGTGAAGGGACATCGCCACCTGCCGGAAACGGTGCAAGGTCTGGAGGCGATCGCCCGGCGCAAAATCGGCCTGACCTTCGTGCCGCATCTTGTGCCGATGATCCGTGGCATCCACTCGACGCTATACGCCACCATCCTGCCGCAGGCCCGCACTGTGGATTTTCAGGCGCTGTATGAAACTTATTATGCCGGCCAGCATTTCATCGACGTCATGCCGGCCGGTAGTCACCCCGAAACCAGATCGGTTCGCGGCTCGAACATGTTGCGTATTGCTGTACATCGTCCTAATAACGGCGACCTGCTGGTGGTGCTCGTCGTCGAAGACAACTTGGTCAAGGGTGCGGCGGGCCAGGGTGTGCAGTGCATGAATATCATGTTCGGCTTGCCTGAGGATACTGGCTTGCGTCATGTGCCGTTGCTGCCTTGAATGATCGACACATGACCGACCCGAGAATTATCACCGGTAGCTCAAAGGCACGCCTATGGCTGAAGCGGCGGTCGGTTTTTGCTCCGCGCCTGGTGATCAGGCGGCAGTTTTCCTGGCCATTACGTATCTTGCTGAGTCTTTTGGGTCTGAGCTTTTTCAGCGTATTGATGCTAGGTAGCTATGCGTTGGGAAGAGGGCTGATTCTGCCTGTCGATCATCAAATCGAAGGCGTCGGTATCAAGCTCGAACGGCCCGTTGCAATGTCGTCGGGCACAACGGAAAGCCAGATCAGTATCGAACGATCGGCCCGTCAGCAGCTTGCCCGTCAGCTCAAAACGCTGGAAAGCGAAAATGGTGAGCTCAAGGAAGATTTGGCTTTTTTTGAAAGTCTGTTGCCTTCGACGACGACGGCAAGCGGCGTCACGATTCGACAATTGAAAGCCGATCCGGTCGGCCCGAACCAGTTGCGTTACCGATTACTGGTGATGCAAGGTGGTAAAGCCAATCAGGACTTTAAAGGGACGGTGCAGCTCGCGGTCACGGTATTGCAGGAGGGCAAAAATGCTATGGTTGTTTTTCCCGCGAGCACTAAGCCTGAACCGGCAGATGCGGAGAAATTCCAACTAGCATTCAAGCGTTACCAGCGCCTAGAAGGTGTATTGACGCTGCCTATTGGTACCCGGATGCAGTCGATGCAGGCCAGGATTCTTGAAAATGGCCGACTTCGTGCGCAAGAAACGATGATCCTGAAGGGAACGTCTTAATGTTCGGTCAAAAACCTAAAACCCCGATCGATACGCTGATCGGCGCATGCACGTGCGTAGAAGGTAATATCCGCGTCAAAGGCGGCGTGCGCATCGATGGCCGCGTGACCGGCGATGTAATCGCCGAGCCAGAGGCAGGCGGATTATTGATCATTTCCGAAAGTGCCCGCATCGAAGGCGCTGTTCGCGGCGCACATGTAGTAGTCAACGGCGAAATCGTCGGGCCTGTCCATTCCACCGAGCTACTTGAATTGCAGCCCAATGCCCGCATTACTGGCGATGTCACCTATAAAGCGCTGGAAATGCACGGCGGGGCCGTAGTGAATGGCCGGCTGACACCTCAGCAAGCACCCGAGACCGTGTTGAAATTGGCCGCTGCTAGTACGTAGAGCGCACAGCGCCGCCAAACGCCTATAATGATTTTCCACCCGCCGACTCATCGTTTGCCCAGCAGGAGAGCCTGACATGAATGCAGTAACCGAAATGCCCGAACCGATCGTGTTTTCAGACAGCGCCGCAGCCAAAGTCGCGCAACTGATCGAGGAGGAGGGAAACCCCGACCTAAAATTGCGTGTGTTCGTACAGGGAGGCGGTTGTTCCGGATTTCAATACGGTTTTACCTTCGATGAAATCGTCAATGAAGACGATACCGCAATGACCAAGAATGGCGTGCAGTTATTGATCGATTCGATGAGCTATCAGTATCTGGTCGGCGCGGAAATCGATTACAAAGACGACTTGGAAGGCGCGCAATTCGTCATTAAAAATCCGAATGCCACGACCACCTGCGGCTGCGGCTCATCGTTCTCAGCATAGAATTGGCGCGTTAGTCTGTGCCGTTTTTCGATTACCGCGGGTAGCACGCGCCCATAATTCGCGTGCCTTGCGCACCGGTTACAGCGGGCAGATTGCCAGCCTGGCCTTGCTTAAATCTGGCGGCCAGCCAGGCGAACGCCATGGCCTCTACATGCGTCGGTGATATGCCTAGCGCTGCTGTGGACGTTACCACCGCTGGGTGGCCAGAAAACTTCAACGCCTGTTCAATCTTCAGCAACAACTGTTCGTTATATACGCCGCCGCCGCAAATATATACCGCGAGCGCTTCGGGCGCATGCGTTACGACGGCATCGGCTAAGGTCGTTGCCGTCAATGCCAACAGCGTTGCTTGTACATCTGCCGGTGGTAATTGGCCAAAACCATCGAGCTTGTTTTCTAACCAAGCCATGTCGAAAAGATCGCGGCCGGTGCTCTTGGGCGGCGCTTTCTGAAAAAATCCATCGCTGCGCATGTCTGTCAGCAACGGCTCGTTGACAATGCCAGTGCCGGCCCAGGCACCGTTCTTGTCGTACGGCAGGCCGAGATGGCGGGCGGCCCATGCATCCATGAGCATGTTGCCTGGCCCGGTGTCGAAACCGGTAACGCTTGAAAGCGCATCGCCACGCAAGAGCGTAATGTTGCTGATGCCGCCAATATTTGCAATGACGCGGTGTTCATCCACGCTTGCCAGCATTGCATGGTGAAATGCCGGCACCAGTGGCGCGCCCTGGCCGCCGGCGGCGATATCGCGACTGCGAAAGTCGGCAACGACATCGATGTTGGTGAGTTCAGCCAGCAGCGCCGGATTGTTCGTCTGCCTTGAATAACCCTGACCGGGGCAGTGACGTATCGTCTGCCCATGTGCGCCGATCGCGCAAACCGCATCCGGGCCGATCGACGCTTGTTCTAATAGCTGCGTCACACAGGCCGCGTAAAGGTGCGCGAGACGATTGCCTAACAAGGCTTCCCGATGAATTTCATTTGCACCGGGCGTCTGCAAGGCCAGCGCTTCATGCCTGAATTCAGCATCGAAAGGTTGGTACGCGCTCGACAGCAGTCGCAGCCCGGCCGTGCCATGTTCTTGCGTTGCGACCAGCACACCATCGACGCCGTCCAGACTGGTGCCCGACATCAGGCCGATGTAGTGTTCCACGCTCATCGTGCAGCAATTTTCAGGTCGCTGGCGGAACCAAGCAGTGCGAAGCGATGCAGCATCTCGGAGGCGACGCCCTGGAAGCGCTGGCGTTCGGACTCGCTCAATGGCTGAGCGTTGGGAATGTCCATCGACAAGGGATCGCGTGGTTGGTTGTTGACACGGAACTCATAATGCAGATGCGGCCCGGTCGACCAACCAGTGCTGCCGACATAGCCGATCACGTCACCCTGCGATACCTTCATGCCTTTGCGTAGTCCGCTGCCGAAGCGGCTCATGTGGGCGTAGGCCGTCGAATAGTTCGACCAGTGTTTAATTACGACTACATTGCCATATCCGCCCTGGTCGCCGACGAATTCCACCACGCCATCGCCGACCGAACGAATCGGCGTGCCGGAAGCGGCGGCGAAATCGACGCCTTCATGGCGTTTCCATTGTCCTGAAATCGGATGCATGCGCATCGAAAAGCCGGAGGAGATACGCGAGAATTCCAACGGAGACTTCAAAAATGCTTTTTTAAGTGCTTTGCCATCAAAGCTGTAGTAGCCCCCGCCTTGGCGGCTACCCGGCTCGTCGAACCAGACCGAGCGAAATGCTTCGCCGCCGCTAACGAATTCACCTGCAAGGATACGACCGGCGCGAACGAATTCACCGTTTTGCCAAAATGTTTCGTAGACGACATTGAAACGGTCACCCCGCTTCAGATCAGAAGCAAAATCGATGTTGGTAGAAAACATATCGATAATTTGCTTTGCCACGCTATCGGGTATCTGCGCAGCGTCGGTAGCTGCGAAGAGCGAAGAGCGAATCACACCTGAATGCATCTCCACGCGCTTTTCCAAGGGTGCCGTTGTTTCGATGGCAGTAAATTCATCACCCTCGCGCTGGATCGTCACGGTATTAAGCCAAGCAGTGGCGCCATCGGTCAGAGACGCAGAGAGCCATTGCAGGCTGCCATCGCTGGCGGTCTGCGCGTGCACCCGCTTGCCGGGTTTGAGACGCATGATGTTGCGTGCCGTTCCCTCGGTTTTAATGAAATCGGTCGCTGCTTCGTCATCTACACCCAAACGCTGCAGCAGCGTGGCAAGCGTATCGCCGGTACGAACCGTTTCTTCCCGAACGAAATACGGTTGTTCCTGCTCGATGGCGCTGATCTGTTCTGCGAGATCGGGTAGTGTCAAAGGTTGGCTGATGAGCCCCGCCGGCCGATCGAATGCATCGGTCGCCTCCGAGGTCATCGGCGCGACACCGGCGGCACCGAAAGCCACGGCCGCCAGTAACAATGCGGAACTTGCTACGATGCGTGCTTTGCGCGATGTGTGAGCGAGGCGTTTGCCGATGTCGGCGAGCGTGGAGTTTTTGTCTGTGGGTATCATGCAATAAGTTAAAATTTAGCGTTTTTCTTAGTGATCGAAAATTATACCAACACAAGGTTCGATGACTAGTCGTTTAATCGACGCTATTCCCGCTTTTTGCCGTTTTTTTAAACGATTTAATATCGTTTTCATATTGGAAAATAGGTTTAAATTGTTAGAAGACAAACTTCCACCGCTCGATGCACGTGTCGATTCCGCGACGATGCCGGGTTTGCCTGCTGTCTTGTCCGATACCGTTCAAGAAGCGCTGGCCATTACCAAGCGCGGTGCGGACGAACTGTTGATCGAAGCCGATTACATACGCAAGCTGGTACAGGCGGAGCAAACGGGTACACCGCTGCGCATCAAACTAGGGCTGGACCCGACCGCTCCGGACTTGCATCTCGGCCATACGGTAGTACTGAACAAGATGCGGCAATTGCAGGATCTCGGCCATACGGTGATTTTCTTGATCGGTGATTTCACGTCGATGATCGGTGACCCTTCAGGCCGCAACCTGACGCGGCCGCCGCTCACGCGCCAACAGATCGATGAAAACGCCAAAACCTACTTCTCGCAGGCGACGTTAATTCTGGACGGTACAAAAACGGAAATTCGCTACAACTCGGAATGGTCGGATCCGCTCGGCGCGCGCGGCATGATCGAGTTGTCGTCGAAATATACCGTGGCACGTATCTTGGAACGGGAAGATTTCACCAAACGTTTTAAAGCCGGCACGCCGATCTCGGTGCATGAATTGCTGTATCCGCTGATGCAGGGCTATGATTCGGTCGCTTTGCGAGCCGACCTCGAACTAGGCGGCACCGACCAGAAATTCAATTTGCTGGTCGGCCGGGAACTACAAAAAGATTACCAACAGGCGCAACAATGCATTCTTACGATGCCGCTCCTGGAAGGCCTGGATGGCGTCGAAAAGATGTCTAAATCCAAGGGCAATACGATCGGCATCACCGAGCCGCCCAACACGATGTTCGCCAAGATCATGAGTATTTCCGACGTCATGATGTGGCGCTACTACGATTTGTTGTCGATGCGTTCACTAGCAGATATTGCCGCTTTGCGAAGTGCAGCCGCCGACGGTGCCAACCCGCGGGATGCCAAAGTGGCGTTGGCGCGGGAAATCGTCAGCCGTTTTCATTCCTCGCAAGCCGCCGACGAGGCGCTGGCCGATTTCATCAATCGGTCAAAGGGGGGCATTCCCGATGAAATACCCGACGTGACCTTGAGCGGAGCGCCGCTCGGCATCGGCCAATTGCTGAAACAAGCGAACCTGTGCCCCTCGAGTTCGGACGCTTTACGGATGGTCGAGCAACATGGCGTGCGTATCGACGGTGTGGTCATCATCGACAAGGGTTTGCGTGTAGAAGCCGGCACATTCGTATTACAGGTCGGTAAGCGCAAGTTCGCGCGCGTGCATCTAAGTTGAGCCGACATCGATGATTGAAATTTTATTGATACGTCATGGTGAAACCGCCTGGAATGCTGAAAAACGCATGCAGGGGCATCTCGATATCGGCTTGAACGCGGCCGGTGTGCGCCAGGCTGCAGCGCTCGGCCTAGCTTTGCAACACGAGCCGCTCGATGCTGTTTTCTCCAGCGACCTCAAGCGCGCATTCGATACCGCACAGGCTCTCGCTACCAGCCGCGGCCTGCCGGTCGGTACCGACGTTGGTCTGCGCGAGCGGTGCTTCGGCATATTTGAGGGCCAGCTGTATGCCGATCTCGAAGCTTGCGATTCGGTTGCGTACACAGCCTGGAAAAGCCGCGATCTGGATGCGCGATATCCAGCCGGAGAACGGGTGGCGGAAACACTGCGTGAATTTTCGGTACGTTCACTAGCGACGCTCGACCGGCTGGCAGCCCATGGTGGCCATCGCCGGATCGCGATCGTTACGCATGGCGGTGTGCTTGAGTGTATCTATCGTGCGGCGACCAATACTTCGCTGCAGCAAGCGCGTGATTTCGACATTCCCAACGCGGGTGTGAATCGCGTGCAGTGGGATGCTGGCAAAATGCAGATCCTCGATTGGGCAAACGTCAATCATCTCGATATTGCGGCACTGGATGAATGTATGCCGGAGTGCATTCCGGAACGCTCTCCAAGGAATTCCCCCGGCCGGATTCAATAAAAGGCCAAACGGTGAAACTCGGTCCTTACCTACTGCGCAACAATGTGTTCGTCGCGCCCATGGCTGGCGTGACCGACCGGCCCTTTCGTAAGCTTTGCAAGCAACTTGGTGCCGGATATGCCGTCTCCGAAATGGCGGCTTCCAACCGGCGACTGTGGGCAACCGAAAAGTCGGCCCGGCGCACCAATCACGATGGCGAAATGGAGCCGCGGGCAGTACAAATCGCCGGCGCTGATCCAGAAATGCTTGCCGACTGCGCGCGGTTCAACGTCGATCGCGGGGCGCAGATCATCGACATCAATATGGGTTGCCCGGCCAAGAAAGTGTGCAATAGCTGGTGCGGTTCGGCGCTGTTACAGGATGAATTGTTGGTGGCGAAGATTTTAGAAGCCGTCGTCGCTGCCGTCGAGGTTCCAGTAACGCTGAAATTTCGCACCGGATGGGATCGTGCCCACAAAAATGCTTTGCGAATCGCCGCCATTGCTGAACACAGTGGCGTGGCCATGCTGACGCTGCACGGCAGAACCAGGGCGGACGGTTACAAAGGCGATGCTGAATACGAAACGATCGCAGCGGTGAAAGCGTCGGTTGCCATACCTGTGGTGGCGAACGGCGATATCACCACGCCTGAAAAAGCCCGATTCGTACTTGACGCTACCGGCGCCGATGCGGTCATGATCGGGCGGGCAGCGCAAGGCCGGCCGTGGATTTGTGGCGAGATCGATCATTTTTTGCGCACTGGAACACATCTTTCCGCGCCGCGAGTGGTCGAGGTGCAGGCGCTAATGAAAGCGCACTTGCATGCCCACTACGCATTCTATGGCGAATATCTCGGCGTGCGTACCGCTCGTAAGCACATCGGCTGGTATGTACAGAATCTGGAAGGCGCGGAAGATTTTCGGCGATCGATGAATCAGCTGGATGAGTGTAAAAAGCAACTAATTGCTGTAGAAAATTTCTTTGAACGTCAGCGCGGCCTTGGGGAGCGGTTACAATACTTGCCGACCACGCCGCAGCTGGCTGCATAAGAGATTGCAATCTCTGGAGTCATGCGTAACGGGCCGGCGCTGCTTAAGCATTAATCGTTTTTTATCTTTTCTATCTCTCCGTTTTTATCTCTATTAAGCAAGACCCCCACGACCGCCATGAGTAAAGAAAGCATTCAGGATGTAGTGCAAAAAAGCCTGGAAAAATATTTTCGGGATTTGGGTGAGCAGCAACCATCCAATGTGTACGAAATGGTCGTGTCCACGGTTGAAAAACCATTGTTGGAAGTGGTTATGCTGCGTGCTGGTGGTAACCAGTCGCATGCTGCCGAGATGCTTGGAATTAATCGCAATACCTTGCGCAAAAAGCTGCAGCAACACGGTTTGATCTAAAAGTCGCGCATAACTTGCCTGGTGCTAGCCGCTTTTGCAGCTTCTTCTACACCGTCTTATGCAGCCACCCGTGCCTCATTTTTTGACCACTTTCGCTCGGAACGCTCACCATGATCAAACAAGCACTGATTTCCGTCTCCGATAAAACCGGCATCATCGATTTCGCTAAAGCCCTGGCATCGTTCGGCGTCAAAATTTTGTCTACCGGTGGTACCGCTAAATTGCTGACGGAGCATGGCGTCGTAGTCACCGAAGTCGCGGATTACACCGGCTTTCCAGAAATGCTGGATGGCCGCGTAAAAACGTTGCATCCGAAAATACACGGCGGTATCCTGGCTCGCCGCGACATGACCGATCATACCGCTGCGCTCGTGCAGCACGATATACCGACCATCGATCTGGTGGTGGTGAACCTGTATCCCTTCGTACAAACCATCTCGCGCGATCATTGCACCTTGGAAGAGGCGATCGAGAACATCGATATCGGCGGGCCGGCGATGCTGCGCTCCTCCGCTAAAAATCACAAGGATGTCGTGGTGCTATGTGATCCGAGCGATTACCAATCGACACTCGATTCCCTGCGCGCCGACGGTGATGTTTCCTACGAAACCCGCTTCGCACTGGCCAAGAAAGTGTTCGCGCATACCGCGCAATACGACGGTTCGATCACGAATTACTTCACCTCGCTCGGGCAGGACAAGCTGCATGCTTCCCGCAGCCACTACCCGGCTACATTGAATCTGCATTACCAAAAGGTTCAAGAAATGCGATACGGCGAGAACCCGCATCAAACCGCGGCGTTCTATCGCGATTTGCAAGTGCCGGCCGGTGCATTGGCGAACTATACTCAACTGCAGGGCAAGGAGCTGTCGTATAACAATATCGCCGATGCCGACGCGGCGTGGGAGTGTGTCAAAACGTTCGACGATATCGCCTGCGTGATCGTCAAACATGCCAACCCGTGCGGTGTGGCCATGGCCGCGAGCGTTCTGGAAGCTTATAGCAAGGCATTCCAGACCGATCCGACTTCGGCCTTCGGTGGGATCATCGCATTCAACCATGAAGTTGATACGAATGCCGCCGAGGCCGTGGCGAAACAGTTTGTGGAAGTCGTCATCGCGCCATCGTTTTCCGAAGGTGCACGGCGGGTGTTCGCGACCAAGCAAAATGTGCGGCTACTGGAAATTTCTCTGGCGCACGACATGAACACGCACGACTTCAAGCGCGTCGGCGGTGGCCTGTTGGTGCAGTCGCCGGATGCGAAAAATCTTTTGTTGGCCGATCTGCAGGTGGTCAGTAAAAAGCAGCCGACCCCGCAGCAGTTACAAGACATGATGTTCGCCTGGCGCGTGGCGAAGTTCGTGAAATCGAATGCCATCGTCTTTTGCGCCAACGGCATGACGATGGGTGTCGGTGCCGGCCAGATGAGTCGCATCGATTCGGCGCGTATCGCCGCCATCAAGGCACAGAATGCCGGGCTGTCTCTGGTCGGAACCGCTGTCGCCTCGGACGCCTTTTTCCCATTCCGCGACGGCCTGGATGTGGTCGTCGAAGCTGGAGCAACGTGTGTCATCCAACCCGGTGGCTCGGTACGGGATCAGGAAGTCATCGATGCTGCCGACGAACACGATGTAGTGATGATGCTGAGCGGCGTGCGGCACTTCCGGCATTGATGACGCCGAAAGCATCTGCGCATGAAAATTCTCGGCATCGACCCCGGATTACGTACGACCGGGTTCGGTGTGATCGACAAGCAGGGAAATAAGCTGAGCTACATCGCCTCCGGCACGATCAAAACGCCGGATGCCGATTTGCCGATGCGCCTGAAAACCATCCTTATCAGTGTCGGCGAAGTCATTCGCACCTACCGGCCGGATTGCGCCGCCATCGAAAAAGTATTCGTCAATGTCAACCCACAATCGACCTTGCTGCTAGGCCAGGCGCGCGGTGCGGCAATTTGTGCCCTGGTCAGCGCTGAACTGTTGGTGGCCGAGTACACGGCTTTGCAAGTCAAGCAGGCAGTAGTCGGACAGGGGAAAGCGCAGAAAGCACAGGTGCAGGATATGGTGCAGCGATTGCTGTCGCTGCCGGGCTTGCCAGGTAGCGACGCCGCCGACGCATTGGGTGTGGCGATTTGTCATGCCCACAGTAGCGATGTGCTGGCAACGCTCGGATCGATGGCACCCGGCCTGACTAAAAAAGGCTTTCGCATGCGGCGGGGACGACTTATCGGTTAGCGCCCGAATCGGAACTCGAACTAAAGCGTTTAGCGCGTGTCTGGCGGGACCGCCTCCTGTATGATTGTTTTCAGCATTTTCATTTCGCTGCTTTCATTCCAATATTGTCATACCTTGCCAGGCCACGAACTTACGATGATCGGTCGTCTTTCCGGAATTCTGCTCGAAAAAAATCCACCGCAGCTACTGGTCGATTGCAATGGCGTCGCCTACGACGTCGGCGTGTCGATGAGCACCTTCTATAACCTGCCGGTAGTTGGCGACAAAGTGGTGTTGCTAACCCATCTTGCCGTGCGCGAAGATGCCCACATCTTGTATGGGTTCGGTACCGCGGATGAACGCAATGTATTTCGCCAGCTGATTAAGATCTCCGGTATCGGCGCGCGTATGGCACTGGCGATTTTATCCGGCATGTCGATTCCGGAATTGGCGCAAGCGGTGACGTTGCAAGAGTCTGCCCGCCTGACCCGGGTGCCGGGTATCGGCAAAAAAACTGCCGAGCGTCTGCTGCTTGAATTGAAAGGAAAGTTGGGTGCCGACCTGGGCGCGCCGGCTGGCACGGGCCACCTGGATGCCGGTGCCGATATTCTCAATGCCTTGCTGGCGCTGGGTTATTCAGATAAAGAAGCGGTACTGGCAATGAAACAAGTGCCAGCAGGTGCCACCGTCTCCGACGGCATCAAGCATGCGTTGAAGTTCCTGTCGAAAGCTTAACTGGCTACGAGCCGAACCCGATCATGAGTATTCAGACAGATAACTTTACCGAGCAACGCATCATCGCCGCCACGCCGGTATCGGCGAACGAAGAGGCGATCGAGCGCGCCCTGCGGCCGAAACATCTGGAAGAGTATGTCGGCCAAGAAAAAATTCGCGGCCAACTGGAAATTTTTATTACTGCCGCGCGTCAGCGCCGCGAAGCCTTGGATCACACATTGCTGTTCGGCCCGCCAGGGTTGGGAAAAACCACATTAGCCCACATCATCGCCCGGGAAATGGGCGTGAATCTGCGCCAGACTTCAGGGCCGGTATTGGAACGGGCGGGTGACTTGGCTGCGCTGCTCACCAACCTCGAAGCCAACGACGTGCTGTTCATCGACGAAATCCATCGGCTTTCGCCGGTAGTGGAAGAGATACTCTACCCAGCCTTGGAAGATTATCAGATCGACATCATGATCGGCGAGGGCCCGGCAGCACGTTCGGTGCGCCTGGATTTGCAGCCTTTCACGCTGGTCGGCGCAACTACGCGCGCCGGCATGCTGACAAATCCCCTGCGCGACCGTTTCGGCATCGTCGCGCGGCTAGAGTTTTACACGGCGGCCGAACTCACCAAAATCGTCACGCGTAGCGCAGCATTGCTGGAAGCACCGATCGTCGCTGACGGCGCACTGGAAATTGCCAAGCGTAGCCGCGGCACGCCGCGTATCGCCAACCGCCTGTTGCGGCGTGTGCGCGACTACGCCGAAGTTAAGGGTAATGGCGAGATCACCAGGGCGATGGCCGATGCGGCGTTGGTGATGCTGGATGTCGACGCCGTCGGTTTCGATTTGATGGACCGTAAACTGTTGGAAGCGGTGCTATTTAAGTTCAGCGGTGGGCCGGTGGGCTTAGATAATCTGGCAGCAGCTATCGGCGAGGAGCGCGATACCATCGAAGATGTGCTGGAGCCTTACTTGATTCAGCAGGGGTTTTTGCAACGCACACCACGCGGCCGGATCGCGACGCCCGCTGCGTACGCACATTTTGGCGTCGCTGCACCACGAGTTGGGCCGAACGGTGAATTATGGGATCAGCCACTACCTATTTAATGCTACGAGATCAGCACCACGACGGGATAATGCAACAACGACTGAAACCCCGACCGGACGACGCCGATAATCCTTTCAAATCTTATCAAATTATAAAAATTTCCTAATTTTTTAAGGATGATGTCGAAATTCGGTTGAATAACCGCATGCCAAAGCGAGGTACGGCACTTTGCAACGGCTTGCGGCGCTTGTGTTCGGGCAGAGCGTCACCCACAATCAAGTCCTCCCCTGCAATTCCACCCCATGTCTGCGCGAGATTGCCATGCTAATGTCCACCCTTGCTAACCGTTATGCGCATCAGCTACTCAATGCGCGTGTCGCCTCCGCCCAGCTTCCGGCCTTGTCGAGCACCGGCGATTTGTCGATCACGGATGCCTACGACATTGCCAAAAGCATTCTCGACATACGGATCGCCCAGGGAGAAAAACCCGTCGGCCGTAAAATCGGTTTCAGCAACGGTCGGGTGGCATCGAAATATGGTTTGCGTACGCCGCTATGGGCAACGATGTTCGACACTACCGTGCGGTACACCGAAGATAATCACGGCATTCAAAGTCTTAACGGTGCGATCCAGCCGCGCATCGAGCCGGAAATCGTATTCATGCTCGGTCGTACGCCCGCACCGGACGCCACCGTAGAAGAACTGGCGGATTGTATCGAATGGATGGCCCACGGCTATGAAATCGACGTATGTCCATTTCCCGACTGGAAATTCGAAGAAGTCGATGCGATTGCTGCTTTCGGACTGCACGGCGCGCTGATTCTCGGCGAGCCGCGGGTGCTTTCGGCTGCGACGCGTCGCAATCTTGGCGCGACGCTTGCCAATGCCAGTGTTTCGCTATCGTGCAGTGCACAGCCAAGCTTTACGCTCATGGCCGCTGGATTCGGTAATGAAGTGCAGGGCAATCCAGTTAATGCTTTGTGGCAACTTCATCAGCAGTTGCAGACGCAGCCGCAGTTCGCTCCATTAACGGCTGGTGAAATCATCACTACCGGCACCTGGACCGACTGTTTCCCGGTCAAGCCCGGGCAAACTTGGACGACGGCGTTTTCCGGTTTGAGCGTTGCAGGCTTAACTCTGTCGTTTGTTTGATAAATGGCTGGCACTTAAAACGCTAGCCCAGTTGGATCTTCCTAAGTAAATAATTTGCATAGGTAATTCGACGCCGAAACGAGCCGGTGTCGATATTAATGTCGGTCAGGCCGGTAGCTTCACCAACTGCTCCCGCAGTTTTTCCAGTGTCTGTGCGAATCCGGTTCGCCGCTCCTGCTCTTGCGCCACCACCACAGCCGGTGCCCGTGCCACAAAACTCTCGTTGTCGAGCTTGGCGCTGGCACGGCCGATTTCACCTTCCAGGCGCAAAATCTCTTTGCCGATCCGTTCGCGCTCTGCTGCCACATCGATTTCCACCTGCAGCATCAGTTTCACGTCGCCAATCACCGATACCGGTGCCGGGGATTCGGGTAGCGCTTCCACTACTTCGACACCGGATAATTTCGCCAAAGCCTGTAGATAGGGTGCCAGCGTCTGCAATTGCGAACGCGCGGCAGCATCGTCTGCCTGCAGCAACAACGGCACGCGCAACGCCGGGGACAACTGCATCTCGCCGCGCAGATTGCGGCACGCATCGGTCATGGCTTTCAACTGCGCCATCCACGCTTCGGCCTGTGGCGAAATTTTTTCCGGTTGCGAACGCGGATAAGCCTGGCGCATGATCGAATCACCCGCCGCATCGAGGGTGCGGCCGGACAGGGGCGCGACGGTTTGCCACAAAGCTTCGGTAATGAAGGGAATGATCGGGTGCGCGAGGCGCAGCACGGTTTCCAACACTTTCAACAACGTGCGTCGTGTCGCCCGCTGCTGTGCCGGCGTGCCGTGTTGCAGCTGCACTTTCGCCACTTCGAGGTACCAATCGCAGTATTCATCCCAAATGAATTTATAAAGTACGGAAGCGATATTGTCGAAACGGTAATCTGCAAAGCCTTTGTCTACCTCGGCTTCCGCACGCTGCAGCAGCGACACGATCCACTGGTCGGCCTGAGACATTTCCAGATAACCGGCTTCTGCAACTCTGGCGTCATCGACACCATAATCCTGCCCTTCGACATTCATCAGCACAAAGCGCGTGGCATTCCAGAGCTTGTTGCAGAAATTACGGTAGCCCTCGCAGCGCCCGAGATCGAAGTTGATGTTGCGACCCAGCGACGCATAGCTGGCCATGGTGAAGCGCAACGCATCGGTGCCGAAGGCAGTGATGCCTATAGGGTATTCCTTGCGGGTAGCTTTTTCGATCTTCGGCGCAGTGCGTGGGTCCATTAAACCGGTGGTGCGTTTGCTCACTAGCGCATCGATGCCGATGCCATCGATCAAGTCGATCGGGTCGAGGGTATTGCCTTTGGATTTGGACATCTTCTGGCCACTGCCATCGCGCACCAGGCCATGCACATACACAGTTTTGAAGGGCACGCGCCCGGTGAAATGCGCGGTCATCATGACCATGCGCGCCACCCAGAAAAAAATGATGTCGAACCCCGTGACCAGTACGGTCGATGGCAAAAACATCTGGTAATCCGGTGTTTCTTCCGGCCATCCAAGCGTGGAGAATGGCACCAGTGCCGATGAAAACCAGGTATCGAGCACGTCGTTGTCGCGATTGGCTTCGCTGATCGTCTTACCGTCGGCAGTTGCCAGCGCCGAGGCTTCTGCAAAATTCCGGCCGACGTATGGCGTGCCGTCGGCCGCATACCAGGCCGGGATCCGATGGCCCCACCAGAGCTGCCGGGAAATGCACCAGTCCTGAATGTTTTCCAGCCACTGGTTGTAAGTCGTGGTCCAGTTCTCCGGGATCATCTTCACTTCGCCGCTGGATACCTTTTCCAGCGCCACTTCGGCAATCGACTTGCCCGGGAAATGCGTGCCGGCCGGCGCCGGTTTGCTCATCGCCACGAACCACTGGTCGGTAAGCATCGGCTCGATCACGGTACCGGTACGGTCGCCACGTGGTACTTGGAGCTTGTGTGGCTTGACTTCTTGCAACAACTCCTGCGCTTCCAGGTCGGCGACGATCTGTTTACGGGCGGCGAAACGGTCCATGCCGCGGTACGCCATCGGTGCATTGTCGTTGACCTTAGCGTCGAGCGAAAAGATACTCAACGGCGCAAAGCCATGTCGCTGGCCGACGGCATAGTCGTTGAAGTCATGCGCCGGCGTGATCTTGAGTGCGCCGCTGCCGAATGCCTTATCGACATATTCATCGGCGATGATGGGAATTTGCCGGTCGGTCAAGGGCAGGTTCACGGTCTTGCCAACCAAATGCAGATAGCGCTCGTCGGTCGGGTCGACTGCCACGGCAACGTCGCCCAACAGAGTCTCGGGGCGGGTGGTCGCAACCGTCAGGTGGCCGCTGCCGTCGGTGAGCGGGTAGCGGATGAACCACATGTGGCCGTCTTCTTCTTCCGACACCACTTCCAGATCCGACACCGCAGTGCCCAACACCGGGTCCCAGTTCACCAGGCGCTTACCGCGATATATCAAGCCTTGCTCGTGCAACCGTACGAAGACTTCGGTAACAGTCGTCGAAAGATTGTCGTCCATCGTGAAATATTCACGCGCCCAATCGGTGGAGGCACCCAGGCGGCGCATCTGGCCGGTAATGGTCGAGCCGCTCTGCTGCTTCCACTCCCAGACCTTCTCGACAAACTTTTCTCGGCCGAGATCATGACGCGTGAGCTTTTGCGCGTCGAGCTGGCGCTCCACCACGATTTGCGTAGCGATGCCTGCATGGTCGGTGCCGGGTATCCAGGCAGTATTGAAGCCGCGCATGCGGTGGTAGCGGGTCAGGCCATCCATGATGGTCTGGTTGAAGGCATGCCCCATGTGGAGCGAGCCGGTGACGTTCGGTGGTGGCAACTGGATGCTGAAGGATGGTTTGCCGGCGTCGAGCGTGGCGCTGAAGTAGCCGCGCTGCTCCCATTCGGTGCGCCAGTATTTTTCGATGTCGGCCGGGTCGAACGATTTTGCTAATTCCATGGGGGGAGGTCTTTGGAGAATTTGTGTGAAGTAGGGCAGTGCTGAGTTAAGTTTACAGCTGAAATTCTTTGGTCTGCTATTTTGCCATGGCTTTACGTATGTCAATAGCCATCGAATTCGATATAGTAGTTAAATATCCATTTCGAAGGAATGTCCGAAAAAGAACTACATTTTTCGGACAGAAAACATGATTTCTGTACTTAAGCCCCGAAAAAGATTTAGAAAAATCGACAGCCACTACCTTCAATTGATCAAAAATTTTAGCGGCTAAAATTTCGTCTCATCGGTATTGCATAGTTGCGCGGGTAACCAAGAACTGCACGGGGATCGGTTTGCTCCAAATTTCCTAATGCCCAAAATTCTGTCGCTAGGGTTGTCACTGGTGCCTGCCGTATCGCCTCTTCACTCGTGCCCAAACTTGTATTTTGTCAGAAAAACGTGCTATATTTTCTGACATGCGTACCTCATCCACAACTTCTAGTCGAACGTTCAAGGCGCTCAAGCCGGGTACGACCACGTCTCGGATCAGTGTCGACGCTGCGATTCATACTAAACTGCGCCAGGCCAAGCCAGGCCAAGTCTTCAGTGCCAGTGATTTCGTCAACTTTGGCGGGCGCGCCGCTGTGGATAAGGCACTATCGCGTTTGGCAGCCAGCGGCGGCCTTCGGCGTATTGCGCGCGGCTTGTACGATGTGCCGCGTACGCATGCACTTCTGGGGCTGCTCTTGCCTGCTGCGGATGATATTGCGCGTGCTCTGGCCGACAAGGGAAGCTTGCGGCTGCAGCCTTCCGGTGCCTACGCCGCCAACTTGCTCGGACTCACGGAGCAGGTGCCATTGAGACTGTCGTTTCTAACTGATGGTGCATCCCGCACCGTGCAGGTTGGAAACCAGTTAATCCTGCTGAAGCATACGACGCCGCGCAATATGGCCACCGCAGGTCGGATCAGTGGCCTAGTGATCCAGGCGCTGCGCCATCTGAAGCAATCCAATGTCGACGTGCAGACCGTGGCATGCCTACGTGCGCGGTTGTCCGCCAAGGATAAGACTGTGTTGTTGGCAGACGTGGCGCTGGCACCTGCGTGGATTGCAGACATCATGCGCGATATTGCACGCGGAGAAGATTGAACGATGCAGCAGCTTTTTGAGCTTTCCACAGTGGATCGGTCTTTGCCACTAGAACATACCGCTGCAGGACACGGATCTGTTCGTGCAGGTCGTAAATCATCGGTGGGTTTTTCTGAATAGACTTGGATGGATTGTTTGACGATATAAGCTGGATCGTTGCAGAAAGTGCCGTTACGTTAACGAAAGCCAGCGTGGCGCTAAGTGGAGCATGCGTTTAACGTCATCAAAAACCTGTTTTTAGTGATCGCAAGACACGCTATTTTTCTCCGGCCAGAAATACTGCACACCTTTTTAAGTTTGGTGCTGGAAGGATAGTAAGTTGCGCTTACGCATATTTGAAATGAGTCTTGCGTGATGAGAACGAGGTGAATACTAACGGATTGCTAGAAAAACGGCGTATTAATACAAAATACATGACAAATTGCTATGCAACAGTGTGTTGAAAACAAGCATAAAAAACACTATATTCGTTATTGACCAACGCTTCCATAAAGGTTGTTTTTTACTTTTATCAAACTATTTTCAAAGCTAAATTTTGATTGTCAGTATCTTTTTATAAACTATAGTTTAAATTGTATATGAGAGCAAAAGCTAACGATTTTTCTCAAAAAACTATAGCGGCATTACGCCAGCGGGTTGGTAGTCGATGTTCAAATCCAGAGTGTAGAGTGCCGACTACCGGACCAGCAACCATACAACATAAAATCAACGTTATTGGGGAAGCTGCTCATATTACAGCTGCTTCTCCAAATGGCCCGAGATATGACGCATTTTTGTCATCTCAAGAAAGGTCGAACATTTATAACGGAATTTGGTTGTGCTCAAATTGCTCCGACCTAATCGATAAAGACGAATTGTGCTACACAGTTCCAGTTTTACATAGATGGAAGGAGTATGCAGAAAGAGTAGCTAAATCAGAGTTAGGAAAAGCTCTCCCGACAGAAGCAGATTTACAGTTTTTTAAAGGATTGGCGTTAGGGTCACTGCCCCGAACACGCATGGCTGAAGCCGTATCTAAAACTGTTAAGGTAATAAAAAAAGAAATGGAAGAGCTTGATCCGCGGTTCGTAATTTCAGTGGACCACCGTGGTGATATCACTGAATACACGCTGTTTCCTAGAGAACCAGTGGAAATAAAAGCTTACGTTGACACATCCCTCGAGAACAATTTCAAAGAGAAATTCGCGAAGCTCATTGAGCACGGTGCACCATTAACTATTGAGACAAAACAAGTGGTTTTTAAAGGATCAGCTTTATTTGAAGTGTTTAATGGTGAGGAAGGGACGTTGTCAATTTGCAATGCGACTTCGAAAATGGCAATTCAAAAAGCTTTACTAAAACATCCTAAAAAAAACACAACGCACGCATTGGATGATTTTCATGGGGAACTGGTTTTCGGCACAAAATCTTGCACTTTTGAAGGTGCGGCATTTGGTGGATTACTTTGTATTAAATATAGAATCGAATTTTTGCCGAATCATAAATTATCGATTGGGAATGTTTCGTTTGAACTTATGGCTTCAAACTGGTGTGGGAAAAATATTTTATCTTTACCATATTTTGAGAAAGCCTTAGCTTGCTTTAAATACTTTTCTGATGGATGGAATATTGATCTAGTGCTTGAAGTTGACGGCAAAGCAGCTTTCCGTGGTCAAAGCACAAAGCTTATACAAAAAGAAGGTCCGCGTTATACATATTTAATGCTAGAACATATAAGAATTGTTCGCGATCTTTCAAGGTTTTTTGGAATTTCAATTTTATTTTTAGAGAATTCAAACGTAAGCGAAGAAGATTTAAGGTGGTTAGAATATTTACATCGTTTAATTATTCAAGATAAAAATGATAAAAAAAATACAATCGAATCAGTTTTTATAAATGTTTCTCCAGCGTGTGTAGAAGAACAATCTGGGTTAGAAGGACTACTCCAATGTGGAGAGCCTACAGCGGTGCGTTTCGAACATCGATTCGAACGTGCAGTTAATTTTTTAGGTACTTTGTTTTTTTTACCATCAGTAATGCTTGTATATAGTAAAGCTTACGTACGTCCATACTATAAAAATAGCCGGCCAAAACTAAATAAAATTATCAAAGTCAAAGTTTTGCCCAAAGAAAACTGTAACTTAACTATTTATAGATCAGATGAGGTTATATAAAAACTATTTTATAAGAATATTATAACTAGTTCTAGAACTTATGGCAGTAAATTTTTCAGATCGAATATATACTTTATTCATTTGCAGTTTGTGTTTTCAAAATTTTTTAGTTTGCGTTTCCATTAATTGCCGGTTCAAAGATTTTGTTGTAATTTTAGATCCCGGTATTTTGTAACTCAGCCAAGAGGCATGCAGTGTCGACCGCAGAATAGTACCGTTGGCGTAACTCTAACCGACAGGGTTGAAACGTAATCATCCGATTATTATTAACGAACAGGATTTCGGGGGGGATTGAGCCTTTGCGGCTTCAGATAGTGCACACTGATCGTGCTTCCAAAACTATTTGTCTTGTCGTCAATGCTTTGCGCTACGTGGTACGCAGCGGTTGCGAATGCTCCCCAATGACTTCCCGCCTTACCAGACGGTGTTGCACTGGTTTCGGCAACTCATGCGCGGCATGCTCATGCCACAATTCACGATCGGCATTAATGCTAAAACGTATGTATGGGCTTCCCCCGATGCCACGGACACACCCTTTAAGTGCATGGACTCCCCCTGCTAAGGTAGACATTCCTGTCCTATAATTTGACTTCACCGGCGCGTAGTAGCAGTGTCGAATGATATGTTGTAGGACTAGTCTCCATCTCCGCCTCCTCCGCCTCCTCCATGATTGTCATCAGCACGCCTTCCTCCCGTTCTCCACCCTGTGTGATTATGAATGTCTGTTGGCATTAGACTTCCACAGTCGCCGCCGGAGCCCCCTGCCTCTTTTGCCATTCTTTCGTCACGCTTTTGTACGCGCTCAGTGTAGAAAAGTGCGACTCCTACGCCGAATAAAACAAACGCGATGACAGTTAATGTACGGCTGAAAGTCCATGCAGTAGGAATAAGGATCAAGCTAAGGACGATTAGGGTTAGGCCTAACGTTTCGCGAAAATTAAGTCTCATTAAAGAGCCATTTAACGTCGAGTTAACCGGGGCTGAATGGCTTCGGTGTGCGACGACGAGTTAAATCGACGACAGTCAGATTGTATTGAACATTTCGACATAGTTCGCCCCTAAATTTTCTTTATGCATGTCTTGGTAACACTGTAACGAGTATGTCAAATCCTGTGACCTGCCCGGGGATTTCAAGACCGCGGATAATTTGAGAAGATAGCTCCTTGC
>JAZKGZ010000018.1:0-117987 GCA_040385645.1 Pseudomonadota bacterium
TTATTAACCGGAGCTACTCCAAATTGATGCGGTCCTGAAAAACCAGACAGGTCAGTGGATGCCTTAGCCCAACATTTGGCGATCAACCAGCCAAATTTGCAAGGCTTCACTCGCCGCAATCTATTTCGTATGCGCCAGTTTTACGAAACTTATCAAGATGATGAAATAGTGTCACCACTGGTGAGACAATTGCCGTGGACACACAACCTGATCATTCTCAGTCAAAGTAAGCGAGCGGAAGAGCGCGAGTTCTATTTGCGCATGGCAATCAAGGAAAAATGGAGCAAGCGCGAGTTAGAGCGGCAGTTTAATACCGCATTGTTTGCACGTATCGTTCTCAATCCGGTAAAAGTGTCACCAGTGGCGACACAAATGTACCCGGAGGCCCTGCATGTCTTCAAAGACAGTTACGTTGTCAATTTCTTAAACCTGCCGCAAGAGCACAGCGAAGCTGATTTACATCAAGGTTTGCTAGGCAAGCTAAGGCACTTCTTGCTCGAACTCGGCCGCGACTTTTGTTTTGTCGGCAGTGAATTTCCCGTACAAGTTGGGAAGCAAGACTTCGCGCTCGACCTGCTGTTTTTTCACCGAGGGTTAAATGCGCTGGTAGCGATAGAACTCAAAGTCGATAAGTTTCAGCCAGAGCATTTGGGTAAGCTCAATTTCTATCTCGAAGCCTTGGACCGCGATCATCGCAAACCTCACGAAAACCCCGCCATCGGCGTGCTGCTGTGCGCCAGTAAAGATGATGAAGTGGTCGAGTACGCGCTCAGCCGTAGCCTGTCGCCGGCCATGATCGCCGAATACCAAACTCAGTTGCCCGATAAAAAACTGCTGCAAGCGAAATTGCATGAGTTTTATTTGTTGAATGTTGCGCAGGGGGAGGAGCTATGAGTCGGTATAAGGCTTATGGGGAGCATGAGGACTCCGGGGTGGATTGGCTGGGCGATCTGCCAACCCATTGGCAAGTTGCGCCACTTAAATATCTTGCGACATTTTCTGGTGGTGGAACACCAAGCAAAGACAATCCTCAATACTGGAATGGGGATATACCGTGGGTGTCGCCCAAGGATATGAAAACAAAGACAATACGTTCAACGATCGATAACGTCACAGCGCTTGCCATACACAGTTCATCAACTCATTTGCTGGACGCTGGCGCCCTGCTTATGGTGGTTAGATCTGGAATTCTCCAGCATTCTATTCCCGTAGCAATCAATGAAATTCCCGTGACACTGAATCAAGATATGAAGGCCATCCGATTTGGCGCAAAAATAAACGTCAAATTTGCATATTATTTGATAGAAGGAAATCAATCGTCGCTATTGTTTGCGTGGGGAAAGCAAGGCGCGACTGTTGAAAGTATTGAGCAAGAATATTTAGCAAATACTGTCTTACCAATTCCGCCGCAATTTGAACAAGAACAGATTAGCGACTTCCTCGACCACGAAACCGCCAAGATCGAAACCCTGATCGCGAAGCAGCAACAGCTGATCAAACTGCTCAAAGAAAAGAGACAGGCAGTGATTAGTCATGCCGTCACCAGAGGCCTCAATCCCAACGCCCCCATGCGCGACTCAGGTGTGGAGTGGTTAGGGGAAGTACCGGCGCATTGGGTGGTTGGTCGTTACAAATTTTGCACTAGCCGAATTGTTGTTGGAATCGCAGAAGCAGCCACCCACGCCTATGCAGACGTTGGTGTGCCAATTTTGCGTTCAACGAATATTAGAGAAGGAGGGTTAGATATTTCTGGAATGTTGTTTATCAATAAGGCATTTGCGGACAAAAATGACTCAAAGTATCTGTTCGCAAATGATGTGATTACTGTTCGTACTGGTTATCCGGGGATAAGTGCTGTTATTCCTAGCGAACTTCACATGTCGCAGTGCTTCACGAATTTAGTCGCAACACCATTAAAAGATATTGAGCCATATTTTTTGACTGAGTATTTAAATTCGCATACAGGGAAATCCTACTTTGATCTCTTGGGTTGGGGTAGTGCGCAAAAAAATATTAGTGTTCCAATTTTACAAAATATTCCGATAGCATTTCCGAATAGCGATGAACAAAAAAGCATTGTTGATTTTGTGGGAAACCAGCGAATAAGGTATCTGTTGCTGATTCAAAAAGCAGAGTTGCAGATCAAGTATCTTCAAGAGCGCCGCACAGCCCTAATTTCAGCCGCTGTCACTGGAAAAATCAATTTGTGCGACTGGCAGCCGTCTGAAAATTATACAAAGGAGTCAGTGCTATGAATCAGATCGCACCACAAAACCCCTTGTTGCAAGCCATTCGTGAGTTAGTCCAGCAAGCGCGCCAGCAAATCCAGAGCAGTGTGAATAGCGCTATGGTGCAAACCTATTGGCACATCGGTCGCGTGATTGTTGAAGAAGAGCAGCAGGGAGATGTGCGAGCTGAATACGGGAAGCAGCAGCTAGAGCAACTAAGTACACGTCTGACGGATGAGTTTGGTAAAGGCTTCGATGTGACGAATCTGCGGTCGATGCGCCGTTTTTATCAGGCTTTTCCAATTCGAGACGCAGTGCGTCTCGAATTAAGTTGGACGCATTACCGTTACCTAATTCGTATCGACAATCCCAGCGCACGCGAGTGGTATGCACAAGAAACAATTACGCAGGGTTTGAGTGCGCGGGCATTAGAGCGTCAAATCGGCGTGCTCTATTATGAGCGCCTGCTGGCAAGTAGAGAGCGTTTACCCGTCGAGACAGAGGCTAAAGTCCATACTGATGCGCTGCAGATGGATCCCAAAGATTATTTGCGCGACCCTTATATTTTAGATTTTCTGAATTTGGACAGCGGTACTTACCAAGAGGCTGATTTGGAAAATGGCATTATCAATAACTTACAGAAATTTTTATTAGAGCTAGGTAAAGGCTTCGCATTTGTCGAGCGCCAACAACGCATAAAAACTGAGGATGGCGATTACTTTATCGATCTAGTGTTTTACAACTTCCACCTAAAATGTTTCTTGCTGATTGACTTAAAGCTGAACAAACTCAGCCATCAAGATGTGGGGCAAATGGATATGTATGTGCGCCTGTATGAAGAGCAAAAACGCCGTGGCGATGACAACCCTACCATCGGTTTGATTTTATGCAGCGAGAACAATCATACGGTCGCTAAGTATTCGGTACTCAAAGACAGTCAACAATTGTTTAGCTCAAAATACCTCACCGAACTTCCTAGCGAAGCCGAATTAAAGAACGAACTTGAACGCGAACGGTTTCGTGTGCAACAGCAATTGGCAGAGAAAAAGAGTGATGCAAAATGAATAAGCAAAATAAAGCGTATCTATGAGCAAAGCCAACGAACTCACCTTCCAGAACGACATGATCAGCCAATTGCTGGCGAATGGCTGGCTGCTCGGCAAAGCCGAACATTACAACCGCGTGCTTGCTTTGTACCCGGAAGATGTGCTGGGTTTTGTCAAAGACACGCAAGACCAGCAATGGCAAAAGTTTTGTGCGCTTTACCCGATCGATCCCGAACAAAAATTTTTGGAACGGGTAGCCACGCAACTGAATAAAGCCGACCCGAATGCGGCGAATAAAGAAATGCGCACCTTTGGCACGCTAGGTGTATTGCGCCATGAGTTGCGGGATCGTGGCGCGCGTTTTAGTCTGTGCCAGTTTGCACCTGAGCATGATTTGAACCCGGATACCTTGGCGCGGTATAGACAGAACCGCCTGCGCGTAGTGCCTGAGTTAGTGTATAGCCCTTGGGCCACAGCATCACACTTGGCCGAAACTGACATGCAAGCCAAGGCGTGGCGCATCGATCTGGTCTTGTTCGTCAATGGCATAGCGGTCGCTACGCTGGAGCTAAAATCCGAATTCAAACAAGCGGTACATAACGCGATGAAGCAGTATCGCACCACGCGCTTGCCTATCGACCCTGGCACCAAAAAGCCAGAACCCTTACTCACTTTCAAGCGCGGTGCGCTGGTGCATTTTGCGGTGAGCCAGTACGAGGTGTATATGGCGACGCGCCTCGAAGGTGACGAGACTTATTTCTTGCCGTTCAATAAGGGCACGGCTGAGGGCGGTGCGGGTAATGATGTACCAGAAGTAGTGACGCAATACGCCACCGATTATCTGTGGAATGAAGTTTTGTTGCCGAAAAATCTGCTGACGATTTTGGCGCGTTATGTGCATTTGCAGATCGAAGAAAAGGAAGACTGGGAAGGGCGCAAGTACAAAAAGGAAAGCCTGATTTTCCCGCGTTATCACCAGTGGGATGTAGTCAATAAACTGCTGTCGGCAGCGCGTGCCGAGGGGCCGGGGCAGAGATATCTGATCCAGCACAGCGCCGGTTCTGGTAAATCCAATTCCATCGCCTGGGCGGCGCATCAGCTCTCGTCGTTGTACGACGCCAAGGGCAATAAGCAATTTCATTCGGTGATTGTGGTGACTGACCGCACTGTGCTGGACGCGCAATTGCAGGACACCATCGCCCAGTTTGAACATACTGATGGCGTGGTCGGGCGGATTAACAATCAGGAGGGCGATGGTTCTAAATCAGAAAAACTCGCCAAGGCTTTAGAAAACTCGCAGCCGGTTATTATCGTCACGATACAAACCTTTCCGTTTGTATTGAAGGCGATAGAAAACAGCGTCAGCCTCAAAGAGCGCAATTACGTGGTGATCGCCGACGAGGCGCATTCTTCGCAAACTGGTTCCACGGCAAGGCAGCTTAAAGAAGTGCTGATGGTGGAAGGCGTTGGTGATGATGAAGCTGAACTGACCACCGACGATATTCTGGATGCCGCAGTGGCTTCGCGCCGCGCTTCAAAAAACCTCAGTTATCTGGCCTTCACCGCTACGCCTAAGACCAAGACTTTAGAATTATTCGGCCGCTTGCCGCACCCGGAACAAGCACCTTCCAAGACCAATAAGCCAGCCGCCTTCCATGTGTACAGCATGCGCCAGGCGATTGAGGAAGGTTTTATTCTCGATGTGCTGAAGAACTACACCAATTACAAAGTCGCTTACAACCTGGCGATGAAGATGAAGGATACTGATCAGGAAGTCGAGAGCAAGCGTGCCAAGGTCAAGCTGAGTCAGTGGGTGCGCCTGCACGACTACAACATCAGCCAAAAAGTACAAGTCATCGTCGAGCATTTTAAAGGTCATGTAATGGGGCTGCTCAACGGTCAGGCTAAAGCGATGGTAGTGACCAGCTCGCGCAAAGAGGCGGTGCGCTATAAACAGGCGTTCGATAAATACATTGCTACGCAGGGCTATCACAAGATCCATGCGATGGTGGCGTTTTCGGGTGAGGTGGAATTTACCGAGAAAGATCCAAATTCAGAAGCAGGGCGGGGTAATAAATATACCGAGACGAATATGAACCCGTTGCTTAAAGGCCGCGACATGCGCAAAGCCTTTGATACCGATGATTATCAAGTCATGATCGTGGCGAATAAATTTCAGACCGGTTTTGATCAGCCCAAGCTATGCGCCATGTATGTCGATAAAAAACTGGGTGGGGTGGAGTGCGTACAAACTCTGTCACGCTTGAATCGTATTTACCCGAGCAAGGCTGAGACCGGCACCTTTATTTTGGATTTCTTCAACGAACCAGAAGAAATCCTCGCCGCCTTCCAGCCTTACTTTCAGACGGCAGAGCTAGCCGATGTGTCTGACCCAGATTTGATTTTTGATCTGAACGACAAGCTGCGTGCCTCCGGCATCTTTACCTGGACAGAAGTCGAGCAATTCTGCGATGCCTTCTTCGCCAAGAGCAAGAGCAATGCAGCGATTGCCAATATCTGCAAACCCGCAGTTGAGCGCTGGCAGAAGCGTTATAAGAATGCGGTGGAGGCGTACCAGCAGGCCAGAGATATATTTGAACGCACCAAGAAAACCGCCGATGCAGTTTTAATCGCCAATGCCGAAAACAGCTTTAAAGAGTGCAAGAAAGCAAAAGACGCGCTGGAAATCTTTAAAAAAGACCTGGGAACTTTTGTGCGCTTCTATGAATTCATGTCACAGATTGTCGATTACGACGATAAAGACCTGGAAAAGCTGGGCCTATACGCCCGCAACCTGCGCCCGATGCTGCGTGAGACCATTTTGGATGAAGACGAGGTTGATCTCAGCAGTATTGTGCTCAGCCACTACCGGGTTTCCAAAATCCGTCAACAGCACTTGATCATGCAAGAGTCGGCTGAATACAAGCTGAAACCAGGCGACGAGGCAGGTACAGCCAAGGCCAAAGACAAGCAAGTTGAATTTTTATCCCAGATCGTCTATCGCCTCAATGAGCTTTTCATCACCGATCAACTTTCCGAGGCGGATATGGTGAGTTACGCCAATACCATCAGCGACAAAGTGCGCGAGAACGAACTGGTAATGCGTCAGTTGCTGAGCAATAGCCCAGAGCAAGCAATGCTGGGGGATTTTCCTAAAGCGGTGGACGATGCCGTGATGGATAGCGGCGACGCGCACCAGAATCAGATGATGCAGCTCTTGTCGGACCCTAGTAAGGCGAAGACGTTTTCTAAAGTGATTTTTGATATTTTGACTGGCCCGACGAAGTAACGCTCTCATGACGCAAGTCTTCGAAAATGCCCATTTCGGAGCTTGGTCGCTAATCAAGAATTTACATCACAATTCCCTGGCATTAAACAGTCAGTGGGAGCGGTTTAATCGCCTTGGCAATGGTCTTTCCGGCAGACATCTCTGCGATACGAAGGTCATAGGCGCTTTGAAGATTCAACCAGCCTTGAGCCTCACTACCAAAATATCGCTTCAAACGAAGGGCTGTGTCAGCACTTACGCCGCGCTCACCTTTAGTAATTTCGCCAAGCCGCGAGTAGGGAATATGCATGGCTAAAGCCACAGCACGTACGCTGACCCCCATAGGCTTGATATAGTCCTCTACTAGAATTTCGCCGGAGTGGATAGGACGCATTCCGTTTTTGAACATGATGTACTCCGCTTCTGTTTTATCTGTTATCTGGTTAACAGTCAATTCATGTCGCTATCAATTTTCCGCTTTAATCTGCGGAGCGGATGTTGTAAAACATTACTTGATTGGAATTGGACTACCGATATGGAGGTAGTCCATTGATTTGACACCACAGTTGGCGTAACCCTAAAAAATTTTTCCTGTTCAAACTCTAACTAGGTCTAAGTAACCACAATGGCACTCTACGAGTTCACCAAAGATTCCATGGTTGAGATTCCTTCGACCACGTACGCATCACTCGGACTCAAGGAACGAGATGATGTTCAAAGGGTATTGCGTGAACATATTGACGCGATATCGCCTGATACGTTTATTTTGGCAGAAGAATTCGGCCAATGGGAGGGCTCCAGTCGTCGTATCGATTTGCTTGGCTTGGACCGTAACGGCCGCCTCGTTGTCATTGAGCTGAAGCGCACGGAGGATGGCGGACATATGGAGTTGCAGGCGCTTCGATATGCCGCGATGGTCTCAACGATGACCTTTGATCAAGCGGTCGAAGCGCATCGGAAATATCTAGAAGAAAGAGGTTTCTCTCCTAAAATTTCTGAATCCAGAATTCGCGAGTTTTTGGCTGTGGAAGATGGCCCCGTGGCCTTCAGTAGTCAGGTGCGAATCGTTCTGGCTTCCGCCGACTTTTCCAAAGAGATCACGTCGGCAGTCCTTTGGCTAAATGCTCAAGGACTTGACATCATGTGTTTCAGAATGCGGCCCTATGCTTTTCAGGGTCACGTGTTGCTGGATGTACAGCAGGTCATTCCCTTGCCGGAAGCCGCTGCTTTTCAAGTGGCTATTCGAGAAAAGAGTTTGGTTCAGGCTGCGGTAGAGGCTGGAAGCCGCGATTTCACGCGGTACCTCGTGCGGACATCACACGGTGTGGCTGGATCCAATCTCCCAAAACGTCAATTTATATACCAGGTCGTAAAGGAAGCTATTCGTTTGGGACTAAAACCTCAAGCCATCGCGGCCGCTGTCTCTTGGCGAGAATCCGTCATGTTCATCTCTGCTTCAGGAGACCTCAGCAGCAATCAACTAATGAATGTTGTACCAGGCAAAGACATAAGACGGTTTTTTGGGAAAGACGATGAAGTGTTCCGTGTTGATGGCAATACTTACGCAATGACGAACCAGTGGGGCCTCAGAACCGAGGAGGCCGTGAAAAACATTCTTGCTTTGCTACCTGAAAACCATGGCATTACCTATGAGGCAATACCCTAGTCTGGATTTGACCTGCTCCCCGCAATTAGTACCGCGCTAGACTAGAGTCTGCCCATGGTTGGCCGTACCCCTGAATTAGTACCGGTTATTAGTAGAAATTTCCGGCGCTGTTAGCGCCCAGGGCCACTCAACGTGCGAGCGCTGCAAAGCTTTCCTTAATCGTCATGGGCGCAGTGGGCCGCTGATACATCTTCTCTACATAGGCCTTCAGCCGGGGCGCATCGCCCAGCATTTCGGCCTCGCCGGCCCAGTCCAGCGTATAGGCGGCGATGAAGTCGGCGACCGATAGGTGGTTTCCGGCCACGAACTCGCGGTCCTTCATGTGCTTTTCAAAAACCACCATCATCTTTCTACAATCGCGCGCGGCGTTTTTGATGTCGGCCGGAACCCGATCCTCTTCTGCGTAGATGAATGTGTTCAGCGCGATGCGCCAAAGTGGCTGTTCGATCTCGGTAACCAGGAAGAAGATCCAGCGATACATCTGGGCCCGGTCCGCCAAATTACTCGGTATTAATCCCTTCTCTGGATGCTTTTCGGCGAGATACAGCGGGATCGCGGCCGATTCGGTCAACACCACTTCGCCGTCTACCAGCACGGGCAATTTGCCCGCCGGGTTCAGCGCCAGAAATTCTGGATTGGGCTTGCCACGTGGATCCAGGCCAATGACCTCGCAGTCGATCCCCAGTTCGTTCAGCAGCCATTGCACGCGAATGGCGCGAGTTGGCGGTGTTCCATACAGTTTCATTTCGCTTCTCCTTTGTGAACCGCCCCAATGATTAACAATTGAGTTTCGAATACCGATCGGCCCCACGACCTTCGGGCGTCAAGTCCAGCAGCGACGAGCATCACATACTATTTTTTGGCCGATTCTGTTTGATCATTGAACAACTAGCCGCATCCCAGCGCTATTGGCTGCACCATCATCGAAAGTCGCGGTGAATTCGCAGCCAGCTGCAAGTGCCGAATGCTCAATCACGCAATCTGAAAAATCCGCTTTTGAGGCGTCGAAAGAGCGCAAGGCTTTAATCACGGTTTCGCTATTTTCAAGGCAAATTTCATTAGTTCTTGCCAACTTGTCGATGACATTAAAAATTTCTTCACGCGTGGCCTTGTAGCAGCTTTTCATGACCCATACCAGTTCGACCAATGCGACTAGGGTGATATAGCCGGGATTCTTTGTCGATAATGAGTTCATCAGCGAAGTCGCGCGTGGCGACTGCTCGGGATCGTCCTGCACGATGTAACGCACTAAAACATTGGTATCGAGCCCGATCATCGCGCCTTCATTCCTTGCGCTGCTATAGCGAAGTTCATGTCTTCGATCGTCACAGGCTCTGCTGGTTTGCGCAGTAAACCTTTCAAAGCCGACACTGGGCTGGTCGCCGGCACAATGGCAAACTGGCCAGGCATAATTTCGACAAACTCAATGCGACATCCGGTTTCGAGTCCAAGCGATGCGCGGATACTCGCAGGCAAAGTTATTTGGCCCTTCGAAGTTACCGTCGCAGTAACCATAATTTTCCTCCTCATTTGCAATTTCCTTACTTTATTGTAAGGAATTAGATTTGTCAAATTGCCGAGCGGCTTTAAAGCGTCATACATGGCAGCTATCGGTGCAGCTTCGGCAGCGAAGCAACAATCATCCAACGCTGCAGATTTTCCGACGTTGAATTCCTGGGCACAGCGATATGAAAACTATCGTTCGCTCGTAGTCTTCGCACCGTTTCGATCAGGGTGGTACTTCGTCAAAAAAGTAGCTAATTGACTACAAGCAATCAAGACTGATTTTTGGTAACCCTTGTAAATATTAATGAGAACGATTATCGTTTAATATATTAACTAATGCTTGCCACCTAAAATAGTTGTCACGGCAATATGCCGAGGAAATAAAAAGGAACGCGTCTTATGTGCATTCAAAAAGCCGCTGCTGAAAAAATTGACTCACAACTCTGCGCTGCTCAGACGTGCAGCAGTTCACGCCGCCGCAAACTCTGGGAATTGCCAGCCGGTGCGCATTGCTCTGTCATCGGTGTCGGGGTGCCAGCCGTCTTGCTTCGCAAGACTTTGAAAAGCGTGGTCGACAACGCTTTGACGATGAGCGATTACGATTTTCATGTGGGAGCAGTTGGTCACTGTCGGTTACGTAATCCGATTTCCACGGTGTTGCAGAAGCTGCTCGACCGGCGTTTTGCTGCGGCCGTAAGAGTGTTTCAGGCAGCAAAGAACAAGGAGACGCTGGTCAGTCTATGGATCAAAGCCATCGACGATGGCGATGTCGCAGGCCCATTCTGGGCTGGGCTGACGCACCCGCTCTGCACGCCTGAGATTCAAGAGGCCATGATCAACGACATGCATCTGATACAGCACCAGGCCTGTGCAATGTTTCGCTCCGATACGAGGGAGGTGGAATCCCTGGAGAAACGGATTCATGGTCTCGCGGCCGAGCTAGGTCAGACGCGGGATCGGCACGCCCGCCAAATCGCTGAAAAAAGCGTACTTATCCAAAACCTGCAGCAAGATTTATCGCAGGCTTTGGGCGAGGTAAAAGCCAAGGATCATAAAATTTTGACATTGATGCAGGAACTTGCGGCTGTTTGTACTGCAGTGGCCGCCGTGGACGTCGAAGCTCTCAATACTGAAAAGACGCGTCTGCTACGAGAAAGCAACCAGGCCTACGAAAAAAGAATACGGGCCTTAGAGCGTCAGCTTCGACGTAAAGCGGTACGGCCCGACATCGGCCGGCAGGATGCCCTCGCTGGAGAATCGTCTCGTCAGGAGTTGCCGATTTCTGCAGATGAAAACGCACTTGTCTCATTAAAGCTGCCAGCACAGCAGGTGCTATGTGTCGGTGGACGCGCCGGTAACGTGCCGGACTATCGTGAGGTCGTTGAAAAAGCAGGTGCGCAGTTCGTTTATCACGATGGCGGCATCGAAGACAATCAGCGTCTGCTCGAATCCGGGTTGGCGGCTGCCGACATGGTGATCTGTCAGACCGGTTGCATCAGTCACAATGCCTACTGGCGCGTAAAAGACTTTTGCAAGCGTACCGGTAAGCGATGCGTCTACGTCGATAATCCGAGTACGTCTTCATTGATCAAGGGACTTGCCACCGTTGCGTGTTCTGACATGCCCTGATTTTCCGGAAAGATCCGCCACCCTGAACGATGCGGTTGCCGTCATGCGCGCTCGAAATCCATGGTGTCCAGATCGGTATCCGTATCCAACGGTTTGCCAAAAAACTTCAACCAGAAAAAACCCATCATGCCAGCAACCAGGGATGCAAGAAGAATGGCGATTTTTGAAGTATTGATGAGATCGGCTTGCCCCATGAAGGCCAGGTTGGTAATGAAGATCGACATCGTGAAACCGATGCCGCCCAAGAGGCCAGCGCCGAATACATGTTGCCAGCGCATATCGAGTGGCAGCTTGCAAATACCGACCGTCACCGCCGCAAAACACAGCAGCAGGATACCGACAGGTTTGCCGATGACCAGCCCCGCAAGAATACCCAGACTGTTTGACGAGGCAAGTGCTTGCGCCCAGTCGGTTCCAATGACCACGCCGGTATTGGCAAAGGCAAAAATAGGCAGGATCAGAAAAGCTACCGGCGTGTGCAATACATGCTCCAGCCGATGCGATGGCGATTCTTCGTCGTCTTCTTTTGCCGAATAAGGAATTGCAAAGGCCAGCAATACACCGGCGATCGTCGCATGCACGCCAGACTTGAGCATTAAAAACCACATCAGCACGCCGCCGACAAGATAAGGTAACAGCGAGACGATACGCAGAACCCGGTTCATGCACAGCAACAGGCCGAACACCGCGAGTGCGCCGAGCAGATAGGCAATCGATAGCTGCGCGGTATAAAAGACGGCGATCACGATGATGGCACCCAGATCGTCCATCACGGCCAGTGCGGAAAGAAAGATTTTCAGGGATGCCGGTACGCGATTGCCGAGCAGCGCCAGTATGCCCAGAGCGAAGGCGATGTCGGTCGCCATTGGAATGCCAACGCCGGCCTGCGTCGGTGTGCCACCATTCAAAAAGTAATGAATCGACGCCGGCACCGCGATGCCACCGACGGCGGCAACGATCGGCAACAAAGCGTTTTGGAAGTTCGACAATTCGCCGTTGTACAACTCCCGTTCGAGTTCCAGGCCGATCAGCAGAAAAAATATCGCCATCAGTGCGTCGTTGACCCAGTGTTCGATCGTCAGGCCAGCGACCCGTAGCTGCCACATGCGAAGATAATCATCGCCTATGGCGGAATTTGCGAGTAGCAGCGAAATTGCCGTACAAACAATCAGTAATATTCCGCCAGCCTTTTTCGATAGAAAGAAGCGCTTAAAAGATTTCGATAAGCTTCGTTGTACTGCAACCATTTGAGCGCTTTCGTAAATTCCTATCTCGGCCTCACTCACGTGTGAGGGTAACGTCTAAAAATAACACTGACCACTGTTGATTGGCAACCGACGCATCGCTGTCCGGGTCTTTCGTACGAGCTACTGATGGCGGTGTCGCAATCGACCGCGGTGTTTGTGGCCCTGAAAATTTCCATGGCAATAAATTTTCATGGCAAACTCACCCGCTCTTGGGGGGATTAGATGCTGGCAATCATCGGTGGTACGGGCCTTTACCAACTGCAAGATATGCAGGCGATCGAAAAGATTTCGGTCGAAACGCCTTTTGGCATGCCATCGTCGGAAGTGGTGAAGGGGACGCTGGCTGGCAGGGAAATTTTGTTTCTGTCACGTCACGGTACTGGTCACCGGCACTTGCCTCATGAAATCAATTACCGCGCCAATATTTTTGCACTGAAATTGCTGGGTGCCCGCCAGGTTATCGGTATATCTGCTGTCGGCAGTCTGCGGGAAGAGATCGTGCCCGGAGATCTGGCAATTCCTTCACAATATTTCGACTGGACGCGCGGGCATCGTGCATCGACTTTTTTTGGAAACGGCGTCGCCGCGCATGTTTCCACAGCAAGGCCAGTCAGCGAAAATCTGATGTCCTGGATCGCTGCGCACGCCAGTCGCCTGGGAATCAAATTACATGCGGGCGTCGTGTACGGGTGTGTCGAGGGACCGCGTTTAGGAACGGTCGCGGAAAGTCATTTTCTGCGGGCAGCAGGTTGCGATCTGGTAGGAATGACCAACATACCGGAAGTATTTCTCGCTCGCGAGGCGCAGCTTTGCTATGCCACGATCGGCATCGCCACCGATTACGATTGTTGGATGGAAGACCCGTCCAGACATGTCACGGCCAATGCGATTTTCGGGCTCTACGGAAGCAGCCTGGCTAAGGTACAATCGTTGTTGATCTCGCTCCTCCAGGATTCCCCGCCGGCGCAGGAGCCGGAAATACGCACCGCGCTTTCGCATGCGATGATGACGGCACCTGATAGTGTCTCGGATATACAGCGTTCGTGGCTTGAAGTATTGCAGCGCTGACCAGCCTCTGTGTTTGCCATTTTACTGCGTACCATTCTCTGCTTACGCCTCAACCAGACGACAAAATCATGCACGCGACCTTCCCCTTGTTACGCGAAACCGACTTTCCCGCCATCCGGCGCAGTCGGCCCGATACGCTGCAGGTCAATCTTGGCTACCTGTGTAACCAGACCTGCCAGCACTGCCATGTCAATGCGGGGCCGACCCGTACGGAAATGATGGATGCGCGCACCATCGATCTGGTGCTGCAGGTGCTGCAGGAATGTAACATCGACACGTTGGATTTGACAGGTGGCGCACCGGAAATGAACCCGCATTTTCGTAGGCTCGTGACGGCTGCGCGCGCGCTTGGCGTGCGCGTGATCGATCGATGCAACCTGACGATTCTGTTTGAGCCCGGCCACGAGGACCTCGCACAATTTCTGGCTTCGCAGCAGGTGGAGGTAACTGCCTCGTTGCCTTGCTATTCCCAGGAGAACGTCGATCGTCAGCGTGGTGACGGCGTCTTCGACAAAAGTATCGTTGGTTTGCAGAAACTCAATGCCCTCGGCTACGGACAGCAAAGCAGCGATCTGGTACTGAGCTTGGTCTACAACCCGCAGGGTGCTACCTTGCCACCGCCGCAGCCCGCCCTGCAGGCAGACTATCAACGCGAGCTGCTCGCGCACTTCGGCATCGTTTTCAATCAGCTGTATGTGTTGGCCAATATGCCCATCCAGCGATTCGGCAGCATGTTGATTTCCAAGGGTACGTTTGCCGGATACATGACATTGCTGAAAGATAACTTCAGTACCCACAATCTGCACTCGGTGATGTGTCGTAACCTGATCAGTGTCGACTGGCAAGGTTATCTATTCGACTGCGATTTCAATCAGATGCTGGAAATGCCACTGAACGTACCGGGCGTTGGCAGTCTGCATCTGCGCGATCTGCTGGATCGCGACATTACCGGTGCGTTAGTCACGGTAGCCGACCATTGCTATGGATGTACTGCGGGTCAGGGTAGCAGTTGCAGCGGCGCACTCGCGGCGTAGTGAACTTGGCTCTGCACATGCCCAATTTTGGTAAAAAAGCGCTCGTAGTGGTCTTGGTAGCTGCAGCATTGGCCGCCTATGTTGCGTTCGATGTGGGCAGCTATCTCAGCCTGGACTATTTCAAGGCCAGGCAAGCAGCCTTCCAGGCGTACTACGCCGACTATCCACTCCAAGCGATCGGGCTGTATTGCCTGGCGTACTTGAGCTTGACGGCACTTTCCTTGCCCGGCGCGACGATCATCACGCTGGCCGGCGGTGCTTTGTTCGGTCTGGGTATCGGTACGCTGGTTGTGTCGTTTGCCTCCGCAGTAGGTGCCACGCTGGCATTTTGGACCTCGCGCTACCTGTTGCGCGACTGGGTCAGGGCACGGTTTCGCAAGCAATTCAATGCCATCGATGCCGGCGTTGCCCGAGAGGGCGTTTTTTACCTGTTCAGCTTGCGCCTGCTGCCACTGTTCCCATTTTTTGCAGTCAATCTGCTGATGGGACTAACGTCCATGCGCACCTGGCCCTACTACTGGGGTAGCCAACTCGGCATGTTGGCCGGCACTGTGGTCTATGTCAACGCCGGCACCCGGCTGGCGACGATCGACGACCTGGGCGATATTGCTACGCCGGCCATTCTCGGTTCGTTCGTCCTGTTAGCGGTCTTTCCCCTAATCGCGAAAAAACTGCTGGCGCTGTTCAAGCAGCGCAAGCTAACCCGGCGTTGGCACAAGCCGGCGAGATTCGATACCAATCTGATCGTGATCGGTGCCGGTTCGGGCGGCCTTGTGACGGCCTACATCGCTGCTGCCGTCAAAGCGAAAGTCACGCTGATCGAATCAGGAGAAATGGGCGGTGACTGCCTGAATTACGGGTGCGTACCGTCGAAAGCACTGATCCGTACGGCGCGGTTTGTACACGACGCCAGGAACGCCAGCAGCTTCGGCATCAATCGGTCTGAAATCGCTTTCGATTTCGCGCAGGTGATGGCGAGGGTGCATCGGGTTATCGAAACCATTGCACCGCATGATTCGGTGGCGCGCTACCAAGGCCTGGGAGTGGATGTGATGCAGGGCCATGCCCGGATCGTCTCGCCGTGGGCGGTGGAGATCAATGGCCGGCAACTCACGGCCCGGTCGATTGTGATCGCTGCGGGCGCCCGCCCGGTCGTGCCAAAAATTCCCGGTCTGGAAGACGTCGGTTATGTAACCTCTGACTCGTTATGGAAACTGACTACCCTGCCAAAGCGCCTTATCGTGCTGGGGGGCGGACCGATCGGTGCGGAACTCGCGCAGGCTTTCGCGAGGCTCGGTTCGGCGGTCACGCAGGTCGAGCAGGCACCTCGCTTGCTGAGCCGGGAGGATGCCGAGGTTTCGACCTTGATTTCCGCGGCACTGGCAGCCGACGGCGTGACGATTCTGACAGCGCACGAAGCCGTGCGCTGCGAGCGTGAAGGCGAGCGCAAGCGCCTGTTCGTTCGGCATACCGGCAGTGGACAGGAAAGCAGCGTCGAATTCGATTTGCTTCTGTGTGCGGTCGGACGCGTTGCCCGCACCGAAGGCTACGGGCTCGAAGAACTGGGCATCGTGCTCACGCCGCGCAAGACGATCGAAACCGATGCCTGGCTTCAAACGCTGTATCCGAACGTCTTTGCCTGCGGCGATGTGACCGGGCCTTACCAGTTGACACATGCCGCTGCACACCAGGCTTGGTATGCAGCGGTCAACGCCCTGTTCGGCCAGTTCAAGCGGTTCAAGGCCGATTACAGCGTGATCCCGTGGTGTACCTTCACGGCACCGGAGGTCGCCCGCGTTGGGCTATGCGAGCAGGACGCGACGGAGCAGGAGATCGCCTATGAGGTCACACGCTACGATATCGGCGAACTGGACCGTGCCATCACTGACGAAGTCGCGCATGGATTCGTAAAAGTGCTGACCGTGCCTGGTAAGGACAAAATTCTCGGTGTGACCATCGTCGCCGATCACGCAGGAGAATTGCTGGCCGAGTACGTGCTGGCGATGAAGCATGGTCTAGGTTTGAACAAGATTCTGGGCACCATACATGTCTACCCGACCATGGCCGAGGCCAACAAATATGCGGCGGGCGTCTGGAAACGCCAACATGCGCCGCAGCGACTTTTAGAATGGGTCCGGAGATATCACGACTGGCGTCGCGGGCCGCCAACTGCCAATTGAAAACCATGCGCATGAAAACCGATCATCAGGTTCTGCCACGGCGAACCGTGCACCTTTCAATTGTCATTCCAGTGTTCAACGAAGCGGCCGTCATCGGCCAGACGCTGGCAGCTGCGGTCGCTGCCGTAGCTGTAGCAGATCTCGAGGCAGAAATCATCGTTGTCGACGGCGGCAGCAGCGATGCCACGATGCATTCAGCGATGGCGTCGACCCAAGCTTATGCCATACAAGAAAGCTGCCGGTTCCAAATAATCCAAGCGCCGCGCGGCCGCGCTGCCCAGATGAATGCTGGTGCCGCTCTGGCAACCGGGGATGTGCTGCTGTTCCTGCATGCCGATACGCTGTTGCCTGCCGGGGCGGGGCGCGCCGTTATCGATGGGCTGCGCAACATCCGCGGGCTGCCCCCGACCCCTTCGTCCTGGGGCCGCTTCGACGTGCAGATCGCTGGCCGTGCCCGGATGTTGAAAGTCGTGGCGCGCTGCATGAACCTTCGCTCCCGCCTGACCGGCATTGCAACCGGCGACCAGGCCATCTTCGTCACCCGTGAGGCCTTCGCGGCTGCAGGCGGTTTTCCGATCCAGCCGCTGATGGAAGACATCGCGCTGTCCCGCACATTAAAACAACGCTGTGCACCAGTGTGCCTGCATTTAAAGGTCGTCACTTCAGAGCGTCGCTGGGAGTGCAATGGCGTGTGGCGCACCATCTTGTTGATGTGGACATTGCGTTTGCGCTATTGGCTCGGTGCGTCGCCCGAGTGCTTGAAACGGGCCTACAAATGAGCCAGCGCTGCGCGATCATCATATTCGCCAAAGCACCAATGGCCGGGCTGGCCAAGACCCGGTTGATTCCCGCACTCGGTGCCGATGGCGCCGCCGCACTGGCGGAGCGCATGCTCGACTGGACGCTGGCAGCGGCCACCGCAGCCGATATCGGTCCTGTAATCTTATGCTGTACGCCCACGACCGGCCATCCGGCGTTTGCCAGTGCAGTCGAGCAATACGGTGTGATATTGGGCGAGCAGGGCGAGGGCGACCTAGGGGCGCGCATGAACCGGGCACTGACGTTGGCATTACAAAATCATTCGGCCGCGCTCGTCATCGGCACGGATTGCCCGACACTCGACGCGGACCATCTGCGCCGCGCCGCCAGCATGCTGAGGACCACGCCGGCAGTTTTTATTCCGGCAACCGATGGCGGTTACGTATTGGCCGGCCTTTCTGTCCCAATGCCAACACTGTTCGAAGCGATTGCGTGGAGTACCGATCGTGTAATGGCGCAAACCCGCGAGCGCTTAACATCGATAAAGGTGGTTGCAGCGGAGTTGTCGCCGATGCAGGATATCGACGTGCCGGCCGATCTGATGCATTTACCTCGGGAGTGGCTGAAATGAAGTGGATGGAGTGCGCGATGGGGAACATGTCGGTTGCCTTGGTCATGTGGGTGCTTCCGAGTGCGCATGCCGAGAATCCGGTGCCGCTGTTTTCCGGGATGGCACTTGGAACGGACGTCGTTGGCTGGAAACCGTTAAAACCATCCTCGAGTGCCGCGGACACGGTGTATGCACTGGTACGCGACGGCGACGCTGTGGTGCTGAAGGCCACCGCACAACGTTCGATGTCGGGCTTAATTCATGCAACGCGAATCGATGTGCGACAGTACCCGCGCATCCGCTGGCGCTGGAAGATTGCGGCACCGGTAGCCGGTGCCGATCTGCGCACCAAAGCTGGCGACGATTATGCTGCCCGGCTGTATGTCATGTTCGACTACCCCGTGGAGAAGCTGTCGTTTGCCACCAGGACAAAATTGAAACTGGCAGAAGCGTTGTATGGGCAGTCAATCCCCAGTGCAGCGCTGAACTACGTCTGGGACAATCGCCAGCCGGTCGGCACCATCGCGCCGAATGCCTATACCGATCGCGCACGGATGATCGTCGTCGAAAGCGGCGCCACCAAGGCAGGTAAGTGGGTGACCGAGACCCGGGATCTGGCGGCGGACTTTCGCGCCGCGTTCGGCGAGGATGCGCCGGGTATCGTCGCTGTGGCCTTGGCTACTGATACCGACAATACCGGGGAAACTGCCACTGCCTGGTATGGGGACGTAGAGTTCTTGCCGTCTTCCGTTGGCTCGACCTCAACACCGATACAGACACCGTCGCCAATATTGACGCCACTGCGATGAGTAGCCCGCCTTCGGGTGTGTTGCCTGGGAACGGCCCTCGGCGGCTGGTGCTGGTCGGAGCCGGGCATGCGCATGCGCAAGTGCTACGTAGCCTTGCCCTGTATCCAGTCGATAATCTGGAGATCACGGTGATCTCGCCTTTTACCCAAGCGCCGTATTCCGGCATGATGCCGGCCTGGCTGGCGGGTGATTATTCCTGGGACGCATGCTGTATCGACTTCGACCGGCTTTGCCAGCGCGCCGGCGCACGAATGATCGTCGATAGCGTGACGAGCATAGACCCCGATGCACGAATCGTCATGCTCCAAGGCAGTGGGCAGCTCGGCTACGAACGGCTGTCGATCAATATCGGTTCGACAGTGGATGCGCCGATTTCAAGCAGCATGCATGCCGCGTTGATGCGCATAGTGCCGATGCGGCCGCTGTCGGCGTTGCGCGAGCGCTGGCAGGGCGTGCTGGACGATATCGGGAAACTTCCGGTCGGTGCCAATTACAGGGTCGTGATGGTTGGCGGCGGGGCGGCGGGCATTGAAAGCATTCTCTCGGTACACCATCGGCTGACCACAATCGCACCGGGTGTCGCTTTCCGGTTCACTCTGGTCACACAAGGCGATGTCCTTGTGCCAAGCCTGTCGGGGGCTGCCGGCAAGATCTTGCGGCGACATTTGCATCGGCGCGGCATCGAGATAAAGACCGGATGTTCCGTAAAAGAGATTAAAAATGGGATGGTGGTCGATGATGCCGGTCAGTCGGTTCCAGCCGATCTGGTGCTGTGGGCAACCGGCGCGCAGTCATTTACCTGGCCACGCAAAAGTGGTATTTCCTGTAACGCGGCAGGTTTTATCCGTATCGATGCAATGTTACGATCGAGCTCGCATCCGGATATCTTTGCCGCCGGCGATTGCGCGGACTGGAAAGCGAGTTTGCCGAAAGCTGGTGTATATGCCGTACGCATGGGGCCTGTGCTGGCCCATAATCTGCGAGCGTCGTTCGCGGATGCCGCCTTGAAAATGTACCAGCCGCAGCGGCGCTATCTGGTTCTGGTTGGTACAGGCGATCGGCACGCAGTCGCGTCGTGGGGGCCTTTTGGCTGGAGCGGTGCATGGGTTTACCGGTTCAAGCAGCGTATCGACCGGCGTTTTCTGGCGCGCTACGGCACGATGTCGATGTAAGCATTCAAATTTATTGGAAAAACTTCGATGATCTCAAAACTACTAGTCGCTTCGATTGTCGCCATGGCGGCTTGCACCGTTCACGCAGCGGATCTGCCGGCACTAAAATTCGGTGTGGGGCTGTTTCAACCAGACAAGGAGAAAAACGATGCCACCTACCGTCCTCTGGCACTTTATCTATCGAAAAAACTTGGTCGGGCTGTCGAGCTTCGTACCGTCGATACGTGGGAAGGCTTGGCAAAATCACTCGCCAACGGTGAAACCGACATCGCACTGCTAGGGCCGTGGGGCTACGTGCTCGCCAACAATGAATCGGGTGCCCAGGCAGTCTCGACGATACTCTACGACGGCAAGCCCGAATACTTCGGGATCATCGTGACTCATCCGGATTCCGGCATTAAAAGTATGGCCGATCTGAAAGGGAAAACCTTCGCGTTCGGCGACAAGGGGTCGACCTCGGGCTATCTCATTCCCCTGCATTATTTCATGCAACAAGGAATCGATCCGGAAACCTATTTCAGCAAGGTGCTGTACACCAAGCATCAGGCAATTGAAATGCAGGTCAGTGCGGGGGCACTCGATGCAGGCGCAGATTACAACCGTAACCGTAACGCCATGATCGAGTCCGGGCTCATCAAGGCCGATCGCTCCCGCATCATCTGGCAATCGGCACCGCTGCCCAACGATGCAGTCGCCATCAGCAAGTCGCTGTTCCAGGACAAGACCCTGGTGACACGCCTGCAGACAGCATTGACGGAGGTCGGCGCGGCTCTGCAGGCTGATCCGGGCTTGCTTCCAGCGCACTACACCGGTTTCGTCGTGCGCGACAACGGCTTCTACAAACCCATTCGCGATGCCGGTCTTGCGACAGGAAAACTCCAGCCGAAATGAGCGATCCGGTTCGCCTTGCGTCAAACCCGCGCCTGTATTTCATTGGTTGGATGCTCGCCTACGCCGTGCTCACGGTGGCCTGCGTGTGGAGCCTGATTTCAGCCAACGACCTTTCGTTGGGCAGGCAGCCGTGGAGCAACTTGCAGAAAACCCTGTCTGAATTTTCTCAGCCCAGCATTTTGAATGCGTGGCGCGGCAATCCACGGCTGGAATACCGAAGTGACGACGGAACCTTGCTGCGGGTGGAGGACGAGCGTCTGATGGAACGTAAATTCCTGGTCAGCCTGGCCGCGGCAACCTGGGCGACGGTCAAGATCGCCACGCTCGGTTCTTTGCTGGCAGCCGTGGTTGCGTTGCCGCTTGGGCTACTCAGTGCCCGCAATTTGGGTGCGCCACGGCTGTTGCAACGGATAGTCACGGCGGTGCTCAATGCCTCGCGCGCCGTCCATACGCTAGTGTTCGGCCTGGTGTTCGTCGGCATCATGGGGCTGGGCTCGACTGCCGGGCTACTGGCCATTGCAGCGCACTCCCTGGGTACCTACGGCAAGCTATATGCTGAGAGCATCGAAACGCTCGACATGGGGGCGATCGATGCAGTCCGCGCGGTCGGCGCCAGTCCGATACAAGTATTTTTTACAGCGGTGTGGCCGGCGGTACTGCCACAGCTGCTGTCGAGTCATCTGTATATCTGGGAATACAATATTCGCGATGCGACCATCCTCGGCATGGTCGGTGCCGGCGGGCTCGGGTTATTGATTTCGGAAGCCGTCTCGCTTTTTCAATGGGACCGCCTGGCGACCATTTTATTGGTGGTCATCATGCTGGTGACGCTGTTCGATGCCGGCAGCCGGCGCGTGCGCAAGGCACTGCAATGAATGCTTCGTGCGGCGCGATTCAACTGCGGCAGGTCAGCGCGCGCATTGGCGCGAACACGATCCTTCACAATATTAACCTTCAGGTACGGTACGGCGAGCGCATCGGCATCCTGGGTCATAACGGTGCAGGGAAATCGACATTGCTCAGGCTGCTTGCGGGTACCTTGACAGCTTCCCACGGCAAAATTCTGGTACTGGGCCAGGATCTCGGCCTGCCTCAGACCCGACGCGAGCGCCAGACTTTACATACGCAGATTGGGCAGATCTTCCGGGGTCTGCATCTGGTAGGGCGGTTGACCGCGCTCGAGAACGCACTAGTCGGATGCCTGGCCCGAAATCGCTCGCCAACCACCTGGGCGCGTCTGTTTCCTGCCACCGAAACCGACCGTGCAACCGCATTAATGCATGCGGTCGGGCTTGCCGATCGCAGCCACCTTCGCGCAGATCGATTGTCCGGTGGCGAACGGCAGAAAGTGGCCATCGTGCGCCTGCTCTTGCAACGCCCGAGGTTGATCCTGGCAGACGAGCCGACCTCTGCGCTCGATCCGGTTGCGTCGGTTGCCATGGCGAATATGCTTTCTGCGATGGCCAAGGTCGAGGGCGCCGCAATGTTGACGGTGGTCCACAAGCCGGACTTGCTGCCACTAGTGGCCGACCGGGTAATCGGTCTGGATGCCGGCCAGCTCGCTTTCGACTTGTCGGTCAGCGAACTCACGGCAGACAAGCTACGCGCCTTTTATGAAAAAGCCGGTACGGCGGTCAACGACCGCGCATGAGCGCAGGCATACCTAATTGCGCACATATGTTCATGCCCTCGGCTGTTCTGTGACGATGCCGCTTAAGCTGCCGGTGCGCTGACCAGAACTGCTACCGTCGCCTCGGCCAGCGCGACGGCAACTGCCAGTCCGCCGTCCTCCGATTGCTGGGACGTGTTGGTCAATACATTGGTCCATGTCGTCGCTGCGCCAGCGGGAAGGGCTACCACGGTATCGTCCCACCGAGTCGCTGGGATAAACGGCATGCCGGTACCGATGGTCAAGTCGGCAGCCAGTCTCGTAACGATCACGACCACATCGATGCCATTTCGGTAACGTCGGAAAGCGAACAGGTGTCCGGCAAGAGGTCCGAGGATGGCAAGCGGCTCGTAAAGGCCGGTGGCAAAAACCTCGGCATACTGCCGCCGACATGTCAGGATACTGTGAAGGATGCGCTGTTTCAGGGCGCCGGTCTGCCAGGAAATTTCGCCGAGGCGTCGGTCGGCATTCGCGTCCAAAATTTCGGCGCGTGCCTGGTAATCAACCGGTTGTCTGTTGTCCGGATCGACCAGGCTGAAATCCCATAAATCCGTTCCTTGATATAAGTCCGGCATACCGGGCAGGGTCAGGCGCAGGACCATCTGCGTCAAGCTATTGACGATGCCTGCCGGAATAATTTCATGCACCCAGGCCGCCAGCTCGGCAACGAACACATTGCCGTGCAGATTCGACAGGATCGCTTCCAGAAAATCGTCGCATGCCTGTTCGTACGCCACATTCGGTTCAACCCAGTCCGTGCTGGTCTTGGCTTCGCGTAGTGCTTTTTGCTGCCATTGACTTACGCGTTGCTTTAGTTCTGCAATGCCAACCGCATCGTCGGCAGCCAACCCGATCGGCCAAGCGCCGACCAAAATTTGATAAAGCATCGCTTCGTCGGCGGCCGACGGTGCCTGAGATTGCGTAGCCTGCGGTGCACGATGGCGCGCGTTCATCATGCGCCAGCGCTTGAGGTATTCTCGCCAATGCTGCGGTATTTCGCTCAACACCGCAAGGCGTGCTGTGACATCCTCGCCCCGTTTGTGGTCGTGGGTAGCCGTGGCCAGCATGGCATGAGGAGAATTGGTAGCCCGTGCTTTGCAAGCGGCATCGAACCGAGCCGGGGACAGTGCAAATTGGCCGGGATCGGAGCCAACCTGATTACGCGACAACAAGCGCCCGTAGCGGTAAAAAGCTGTGTCTTCGACGGACTTTGCCACCAAGGGTGGGGTCAATTGTTGAAACCGCCTGATCGCCCGCGCCTGCATTGCAGATGCCTGCTGGTCGCACATTATTTCGCCGCCAAGCCAGATATCGAGTTGCGTAAGCAAATCAAGGTCGGCACGATTGATGTGTGGGCGGGCATCCGCCACCGCCTGAGTAAAGACTTTCTGATCCGACGATTCCCGCATACCGTTTTGCACATACGTGCGATACACCGGAAACTGCACCAACAATTCCGTGAAGACTCGCCGGATTGCATTGAATGAGTAGTCTCGCGTAACAAGGCTGGTTCGCGCCAGATCTACTAATGCCTGGCAGGCCGCGTCGAATTCTGCGGCCAGATTCGATATCAGCAATTGCCGGCGCGCTACACGTACCTCTTCATCAAACGATGCCGCACCCGGGCTGATTTCTGCCCAAGCCAGATCTAGTTCGGCAACACCGTCCGCTGCATGCAGTAGGGCGCCGACTTGATCCATAAAGTCGTAGCCGGTCGTGCCGTCTACTTGCCAGTCGCTGCGCAGCATCTCATCGGCTGCCAGAATTTTTTCTACGACGATATATGCCGGGCCATCGTCGCCCTGGGGTCTGCGCGGAGCGCGTTCGGAAAGCGACTGGCGCAGTTTTTTACAATAGCCGGTCGGATCTGCCAGGCCATCGACGTGATCGATACGTACACCGTCGATCAACCCTTCTTCGTATAACCGGAACACCAATGCATGGGTAGTCTCGAACACTTCTTCGTTTTCTACACGCACGCCGGCGAGATCGGTCACTTCGAAGAACCGTCTCCAGTTCAAGCCATCGGCACCGTACCGCCACCAGGCCAGGCGGTAATGTTGTGCTTCGAGCAGAGCGTGCAGTTTTGCAGCGCCAGCGGGTGTGCTCGCATCGAAAAATGCCAAGGCCGACATGATCGCAGCTATCCCGGCAGGGCCGGTCGCTGTATCTTTCAACCGATTGCATACAGAGGCTGGTTCACTGCCAGCTGCCGTGTTTCCTATGTTTTCACATTCTGCAAGGATCGGTTTCAACATGGCCGAATCGGCATGACTCAATATCTGCGGGTAGCAACCGGGCGTAATGGGGAACCGATTCGAGTGGTAACCGACAAAAATTCTGCCGTCGCTATGATCGAATTGCAACTTCAACTCGCCAGCGGCCAGCACCTTGCCATATTGCTGGCCGAGAAACGGCAGCAATACCTTGCCGCGAATCGCGTCATCTGAGCGTTGCCAGTCGATGTCGAACCAGGTAGCGAAACGGCTGGCCTGACCCCATTCCAACACATGCTGCCACCATGGATTGTTGGCACTGGCGATACCCATGTGATTAGGCACGATATCAATGATGAGGCCCATCCCGGCTTGATGCAGCCGGTCTACCAGCCGGCGCAACCCGGCTTCGCCGCCGAGCGCCGGACTGACACATTCGACATCGACGCCGTCATAGCCGTGGGTGGAACCCGGCTGTGCGGTAAAAATCGGCGAGGCGTATAAGTGGCTGATGCCTAACTTGGCGAAATAATCTACTGTTGCAGCGGCTGCATCGAAGCCGAAGTCTGCATGTAATTGCAGACGTGCAGTGGCGAGGGGAATCGACATCAGAAAACTTTCGGAGGATTGCGGGTACCACTCAACAGAGCCAAGCGTTGGCGTGTGCGAGGGTCGTCAAACAGCATGGCGACCGGCTGTGGCAAGCGCCGACGCCAGTTGGGGTGGGTATCGACGGTACCGGGCAAATTCGGTTGCTGATCCAGACCGAGCGCATCTTCGATCGGCAGGATTACCAACGGAGCCGGTGTGTCGCCGACATAGGCGATGGCTGCATCGACGACCTCGGCCGTATCGGTCGGCGTCGGCATCGGTGCTGTCGTTGCGCCGTCTCGTGTAAAAGCATGCCAGAGTTGCTCTCGTTCTTGGGCACGCTCGGCGTGCGCCTGTTCTAGCGATTGGTTTGGTGCGAGCAGTTCGAGCTTCGCGCGCCAGTCGAGGTCGTGGCCGGCCCACCAGCCTGCAACGGTTGGCAAATCGTGCGTGGTGGTCGTGGCCATCGCCTGATTCGACCACCACGACGGCTTTTTGAAGCCATTGTGATCGCGCTCAAAATACAATACGCGTATTCCCAACAGTGCAGCGCTCGCGAGCCGCGTGTCGAAGCCCGCCGGTACGGTACCCAGGTCTTCCCCGATGACGATTGCCCGGTGCCGGTGCGATTCTAGTGCGATCAGACGTAGCAAGTCTTCCAACGGATATTGCAGATAAGCACCTTCGGACGACGGCCGCCCGTCCGGCACCAGCCATAGTCGTGCCAAGCCCAATACATGATCGATCCGTACGCCGCCACAATGTGCGAAGACCGCTCTGAGCATTTCGATGTAGGCGGTAAATCCCTGCGCCTTCATCGCATGCGGTGAAAATGCACCGAGCCCCCAATCCTGGCCGCGGGTATTGATGATGTCGGGCGGAGCACCGACCGACAGACCATTGATCATTTGTGTCTGCCTGCTCCATGCCTGGCTGCCACCGCGATCGGCACCGATTGCCAGGTCGGCGATCAAGCCGATCGGCATGCCCGCCTGGCGGGCACTGGCCTGTGCATTCGCCAACCCTTTCGCCGCCTGCCATTGCAGGAATAAATGAAAATCGACTTCATGGCGATGCGTAGCAGCCAGCGCGGCGATATTCTCGCTACGTGGGTTTTGCAGATTAGCCGGCCAAAGTCGCCAGTCGCCTGCGCCGCCTTGCTGCAGTTGCAATGCATGCAGCATTTCGAAGCGTGCATGGTCTTTCAATGCTTCGCCGCCACGCTGGCAAAACGATTTGAATTCTGCATCGGACTCTGCACCTAGTTCGGCCGATACCAGGTTTTGATCGAACAAGGCACGCAACAGGCGCAGTCGAATACGCCCCGCTACGGGCCAGTCGATCAGTAGCTCTTGCTCTACGCGCGCGAGTTCGGTCCGGGTTTCAACATCGAGCGTAGCCAAGGCAGCACTCAGAGCCTCCGGCCCGTAGACCGCAGCCGGATCGATGTGCAGCGCATTGAGGAATAATCGGCTGGATGGGCCGTATGGGCTGTAGCGTAAGGTGTCTGCAGAAAACATCGCATGTACTGGGCTGATCGCGACTGTCGATGCGCCTTCCGCAGCCGCCCGATGCGTTAAAACGTTCAGAGCAGTGAAGTCGCCTATGCCGCCATCGCCAGGGCGGCGCAGCGAATACAGCTGCACGCCCAAGCCCCAGCACCGGGCCGCTGCAGGTGCGCCAGATGCGGCAGCTGTGCCGGACGTAGTAGTTGAGGCAGCTACCGCATCGTCGATACTGAAGCAGCGCGTTGGCGCAACCGCTACGATGGTTGACTCATCGCCGATGAATAACCGGTGGTAGCCGGCTTGTTCGATGGCGGTGTGACAGGGCAGGCCACTGTCGTCTGACGCGATCACGCCCGTGATGACACCGCCTTGTTCGAGCTCGATACGGTACGGCATGCCGACAGTGGCAGCCGGCAATGGCAAGCGTTCCGGCGTCCCGCATGTGGCGGTGATCAGTGGTGGCAACCGACCCGCGGTTTGGAACGCGAGCAAGCCGGCTCGACTTTCCAGGCATTGATGCGCAGTGTCGCAGGCAAGTCCTAGTGCACCAAGCACCGCTTGCAGACTATCGGTTGCGACGATCTTGCGGTTACCTGCAGCATCGATCCATTCTCTTGCCACGCCAGCCGTATCGGCTAATTCAGCTAACGCCGTCAAATCCATGTTTGGCGCGTTCGATGCAAAGGACGATTCGTTCATGTTGCTGGTTCCAGAAATGCGAGCAGCGAACAGGCCGGCAATTGGCCCGCCACAATCGCGTCGGTAACCCGGTTCGGGTCGAACAAAATCGTGGCTTGACTACCGATCACGACGAGATCGGTGCTGATGTCGAGCGCTGTCGTTGCAAGATTGAGTATCAGCGTGAGCGTGGTGCCATTTCCCAAAAGCCAGCTTGCCCAAACCGCCGACGGCCCGAGTGCTTTTGCACCGATCGCTCGCGCACCCGGTAGGCCCGGTACGATATGTATGCGTCGTAACGTCAGCAAGTCGCTCATCCAGGTTTGCCAGGAAGCGGGCGACGACGCCGATGACGAGGCAGTCTGCCCTGTGGTTGTCGGCGTCGTGGGTATCGTCGCTGTTACGGAAATCTTCGGGATCGACTGCTCGAATGTTCCGACCGAATTCGGATCTGGAATCAGGTCGCGCGTCGCGGGATCGGCAAAGGCTGCGAAGCGGGCAAATTCCAGACGCCGGCCGTCGCGTACCGCTGCAGCGAGATCCGGCGCGGCGTGGTCGGTAAAGTAAAGGAAATTTTGTGTCGAGCCGAATTCCTCACCCATAAAAATCAGTGGTATCGACGGGGCCAGTAGCAACAATGCCTGTGCCGCCCGCAATGCCTCTGGATTCGCCAGTTTCGTCAACCGATCACCGAAAGCCCGATTGCCGATCTGATCATGATTTTGTAGGAACATGACGAATGCGGTGGGCGGTAGATGGGCGCTCGGTTGTCCGCGCAATGCCGCCCCGGGGTGCAATGCCGCCTGCCCTTGAAAGATGAATCCTTCTGCTAAACAGCGTGCCAATTGCTCGGCAGGTTCGGTGGCATAGGCGTTGTAGTAACCCTCTCGCTCGCCGGTCAGGAGTACATGCAGAGCGTGATGACCATCGTCGTTCCATTGCGCGTCGTATAAACCGGCGGCTGGTCCTTCGAGCAGCGTCGGGTCGTTATGATCGTTTTCCAAAACCAGATGCACATGCCGCCCCGGTGCGGTTGCTTCACGTACGGCTCGAGACGCCTCCGGCAGCCAGTCGCTCTCGCAGATGGCATGCACCGCGTCCAGGCGCAAACCGTCAAAGCGGTAGTCTTGTATCCAGTGCAGGAGATTGTTGGTGAAAAAATCACGTATTTCCTGACGACGAAAATCGATTGCCTGCCCCCAGGGCGTATGTATATCTTCGCGAAAAAATGGCGAAGCATAAGCGCCTAGGTAATTACCGTCAGGACCGAAATGGTTGTAGACCACGTCCAGAAACACCATCACGTTTAAGCCGTGGGCGGTGTCGATCAAGGCCTTGAGTTCATCGGGCGTGCCGTATGCTGCATCCGGTGCATAGGGCAGTACACCATCGTAACCCCAGTTGCGTTTTCCGGGAAAATCTGCGACCGGCATCAGCTCCACGGCGGTGATACCCAAAGCCGCCAGCGCCGGCAACTGTGCCATGGTACCGGCAAAACCGCCCAGGGCACCGACGTGCAATTCGTAGAGCACGGTTTCGTGCCAAGGGCGGCCTTTCCAATTTGTGTGTTGCCAGCGATAGGCCGAGTGATCGACCACGATGCTGGCGTCGTGTAGATCGCCGGCCTGTGCCTGTGACGCAGGATCGGGCACCGCAAGCGCCGCATCGATACGGTAGCGGTACCTAGCACCTGCACTGCACTCGACTTCGAGCGTGAACCAGCCGTTGTCCAACGCCTGCATCGGTTGCGGCGGGTGGCCCTCGATCTCAAGGATTACGGTGCGCTTATCCGGTGCCCAAAATCTGAACTGCGTGTGCGCATCGTCGAGCAGCCGCGCTCCGAAGATATGTCGGGCGCTCGATTGATGGTTATGCTGGACTGAGGTCATGTTCGGCCACGATGAGAACCGTACTGTGAGCAGTCACGGTGAGCTTGTTGTCGGTCGGCAGATTCGGCTCGCCTTCGTCGCTGCCGGGTGGACAGGCGGCGTCCAAAATCACGGTCCAGTCCATTAGTGGCTGCGGCAGGATGAATTCACGATCTTCGGGCGAAGCATTCATAAGCAAAATCGAAACCGCTGCCCGCTCGCCGATCGACGGTCCTCGGTCGATCGGTGCAATACGGCGTAACGCCAGTAGCCGCCCTTCGTCGAACTCCCAATTCTCCGGCGTCATTTCATTGCCGCTCTCGTCGAACCAGCTAATGTCGAGTACGTCGGGTACCACACTGGCTTGTTCGGTGTAGAACCGATCGCTACGCAGCGTCGGGCGCGCCAGCCGCACAGCTATACAACGCTGTGTGAAGTCGAAGAAAGCGCGACCGGTGTCGCTATCGACGAGCTTCCAATCGAACCACGATATTTCATTGTCCTGGCAATAGGCGTTGTTATTGCCTCCTTGCGTGCGGCCGAACTCGTCGCCGCCGAGCATCAACGGCGTGCCGTTGGAAAACATCAGCGTCATCATCATGGAGCGCTTGATCCGTTCGCGGATTTCAAGAACGCCCAGATCGTCGCTCGGTCCTTCCTCCCCCCAGTTGTAGCTGCGGTTCTCGTTGGTACCGTCACGGTTGTCTTCGCCATTGGCATCGTTATGCTTGTCGTTATACGACACCAGATCCTGGAGCGTGAAACCGTCGTGCACCGTCAGAAAATTCACCGATGCCCAAGGGCGACGCCGGTGGTGTTTGAACAGGTCCGGCGATCCTAACAGGCGCGCAGCCACTACCTTGCGCATACCGGCGTCGCCCTTCCAGAAGCAACGCACATCGTCACGATACTGGTCGTTCCACTCTGCAAAACCGGGCGGATGATTACCCACCTGATATCCACCGGGGCCGATATCCCAAGGCTCCGAAATGAGCTTGACCTGCGCGAGCACCGGGTCCTGCATCAGAGCATCGAAAAACCCGCAGCCCGGATCGAAACCGGTGGTTTCGCGTCCGAGTGTTGCGCCCAGATCGAAGCGAAAGCCGTCGACATGAAAATCCTGCACCCAATAACGTAACGAATCCATCACCATCTGGATCACCCGTGGGTGCGACATATTGACCGTATTGCCACAACCGGTGTCGTTGATCGAATACCGCGGGTTATCGGCTTGCAGCCGATAGTAACTGGCGTTGTCGAGGCCACGGAACGACAGTGTCGGCCCGCGCTCGCCTTCTTCACAGGTATGGTTGTAGACCACATCGAGAATGACTTCGATGCCGGCGTTGTGCAACTGTTGTATCGCATGACGCATCTCGTCGAGCGTGCCGTTGGCGAGATAGCGCGACTCGGGTGCAAAAAACGACAGCGTGTTGTAACCCCAATAATTTACCAGGCCATTGGCGACCAGACGACGATCCTGCACGAATGCGTGAATCGGCAGCAGCTCCAGCGATGTGATTCCGAGTTTGACCAGGTGATCGAGTACGTGAGGGTCGGCGAGCGCAGCGAAAGTGCCACGGTATTGCGGTCGAACATCGTCGCGCCCCATGGTCAAGCCACGCACGTGCGCTTCATAGAACACAGTCTTGTTCCAGGCAATTTTTGGACGCTTTTCATCATGCCAGTTGAAGCAGGAATCCACCACCACGCCCTTTGGCATGGCCGGCGCGCTATCGCGGCGATCGAACGACAGATCGGCACGCTGGGACGTGACCCGGTAACCATAGAGTGCATCGGTCCATTTCACCTGTCCGCGTAACAGTTTTGCGTAGGGATCGAGCAAAAGTTTGTTGGGATTAAAACGGTGGCCTTGCTCTGGCAGATACGGCCCATGAGCGCGGAAACCGTAAAGCGAGCCAGCTGGCAAGCCTGGTACATAGCCATGCCAGATTTGATTGGTGCATTCAGGCAGCGGGATGCGGGCAATTTCCTGACGTCCGGCAAGGTCGAACAGACACAATTCCATTTTCAAAGCATTCGCAGAAAAAACTGCGAAGTTGGTGCCTGCACCGTCGTACGTTGCGCCGAGAGGGTAGGAAGTGCCGCTTTCTATATGGGCGATACGGGGAAAATCTGTAGCCATGTCTAGCGGTTTTCTTTCAAGATAATGGTCGATAAGGGGGGAAGTGTTAGCAGAAGAGATTGTGCGAAACCATGGTTACCGATATTTTCAGCGGCGACATCGGTATTTGTAGCCAGCGGTGTCGTGCCACCATAGGTCGATGCATCGGTATCGAGAATCTGCGACCAACGTACATTCGGCATACCGTCGGGAAGCGGTATGCCGATGCGGTAAGCATCGTGCCGCATCGGTGTCATGTTGCAAACGATCAGTAGCGCGCCGGAACCATCGCCTGCTCTACGTAGAAAGGCGAACACGCTGTTGTTTGCATCGTCACCGATCACCCAGGCGAAACCGCTTGGAGACGTGTCGCTATCGTGTAAGCCCGGCTCGGAGCAATAGAGCAGATTCAGGTCGCGCACCAGCCGCTGGACGCCACGATGACGGGGGTCGTCCAGCAAATCCCACTCGATCGATGCGTCGTGGTTCCACTCGCGCGTCTGACCTATTTCGCAGCCCATGAACAGCAGCTTCTTGCCAGGATGGGCCCACATGAAGCCCAGATAGGCGCGCAGGTTGGCCAAACGCTCCGTCAGATCGGCACCGGGCATTTTATTGACCAGCGAACCTTTTCCATGCACCACTTCATCGTGCGAAATCGGTAGCACGAATTTTTCGGAATAGGCGTAGACCATGCCGAAGGTCATTTCATGATGATGGTATCGCCGGTAAAGCGGATCGTAGGCCATGTAATGCAAGGTATCGTGCATCCAGCCCATGTTCCATTTGTAATCGAAACCGAGGCCACCTTCGTTCACCGGCTTCGAAACGCCAGGCCAGGCGGTCGATTCTTCGGCGATCATCAGCGCACCCGGACACCGCCCGCCAATCACTTCGTTGAGGCTGCGCAGAAATGCCACCGCTTCCAGATTCTCACGGCCGCCGTAGGCGTTGGGAATCCATTCCCCGGCCTTGCGGCTGTAATCCCGATACAACATCGATGCCACGGCATCCACCCGCAAGCCATCGATGTGGTAATGCTCCAACCACTCCAAAGCACTGGCGATGAGAAAGCCGCAGACTTCGTTGCGCCCGAGGTTGTAGATCAGCGTATTCCAGTCTTGATGAAACCCTTCGCGCGGATCTTGATGTTCATATAGCGCGGTGCCGTCGAAGCGTGCCAGGCCGTGTGTATCGGCTGGAAAGTGGGCCGGTACCCAATCCAGGATGACGCCCAGACCGGCGACATGGCAGCTGTCGACGAATTGGGCAAAAGCCTCCGGGGAGCCAAAACGCGCGCTCGGGGCGAACTGTCCGAGCGGTTGATAACCCCATGAGCCGCCGAAAGGATGTTCCATGATCGGTAGCAATTCGAGGTGCGTAAAACCCATTCCTCGTGCATAAGGTATGAGCCGCTCGGCAAGCTCTTGCCAGTCGAGATTACGGGCACCGTCTTCCATTACACGCATCCACGAGCCGGCATGGACTTCGTAGACCGACATTGGCTGATTCGGTTGCTGATGCAAGGCGCGCTTTTCCATCCATGCTGCATCTTGCCAAACGAACGGCGCCGGCTGGGCGACGATCGAGCCGGTGTGCGGCGGTAATTCCGCTGCCCGTGCCACTGGGTCTGCTTTCAATGGCAGCAGCGAGCCATCCGCACCGATCAACTCGTATTTGTAGAGGGTGCCGGCACCGATGCGCGGAATAAATAATTCCCACACACCGGCCTCGTGCCGCAATCGCATCGGATGACGCCTGCCGTCCCAGCTGTTGAAGTCGCCGACCACGGAAACCCGCCAGGCGTTCGGCGCCCATACCGCAAAACGGGTACCAACAACCCCATCGATGGTGATTGCCTGCGCGCCCAGACAGCGCCCTAGTTCACGATGGGTACCTTCAGCCAGCAAATACAGGTCGAGTTCTCCGAGCAGGGGGCCGAAAGCGTACGTATCTTCGCACCGTTGCCGAGCGCCATCCGGCCAATCGATGCATAGAACGTACTTGCCAATGGAAGGTGGGGCGATGAACAAGGCACTGAATGCGCCGCTGCCATCGATGTCGGTAAGCGTCGCCAAAGGTGCGTCGTCGTCTGCGCCGGTGGCACCTGCGGGCAGCACTTTCACGCCGATCGCCCCAGGCTGAAAGGTATGAATCGTCGTCAAACCATCTTGTATATGTGGTCCCAACAGGGAAAACGGGTCTGGCCAACGCTGGCGTACATGAGCATCGAGAATGGCACCGCTAAAGGAAGCAGTCCTTATCGAGGCGGGCAGTGTTTCATTCATTAGGATTACTTCCTGGTGAGAGTAACGCCTCGACGATGCTTGCTAGACCTTGCAGCGGCACGCCGATCCAGGTCGGGCGATTAGCAGCTTCGTAACAGATCTCGTAGGCGGCTTTTTCGATGATAAAAAACTGGAGCAGATCGGATGGCTGCCCGGTCGAAGCGGCGGTGGTGCCGGTGATAGTCGCGCCGATGGCTGCATGATAAGCACCCAGAAAGGCTGCACTGGCCCGTGGTACGAATCGATCCATCAGTTCGCCGCAGCGGGTCGCTGCGTCTTGCCCAACGTCCGTCGATCCACTACGGATTGCGAAAGCGGCGGCATAGTCGAACGAACGCAACAGTCCTGCCACGTCGCGCAGCGGGCTTGCCTTTTCCCGCCTGGCGTCGATCGGCTTTGCCGGCTCGCCTTCGAAGTCCACCAGATACACATCGCCTTGCGACACCAATATTTGCCCGAGATGAAAGTCGCCGTGAATCCTGGTGCACAACGTGCCGAGTCCCGCTGCGGCCAGCTCGCCGACCCGCGCCAGCAAAGGCTCGCGTGCAGCGATCAATCTGCTTGCCAAAGCCGCTTCGGCGGGACTGCTCCAGTCGCTTGTGGTCTGCAGTATCCGCAATGCGGCATCGACCTGCGTGCAGGCACCTGCCGTCCAGGCAGCGATATCTGTATCGCCAGCCTGACGCGGTTGAAAATCCGGATTGTCGGTCGGAAGCGCCAGTACGGCGTGCAATTCACCAAGACGGCGGCCGAGCGTTTCGGCGAATGTAAGCAATTCGCTCATGGGATCGATAATTTCCGACGGACCCGGTACACCCGCTGCGGTACCGCCGACAATTGCTACGGCTTGCACACCAGCTTGCACGTTCACCTGAACGATCGCCTGCTGCCTGGCGCGGCCCAGCGTATCGAGCGTCCATTGCCAGGCATCGCCCTGGTTGTGTATAAAACGCTGCACGATGATCAATGCATGCGGTATGCCATTGGCCGACATGCGTACCACTTCGCCAAGCATGGGCGGTGTATTCGCGTAACCGCGTTCGGTCAGATAACGCCCCATTTCCGCTTCCGGATGCACGCCACCCTGGCACAACCGAATCACTTTGAGCACCGCTAGATCGGCCATGACCAATGAGCTATTGGATTGCTCGGCCGACAACCGACGTATTTCCGGCGTCGCGCCGAGTTCGACGTCAGCCAGGTTTTTTGTCGGAATGAAACGCACTTCGCCATCTTCACACGGCAAGACGGTGCCTGCATGCAGCAGTTCCAGCACGCTCCAGGCAAAAGCGTCCAGAGAAAACGCATCAGTCAGATAACCGACGCGGGGCCCGCGGCGCACCCTTGCCAATGCCAGTTGTTGCGGCAGCGCGGCAGCCAAATCGACTTCGCGGAAATATCCCATCGGCAGCGTGTAGCGATGCGTACCCTTGGCGGTAACGGTTTCGATTTCGGTCAACAGCACCGGCAAGATACTGGCGCGCGACGGTGAGGGCGGTAACTCTAGCGTGAGCGCGATGCGCGCCGAATGCAACGTCTCGCCCTTGTCGGCATACCAACGCCGCTTGGGCAGGTATGCCGGCAGTACGTCTTTTTCGAGACGTTCTCGAATCGGCGAATTCATGATTTCGGCGACGCTGTGGCGTATGACCAGTGTGGTGTATTCGGGCAATGGTTCCGGCGAAGGCATGTGCCAGGAGGGCATCCGCGCCTGCGCCGCCAAGGAGAACCAGTAGAATCCGTAAGGCGGTAATGTCAACAAATAATTCAACTGACCGATCGGCGGAAAAGCGGCACCGCCCAGCATTTCGACGGGTACACGACCGATGAAATCGGAAAGTTCGAGCTCGACCGCTTGCGCCGCCTGGGAAACGTTCGCCACACACAGAATTGTTTCCGGACCGCTCCCGCTACCATCGTCGTACTCACGCAGGTACGCCAAAATCTTTCGATTCGCGGGATACAGAATTTTTAGGGTGCCGCGTCCAAATGCCGCATGCTTGCTGCGAACGGCCAGCATTCTACGCATCCAGTTCAACTGCGAATACGGGTCGGCGGTCTGTGCCTCAACATTGACGGCTTGATAGCCGTAGAGCGCATCCATGATCGGCGGTAGCACCAGACTGGCCGGATTGGCTCTGGAGAAGCCACCGTTGCGGTCCGATGTCCATTGCATCGGCGTTCGCACACCGTCCCGGTCTCCCAGGTGGATGTTGTCGCCCATGCCAATTTCATCGCCGTAATACAGTACCGGCGTACCGGGCATCGACAGCAGAAAGCTATTGAGCAATTCCGAACGCCTGCGGTCGCGCTCCAGCAACGGTGCCAGACGGCGACGAATGCCCATATTGATACGGGCACGCCGATCCGAGGCGTAGTAATTCCAGAGATAGTCACGCTCTTTGTCGGTGACCATTTCGAGTGTCAGTTCGTCGTGATTGCGCAAAAAAATCGCCCATTGGCAATCCGCAGGAATGGCTGGCGTCTGGCGTAGGATATCGGTGATGGGGAACCGGTCTTCCTGTGCCAGCGCCATGTACATGCGCGGCATCAGCGGGAAATGAAATGCCATATGGCATTCGTCATTGTCGCCAAAATATTGCTGCACATCTTCCGGCCACATATTGGCTTCGGCCAGCAGTAGTCGGCCGGCGTACGACTTGTCCATCTCGGCACGGATTTTTTTCAGGATGACATGCGTTTCCGGCAGGTTCTCGTTGGACGTACCTTCGCGTTCGATCAGATACGGCACTGCGTCTAGCCGCAGGCCGTCCACGCCGATCTCGAGCCAGTAACCCATGACCTTCAGCACTGCGTCGAGTACGGCGGGATTATCGAAATTCAGATCCGGCTGATGAGAATAGAAGCGGTGCCAGAAAAATGCATTCGCGACCGGGTCCCAAGTCCAGTTCGATTTCTCCGTATCGCAAAAAATGATGCGCGTGCCATCATAGGCACGATCGTTATCGGACCACACATAGAAATCCCGCTCCGGCGACCCGGGCGCGGCCTGACGTGCGCTTTGAAACCACGGGTGCTGATCCGACGTATGGTTGATGACCAATTCCGTAATAACCCGCAAGCCACGACGATGCGCTTCTTGAATGAAATTTCGGGCATCGTCCATGGTGCCGTAATCGTCGTGCACACCCTGATAATCGGCAATATCGTAACCATCGTCGCGGCGTGGCGATGGGTAAAACGGTAGCAGCCAGATGGTGTTGACACCTAATTGGGCGATGTAGTCGAGCTTTTCCACCAGCCCCGGAAAGTCGCCGATGCCGTCGTTATTGGCGTCGAAATACGACTTTACGTGTACCTGGTAAATCACCGCATCTTTGTACCACTGTGTGTCGGTAGGCGTTACCTGTGCTGCATCGGCTGTCGTGTCATTCATGCGCAGCTCTCTCGTGATTCATTCATGATTTTTTATAAGGTTGGTGTCTGCAGACGCCAGATCGCATACGGCAGGCCTGTAATGTCGAGGTGCAACTGATGAGAGGTTCCTTGCAGCGTAAAGCGATTGCCATGTACCAAGTCTTCGGCTTCGAGCACGGCGTGATCCGAAATCCCGAATTGCCAGAAAGGTAGCGAAAACATCGTCGAATGTGCAGCGGATGGATCCAGATTTATCGCCACGAATACGGTGTTGTTTCCAGAATGCGTGGAGCCGGCTTTGGAAGGCGTGGATTTCATAAAGCACAAAATATGTGGGTCGGAAGACTCGATGAATTGCACCCCCAGGTGCGATTGCAATGCAGGATTTGCACGCCGAATACGATTAAGTGCAGTAATTTGCGCAATGATATTGCCCGGTCGCTGCCAGTCCCATGCACGGATCTCGTATTTTTCAGAATCGAGATAATCCTCTTTGCCCGGTACCGGTGTCGCCTCGCATAACTCGAAACCGCTGTACATGCCCCATAGCCCGGAAAGTGTCGTTGCAAGTGCCGCCCGGATCAGAAATCCCGGCCGTCCGGATTTTTGCAGGAACACCGGATTGATATCCGGTGTATTGACAAAGAAATGTGGACGGAAGTAGTCCTTGACGCCGGTCGTCGACAACTCGGTGAGGTAATCGGTGAATTCCGCTTTGGTATGACGCCAGGTGAAATACGTGTACGACTGTGAAAACCCGACTTTCGCCAACCGATACATGACCTTCGGGCGCGTGAACGCTTCGGATAAAAATATTACGTCCGGAAATCGGCCACGAACGTCGCCGATCATCCACTGCCAGAATGGCAATGGCTTTGTGTGGGGATTATCTACCCGAAAAACCCGCACGCCTTCATTGACCCAGAACAGCACGACATCGCGTAGTGCGATCCAAAGTGCCGGCATCGCGCCGACAGCATAAAAATCGACATTGACGATATCTTCATATTTCTTGGGTGGATTTTCGGCATAACGCATCGATCCGTCGGGCCGCCATGCGAACCAGTCGGGATGATCCTTGATCCATGGATGGTCGGGAGAACATTGAATCGCAAAATCGAGTGCGATTTCTAATCCATGGTTGTGCGCTGCAGCGCATAGATGTCGAAAATCTTCCAGCGTGCCTAGTTCCGGATGTAGAGCATCGTGACCGCCAGCCGCTGAACCGATCGCGTACGGGCTACCGGGATCGGTGTCGCTCGGCGTCAAACTGTTATTCGGGCCTTTGCGGTTTGATTTGCCGATCGGGTGGATCGGCGGAAAATACAAAGTGTCGAAACCCATATCGCGAATTGCCGGCAACCGTTTCTCGACATCGGCGAAGGTGCCGTGGCGTTTGACGTCGCCACTTTGCGAGCGTGGAAACAATTCATACCAACTTGCAAACCGGGCAGCGGTGCGTTCGGAGTCGAGAATCAATTCAGGCTCGTAGCGCACAGCGAACGGCCGATCGTCGGCCTCCTGCATGGCGCGCAACGTGTCTTCGGCCAGTAATACGGCCACTATTTGTGATTGCAACGCCGCCGCGGCCCTAGGCGAGGTCGCGTCAACCGGCTCGCCGCCGATCGCCGTGGCGGGAGCAAGTAATGCAACGACGTCTGCCAAAGTCGTTGCAGCGACCGCACGACCGGCTGTCACCGCATGTGCGGCTGCAGATTCGATCAAACGCCGGCCTTCCTCGATCTCGAGCCCGACATTTAAACCGGCACCCGCCTTCTTAGTAAGTTCGTCGCGATAAGTCGCAAAGGCATCGCGCCAGGCGATAACGGTATATTTGTAACGTCCGACACGTTGCAGGGGCAACGCCGCCTGCCAGCGATCATTGCCCAACGGTGTCATGCGTACCTCTTCCCAGCCGACCGTGTCGACCGGCCGCCACAGCAACATCACACCCAGCTTGTCGTGGCCGTCCATGAATACGTCGGCCTGGACATCGACAAGTTCTCCGACGCTTCGTTTGACCGGAAACGAACCATTGTCGACCGCCGGTGTGACCGCTTCGATCGCAATGCGTGGCGCGCGGCACGCAGCTTCGACTGGGCGCTTGCCTCGTGCAATCGGACTGACGATAGCAGGCCGATGGCGCGCGACTAGTATTTTCAGCGCACCGGGCTCCAGCGCTAGCGTTTGCGTGACAGTCGCTGGTGCTGCCTCGGTTCCGGGCCAGAACGCGTTCAAAGCGGCACGTCCTGACATTTCGCCGCGATAGTCGTCGAGCGACACGATATTACTGGTTTTGATGTCTTGATTGATGACAACGAGCAACGCTTCTTCCGATGTTCTTCCAGACTCCAACAATGATTGACGCAGAATGGCCGTAACGCCGGTTTGTTTCGTGGTCGACGTCAGCACCGAAATTCGTTGTTGAAACGGAAGTTTTGTTGCGAGCTTGTCGATCAGCGCATTGGCCGCAGTGATTTCAGACGAGAGATCCAGCTTCTCGTCCGAGTCGATGGCATCAAGTGCGTGCATTGCACCGGCTCTCGGGTCGCGCATGCCGGAGAATCCCCATTCCATACCCATCGGCACCAGCGTGCCGTGGCCCGACGCCGCTGCCAGGTTTAAAGCCCGCGTGCAACGTAACCGGAACCGTGCGTCGTCTTCGTTATGCTGTTTTCGGTACAGCATTGGTTGCAACGGGTCATCGACTGTGGCAATCGACGGTGCAACCTGCGCCAGACGTGCGGCCTCTTCTCCAAGCCATTTAGCCGAGTAATCCCACCACGCGGTCGAAGCGATCGTGGCATCGAAACCGCAGTTTGCCATGGTCTCTACCTGGGCCGGGGAGCAACCGGGCGTCCAAGCGACGAAAAAAACATCTGTTCGAATTTTTTTTGCTTCGGCGACGAGTGCATGCCAGAAGGCTTGGGAACGTTGGGCGAGCGAGCGGCAACAGAATCCGGCAACGCCGGCATCGATCAAAGCATGCAAGCGACTGTGCCAGACTGCAAGGTTGGAAGCTGGAATACGTGCGGAAAACGACACCGAGCCTTCGTTTCTTCCTACGCTGCCGGCCCGACGCGGATCAGGCAGGGATTCGTCTTGTTCGGACTCGTATGTTGCCTCACTTACCTCGTCGCTAAAATCGATATCCATTAATAGCGAGAGTCCGTGATTTTTGCAGGCGAGGGCGAGGGCATCGATTGAAAGATGCAGTGCGATCGCTGCGCCGGAGACAGCGGCTGGGACATCAGGCCTTTCCAATTCGATTTTATTATCGGCAGCGACCATAACGTGAGTAAAACCCATTTGGCGACATTCAACCAGATGCGTTGTCAGTAGTTCCGGCGTGATCGCCAGTGCAGGAAAAAAATAATAGATTCGCGGGGCAAGAAAGGTCGCTGTAGGCATTGGAATTTTTAAAAGAATGGGCAGTTGACTGTAGCAGCGCTGGATATGACTTCAGCTTCCGCCTTCGAAACAACTCATTGTTGGCGAAAACGAACCAGTATGCATTGACTACGTTCGAGACAAAAAGTATCGCGAAAGCGTTGCGGGACTCAGCTTGAAGATACTGCAACCGCCCGGTTAGCGGCTAGCGCACATAAGCACGTCGCTTTTGTGACCTTCACGACGCTGGCTGCAAGCGCAATAGTTGCCCGTTGCTTTCATCGGTGAGTACATAAAGCAGTCCATCCGGCCCTTCACGCACGTCACGTATGCGTTGACCGAGATCTTGGAGCAATTTCGTTTCGCGCAGGACCTTGCCGTCTTTCATTTCAAGCCGACTCAGGTACTTGAACTTTAACGAGCCGATGAATAGATTGTTTTGCCAAGCCTTACCATACCGTTCGCTGCGCAGAAACACCATGCCGGAGGGCGCGATCGACGGGGTCCAAAAGTGCAGGGGCTGCTCCAGGCCGTCTTTTACGTTGATACCCGCGCCAATTTTTCCCCCGCCATAATTTTCCCCATAAGTGATAACCGGCCAACCATAGTTTTTGCCGGCTTCAGGGCGGTTAATCTCGTCGCCACCTTGCGGTCCGTGCTCGTGCATCCACAGCAGGCCATCCGGGCCTAGCGTTGCACCCTGAGAATTGCGGTGACCGATGCTCCATATTTCCGGCAATGCTCTGTTTGTTTTTGCTACGTATGGATTGTCCTTCGGTATCGAGCCATCCTTGGCAATACGTATAACCTTGCCATGATGATTGTCGAGCGTCTGCGCGTCTTCCTTACGGGAAAAGCGGTCGCCGAGCGTCAGAAACAACGTGCCATCGTTGTTTTCAACGATACGACAACCGAAATGTGCGCTGCTGCGAAACTTCGGTTGTTGGGTGAAAAGCACATTGACCTGTTCGAGCTTGGACGTGTCCTCTGATAACCGGGCAGATGCCAAAGCCGTGGAATTGCCCGATCCCGTTGAAGCAGGTTCGGCATAACAAAAATAAATAATACGATTGCGGTCGAACTCACGATCGGTCATGACATCGTGTAAGCCGCCTTGGCCGCCAACGTCAATTTTTGGCAATCCAACAACTGATTTTCCGATTCGGCCATCTTTTTGCACAACTTTCAATCCACCCGAGCGTTCGGTAACAAGGAAGCGGCCGTCGCCGATGAAAGCCAATGCCCAGGGATGGTCGAAACCTTTGGCAACAACCTCCAAACGCATCGTGCTAGCAATGCTGCTCTGTGCCACGGCAGGCATTGCCACCATGCTGATAGCCAGGCACAAAGCCGGGGTGCGAAGACGACTGAAAGCAAGAAAAGATTTCATGCGCGTCTTCCTATAGACCGACCGGATACGAAAAAGGCTGTAAAAAATCGTTTTTAGGCATCTGCGTCGTCTTCCGCTGTTTCGTCTTCACCCAGCAATTCTTCCGTATCAACTTCTGAATCGAGATCGGCAATCGCGGCCAGATCGAGATCCATAGTCGGATCAAGCGCCAGTTCAGCGTCGACTTCCGAATCGATGCCGCTTTCACGCGCTGCGTCTATCTCCAACATCGGGTCGTAAGGAAGATCGGTGGTCGCGATCCTGTCGAAGCCGATTTCCGTTCCAATCGCGACATCACCATCCGTGTAAGCGCCTAACGCGTCGCTACCGGTGTCCGACATGTCGCTCGGCCCAAGGGCGTCTAAACCGTGGCCCTTGCCAAGCTGGCGATCGTTTTCAAGGATATTGTCCGGGTCTAAGCTACTGGATGGCATGATGTCTCCTGACTGAAAAATTTCGAGTGCGGACACTCATTATCAACAAAGGATCGTTGCCTCAAGTGGCGGTCGGTAACATACAAGCCAATATTGCAGGCCGATATAAATTAAACGATAAAAATGAAACGATAAAAATAAAACGTCATTCAACACGGCACGTTAGGCATCATACAAATAATACGTTCAGCGATAAATTCTGCGACATATGCAGTCACTGAGGTGGTGGTTCGAAATCAAGCGCATCTGGAATCAAGCGCTTCCTTTTCCTGCTTCGAATAATTCAGTTCTATCTTTATTTGAAGAGGATCGTGTAAAAACACTTGATGCAGGTTAAGACCAGGAACAGTGCGCTCTCGAAACGGTATGTTGTTTTGTGTTAAGTGGGCGAGCATGTTTTCCAAACCAGTTGCCGAGAAAGCAATGTGATCGACCGCAGCACTGCCGAGCAAACGCTCGTCTGGGTCGTGCAACACGCCGATAATATGCACCACAGCATTATTTGGGTCGCTTGGGTCGGCGCGATACATCCACGCGCCCGGAAAATCGAACGCCGGTCTTGGACCGTTGATCAAACCCAGTACCGTTTCGTAAAAATTCCGACAGCGATCGACGTCGATAGTACGGATCGTGTAGTGATTTAGCACAAGCGCCATAATCTGTTCCTTGAAGTGAGATAAAGTAACAAGGTGAAACTTTATCGGTACGCCAGTGAAGATGCGCGATGATGTCGGCCATACCTATTTTTTGCTCGTCAGAATACAGTACACTGCCGAAAGAGGTGTGTTAACTTTCTGTTAAGCTAATGCGATGTTGAAAAAGCTAGCCGGTCTTTTACGACGCTTGAACGCCTGTTTTCTCGTTAACATGCCGTCGGCTCGCAATCCTCGAAGCGATCCAGTCAAGCCACAACCGCCGGCCCTGCAATCGACCGCATTTCGCACCGAAGAGACATCATCCACGGTCGATATAGAAAAAATTTCATTACCAACAGGCCAACCGGCACCATCGGTGCAGCCAGTTCTACCAACCGCGGTTGCTACCAAAATCGACCGCAATGCATTATGGATCGATAAATTCCTCGCGAAAAAGCAGCATCAGGATCTCCAGAACGGGATGCCACCCACTTTCGGGCGTCTACTCGATCTGCCGACTGAACTGCGCAGTCAATTACACGATCTTTCGGCAGCGAAGGTCGTTCCCTCCGGTTTGATTGCTGCATTGTGGCGTGCACTGGAAGCCAACACGCGCAAACATGAGCATGTTTGGCGCTTTGTAGAAACAGATGGTCGGTTCGACTATAACGACGATGCTATCCCCGAATCGGACGAAGCATCCGATGCCGTGTTCGGCAGATACCGCGATGTGTTGTTGGTCAGGAACACTGCATTGCTGGATCGAGTTCGTTCGAAAGCGGATGACGCGCCACATTTCTTGCACGCAAATCGGGTCGACTTGGGTTGCGGACGCCGACTCATTGCCGGCCAAAAACCGGTCTCTGGGGAAATACTCGGTTTTCAGCAAATGCTGATCGAACAAGACGTCGGACTGATCGTCGATTTGACGCGCAACAGAGAAGAGCACCAGACCGGCGTGTATATTCCGGGAGGCAGTGCAAAGCCCGATGAGAAGTTACGAAGGCCGGAGGATTATCAAGTACATGTGTCGTGCAGCGAGACCGTGAAGCTAAAAGAATTGCCGGCTATTAAACAACAGTTTCACCTGCATGACGGTAACCTGTCGAAACAAGTGCAACGCCTGCATTTTCTCGAGTGGCCAGACCATGGTGTGATCGCCGGCGATATGTTGATTTGTCTGGCGGATAAGATTGAGGCGTTAGCTCTTGATCGAAATCGCGCGATTTTCATGCATTGCATGGCCGGCATGGGGCGCACCGGTACGTTGCTGAGTTTTTTGGCGGCGCGCACCCGTATCGGGCAAATGCTTTCGACTGGGAAAACGGCGCTCAGCACCGAGATGGTATTGCGGGTTGCAATCGAGGTGGTGGCCAGAGGGCGCGTCGATCGTGGCCCTTCTTTCGTGCAGACCGAGGGGCAGTTCAGTTTATTGGCCCGTACACTTTTGAAAGATTCTTTGCGCAAAACATCGCATGAATAACAACGATACCGGGCTACAAGGCAGCACAAAGAGCCAACAACACGAGCCAGTGAGCATCGGTGGACCTGCGCGTTTGAAGGGCGTGGGCGAAACCTTGGGCGGTCGTTTCGTACTCGAGAAATGTATCGGTTTCGGCAGCATGGGTACGGTGTATAAAGCGTTCGATCTGCGCCAGCTCGAAGGGCTGTCCCGCAAACCCTACGTCGCGTTAAAAGTATTTAATACCGCAGTGGATGACGATGCTGAGTTGCAATTTGCGCTCAAGCGTGCAGTACAACGATTGCACGCGCTGAAGCATCCGAACATTCTGGCAATCGAAGCGTTGCATCAGGACGGCGCGTTGGCCTATTTCACCATGGAATACGTAGCCGGTGTTTCTCTCGGCCAGGTGATGCAGGCATCCGGGTTCACCGGCTTGCCGCTCCAAAAAGCGTTGGAAATCGTCGGTGGCGTTGCGAAAGCATTGACGTATGCCCATCGAAACGGCTGTCTGCATTGCGACCTGAAGCCGGCAAATATTCTGCTTACACAGGCAAACGATGTGAAGGTCATGGATTTCGGCCTTGCGCAAGTGCTGCAGCAGGCGAATAAAAAAACCGAATTGAGTGTCTTCGATACGTCGATGCTACGCGGATTGACGCGCGCCTACATGAGCGCAGAGCTTCTCGAGGGGCAGGTGCCGGACGAGCGCGACGATATTTATTCTTTAGCTTGCATTACTTACGAATTATTAACCGGGCTCCACCCCTACGATCACATGCCGGCGACGCAGGCGCGAGAACTGCGCCGCGAGGCATCTCGTCCGAGGCAGCTCGATCCACAGCAGTGGCAAGCGCTGCGTAGTGCGCTGTCTCTGGATCGGCAAACGCGCACGCACGACCTGGTGGCGTTTTTCGCTAATCTGCGCGGTGCGCAACGCCCACGCTTTAAAAACTTCGGGACTTCGCCTTTGGCACTGCTGGGTATCACCACGATTGCCACGATCTCGACAGTGGTCGTACTTCAGCAGTATCGCGGTGCGGATGTCTTGGTAGATGCGAGAGCAGCGATTGCCGCAATCGGTGATTTTGGTAGTTCAACGAATAAAAATCCTGTAAATGGTTCGGTTAGTACTGCAGTGGTATCGGCAGGCAACAGTGGTACGACAGGCGCAACAGCTTCGTCCGACCGAGCGGTACCAGCTATTGCAGCGCTGGCATCGGGCCTAAAAACGCCGACGCAACCATTGGCGCTGGCCACTGTAACCTCGGTGCTGGCCAGCATTCCGTGTTCGGTGCTGGCGGCGTCCGTGACAGACAATACGATCGACGTCAAAGGGTTCGTTTCAAGAGACTACGGCATTGCCCAACTCAATACGACTCTGGCAAAAATACCCGGCGTGGAAAATATGAAGCTGGATGTGCAGCAGATCGGCGCGAAGGATTGTGCCGTTATGCAGCTTTTCGGGCCTTATTGGTTGAAAAGCCGTGGAGCCGCTGCATCGATTCGTACTCGCTCCGGGGATTCTCGTATGACTGAAGGCGAAGCGCTGATCGTCGATATAAAAACCCCCAACCATGATTCCTGGGTGCATGCCGATTACTACGGCCTTGACGATGGCGTGATTCACTTGCTACCAAGTCTGCGCGCCCGTGATCATCAGGCACCGCCGTCTTATCTGGCGACCGTGGGCGGTGCAGGCAACTGGGTCGTCTCTGCACCTTTTGGCAATGAGTTGATTGTATTGCTGACGACGCCGGCACCGCTTTTTGCCAACTTGCGGCCCGAAAGGGAAGCAACAGCCGATTATTTGACAGCCGTAGAGAAGCAACTGCGTCAGATTGAATCGACCCATGGATCGGATCGGATCACGGTGGAGTTTCTACAAATTCAAACCCGGGCAAAACAGTAGTGCAGCACTAATACTGCAGCACTACTCCAGATTACGTGCCACTCTAAAGCCGTTTTGTGCCTGCCGGACGTTGGCGTCGGCCCGGAAGCGCGTGGTAATCGGCATTTGTGTCGCACCTTCGCGCCAGGAGGCACCTCGCAGGACGCGTTGCCGACAGTTCGACTCTTCCCAAGAACTACCATTGGATGGCGCACGCTGGTATGAGTCATGCCAGCAGTCGCTTACCCACTCCCATACGCTGCCAGACATATCATGTAGGCCGAAGCCGTTCGCGGCAAACGAGCCTACCTTGGCGGGGCCTTCCGCCGACCAGGGTTGCCCGCAATCTCTACAGTTGGCCAGGCCGGTCGCCATTTGCTCGCCCCACCAATAACGACTCGAGCTGCCACCCCTGGCTGCGTATTCCCACTCGGCTTCAGTCGGGAGCCTGTAGGCCATGCCGGACTGTTTGCTCAACCAGGCGATATAACGTTGCGCATCATCCCAACTGACGTCGCGTACCGGTGCGTCCAGCGGGCGACTGGCGTCGCTCGATACCCGTGGACAAGCACCGTCTGTGATACAGACATTCCATTGCCCAAGCGTGACCTCATGCTTGCCGATGGCAAACGGTGTGTTGATATATACATGGAAGGCCGGGCGCTCCGTCGGGTCCTCGGTATTACTACCCATTCTGAAGCCACCATCGGTCAGTGCGACCAATATCGGGCATGTCGGGCAATCGCTCATCTCCAAAGCAGTCACCGGGGTTTGCGGCGTCGTTGGCATGGTTAGCGTCGTTGCGGGGATCGACGTTTCCAATTCGGTCAGGGCAGCAGTGGCGGCTGCAGCAGCGGCGATATCTGGTTGGCGCACCGATGTCGGTAGTGGCAACGGCGACGGCTGCGACCCTCGCCACTGGCGCGCTGCCGAGGTCGATGCATCACGTGGCGGCCGCGGTGCAAGAACGGGTTTAGGTTTGCCGGCACGCAGCCGCTCAATCCGGGCGCGTGCCAACGCAACAAAACGTCCGTTCGGATAAGCCTGTAGGTAGGCGTCGTAATCGCCGGCGTGTCGGCTATCTCGTACCGATTCCCAAAACGATAACTCGTATTGATCGTTCGCATCTTTTGGCATCAAGCCCGCTAAGGCGGGACTGGCAAAACCAATCTGCAGAAATAAAATCAGCAAAAATTTTTGATACACGAAATTGGCTCCGAGAAATGAAAACGAATAATGGCTATTCGGAATTTTGGACTGTCATGTTAAGGCGAACGTGCTTTGCTGAAATGTTGATGATATAAAACCACTCGTGGAATAATGCCGGTTTTGCATGCAATAATGTTTCGGAAATTCCTGATAATGCTTGCGAGACATTATTTTTATCGCACTATATCGCCCTGAGGGCCTTGGGCTCTGACGGAAGTCAATAGAAAGTTATTACCTGATCGATAAGTCGTGGGCCGAGCGACTTGCATTTTAATCGTTATCCTTGTTTGCTTCTTTGACCGATTGTTACTAATTGCTATTTCAACCGCCACTCTGCAAAAGCGACGCTTATGACTAATTGGACTGCCGGCTATGTTGCCGATATCGATTATTCCCATGGTTACTATCAGGAGCTATCGCCTGAAGTGCTATCTCTGGCAATGCTCAACAAAGGCATCGCCACCCGGAACGGCCGCCCGTTCCGATATCTGGAACTGGGTTTCGGACAGGGATTGTCCCTGGCGATCCATGCCGCTGCCTGCGAAGGTGAGTTCTGGGGTATCGATTTCAATCCAGGCCAAGCGGCCAACGCTAAGGAACTAGCCGAGAGTTTCGGTGCCGGCGAACATATCTACGACCAGTCGTTCGAAGAATTTGCAGCGCGTGACGATTTGCCGGAGTTCGATGTCATCACGCTTCATGGTATCTGGTCCTGGGTATCCGATGAAAGCAGGGCAGTCATTATCGACCTGGCTCGGCGCAAGCTCGCTTTTGGCGGCGTGCTCTACATCAGCTACAACTGTTTTCCCGGCTCTGCACCGATGGCGCCGTTACGACACCTATTAAGCCTTCATGCGGAACTATCCGGGCCTGGAGATTATGGCTTGACGGGTCGCATCGACAAGTCGTTGGAGTTTGCCGAACAAATCGTCGATTGCGGTGCGCATTATTTTTTACTCAATCCGGCGGTGACGTCGAAACTGCAGGCACTAAAAGGTCTCACCAGAAAATATTTGGCACATGAGTATTTCAACCGACATTGGGAGTTAATGGCATTTTCCGATGTGTGTGAAATGCTGGCCGATGCGAAACTGACGTTCGCCGCCTCGGCGACGTTGCTCGATCATGTCGATACGGTCAATCTGACGCCAGCGCGGCAGGCTTTACTGGCTGAAATTACGCACCCGATCTTGCGCGAATCGGTGCGCGATTACATTGTCAATGCGCAATTTCGGCGTGACATTTTCGTCAAGGGCGGCCGCGAAATGAACGCGGTGCAGCGAAACGAAGCTTATCTGGCACAGCGCTTCGTTCTGGTGAGCCTGCCTGAGCAGATACCGAGCAAAATGGAAGGGCTCGGCGATGAATTGATTTTCGATCAAAATATCTATCAGCCGCTCATTGCAGCAATGGCCGAACAGGAGCATGCGCCTAAGACATTGCGAGAGCTGGCTGGTATTAGTGCACTGAAACATCGCCCGCTGGCACACTTGATCGAAGCACTGCTGGTGCTTTACGGCGGTGGGCATGTGCTGCCGGCACAGAATGCCGAATCGGTTGAGTCAGCGAAGCCTCGCTGCCGCTTGCTGAACGCGCACATCATCAATCGTGCCCGCTTTAGCGAAGATATCGTTTGTTTAGCCTCGCCAGTTACCGGTGGCGGATTTCGCGTAGTGCGGATGGAGCAGCTTTTTCTGTTCGCCCGTCAGGCAGATGTTACCGACCCCTCCGTCTGGGCGCATTTCGTGTGGCAAAGTCTTTCGGCGGCCGGTCGCAAAATTACCAAAGACGGGGTCGTGCTGGAAGCGGCGGAAGAAAACATTGCCGAATTACTCGCGCAGGCAAATGAATTTGCCGCAAAACGACTGCCGATATTGCAGGCATTGCAGGTGGTCGAATGAAACTTTTGAGCGCACTCCAATCGCGCGTGGCCGTCGGATATGACCAAACAGCAGACCGCAGTATTTCTTCGAATAAATCGCCGCCGGCAACGTACACTTCACCGCCAAGCCCGACGCTAAAGCGCGTTTCCCGTCAAACTTCGCGATCGAATTCACGTCCTCCAGAAGGAAACACGGAAATACAGGGGCAGAGTGCGCATGAGCGTAAATTTGCTTTACCGTCGCTCGGCGATGTGCGGTTGCCATGCATCGGCAAGAGCGGTTGTACGACCTTCGATGTATCAGGTGTCAAGCGTCGGACGTTGCAGGAGTTGATTCAATCGACGGAGTTTCAAGACTTAAGTATTCCCGGCAACAGGCGCAATGCGGTAATCAATATCGGGCATGCCATCACACTGGCGCAGGCTAATTGTCCCAAATTTCTACCCGATCTCTCAAAGCATATCGCCGGCATGGTTAGGGATCTGCTCAACGATTATCGTGCCACGGAGCTTTTCGAATCGTCGGCCGACATCGATTGCAAACGCTATCTGCACGATGAAAACTTTCAGAAATTTTTGGAACAAGCATGTCAGAAGAAAGAGCATTTCGCGGAAGTCGCCGTCGAAGTATTCAGGAAATGCGATCGCCGGACAGTGTACCGCGAGATTTTTTCAACCTTGCAGCTAGCCGCAGGTGCCTTCAACGGCCAACGTACACAACTGACATTCCTAGAACGAAGCTGGAATGAAGCAAGTATTTCGCGGCGGCGGTCGAAGCGTGAAGCAATGACCGAATTCATCAGTTTCTCGATTGGCTCCTTGCCCGAATCACCTCAGCGGCTGAAATTGGCTTTGCTCATCCAACGCCACCTGCCGAAATTATCCAGAGATTCAGGAGCCATCGTTGCCCGTCATCTTGCATCTGTCTTACAAGATGTGTATTCCCCTGCTAAGGCTTTGCCGATGATTCCGGAAGACGTGGAAGTGGAAGCGACGTTGGCGGCGGCACCCAACCTCCACCCAAGGCTTTGATTAGCAGAACGCTTGCAGCGAGTCGTCGATTGCGGATATCGAGCGCGGTGCGCTCGTTACCCAACGCAGTCGCCTGAACCTGAATGACGTTTAGGTATGAAACGATGCCTGCCCGGTACTGGTTGTTTGCCAGCTCCGCCGATCGTCGCGATAATTGCACCGCCTCGTCCTGTACGGCAGCTTCTCGCTCGAGAATGCGCAACGCGGCGAGATTGTCTTCCACTTCGCGAAAGCCGTTCAAGACGGTTTGTCGATAGATCGCGACGGTGCCGTCGTAAGCTGCACCCGCTTGCTCTACGTCGGCACGGCGCAAGCCACCGTCGAATAGCGTAGCAGCAAGCGCCGGCCCGAGTGACCAAAAACGGTTGGGTAACGATAATAAATCCGCGAAACCAGAGCTTTGAGCGCCTCCCGAAGCAGATAATGCCAGCCTCGGAAAATAAGCGGTTTTGGCGACACCGATCTCGGCATTCGCCGCAGCAACCCGGCGTTCTGCTGCTGCGATATCCGGCCGGCGTTCCAATAGTGCCGACGGTAGCGACACCGGAACATTCGGCATGGCAGCGTTGAGCTCGGCCGGAACGATCGTCAGCGCCGACGGCGCTTTGCCGATCAGCAGCGCAATCGCATGTTCGAGCTCCGCCCGGCGTACTTCCAGATCGATCGCCTGCGCCTGGGTGGACTTGAGTTGTGTTTGCGCCAGAATCAGATCGCCCTTTGCGATGATGCCGGCATCGTATTGGTTTTGCGTCAGTGTCACCGCACGTTCGTAATCGCGCAGCGTACGCTCCAACAGCTGTTTTTGCGTATCGATGCTACGCAATGAAAAGTAATTTTGCGCGAGGTCGGTCTGAGCCGATAACCTTACAGCCGCCAGGTCGGCAGCGCTGGCTTGTACCCCGGCTTGGCGCGACTCGACGATACGCCGGACTCTGCCCCAGAGATCGATTTCCCAATTAGCTCTCAAGTTCAGGTTGCTGGTAGTGCTCGATGCCGGCTCGTTGACGGTTGTGGTGGTTGTGGTGGTTGTGGTCGTCGGGGTGGTCGTGCCGGTTGCGAGGCTTCGGATGGAGCGTTGATTCGCGCTGCTCCGGCTTGCAGATACATCGACACCAACGCTCGGATATAACCCGGCGCGGGCCGAGCCGACCAACGCCTGTGCCTGCCGAAAACGTGCCTCCGCCTCTGCCAGGCTTTGATTGGATATATCGACCTGCTCGATCAGATTACTCAGGATCGGATCATCATAATCTGTCCACCATGCTTCTCGAACCTTCAGATCCTGTGCTTGCGCAGGCATCCAGCCATCCTGTTCTTTGAAAGACATTGACGTATCGACAGTCGGCCTTACAAAGGTCGGGCCGATCATGCATCCGCACAGCAGCAGCGGCAGCAACGCTGTAAACCATTTTTTCACATAATTTTTTTTCATGTCGGGCTTCACACAGCGGTGGCGGGGTGGCGGATACCACGAACAGCCTGCCACTTGCGCGTACTCCAAATACTGAAACGGTCCAGATACAGATAAACCACCGGTGTCGTGTAAAGCGTCAGCAACTGGCTAAACAACAAGCCGCCGACGATCGTAATGCCCAGCGGCTGACGCAACTCGGAACCGGTACCGCTACCCATTGCCAGCGGCAATGCACCGAGAACGGCGGCCATCGTCGTCATCATGATCGGACGGAAACGCAGCAGACAAGCTTGGCGGATTGCGTCCAGCGGCGTGTAGCCTTGTTCGCGCTGCGCCGCCAGCGCGAAGTCGATCATCATGATGGCGTTTTTCTTGACGATACCGATGAGCAAAATAATGCCGATGAAGGCCATGATGTTCAGGTCCATCTTTACCAGCATCAATGCGAGAATTGCACCGACGCCTGCGGAAGGCAGGGTCGATAGGATCGTAATCGGGTGAACATAACTTTCATACAGAATACCCAGCACGATATAAATTGTCAGCAGCGACATAATGATCAAAAAAGGCATGCTCGCTAAAGATTCTTGAAATACGCGCGCCGTTCCCTGAAAACTGCCGCGTACCGTGGTCGGCACGCCGATTTCGGCAATCGCCCGGTCGATGTTGACAGTTGCGTCACTTAACACTGTCTCCGGTGCCAGATTGAATGAAATGGTCTGCGCTGCCGATTGCCCTTGATGATTGACGCTAAGAGTCGTTGTCGTGGGAGCAAAACGTGAAAAGGCCGACAACGGCACCATATCGCCGGCGGGGGTACGGACGTAAATCGCATTCAGCGTTTCCGGCTGCTGCCAATATTGCGGTGCCACTTCCATGATTACTTTGTATTGATTACGCTCCGCATAGATCGTCGACACCTCGCGCTGCCCGAACGCATCGTAGAGTGAAGAATTGATCATGCGTTGGGTTACGCCAAGGCGCGAAGCCATATCACGGTCCACCGTGAGCGTGACTTGCAAACCTTTTTCCTGCTGGCTGGTATTGACGTCGGTCAATTGCTTGACGCCACGCAGTGCCGTCAGCACCCGAGGTGCCCAGGTGATCAATTCCTCCAGGTCGTCGGCTTGCAAAGTGTATTGATATTGTGCATTGGCTTCTCGACCACCGACTCGAATATCCTGGGTCGCCTGCAAAAATAAGGTTGCGCCCGGTACCACGGCCAGCTTCGGGCGCAAACGATTGATGACGGTATCTGCATTGACGCCTCGCTCGGCCAGCGGTTTTAAAGAAATGAACATGCGTCCGGTATTGCGCTGGCTACCGCCGGTGAAACCGGTGACGCTGGCCACTGCCGGATCGGTACGCACGATATCGATGAACGCCTGCAGCTTGGGACGCATCGCCTGGAATGAAGTCGCCTGATCCGCCTGGATCGAACCCTGTATGCGCCCGGTATCCTGCTGCGGAAAAAAGCCTTTCGGTATGGCGATATACAGATAGATGTTGAGCGCCACCACGCACAGCATGACGACCAACGTGAAGAGCGAATGCTTCAACGCCCATTCGAGCGAACTTGCGTAGCGACCGTGTATCCAGGCGAACGCGTGCTCGAAAGCCATATATAGCCGGCCGTGTGTTTTCTTTTCTGGCTTGAGGAGGCGTGCGCACATCATCGGCGTGACAGTTAACGACACGACCAGCGACACCAGCACCGCCACCGAGAGCGTGATGGCGAATTCCCGAAACAGTCGCCCGACGATGCCGCCGAGCAGCAGCATCGGAATGAATACCGCCACCAGCGAGATACTCATCGACAGCACGGTAAAGCCGACTTCCTGTGCGCCGCGCAGGGTAGCGGCAAGCGGTGTCATGCCATCTTCCATATGGCGGGTAATGTTTTCCAGGACGACGATGGCGTCGTCCACGACGAAACCGGTAGCGATCGTTAGCGCCATCAGAGAAAAGTTATTCAACGAGAAGCCGAGTAGGTACATGATGCTGAACGTGCCGAGCAGCGATAACGGCACGGCAACGCTAGGTATCAGGCTGGCGCGCACGTTGCGTAAAAATAGGAACACCACCAGTATCACCAGTGCCACGGAGAGCGCTAGGGTGAATTGCACGTCGTGCAGCGACGCGCGGATGGTGGTGGTTTGATCGAGCACGATATCGGTATCGATGGTGGCCGGTATCGAGGCTTTCAATTGCGGCAGCAATTCGCGCACGCGATCCACCGTCTCGATGATGTTGGCATTCGGTTGCCGGCTCAGGATCACCAGCACAGACGGTTTGCCGTTGGCCACGCCGGCATTACGCACGTCTTCTACCGAATCAACGACGTCGGCCACATCGGTTAGTTTTACGGCAGCGCCGTTACGATAGGAAACGATCAGGGAGCGGTAGTCCTGCGCTTGGCGCGACTGGTCGTTTGCACCGATCTGCCACTGGCGCTCGCCCAGTTCCAGGGTGCCTTTGGGTGCGTTTGCATTGGTGCTGGCAAGCGCGTTGCGCACTTCGTCGGTACCGATGCCGTATCTATTAAGCGCATTCGGGTTCAGTTCCACCCGCACTGCCGGCAAAGAACTGCCGCCGATCCGCACTTCGCCGATGCCGGGTACTTGCGAAAGTTTTTGCTGCAATACTGTTGCGGCAGCATCGTACATCTGCCCCTGGCTCAAAGTCGGCGATGTCAGCGCCAGAATCATGATCGGTGCATCGGCCGGGTTGACTTTTCGATACGTGGGATTGCTGCGTAGCGTACTAGGCAAGTCTGCGCGTGCGGCGTTGATGGCTGCCTGTACATCTCGGGCAGCGCCGTCGATATCTCGATCCAGATTAAATTGCAATGTGATGCGGGACGAACCGAGCGAGCTCCCCGAGGTAATTTCCGTGACCCCGGCAATGCGCCCTAAGGCGCGCTCAAGCGGTGTGGCCACGGTCGCTGCCATGGTTTCCGGGCTGGCACCGGCAACCGATGCCGATACCGAGATCGTCGGAAAATCCACCTGCGGTAATGGCGAGACCGGTAACAGTCCATAACTGGCCATACCAGCCAGAATCACGCCGAAGGTCAGCAGCGTCGTGGCCACGGTGCGGCGAATGAATGGCTCGGACAGATTCATACTGCCTGCACCGTCGGTTGGCCATTTTTTTTGAAACGCTGCCCGAGCCGGTCGAATGCCAGGTAGATCACCGGCGTGGTGAATAACGTCAGTATCTGGCTCACGATCAAACCGCCGACAATGGTGATGCCCAGCGGCTGACGCAGCTCCGAACCCACCCCGCCACCCAACATCAGCGGCAATGCACCGAGCAATGCCGCCATGGTCGTCATCAGAATCGGCCGAAATCTTAGCAGGCAAGCCTGATAGATCGCTTCGCGCGCCGGCATGCCTTCGTTGCGTTCGGCGTCAAGGGCGAAATCGATCATCATGATGGCGTTTTTCTTGACGATACCGATCAAGAGAATAATGCCGATCACCGCGATCACGCCGAGGTCGCTTCCCGCTAATAACAACGCCAGCAGTGCGCCCATGCCAGCCGAGGGCAGGGTGGAAAGAATCGTAATCGGGTGGATATAGCTTTCATACAGTACGCCGAGCACGATATAGACCGTTACGATCGCCGCCAGGATCAGCAACAGTTGATTGTCGAGGGAGGATTGAAATGCCAGCGCCGCTCCCTGAAAATTCGTCTGGGTACTTGCGGGCAAACCGATTTCAACACGCGCGGCGTCGATCGCCTTGACCGCGTCGCCGAGTGTCACACCCGGCGCGAGGTTGAACGAGATCGTCGATGCCGGCAACTGCCCCAAGTGGCTGATCAACAGCGGTGTGGTGCGTTCGGTGAGCGTGGTGAGGGAACTGAGCGGCACCTGCGTATCGTTTGCACCCGTTACGTACAGATCTTTCAATGCCTCGGGGCCGCGCTGGAACTCGGGTTTCAATTCCAGCACCACCCGCGATTGCGTGGTCTGGGTAAAAATCGTCGATACGATGCGTTGCCCGAAAGCGCTATAGAGCGTGCTGTCGATCACTGCGGGCGTTACACCCAGGCGTGCCGCCGTGGCCCGGTCGATCGTCAACTGCGCCTGCAGGCCGGCATCTTGCAGGTCGCTGGTGACATCGCGCAGCTGCGGTAAGCGGGAAAGCCGTTCCACCAGCCGTGGCGTCCAGACGCTGAGTTGTTTAGTATCCGTATCCTCTACCGTCATTTGATATTGGGTACGGCTGACCCGGGTTTCGATCGTCAGATCTTGCACCGGTTGCATATAGAGCGTAATGCCGGTCACCTGCGCCAATTTTGTTTTTAGGCGGGCGATCACATCCGAAGCAGTTTCACTACGCTCCGCGTGTGGCTTAAGATTGATTAACATACGACCGCTATTCAACGTCGTGTTGAGGCCATCGACGCCGATGAACGACGACAGATTGTCCACCGCAGGGTCTTCCAAGATCACTTTTGCCAGCGCTTGCTGTCGTTGCGCCATGGCATCGAAAGAAATCGACTGCGGCGCTTCCGAAATCCCTTGTATGACGCCGGTATCCTGCAACGGAAAGAATCCCTTGGGCACGAACACGTACAGCAATGCAGTCAACCCGAAAGTGACGATTGCAACGATCAACGTAGCGGTCTGGCGTTCCAGAACCCATGTCAGCCAGCGGCCGTAGGTGGCGATCATGCGCTCGAAAAAACGCCCCGAAGCCAGATAAAAACGACTTTGTTTTTCTTCCGGTACGTGGTGCAGTAAGCGCGCGCACATCATCGGCGTAAGCGTTAGGGATACCACTGCTGAAATCAGGATCGTCACCGACAGCGTAATAGCGAATTCGCGGAACAAGCGCCCGACCACGTCGCCCATGAACAGCAGTGGTATCAATACCGCAATCAGGGAAATCGTCAGCGACAAAATAGTGAAGCCGATCTGCGAGGCACCCTTTAGCGCAGCCGCCATCGGCGCATCGCCTTTTTCGATATAGCGTGCGATGTTCTCGATCATGACGATCGCATCATCGACCACGAAGCCGGTGGAAATCGTCAACGCCATCAAGGTCAGGTTATTTAGGGAGAACCCGGCCAGGTACATCACCCCGAAACTGCCGATCAGCGACAACGGCACGGCGACGCTGGGAATGACGGTCGCTGCAAGATTGCGTAGAAACAAAAAGATCACCATCACCACCAGTGCGATCGACAATAGCAGCTCGAACTGCACATCTTTCAATGAGGAACGAATGGTGACGGTGCGGTCGGTCAGGATCGACACTTCGACATCGGCAGGCATACCCGCGCGTAAAGTCGGCAATAGTTTTTGGATGCGGTCCACCACGTCGATGACGTTGGCGCCCGGCTGACGCTGGATATTGACGATGATCGCCGGCTGCATGTTGACCCACGCGGCCTGCCGCAGATTTTCCGCATCGTCGACGATATCGGCGACGTCGGTCAGACGCACCGGTGCGCCATTGCGATAGGCGACGATGATCGATGCGTATTCGCTGGCCGAGCGCAACTGATCGTTGGCATCGATGGTGTAGGCCCGAGTCGGGCCATCGAAGCTACCTTTTGCCTGATTGATATTTGCGTTGCCGATCGCCGTACGGATGCTTTCGATATTGAGATTGTAGGCAGCCAGCGCGGACGGATTCGCCTGGATGCGTACGGCAGCGCGCTGGCCGCCGGCCAGCGTGACTAGCCCGATGCCTGGCAGCTGCGAAATCTTCTGGGCCAGCCGGGTGTCGGCCAGGCTTTGCAATTGCGGCAACAGCAGCGTTTTGGAAGTGATCGACAGCGTCATGATGGGCGTATCCGCCGGGTTGACCTTGCTGTAGATAGGCGGTGCCGGCAGGTCGTCAGGAAGCAGATTGGCACCGGCATTGATTGCCGCCTGCACGCCCTGCTCGGCAATATCCAGCGCCATCGAGAGGTCGAACTGCAGTGTGATGACCGATGCGCCGCCGGAGCTTGCCGACGACATTTGCGTGAGCCCGGGCATTTGGCCGAATTGCCTTTCCAGCGGTGCCGTAACCGATGAAGTCATTACATCCGGGCTGGCACCGGGGTATAGCGTAACGACCTGGATGGTGGGGTAATCGACTTCGGGTAGGGCCGACAGCGGCAGTATCCGGTAAGCGAGTACGCCCACCAGCAAAATCGCCAGCATCAGCAGCGTCGTCGCGACAGGGCGCAGAATGAAAGGCCGGGAAATATTCAAACCGTTGCTGGTCTGATCACCGTCGCCTGGATTGTTTCGACTGCTCGCATTGCTGTAGTGATCACCGCTGCTATCACTGCCGTCGTTGTTACTCATACTGGCGGTGCTGCGGCGGGCGTCGGGTTATTGCCGCGGCGGCGGCTTTCACCATTTTCGCGTCTTTCGCCGTTCTGGCGGTTGCCTGGCTTACCGCTTTCCACCGCTTTACCATCCTTTCTCGCGATCTCGACCTTGCCGCCATCACGCAGGCGGTCTGCGCCGTCCGTGACGATCACATCGCCGGCTTGCAGACCACTCACGATTTCACTATTTTCACCTTGCACCTGACCGACTTTTATCGGTCGTATCGATACCGTATTATCCGCGCCGACGACGTAGGCAAAGGTTCCTTGAGTGCCGCGCTGAACGCCTGCCGTCGGGACGATGACGACGTCCTTACGCACCTCGATCAACATACGAGTATTGACAAACTGATTCGGAAACAGCACGTAGTCCTTGTTTGGAAACTGTGCTTTGAGCCTGACCGTGCCGGTGGTGACATCGATCTGATTGTCGACAGTCAGCAGGGTGCCGCTGGCGAGTTTCTGCCGTTGCGCACGGTCATAGGCATCGACGGGGAGCTTCACGCCACTTTGCAATTGCTTCATCACCGTTGGAATATTGTCTTCGGGAATAGTGAAGACCACCGAGATCGGCTGCAATTGGGTAATGACTACCAAGCCATCGGCGTCACTTGCCCGCACGATGTTACCGGTGTCTACCTGGCGCAAACCGATCCTTCCGGCGATCGGTGCGGTAATACGTGTATAGCTCAACTGGAGCTTGGCGCTATCGACCAACGCCTGATTTGCTTTCGCCAGACCCTGATACTGGCGAACTAACGCCTGCTGGGTATCGAGTTGCTGACGGGCGATGGAGTCTTGCTGAAACAGCATCTGGTAGCGTTCGAGATCGACCCGGGCATTAGTCAACAGTGCCTGGTCACGCGCCATCTGCCCCTCTGCTTGAGCCAACTGCGCCTGCAGCGCACGTGGGTCGATCTGCGCCAGCAGTTCGCCGGCTTTGACCATCTGACCTTCCTGAAAAAGGGTGCGCATCAGCTGTCCTTCGACGCGACTCCGCACCGTAACGGTGTTGAGCGGCAGAGCCGAACCCAGCCCGTCTAAGTAGACGTTCATATCACCGGTGCGCGCCGTTACAGCTACCACAGGTGCCGTGGGGCGAGTCGTTCGGCCACTGCTACCGTCCCGGCTACCGGGTGGCCCGCCACGACCGGGTTGGGCTAGCGCATTCGTAGAGGCGTTGCCTGCAGCGGCTTTTTCATCCTGCGCGGTTCCGGGTAACCGCAAAAAAAAATAATAGATTGCCACCGCACCGAGGCTCAGTGCGATCAACCAAATCCACCAGCGTCGGGTCGTGGGTTGTAGTGTTGTGGCAGGCGTTGCGGAGCGATCCTGTTTTTCCAGGTCAGTAGGGGAATCGGGAATCATGAAAGCGCCTGCAGAGCACGAAAAAGTTGACGATCCGACGTGCACAGCCGCAGTCAAAAAATACGACGGCCTGCAAAGAAATTAATGCTTTGCAGAATTATAAGGAAGTTTTGAACTGACCGTGTGAGTAATTGTTACTGTTTCAATAGCCTTCTCACTGCCCAGTCTTCTTACCGAGTAGTCTTTTTGTTAAATAGTCTTCTCGCGCAGCCAGGCGCGCGCTGCAACGACCCGCAGCCGCGAGCGCTGGTCACCCATCAACTGTCGCAAGTCGGTAATACTTAGGTCGCTGACTTCAGCCATCCGCTGTAGAAGCCAAACGCCGACACCCAATGTGCCATGCCGGATACTGGTCAGAATCGGCCGGGCCACGTCGAGTACGCGGGAAAGGGCGGCATCGTTTTTCAGATGAAGGCGTGTAATGAGTGTGTCGAGCAATTGGTTTGGATCGTAAGCAACCGGGGACATGCTGTACTGGCTTTGCATTTTTCGATCATCCTTTTTCAAGAAGGGGCATTAAATCGTTTCAGCGAACCATCGTCTGTTCGCCAAATCTCTTTGTCGAATTACACATCGACCCTGGATTAGGCATCGATGCTGCGTTTAGAGGAAAATGCTGGTCTTTCGACGCAACGCATAGCAACCTACGTGCAACGTGCGGCCATTCATCGACCGCTTCAGCTTTTCAATGTTCAACTAAGTTAGTGGAAATTTGTCATGAAATGGTGGTTTGTTGGTCTATATCTATCTTCGGTGCTGTTTGTTCACTTTCGTGGGCGGGCTCGGTTACCATTTTTAAGGCAATTGTTCGATCATTCAACGTTCATGGCACCGATCAATATGGCGATGTATGTCTTGTCGAAGGTTTCTTCGACGGCTTATGTGCCGGTACAGAATTTTGCTGAACTCGCCATACTTCAGCAAAATTGGCAACTCATTCGCACCGAAGCGTTGCACCTGCTGGCTACGCAAAAAATTCGGGCTGCGGCACAAAATAACGACGCCGGTTTCAATTCATTTTTCAAAACTGGTTGGAAACGGTTTTATCTCAAGTGGTATGACGCCAGCCATCCTTCAGCGCAAGAACTGTGCCCACAAACCTATGCATTGCTTAAAAGTTTGCCTTCCGTCAAGGCCGCAATGTTCGCTGAATTGCCGCCGGGTGCTGTTCTTAATCCGCACCGCGATCCGTTCGCCGGGTCTTTGCGGTACCACCTCGGCTTAGTCACGCCGAACGACGATGCCTGTTTCATCGAAGTCAACCAGCAGCGATATAGCTGGCGCGATGGTGAAGCGGTGATGTTTGACGAAACCTATATCCACTGGGCAAAAAATGGCAGCGATGCCAATCGTATTATTTTGTTCTGCGATGTCGAGAGACCAATGCGCTTCGCTTGGGCGCAAAGCTTGAATCGCTGGCTCGGCCGCACCATGATGACTGCGGCAAGCTCACCAAACGATACCGGCGACGATACCGGTGGCATCAATAAACTATTTCACCTGGCTTGGTCTGCGGGGCAATATCGGCGGCGTTTCAAGCAATGGAATCGCACGGTGTACTTGTGCACGAAAGTTTTGTTGATCGCACTAGCGATATTTTTGGTCATCAAGCTGTAGTATTCCTGGTCTTTTCGTTGGAAGCAAAAACGTAATTCACAGAACGTATAGCAGTTATGGCGATTTACGATTGGCGACCGAGGAGGCGTTTGACTATAGTTCGTTTGTCTCCTCTGTATCCCAAAGATATGGATTTAGCCCGCTACCGCAGCGGGCTTTTTTTGATTATTTAAACTCCGACCGGTTGTTCCTTCTGCGCCTCATCCAGCACATCAAAAAGTGCACGATCCACGATCCCATCCACATCGACGATCCGTACTTTCTCTTCGCGCAACGTTTTTGCCAATTCTTCTGCTGTCAAAGAGAATGCTTCTTCGCGATGGACCGTAGTGAAGATATACAGACTGCGCAGCGGGCTGACCCAAGCCAGCTTGACACGTTTCGCTAAGTCTTCCTCTTGCGTAAATTCGAACCACATTCCGCGTTGAAATTTTTCTACCGTGCGCTCGACTTCGTCTGGAGTTGATGCCGTCGGAGCGTTGGTGCATTTTTCGAGCCTGCGTTGGGCTGCCATATGTGCTGCTTCGATAGCAATTTCCAGTTGGCGATGGGGGGATAATTCCAATGGTGCGCGAACGATCGACGCATGACATTCGGCCAGATCGGCAAAAAACGCCGCACGGTCTGCATCGTTGCATTTCAAAACATTCAACCACTTGTTCAATGTCGTCAGTAACGATGGTAATTTCGTGATCAGTTCCCGGCGTTGCTCTGCGCTAAATTTAGGTTTTACGCTCCAGATCAGATCGTCCATTGTCTTTATGGCATCTTGCAGCACTTCTGGTTTTTCTTCCTTCAAACTATAGCCGAGTGTTAAGACCGATACCCATCTGCTTTCCAGAAACGCCTCGACGAATTGCACGACTTCGCCGGTGGCAATGCGTGTGGCGACCTCTTGCGTTGCCGATTTGGTGGCCTCGCGCAGCTTCTCTTGCTTCAGCGCTTTCGTGATCGGTGCCGCGAGCTGCGCAGCGGCTTCAACCTCTTGTTCAGCCAGAAAACTTTCCAGATCAGTAACCACCTCCGAAAAAAGTCGCGTTTCGGATTCGAAATCCTGCACCCGATCGACATTACGTTGGATGGCTCGGTATAGCGGGTCGGATTGTCCTTTTATTTGGTCCCAGCCGATACTTGATTTCGTAAGAAGGTTGATGAGGCGACGCGCCGGATGCGTTTCTTCGAAAAAAAATTGTTTGTCCAGTAAGGCGGCTTTCAGCACCGGTATCTGCAAATAGCCGATCAACTCCTTCATCTCTGGGGGGATGTTTGGATCTTTGAACACGGTATCGAAGATACGAATCATGACATCGACCGTCGTTTCCTCGATTCGCGTCATGGTGCCAGCCGGCATTTGATTCCGTAATTCGTTCAAGCGGTAGGAACCGGTGGGGTTGCCGACCGCGTTGGGGACCGCATCGCCCGACGCTTGGCTAAAACACCTAGCGCGTTTTTGCAAATCTGCGAGAGAGGACGAAAGCACCGGTGTAATTCCCGCCGGGCTAGCCGAAGTGCCACCGTTGAGAGGATTATTGTCTGAGTGGATCGATGGAAATCCGGTTGCCGAAAACCACGCGGTTTGTGCAGCGTCAGCACGCATATCCGATTGCACAGGTGCGGAAAACAAGGCGTGAAGTTGTTTCAGCAGCGCGGGATCGGCAGCGATGTCTTTTTTTGCATTTAAATTACCGTTCGATTTTTTGATCTGAAACGCATCCGACAGGTTCGGTAGCAAGCCGGCGTCGATGAGTGTCCGGTCGATTGCTTGATAGACCGAGGCCAAATCGATGAATATGCCCTTATTGAGTTGCTGCAGCATGACATGATGCGATTCTGCGTGGGGGTCGAATTTGCGCCAGGCGGCATCCAATGCAGCCATGAATACGGCAGGGCGGAACGGATTGTCGGACGTTGAAAGCTGATCACGTGCAAGTACTGCCGCTAAGCGCAGGTTTAATCTGGAAAGCGATTCGGCATATGTGGTTTCGAGTGGGCGAGCCGCGTGCTCGAGCGAGAGACGATGTTCTATTTCGAGCAAAGGAATGAGCGAGAGCTTGCTTTCGTCGAATTCCGTCGCGCGTTTGACGAGAGAATCCAGCGAATCGATTTCATCTTGCATCCCCTCGCGAATTTGTGCTGAGGCGACATGATAAAAAGGGTGAATATTATTTTTGAGTAGATTGCCGGCGTTAAAAAGCCGGTTGGCTTCTTTCGAATCGACTGCCATTTCCGAGCTTTCCAACACTGCTGCGGCAAGCTTACCGGCGTAGTCGTCGAGTTGAGAATTAACCAGTCGTGATACGACGACCACGACGCTATGCAGAATCTCACGCCGCTTCGCGAGCGACACCGTTTGGGCGGTAATCGGCGTGGGACTTGGCGTGAGAGTCGAATTGGAAATCATGGCGTTTCAATTCTTCCAGGTTAGTTCGGAAAACAACACCGTGATCGAACGAATTGCCAAATCGAGAATTGGGTGTAATGCACGGCGTTGTAATCATTCCCCGCAGCACTACAATATTGCTATATAGAAACAAAAAAGTAAAGCCATCCCAACGCTGCCGGCGCAAGATTTTTGTAAATTTTATTCACAAACCGGCGTGCGCATCCGATCCTGAGAGTGGCGTTACCGTCACACTAACCTCCAATTGCTGTTCTCCACCTCCCAGCACCGTACCTCGCATCGGTGTGACGTCGCTGAAATCGCGGCCCCAGCCGAGGGTGATGTGTTCGTCCTGTACCAGCCGGCGGTTGGTCGGATCGAAATCCACCCAACCAGCGTGGCTGCAATAAACAGATACCCAGGCGTGCGAGGCATCGGCACCAATCAAGCGCGGCTTGCCGGGCGGCGGAGAGGTAAGAATGTAGCCGCTGACGTAACGCGCCGACAAGCCGAGCGAGCGCAGACAACCGATCATTAAATGTGCGAAGTCCTGACACACTCCGCGCCGGCCCAACAGCACGTCGTGCAGCGGCGTGGAAATCGTGGTTGCTTCGTTATCGAATTCAAATTCTTCGTAAATGCGTTGCGTCAGGTCGTAGGCCGCTTCCAGCAGCGGGCGGCCTGCTGCGAAGCTGGGCTTTGCATATTGGGCCAGTTCTGCACTGCATACGACGTGAGGCGAGGCGTAAAGGTATTTCAACGGCTCCTGCTCAGCCTGCAAATCTTGCAGGCGTGCGGCACCACGCTCCCAGGCTGGCGAGACTGAAAGCTGGGCGGCATCCGGGCGGCGCAGGAGGGCCACCGTTGCACTACCGCGCACCACCAGCGCACGGTGCGGCGTGCCGAGAGTGAAGCCACGGCAGACATTGCCAAAAAAATCCAGGTGCTCGGTCCAGTCCTGCGGTGCTGGCAAGACGTCGATCTGGTGGGAAATCACTTCCTGGTGGCGGAAGCTGCGCGGTGTCATGTGCAGCATCTGCTGCGACAACGTCACGCCGCGCTGATAGTCGTGCCGGGTTTCGTGCAGCACGTGATACAGCGCGCGGACGGTATCTGCTGCCAGCGAGGGAGGCGCTGTCTTGTGGACGCTCATAAAGTAACGCTCATAACGTGAAGCTCGTATGAATGAGTTCGCCGGTGTAGCTGAAGAAACGCTGGCCGAGCTGTTCCGATACTGCCGCGCAGGCGCTGTTGAGGTCACGCAGCAACTGCGATAGCACCGCGCTACCCGGCTGTAGGTGTTGTTGCGGATCCAGGGCCAGCAGCCGTGCATGGAGGCGGGCGATCAATGCTGCGCCGCTGCCGCTACCATGGCCATCGTTGCTAGATAATCTAGGCAGGAACTTCATTAGGCCGTTCAGCTGAAACACGACGGAGCGGGGGTTGCTTTCGTCTAGCAATAGTAAATCCAGCACCGGAAGCCATTCTGGCTGGGCCATGTAACGTGCCCGATAGGTCACGATACTGTCGCTGATTTCCAGCAGCCAGTCCAGCCGAGCATCCACCGGCATTGCCAGTGCATGTTCGAGCGCCTTACTGATGAATTGCAGACGTTCGAGCCGACGCCCGATGGACATGAACCGCCAGCCCTGGTCGCGGGTCATGCCATCGAGCGTGAAGCCGGACAGGGTCATCAGCGACGTGAGCGTGTCGTCCAGAATCGTGATCGCTGCAGCCAATGTCGGACGTTGTTGGTGAATGGCTTCCCGACGTGCAACGCGGTTCAGGGTTTGCCAATTATCCACCGACAGGCGCTCGCGCAGGTGACTGGCTACCCGGTAAAGTCGTTGCAAATTATTATCCAGGCCAGACCCGTCGGCGGCGACGATTGCGTCAAGCAGCGCCTGCTCTGTCGAGATGTTCAAATCAGCAGCTGCATCGGCATCGACACCGCTGTCAACGCCTTTGAAAACATCGTTGACGACGCCACCATTGGCCGTCGACTTGGCGGGTTTGATCAGATTGCTCCAGACGCATAGCGCCTGCAATGCCGGCCACTCGCTGCCGCGGCTCGCCGGCGGCATGTTCAACAAGAATTCGAGTGAGGAGCGCAGCAAGCGGGTGATGTTGTCACAACGTTGCGAATAACGGCCATACCAGAACATGTTTTCTACGACGCGCGACGATAACCGGGTGTCGCCACGGATCAGGTCTGTAGCGGTGATGGTGCGATGAGGTACCGCCGGCACCGGTGGTAATCCGGTTTCATCAGCACTCAGCACCCACGTATCCTTACTGGCCCCGCCGCGCTGCATGGCGATCACCCGCGCATCCGGGCCGGTAGCGACGCGTGTCAACGCACCCGGCATCACCACGTAACCGTTCGGCGTCGCACAGGCGAACACGCGCAGGCCTACTGCGGAAGCATCTAAACCTGCTTGTCCGGTTTGGCGTTGCATGCTGCGCCAAACCGGTGCCTGCGAAATGCGTACGGTTTCCTGCGCAACATAATTGTTAGGCTGGGCACGCATTGCTGCAATTAAAGCGGTGCGTTGGGTAGCATCAAGGTCCTGCGCAAAGATCGGTGCCAGACGTAATTGTGGAAAAGCCGGCTTGATGATGAGGTGTTCTAGTTCCGCCACCACTTCTTCCAATGCTGCCGGCTCGCCGCACCACCATGTGGCAACCGACGGCATCTGAAGCGATTCCCCAAGCAGTCTGCGGCACAGCGCCGGCAGATAGCCGAGCAGAGCACCCGACTCCAGCAGATTCGAGCCTAGTCCATTGGCAATGACGACCGCGCCGCGCCGTGCCGCTTCCGTCAGACCGGCCACGCCTAGTGCGGAATCAGGGCGTAATTCGAGTGGATCGCAAAAGTCGTCGTCGACGCGTCGCAGTATGACGTGCACGCGTTGTGGGCCGGATAGCGTTTTTAGCCACACCAGGCCGTTTCGTACCGTCAGGTCGCTGCCCTCTACGAGCGGAAATCCGAGGTGGCGCGCCAGGTAGGTTTGTTCGTAATAAGTTTCGTTGAACGGCCCCGGTGTCATCAATACGATCAGTGGCGCGACATCGCTTCCTACACCACCGCGTGTGCTGCCGGGACTTGTCGATTCTGCCGTGACTGCTGCGCAGCGACGGCCCCAGTGCGTCAGGCTTTCACGCAGCGTATCGAAAAACCCGCCGATCGGCCGTACCTGCATTTCCCTGAGTAAATCCGGAAATGCTAGTGAAATGACGCTACGGTTTTCCAGCGCATAACCGGTACCGGAGGGTGCTTGTGTACGGTCGGTCACCACCCACCAGCGGCCGTCGGGTGAGCGGGCCAGATCTACTGCGATCATGTGCAGCGCGACATCGTCGTGATGGCGGATGTTGTGGCAGGGCCGCAGGAAACCCGAATGGCCGTGCACCAATGCCGGTGGCAGCAAACCTTCTGCCAACATTTCCTGGCTGCCATAGACGTCGCCGAGGATACGATTCAACAGCGTTGCCCGTTGCTGCACCGCTTTCTCGATCCCGGCCCATTCTTCGGCTGGCAGGACGAACGGCAGTACATCGAGTTCCCAGGGGCGCTGCATGCCCATCGGATCGGCATAGACGTTGTAAGTCACGCCGTTTTCAAAAATGCGACGTTCTACCGCATCGACCCGTTCGTCCATTGCCGCGGAGCCTTGGGCGGCGACCTGTTCGAGTAGAGATTGCCAATGGGGGCGCGTCGTGCCATCGGAGGCGAACAGCTCATCGTAGCGCTGCTGCGCTTTTGGATAATGTCCGATGGTGTTCGATGCCGGATCGGGCGCAGGCAAGTCGTTATCGAAAGTTGGCATCGATTCGGCAAATCATCCAGGTTGCCAGCGCAGATCCAGCGTGAAAGGAAAACAGGGGTTGAGCGACGATTCGGCAATTTGCACCACGCCGGCAGTATGGCCGTGCGGTACGAATCGTTCGAATCGTCGTGCTTCGGCCTCGTTTGCATTGACTGGAAACGTGGCATAACTGCGCCCACCGGGATGCACGACATGATACATGCAACCGCCGATTGCTCGCTCGTTCCAGGTGTCTACCAGATCGAAACGCAATGGTGCTTGGACGCCGATGCTGGGGTGCAGCCCCGACCAGGGGCTCCAGGCCCGAAAACGCACACCGGCTACATATTCGCCCGGCACACCGGTCGGCTGCAACGGCATGCGTTGACCGTTGCAGGTCACGATATGACGGCCACCAACGAGCCCACGCACCCGGAGCTGCATGCGCTCCACCGAGGAATCGACATACCTTGCGGTGCCGCTGGTACTGATTTCCTCACCCAGCACGTTCCATGGCTCGATCGCCTGGCGCAATTCCATTTCGATGCCCTCATAAGCCACCGTGCCGTAGCGTGGAAAGCGGAACTCGACGAACGGCTCGAACCAGGTCGCATCGAAGTCGTAGCCGACGCCGCGCAATTCGTCGACGACATCGCGCATGTCGGCCGCAATACAATGCGGCAGCATCCAGCGGTCGTGCAATTGTGTGCCCCAATTGATTAATTTGCCGGTGTAGGGCGTGCGCCAGAAGCGTGCCACCAGCGCCCGCAACAGCAGCATCTGCACCAGGCTCATGCGTGCGTGTGGTGGCATTTCGAACGCACGTAATTCCACCAGGCCCAGACGCGCGGTCGGCCCCTCCGGGGCATAGAGCTTGTCGATGGAAAATTCCGAGCGATGGGTATTGCCGGTCAGGTCGACCAGCAAATTGCGCAGCAGACGATCCACCAGCCATGGCCGCTTGCTTTCCTCTGTGTTGGGCAGTGCCAGCGCCATCTGTTGAAATGCAATGCCGAGTTCATAAAGGTTGTCGTCACGGGCTTCGTCTACGCGCGGTGCCTGGCTGGTCGGGCCGATGAACGTGCCGGAGAATAGGTACGACAAAGCCGGGTGATTCTGCCAATAGGTGATCAAGCTGCGCAGCAGGTCCGGACGGCGCAGCAGCGGGCTATCGGCGACCGTCATGCCACCCAGGGTTGCGTGATTGCCGCCGCCGGTACCTGTGTGACGGCCGTCGAGCATGAATTTTTCGGTGCCCAGACGAGCCTGCCGTGCTTCTTCGTACAGCGTCGTGATCGTGGCTGTGAGTTCCGGCCAGTTCGATGCGGGATGCACATTGACTTCGATAACGCCAGGATCGGGCGTGACGCTCAATAGTTTTACCCGCGCATCGCGTGGCGGTGGATACCCTTCCAGCCACAGCCGCATGCCCAGCGCCGCCGCGGTATTTTCAATTACGGCGACCAGTGCCAGGTAGTCGCCGATCCGTTTCAACGGCGGCATGAAAACATGCAGGCGTCCGGCGCGCACTTCCACTGCCAGGGCGGTACGAACGACATCGCGAGGAGCGGGATTGTGGGCTAATGTATCCGCGGTGGCAAAATCGCCAACGGCTGCTGGATGCGACAACGCCTCGATGGCTGAAAACGGATCAGTATCGAATTCTGCTTCCACTTCTTCGGGTGGTACTTCCGGCAGCGTGTCCAGCGGCAGACGCAGTCCGAGCGGTGAATCGCCTGCGATCAAATAAAGATGCTCGCGTTTCAACGGCCAGCGACTGGTGCACCAACGCATCGGCATGCCGGATTCGTCGCGCTCGATCGGTGCTTTAGCCAAAGCGCGTGCCGCGACTTCTGGATCATCTTCGTCCTCTTCCGCCGTCAGGGCGAGAGCAGGCTTGATCGGTAGTATATAGCCCACCACGGCACCTAGGCCATGTGACAGCAGGCGGGCCAGCCGTCGGCGCTGCTGCGAGTCGCCCAGGTCTGCTTTTAACGGGTCGAGATTGTCTGGTAACGCTTCCTCGATCTGCGCTTGTTTGATCACGTCTTCATAAGCCGGAATCAATGCGGCGGCGGGTAGGCCGAGGTTGGCTGTGAGTTGGCTGGCAAATTGCAAAGCGGATGCAACGTCGTATCCATCCTGCTGGCCTTCTCGTGAAAACAAAGCCGGGTTGCGCCAGATTGGCAAACCATCGACACGCCAGCAGATATTCAAGGCCCAGCGCGGTAGCGGCTCGCCGGGGTACCACTTGCCTTGGCCATAGTGCAGCATACCGCCCGGCGCGAAATGCGCATTCAGCCTGGCTGCGAGATCGCCGGCGAGCTGGCGCTTCTTATCACCGTGTGCCTCGGTTTTCCATTCCAGACCCTCCATGTCGTCGATGGACACGAACGTCGGTTCGCCGCCCTGAGTCAACCGTACATCCTGACGTAACAGGTCGGCATCGACCTGACGGCCTAGTGCGTCGATACGCGCCCATTCAGCATCGCTGTAGGGTTTGGTAACGCGGGGATCTTCATGAATACGTGAAATTGTCATTTCATGGTGAAACTCGACACCTGCCGGGTCGGTGAAGCCCGAAATCGGTGCAGCCGAGGAGGGCGTTGCGGTACAGGCCAAGGGTATATGCCCTTCGCCGGCCAGCATGCCGGAAGTCGGGTCGAGACCGATCCAGCCTGCACCAGGCACGTACACCTCTACCCAGGCATGCAGGTCGGTAAAATCGACCGCCGTGCCGCTCGGCCCGTCCAATGCCGCGATATCGGCTACGAGCTGAATTAGATAGCCGGATACAAAACGTGTCGCCAGGCCCATCTGGCGCAGCATTTGAACCAGCAACCAGGCTGTGTCCCGGCAAGAGCCTGAGCGTTTTTCCAGCGTGTATTCCGGCGCTTGCACACCTGGCTCCATGCGTACCAGATAAGCAATATCTTGTTGCAGACGCTGGTTGATCGTCACCAGAAAATCTGCGATACCCATTTTTGAGCGTGGCAGTGCTGCCAGGGCGCTGTCGATCCACGCGTTTTGCAACGGCGCTGCCGGTTCTATTTCTAAATATGCGGCAAGCTCGTTACGCAATTGCGCCGGATAGGAAAAAGGAAAGTGCTCGGCGTAGCTCTCGACGAAAAAATCGAAGGGATTGATGACGGTCATATCGGCGATCAAATCGACTGTAATTTCCAGAACAGTCGACACATCCGGAAACACTAGCCGGGCGATATAGTTGCCGTACGGGTCTTGCTGCCAATTGATGAAGTGCTTTGCCGGCGTCACAGAAAGCGAATATGCCAGGATTGGCGTACGCGCGTGTGCAGCAGGGCGCAACCGGACTTCATGCGGTGACAGAGTAACTAGTCGGTCATAGCGGTAGCTGGTTTTATGATGAAGTGCAACACGAATCGCCATGACGAATACAGCCTTTCAATAATGGCCGATGTCGGCCGAGGGAGCATATGGCGCATGCCGCTTACGCTTAGTGTGTTGGGTATCGAACGCAAAGATAAGGTAAGTTTTCTGTACAATCGTTGTAATTCCGACATTAAAATGCCGTCCAAGAGGTGCTATGCAGCGCGTGAATTGTAGCGGATCGATCACTGCTCGTTGCAGCGCTCTCGATTAGCCGGTCGCTGCGTGAACTGACTTCTCATTACACGACACTCGAATTTTCTCCATTGCCTTTTGATCGATTTACGGCTCTACCTTGCGACGCTACTTTCCGAATGCATTTTGCCGGTTTTGTGTTTCTATTTTGTGCTTCTCGTCCCATATTGGCAGTCTCGGTATTAGGTCTCGTTGAATATTTTGGTTTTTCGCCCGCTCGCCTTTCTCCTCCAAATAACCGAATATAGGTGCTTTCATGGTCAGACTAAAATTTTCAATTGCGCTTTCTTACCAGGTTCTGGATTCAGCGAGCGACTTTATCTTTAACATTCAGGCGGCGCGAACGGGTTGTCAGGTTGTGATCGACGAACATCTTTCCATCAATCAATCGGTTGAGCCGGAGTTTTACACAGACCCCGCTTCCGGTTCCCGTTTCATCCGTCTGCAAGCGGCAAACGGCCCTTTAGCCGTGCAGTACGACGCGACAGTCGATATCGCCCATCACGAGGCGCACCCCGACACATTGCGTGAAATGCCGATCGCCGCATTGCCGATGGAGGCGTTGCCGTTTATCTATCCCAGCCGCTACTGTCAATCCGACCGCCTGCGTAAGTTTGCAACGACCGAGTTTGGCAATCTGCAACAAGGGTATTGGCGTGTGCGGGCAATTCAGGATTGGGTACGCCGTCGCACGGCTTTTACTTCCAACAGCTCGAACGCCAGCACTTCCGCAATCGACACATTGACCGATCAGGTCGGTGTATGCCGGGATTTTGCGCATCTGATGATTGCTTTGTGCCGCGCCGTCAACATACCGGCGCGTTTCGTCTCGGGCATCGACTACGGTGCAGATCCGACGATGGGCCCGACTGATTTCCACGCTTATGTAGAAGTGATGTTGAGCGGTAGATGGTATTTATTCGACCCAAGCGGCGTGTCGCCGCCAATGGGTTTGTTGCGCTTGGCAACCGGCCGGGACGCAGCCGATGCGGCCTTTGCCACGGTTTTCGGTGCCGTCGCATCGGCCTCTCCGGTTATTACCATCGAAGCGCTCGTCGATGAAAATAGTGGAATTTTCTTGCCAAGGCATCGCGACGAAATTTTATCGACCTATGATGCCGCGGTATTGGTTTAGGTCAGAGCCCGAAATCGATTTAAGAGCAATGAGAACGCAACACGGACATAACGTTGTTTTTGCGACGTCACAACGCCGCGTGTTTGAGATATCTTAAAAACTGATGTGTTAATTATTGTGACATCTACCCTATTGTTGCGCTGAAAGTGCAGAATAGCGAATCCCCAAATGCTGTACAAAATATCAATAAAAACAGTAATGCGGTACCCACCGATTCCTGCAAATTGTGCGGTCGGTTTTTGAATCAAATGGTTCGTCAGGAGAAGTACGATGCAACAGCAAGAGCAGTACGATGAAATCAACACGTTTAGGGTTATGTCGGCACGTCGCATCGATTGGTTTAAAGCGACGGTGGTAGAAGAGGCAATAACGTTGCAGCGCAAATATGGAACCGATTTTGCCGCGGCGTTTTTAAAAGAAAAGAAAGTTGAAACCGACGTAGCGGCCCGTGTTTTGGCAAATTCCGATTCCAATATCGGTACTCGTCGGCAATATTCTACGCAATAGTATCTGGTTCGGATGGATTGGACGCTTAGATTTTTATCGCTAACTCCCGACCACTATCCGCCGCATTTCAAAAATTATTTTGTTATCTGTCATTGCGATGTCACGATGTTTTCGTAGGCTTTGCGGCAGAGATGTTAAATATTGTAATCGGGAAAACCCGAAAGTAATATCCATGCGAGCATCCCCAGATCGTTTCGACAGGAGTTGTGGACATGGACGAATTGCGCTGGATGGTCGGCTTGAATATCGTATTGGCGATATGGCTCGGTATGCTGGCCGATACCTGGAAGGGCAGAAGATTGTATGTTTGGATGGCAATCGGTTTTGCCACCTCGTTGTTGGGATTGGCGTTGCTTGCATGGCTACCCAAAGTAGAACGTAGGAAAAGAGCCGGCAATACAGCGCTCAGCTACGATTCCACCGAGGGATATAGTAGCGAATCTGAAAGCGGCACCATAGTTGTGCGTTGAGATTACTAAAGCTGTGTGACCTAATAGTTGTAATTCGTCTTTCTTTCGCAGACTCTTTCGCTTAATCTTTTTTCTCCTTCTTATTTTCTTTTTCTTTTTCTTATTTCCCTTTTTCTATAACCCGCTTCGGCGGGTTTTTCAATTGAATGAGTAAACCATAACGAAATATGACCGCCGCAAAAATTTGATTCTTTAAGGCAACCTATTGCCAGCACCGACGTACTAGACTTTGGCAGCACGCTTCCGTTGCTTCCTTTCAGCCAAAGTCACTCTATGCCTACACAATTCAATCCGGATCAAGCCCGTGCATACATGCATCAACTGCTGCGTGCCATGCACCAGATCGGTGGCTCAGATTTGTTTATTTCTGCAGATTTTCCACCGACCGTCAAAGCCCATGGCGGCATGCGCGCCTTGACACAGCAGCGCCTTACCGGCGACTTGACGCGTACTTTAGCTGCGAGCTTGATGAATGAAAAACAGCGAGGTGAGTTCGATACGGAGATGGAATGCAATTTCGCTATTGCGCTACCGGAGGTATGCCGATTTCGGGTCAATGTCTTTGTGCAGCAGCAGTGCGTGGGTATGGTGATTCGTACCATTGCCTCGGAAATTCCGACGTTTCAGAAATTGCAGTTGCCGGACACCTTAAAAGAGGTGGTGATGATCAAGCGAGGCCTGGTACTCGTCGTCGGAGGCACCGGTTCCGGTAAGTCAACTACGTTGGCCGCCATGATCGATCACCGCAACGGCAGTGCGCCCGGCCATATTATTACTGTGGAAGATCCGATCGAGTACGTCCATCGCAACAAGCAATGCCTGGTTACGCACCGGGAAGTAGGCGTCGATACGCTCTCGTGGCACGGTGCATTAAAGAACACATTGCGCCAAGCACCGGATGTCATTCTTATCGGAGAAATTCGCGATACGGAAACGATGGAACACGCGATTGCATTCGCCGAAACCGGTCATCTTTGCCTGGGCACATTGCATGCCAATAATGCCAATCAAACCATGGACCGCATCATCAATTTCTTTCCAGAGGAGCGGCGTAACCAACTTTTGATGGATCTGTCATCGAATCTACGTGCAATCATTTCTCAACGTCTGGTAAAAACCGAAGATGGCCACGGCCGTAAAGCCGCAATCGAAATTTTGCTCAACACCCCAACTATTGCCGAAATGATTTTCAAGGGTAGTTTTCAGTCGATTAAGGAAATCATGGCCAAGTCTCGTGAGCTTGGCATGTGTACGTTCGATCAAGCGTTGTTCGATCTTTACGACGCCGGTCACATCAGTTATGAGGACGCATTGCGCAATTCCGATTCGGCCAACGAGCTGCGACTAAACATCAAGCTCAAGGGTAGTCGGGGGCAGCCGTCCGGACAGCCTGGGCAGGTCAGCTTGTCGCTGAATAAAGAAGAAGCAGTGGAAGAGGTTGAAAAATAAGATAAAAGTCTACGGTGCTAAAAAGCTTACCGTAGACTTTTCACATATTTAGGCGGGCCGGATGCTGGTGTACTGCCTGCGGATTTCGTGGTGCCGCCCTTCGGCGCGCCGGACGTTATGGAAGTAGTAGGCACCTGCGATTTGGCTCCATCGAGCAACGCCCCTAGCTTTTGCGCCCGCTCGGGCTGTTCCTGCACCAGTCGCATGCGTAATGAGAGCAGCACCAGTGCGGCATCGGCGACGCCATCGGCTTGCGAGCCGAGGAATTGCATGACGATCGTCTCGGCATAATGCCAATCGCGGCCGAATTTCAAAACATCGAAATCTGCACCGCCTGCCTTTCGGACCAGGCGCCACAGCGTAACTGCGTGGCGGACCTGGTCACTTTCGAAGTAATCCAGTGGTGCGTCGGTTGTCATTTTTTATCCAGCAGAGTGAGACGGAGATGCGACGCCCGAGCTTTCCGGTAACTGCTCGCCGTGTTCGATGTTGTCCAGGCCAATCTCTTCCTCGGCCGGGCTTACCCGTAATCCGACCAGCATTTTCAATGTCAATAATATGACCGCGGTGACGCCGCCTGCGTAAGCCACCGTTACCAGCACACCCATTGCCTGGGTGAGGATGTTTCCCTCAACACCGCCAATGCTTTTGACAGCGAACACACCCGTCAATAAGGCACCGACGATACCGCCGACCGCATGTACACCAAAAACATCCAGCGAATCGTCGTAATGGAACATTGCCTTAAGTGACGTCGCAGCGAAAAAGCAGGCAATGCCGCTAACCGCACCGATCGTCATGGCACCCTCGACGCCGACGAAGCCTGCTGCTGGCGTAATTGCCACCATGCCGCTCACAGCGCCTGAAACCAGACCGAGTACCGATGGGCGACCGCGGCGCGTCCACTCGATGAGCATCCAGCTCAGTGCAGCGGTAGCCGTTGCAAGTTGGGTCGTTAAGATCGCCATACCAGCGTGGCCATTGGCTGCACCTGCCGAGCCGCCGTTAAAACCGAACCAGCCCACCCAAAGTAGCGATGCGCCCATGATGGTCAGCGACAGATTGTGCGGCTCCATCGAAATTTGCCGAAATCCCAGACGTGGCCCGACAATGATGGCTGCGACCAAGCCTGAAACCCCGGCGTTTATATGTACGACGGTGCCGCCGGCGAAATCAAGCACGCCACGGGTAGCAAGCCAGCCATCTGCCGACCAGACCCAATGGGCTACCGGCGCGTACACCAGCAAAGACCACAATACCGTGAACCAGATCAGCACAGAAAACTTTATCCGTTCGGCGAACGCACCGGTAATCAACGCCGGCGTGATAATGGCAAATGTCATTTGAAACATCATGAACACGCTTTCCGGTACGGTCGGCGCTAATGCATGAACACTGACCTGGCCGGTGCCGTGTACATAGATCATGCCTTGCAAAAACATCCGGTCCAGGCCGCCGATGAATGCACTGCCCGAGGTAAATGCCAGGCTGTAACCCATCGTGACCCACAATACCGTCACCAAACAAGTCGTCACGAAGCTGTGTGCCATGGTGTCGAGCATGTTTTTCTTGCGCACCATGCCGGCGTAGAAAAGTGCAAGGCCGGGAATCGTCATAAGAAGAATTAACGCGGTTGCAGTCAGCATCCATGCCGTGTTGCCGCTGTTAATGGCGGTAGCACCGTCGACGATGCGGAAATACGGCGCTGCGTCTGCCGCTGCGACGGATGCATTCTGGGCAAGGCCGTGCAATGGTGTGGCAGCGATTACCGACACGGCAAATGCGGTAAGTGAACGCAACAGGTGCGGGTAAAGCGCCATCTTTATCTCCAGTTATTTTTCGGCGAGTAGTTGTACGGCAATTTAATTTCTTTTAAGAAATTATCCAACTTATTCTCATATGTAATCAAAAATTAGTTAAAAATAATCATCCTCATTTAGGTGCGTTTTCTTATATGCGGGGTTGTGGACTGCATTAACTTGGTGCGTTCCTTCTCGTAGAGATGTCACATTCCGCTCTCGTGGTCCGGGCGATACGGACACACATTTTGTTAAAAATCGTAAGAGCCGCGCCTCTGATAGGATGTCTGCGAACTTGTTGCAATCGTCTGAAATATTTAGTGGATAGGTAATGTTGCACGTCGTGCAGCGATGGGAGCGAGAAATGGATGTATGTCTGAAAGCGCGTTGTGGAAAATTGCTGGCAGTAATGCCCAAGAATTTTTGGATGTTGGCACTTTTGGTTGCCGGCGCTGTGCAGGCGGCTGCACCGGATACAGCAACACCGGTACTTGCCCCGCTGGTTCAACAAGGACAAGCTGCCAAACTGTCTGCTGAAATTCTGACACGCACGCACTATAAAAAAGTGCCGCTCGACGATGCGCTCTCGGGCAAGATTTTCGATCGCTATTTGAAAGACCTCGACGGCGAGCGCTTATTTTTTACCCAAGCCGATATCGATGCATTCGCCACCAACCGCGACAAGCTCGACGATGCGATTTATCAAGATGCATTGGAAATACCGTTTTCGGTATTTAATTTGTATCAGCGTCGGATCGTAGAACGGCTGACGTATTCAGGTGAATTACTGAAGAAAAATTTTGATTTCACAGATCGAGAAACTTACCAGATCGACCGTGAAAAAGCGCCGTGGCCGGCCTCTCAAGCCGAGTTGCAGGACCTCTGGCGCAAACGGGTGAAAAGCGATTGGTTGCGACTGAAGCTGGCGGGCAGTGACGATAAAGCGATCCGCGCCACGCTTGCCAGGCGTTACGAAAGTGCGCTGGCTCGCGCCAAGAAAGTCAAAAGCGACGACGTGTTTCAGTTATTTATGAACGCGTACACCATGTCGATCGAGCCGCATACCAATTATCTCGGTGCAAAGGCTTCCGAGGAATTCGATATCTCGATGCGTTTGAGCTTATTCGGCATCGGTGCCGTGCTTTCTGAAAACGAGGAATACACCACGATCCGCGAACTGGTACCAGGCGGCCCGGCAGCGTTGTCGACCAGACTGAAGGTCGGCGACCGGATCGTGCGGGTAGGCGATGCTGGTGCTGCGATGTTGACGGATGTAGTCGGCTGGCGGATTAACGATGTCGTCGATTTGATTCGCGGTAAAAAAGGCACGCAAGTGGTGCTGGAAATACTGCCGGCAGCGACGGGGCTAGATGGCAAATCAGAGCGCATTACCCTAGTGCGCGACAAGATCAGTATTGCGCAGCAGGCAGCGCAAAAAAGCATCATACAGACCAAGGCCGGTGGCACCACCCACCGTGTCGGCGTAATTTCATTGCCAGTGTTTTACCTCGATTTCGATGCTCGTAATCGTGGCGACGCCGATTACAAAAGCGCGACGCGGGATGTCGTACGTCTGCTAGAAGAACTAAAAAAGGAAAACGTCGAGAGTGTTTTGATCGACCTGCGCAACAATGGCGGCGGTGCATTGACGGAAGCGGTGGAGTTGACCGGTTTATTCATCGGCAAAGGGCCGGTCGTACAGCAGCGAAATTCTTCGGGCACGGTGCGCGTGGAGAGCGCGGAAAATGTAGCCCCCGTGTGGACCAAGCCGGTGGGTGTGTTGATCAATCGAGGTTCAGCTTCGGCATCCGAGATTTTTGCGGCGGCTATCCAGGATTATGGACGGGGTATCGTGATCGGCGAGACCAGTTTCGGTAAAGGCACGGTGCAGACCCTGATCAGCCTCGACCAGTTGGTGAAAAGCGAAAAGCCACGCTATGGCGAATTGAAGATGACGATTGCCCAGTTCTATCGGGTCAATGGCGGCACCACACAGCTACGTGGTGTGGTTCCCGATTTACAATTGCCGAGCGCGACCGATGCAGAAGATTTCGGCGAAGCCAGCCTTGGCAATGCATTGCCCTGGACGCAGATTCAATCCATCACCTACCGATCGGCTGGCGATTTGAGCGAGTTGCTGCCGATGCTGAAACTGAGACACGATGCGCGGATCGCAAAGGATCGTGATTTTGCTTTCCTTCGCGAAGATATCGCCGAAATGCAAGCCAAGCGTAAGGGAAACGTCATATCGTTGAACGAACAAGTCCGGCGGAAAGAACGCGAGTCCCAGCAAGCCCGTTCGAAGGCGCGCGCCGCTGCCGGCGTGGATGGTGCAACCGATAAGTTGGTTAAAAAGGTTGAAAAATCGGAGAAGGCCGGTGCCAACAGTGCCGATGCCCTGGCAATGCAAGACGATGGCTTGCAAAGCAACGAGCGTAATATTACTGCCAGCCTCGCTGCAGAAAAAGCCCGCAAAGAGCGTAAAGATATCTATCTGAATGAAGCGGCGGAAATTCTCGGCGATCAGATCGAATTGACTAAAAACAATGCACGCTTGGCCGCGCAAGTACGACCAGTCGTAGCGCCTGTCACAAACGAAAGCAAAACGCAGTAATTTATTTGCGAAGTGAGCCGGTGTCTTGCCACCGGCTCTGAACGCCGTCCACATGTATCCTTTTCGACTCGGCCTGACTCGACCTGGTTTGGCACGGTCTGGATTGATGTAACCAAGCAAACACAGTTCGTCGCTCGGCCTGCCTTGATTTAATCTAAAGAAATTTCATCAGCATCGATCTGCAAATCGCTACTGTTTGCAACAAGCCGTTGCAACAGCGATGTACACCCGTAGAATTCCTTTGGGTACCCGCAGAAGGTCAAAAAACAACCTAGTCGAGATAATGCAAACAATCTCGACCAAAATTGGTATGTAGTAATTATAATTATTAATTTATGACGTAATTTTAACGCTGTTTTGGGCTTTTCAGCAGTTTCGGTTATCCTGTGCGGCTTGCAATGCCGATAAAGACCGGCGTTGCCCGTATCAACTTCTTATCTTCTGACTTTTTTACCGCTGCCGAATTTTTCGAGTTTGGCTGGATCTGACGGTGCAGCATCACATGCGCGGCCGTTGATTACCTCGTAATGAAAATTAAACCCATGTCTATCAGATCACTCTCCAGCATTTGTTCGTCCATGCGTCTGGCTTGGCTGCCATTTTTATCAGCGCTTTTTCTATCGGTACCGGTACAGGCATTCGATTTCAACGACGTGGCCAGTCGGGCGAAAAAAATTGCAGCGGCACCTTACGTAAAACCGCCGAAAAACATTTCCAATGCGATTGCCAACTTAAATTACGACCAGCACCGCGACATTCGTTTTGACCCGACAAAGTCACAGTGGCGCGAGCAAAAGCTGCCGTTCGAGATGGCGTATTTTCATCAAGGGCGTGGATTCGACACGCCGGTACGTATCCATGAAATCGTCGGCAAGTCGGTTAAGGAAATAAAATTCGACCCTGCATCTTTTTCTTACGGTGCCAATACCCTGTCCCAAAAGGATCTTGCCGGCCTGGGCTTTGCCGGCTTTCGGTTGCACTATCCGATCAACAATGCAAAATATAAAGATGAAGTGCTTGCATTTTTAGGTGCCAGTTATTTTCGAGCGGTGGGTAAAGGGCAGCTTTACGGCTTGTCCTCACGCGGGCTGGCAATCGATACGGCACTAAGCTCGGGAGAGGAATTTCCGTTTTTCACCGATTTTTGGGTCGAGAGGCCTACTGCCAATGATAAAGATCTGACGATCTACGCGCTGCTCGATTCACCGCGTGTAGCCGGTGCTTATCGCTTTACGATCAAACCGGGTACCGACACGGTTCTCGATGTCAAGATGCAGTTGCACTTGCGCACCAACGTCACCAAACTCGGTATTGCACCGCTGACCAGCATGTACTTCTTTGGCGAAAATCAACGTTCCCAAACCGAGGATTATCGACCCGAAGTCCACGATTCCGACGGTTTATCGATTCACTCCGGTACCGGCGAATGGATCTGGCGGCCACTGGTCGATCCGAAGCGTTTGCTCGTGACCTCTTACTCGCTGAATAACCCAGCCGGCTTCGGCTTGATGCAACGGGACCGCAAGTTCAGCAGTTACGAAGATTTAGAGGCACGATACGAGGCACGCCCGAGCGTTTGGGTGGAGCCGAAAGGCAATTGGGGAGCTGGGCGAGTTGAATTGATCCAAATACCGACGCCGGATGAAACCAACGATAACATCGTGGCGTTCTGGGTGCCCGCAAACGCGCCACGCCCGGGTGTGCCGCTCGACATGGAATATCGTCTTCTCTGGCAAAAAGATGCGGAGCAGCGCCCACCGTTATCTTGGGTGGCACAAACGCGCCGAGGCCATGGCTGGGTACGCAAGCCCGACGACAGCATTGCAATGATGGTCGATTTCGAAGGCCCGGCATTGAAAAATCTCGGTCCGGACGACAAACCGCGTGCCGTCGTTACCAGCGATCCGAACGGTACGATTATGGAAACCAACATCATTCGTAACGAACTGACCAGCGGTTATCGCATGACGGTACGCATGCGCCGTATCGATGACAAGCTACCGGTCGAATTGCGCGGTTATCTCAGTCAGGGTAATAGCACATTGTCCGAGACGTGGAGCTACATATTGCCGCCGGAATGATCGACACCGGTACCACGAGCATGAATCAACGCCTATATCTGGAACGGCTGGCACCCGACGCTTCTGCGCAAGATGTCGAGGAGGTTGGCGGTGCATCGGTGCTGGAAATGCATCATGCATTGGCCGGCAGCCAAGCGATTGTCGACAATCCAGCCCGCGGATCGGTGCATCATCGCCTGGAAACCGCGCTGGGTCAGCGTATCGGGCCGCCATTTTCAATAGCACCGCCGCTACGCCGTGGCGCTATGGTACCAACCGCCTGGGGTACGCTTAACCCGCTCAAACGCTGGTTTCAGACACTGGTGCGGCGTCGTCGCCGTAACTGGGTCGAACGTAAAAATCTTGACGATCGCAATGCCTGGCCAGCTGCGCTACCGGCCGATCAGCAATCGGTACGTCAAAACACAGTTTTATCGTCATCGTCGGCTTCCGAGTCGAACCAATCCGCCGAGCCGTCGAAATCCAAGCCGTATGACGTTTGGCAACATCTGGGGGATGTTCGACGCATCACGTTGCTCACGCTGATGTTGACGCAAACCGGTTTCGCTACTTATTACATGCGAGCGGTGCTGCCTTACCAAGGAACGGCACCCATCGAAATTTTATTACTGGCGATGTTTGCCATATTGTTTTGCTGGGTATCCGCCGGATTTTGGACTGCCATGGCGGGGTTTCTCGTGCTGGCGCGTGGCGACGACCAATTTGCGATTTCGCACATCTTGAGGCAAGCCGCGCCACTGCCGGTTGATTCGAAAACGGCGATCGTGATGCCGATTTGTAACGAAGATGTGGCCAGAGTAATTGCCGGCTTGCGGGCGACTTATGAGTCGGTCGAACGCAGCGGCGAGCTCGATCACTTCGATTTCTATATTTTAAGCGACAGCAACCAGGCCGATGTGCGCACCGCCGAACTCGCCGCATGGGCGACATTGTGTCAGGCGGTCAATGGCTTTGGCCGCATTTTCTATCGCCATCGCAAACGTCGGGTGAAACGTAAAAGCGGCAATCTCGACGATTTTTGCCGGCGTTGGGGAAAAAACTATGCCTACATGATCGTTCTCGATGCCGACAGCGTCATGAGCGGCGAGTGCGTAACGAATCTGGTGCGACTCATGGAAGGCAATCCGGGTGCGGGCATTATCCAAACCTCACCCGTAGCCGCCGGCCGCGAGACGCTTTATTCACGTATCCAACAATTTTCCACGCGCGTGTACGGCCCGCTGTTTACTGCAGGGCTGCACTACTGGCAGCTCGGTGAATCGCATTATTGGGGCCACAACGCCATCATCCGCATTGCGCCATTCATGCGCCATTGCGCATTATCGGCGTTACCGGGCCGCGGTTCGCTGGCTGGTGATATTTTGTCGCATGACTTCGTCGAAGCGGCACTGATGCGCCGTGCCGGCTGGGCGGTGTGGATCGCCTACGATTTGCAGGGTAGCTACGAAGAAATGCCGTCGAGCTTGTTGGAAGAGTTGAAACGCGATCGTCGCTGGTGCCATGGCAACCTGATGAATTTTCGATTATTCATGGCGCGCGGCATGCACCGGGTACATCGTGCGGTATTCGCCACCGGTGTCATGGCTTATCTGTCCGCGCCGCTCTGGTTTTTATTCTTATCGGTATCGACCGGCTTGCTCGCAATCCAAACACTGACCGACCCCGAGTACTTCGTTCAGCCGCGGCAATTGTTTCCGATCTGGCCGCAATGGCATCCGGAGAAAGCAATTGCATTGTTCACCGCCACTGCAACGTTGCTGTTCTTGCCAAAGGTGCTGGGCGTATTACTAGTGTGTATCAAAGATGCTCGCCAGTACGGTGGCCGAGTGCGTCTGGTAATCAGCATGTTGCTCGAAATGCTGTTTTCGATGTTGTTGGCACCGGTGCGCATGATGTTTCACACTCGCTTCGTCGTTGCCGCCTTTCTTGGCTGGGCGCTACATTGGAAGTCGCCACCGCGCGGCGACGCCGAGACTCATCTTGGCGAAGCGCTCGGCAAACACGGTTTCGATATGCTGGTAGGCGTGGCATGGGCAGTAGGAATCTATCTGCTGAGCCCAGCATTTCTGCCATGGCTTGCGCCGATCGCTGGTGGTTTGATATTGTCCGGCCCGATCTCGATCGTTTCCAGCCGGGTATCTTTAGGGCGTTGGTTCAGGCGTGCTTTCTTATTCGTCATTCCCGAAGAAGTCGCGCCGCCCGTGGAGTTGCAGGCAACCGCGACACATCAAAAAAATACGCCGCCGCTGCCCGGCTTTGAACTGGCGGTTGTCGATCCGGTCGTCAATGCACTGGCATGCGCTGCCGGCCGCGGTGGAAACGGACAGCGCATGAATAACAAATTGATTCGTACCGTCGCCGCCAGTGGCCCGGAGAGCTTGAACGAGGCGCAGAAAGCGGTACTGTTGGATAACGCTTCTTCATTGTCACATTTGCATTTTGAAGTCTGGTCGTCGACCGAATCGCTCGGCCGATGGAATGCGCTCAAGGGATCGGCCGGTTAGACCGACCCTACTGGCCTAGTCGTCGCTTTAAACTTAATTACCCTGTGCTTTGACTTTAATGCGCCAGGCATGGAGCAACGGTTCGGTGTAACCGCTTGGCTGCTTCAACCCCTTAAATACCAAGTCGCATGCTGCCTGAAAAGCTGGAGACGCATCGAAATTTTCAGCCATGGGGCGATAGTGCGGATCGTTGGCATTTTGCCCATCCACCACTTTTGCCATGCGCTGCATCGTTTCGATAACTTGTTTTTTATCGACTACCCCGTGCAGCAGCCAGTTGGCGATATGCTGGCTGGAAATACGCAGCGTCGCGCGATCTTCCATCAAACCGACATTGTGTATATCCGGCACCTTGGAGCAGCCTACTCCCTGATCGATCCAGCGTACGACGTAGCCGAGGATACCCTGGACGTTGTTGTCGAGCTCTTGCCGGATGTCGGTAGCAGACCAGATCGCGTTAGTCTGCTGGCCCGCCTCATTATTTATCGCCACCGGAATTTGCAGTAAGCCATGCAGGAGTTGGTCGGCTTGCGCGTTTGCATCGAGCTGTTCCAAACCCACCTGAATCGCTGCGACATCGACTTGATGGTAGTGCAGGGCGTGCAGGGTCGCCGCTGTTGGTGATGGTACCCATGCCGTATTGGCACCGGCTTTCGGATGTGCGATTTTTTGCTCGATCATAGCCGCCATCAAGTCCGGCATTGCCCACATGCCTTTACCGATTTGGGCCCGACCTCTCAAGCCGCATGATAGGCCGACCAGTACATTGCTGCGCTCGTAAGCGGTTAGCCAGGCACTGGTTTTCATATCGCCCTTGCGCAGCATCGGGCCTGCATGCATCGCAGTATGCATTTCATCGCCCGTACGATCCAGAAAACCGGTATTGATGAATGCCACGCGCTCAACTGCCTGGCCGATGCAAGCCTTCAGGTTGACGCTGGTGCGCCGTTCCTCGTCCATGATGCCCAGTTTCACGGTATTGGCTGGCAAACCCAACAGTGCTTCGACACGGCCGAATAGCTCGCTAGAAAAAGCGACTTCTGCCGGGCCGTGCATCTTCGGTTTGACAATGTATACCGAGCCGGTGCGCGAATTGCCAATCGCTTGGCTGGTAGGACGCTTCAAGTCGTGCAAGGCGATTGCAACGGTCACGACCGCATCCAGAATGCCCTCGAAAATCTCTTTACCCGCGCCGTCCAGAATAGCCGGGTTGGTCATCAAATGACCGACGTTACGTAAAAATAGCAGCGAGCGACCGTGCAACGTCACGATGCCATCCTGCGCATTTTCAGCGCCGAAGCCTGCGATGTAACGTCGATCCGGGTTCAAGCTGCGGGTGATGGTTTTGCCGTTTTTGGTCAAGCTCTCGGTCAGGGTGGCTTTCAGGATGCCTAGCCAGTTCTCATAAGCCAGCACTTTGTCGTCGGCATCGACCACCGCTACGGAATCTTCCAGATCGAGAATCGTCGAGAGCGCCGATTCGAGTACCAGATCCGCGATGCCGGCATGATCTTCTTTGCCGATGCCTTTGCTGCGGTCGATCTGCATGTCGATATGCAAGCCGTGATTGCGCAGCAAAATGGAAGAGGGGTTTGCGGCATCGCCCTGGTAACCGACGAATTGCGAATCGTCCGCCAGCTTGTCGATGGTACCGTCTTGCAGCGTGACCGCGAGCTTGCCATCTTCGACGCGGTAACCGGCAGCTTCGGCATGCGAGCCGTGGGCCAACGGTGTTGCCTGATCCAGAAATCTACGGGCAAATGCAACGACCTTGGCACCGCGCAACGGGTTGTAACTTGCGCCATCGGCAGCAACCCGAGTGGCACCGCCGGCCTCACTGATTGCATCGGTGCCATACAGTGCGTCGTACAACGAACCCCAGCGCGCATTTGCTGCATTCAACGCATATCTTGCGTTCAGCACCGGGACTACCAGTTGCGGTCCGGCTTGCAGTGCCAGCTCGGCATCCACATTCGCGGTTCGTACCTCCACGACATCGGGTCGTGGCACCAGATAACCGATCGATTTCAAGAATGCCTCATAAGCCGACATGTCAACGATTGGCCCTGGGTGGGAACGGTGCCACTCGTCCAAAGCTGTTTGCAAACGGTCGCGCTCAACTAGCAGCGCCCGATTCTTCGGCGTGAGATCGTGCACCAGGGCATCGAAGCCGCGCCAGAAGGCGTCGCTGTCGATGCCAGTGCCGGGTAACACCTTGTTTTCAATGAATTGATGAAGGACGGTCGCCACCTGTAGGCGGTGGCAATTGGTACGTGCGGTCATTACGGGGCCTCGCTGTTGTTTTGGTTCTGAAGCCGAGTTTATCAGAGCCCCTGGTTCCAGGCACCGGGTTGTCAGACCATGTTATGCAGGCGATAACGCATGCATGAGTCGTGGAATTTCGCCAGAAATTTCCCTGGCAAGATAGCCCACGGGGCCGTATTTTTCCGCTAATGCAGTGCCTGCCCGCGCGTGCAACGCCACACCCCATACGCAGGCCTGTTCCAGCGACGCGCCGCGCGCGGCGAGGCCGCCGATCACACCCGCCAGGGTATCGCCCGATCCGGATACACCCAGACCACTGTTACCGCCCTGGTAGCGCCAACGGGTGCCGGCCGGGCTGGCGATCAGCGTCGAGGCACCTTTCAAAGCTACCACTGCCTGCCAGTCAATCGTAGTGCGTTGCAAAATCTCTTCCGGCTGCTCTTTGACTGCCGACTTCGGCCATCCTGTCAAATGCGCCATTTCTCCGGCATGCGGCGTCAATAACATCGGCGGCATCGACCGCTCGCATTGCTTCCACTCCGGCAGGCTGACGACGTCCATGGCGCAGGCATCGAGCACAACCTTAGCTTCTGTAAATTTCGGTAGTAGCGCCAAAATATCGTCTAGCAGGCACGGGCTGGATTCAAAACCTGGGCCGATCACCACCGCATCGAAACGATCGGCAATTTTTTCCAGCCCGGCTTGTAGTGCGCCCGGCGCTAGGGCACCCGATGGGTCTTCAGCCAGCGCAATGACCTTGGCTTCCGGAATCTGTGCTGCCACAAGCGGCGCGACACTGCTTGCAGTGGCAACCGTCAGCTTTCCGGCACCGGCACGCAACGCCGCCGTCGCTACCAACATGATCGCGCCCGGCATTTCTGGCGAGCCGCCCACAAGAAGGATGCGGCCTTTCTGCTCTTTATCCCCATCGGTCGGCGGCATGGGCAGCGGCCAGTTTCGTAACAGCGTTTCATCGATATCGACAGCAGGTTCATGCGCGGATGCTTTCATGCTTTGACACCTCCGGATACGTCTGGCCCGGTGGTCACGGCGGCTCCTTCTTCCAGCAACGGTTGTACGTAGTTTGCTTGGTCGAGCACCAGCTTGCCCTTGACGCCGACATTCGGGTCGAAGCGATAGGAGGTAACTGCGCAATTAGGCACATCACCGGCACGGTCGATTTCGAGGATTTGCTGCTCTGTCAGGCCGTCCAGCAGATAGCGGAAACAATTGACGATGACTTGATGAGCGATGATCATCACACGCTGCTCAGGATAATCCAGAGCCAAGGTGTCCATGACGCCACGCAATCGCAAAATCACGTCGCACCAGCTTTCGCCGCCAGGTGGTCGGAAGTAGAATTTACCGACGTGCTGGCGCTGTTCGTCGAGTTCAGGATACTTTTGCTGAATGCCGTAACGGGTCAGGCGATCCAGAATACCGAATTCTTTTTCACGTAGGCGTTCATCCAGAGAAAAGTACACGTCGTTGCGCGACAAACCAGCTGCTTCCAGCATCAAGTCAGCGGTAGCCACGGCCCTGACATAGGGCGAGCACAACAAAACGTTCGGGCGTTCGTGTGGTTCTAGGTCACGCATCCACGATCCCAAGGCTTGCGCCTGGCGGGCCCCAAGTGTTGATAGCGGTACGTCCACATCCCGGTCAGCGATATCGATGATCGCTGCACGGGACTGTTCAGCGACGTCACGGGCAACGTTGCCCGCGCTTTGTCCGTGACGGGTGATCCACAGACTGTTGGGCCAGCTTTGAGATTTCATAGGACGGTCTGCCTGGAAGGAAACGATGCATCATCCTAACGAAAAGGTCATATATCTAGTAGCGGTGAGTTCTGACAACTACGTAAGAAAAACGTACCGGTACCTTGGATCGATTTAGGCGAGCCGAAGCAAAGCAGATTAAAAGCAAGCAGGTTGGAAGCAGAGGAGTTAAAGCGAGGGGCGAACACAGGTGCCTGTCAGCACCCGTTTTAAAAAATTACAGTATTCCGAGAAATTTGAGAATAAACCCGACCACCACAACGAGACCTACAATATAAATGATCGAATTCATGCTTTTTCCTAAATTAAAAGTTGACGGGAAAATCGCTAAGAAGCAATTTGCATTGTCAATTATACATGGATAAAAACATTAATATTTTGATATCTTTTTATTTAATGACTTCAATGTTCAAAATACCGCTTCGGATGTAATACGGCACATGTAGATGATCGGCGAATAACAGTTGTAAAGTATGTTTGCCTGGCGGTAAATCCAATACGGTTTCGGTTTCCCCTTTGCCGAAATGCTTGTACTGTTGATTAGCGAATTCGCCTGGTTTATCGAAAGGAATCGGTGCTTTAATATCCATCGGAAAACTGCGATTGATCAAAATATGATGGTGTCCAGTGCCTTCCATCTTGCCTGCAGCTACCGGTGCCACGCCCATGCCGGATACCGAGAATGCCACGCGGAAGGGCGATCTCAGCTTGTCGCCATCTTTGATATTGGTGAAATACGCGCGTTTGTCTGCAACTGGAAACGGCCGTGTGCGATCGAGTGCATTTAACTGACCATCGACGGAACGTCCGCTCACTGCCGATTCGAGCGATGTGGTCGCAGTTGTTTGTGTGGCTGCTGCTGTGGGCGCGCCTACGGCGGCGGGCGCTTCGGCAATAGCTTTTTGCACTGTGGGAGCGGCATTGCTACACACTGTAATGGAGGCGAGCAATGCAAAAACTAGCGTTGGGACGGCGAGATTAGGTGTCATGGCGGCTTGATTGCTGAGAAATTTATGTTGGCTTCAGGAATTTCAATGAGCATACGCAGCGTATTACCTAATTGCAAGAAATTGTCACATCGTGTTCGATGATTGGATTTCGCCGTAGTATGGTATTTACAAGCACATTGAATCGTCCTGGATGTACTAGACACTTCAGCACCTATAAATTAGGCAAATGGAGGTGTCATGAGCAAGAGATTCACGGAAGAATTCAAGATCGAAGCGGTCAAACAGGTAATGAGCGCAACCATTCCGTTGCAGAAGTTGCGGCGCGGCTCGGTGTACGGCTATCGCAAAGTCCGCGACGACCTGCGCGACCTGGGAGAGACATGTGGCAAGCATCGAGTCTATCGGCTTATGCGAGACGAGAGGCTGCGTTCACATCGCGTCTGAGTGACCGATATCACCTACATTCGCACCCATGAGCGGTGGTTGTTTCTCGCAGCCGTACTTGATCTGTTTTCGCGTTAGTAATTGGCTGGTCGATGGCGCCACGTATCGACCGTGAGTTGGCGATCAATGCTTTACTAATGGCAGTGTGGCGTCGGCAACCTACAGAAACGGTGAGGGTGCATGCCGATCGAGGCAGTCAATTTAGCAGCGATGATTGGTGGGATTTTCTCAGCTCGCGCGAGAAGCTGCAGTTGTCTAGAGGAGTTTTTACACGCTATCTTCGTACAAACGAGCGAACTTTGGAAAATTAAGGGCAAGGACGCGCCAGACCAAACGCCCAGGCTGCGCTGCTCATTCGTATGGTTGATCTGTACCCAGACACTACGAAACGGTTGGCGTTACTTTAGAGAGTGGTGGCGTATGGAAAAACGGTACCGAATCGCGAATAAAACCAAAAGCCGGCGTTAGCCGGCTTTTGGTTTTATTCTAAATTTTGGCTTTGAATGAATTCTTGGCTCCCCGACCTGGACTCGAACCAGGGACCTGCGGATTAACAGTCCGTCGCTCTACCAACTGAGCTATCAGGGAATAGTGTTAGTAATCAAAGACTTACGATTACCGACAGAAGCGAGATTATAGCGTGAACCGAAAACAATACGCAAACACTTTTTACAGTTGGCCCGGTTTTACGACGTGTGGGTATGGCAGAAGCAGATGTCAAATAGTTAAGCAAACACTATTTACCTTTTTGAGTTTTATCTGCTATAGTAAGAAATCGTTGAGATTCGAGCTTGTGGTGCAGTCACGCTGTCATTCTTGTCTTGGTTGAAACGACTTAACGGGCAACTGCCCAACTTAACTGAAATAGGAATTGTAATGGCAACTGGCATCGTAAAATGGTTCAATGATTCGAAGGGTTTTGGCTTCATTACCCCTGATGAAGGCGGCGAAGATCTGTTCGCTCACTTCTCGGCTATCCAGTCGAATGGTTTCAAATCACTCCAAGAGAACCAGCGCGTTTCTTTTGAAGTCACTGCTGGTCCTAAGGGCAAGCAAGCGTCGAACATTCAGCCTATCTAATAGCTGAACTCGATGTAAAAAGCTTTCGCAATACAAGCTTCCTGAAAATCCCCGGTCTTCCGGGGATTTTTTTTGGCCTAACGCTTTGATTTTGCTCGTTAAATTTGTTGCAAATTATGTATTGCAATGCAGCAAACTTATTTGTTGCTGCAACGACTCATGCCACATACAATTGATCGCCAGAAGAAATTGAGTTGTTTGTATATTTGTCAAGTAAAACACACTACAGAGGATCGACATGTCACATAAATTGAGTTTATTGGTGGCTGCAGCCGTTGCAACATTGTCCTTTAACAGTTTTGCGGCTGAGCCGATCAGAATCGGTGTCTCCGGTCCCTTCACAGGCGGTTCGGCACCCATGGGCGTTTCGATGCGCGACGGCGTCAAGGTTGCGGTCAAAGAAATCAACGACAAGGGTGGTGTGCTCGGGCGTCCGTTGCAATTGGTGGAGCGGGACGACGAAGCCAAGAACGAACGTGGGGTGCAAGTCGCTCAAGAGTTGATCAACAAGGAAAAAGTCGTCGCCACTGTCGGTTTTGCCAACACGGGCGTAGCACTCGCAGCGCAACGTTTTTATCAGGAAGCAAAAATCCCGGTGATGAATAATGTCGCCACCGGATCGATCATTACCAAACAATTTGCCGATCAGCCTGAGAATTATGTCTTCCGTACTTCGGCCAACGACCAGATTCAGACGGCGATGATCGTCGATGAAGTCGTCGGCAAGCGCAAGCTCACTAAGGTGGCCATTCTTGCGGATTCGACCAATTATGGCCAACTGGGCCGCGAAGATTTGGAGAAGGCACTCGACAAAAAAGGTATCAAAGCCGTCGCCGTTGAAAAATACAATATCAAGGATGTCGACATGACCGCGCAATTGCTGAAAGCAAAAGCTGCCGGTGCGCAGATCGTCATTACCTACGGTATTGGCCCGGAACTGGCGCAGATTGCCAACGGCATGGAAAAACTGGGCTGGAAGGTGCCATTGATCGGCAGCTGGACTTTATCGATGGCCAATTTTATCGATAACGCCGGCAAAAACGGTGAGGGCGCGATCATGCCGCAGACCTTCATTCAAGATCCGAACACACCACGGCGCAAGGCCTTCATCGACGGTTACGTGAAAGCCCATAATCCAGCGGGCGGCCGTATTCCATCGCCGGTATCGGCTGCACAAGGTTACGACTCGATCTATCTGCTGGCAGCCGCTATCAAGCAAGCAGGTTCGACGGAAGGCCCGAAAGTGCGAGCTGCCCTGGAAAACCTGAATGAAAAAGTCGATGGTGTTGTGGCGTCGTACGATAAGCCTTTCACTAAAGACGATCATGAAGCGATCAAGATGGGCATGCCGGTCTTTGGCGAAGTCAAGAGCGGGCAGGTCGTTCTGGCGAAGTAAGCAGGTCTCTACGCGACGGCCAGTCTCCGCATAAATAAAGCTTAGGCGGGGCTGGCCTTTGTTACGACTGATTTCGGCATGCGTGTTGGCAGTACGTCGGCAAGCATGTGCCGCTCACGGACAACATCATGGAAATTTTTCTGCAACTCGCTGTCAGCGGTATTGCGCTCGGCATGATCTATGCAGTCATTGCCTTCGGTTATCAACTGACCTTCGCTACGTCCGGCACGCTTAACTTCGGCCAGGGCGAGGCGCTGATGCTCGGCGCTCTGGTGGGTCTAAGCCTGGTCGGCAATATTCATGGTGGCCCGTACATGAGTTACTGGCTGATGATTCCAATCGTGATCATCTTCGGTGGTTTGCAAGGTGCATTCGTCGAATGGATCGGTGTGCGGCCGGCGATCAAGATCAAGTCGGAATTCGGCTGGATCATGTCGACCATCGCCCTGGCGATCATCTTCAAAAACGTTGCAGAAAACATCTGGGGTAAAGACGATCTAACGTTTCCGACGCCGCTCACCGCCACGCCGTTCCAGGTATTCGGCGCGAACGTGCAGCCGATGCAGGTAGTGGTTGTGCTGGGTGCCATCGCTATGATGCTGGCCGTCGAAATTTTCAATCGCAAGTCTATTTATGGCAAGGCGGTCGTAGCCACTTCCAACGACCGTGACGCTGCCGGGCTGATGGGAATCAATACCAGTCGGGTGATTACGTTCTCTTATGCGCTGTCGTCCGCCACGGCCGCATTCGCAGGGGTGCTGGTAGCACCATTGACCCTGACCGGTTCGACGATGGGTATTGCTCTGGGATTGAAAGCGTTTTCAGTAGCGATCATCGGCGGCTTGAATTCTGGCATGGGCGTGATCGTCGGTGGTCTCTTGATCGGCTTGTCTGAAACCATGACCGGTTTTTATATTTCCACCGGTTATAAAGAAGTACCGGGTCTGATCCTGTTGCTGCTGGTGCTGGCGATCAAGCCGGCCGGCCTGTTCGGTAAAGCCGCAATCAAGAAAGTCTGATCATGGATAAAAAAACCATCGCCTTGTCTGTCGTCGGTATTGCCGCACTCGCTGCATTTCCGATGATCGTTCACAATCCTTATTACATCCATCTGGCCGAAACCATTTTGATCTATGCAATCCTCCTGTTCGGGTTGGATATCGTCGTCGGTTATACGGGCCAGGTGTCCTTGGGCCATGCAGCGCTGTTTGGTATTGGGTCATACACCACCGGCGTGCTGTGGTTGAAGTTCAGCATGCCGTTCTTTATTGCCATGCCGGCCAGCATCGCTGTCACCGCGCTTTTCGGTGCATTGCTGGCGTTGCCCGCATTACGGGTGACCGGCCCTTACTTGGCGATGGTCACGCTTGCCTTCGGCACCATCATTCAGATTCTGATCAACGAGATGACCTTTCTCACCGAGGGGCCACTTGGCTTAAAACTGCCTAAACCGGTATTTTTCGGGCAAAAACTGGGTGAGGTCGAGTTCTTTTATTTGGTTGCAGGGTTGATGGTGTTGACGCTCATCGTCGTGCATAGAATATTGCAATCGCATCTCGGCCGCGCGTTTCAGGCGCTGCGCGACAGTCCGATCGCTTGCGATTGCATGGGCGTATCGGTGTACCGCTACAAGGTTTATGCGTTCGTGATCAGTGCTGCACTGGCCGGGCTGGCTGGTAGCCTGTACGCTTACTCGGAAGAATACATTTCCCCTAATACGTATAACTTCGAGCTGACGATTCTGTTCCTGCTGGCAGTCATCATGGGGGGCCGCAAAACCCGTAGCGGTGCGTTGGTGGGTGCCTTGATCGTGGTGATGCTGCCGAGTCTGTTGGCCGACATCGTACTGTTTCGACAAATTGCCACGACAGCCGCAGTGATTGCCGTGATTGCATCGATCGTGCTGCTTGCGAGAAAGCGCAAGACGGTGCGGGAGTTGCTGGTGCCAGTCATTGCGACCGTGGGCATGGCGGCGTTTTCTTATCGACTCGAAAACATCGTCGACTGGCGTCTGACAATTTTTGGCCTCATGACGCTGTTCGTCGTGTACTACCTGCAGGACGGCATTATCGGGTTCTTGCGTAGCGCCGTCGGGCGACAGAGAAAAATCAGCGATAGCGGTAACGACATAGCTAGCGATACTGCGTCGGTCGGAGCCATGTCATCCGTTGCCACGTCATCCGGTGCCACGTCATCTGATGCGTTATCTAATGCCGATACCAACCCTGACCGAGGCTCCCAGGCCATTGCAACCGCGCAAGCCGTGGAAGCTACTAGCAATCTGCTAACAGCGCGCCAGATATTGATGCAGTTCGGTGGCTTGAAGGCGCTGAATCTGGTCGATTTACATATTCTCAAGGGCTCGGTGCATGGTTTGATCGGCCCGAACGGCTCTGGCAAAAGCACGATGATGAATGTGCTGACCGGCATCTATAAGCCAACGGCCGGCGAAGTCACGTTCAACGACCGTGTAATTTCCGGCTCGACGCCATCGTCGATCGCCATCGGCGGCGTGGCGCGAACCTTTCAAAACGTTCAACTGTTCGGTGAAATGACGGCAACCGAGAATGTACTGGTCGGTTTGCACAATACGTTCAACAGCACGATTCTGGATGTGATGTTGCACACGCCACGTTATAAACGGGAAGAGCGTGCTGCGCTGGATCGTGCTGCCAGCATCCTCAGCTTCGTCGGTCTGGCACCCTTGGCCGAAGAGGAAGCGCGCAATCTGCCGTATGGCAAGCAGCGTTTGCTGGAGATCGGCCGCGCGCTCGGCCTCAATCCAAAGCTGCTGTTACTCGACGAACCGGCAGCCGGCCTGACAGCGCCGGACATCAAGGAATTGATGGCGATCATTCGCAAGATCCGCGACCATGGCATCACCATTATCTTGATCGAGCATCACATGGATGTGGTCATGGCAATTTCGGACACGGTCACCGTACTTGATTTCGGCCAAAAAATCGCTGAAGGCAAACCGGCTGCCGTGCAGGCCGATCCGAAAGTGATCGAAGCTTATCTCGGCGGCAGCGTCGGTGACGAGTCTGCCGATCCACACGCCGTGCAACCCACCTGAGCGAGCAAACCCTATGCTGAAAATTCATGATTTGCACGCCGGCTACGGCAAGGTCGAGGTGCTCCACGGTATTTCATTAGAAGTTTCGCGCGGCAAGGTGGTAACGCTGATCGGCTCCAACGGTGCCGGCAAAACGACTACGATGCGCGCCATTTCAGGAATGATTCGCCCGCAGCGTGGCACCGTTACACTGTCCGGTCAGGACGTGACTGGGCTGGAATCGCACCGCATCGCCCGCGCAGGTCTGGCGCATTCGCCGGAAGGACGGCGGGTATTCGCCACGATGTCGGTTAAGGATAATCTGATTTTAGGTGCGTTCCCGCGTTTTACCCGATCGCGCCCACGCGGCGATGTCAGTGCCGATCTTGAGAAGGCGTTGGAACTCTTTCCGCGGTTGAAAGAGCGGCAAACCCAGCTGGCCGGCACTTTATCGGGTGGCGAGCAGCAAATGCTGGCAATGGCCCGGGCGGTAATGCTCAACCCGGATGTCATCTTGTTGGACGAGCCTTCAATGGGCTTGGCACCGATTCTGGTGGAAGAGGTATTTCGCATCATTTTGCGCTTGAAAGAACGTGGCGTGACCATGTTGCTTGTCGAGCAATTCGCCGCGGCCGCGCTCAATGTCGCAGATTATGGGTATGTGATGGAAAACGGCCGTATCTCCGTACACGGGCCGGCCGAGAGTTTGAAGCACGATCCAGCGGTGCAAGCCGCCTACCTGGGCGGTGGGCAGCAGCACTAGACTAGAACGTTCCCATAAAATCGCGTTTGCCGATTTCCACGCCGTTATGACGCAGGATGGCATACGCGGTGGTCGCGTGAAACAGAAATTGCGGCAATGCGTAATGCACCAAGTAAGTATGGCCGGCAAAGGTTTTGCTTTTTGGGCCGGCGCTCGTGTTGATGACGCGCTCGGCGCTTTGCTCGATCTGATCTTGCGGCAGGTCGTCGATAAAGGCCACGGTTTTTGCCAGTCGTGCACGCAGTTCTTCAAAGCTTTGTTCGGTGTCGGCCCACTTCGGTACCTCGACGCCCGCAAGTCTGGCGCAGGCACCTTTGGCAAAGTCCGCTGCGATCTGCACCTGCCGAGTCAGTGCGAACATGTCTGGATATAAACGCGCCTGCAATAGGGCGGCCGGTTCGATCTTGCGCTCGGCCGCGTGGCTTTCCGCCTTGGCCAGCACTTCTGAAAGGCTGTTGAGTAATTGGCGGAATACCGGTACCGATGCGGTGTACATGGAAAGTGTCATGCTTAGCTCCTGTTGGTCAATCGCAATGCCGCAAGCCTGGCACGCAAATCGAGATTGGACATGGGGTTGGTAATGCAGGCAGTGTTGCGAGGATCGATGTCGTGCCAAGCCTTTACCTGGGCTTCGATCAAGCGATGCGCGACTTTGTCGTTCGGCTCGATGGTGCCGAAGAAGGTCACCTGCGCACCACGTTGAATTAAGAGCGTCGGAAAATTTTCAATATCGACATCGCCGACCAGTTCTGCTTCGTCTTCGATATCGATCCACAGCATGGTTTTATCGGCGTGACGTGCCGCCAGCGCCTCGAAGTTCAATCTGAAACTTGTGCAGGCATCGCACCATGCCGCACAAAGGCAGGCTACGCACCAATTATCATTCGCAAGCAGGGCATGCACCTGCGCGTGGGTGGTTTCGTTGAGATAAATGACGGGCATGGCGGAATTGTACCGACTTATATCGGGCTGGAGGCGCGACAAAGATATGCTCAAGATGCCACGATGTAGATGAGTGCGGATGCCTGCTGTCAAGATGGCATCTCTGGCGTTAAAATGAGGCCATGAGCATTATTTTGGCAATAGAATTGTCGACCGACATGGCGTCGGTCGCGCTGCATGGCGGTGAGTCGACAATTTTTAGGTCGGGCACGTGCTGTATCTCACGCCAAGCGAGTGGCGTGCAAAACCATTCTCAAACGATTTTGCCGATGGTGCAGGCTTTACTGACCGAAGCGGGTATTGGTTTGTCGGGGTGCGACGCAGTGGCGTTTGGTGCCGGGCCAGGGTCGTTTACAGGTGTGCGAACCGCCTGTGGCATCGCGCAAGGGTTAGCTTACGGTTGCGATTTACCGGTGCTCGCAGTAGACACGCTGGCCGCAACGGCACTGGCGTGCCGCCATGCAACCAAGGCGGTCCGTATGAACGATATCCTGGTTGTGCTGGACGCACGCATGGGCGAAGTGTACTGGGGCCAATATCGTTGGCCTGAGACGATTGAAGATCGTGAGCGAGGGATTGACAACATTTGCGAATCTTGGGAGGTGGTCGTCAGCCCGCGACTTTCTACGCCGGCTGCAGTAATGCCGGTGGGGGTGGTCACGGCATGTGGCAACGCTTTCACCGTCCACGCCGCAGCGCTGGCTGCGTGCCCGATCGAGGGAACATGCTGGCCCGCGCTGATGCCGCATGCTTCGCAGATCGCGATACTCGCGCAGCGGCTCTTTGCCAAAGGTAAAGCAGTAACAGCCCGCGATGCCCAACCTATCTATCTGCGAAACGATATCGCCCTGACTACGGCCGAACGCGAGCGCAAGCAACTGGAAGCCACCGTATGAGCGGCACACAACAGCACAGCGCGCAGCACAGTGCCTTCGGCTCGCAGGCAGAAAACGGCACAATGTTAACGCCAAGCGCGTCGCCTACATCGGGTGCCTCGTCGATGCCGGCTCGTTATGCGCATGCAACGTTCAGTCCGATTCGTACCGACGATTTGGTCGATATCGAAGGTATCGAACGAGTGGTGTACGAACACCCATGGACATTGGGTAATTTTCAGGATTCCTTGACCAGCGGCTATCAATGCTGGCTGGCGCGCGATGCAATCGGCACGCTGGTCGGCTATTTTTTGCTAATGCTGGCACCGGACGAAGGACACTTGCTGAACATTACCGTGCTGCCGGCAATGCAGGGCAAAGGCTTCGGCCGCCGCCTTCTGGAGCATGCCATCATGCTTTCACGAACGCACGGTGCACCGGCGGTATTGCTCGAAGTGCGGCCCTCCAACCCCAAAGCTTTGGGGGTTTATCGGCATATGGGTTTCAGGCAAATTGGCATTCGCAAACGTTACTATCCAGCGGCCGATCAACAGCGGGAAGACGCAATTGTCATGCGCTTGACCTTATGAACATCTGTAAGCCACATTGCGCAAACAATACTGCGAGGGCAGCTCGATGACCAGACGCGATCAAATGCTCGAAGCGTTGGGGATCGGTCCGCAGTGGGTGCTTCGCGGTCGGATGCCTGCAGCGCCGACAAAACAGGACGCGGTGCATCCAGCGCATCCAGTGACTTTAGCGCATTCGGTAAGCGCGCTCGAGGTAGAGCAGATTGAGGTGGTCGGTTTTGCTGAAAACGGTAAGCACACCGACAATGCCATCGCTGGCATGAATTGGCAGACGTTGCAGGCAGCCGTGAGCAACTGCACCCGCTGCAATCTTTGCGAAAGCCGCACGCGCACGGTCTTCGGCACCGGCGATGTCAAGGCGAAATGGCTGTTCGTGGGTGAAGGGCCAGGACGTAACGAAGACCGACAGGGCGAGCCGTTTGTCGGCCCGGCCGGGAAGCTGCTCGACAACATGCTGGTTGCCATGACACTGCGACGTGATCGCAACGCCTTCATTGCCAATGTCGTCAAATGTCGGCCGACCGATGCCAACGGCAAAGATCGCGCGCCGAGCGTGCAGGAGTCGATGGCCTGCAAGCCCTATCTCTTGCGGCAGATTGCATTGATCCAGCCCACCATCATGGTCGCGCTCGGTAAGACCGCTGCAGTCGCTTTGCTCGAATGCGCGCCGACGATTGCGGTCTCCAAACTGCGCGGGGTGGTGCACCGCTACGGCGAATTGCCTCTGGTGGTGACGTACCATCCGGCTTATCTGCTACGGGCATTGGTCGACAAGCGCAAGGCTTGGGAAGATTTATGTCTTGCCATGGATACGTATTCCAGTGCCGCCTGACAGGCCTGGCGCACTCTTTGGTGCTTTCGAGTGCGAGGGCAATCATCATGAGCGCTTTCACCGACATTGGGGGCACTTGCACGATCCGCATGTGCGAGCACTCGCGTGGTTGCTGGATGCGCCCGACCTGCTGGACGTGGAATCCCCGCGCTGGCAGGGAAAAATCGCCAGTTTTCAAATCGATCCGCCAGCGGTGCATGCTTGGCTGAGCGCGCTGGATAAAAACCCAAGTGTATTGACAGCCTACCTCGCCAAGATGCCTACTTTCAGGCTCGGGCGATATGCCGAAAAGCTGCTTACATTCTATTTCGAATGGAATGGCACGCTGATGGCGCATGGTCTGCAAGTGCAGGCTTGCGGCGGTAATACGATCGGCGAATTCGATTTTTTGCTATATGAAGGCCAAAATCTGGTTCATATCGAACTGGCGACAAAATTCTATTTATTTGAAACCGCACCGAGTACTGATGTTGCCGAATATTTTATCGGTCCCAACCTGGCGGATACTTTGGGGGCGAAGATGCAAAAAATTCTGCATCGGCAACTGGCTTTGGCTTCCCACCCGGCGGCTCATGCCTACCTGCCACAACCGGTTACGCGTTCGCAAGCTTTAGTCAAGGGGTGGCTGTTTTATCAACATTCACCTTCGCCACCGTTGGTATCGGCTGGCGTAGCCTCCGATCATTGCCGAGGTTTCTGGTGTTCGCTAAGCGAATTTTTGCATGGCGATTTCATGCATGCCTCGACGATCGGTTTTCTACATCTTCCGCGCCTGGCTTGGCTCGCACCGGCAAGTGCGGCATCGCACGAGGTGCAGGATCACCACGATGTGTCGGCTTTTCTGGCAACGCATTTTTCAGTCGATTCGACACCGGTAATGATTGCCTTGATGCGGATTTCAAAAGTGCAAGAAAATCTACCAACGCTGCAAACAATGTATGAATTTGCACGTTGTTTTGTCGTGCCTGACGACTGGCGCGGCCGCGTCAGCGAAAGAAACCAGCGCACGATATTACAATCGGAAGTCGCTTAAAGCCCGTTTGAAGCCCGTTTTAAAGCGTGCCTAGTGCTTGGCTTCGCCGATCATCCAAAGGGAATCGCGCTGGCGCTGGTTGATGGCATGTTTGCGCATGATCAGCAACATGACGGAGGAAACGAACAGTCCGAATAAAAGAATGACGTAATCGACATCGACATTTAATTTAACCAGCAATGCATAGAGCAGCAGCATTGCCAAAACCGACAGGTTTTCATTAAAGTTTTGCACGGCGATTGAATGCCCGGCGCTTAACAATACATGACCACGGTGTTGCAGTAATGCATTCATCGGCACCAGATAGAACCCCGACAAGCCGCCGATGACGATCAGCAACGGGTAGGCGAAGCGCACATCGTTGACCAATGTCATGGTCATGACGATCAGCCCCATGCACACACCCAGCGGAAGTACCGACAGCGATTTTTTCAGCGGTACGAAACGCGCCGCGGCGATGGCACCGCCGGCAACGCCGATGGCAGTAACGCCTTGTAAGATCGCTGCTTTGTCCAGCGGCATATTCAGCGATTGTTCCGCCCATTTCAATACAATAAATTGCAGCGCCGCCGCGGCACCCCAAAACAGGGTGGTCACGGCTAACGAAATTTGTCCGAGCCGATCGTTCCAGAGAACATTAAAACAATTTCGAAAATCCGCGATCAGTTTGATCGGGCTACGTTCCTGATGCGGATATACGGCACCAGTATCGGGTATGTAGCGGCTAATGAAGGTCGAGGCCAGATAGATCCCCATGATTACCGTGAGCGCCGCTTCAGCAGCGGTATCGATGCCTATGCTTAACTGTGGAATTTCAATGGACAATAATAATCCGGAAATCTGCGGATTGATCAGCGCGCCGCCGAGGACCGTACCGAGAATGATCGATACAACTGTCAGACCCTCGATCCAGCCGTTCGCCGCGACCAATTTTTCGGGAGGCAAGAGCTCGGTGAGGATGCCGTATTTTGCTGGAGAGTAAGCCGCGGCACCGAAGCCGACCAGGGCATATGCCAGCAGCGGGTGAACATCGAAAAACATCAATGCGCAGCCGGCTATTTTTACCATGCTGGTCATGAGCATGACCTTCCCTTTGGGAAAGGCATCGGCGAAAGCACCGACGAATGCAGCGAGCATGACATAGGACAGCGCGAAAAACAGCTTGAGCAGCGGTGTCATCCACCCTGGAGACTCCATCTGTATCAGCAACGCAATCGCTGCGATCAACAAAGCATTGTCGGCAAGCGAAGAGAAAAACTGCGCCGCCATGATGGTGTAAAAACCGCGTTTCATTCGTCTTCCGGGTAGCCCAAACGTATCGGCCTGCTTTATACCATGAAAGTGTCGAGTGCCCGATAATCGTCGAGCCGTGCACTGTGCGTCTGCAGTAAAATGCTTGCAGCGGAAAAACGATCGCCGAGTATTTTCACCGATTATTTCAGTAATTTATTTCAGACGACCATCGAAGCACTGTACGTTTATGCCACGACCGCTTGTTGCAACCATACATATCGATTCAATGCGGCACAACCTGGCGCTTGCCGCCAGCCAGGCCGCTGGAGCGAAAGTCTGGGCGGTAGTCAAGGCGAATGCCTATGGCCACGGCCTAAAATCGGCGATAGCCGCGTTTGCCAAGGCAGACGGGTTGGGCCTGATCGAATTCGACAATGCAGTTGCCTTGAGAGAAAGCGGATGGCATAAGCCGATCCTGATGCTCGAAGGCTGTTTCGATGCCGTCGATCTGGAAACGGCAGCGGAACATCGACTGGACATCGTCGTGCATTGCAGCGAGCAGATCGATATGCTCGAAGCCGTGCAGCGTCCGTCTGCGGACGGCGAAATGCTGGGCGTTTTTTTAAAGCTCAATAGTGGTATGAACCGCCTCGGTTTCTCACCACAAGCCTTGGCAGGTGCGTATCGGAGATTGCGAGCGTTGCCGAACGTCGGCAAAATTGCTCTAATGACACATTTTGCGAATGCCGACGAGGCGGACAATGCCGCATTGCCGCTGGCACGGCAACTTGAATGTTTCAATGGCAGCATCGGTGTTCTTGGCGACTTTCGTGGCGATACGACACTTGCCAATTCAGCAACCGACCTGCTGCATCCCGCGCTGGCCGCTGATTGGGTACGGCCTGGAATCATGTTGTACGGCGGTTCTCCCGGTGGCGGCAGTGCCGGTGATTTCGGATTGTGGCCGGCAATGACGCTGGCGTCGCAACTCATCGGCACTCAGGATATTCAACCTGGAGAAGCGGTCGGATACGGCAGTCGCTTCGTTGCGACACGAGCAATGCGGATCGGTGTCGTTGCCTGCGGCTATGCCGACGGCTACCCGCGACATGCACCGGACGGCACGCCGGTGTTGGTCGCTGGCGTGCGCACCAGAATTGTCGGCCGCGTTTCCATGGATATGTTGACGGTCGATTTGTCGCCGGTGCCGGGAGCAGGCGTCGGGTGCCCGGTGACGCTTTGGGGGCATGGCTTGCCGATCGACGAGGTGGCGGCGATGGCAGGCACCATCGGATACGAACTGATGTGCGCCCTGGCACCACGTGTTCGCGTTGTCCACGCCGATCTACACGCCAACTCTGTTACCGCACCTGTCACTGCACCCATTACGGCATTCACCCATGGCAAAAGCTAAGACGAATTTCAGCTGCACCGAATGCGGCGGCATCGCGAATAAATGGACGGGTCAGTGCCCGTCCTGCGGGCAGTGGAATACGTTGGTAGAAACGATCGCCGAAGTGGCTGGCGCTGGTGGCAATCGTTATTCCGTGCAACATCAGGCGCTAGCGCAGACCGCGCCGGTACTAAGCCTGGCCGATATCGAAGCCATCGACGTACCGCGCTTCGGTACCGGTATCGAGGAATTTGATCGGGTGCTCGGCGGTGGGCTCGTTGCCGGTGGCGTTGTCTTGATCGGCGGTGACCCGGGCATCGGCAAGTCGACCTTGTTGCTGCAAGCATTGGCGAACATGTCGCGCATAAAAAAAGTGTTGTACGTCAGTGGTGAAGAATCCGGTGCACAGATCGCCTTACGCGCCAAGCGCCTTGCCGTGGATGCCGGCGAGCTCAAGCTTCAGGCGGAAATTCAGTTGGAGAAAATTCTTTCCACCTTGGCCGAGCATGCGCCGGAAGTCGCCGTAATCGATTCGATTCAAACCGTCTATTCGGATGCACTGAGTTCGGCGCCGGGCTCTGTGGCGCAGGTGCGGGAATGCGCAGCGCAATTGACGCGGGTCGCCAAGCAGACCGGTATCACCATCATCATGGTCGGCCACGTGACCAAGGAGGGTGCTCTCGCCGGGCCGCGCGTGCTGGAACATATTGTCGATACGGTGCTGTATTTCGAAGGCGATACTCACTCGAGCTTTCGCTTGGTGCGGGCGATCAAGAACCGTTTCGGTGCGGTTAATGAATTGGGCGTTTTCGCCATGACGGAGAAAGGGCTGAAAGGCGTCTCCAACCCCTCGGCCCTGTTTCTATCCCAGCACGATAATCCGGTACCCGGTGCCTGTGTGATGGTTACGCAAGAAGGCACCCGTCCATTATTGGTAGAAATTCAGGCGTTGGTCGATACCACCCATCTGCCGAATGCGCGGCGACTCTCGGTCGGCCTGGAACAAAATCGTCTGGCGATGTTGCTGGCGGTGTTGCACCGACATGCCGGCATCGCCGCATTCGATCAGGATGTCTTCATCAACGCCGTCGGTGGCGTAAAAATTACCGAACCGGCGGCCGACCTGGCGGTATTGCTGGCGATTCATTCCTCGATGCGCAGCAAGCCGCTGCCGCGCGGATTGGTCGTATTCGGCGAAGTCGGCTTGGCGGGTGAAATACGACCGGCCCCTAGAGGGCAAGAGCGTTTGCGCGAAGCAGCCAAATTAGGATTTTCGATTGCACTGATCCCTAAGGCCAACGCGCCCAAGCAAAAGATCGAAGGGTTGACGATTGTCGCGGTGGAGCGTATCGACGAAGCACTGAACCGTATTCGCGAGCATGAATGAGGCGTTACATGGCCTCGATGTTTTCAGCTGCTGCGATACCGCTGCGCACCGCAGACTCGATCGTCGCCGGGTAGTCACTGGCGACGTAATCACCTGCGCGAAACAGGCCTGCGATGCCGGTTGTCGTGAGTGGTCGAATTAGGCCGGGCCGGCAGGTGAAGGTTGCGCGCTTTTCTGTTACCACTTTGGCTCGTAACGGATTATTCAACGTCGGTTGGGCAAAATTGTGTGCCAATTGTTGGGATATTGCCTCGCGCAGGGCATCCTGTGGAAGCGCTGCTGCATCCGATGCGGCACTGATCACCACAGCCAACAAGCCGGCCTGGCGGGTATCGAGTTGCCCGCGGTCGAAGACGAATTGGCCCCAGTGTCGGCGCGTGGGGTCGTCTGTCAGGGCAAAAAAGGGCAGGGGTAACCTTAGTGTCCGGTCATATTGCAGATAACAGGTGACGATCGGCTCGTGCGTCAGCACATCGAGATCGGCAGTAGATTCAAGTTCTAGCTTAAATTTTTCCAACAAGCGGCTGGTGTCGGCTTCAGGCGCGGCGAGTACGACGGCATCGTACAAGTCGGTTGCTTCGCTTCCTGCATGAATCAAGCGCCAACTTTCGCCGACACGCTCCACTGCTGTAACGCGCGCGCCAAGTAATACACGCCCGCCTTGACGCTGTACGAAAGTTGCGGCTGGCGTTGGAAAAAGGGTGCTTAGATCGACTCTGGGAATGAGCATATCGGCGGCCGCGCGACGTGCGCCCAGGCTGTCACGCAAAACATTTAGGAATACCTGCGCCGAAGCATTTTCCGGCGATGTGTTGAGCGCTGCCAGACATAGCGGACGCCATAGTAGAGCGGTCACGCGTGCTGTCTGGTCGTAGTGTTCCAAAAGTGCGGCGACACTGCAATCCTGATGCAAACGCCACCCCATCCAACGTACGGTCGTGGTGAAACGTGCCAGCGCCATTTTGTCGGCAACGCCCAAGCCGCGGGTACGTAGCAATGCAGTCAGCAGGTGCAGCGGTGCCGGCAATGGTGCTGTAAGAAAATTCATTCCGCCGGTGTTTGCCGGGTAACGCATCTGTAATGGCAGACGTAGGAAGCTGTCTCGCAAATTCACGCCTACCTCACGCATCAGCCTGAGTGATTGGGAGTAAGCGCCCAGCAAGATGTGTTGGCCGTTGTCAAGGGCCGATTCCCAATCCTCTGCAGGTTCCGGTGCAGCTTCTGCAAGCGATGAACGGGCGCCGACGCGGGCAGTTGGACCATGTGAGCGCAGGCAACGTGCACGGCCACCGAGAATGCGGGAAGATTCGAGCAGATGAACTTCATAACCACGTCGTGTCAATTCCACTGCCGCCGCGCACCCCGCCCAGCCGGCACCGACGACGGCGATGCAGCCTTTGCGGCGATTGCGGCCATTGCGGCTTGCATCGTCAGCCGCGTACATAGGTTTTCCAGGCCAGCCAGAATTTTCGGATAGGCGTTAAGGAAATACGCTGATTCAATACATGAAAGCCGTCGCGTTGAATTTCATCTAAGAGCGCTCGGTAGATCGAAGCCATGATAAGCCCGGGTCGCTGTGCCCGCCGATCCACCGGTGGCAGCAAGGCGAAGGCTTCGTCGTATAGTTGTTGGGCCCGGTTCGATTGCCATTGCATCAGTTGCTCGAATTTTTCAGTATGTCGTGCATTCAATATATCGGCCGCAGTGACGCCGAATTGTTGCAGTTCATTGACCGGTAAATAAATGCGACCCTTGCGGGCATCCTCCCCGACATCGCGGATGATATTGGTAAGCTGAAAAGCCAGGCCCAGTTTTTCCGCGTAGGCAAGCGTACGCGCATCGGTCACGCCGAAAATGCTGGCCGAGAGAATGCCGACCACGCTTGCCACGTGCCAGCAATATTTTTGCAGCCCGATAAAATCCAGGTAACGTGTCTGATCCAGATCCATTTCCATACCATCGACGATCGCCAGAAGATGGGTGCCTTGCAGGTTGTAGGCAGTCACATGCGGCTGCAACGCTTTGCTGACGGGATGGGTCGCCCGGTTTTCCAGCATGCTGCCGATTTCCTGGCGCCACCAATGCAGTTTGGCCCGTGCGACCATGACATCGGTACAGTCGTCGACGGTATCGTCGACTTCACGGCAAAATGCGTAGAGCGCTGTGATCGCTCTACGTCGTTCAGGTGGCAGGAAGAGAAAGCTGTAATAGAAACTCGAGCCGCTCTTCGCGGCTTTTTGCTGGCAATAGTCGTCAGGAGACATGGAGGGCGGGCCGGCTAAGCGCCATCGGGCAATGAAAAGTCAGTATGCTAACCCCATTTGCACGCACGTCGTCGCCGAGACATGCCGATTGCAGCCCGAACGATCGCCAGCCAATCCACTATCCCCAATGTCGGTCGGCGGCGGAATACGTCGTAATCGACGCGTTCGATACGGTCGAGAATACGTAGACCGCCTTGTACGATCAGGCGTAATTCCCAGCCGATGCGCCCGGGAAGGCGTAGCGCCAAGGGTGCACCCGACAACATCAGGGCACGCGCACGCTGGATCTGGAAAGACATCAGTCGGTGCCAATTTTTGTCGAGGCGGGCGGCTTCGATCTGGGTCTCGTCGACACCGAACTGTTGCAAGTCTTCTTGCGGCAAATAAATTCGCTGTTTCTGCCAGTCGATGGCTACATCCTGCAAAAAATTAATGAGCTGCAGGGCGGTACAAATGGCATCGGAAGCGTGTAGATTTTCAGACGTAGGTGCCTGATATAAATGCAACATCAGCAGCCCTACCGGATTCGCCGAGCGGCTGCAGTAGTCGGTGAGTGCCGCATAATCGGCATAACGTGTCGTGACCACATCCTGCCGAAATGCCGATAGCAGATCGTGAAACGGTTGCATCGGCAATTCCCACCCATCGATGGCAATTTTCAGCGCTGCGAACATTTTTGGCTCGACCGCTGCAGTACATTGTCGGGCAATGGCGTGTAAACCCTGTTCGTAAGCATTTAAAGCTTGCAAGCGTTGCGCTGGCGTCGCGTCACCCTCGTCGGCAAGATCGTCGGCACTGCGGGCGAAAGCGTAGATTGCCTGTACCGGCATGCGCAGTCGCGCCGGCAAAAGCACGGAGGCGACCGGAAAATTTTCGTAATGATCGACTGCCATATTTCCCTGTTTAAGTGGCATATTGAACGGCAAACTATCGTCCGAGGCGGTGCGGAGTTGTCTATAATCAATAGCCGTCCGATCGACGACGGCTCGCTTCGTAGCATGTTTCCGCCGATTCTTGTCGGCCCGCAAGATAGTAAAGGAATTTTCGTGACGCCTTTTAAAACGATATATCTGCCAAATAGCGGTACGCCGCTGCTTCGTCCGAATTTGCTCAGCTTAATTTTTTTTAGCTTAATCCTCACACTTTCGGGTTGCTCCAAACCCGTCGAGAAATCGGAAGACGTTCGCCCGGTACGGGTACAAAAATTAGTGGCCAATCAGGCCGACGTGGTGGCTGAATTTCCTGGCGACGTTCGTGCCCGGATCGAATCGAAACTCGGTTTCAGGGTCGGCGGCAAGATCATCAGCCGCAAAGTCAACATGGGCGACACGGTCAGGCGTGGCGAAGTGTTGATGGCGCTCGATCCTCAGGACTTGCGGCTGGCGCAGGTACAGGCCAACGCCGGATTGCAATCGGCGAAAAGTAACTACGATTTAGCCGAATCCGAGCTGCGGCGTTACGAAGACTTACGCGAAAAGAATTTTGTCAGCCAAGCCATTCTGGATGCGAAGGTAACGGCTTTTCGTGCAGCAAAAGCCAGCTATGACCAGGCGCAGGCAGCTTACAGAGGGCAGAGCAACCAGGCCGGATATGCCACGTTGGTGGCCGATGTCGATGGCGTCGTCACGGCACTGGATGCAGAAGTAGGGCAGGTAGTGGTGGCTGGGTCGCCGGTGGTGCGCGTTGCGCAGACTACGGACAAGGAGATCGTCATTGCTATTCCGGAAGACCAGGTCGATACGCTACGGCGGGTGTCCGATATTCAGGTACGGATCTGGGCTAATCCGAAAGATTTGATACCCGGGCAGTTGCGTGAGCTGTCGCCAGTCGCCGATTCCGGCACGCGCACCTATGCCGCGAAAATTGCCATTCCTTCGGCTTCGCCGGAAGTGCGCCTGGGTATGACCGCGCATGTGATCTTCGCTGCAAAACCGCTGAACTCAATGATCAGCGTGCCGTTGACAGCGATATTTCAGGATAAAGGCCAGAGTGCAGTGTGGGCCGTCGAAAATGGTGCGGTGCGCTTGTTACCGGTGCAAATCGACGGCACCAACGGTGAAAACGTATTGTTGGCAGGTGGAGCAACTGCCGGGCAGACCATCGTTACGGCAGGCGTGAATTCGTTGAAGCAGGGGCAGAAAGTACGCATATTGGGTGAAGAGCCATCCGTGCAGGCACCGAAGACTTCGTTACCATCGTCATCCCCACCAGCATCCCCAACTTCCTCAGCAGGAGTCGCCAAATGAAAGGTGGCTTCAATCTATCGCGCTGGGCCCTCGAACACATGGCGCTGACGCGCTATCTGATAGTGGCGCTGCTATTAGGAGGTATCTACGGATATAGCAAACTCGGTCAGGACGAAGATCCGCCGTTCACTTTTAGAGCCATGGTCGTACGGGCCTTTTATCCCGGTGCAACGGCATTGCAGGTAGCCGAACAGGTCACCGATGCGCTAGAAAAGAAACTGCAGGAGACGCCGTATATTCAAAAGATTCGAAGTTATTCCAAGCCCGGCGAGTTATTGATTTTGCTGGAACTTGATGAATCCACGCCGCCCAAGGAAGTGGCAGCGTCCTGGTATCAGGTCAGAAAAAAGGTCGGCGATATACGCAGCAGCTTGCCGCCTGGTGTGGTCGGGCCATTTTTCAATGATGAGTTCGGTGACACGTTCGGTTCGATCTTCGCGATTTCAGGTGATGGCTTCACTTACGCGGAAGTCAAAAGCTACGCAGACTTCGTTCGTCAGCAACTGCTAAAGGTTGCTACGGTGTCTAAGGTCGAGTTATACGGCGTGCAGGACGAAAAAATTTATGTCACTTTTTCTCAAAGCAAATTTGCCCAATTGGCAATTCCGTTCGAATCGTTGATCAATCAGATCGGCACGCAAAATGCCGTGGAGGCGACCGGCGTTCTGGTCACTCGCACCGACAATCTGCAGGTCCGGATAACCGGTGCTCTGACCTCGGTGAAGGATCTGGAGAGCCTGCAGTTACGAGCGAACAACACCACCTTCCGTCTCGGTGATTTTGCCTCCGTCACGCGTGGCTTCCAAGACCCGCCGGTGGATAAGATGCGCTATAACGGTAAGGAAGTTATCGGCTTGGGTGTATCGATGGAACGCGGTGGCGACATCATCGCCCTCGGCCATGATTTGCAGGCAACTGCCGAAGAAATCCGCGCCAAGCTGCCGGTCGGTATCGAATTGCAGAGGGTGGCCGACCAGCCGCGTGCGGTCAAATCGTCAGTTAGTGAATTTATTCACACTTTGATCGAGGCGGTATTGATTGTCCTGGCGGTCAGTTTCATCGCCCTGGGCCTGCATACCCGACCCTTGCGTCTGGATATGCGGCCCGGTCTGGTGGTGGGTTTGACCATACCGCTGGTGCTGGCAGTGACGTTTCTTGCAATGTATATATTGTCGATCGACTTGCATAAGATATCGCTGGGAGCGCTGATCATCGCACTGGGTCTGCTGGTCGACGATGCGATTATTGCAGTGGAGATGATGGTGCGAAAAATGGAAGAAGGTTTTTCGCGCTTCGACGCGGCGACCTATGCTTACACTTCGACTGCGATGCCAATGCTCACCGGCACATTGATTACCGCTGCGGGGTTTTTGCCAATCGGCCTGGCGAAATCGACCGCTGGCGAATATACGTTTTCAATGTTTTCCGTTAATGCTCTGGCATTGATCCTTTCCTGGCTGGTGGCAGTATTGTTTACCCCGTACATCGGTTATTTGTTGCTACGTGTGAATCCGCAAGCGGGCGGCAAAGGCCAGCATGAACTCTACGACACGCCTTTCTACAACCGTTTTCGTCGTATCGTCGACTGGTGCGTGGAATGGCGCAAGACGACGATCGCATTGACGATGGGAGCCTTCGGCCTTGGGGTTTTCGGGTTCACATTCATCGAGCAGCAGTTTTTCCCGGATTCGAGCCGGCCGGAATTAATGGTGGAATTATGGTTACCGGAAGGTGCATCTTTCCAGGCTAGTGAAGCCCAAGCCAAAAAATTCGAAGCGTTCCTGCGTCAAGACCCGGGCGTTGAAAGTGTTACGACATATGTCGGCACAGGAAGCCCACGTTTTTATCTGCCGCTGGACCAGATTTTCCCACAGACGAATGTCAGTCAGGTTGTGGTATTGCCCAAAGACCAGGCCGCGCGCGAGCGTCTGCGTTTAAAAATCGCCAACGCTTTTAAAACCGATTTTCCCGAAGTGCGTGGTCGGGTGAAGCTGTTGCCGAACGGGCCGCCGGTACCGTATCCGGTGCAATTTCGCGTTACTGGCGACGAAGTTGCCAAGGTGCGTGCCATCGCCGATCAGGTCAAGGAAATTATGCGCGCCAACTCGAATGCCGTGGGCGTCAACGACGACTGGAACGAGTCGGTCAAGGTGTTACGTATCGATCTGGACCAGGACAAATTGCGCTCGGCAGGCATCAGCTCGCAAACAGTGATGCGTGCGGCAAACACCATATTGAGTGGTACCACGATCGGCCAGTATCAGGAGGGTAATAAGCTCATAGATATCGTTGCCCGCCAGCCGGTAGAGGAGCGTTCTACCTTGTCGGCCTTGAACAATGCCACTATTCCGCTACCGGAAGGCAAGGCCGTGCCGCTTTCGCAATTGGCGCGGTTTGCTTTTGTCTGGGAACCCGGAGTGGTCTGGCGCGAAGGTCGGGAATGGGCGATTACGGTCCAGGCGGATGTCGTCGATGGCATCCAAGGGCCGACCGTATCGAGTCAGATCGATCCGCAACTGGTTAAGCTGCGAGCCGACTTGCCGGCTGGGTACCGCATCGACTTGGCCGGTGCCGCTGCCGACAGTGGCAAGGCGCAGGCGTCGATTGCAGCAAACGTGCCGCTGGTGATTTTCATTATTTTCACCCTACTGATGCTGCAGTTACACAGCTTCTCGCGCTCGCTACTGGTGTTTCTGACCGGGCCGTTGGGCGTGGCAGGTGCGGCGATCGCTTTGCTGGTGTTGCAGCGGCCTTTCGGCTTCGTCGCGCAACTCGGCGTCATCGCGTTATTCGGCATGATCATCCGCAACTCGGTAATCTTAATCGATCAGATCGAGCACGATATCGCCGATGGCGCACCGCCGTGGAATGCCATCGTCGAATCGGCGGTACGGCGGTTCAGGCCGATCATCCTCACGGCTGCAGCAGCGGTGCTGGCAATGATACCGTTGTCACGTTCGGTTTTTTGGGGGCCGATGGCCATTGCCATTATGGGCGGCTTGATTGTCGCCACAGCCTTGACGCTGCTGTTTCTACCGGCACTGTATGCGGCTTGTTTTCGCGTCCAAAAACCACCGCCTGCGCAACCAGCAGCGCAACCGATTTAACTAGCCAATGCTGATATTCAACGCAGTAGGCTTGGAAATCCAGTAAAATTCCGGGCTCACCGCGAGGATGGCGAAATTGGTAGACGCACCAGGTTTAGGTCCTGACGCCAGTAATGGTGTGGGGGTTCGAGTCCCCCTCCTCGCACCACGAATTCATTACGACTATTACTTATTATTTGGACGATTCACATGGCAACTGCAGTCGAAACACTGGATAAACTTGCACGACGCATCACCATCAGCTTGCCGATGTCCGAAGTTCGGGCGGAAGTGGAAAAGCGTTTGAAGGTTCGTGCCAGGAATGCCAAAGCGCCTGGTTTTCGACCAGGCAAAGTACCGATGAAAATGGTCGCGGCGCAATACGGCTACCAAGTGGAAACGGAAGTGTTGAACGATAAAGTCGGCACCGCTTTCAATAGCGCAACCAGTGAAAACAATCTGCGTGTCGCCGGCTACCCGAAAATCGAACCGAAGGTTAGCGCCGAGGCACCGGAAGGCACGATTGCGTTCGATGCCACCTTCGAGGTGTATCCGGAAGTTAAGCTCGGCGACCTCAGCCAAGCCGAAGTCGAGCGCACCGTGACCACCGTATCCGATGCGGAAATCGACAAGACCATCGAAATCTTGCGCAAGCAGCGCGTGCATTACCACGTCAAAGGCGAGCACGGCCCGCATGGTGACGGCGGCTCCGTCCAAACCGCGCAGAATGGCGATCAGGTAACGATCGACTTCGTCGGCGTCATCGATGGCGTAGAGTTCCCCGGTGGTAAAGCCGAGAACTACGCTTTCGTATTGGGCGAGGGGCGTATGTTGCCTGAATTCGAAGCTGCCACGGTCGGCTTGAAAGTAGGTGAGACGAAGACATTTCCTCTGGCATTTCCAGCCGACTACCACGGCAAGGATGTGGCCGGCAAAACTGCCGAGTTCTCAATCACCTTAAAAAAGCTGGAATGGGCCCACTTGCCGGAGTTGAATGAAGAGTTCGCCAAGTCGTTGGGTGTCGAAGACGGTGACTTAACGAAAATGCGCGCAGACATTCAACAAAACCTCGAGCGTGAAGTCAGTGGTCGGGCAAAAGCCAAGACCAAAGACAGCGTGATGGATGCACTGGTCAAAGTTGCGGAGCTGGATGTGCCGAAGGCATTGATCGATCAAGATGTCGAACGCTTGTCAGAAATGACACGTCAGGATATGACGCAGCGCGGCATGGACGTCAAATCGATGCCGTTTCCACCCGAGTTATTTACAACCCAGGCGGAACGCCGGGTTCGTCTGGGCTTGATTTTGGCGGAAGTCGTTAAGTCCAACAACCTGCAAGCCACGCCGGAGCAGGTGAAGGCTCAAGTCGAGGAATTCGCTCAGAGCTATGAAGACCCGAAGGAAGTGCTGAAGTATTATTTTGGCGATCGCCAGCGCCTGGCGGAAGTCGAAGCGCTTGTTTTGGAAGAAAACGTCGTCAACTATGTTCTGGGTTTGTCCAAAGTCACCGACAAACCGGTCGGCTTCGACGAACTAATGGCCAACAACCAGCAAGCCGGTTAGTAGCTAACCCGGTCGCGGCAAGCTGACACTATCGGTCTTACATTTAGGAATTTATATGAACAGCATGAACCACAACCCGGCGCTAGATACGCAGATGCTCGGCATGGTGCCGATGGTGATCGAGCAGAGCGGTCGCGGTGAGCGTGCCTATGATATCTATTCGCGGCTGTTGAAAGAGCGGGTAATCTTTTTGGTTGGCCCGGTCAACGACCATAGCGCTAATCTGATCGTAGCGCAGATGCTGTTTCTCGAAAGTGAGAATCCCGACAAAGACATTTCTCTGTATATTAATTCTCCCGGCGGATCGGTTTCGGCCGGTATGGCGATCTACGACACGATGCAATTCATCAAGCCGGACGTTTCTACATTGTGCACTGGCTTGGCAGCATCGATGGGTGCGTTCCTGCTGGCCGCGGGTGCGAAGGGCAAGCGTTTTTCTCTACCGAATTCACGCATCATGATCCACCAGCCATCCGGAGGCGCGCAGGGGCAGGCGACCGATATTGAAATTCAGGCAAAGGAGATTCTGTATCTGCGTGGCAGACTCAACGGCATTCTGGCGGAAAATACCGGCAAGAGCATCGAGCAAGTTGGGTTGGATACAGAGCGCGACAACTTTATGTCGGCCGAAGCGGCTGCCGAATACGGCATGATCGACAAAGTATTAGCCACTCGCGCATAGTAAAACTACCCAAAAAAATTTACTTGGTTTAAGGTTAATTTTCTTGCTGTACCTCCGGCGCTCGCACAATCAAGTGCGGGCGTTTTCATTTCTGGCGAGGATATTTTCCTGCAATCAGTGGTTTTCTCGTAGCGCGGCGTGACGAGTAATGAAATCGCAGGTAATATCAAAACACACTCCACTCAATATTGCCCCATGTCAGACAAAAAATCCTCTAGTGGTGAGAAGCTGCTTTACTGTTCGTTCTGCGGCAAAAGTCAACACGAAGTCAAAAAGCTGATCGCCGGTCCATCGGTATTCATTTGCGATGAATGTATCGGTTTGTGCAACGACATCATCCGCGATGAGGCATCGAGTACCGATACGGTTACCGGCACCAAGTCGGATTTACCGACGCCGCAAGAGATCTGCGAATTGCTCGATCAGTATGTGATTGGTCAGAACACGGCCAAGCGTATTTTGTCGGTCGCGGTTTATAACCACTATAAGCGGCTCAAGCACCTCGGCAAGAAGGACGATATCGAGCTTGCCAAGAGCAACATCCTTTTGGTCGGTCCAACCGGTTCCGGTAAGACTCTACTGGCACAGACCCTGGCACGCATGCTCAATGTGCCGTTCGTCATTGCAGATGCCACGACACTGACCGAAGCTGGTTATGTCGGTGAAGATGTCGAAAATATTATTCAAAAACTGCTGCAAAATTGTAATTACGAAGTTGACAAGGCGCAACGCGGCATCGTCTACATCGACGAGATCGACAAGATTTCACGCAAAGCGGATAACCCGTCGATCACCAGAGACGTTTCCGGCGAAGGCGTACAGCAAGCCTTGCTCAAGCTGATCGAGGGCACCATGGCGTCCGTGCCGCCGCAAGGTGGGCGTAAGCATCCGAATCAGGATTTCGTGCAGATCGATACGACCAACATCATGTTCATTTGCGGTGGTGCGTTCGATGGTTTGACAAAGATTATTTCGAATCGCTCGGAAAAAAGCGGCATCGGCTTTTCAGCGAACGTTAAAAGCCAGTCGGAGCGCACTGCTAGTGAAGTGTTGATGGAAGCCGAGCCGGAAGATTTGATCAAATTCGGGCTGATTCCGGAGTTGGTCGGCCGTCTGCCGGTTGTGGCGACTTTGTCGGAACTCAATGAAGAGGCATTGATTCAGATTTTGCTCGAACCGAAGAACGCGTTGATCAAGCAGTATGCGAAGCTGCTGCAAATGGAAGGTGCCGAGCTGGAGGTCAGGCCCGGTGCGCTACAGGCGATTGCCAAAAAAGCATTGGCGCGTAAAACCGGTGCCCGTGGTCTGCGATCGATCATCGAGCATGCGCTGCTGGATGTAATGTACGAGTTGCCGAGCCAGCAAAACGTAGCCAAAGTGGTGATCGATGAAAATACTGTGGTCAATGGTGCCAAGCCCTTATTGATTTATCATGACCAGCCAAAAGTTTCCGGCGCGAAGTCGTAAATTTGTCGCTAAAACGAAAGATATTTTACAGTTGCCGTATCGCATTGATTACTGCGCAGTACAATCATTGTGAGAAGAAAGCATTCTGGCTTCCATCGAAAAGCCGCACGAAGGCAACTTCGCGTGGCTTTTTTTATTGGTTAGTACATTTCTTCGAACTTCCTAGTAACGATCTCGTTCGAATGGGCTTGTGTTTCAGCCAATAGCGCCAACATCAACAATATGTTTTTCGATAAGGCCCGTCATGACAGATAACGTTTCCCCTGAAATTACGCAGTTGCCATTGTTGCCGTTACGCGATGTCGTCGTGTTTCCCCATATGGTGATTCCTCTGTTCGTTGGCCGCCCCAAATCCATCAAGGCGCTGGAAGCAGCCATGGAACAAGGCAAAACCATTATGCTGGCTGCGCAAAAAGCGGCCGCCAAGGATGAGCCCTCGCCCGAGGATATTTACGAGATCGGTTGCGTCGCAAATATTTTACAAATGCTGAAGTTGCCGGATGGTACCGTTAAGGTGTTGGTCGAGGGTGCGCAGCGCGCTCGTATCCACAAGACGACCGAACTCGATTCGCATTTTGTCGCTGATTTGACCACGATCGACTCCGAAGCCGGCGACGATTCCGAAGTCGAAGCGATGCGCCGTGCAATCGTGCAGCAGTTCGATCAATACGTAAAACTCAACAAGAAAATTCCGCCGGAAATATTGACCTCGCTTGCCGGCATCGACGATGCCGGTCGTCTGGCTGATACGATTGCCGCCCATCTGCCACTAAAGCTGGAACAGAAGCAGGTAATTCTGGAAATTTTCAATGTTGCAAAACGTCATGAGCACTTGTTGGGACAGCTGGAAGGCGAACTCGATATATTGCAGGTGGAAAAACGTATCCGTGGCCGCGTCAAGCGGCAGATGGAAAAGTCGCAGCGGGAATACTATCTGAACGAGCAAGTCAAAGCGATTCAGAAAGAACTGGGCGAAGGTGAGGAGGGTGCCGATCTCGAAGAGTTGGAGAAGAAGATCGTCACGGCCAAGATGCCTAAAGAAGCCCGGGACAAAGCGCAAAACGAGTTAAAAAAACTCAAGCTCATGTCACCGATGTCGGCGGAAGCCACTGTGGTACGCAATTTCATCGATACGCTGGTCGGCCTGCCGTGGCGGAAAAAATCCAAGGTCAATAACGATCTGACCAATGCCGAGAAAGTATTGGAAGAGGATCATTATGGTCTGGACAAGGTAAAAGAGCGGATCCTGGAATATCTTGCCGTGCAACAGCGCGTCGACAAATTAAAAGCACCGATTCTTTGTTTTGTCGGCCCTCCGGGTGTCGGTAAAACTTCGCTCGGCCAATCGATTGCTAAGGCGACCAACCGTAAGTTCGTACGTATGGCATTGGGCGGGGTACGTGATGAAGCTGAAATTCGTGGGCATCGCCGTACTTATATCGGTTCGATGCCTGGCAAAATTTTACAAAGCTTGACGAAATGCGGCGTGCGTAATCCATTGTTCTTGCTCGACGAAATCGACAAGTTAGGCATGGATTTTCGGGGTGACCCATCGTCGGCCCTACTCGAGGTGCTAGATCCGGAACAGAATCATACGTTTTCGGATCATTACGTAGAAGTCGATTTCGATTTGTCGGACGTAATGTTCGTGGCGACATCGAATTCTTACAACATTCCGCCAGCCCTGCTGGATCGGATGGAGGTCATTCGGCTTTCGGGTTACACCGAAGATGAGAAGACTAGCATCGCGCAGCGTTATCTTTTGCCCAAGCAGATTAAGAACAATGGTTTGAAAGATGATGAAATCTCGGTAGCAGAATCAGCGATTCGCGACATTATTCGTTATTACACCAGAGAGGCCGGCGTGCGTTCGTTGGAACGGGAAGTCTCGAAGCTATGCCGTAAAACAGTGAAAATGCTTCTCCTGACGAAAACAGAGAAGAAAGTCGCCATCACCTCGAAAAATCTCGACAAGTTTCTCGGTGTGCGCCGCTTCGATTTCGGCATGGCGGAAAAAGAAAATCAGATTGGCCAAGTCGTCGGCCTCGCTTGGACAGAAGTCGGTGGCGATCTGTTGACCATCGAGGCGGTCAGCATGCCGGGTAAGGGCGGGGTGATTCGCACCGGTACATTGGGTGACGTGATGAAAGAGTCGATCGAAGCCGCTCGAACGGTCGTGCGTAGCCGTGCCAAGAAACTTGGCATTAAAGCAGACGTGTTCGAGAAAAGCGATATGCACATTCACGTCCCCGAAGGTGCGACACCGAAAGACGGACCGTCTGCCGGCGTTGCCATGACGCTTGCGATGGTCTCGGTATTCACCGGCATACCGGTGCGTGCCGATGTAGCGATGACTGGCGAGATTACTCTGCGCGGTGAAGTATTGCCGATCGGTGGACTCAAGGAGAAGTTGCTCGCTGCACATCGCGGTGGCATAAAAACCGTATTGATTCCCGAGCAAAACGTCAAAGACTTGGCTGACATCCCAGACAACGTCAAAAACAAGCTCGAAATCGTGCCGGTTCGTTGGATCGATAAGGTGTTGGAAATTGCGCTGGAGCGGCAACCTGTTGCGCTGACCGATGAGGAGGCAGCTATCGGGGCAGCCGCCGCTGCTGCTGCCGCAGCAGTTGCTAAGCCTAACGATGGCACCGATCCAGGTGTGAGGCGGCATTAAACTCTGGCAAAACCGTTTTAGTTGCAGTAAAATGCTGTCCCTGACGTGGTGACACACGTCAGGAAGAGGTCGGCACGAGCGGGTGCTTAGCTCAGTTGGTAGAGCGGCGCCCTTACAAGGCGTAGGTCGGCGGTTCGA
>JAZKGZ010000019.1:0-41834 GCA_040385645.1 Pseudomonadota bacterium
CCAACCGGCCATGATGATTGTCGTTTACCCGGTCATGCTGCTTGACGCTATCCAGCGAAACGCTTGGCGACCTGCTCGGGCTGATTCTTCATCAGGTGAATGCACATATTAAACACATGGATGTACATAAGGCCGATCGAGTTGCTCTTCAATTTAGTGCCGATTATTAAAGCGGAGTCACTCTTTCAGTAATGCCCTTGCTTCGGCGTCGAGCAAAGCGCGTTTCCGCTCTACACCCCAGCGGTAGCCGGAAAGACCGCCGTCGTTGCGCACGACCCGATGGCATGGGATGGCAACCGCCAGGGCGTTTGCTCCGCATGCTTGAGCAACAGCCCGCGCGGCTTTTGGAGCGCCGATGCGGTTGGCAAGTTCGGTATAGCTGACGGTATGTCCTGCTGGAATTTCTTTCAACACCTGCCAGACACGTTGCTGGAACGCCGTGCCGCGTATGTCCAGCGGCAAGTCCAACCCGATGCCAGGTGCCTCGACAAATCCGACTACCTTGGCGACAAGTTGTTCGAATCCGGTATCGGCGCCAATGAGCCGGGCACGCGGAAACCGGTCTTGCAGATCACGAGCCAGCATATCCGGGTCGTCGCCCATCAGAATGGCGCATACCCCACGATCGCTTTGGGCAACGAGAATGGATCCGAGCGAGCATTCACCGACGGCAAATTGAATCTCCATGTTGGTGCCGCCAGAACGATACGTTGTAGGCGTCATCCCCAGTACGCTATGTGCGGTTTCGTAGAAACGGCTGCTGGCGTTATAGCCGGCATTGAAAATGGCTTCGGTCACGGTGCCACCAGCCTCGAGTTGGCTGCGAATCCGCTTGTCGCGGTGCGCCATGGCGTACCGACGTGGCGTTATCCCGGTGATTTGTTTGAACACCCGATGAAAGTGATAAGCGCTTAGCCCAACGCGTGTAGCGAGGTCTTGCAGATTCGGAACGGTTTCCGATTTTTCAATCATTTGACAAGCTTCGGTGACCCGGGCCGCGTACGCCTCGACCCGGGACGGTGCGTTCGGTTTGCACCGCTTGCAAGGACGAAAGCCGGCATGCTCGGCATCCTCGCATGTCTCATGAAACCGAACGTTTTCTGGCCGAGCCGGCCGGGCCGCACAGGACGGTCGGCAATACACGCCAGTACTCTTTACCGAGTAGTAAAACGCGCCATCTGCTTTCGGATCTTTAGCGAGTACCAATGCCCAACGCGGATTGGCAAGCGTTATCGCCGCCAACTGTGCTTTTGTTTCCATTGCATTCATCAAAATCTCCAACCGGGTTACATGTGGTGAAAAGCAATATAACTGCCCTTTTCTGAAGGCACACTCCGCTGCTTGCTTTCAAATTTGGCTGGGGTTGGCGCACTAAAAGGTAGGGAAATTTGTCGCTTGCCACTTAGAAACTAAAGTTTTTGTCGCTTTCCCACTAAGAAAATGGATTTGCTTTAGTAGCCCCCTTTTTTTCCATCGCTGGAAATTGAAATCAAATGGCTTAAGCCAATGCTGCTTTAAAGCAAACCCGTTCGATGCCATGTTTTGGCCTCCGTATTTGTGTTACTTCGAATTTACTGTTTAAAAAGTTATACATTTCAAAAGCACAATGCAACGTCAAATTATGTCTTTAGAAAAAATTTTAGTCGTTTTAAGCCGTTGATATAAAAAGATTATATGTAGAATTCTATCCAAATAACAAAGTAGACAAAAACCTTAAAACAAAGTATATTTTATTGGCAAAACAAAGTGAATAAAAACCAAAAAACATAGTGGATTTAAAATTGTGAGCGCCTTACCCGAGCCAAATCCTAATGCCGCGAAGATGGCAGCCGCCTTGCGTGCGCTACACAAACTGCAGGATAAATACCACGGAGTAGTTGAATCCAAAGATCTAAACGATGCACAAAGGGACTTGCTGGTCAGCACTGGCTTTCTCAAACCGGTGCTCAAAGGTTGGTTCATCTGTGGCAATCCTAAGGACCTACATGGTGATACCACGGCGTGGTACGCCAGTTACTGGTCATTTCTATCGGGCTACCTGACGAAGCGCTTTGGAAAACGATATTGTTTGAATCCTGAAGCGTCGGTGATGCTGCATTCCGGCAACACGACCGTACCTAGCCAAGTCGCTGTAGTGACTAAGCAGGGCGGAACACAGGTTGTGAAGCTGCCTTTTGGCACCTCGGTTCTTATTTATCCAGATGAAAAGCGGGTATTGAAGAGCCGTACGGATATTCGCGGTTTGCAGGCATGGCCCGTGGCAGAAGCGCTGTGTTTAGTTGGTCCGCATTTTTTCGTGAATTACCCGCGAGAAGCTGAAATTGCGCTTGCAATGGTTCGAGACCCGTCTGAGCTTCTTACCACGCTGCTGGCCGGCGAGGGAATGCCAACATCGGCTTCACGTTTAGCCGGCGCTTTGAATTTCGTGGGCCGTACGCAGGACGCTGCGGTTATCGTGAACACAATGAAAGCGGCCAACGTGTACATTCAGGCGAAGAACCCATTCGAGCTTGAGCATCCAAGCTTGGCACCATCGCGCGAACGCTCACCATATGTTCTTCGTCTGCGTTCGATGTGGAGCTCCTGGCGACAAGTAGTCATCGACAATTTTCCGGCAGCGCCCGGGCCCGCGCAAGATATCAATACGTACGTACACCAAGTCGAAGAACGCTACCGCTCTGATGCCTATAACTCTCTGTCAATCGAGGGATACCAAGTCACTGAGGCGCTTATCGAGCGGGTAGCTGAGAGAGGCTGGGACCCGGAAAACAATGATGAAGACGAAACCAGCCGCGACGCTATGGCCGCGCGCGGCTACTTTCAAGCGTTCGGCTCCGTTAAGGCGACTATCCGTCGCATCTTAGCTGGGGATAATCCAGGCGATGTATTAAAAATGGACCACCGTGAGTGGTATGCCGAATTGTTTGGCCCTGCCGTGGTGGCTGGAATTTTAAAGCGGCACCAGCTGGCAGGCTACCGCACCGGGCCCATCTTCATTAAAAACTCGATGCATACGCCGTTGCCTCGGGACGCGTTATTGGACAGCATGGAGGAATTGTTTCGGCTAATTTCCGAGGAACCAGAAGCCTCTGTCCGGGCCGTTCTCGGACATCACCTTTTTGTGTTCATCCACCCTTACTTTGACGGAAATGGTCGGATCGGACGGTTCATCATAAACGCATTATTGGCGTCCGGTGGATATCCGTGGACGGTGGTTCGAGTCACCCGTCGGCAGCAATATATGGAGGCTCTCGAAGCAGCGAGCGTAGGGGGCGACATTCTGCCGCTTACACGTTTTCTGGCGGAAGAGCTGCAGGCAGAACCGGGGAAGCGTGGCACGGAGCACTGACTGTTAAGAGCCCTACCGCCCTGTTATTCGCATTCTTAGTACATGCAGGACTTGCCACCTGCACCAGGCATAAAAATTTGAAAGCAACGAATGATTCCCGTTGATGTTCGCCAAGACATCCTGAACCGGCTCGCTGCGGTGAGCAAGAATGAAAATGTCCGCATCCTGCTTGCAATCGAGTCGGGCAGTCGAGCGTGGGGATTCGCCTCGCCGGATAGCGACTACGACGTGCGCTTTATTTACGCGCGTGAGCCCGATTGGTACATGTCCGTCGACGTGGAAGACAAGCGCGACGTGATTGAGTATCCGATCACCGACGACATCGATTTGAACGGCTGGGATATCCGCAAAGCATTGCGACTGTTCCTGCGTTCGAATCCAACGTTTGCTGAATGGATTCAGTCACCGATTCAGTACATGGTGTCAGGGAATTTTGTGCACGCAGCGCGCGAACTTCTGCCATCGGTCTATTCCTGTGAGCGTGGCATCTACCACTACCGCAGCATGGCCAAGACGAACTACCGCAACTATCTGCGCGCCGACAGAGTGCCGTTGAAAAAGTATTTCTACGTTCTACGCCCGTTACTTGCAGTCCGGTGGATTGAGACTTATCGGACAGCTCCACCGATCGAGTTCCAGCGTTTGTTGTCGCTTCTTGCAGGACAAGATGCACTTCTGGCAGACATTCACAGTCTTCTTGAAAAGAAGAAACAAAGCATCGAGCGCGAGCTGGCGCTACCTGTTCGAAGCCTAAATGCTTTTATCGAAAACGAACTCGCACGACTTGAAACATTGGCTGTAGACAAAACGCATAGCGAGACGGCGATTGGAAAAGTCAATGCGCTTTTCCGAAAGATATTGGCTGAAAAGAGTTCGTGAATTTGATGAAATTTTTGCAGCTTGCAGCTTGTAGCGTGGTAAGTCATTCCCTAAGGTATCATAATGTGCAAAATTCTGCGCATTTGTCCGCATTAATGAAAAATGTGCGATATTCTGCACTTATGGAATTCGATAGTTTAGTCAAAACCGTCATCAACGCGCGCCGATCAGCGGGGCTGACTCAAGCCGAGCTCGCGGATCGTGCCCGCCTAAGCCGCCGCACCATCATCGATTTCGAATCCGGCAAATCCGACCTCGGAATTCGCAGGTTGATGCGTATCCTGCTCGCGTTGAACCTCGCCCTATCTATAGGCCCTGCCAGCGAGCGGCCGATCGAATCAGAGCTCCGTGATATTTTCAAGGATGACGATGAATAAATTTACGCGGCTCCATGCGCATACCACGCAAGGTTATGCAGGCGAGCTGCGCCGCGAGTCGCAACATATCTTTAATTATCGAACAGACGATGCTTCATGCGAGCTCAGCCTCACGATGCCGCTCACGGCAAAAAGCTATGCAGCGAATATCTTGCCTGGCGTGTTGCGCCAGAATCTGCCGGAAGGCTATTTAAAAGGTTGGATGCAGTCGCATTTCGGCAAGACGGTGAAGCTGGATGACTTCAATATGCTGGCGCTGACCGGCGCGCATACGATTGGACGAGTCAGTCTTTCACAACAAAAAGAGCAAGACGATGCAATACCAGCAGGTGAAAACCTGGCCGAGCTTTTGGCATGGAAGGGCACTGAAGCACTGTTCGAGCATCTTGTGGAAAAGTACGCGGCAATGTCCGGCATTTCAGGTGTGCAGCCGAAAGTGTTGATGCTTGAAAAACGCAACCGTGAAAGTGAAGTCGTCGAAAAATCCACATTGAAAGACCGGAACCTCATCGTCAAGGCAGGTGGCTACGATTACGTCGGGTTGGCGGAAAACGAATTTCATTGCATGAGCATCGGCAAGCAGGCCGGGTTGATCGTTCCCGACTTCTGGCTATCAGACGACAAGGGTCTTTTCGTGATTACACGTTTTGATCGAGGCATGCAAAACGAGTACTTAGGTTTTGAAGATATGACTGCATTGACTGGCCGGCAAAATGACGAGAAGTACACCGGCAGTTATGAAATGATTGCGGCCGTCATCGAAAAATTCGTCTCTCCACAGTTTGTCGCGTCCTCACTTGAAGAACTTTTCAAATCGGTTGTGCTGTCGGTCGTGGTGCGGAATGGCGACGCGCATTTGAAAAATTTCGGCCTTGTGTATACGAATCCTCGCAGCAACGACACCCGCCTTTCGCCGCTGTTCGACATCGTCAATACCACTGGCTATCTGCCGAAAGATACGCTGGCGGTGAATCTAGCGAAGACGAAGTCATGGCCCTATCGAAAAGATCTAATTGAATTCGGAAAGAATGTCTGTCGCGTCGACAAGGCCAGCGAGGTCATCGATAGGATTGTCGACGCTGCTGCAAGCTACAGCCCGACTATTGAGTGTGGCGACATCTGGGTCAAGGTGAAAGCCGAGATAGATCGCAGTTGTTCAAGTTTGAAATGAATGGGTGAAGTGAACCGCCCCGATTTCCATGGAGGGCGATTGACTGCACCACCGTGAGGTTAGAAAAACTGCCGACTACTATGTCTGCGCGATCCCATCGATATTCAGCAATTTAAACTGCACCGGCGGTTCTTCAAAAGCATTCGTCCCCCGCACAGCAGCGGTAATCGGCATGTATTCGATGAAGACCTTGTCGCCTTCGGCTCTGGTTGCGGCGGGCAGGCCATGCCGTTCAAGGTCTGCTGAAGTTGTGGAACGACCTCGGTCGTCACCCAATCAGCTAGACGGATGCGGATTGCCTTGCTCCATTTTTTCTCTTGGCATCCATCATTATTGCTATTTAAAATTTTCTGTTAAAAAATTCTACATTTCAAACGCACAATACAGCGTTTTGTCCCGTCTTTTGCGAAAATTTAAAATGTCTTAAGCAATTGATTTAAAACACGAATATGTAAAAATTAATCCAAATAACAAAGTGAATTAAAACTGGAAAACATAGAAAATTTGCAGCAGTAATAAATCTCGTCCAAGCTAAATTTTAGCGCCATAAAATCAGTTGTCATCGGCAATATCTGAGCACTTCATCGTCAGTTTTTACTTCGACACCTCCGCAAAAATAGTAGGGAGTGACGCATTCAAGATATTGTCGCCCCAGTTGTTCAGTCAACACCTTGGTGCTGACGAAATCCGGCGTTTTCGCGATCATGTTTGATTTGCAGGCTGTGCTGCGTTGGTTCACCAGTTCCCTACATTTTTTCGGCGTTTCGTTATGGTTTTTGCTCGCGGCATTGCACCGGCTTATTGCAACGTCCGACCAGAGCATATAAAACTCATGTTTTGGTACGGGATTTTGTTCGACAGCCTGAAGGCTATAATTATTTGCATTTGTGATTTGCGATGCATCAAAGTACTGCGCGTACATCACGTAAGCTGCCGCAGTAAGCAATAAAACTGCGCAAAATTTAATCATAATTCAATAACGTTTCTCTTTTAAACCAGTGTTTTAAATTGTTCGTCGTAAATCCTTGCGATGCCGGGCGCACATACAAGGGCATTCTTGCACTGCCTGCCTACAACATCGCTCACCAGCCGCGCCATTTCTGCACTGGCACTTTGCTTTTCCAATATTTCCAACACCCCTGGCAACGCGTTCAAACAAGCCTTTGCAAGCCGCGCCAACTCATTGGCCACCAAACGCGGTGCCAGCCTGTTCTCGAACGCCAACTGCGCCCAGTTGTATTCCTGTATTTTTAGTGGATCGAAGTTGTCGCCAATCGCCATCGCAAGCGAGTCTTCGATTCCTGCAGGCGCAAAAGCAAGACCACACACCAAATCGTATGCGGGTGTAAGCCTTAGCCCATCCGCGCCACAGAAAAAGCTGACGTTCTTTGCATGGGCATCGGTGTTACCGATGAGGACTTGAAAAATTACCCACCGTAGAAATTCCAGTTGCGCAGCCGCTGTGACAGGCACTTTTGACGTGTCTTGAAGAAGCGTGAAAAATCGCTGTAGCGAAGCGCCGTCGCGAATGTCTTTGACATCTCTGCCGTCGCCATAAGGCCGTTCATATTTGAAATCAACAGACAGGCCTAGCGTCTGGCAGCCATCGATGCAATGTCGCCGCTCGACTTCTACTTCCCCCGTTGCGCTCGGCACCACCTTTCTATCGAAACGTTCGATCACGAGCACTGGTTCGGGCACATGTTTTAAATATGCTGACGCGACTGGAAGGCCGATGCTGCGAGCTAGCGTCATGCACATCAGCTCGTTGGTGGTCATTCCAGTCAGCGTTTTCGATACAGGTTCCGGCTTCAATATCAACGTAGAAGCCAATGCTTCGTCCTCGACTAAAAACCATTGATTCTTGTGTTCGAATACAGCCAATTTATCTTGGTAGCCAGCGATCGAGAGCCGGATCTTGCCATCCCATATGCTGAAAGGTAGCTCGGGGCGTCGGCGTATGCGTTCAGACAGCTCTTCGCCCAGTAGCAATCTTGGCTGCGCTCTGGTTGTATGTGGCCGTTCGCCTTCCAGAGTAATCCGTAATGCACCAGTAGTTTCTTTGCCGAGCGCTTGGAGTAGACCAAGGACATTGGCTTTGGAGATTTTGTTAGCACGCGCTGCGTCTTCCAAAGCTTGGCCCTCTGGAAGTAGGTTCTGAAAAAACTGCCGAACGGCCGCGCTGTGCTGGTCGGGCAATTCATTCCCTAGGTGTTGAAACGGTAGCGACGGCGCAAGCGGAAATCTTTCATTCCATATGAGCCATTCCTGCGCATAGTCGAATACAAAGCGCGCTGTGTGGATATCGTAGGCCAACGTGCCCACCCGCCGTTCGTGAATCCATACTGTGAGCTTCATTTGGCGTTGGCAGCCATGGCTATCTGCTGCCGAACACGCTCACGATTGATGGCAGGTATGGCTAGCAAACTTACCCCCATGGCATTTGCTACTTGTAAGATTCTTCCGATACTGACACCAGGGCTGCCAGCTTCTATATCGACGAAAGTTTGTAGCGCAACGCCTGATAGAAGCGCAGCATCGACAATTCGAAGGTTCGCCTGTGTACGTGCCGCCTTGATTGCCTGTGCTATATCGCAAGGAGCAGAAACAAAGGGATCTGAAGCGAAACTTGTACGGGTAATGGTTTTCATGACTCTTATTAAATTCTATTTACATAAAATTATATGATTGATCAAACGCCATAGCTCTAAAATTCTATTATAAAAGAAATTTACGCAAATTTTATTGTACTGCTGAGAGAAATTCCAGCTTAGTAGATTTTTAGAGTTGTCTACTGTGCAGTTCAGGTAGCTTTCTTATCTAAAAGGCGAAAACTCGTGCAGTTGTTTGTTGACTCACGCCAGTGGGTCAATGAACGGCTCTCGGAGTCTTGGATGATGGCTGACGTTCTGCTACATCGCTTAGGTAAACCGTTATGAGTTGAGGTGGTGGCGGCAATTTAAACGTCGCCGACGAAGTTCGAGCGCGCTACCCAATTGGGCGACTGCCGCAGGTGGGACCTTTGTTATAGAGTCAAACGTATGAACCTAATTCTTGCCCTCTTATTTGGAAGCGGCACCGTCGGTGTTTTGCCAAACGTTTCTTTCTTGATCAGCTTGTGGCCGTTAGTGCTGGCGCTAGCTACGTCGGTATGCTTTTTTTCAAGTATTTTTTATTTATTGAAGCAACGCCTGAGAGTCAGTGCTTCCTTGTGCATTGCAAGCATCTTGCTTGCCATAGTGTTCGTAGCGAACTCGTTACTGGTTACTCCGCCGTCATGGCAAGTCATGCTGGCTGCCTACCAAAATACACCGCCCCCTCTGCGCCTAGTTCGGCAACAGGACATCGCGAAATCATGGCTGTTTGCAGAAAACATTCTGGTGCTGGATTGGTATCTGATCTCCCGGCGCTGGGGTGTATGTCACGAGTTGTGGCCTCAAAATGGTTGCGCACACGCTCCTGCTAAAAGAGAAGCCCAAGGCATAGCGCGAGAACTATTGACAGACGTGGCTCGCGGCCGCTCGTGATTGCCGTCGATAACCGAGCAGATGGCTCGACTACGTTCGATTTTTTATGACTGGATGTAGGGCGAGCAATTCGCCGTACAAGTGGGTGACTCGAAACACTACTTAAAGCACCGACCAAGTCCGAACGCTCGTGCCGGCCTTCGGATTTATGCAATGTCTTCGCCTAACGACCTGCCACTTCGCCAATATTAGATGAAGGAAAGATTTTTGTAATAAAGATACTCTTTACGAAAAAACCTTCACTCGATTCATGCTATTTAAAGCCACGCTATGCCAATTACCCCCAATTTACTCGGCGTAAATATTAACAACCCGTCTTCCGAAGCAACCGTTTCAGCACCATCAACGCCTCGCCACGCCGTTGCGCACATGGTGTCGTCGCAAAGTTCGCCGATCCGCCAGCGCCTGTCTACGCCATTGCAGGGATTACAGGGATTGCCGCGAGTAGGCAGCAGTCGTCCCTCGCACAACGAAAGTTTTGTACAACAAAACATGGTCGGGCATATAGCCGGTGCATCGTCTCCGACACTGCCAGAACCAATATCAGAACTCGCTTTCCACACGGCGTTGGCAGCATGGGTCGATTCCAGTAGCACCAGCGAACGCCTGGGCCGACAAACTGCCGCTGAGCGCATCGTTCTGACACGCCAGAACAACAGCCAGGAACTGGATTTACATGGGCTACATCTGACGTCGCTGCCAAACTGCATGCTCAACCTAACCTCAGTCCAGACATTGCATCTTAGTGACAACATGCTGGGATCGTTGCCTGCGCTGCCGCCATCCGTGCGGAATCTGGACGTCGGCAACAACCGACTGACGCACCATACTGCTTTCCCGCCGACCTTGAACTTGCTGCATGTTGAAGGCAATCATATCCCTCATTATCTGCCGTTACGGGATGCAACGCGATTGGCAATCCAGCGCCATGCGCACCATGCAGCCTCGATCTCAACAGATGGAGAAACTTCGGTTGCGAGATTCAATCGGGTGGTCGCTTCCGCACGGCGGCCGGCGAACCAGATGCCGCTATCGCCTGCCGAGTGCGCGGCTGCGTTGGATCTGGTAGCGCATGCGCTTGCTGGAATGGAGGAAGCACAATCGCAAGCGGACATCGGTCGTGACCGTCGCAACGGTTTGGATCATCAAAACTATAGTCCGGCACGTCGCAATCTGAACAATCATCCTGAGTTTTGGGTGGCCGAGACGGACACAACAGCGGCTCTGCCCTTCACCACCCACGACGCGATGTTCAATCTTTCTGAGCCGCACTCCTACCTGCTGCCGAATTCGTCGACCGGCTCGTCGATCGACCCAACATTTAGCGATCTTTCCAACGGTGTCTCTAACTCACCCGGCGCTATAGCCAATATGACGCAATATGGGGTCGTGCAGGTGGAGACGATTCAACAGGCTTTCAAGGCGATAAAATGGTGGGAGCCTGAAGCGCTTGCGTCGGAGCCTGATGTCGATGAAAAGTGGGCGAGCATCGCGCGCGAGCCCAATGCGTTGGAGTTTGCCGGTGTTTTATCCAATTTGGAGTCGACCGAAGCTTACCGCAACCCGGTAACGCGCCCCAGATTGGAAGCGCAGATCGACGAATTGATGACCGAGGTATTCAGATCGCCAGAATTCAGAACGTCGTGTTTTTCCGCTGCATTGACCGGTTCGGACTCATGCCACGACCGGATCGCTTTGGCATTCACCGACATGTCTTTCGCGCTGATTAATTACAAAGCCGATAAAGGTGAGTATTCATTGCCGACGTTACTGAAAATGGGACGCGGGTTATTCCGGTCAAGAGCGCTCGATAAGATTGCGTTGGAAAATATTGAAAATCAGCGGCTGCTCGATCAGCAGGCCGCTGCGGCTGGCGAGGTCGATGCGCCTGCCGAAGTATCGGACCCTACCGGAGTTGAAGAATTCCCCGAGGATGAGGACGAGGGAATCGACGAGGTCGAAGTACGTCTCGCTTATCAATCCAGACTTGCCGAGAAACTGGATTTACCGGCAGTGGCGCACGACATGCGATATTTTGAATCGGCACACGTTTCGTCGGAAGAGTTGGACGATGCAGAAAGGTCGATTCGAGAGCAAGAGCATGGCGGTGCAGACCTCAGATTTCTCACGGATTGGAAGCCATGGCAAACTGCCATGCAAAAGCGCTATCCGGAGGTGTTCGAAGCGCTGAAAGTAAAAACCGAACAGGATCGTGAGTGGCTGGTGTTTCAACCCGAAGCAATGACTAGCGGCCAATACATGGCAGCCTGTGCGGTACAACAAACACAGGAAGCTGCCGCATTCACCAAACTAATGATCGAGCAAACCAAACTCAGCATGGTCGATTTGAGCCGCGCTGAAGCTTGAAAGGCTACATTCATCTGGAGTATTTTTGTGCGAAGCATGCGTAATATTTGGCGATCGGTGCGCCATTCCTCGTCGAGTCCTGTCGAGGACGCCGGTGCAAGCCAGCCTGAAGTAATTACCTACTCGGTGCGCAACCCAATTCCTACTTATCCTCCAGGCCGCCTACGACCGGTTAGCGTATCGCGCCGTTTGCAGGCCGACACGTTTTCGCAGGCGAATATGGAGGATGCCGCTGCTGCTGCTGCGGCCTTGATCCGCGCCGGGAGCGAGGCATTGTCGAATACAGTGTTGACCTGGTCGATCGAGCCGCCGGAAGGGGAACGAGCCAATCGCAGCGAAGCGGCGAACCGCATTCGCCAAACTCATTTGACCAATGCAACGACGCTGGATCTGCATGGATTAGGGTTAAGCAGTCTGCCGGATTGTCTGGATATGCTGACTTCAGTAAATAAATTATTACTCGGTGCGAACCAGTTATCGTCTTTGCCATCGTTGCCGTCATCGTTGCGCCTGCTCGATTTGCGCTACAACCGATTTGTCAGTGCCAGCACGATACCGGCGAGCCTGCAGTTGCTGAGTATCGATGGTGACGGTACGCATCTGCCCGGCCTGTTGCCGGAACACCGCCAGGCCATCGCACGGTTGCAACATGGGCCGGCGGAGGAACAAGTTGCGGCAACACCGATGACGCTGCCACCGCCGGCATCGCCCCAGATGTCTTTGATAACGCAAAAGCGGGCCACCTTCACAAGCCATATTCCGACGATCGTTTTACGTTTTCGCAAGTGGGAGCCTGCGGCGTTCCGCGGTAATCCTGCGGTCGAAACCAAATGGATCAAGGTCGCACAGCATCGAGGTGCAGCGGTCTTTGCCGAATTTTTGGAAAACCTGTTTTACACCGGAGAATATCGAGACGCTCGTACCAGACCTGCCATGGAAAAGAGAGTGATCGACTTGATGCACGAGTTGTACAAGTCGTCTAAGCTTCGCAAAACCTGCTTTGCGATCGCCACGGAAGCATCGGAGTCTTGCGAGGATCGAGTCGCGCTCGCGCTCAACGACATGTCGTTGGCACTGGTCGATCGTCTGGCGGAAAAAGGGCGTTATACCGAAGCCGACCTGCTCGATATGGGTCGTGGCCTGTTTCGCTTGCACATACTCGATGGCCTGGCTGCAAAACACGTCGTCGAACAGGAAAAGCGCTACGCTGCCAATCCGATTCTTGAAAACAAAGTCGATCCGATCGAAGTTAGGCTCGCATTTCATACGATGCTGGCAGAGCAACTCAGCCTGCCGGGTGTAGCGCGTGAGATGAAATACCTTTACGACTCAAAGCTCGAACCGGCTGATCTGGATGAGGCAGTACACCGCATCACGCTATTGGAAAACACCGGAGCGCACGTAAAGCATTTGGTCACGTGGAGCCCTTGGGTGAAGGTATTGCAACAGCATTACCCACACGATTTTGCGGATTTCGAGAAACGGGTGGAACAGGATCGGGATTGGCTGGTATTTCAACCCGCCGCGATGAATACTGCGCAGTACATTGCTGCCGGCGAAGACCAAAAGGCGGACGATACAGCCGACAGAGTCCGGTTTATGGTCAAACTGACTTGGCAACATCTCAGTAAAGAAAGCGCTAAGTGAAGAAAGCGCTGGAAAAGCATACGGATGGCGATTCGATTTCTAAAATTTAATTTTTAGGGGTCGATCGCCGCAGCACAGGCATCGGTTGGCAGTGCCGCAGCATGACCGACGATCGGCACCATTTTAATCACTGCCGACGAGATGCGGCATGGCGCTGCCAGAACGCCGCAGCCGCCGGTCGATATAGCGAGCAGAGCGATCATGCAGAACGTGGCGGCACTTCTTCCGCGCGAGCGGCATCGCCGTGAGGGCAGATTCGCAGAGGTGCTCGAAATAGGTTTCATAGGTGCTCCCGATTTATCGGCCTGCCTTGACCGAAAATTTTGCCGCCAGCTGGTTGAGTTTTTCTGCGCGGGCTTCGGCTTCCGCTTCGATCTTGCGCTGTGCTTCGTCTGCTTTACGCTGCGCCTCTTCGGCGATGCGAGCGGCGTTGCGCTGCTCGCGCTCTTTTTTAAACCGCTCTTTCAGCATCTCGGCGGCGCGGGTACGGTGCTCCTGGCTGACATCACCCGCCGGGTTGCCGGCCAGATCGAAGCGCACTGTGGCCGTTGCCGTGGCCTTTAGATAGCGCGAGGAATTGGTATGCATGTTCAAGGCGACTCTCAGCGTCTTGCGGCTGATCTCCGGCATTTCCGCCAGCAGCAACTTGTCGATACCGATCGCCAGAGGCATGCATTGGCCGAAGGCCGGAAAGCGCTGTCTGAGGGTGCTCAGCAAGGTACGCGCCAGGACCGACACATTGGGAACTTCGGTTTCAGGAGTCATCGTCAAATGCGCGTGAAAAATTCAAGACTGGCAGATTACCACTTCTTCCCTTTGGCCATGGTGAAAATGCCAAGCAAAGCAGGGCCGCTGTCGTTATCATGACGCCTGATTCGATTTTAGGAGTAAGGCATGAAACCATCCGCCCGTTTCGCCCGTATAGCCGCGCTTTGCAGCATGCTCGTTGCAGCCGCAGGTTGCGGAGGCGATGGCAACAATACCAGCGTGAGCATCAGTGGCAACATTACCGGACTTACCGAGGGTGGCTTGGTTCTGTCTAACGGCATCAGCAATGTCGCCCTCGGTGCGAATGCAACCGCGTTCACGTTTCCCAGCCGCGTGTTGATCGGTTCGCCTTATTCGATTCGCCCGTCGGTATTGCCAGCCAACCTGCTGTGCACCGTTACCAATGGTAGTGGCGTAGCTGGCACCGATTCGATCGACCAGGTACAAGTGTCGTGCGTACCCCGCCATACGCTCGGTGGCACCATCACCGGTCTGAACACGGCCGGGCTGATCCTGGCAAACGGCAGCGATACCGTGGAACTGCCCGCAGGTGCACAAAGTTATGTGTTTGCAGTCAAAGTCGGCGAAGGCTTCTCATACGGTGTAACCGTGCTACAGCAACCGACACCGCAACGCTGTGACATCGTTGCGAATGGCAGTGGCTTGATGGGTGTTGCCGATATCAATAACGTGCAGGTCGCCTGCCAATAATCATCGATTGTTAAGCTTCAACCGTCATTTTTGGAGAAACCAATGTTTTTTGCTTCAATTTCTACGCCGAAGGCCGTGCGCACCTTGGGCGTGGTGCTGGGATCGCTACTGTCGCTGTCGGCTTGCGGCGGGTATACCGCTGTCGATGTGGGCGGCACTATTACCGGCCTCACGGGCACCGGCCTGCAGCTCGCCAATGGCGGCAGCGTGATTTCGCCCGACCCATCGGCAGTGACGTTCGTATTTCCAAATCAAGTTGAAATTCGTGCGCCCTATTCGATAAGCGTCGTGGCACAGCCGGCACGCCAGAATTGCAGCGTCGTCAACGGATCGGGCACGGCCGGTGCAGCACCGGTAACGGTGGTCAATGTAGTGTGTGTGCCGAACGCTTACGCGCTCGGTGGCAGGGTAACCGGGCTGACCGGATCGAACCTGATTTTAACCAACGGTAGCGATCGGTTGACGGTCCCAGGAGGCGACGCGAGTGACAACGCCAGCTTTACGTTTCCTACACCGGTGGCCGACGGTACGGCATATGGCGTAGCGATTCTGACGCAACCATCGAATCAGGTTTGTAACGTTTCCAACGGCACCGCCTTGATGGGTTCGGCACCGGTGGACACGGTTCTGGTTATTTGTCGCTGAAAATTCTTGTTAGATATTTGCTGCTAACGATATTTACTCTTGTAGCAAGCTGCGCAGCATCCAGGCATTTTTCTCATGTACCTGCATACGTTGCGTCAGCATATCGCAGGTCGGCTGGTCGTTTGCTGCTTCCGCTGTGGAGAACAACCCGCGCGCCGTACGCGCTACGGTTTCCTGACCTTCGACCAATTCAGCGATCATTACCTGCGCTTTCGGTAAGCCATTGCTAGGCTTGATCGAAGTCAACGCGGCAAACTGCTCATAAGTACCCGGTGCCGGTGCACCGAGTGCGCGAATCCGTTCGGCAATGACATCGACTGCGATCCACTGCTCGTTGTACATTTCTTCGAACATCAAATGCAATGTCTGAAACATTGGGCCGGTCACGTTCCAATGATAATTGTGGGTCTTCAGATACAGCGTGTAAGTGTCTGCCAGCAGACGCGACATACCCTCGACGATTTCCAGACGTTGCGGTTCGGCGATGCCAAAATTGATCGCCGGACCGGTTTTATTCAATTCACCCATTGGGTTTCTCCTGATCAGTGGTTGCCGGATGCCATGCCGATATCGTTGACGCTGGTGATCGCATAGCCTTTGGAAGTAATCTGTTCGATCGGCCGGTTGATTGCGTAAGCAGGCAAGGCATCCTCATTTTCATCGAATTCGACGCCACGTTCGGCATCTTGCCAATCGATATTGGTTGCTTCGTCGGGAATGATTTCACCTTCTGGCACCGCCAGATATGAAAACATTCCGTCTGCTTCGGCGCGCTTGTAGATATCGAGTTTCATCTGTTGCTCCTATCCGGATGAGAGAGCCATTTGGACAGGCTCATCCGGACGAAGTTGCAGATTCTCTTTTCAGCACGCTTGGGCGCGACGTCTAGTTATTTCGGCTCCTTGAACTGGAAAGCCAGATTACGCTTGGCCGCTTCCAATTCGTGCTCTGCATCCGTAACCAATTCTTGTGGGGTGGAATGGGTAAGAATGCGACGGCGCAGCGCGATATTCATCAATTCGACTGCCAGCGAAAACGCCATGGCGCTATACACATAGCCTTTCGGCACATGGTAGCCGAAACCTTCAGCCAATAGCACCATGCCGACCACGATCAAAAATATCAACGCCAGCATTTTGATCGTCGGATTAGCGGAAACGAATCGGCCGATACCACCAGCGAATACCATCATCAAAGCGACTGAAGTGATGACGGCGGCGATCATGACCGGTACTTGGTCGACCATGCCAACAGCCGTGATGATCGAGTCGAGCGAGAACACCATGTCGATCACGGCAATCTGCGCAATGGCCGAACCAAAGGTCAATGTGGTTTTGCCATCCGTGGGTGTGTGGTCGTCGGCTCCGGCGAACATCTCGCGGATCTCGACGATACTTTTCCAGACCAGGAACAAGCCACCGCCAGCAAGTATCAGCATACGGCCGGTAAACACCATCGAGCCGATGGAGAACAGCGGTGCGGTCAGCCCGACGATCCACGACAAGCCCAGCAACAGCCCCACGCGCATGAACAGTGCCAGAAACAGGCCAAGCTTTCGAGCGAACTCGCGTTGTGCAACTGCGACTTTATCCACCAAGATGGAGATGAAAATGATGTTATCGATACCGAGCACGAGTTCCAGCGCGGTAAGTGTGGCAAAGGCGACCCAGACTTCAGGTTGAGACATTAGTTCGAGCATGACGGCTTTCAACGGCGCAACGCGCGTGTAAAGGACAGTTAAAAAAAATCCGGCAGGGCAACATACCCCTGCCGGAAAACTTCCAGGATTTTACTTAATCTTTGCTTGCAAAGCCAAGCAGATGCAAAAGACTTGTAAATAGATTGAAGATCGAGACGAACAGGCTCAACGCCGCCATCACGTAATTCGTTTCACCGCCGCGAACGATGTTGCTGGTCTCGAACAGAATCATGCCCGACATCAGCAATACGACGACTGCCGAGATTGCCAGTGACAACGCAGGTATTTGCAGAAAGATACCCGCAAGGCTTGCGATGATCGCCACGATCATGCCAGCCATCAGGAAGCTTCCCATGAAGCTGAAATCACGCTTGCTCACCAATGCATAGGCCGACAATGCAGCGAATGTCGCAGCGGTACCGCCCAACGCCAACATTACCGTTTGGCCGCCGTTTGGCAGACCCAGTGTGTTGTTAATGATCGGCCCGACTGTGTAACCCATGAAACCGGTCAACGCAAACAACAGTGCCACCCCTTTGCCGCTGTCGCGGTTACGGTGTATCAGCCACAGCAAGCCGTAAAAACCGATCAAAGTAACGATTACCCCTGGGTTCGGCAAGCGCAATGCCACCGAAGCGCCGGCGACCGTGGCACTGAAGCCCAGACACAACGCCAGCAAGAAATACGTGTTACGCAGTACACGGTGAGCAGCACCGTCCATGACCGTGGTTGCCGATCGCGCATGACTACGCAAATGTTGCGAAGGTTGGTTCATTCCGACTCCTGTAGTAAGTAATGGTGTTACTGGGGGTGTTACTGGCTATGCCGCAATACCGGCATCGTTAGGAGGCCACATAGTAACAACATATCGTTTCTGTAAAAAGCGAACATAATAGGACGATTACTTCGTAAAAACAGGAATTGTCCGAGAATGAAAATCACCGGAATGAATTTGCGGCATTTGCATTATTTCTGGCTGGTGGCTAAGGAAGGGAGCGTGACGCGCGCGGCAGAACGACAAGGTGTCGCCGTGCAAACCGTCAGTGCGCAATTGTCGCTGTTGGAGCAAAACGTCGGCCATGCGTTATTGGCGCCTCAGGGTAGACGTCTGGTGCTCACGGATGCCGGGCGGATTGCTCTGGGTTATGCAGAGCAAATTTTTGCATTGACCGAGCAAATGCAGGATGCGCTGGCTTCGGTCGGTGCTGCGCAAACCATGCGCCTGACCGTGGGCATTTCCGATTCTCTACCCAAGCTCATTGCTTCGCGCTTGCTCGAGGCGGCGTTGCAACTGCCGCAGGCGGTAAAGTTGGTGTGTTTCGAAGACCGGTTCGAATCCTTGCTGGGCGCGCTTTCCGTACACAAGCTCGACGTGGTTCTGACCGACCGGCCGGTACCGCCGGGGACGAACCTAAAAGTGTTCAGCCATTTACTCGGTGAAAGCGAATTGACCCTGTTCGGCGTGCCGGCTTTGGCCACAAAATACCGACCCGGTTTTCCGGGGAGTTTGCGCGCAGCACCGCTGCTGCTCCCAACGCGTAACAATGCCATACGCGGGCGCATCGATCAGTGGTTCGATCTGCAGGATGTGCGCCCGGACGTAGTCGGCGAATTCGACGACAATGCGTTGCTCAATACCTTTGGCGGCAACGGACTCGGTTTGTTTCCTGCACCCTCGGTGTTGGCAGCCGATGTCAAGGAACAGTTCGGCGCAGATCCGGTTGGGCCGATCGCACAGGTACGGGAACAGTTTTTTGCTATTTCCAACGAGCGCAAGATCAAACATCCGGCGATCGATGCAATTTTGTCGGCAATTCATGGCAAAGTATTCGCCCCCATCAGGCCGCGGTCCGCACTGGCAGGACACGCAGGAGCGGCAACATCGGCCTCGCACGCTAAAAATTAGGAGTTCGGTTATGAAGTCACGTTTGCATTCCATTCTGTTCGTTGCCGTCGCGGGTATTGCCATGGTCGTCACGCCTGCACTCCAGGCGCAGCAAATCGGCGAAGTCAGCACCGTATTTCGCGTACTTGGCAAGAACGATCGTATCGTCGTGGAGGGATACGACGATCCTAAGGTCAAGGGCGTGACTTGTTATGTGTCGCGGGCGCGCACCGGCGGCGTGAAAGGCACGGTGGGCCTGGCTGAAGACAAGAGTGATGCATCGATCGCTTGTCGACAGGTTGGTGATACGGTGACGTTCACGGAAAAATTGCCGGCACAGGAAGACGTATTTACGGAGCGGCTGTCGATCGTGTTCAAGCAATTGCATGTGGTGCGCGTGGTGGACCCTGTGCGTAATGCGCTGGTCTATATGACGTATTCGGACAGGTTGATCGAAGGTAGCCCGAAAAATAGTGTGACCGCTGTGGCGATTCCGCGTAGCAATCCAATTCCGCTTAAACAGTAGTCTGGGAACAAGACACGGAATTGTGTAGCGCGTAGTTAGCAGCAGATCTAAAAGCCGTCACATAAACTGTAACCGCTATCGCCAGCGCAATACTCGCGCGCGTCGCTCTGTTGTCGGTATCGCAAAGACGCCATCGTCGGCCACCACGAACAGCCGCTCTCCTGCAACGTTGTCGACGGCGAAGCCACCGGTGAACGCGCCGAATGACGGCAGTATCGACGTGCGTTCGCCGATCACGAAGCAAGGCAGACGCAGCGAATCGGCGTTCACAGCCAGCCGGTGTACCGGATGGACATGGCCCGCCAATACATGGCCGAGCGCGCTTTCCTGAGGATGATGACAAAACGCGAACGGGCCGATGACATGCGGTTCGTCGACGATTTGCATGCCAAAATCGGGCGGCGGATCGCCGGCACGGTCGTCATGGTTACCGCGCACAAGCGTCAATTCAAGTTCGGTATAACGTTGACGCCATTGCCGAATCGCAGCCAGTGTGGCGGGTGCGTGTGCCGCTTTCGCATGAAGGAAGTCGCCTAGAAAAAGCACTTCGCGGATGACGAAACTTGAGAGTAATTGTTCCAACGCGAGGAGGTTCTGGGTCGTCGTACCAGCTGGAACCGGAACACCCAACGCACGAAATGACGCAGCTTTGCCAAAATGAATGTCGGCAATAATCAACATTTGCCGAGCAGGCCAATAGATGGCGCGCTGCGGCAGCAGCAACATCGGTTCATCGGCAATCGAAATTTGCATGGCGTCGATTGTAGCTGCGTAGACCAGAGAATGCAGACCAGGCAAATGCAGGCAGTGAAAGCATAATTAAATAGGGTCAGAGTCGAATTAGGAGAGTCGAATTAGGTCGCTGCGGCTTTTTCGAGTTCACGCACCATTCGGGCTACTCGGTCCGACAATTTTTCACTACTGAGTTTTTCCCTGAACCGTTCGACCATCAACGGGAATGCAAATGGCGTGGCCCGTGCGGTTTCATAAAATGCTCTAGTGCGTCCCTGTAGTTCTTCCAGGGTTGAACGCAGCCGGCCCAACTCCAGTTCCTGTTCCAATACTTCACGCTGTGCCTGCGTGAGCAACAAATTACTTGCATCATGCTTGCGGAAGACTTCGAAGAATAGGCTCGACGATGCCTGCAACTGGCGTGCACTTTTCGGCTGACCGGGATATCCTTGAAAAATCAGGCCGGCGATGCGCGCTATTTCGCGAAACCGCCGTTGCGACAATTCGGCGGCGTTTAAACTTGCCAGGACGTCGACAAGTAAGTCGTCGGTGCCGAGCAGATCGGTGCCATCCACAGACGGCGTCGCCAGCAAATTTTTCCAGTCGACAGGTACCGGCGAAAGCAGCTCGAAACCATAGTCGTTGATGGCAATCGAAAACGTCGTAGGCTGACGCTTGGCCAGGCGGTAAGCCAGCAACGATGCCAGGCCCATGTGCACCGCGCGCCCGGCAAAGGGATAGACGAACAGATGTTGTCCTTCCCGGCTCATTGTGCTTTCGATTACCAGCCGCTTTCTCGTCGGCAGCCCGGACCAGCGCTGCTGTACCTCCAGTAACGGCTTGACTGCCTGCATCTCGGCACCGATAAATTTGCCGTCGATCGCATCTTCCAGGCGACCTAGCATTGCATGTGCCATCTCGGACGACATTGGCATTTTGCCGCTTTGCCAGCGCGGCACCGCACCCTTGTTGCCAGTGGCGCGTTTCACATAAGCCGTCATTTCATGAACGCGGATAAATTCCAGAACGCGCCCGCCGAACAGGAAATGATCTCCCTGGCGCATGCGTGAAATAAACGATTCCTCCACCGAGCCGACGGTGCCACCCGACAGGTATTTGACCTGCATGGTCGAATCCGAAACGATCGTGCCGATGCTCATCCGATGGCGTCTTCCGAGTGCGGCGTTTGGCACGCGATACACACCTTCGGCGTCCATCAACACACGCTGGTATTCCGGATAGACCGTTAAACTCTGGCCACCTCGCGCCACGAAATCCAGCGCCCATTGCCACTCTTCTGCAGTCAGCTCGCGATAAGACCAGGCGCTACGCACTTCCGCATACAACGCCTCCGAGGTAAAACCGCCACCGAGCGCAATCGTTACCAGATGCTGCACCAAAACATCGAGCGGTTTATTCGGTATCAGGCGCGATTCAATCTGTCGCGCGGCAATCGCGGTGCGTGCGCCTGCAGCTTCGAGCAACTCCATGGTGTTGGTCGGCACCAGTGTCACGCGGGATACCCGCCCCGGCGCATGGCCGCTGCGACCGGCGCGTTGCAGTAGCCGCGCCACGCCTTTGGCGCTACCGATCTGCAAGACCCGCTCGACCGGCAGAAAATCGACACCCAAATCCAGGCTGGAGGTGCAGATCACCGCTTTCAATTGCCCTTTCTTGAGCCCCATCTCGACCCATTCGCGCACCGCTTTGTCGAGCGAGCCGTGATGCAGCGCGATCAGCCCGGCCCAATCCGGTTTTGCCGCGAGCATGTTCTGATACCAAATTTCAGCTTGCGAACGTGTGTTGGTGAATACCAGGGTGGTTTCATGTTGGGCGATTTCGTCGATTACCGGCTGCAGCATTTGAATACCCAAATGTCCACCCCAGGGAAAACGCGATGGGTTCACCGGGATCAAGGTATCGACCAGCAATTCCTTCTTTACGCCTCCTTCCACCAGCACGCCGGCATCTACGCCCAGCAGTGCATCCTGTGCCTGCTTTAAGTTGCCAAGCGTCGCCGACAATCCCCACACCACCAGCTCGGGACGCCACTGCCGAAGGCGTGCCAAAGCCAGCTGCACCTGCACCCCGCGCTTGCTACCCAAAAGCTCGTGCCATTCATCGACGATCACCATATCGAGTGCCTGACATTGCAGCGCTGAGTCCGGCCGCGACAGCATCAACGACAGGCTTTCCGGGGTCGTCACCAACGCCGAGGGTTGTTGGCGCGTCTGCCGCGAACGCTCTGCCGACGAAGTGTCGCCGGTGCGCGCACCCAATCGCCAGCTCGGCATCAGGTCGGCTGCCGGCGTCTGCAAAGCGCGTACGGTGTCTGCAGCCAGCGCGCGCATCGGGGTGATCCAGAGCACCTTCATGCCGGCGACGGGTTGCTTGCGTTTGGCTTGCAAGCGCTGCGCACGCTGCAATGCAGCCAGCCAGACGGCATAGGTTTTACCGGAGCCGGTGGTTGCATGCAGCAAGCCGGATTTTCCCTGCATCGCCGCTTTCCACACAGCTTTTTGAAATGGAAAAATCGTCCAGCCACGCACGGCGAACCATTCTTCGGCCGTGGCAGCATGGGCGAATATCTCGCCGGTTTCCAGATCGACTTGTTCCGGCAACGCATCGGGCGTCGGCGCATCGGCGTTTGCTACGCCAGCCGGCGGCTCGACCTTGCGCAGTTGCGAACGTAACGAACGCCTCACACCAGCATGCCTTTCAATGTGTCTAGCGTGTCGGCTTCGTCGATGGTTTTGTCGTCACGAATGCGCAGCATGCGCGGAAAGCGCACCGCGACACCGGCCTTGTGCCGGCTCGACAAGGCAATGCCTTCGAAGCCGATCTCGAACACCATGCTCGGTTTAACGCTACGTACGGGCCCGAATTTTTCGATGGTGGTCTTGCGAATTTTGGCATCGATCTGACCGATTTCGATATCGGTCAGGCCCGAATAGGCTTTGGTGAACGGCACCAGCCGCTTCACGCCTTCGGCGTCTGTATCCCAGACAGCGAAAGTGTAGTCGGTATAGAGCGAGGCACGCCGACCGTGCCCGGCCTGGGCATAAATCAGTACTGCATCGACGGTGTAAGGATCGATTTTCCACTTCCACCAAGTGCCGACATCCTTGGTGCGGCCGACACCATAATGGGCACCGACGGCTTTGAGCATCATGCCTTCCACGCCACGTCCGCGCGACTCTTCGCGGATCGTCGCCAATGCCGCCCAGTCGTCGGCTGCGATCAACGGTGACAAGGTGAGACGCTCGGAAGCGACGTCGGTGACCACCGATTCCAGCATCTGGCGGCGGGCGCTTTGCGGCGTGGTGCGAAGATCCTGGCCTTCGTATTCCAATAAATCGTAAGCGACCAGCATGGCTGGCGAATCGGCCTGCAATTTTGCAGACACGGTTTTGCGACCGATGCGCTTTTGCAGATCCGCAAAAGATGCCGGCAAGCCGTCGCGCCATACCAGAATTTCACCGTCGATCACGCAGCCGTTCGGCAGCCCGATGCTGCCCAGTTCCGGAAACCGGTCGGTGATTAAATCTTCGCCGCGCGACCACAGCCAGCTTTGATGATCGCGCCGAACCAGTTGCGCGCGTATGCCGTCGTATTTCCATTCCGCCTGCCAAAGGTTGATGTCGCCCAGCGTGGCAGGGTCTGTCTGCAACGGGTGCGCCAAAAAGAAAGGATAAGGCTGACCACCGCGCTGCGCGTGTTCATCGTCCGAAGTTGGAGCGATCAGCTGAGCGAAATGCGTGGCGGTCGGCCGTACGCCGCCGTCGGTCCAGCCCATCAGGCGCTGCGCCACCAGCTTGCTGTCGAGTTCGGCAACTACGCCGAGCGCTCTCGTGACCAGTAATTTAGAGACACCGACCCGAAAACCGCCGCCGATCAGCTTGACCAGCAAGAAACGCTCGCGCGTATCGAGTTCATTCCAAAAGCTCGACAAGGCGGCGTGCACGACTGCCGGATCGGCACCGCGCAGTGGCGCGATGCGTTCTGTCATCCAGGTCGCCAGGCCGACATCGCTGGAATGCTCCGGCGGCGGCAGAATCAGTGCAATGGTTTCGGCCAGATCGCCGACGGCGTGATAACACTCGTCGAACAGCCAGTCGTCGATGACGGCGAAGGCGATGGCGTTTTCACGGAGCAGTTTGGTCGGTACGGCCTGGCGTGGTTTGCCGCCGGCTAAAAAATACAGTGCCCAGGCCGCATCGGCCGGCGGTGCTACCCGAAAATACGTCTGCAGCGCGTCGAGCTTGCGGTTGGTAGATGTGGTGCCGTCGAGCTCCGCATACAGACGGGCAAATTCACGCATGAGCCGTTGCCGGCACTAGCGGCGGTGCGTCTTCGCGGTCGTCCTCGGTGCCGTATTCGGTATCGAATGCGCCGGCTTCCAACCCGTTTTGTTGCAACCAGCGCACCATGGTCGAAATCTGGCCATGGGTGACGATCACACGTGATGCACCCGAAGCACCGATTGCCTGCATCAACCCCGGCCAGTCGGCATGGTCCGACAGCACGAAACCACGGTCGACGCTACGTCTTCTTCGGGCACCGCGCACCTGCATCCAGCCGCTGGCGAAGGCATCGCTATAATCGCCGAATCGTTTTATCCAGGGTGAACCGCCAGCAGCCGGTGGCGCGATGACGAGTGCCCGCTTGAACAGGCTCTTGTCGGTGACGTCCGTGGCCAGTAACGTCGCTGGCAATGCCACGCCGGCTTCGCGGTAGACGTTGTTGAGCGGCTCGGCAGCGCCATGGCAGATGATCGGGCCGATCGAGGCATCGATGCCGTGCAAAATACGCTGCGCCTTGCCGAAGGAATAGCAATACAAAACGCTGGCCCGCCCTTGCTCAGCATTGCTGCGCCACCATTGGTTGATGTCAGCATAAATTTCTGCTTGTGGCAGCCAACGATAGATCGGCATGCCGAACGTCGATTCCGTAATAAACGTTTCGCACCGCACCGGTTCGAACGGTGCGCAGGTGCCATCATCCTCGACCTTGTAATCGCCTGATGCAACCCACACTTCACCACGATACTCGAGCCGTACTTGCGCAGAGCCGAGCACATGGCCGGCCGGATGCAGTGAAATCGTTACACCGTTGTGCGTTACGGTTTGACCGTAATCGAGGGCGTCCAGGGTGATGGTGCCGAGCCGGGCGCGCAAGATTCCCTCACCGGGTGCTGCCGCCAGGTAATGACCATGCCCGGTACGAGCATGGTCTGCATGCGCATGGGTAATGACGGCACGTTCCACCGGACGCCAGGGGTCGATATAGAACTGCCCGGGAACACAGTAAAGGCCTTCTTTACGAGCAACTACGAGATCGGTCATGCAAATAGTCCACTCAGAGCAGCGATAAAAATTTACAAGTAGCGGCAACGCAAAGCTGCAACAAGTAGTCTGGCAGTAAAGCCGCCATAAATGCTACCTAACTCCACCGTCACAGAAAAATGGCTAGCGCGCTTAAGCGAACGCGCATGCAAAAAATATAGCTCCAGGTAAATATTACGACACATAAACGCAATTTGCCGGTGGCAGACGGCTTCCAAGGATTTGCGGTAGCATCGAGATAGCTAAAAAGTTTCCTAAAGTAATTTATTTGATGAAAGAAAAGGTATGTCGGATCAGCAATTCTCAGAAATCGATTGGCAGCGCTTTCTGACCAGCCTCGGTGAAGATGCGCAGCGCCCTGGTCTGCTAGAGACGCCTGCTCGTGTTACGAGGGCTTGGAAACATTGGACTTCCGGTTACGCACAAGACCCAGCGACGTTACTCAAAGTGTTTGAAGATGGTGCCGAGCAATACAATGAATTGATCGTGGTGCGTGGCATACCGGTATATAGCCACTGCGAGCATCATCTCGCACCATTCTTTGGTAAGGCCACCATCGGCTACCTGCCGGCCGGCAAGATCGTCGGGCTTTCCAAGCTCACTCGTCTAGTGGACTGTTTCGCCAAGCGCCTGCAGGTGCAAGAGCGGCTCACCAGCCAGATCGCCACTGCTCTCATGACGCATCTGGAGCCGAAGGCGGTCGGCGTCGTGGTGCGTTGTCGTCATCTTTGTATGGAGAGCCGCGGTATCCGCACGCCTGGTGAGGAAACCATCACCTCGGCAATGCTGGGCGAATTGCAGCCCAACCTGGGCTTACGCACGGAGTTTTTAGCGCTGGCGCGTGAAGGCTGATCAGCGCCTGGTCAATTTGGATGCAGCGTCACCGCTGGCCGGTAGTGGTATATGAATCGCCACGGTTGTACCAGTGCCAGCATTGTCGTTGATCGAGATGCTACCGCCTAAAAACGCAGCACGCTCGCGTAACCCACGCAGTCCATAGGTTTTGGTATTGTCGAGCCGGGCGAGGTTGATTCCCACACCGTCGTCACGCACGGTCAGCGCCAGTCGGTCTTCGTCGATATCCAGGATTACTTCGACACGGCTTGCCTTGGCATGCTTGGCGACGTTATTCAAAATTTCCTGCAACATCCGGTAGATAGCGATATCGAGCTTGCCATCGATGGGCAACTCTTCATCCGGTAAGCTGACTTTGCAAGACAGCCCCGACTGCTCACCGAATTCTGCCAACAACTCGCTGATCGCCGTCTTCAAGCCAAAAAGATCCAGCATGGTCGGACGCAGCCGGGTTTGCATGCGGCGCGTGCTGGCAACAACTTCCGATAACAACGTCTGAATTTTTGTCTTGCGTGTCGACCATTTCTCATCGTCCGGAAACAAGCTGTAAGCGCCTTGCAAATGCATCGATAACGATGTCAGCGTCGCGCCCATGTCATCGTGCAATTCACGGGCGATTGCCCGTTTTTCTTCTTCCCGAATCGTTTCGATATGGTTTGTAAGTTCGCGCAGCGTGGCGGTGCGCTCAGCGATGGTAGCTTCGAGCTGCAGCTCGCGCGCGCGCAGCGAATCTTCTGCAAGTTTTCTGGCGGTGATGTCGGTACCGATACCCACCACACCCATGAGCTTGCCATCGCTGCCGAACCAAGGCGACTTGGTGGTGGAATAGGTGCGCACCCCGGGTGCCATATGCAGCGTTTGCTCCAACGTCAGCGTTTTACACTGCTGCATTACCCAACGATCGTCGCGGTCGATGCGGTCGGCTTCTTCGGCGTCGGGCAGCAACTCACAACTTCTGCGATGCATGGCTTCCTCGCGCGTCATACCCAACTCGCGCAGTGTCGAAGGATTCGCAAAAATCAACTCGCCATGACAATTCTTGACGAAAATCAGATCGTTAGTATTGTCGCTGACGGCAACCAGCAAGGCGCTGTTGGCAAGCAGATCATGATCGATGGTTGTCAAAAAAGCTCCTGTTGCCATGTTGGTCGCGGCAGGTTTTACATGCCGCTGGAAAAAAGCTTTTGCAGACTACCATAGAGCTTGTTCACGAAATAGTCGCATGACCGGCGGCTCGCACATCATTCGACGGATGGCATATCATGGCGACCCGTTTATTGACAAAAGCCAAGGAAGCTTCATGGGGAATGCGTGCGGCATGGACTTCGGCACGTCCAACTCCACCGTTGGCTGGTGCCGGCCAGGCAAACCGACCTTGCTTAATCTTGAAGACGGCAAGTCGACCCTGCCTTCGGTCATATTTTTTAATGCCGATGAAGAAACCGTGCATTTCGGCCGCGCAGCGCTCGCAACGTATCTAAGCGGTAGCGAAGGCCGCTTGATGCGCTCCATGAAAAGCTTGCTCGGCACTAGCTTGATCGATGGCCAAACCGAAGTGATGGGCCGGGCGCTGCCGTTTCGCAAGTTGTTGGCACAATTTCTGGCAGAACTGAAACGACGTGCCGAAGGCGACGCCCAACGCTCTTTCGAATCTGTCGTCATCGGCCGGCCGGTGCACTTTATCGACGACGACCCGGTTGCCGACCAGCTGGCGCAATCGACGCTCACAGACCTATTGCGCACCGCAGGATTTCGACATGTCGAGTTCCAATACGAGCCGATTGCCGCTGCCTTCGATTACGAATCGACGATCACGAAAGAAGAGCTGGTTCTAGTAGCCGACGTTGGCGGAGGCACCACCGATTTCTCTTTAATAAGACTTGCGCCTGCAAGCGCCCAAAGCGCCGACCGGCGGGGAGACATACTTGCCAGCGCCGGCGTGCACATCGGCGGTACGGATTTCGATAAATATTTAAGCCTGTCATCGGTAATGCCGCATCTGGGCATGGGTTCGCTATTGAAAAACGGTAGTGAAGTGCCGTCGAGTTATTACTTCAATTTGGCCACTTGGCACACCATTAATCTAGTCTATACGCAAAAAATCTGGACCCAGTTGCAGGATGTGCTGCACGACGCCACCGAGCGCGGCAAGCTGGAAGGTTTGCTGGATTTGGTCAAACAACGTGCCGGGCATTGGCTGGCCATCAAGGTCGAGGAAGGCAAAATCGGGTTGTCGGATTCCGCAGCGTTGGCCTTGCCTCTCGAACGGTTGATGCACATGCATGTAGTGAATCTGACGCGCGTGGGTTTTGATAAAGCAATCGAGCATCTAGTGACGCGCATCGGTGACACAGTCGGTAATCTATTGAACGATGCCGGCATTGCCGCCGAAGCGGTGGATACGGTGTTTTTTACCGGCGGTTCGAGTGGGGTGCCATTGTTGCGGGCGAAGATCGGTAGTTTGATGCCGGGCACCAGAATAGTCGAGGGGGATTTATTCGGTAGTATCGGTGCCGGGTTGGCGTTAGATGCTGCGAGAAAATTCGGTTAGTGGAAGTGGCAATCAAACACCAGCAGCGTAATCGTTCATACGAGTGTGTGAAAAAATATAACCGCAATGTTAAAAAAAAGTAAAACAAGAGACAAAACGGTTAAGTTATTGGCTACTAACAAGTGCGTAGAGGCGCGAGAATTACTCGAAGCTCACCTGACGCAAGCGCCCGATGATATGGATGCATGGTTATTGCTTGCCGTTGCATTGCAACGCAGTAATATGAATGATGCAGCGCTGGGCTGCTATACACGATTGATTGCGCATCAGCCCGACCACCGAGACGCCCACTATAATCTCGCTTTGCTCTACGCAGGGCAAGGCAACTACTTTGCCGCTCAGCCACACCACGATCATGCCGTGGTCAGTGCGCCGGGCAATCCCTGGTCCTATATCAATCGCGGAATCAATCGAGTTGCATTGTGTGATCCGGCAGCTGCATTGCATGATTTCGACGAAGCATTACGTTTAAATCCAAGGCTTGTAGAGGCCATGGTCAACCGTGCCCACGTGTTACGCGCGCTCGGCCGGCACCTCGAGGCTTCGTCTGAATACAAACGTGCATTGCAGTTGCAGCCTGATAATTCCGAAATTTTATTTCAGCTTGGTGCGGTTGCAATGCAGTTGGAAAAATTCGACGAAGCACTTGCTCATTACACCTGCGTTCTAGCCATCTCACCGATGGATGTTGCGGCTTTGCACAACAAAGCCGTTGCGCTGGAAAAAATCGGTCTTTACTTGCAACAAGTAGCGACTTTGCAAACGCTGCTATGCCAAGCACCCCACTATCCATTCGCGTTGGGAAAGCTGTTGTTTGCAAAATTGCGCAATTGTGATTGGGAAGGGCTCGAGCATTTGATCGGCGACATCGAGCGCGCTATTGAAGCTGGCGAACCCGCAGTCGAACCGTTTATCTATCAACTGGTCGCCACCTCCGAATCGCTGGTCCAGCGTTGTGCCGAAATTCATACCGCCACGCTGTTTCCCCAAAAAATCCCGAGTTCAAATCCAGTTTCTTGCGTACCGCCGCTGCAGCCAATAGGTCGAAAAATACGTGTTGGTTATGTCAGTAGCGATTTTCGGCAGCAGGCGTTGGCAGTCTTGGCGGTTGGCCTTTTCGAGGCACACGACAAAACGAAATTTGACATCATTTTATTTGACCGTGGTGGCCACGAGCCCAGCGATTTACGAGTACGCATACTTGCTGCAAGTACCGAAGTAGCCGACATCAGCAAGCTTACACACGATCAGGCGTGTGCACAGATTCGTGCGGCGGCCGTCGATATTTTGGTCGATTTCAATGGTTTCATAGGAGTCAGTAACCAGCCTTTGTTCAGTACCCGCCCTTGCCCAATCCAAGTAAATTATCTGCGTTCCCCCGGTACCTTGGGCGCTAGCTATATGGACTATATCGTAGCCGATGCGACCGTCATTCCACCCGGCCATGAAAAGTACTACACCGAAAAAGTCGTTCGCCTGCCGGGTACTTATCAAGTCAATGATGCAGCATGCAAAATTTTCCCAACAAACGTTGGCCGTGCTGAATTGGGCTTTCCAGAACACGGCTTTGTCTTTGCATGTTTCAACAACGGTTTCAAGATTTCACCGGCTATCTTTGCGTTGTGGATGCGTCTGTTGCAGCGCTTGCCCGATGCAGTACTCTGGCTGATTGAAGACGATCCAATAGCCCGTCAAAATTTGGAATCGGCAGCATCTCGACTTGGCATAAATCATGAGCGCTTGGTTTTTACACGGCGGGTGCCACTTCAGGAGCACTTTGCACGTCAGCGTCTGGCCGATTTGTTTTTAGATACGCTCCAATACAATGCACACGCTACCGCGAGTGCTGCATTGTGGTCGGGCTTGCCAGTTTTGACCTGCATGGGGCATACCTTTGCTGCTCGGGTGGGGGCGAGCTTGCTGCGCGCTATCGGTTTGCCCGAACTGATCACCCACTCGTTGTCTGACTACGAAGAACTCGCGTTTGCGTTGGCAAGTGATCCAGCACGTTTGACTTACTTGCGCCAGCGGCTCGATGCCAATCGCCTGATTTGGCCACTTTTCGATACACCCCGGGTAACCCGGCACCTTGAAACCGCCTATTGCTTTATGTATGAGCGTTCCCGAGAGGGATTGCCCCCAGAACATTATTCGGTTGTCGATACGGGTTCGTGTGTGCCTTAAAGCAATTAAAACGTGATTATTGTTGCAACCTTCTCACAATTTGCAAATAGTCAACATTTTGATTGATTTGGATTTGTATGCCGACTTAGAATCTGGCACCCGCCAGCATTAGGCACAAATCGCTCTCAATTAAAGAGGGCTAACACTCTCTTCGATTGTGGTTATGTTAAAAATGACGTTAATGGTGTGCTTATCAAGCATACCTGCTGTCGTGTGTTGGTCTGCGGCACCGGAAGATGCAGCAGCCACTGATATTCAGCAACAACTGCGTCAGCAAGAGCGCGATCAAGCGCTGCGACGCCAGCAATCCCAAACCCCCGACGTTCAGCTGCAGACGAAGCGGCAAGAGCAAAACGAACGCTTGCCGACAAACGAAGCGCCCTGTTTCAAAATTCATACCATTGTATTGCAGGGCGAATCGGCCGAGTTGTTTCAATGGGCCTTAGCTGCAGCAAGCCCGCCCGAAGACCCGGCCATAGGAAGCTGCTTGGGTGGACAGGGTATCAACCTGGTCATGAAGCGTGTACAAAACGCGATCGTTGAACGGGGTTACGTGACAACGCGGGTGGTGGCGGGTCAGCAAAATCTGGGCAGTGGAACTTTTACGTTGACGTTGATCCCTGGCCGGGTTCGCGACATTGGTTTTGCCGCAAACACATCGTCAAAAGCTTCCTATCAAAACGCATTGCCAATTGCCGCCGGCGATTTGCTGAACCTACGCGATTTGGAACAGGGCCTGGAAAATTTCAAACGCCTTCCCACTGCAGAAGCCGACATCCGCATCGTGCCATCGGCGACACCAGATGCAACGGCCGGCGACAGCGATATAGAAATTACATGGCAACAGGGACGCCCATATCGGGTGGCGTTGTTTGTGGATGACAGTGGCACTAAATCGACCGGCCGTTACCAGGGGGGCGCAACCCTTTCAATCGACCACGCTTTGACGTTGAACGATGTTTTTTATGTTGGGCTCAACCATGGCCTGAGCAATGGCAGCAAGCGTGGCACGCGCGGCGCAAATGTTCATTATTCGATTCCATTCGACTACTGGCTATTTGGCGTAAGCGCCAGCAACAATCGTTATCTGCAAACAGTGCAAGGGGTCGATCAGACTTACCAGTACAGCGGCAATAGTAGTACTGCAGAGGTCAAGCTCTCTCGTCTGGTCTATCGCGATGCCGTGCGAAAAACAACTTTGTCCGCAAAGAGCTGGCTGCGTATGTCAAAAAACTTTTTGGACGATACTGAAATCGATCTCCAGCGACGCCGCACTGCAGGCTGGGAAGTCAGCGCAAATCATCGGGAGTTCATCGGCTTTGGCACGCTTGATACGAATCTGACGTACCGGCGCGGCACCGGCGCACTGGGTTCGCGTGCGGCACCTGAAGAGGCTTCGGGGGAAGGTACCGCCCGACCACGGCTGTGGGTTGCGGATGCGCAGTTGATAACGCCGCTGACCGTTGCCGGCCAATCCTTGCGTTATGTCGGTGCTGTCCGGGCGCAGTGGAGCCGTAGCACACTCGTGCCACAAGACCGCTTCGTGATCGGTGGGCGTTACTCAGTGCGTGGCTTTGACGGCGAAAGCGTTCTCCTGGGCGACCGTGGATGGCTAATTCGCAATGACATCGGCCTGGCAATCGGTGACGGCGCCGAAGCGTATCTGAGCATCGATTACGGGCAAGTGAGCGGTCCATCCAGCGCAAAACTCGTTGGCACCACGCTCGCTGGTGCAGTGATCGGCGTGCGTGGTGCCAAGGCCAGCGTCAACTACGACCTGTTTGCCGGCGCGCCACTCAAAAAACCAGCTGCATTACGAACCGCATCGGTTACATCGGGCTTCAATCTTTCGCATAGCTTTTAACTTACAAAACCTCCGTCTTAGGAACCAGCATGAACAAGAATTGCTTTCGCGTCATTTTTAACAAAGCCCGTGGCTTGTTGATGGCGGTCGCCGAAACGACGGCGAGTGCAGGAAAAAACAAAGGAAATACATCGAGCCCGAACCGGCGTGAGCCGGTAGTTATGGCGACAATAAAACCTCTGATATTTTCTCTGTGGAGCGCTTTTGGACTAGTTGCATGCCTGTCTTCTGCGCAGGCGCAAATCGTGGCGAGCCCGACGGCACCGGCTGCGCAGCAGGCAACCGTGGGCAGCGCCGGCAACGGTGTCCCAGTCGTAAACATTCAGGCGCCGAGTGCAGCGGGCGTGTCACACAATGTCTTTTCGCAATTTGACATTGCAAGGCAAGGCGCCATTCTCAATAATTCCGGCAGCACTGTTCAAACGCAACTCGGCGGCCAGATCGCTGGCAACGCGCTGTTGAATGGCTTGACGGCGCGGGTTATTTTAAATGAGGTCAATTCGAGTAACCCAAGCATTTTGCGTGGATTTGTCGAAGTGGCAGGACGCAAAGCGCAGGTGGTGATTGCCAACCCTGCCGGTATTACCTGTGATGGTTGTGGCTTCATCAATGCCAACCAGGCCACGCTTACCACCGGTTCACCACTAATGAACGGTGGAAATCTGGAGGGCTACCTCGTGCAGCGCGGTGCGGTGGTAATCGAGGGGGCGGGGCTGGACGGTAGCTTGACCGATTACACGCAAATTCTTGCCCGCGCTGCACAAATTAATGCCGACCTGTTTGCCAACGATTTGACCGTTGTGACTGGCGCGAATCGGATCGCCTTTGACGCCAGTAGCATCGAAAAAATTGCCGGTGCTGGCGCGACACCAACGTTTGCGATCGACGTCGGTGCGCTGGGTGGCATGTATGCTGGCAAGATCAGATTGATTGGCACCGATGCCGGTGTCGGCGTGCGTAACGCCGGCATCATCGGTGCTGCAATTGGCGCCGTGACAGTCAACGCAGATGGCTTACTCAACAGCGGTGGCATTACCGGGCAAGAGGTACGCATCGATACCGGTACGGCGCGTGTGGATAACACTGCAGGAACAATCCTCGCCAAGCGTTCTTTGTCGATCGAGAGCGGTACGCTACAAAACGATTCCGGCTTATTGCAAGCCGATGGCTCATTGAGCATCGATACGCACGGTCAGAGTTTGAATAACATCAATTCGGATCTTAACGACCCTACAGCAAGCAAAGGCATTGTCAGTAAAGGTGAATTAACGTTACGTACGGGTTTGCTGAATAATCAGGCCGGTTACATCGGTGCAAAAAAAAGCACAAGCATTAGTAGCCAAAAAGTCAGTAACAATGCCGAGGGTGTGATCGTCGGTGAATCGAGCATTGCCTTCAATGCAGGCTCGGAGCAGGGGCTTGATGTAGACAATCAAGGCCGCATCGAAACCGTCGGCAATCTCAGCTTTGCGCTTGGCAACGGCACTTTAAATAATGCAAACCTGCTGCGCTCGCAAGCTGACTTGCTGATTCAGGCCACTAAGCTTGTCAACCGCGATTCGGTTGGCAAATCGAATGCTGGCATTCAAGGTAATAACGTTGAAATCAAGGCAGCGGCTGTCGACAATGCCCGAGGCAAAATCCTTGCCGAGCGGGCTTTGACAATTTCAGCCAGCGACACAATTACCAACGAGTCTGGATTACTCAGCTCACGTGGTCAATTGGTTCTGCGCAATCTCCAGGCCGATCAAAAGACATTGGCAATTCATAACATGCAAGGCACAGTCGTCGCAGGCCGCAACCTGCAAATCGAGGCTGCCAGCATGACGGACGGTAAGGAAGAAGCGCTCGCAGTCGATACTGGCAACCTGATCAGCGAGGGCGATCTTTCGCTGCGCCTGACCAAACGCGAATGGACTTACCAGCCACAATCGATCAAAGCAATCGGCAATGCCAATATTGAGGTTTATGGCTTGAGTCTACCGGGCGAAATTGGTGCCGGTGGTGTGTTAAACATAAACACCAATGGTGGCGGCTTGTCCAACCTTGGTCGTATCGAGGCGGATCGCCTGATACTAACGGCAAGCACTGAAAACTCGCCGGTCAAAGGCAACCATTTGATATCCAATAGTGGTTTGATTAGCGGTAGAGAGGTGGAAATCCGCAGCGCCGAACTGACTAATGTCGGCATCGGCCACTTTGGCAGCGGTTACGGTCGTATTTACGGTGACACTATCGCTATTAGCGGATCCGTCAAAAATGGTGTGCTACCAAACACCAAAGATACCACCGTACTGTTTGGCAACAATGTTGCTGCAACATTGACCGCCACCGGTTACGATCAGATCGACCCTCAGGTCAGCATGTGCGGTCCGGTTTCGACAATTGCTGCACGTGAACGCCTCGATATCGCCGGGCCTGGCATTTTCAATCAACGTGGCATGATTTTCAGTGGTGGCGATCTCTCGATCGGCGGCGAGCTAGATCAAAACAATCGCGCAACCGGACGTGCCGGCTGGATACAAAATCTTAACAACGGCAGCATTGAAGCATTAGGTAACCTCAGCCTCAGTGCCAACAGCATCCTTAATCAAGATCAGTTTGCTTATTTTTACATGCAGCCAGATTTTGGTTATGGAAACACTTTTCAAGAGTATCAACTCTCTGGATCGCCCAAACGTTATCTGCCCAGTGAAGTGTCCATCATATTTGACGAGGTTTATCATCTCGTAACACCTGAGGGAACGAATTCCAATTTCAACCGCTACGATTACACCCGTACCGTCCGTGAGAGTAGTCTTGTTGGCCAAAGAACCGCCTATATTGTGGCGGGCGGCAACATACGGCTTGATGCTACTTCTGTACGCAATAATTTAAGCAGCATCATTGCTGGCGGTGCGATCAACGCTACCGTGACCAGCCTAGTCAACAGCGAAGAACCACACAAACCATTCCCTACAGACAACCTGCGTATTACGCAGGATCGTGGCACCGTCACGAATTTCCATCGGATACAAGAAAAAGGGCGCGACCGTCAAGGTGAGGATCCCTACCCCTACCTTCCTAGTGCCGTAGAGGAAACTGTATCGTCATTCAATACCGTGTACAGACAACAAGACACGGAACGTTTTCCAGGTGGCTTGCAGACAGACAAGTTTGGAGGCGTTAACGTAACGCAAACAGCCCAGGGACCAAACGGTGGTGCTCTGGGAATTGTGCGTACCGGTAGTGTCAACCTGAAATTGCCAGTTGGTGGAATTTTTCAATTGGCCGATCCGACGACTGGCGTTGCGCCGGTGATAGTGCCGATGCCAACACCGGCAACGCCTTTGCCTCCCGCGCCAGTGCTTAACGTCCCTGGTTTGATCGTGACGGGGTCGCCGCTACGGCCCCAGCTACAGACGCTGCCTCAGTCACTACCGCAGTCGCCCATCACTAACGTATCCGTTTCAACGCCCAATCAGGCATTGCCGCCGAGCGCAGGAAACGGCGGCAGCTTGATCATCACCGATGAGCAATTCATTGATGCCAGAAAGATTGTCTCGTCAAATGAATTACTGATTCAACTTGGCATCGATCCTGCCACGACCTTGACGCGACTGGGTGACGGTTTTTACGAACAGCGACTGGTACGTGAGCAACTTGGCGATTTGACTGGCAGACGCTTTTTTGCGGGCTACTCGAACGATGAAACCCAGTATCGGGCATTGCTCAACAACGGTGTGACGGCAGCACGCGCACTTCAGCTTAAACCAGGGATTGGTTTGTCGGCAGAGCAAATGGGGCAGCTCACCAGCGACATCGTCTGGCTTGTTGAAAACACCGTCACCTTGCCAAACGGCACGACGCGGCGTGTGCTGGTGCCGCAGTTATATGTAATGGCCAAACCGGGAGACATCGATGGATCCGGTTCGCTGATCAGTGGAGAGTCGCTCAACATTAACGCCACGGGCGATATTACCAATAACGGCATTTTGGCCGGACGTAATGGCGTTACTTTGACCGCCGATAACATCAATAATGTCGGCGGGCGCATTGCAGCAGTGGATGTGGATCTGCTGGCGCGGCTGGATGTCAATAATCTCGGTGGCCAGATCGATGGCGTCGACCGGGTAGCGATCGAAGCGGGCCGCGACGTTAATATCAGTTCCGAAACCCGCTCCACGAAAAATGAGCAGGGCAGCCGCACGGTATTGAGCCGACTCGCAGCCGTGTACACCACCGGCGCAGATGGGCGCATGAGCACTAGAGCTGGCCGCGATATCAATATCAACGGTGCGCAACTGATTAACGCCGGAGAAAATGGCCAGACGGCGCTTGTTGCAGGACAAAATATCAACGTCGGCGTGGTAAAGGAGTCAAGCGACCAGAAACTCGTCTGGAATGCGCAAAACAAGCGCGAGGAAAGTGCCAGTAGCGAAGTCGGCAGCATCATCAAAGCAGACGGCAATCTGATACTGCAGGCCGGTGCCGACGTCAATGTTCGCGCAGCACAAATTGCCAGCGAGCGTAACGGCTTGGCAGTCGTTGCCGGTAACGCGGTCAACATCACTGCCGGTCAAGCTACGCAAACCGTCGATGAAGCGCACCAGACCAAAGGCACGAGTGGATATTTATCCAAAACCGTGACCAGCACACGCGATACCGTTGCAGAAACCACTGCCATTGGCAGTTCTCTGGGCGGCAACCAGATTTACATACAGGCAGGCACATCCCTGAAAGCCGGCCCGAACGGCAATATCAATATCGAGGGTAGCCAGGTCATTTCTGATGCCGGAACCATGCTGGCCGCCGGCAACGATATCAACATTGCGGCGGCAACGCAGGAACAGAGCCGCACCAACAGCACCGATACCAAAACCAGCGGGGTGTTCAGTAGCGGCGGCTTTGGCGTCACCGCCGGTAAAAAGCAGCAGACAGTCACGACCGATAATGCGATCACCACATCCGTGGGCTCGCAAGTGGGCAGCGTTGCCGGCGGCGTGACGGTCTCGGCCGGCAATGCCTACCGCCAAACCGGTAGCGACATTTCTGCACCGCAGCGCGATGTATCGATCACGGCACGCACGATCGATATCGTCGCCGCTGAGAACACCTCTCGCCGTAGCGACGAAGTGCTTTCCAAGCAAAGCGGTGTAACGGTAGCCGTTACCAGCGGGCTGGTTTCTGCAGTGCAGTCCGTCGAGCAGATGAAAGAAGCTTCCGGTAATGCCACCAGCGACCGAATGGCGGCGCTGGCCGCCGCCAATGCCGCTTTTACTGCTAAGAATACGGCGAAATCAGTTGTTGCCGCACAAGGTAACGCTAATGGGCAGGTAGGTACCGGCAAACTCGATGCGAACAATCAAGAGATCATGCGAGACGCCACCGCCGCCGAGCGTGCTGGCGGTATCGATGTCAGCGTCAGCTATGGCAGCTCCAAAAGCCAAAACAACTCCGTACAAAACAGTACGACAGCCGTGGGTTCGAGCATTGCAGCGGGCGGTAATCTCAATATTCAAGCCACAGGAGCCGGTGCCGGTTCGAACTTGACGATACAAGGCAGCAATATCCAAGCCGGTAACGACGCTACCCTGCAAGCCGATGGTGCCATCAATTTGCTCGCGGCAAAAAATACCGCCGACCAAAAAAGCACCAGTCAGAACAGCAGTGCGAGCGTAGGCGTGAGCTACGGCACGGGCGGCCTCATGTTCAATGCCAGCGCAAGCAAAGGGCGGGGCAATGCCGATGGCAGCGATGTTTCGTGGACCGAAACGAATGTCGACGCCGGTAAAACCCTGACGCTGCGCTCTGGTGGCGATACCACGCTCAAAGGCGCGGTGGTTAGCGGCGAACAGGTAATTGCCCAAGTCGGCGGCAATCTGGCAATCGAGAGTCTGCAAGATACCAGCACATACAAGTCCAAACAAACCAGCGTGGGTGGCAGCGTCTCGGTTGGCATGGGTGCCATGAGCGGTAGCGTCAATGCTGCCAAAGCCAAGGTTGATAGCAACTACGCCAGTGTCGTCGAGCAAAGCGGCATTCGTGCTGGCGATGGTGGGTTTCAGGTGGATGTGAAAGGGAATACGGCGCTGACGGGTGGCGTCATATCCAGCACGCAAACGGCAGTCGATGAAGATAGCAATCGCTTCGCAACCGGCGGCACGCTCACCGCGAATGACATTCAAAACCAAGCCGCTTACAACGCCAGTAGTGTCAGTGTAAACGTTGGCAGTGGCATGAACGCCAAGAGTGAAGTGGTGCCAGGTGGCACGAGTGCCGGCTTTGGCAAGGATAGTGGCAGCACAAGTAGCACGACGGTTGCTTCGATTTCGGGTGTTACGGGTAATAAGGATGCAAGGACTGGGGATCAAAAAACTGGCGTTGAAAAAATATTTGATGCCGACAAAGTTCAAAAAGACATTGATGCACAAACCACTATCACAAACGCTTTTGGAAAAAATGCGCCTAAAGCAGTGGCGGAATTTTCTGGAGACCGTAGTGCGGAATTAAATGATCAAGCCAAAGCAGCTGCAGATTCTGGAAACGCTACTCAAGCTGCGGAACTACGTGAGCAGGCTCAAAAATGGGAAGAGGGAGGTGTGTACCGAGCTGCGTTGCACGCCGCAATAGGCGCTTTAGCGGGTGGGTTGCAAGGGGCAGCAGGTGCTGGTGTATCGTCTCTAGCAGCTCCAACTCTGGCACAGGTCGTCAACGATCCAAATTTGCCTGCGCCGGTTAGACAGGTATTGATTGCTTCGGCTGGTACAGCTATAGGTTTTGCTATCGGTGGAACAACTGGCGCAGCTGCAGGTTTAAATCAGACAGCCAATAATTTTTTACGCCATGAGCAAGCTGATGCAATGCGTAAGGAGACAGCGACCTGCCAAGCCAAATCCAAAGGTTGCAGCGACGAAGACGTAATGTCAATCGTACAAAAGTATCGAGCTTTATCTACCCAAAATATTGCGAAGGTTGAAAGTTGCATTGTCAGCGGCAATGTGCAGTGCGTGAATAGCTTAATGAGTCAAGCTGCGACTGCCGCCGAAGTGAGCAACATACTGCCTTTTGGGTATGGTAGCCAGGAATTGCAGTTTATAGAACGGCAGAACAATGTCCAGATACATAAATCAGTAAGAGGACTTTCCTCAATATTTGGTAAAGATGCCGAAATAGCTCAAGAAGTCGCAGAGTTCCGAAAAAATAATTGTGCAGGCTTTTCAGTTGGTGCATGTGATGGACTAGCGGAACAAGCTTTAAATGATTACGTAACACGGACAATGATATTAAGCGCAATTGGCGGCATAACGGCAAGAGCAGGAGGAGGAATTGGAAAGATCAGGCTTTCGCGTAGTAACACTGGTAGAAATTCAGATGCGTCGGTGCCAGCGGTAGGGGCAAAAGTAGATGGTGAAGTGATTCATGTAGTGGGAGAATTGGTTGATGGATCGGGTAGATCGCTAGGCAGGATCAATCCTAAAACTGGTTCGCTGGAGCAGCAGCCTTCGTTGGCCGGACCTGCTCGGGCAAATAGTTCAAGTGATTCCAACCAAGTCGTTTCAAACGGGAAAGGTATCACTACGGTTGAAAAACCAGTGCCGTCGACCGATTCAAATGGGGGTTCGAGAGTAGATTCCGAACTCTCAGTTCCACTTGTTGGGACTAATGGCGCAGTAGCGGCAACGACCGTTATAACGCCTGCAATGGAGACAAAAATCTTATATGGCGAGCGAGTTATAAATGCAAGCGGCACGCCGACAAATCGGTTAATAGGCGCGCATGGTGGAGAAATTGCAAATTCCAACCCGAATTACGCTGTCGAGGTGTTTTCATTGAATGCAGACGGAACACGAAATGCGAAGCTAGTAACGCAGTTTAGCGACGGCAACGTCTCAAATATTAAAACGAGTACGTTGTTTCCTGAAAACTGGACATCCAGTCAAAGCATTGGCGCTGTTAGGCAAGTCGGCGATATGCTGCCCGTTGCAACACGTGCTGATGGTGCAGCTCTTTATCAATCAACCGTAAATGGTGTCAAGATTGAGGTTATTAAAATTGGTAATGATGTGACGGCTGGCTACCCTGTCGGATCGCGTGGGTTTCAGACCAAATCATACTTTTTGACTGGTAAAAATTGACATGTTTGCTAAATATGAAAACCGTTTGGATGCAGTTAAAGAATTTGATAATTATTGGTCCGATGTCGGCATCTCGGAAGCTGTTGCACTATTGGAAAGTTTTACTGACTACGACTGGAAAATTCTTGACGAAAAAATTCAAAAAAAATCAAAGATATGGCTTACATCATGTGCGGAAACGCTTGGTGATGATGTAGGCGGAGTCTGTTCATTTAATTTGCTTCTTAAATTGCTTTCTTCGGAAATTGATGAAGTCAAGATTGCTGCCCTTGATTCAATCAATAGCCGCCTATCTTTGGGTTTTGCTATTGGAGACAGTACCGAAAAAATCCGTTCTGCTGTACAGGTAGCGAGAGGGTCGGCAGGTGTGGTGGTTTCCATAATGTTAAATTCTTTAGAAAAAAAGCTGACCTAATCAGCATTAGGCAGTCGCTCAGACCACGCTCACCAGCAATGCTTAGCATCAGCAAGCGATTAACACCCGAAACGGACAAACGCATCGTTTAGAGCGTATGTATCGGCGGCCTTCATTGCGAATTTCTCTGACGAAAACTCAATATTGGCCACTGGGATAATGATGCTGACCTGTCTGGTTTTTCAGGACCGCATCAATTTGGAGTAGCTCCGGTTAATAA
>JAZKGZ010000020.1:0-40949 GCA_040385645.1 Pseudomonadota bacterium
AAACCGGCGAGGATGAAGAAGACCACGAACTGTGCAAACAGGGTTGCATTGAGGTTCATGGTTGTTTCCTTAGCAAAATACAGTCAGCCGCGTCTCAACGAGAGGCACGGCCTGGGATGGTGCTTACTTGGCGACGAACGGGTTCGCGAAAGCGAACAACATGGCGATACCAACACCGATCAGGAACGCAGCGTCGATCAAGCCGGCCAACAGGAACATTTTGGTTTGCAATGTGTTCATCAACTCAGGCTGACGTGCTGATGCTTCGAGGTATTTGCCACCCATGATTGCGATACCGATACAGGCGCCAATCGCACCCAGGCCGATGATCAAGCCACACGCCAGTGCTACAAATGAGAGATCAGTCATGACAATTCCTTCAAAGTTAAAATTAAAAATTTAAAAACGCGTAAATAAAAATGCATCGAAAACGAGTTGAAAACAAATCTAAGCCTGGAAGCCGGTACTACGATTCAAGACACGGTGGCTCTAGACCGTTAGTGTCCTTCATGGGCTTGCCCGATGTAGACCAGGGTCAACATCATGAAAATGAATGCCTGCAGGAACACGATCAGGATGTGGAAGATGGCCCAGACCGAACCGGCGACGACCTGGCCGAAGAAGCCGAACACGGTGGCAGTCGAACCGAGCAATGCGATCAGCAGGAACAGCAGTTCCCCGGCGAACATGTTGCCGAACAATCGCATCGCCAACGATACCGTCTTCGCGGCAAACTCGATGACGTTAAGCAATAGATTAAACGGTGCGAGCCAGATGCCGAACGGTGCTGCAAACAATTCATGGATGAAGCCGCCACCGCCCTTGATTTTGATATTGTAGAAAATCATCAGCGCGAAGACACCGAGGGCGATACCCATCGTGCCATTCAGATCGGCGGTCGGGACAACCCGGTGATACGGAAAAATATTTTCAACATTCAGCGCGGAAAACAAGGCTGCGAACATATCCACCGGCAGAAAATCCAGCGAATTCATCAGCGCAACCCAGACAAAAACTGTCAATGCCAATGGCGCGATGAAGCTGCGGTCGCCATGCACAATACCCTTGGCTTGATTGTCGACCATCTCGTACACCATCTCCACGGCGGCCTGGAACCGGCCTGGCACGCCGGAAGTCGCTTTGCGCGCAGCCATGTACATGATCGTGCAACCCAGTACGCCAGCAAAGACCGACCAAAAAATCGTATCAAGATTCAAAATCGAAAAATCGACGATCTTGTCTTGATGTTTTGTCGACAGATGTCCAAGGTGATGCACGATATATTCGGAGGCAGTCGGTGCGTGATTCGCAGCCGCGCCGGTAGTCGCTTCAGTCGCCATGTCAGTGCCTAAATAATAAAATGATGTAACTTTTTAGCGCTACGATGAAGGCGGCGAGTAGCGCCAGCCAGTTCAGGTCGCGGTAGAACCAGGCAGCTGCCCCGAGGAAGCCGACCGTCAATGCAATCTTGACAAATTCACCGATAAAAAACGAAATTGGATTTGCACCACCGGCACTACGGGCACTGGCAAACAGGCGCAAGGCAAATAACCCGTTCGGCACCACGCAGCACAGACCACCCAGCAATGCCGATACCAAGCCGGGCGTTCCGCCTAGCACGCCGCAAATAACGGCTACGACAAGCGTCGCCGCAAGTTGCAGGATAACGATATGCAGCATCGGATTCAGGGCGCAGATTGCAACGAGTTGGCGAGCGCTGGGGCAAACACTTTGCAACCATTACATGCAAACCGCCCCATGTTCAATCGGGTCCATGACAAAGCCACGGGATTATAAAGGGAATATCCAATGGCAGTCAAACCTTTGCTACCTACTGGGTAATCGCCATACCCCTTAGCCGACTGATGATGCTATCGAGGCCGTCGTTGCCGGCAAACTCGATGCATACCGTACCTTGATGCCTGGCGCCGACACGGATGGTAACGGGCGTCGCCAACAAATCGGAAAGCTCTTCTTCGACGCGCTGTAGGTCGCGCGATTTTCCGCGGCTTGGCTCGCGCGGCTTGAATCCGGCAGCCTGTTCTTCTGTAGTGCGCGTAACCAGTCTCTCGGCTTCGCGCACCGACATACGCTTTGCGATCACCTGGCTAGCCAGAATGATTTGCGTGGCGGCATCCACTGCGAGCAAAGCCCGAGCGTGTCCCATGTCGAGGTCACCGGCCATAAGCATGGTCTGTACCGGTTTTGCAAGATTAAGCAGACGCAATAAGTTCGAGACCGCGCTGCGCGAGCGGCCAACTGCGCCGGCCGCCTGTTCGTGGGTGAAAGCAAAATCGCTGATCAGGCGCTGGATGCCTTGTGCCTCCTCCAGCGGGTTCAAATCTTCTCGCTGTATGTTTTCGATCAAGGCCATGGCAGCGGCAGCCTGATCGTCGACATCTTTGACTAAAACCGGAACCTCGGTCAGCCCTGCTAATTGTGCCGCACGGAAACGGCGCTCGCCAGCAATGATCTCGTATTGCGGCATGCCGCTACCGGCCACGATCGGGCGTACCAAGATCGCTTGCAACAACCCCTGCGATTTGATCGAGGCGGCGAGCTCATTCAACGCACCTTCGTCCATACGGGTTCGGGGTTGATATTTTCCCGCTTGAAGATTTGCCACAGGCAATGAAGAAGGTGCTCCCGGAATCGGGGCCAACTCGGTGAAATCTCCGGAGCCCCCGAGCAAGGCATCCAAGCCCCGGCCGAGGCCTTTGTGTTTTTTTGTGACCACGATTTTGTCGGTTTCCATCAGAATTTTCACCATTCCTTGATGTGCGTATTAACTGTGGGCAGACTGCGGGCGGTTTTACACCTGCGCTGGCGTGCGAGGCGATTTCGGTGCACTAGGTGCATTTTGTGCTCTGGACACTTTAGGTGCCTTGTTGAATTGTGCTGCGCGCTGCACCATCTCGGCGCTGAAGGCGAGATAGGCCTGTGCGCCTTTCGATGCCGGATCGAAGCTCACGCCAGGCATGCCGTAGGACGGTGCTTCTGCCAACCGAACGTTGCGGGGGATAATCGTGCGAAATATCTTGTCGCCGAAATGTGTTTCGAGCTGGGCCGATACCTGCTGCGACAGGGTCATACGTGGATCGAACATCACCCGCAACAGCCCAATAATTTTTAGCTCCGGATTGAGCTTGGCGTGTACTTTCTTGATGGTGTTGACCAGATCGGATAATCCTTCCAACGCATAGTATTCGCATTGCATCGGAATGATTACGCCATGCGCGGCACACAGGCCGTTTAGCGTCAGCATCGATAACGCGGGCGGGCAATCGACCAAAATGAAATCGTATTCGTCGATTACTTCTGCAAGCGCCTGTTTCAACCGGGTCTCGCGTTGCTCGAGTTCGACCATTTCCACTTCGGCACCAGCAAGCTCACGGTTTGCAGGTAGCACATCGAATTTGCCGTTTTCCGAAGTTACGCGCGCTGTCTGCACGTCGGACATGCCCAGCAACACTTCGTAAATCGATGTTTTAAGCGTCGATTTGTTGATGCCGGCTCCCATAGTCGCATTGCCCTGCGGGTCCAGGTCGACCAGCAGTACACGCTGCGACAGTTTTGCCAATCCGGCAGCGAGATTGACCGCGGTTGTGGTCTTGCCGACGCCGCCTTTTTGATTTGCAACGCAAAAGATATTTGCCATGAAAGGTGGAATCCGTCGTCTAAGTGGTGCGGTGGCGCACGCCTGCTGCATGATCTGGGCCATATTGTAGTCCCGCTGGCAGCGCATTGGCCAATTTGCGCAGACTGTCTGTATCCAAGCCCCCCGAATTTTTACCCGGCTGCCTGGCAATGCGGATCAAATGACGCTGTGCGGATAACATCGGCACTGACAACGGTCGAATTTCGCTCACCGCCCAAGGTGCGGCCAAGCGCGCTATTTCGTCCGCGGGAACCGCGCCTTTCATCGCCAGAAAATGACCGTCGCTTGCCAACAAATGCGCCGACCATGTGATGAAATCGCTTAGCTCGGCAAACGCCCTTGAAGTAATGATGTCGAATGGCCCGGTGAGTTTGGCATCCAGTTTCAATTGTTCCACGCGTCCTGTAATAACCGTAACGTTGTCGAGTCTCAGTTCGGCTTTGACCTGTTGGAGAAACGCAGTTTTTTTGTGTACGGTATCGATCAAGGAGATATGCATGGCTGGCGCAGCTTCTAACGCCCATATCGCCAGGATGATACCTGGCAGGCCAGCACCGGCACCCACATCCAGCACCCGTTTGGCGTCTTGAAAAGCGCCGACCACGGCCAGGCAATCGAGCAGGTGATTCGAAAGCATCAGCACCGGGTCGCGTATGGCGGTCAGGTTATAGACGGCATTCCACTTTACCAGCAGTGCCATGTAAGCCAGTAAGCGTTCGAACTGGTCGTCAGACATTTGCAGCCCCAACGCTTGCGCGCCCGAGCGCAGCTGTCGCTCGAAGGTCAGCCTGCTCGCGTCCAATGCAGGAGCATTGGTTGTCAGTTTTTTTTCAAGAGGCGAATTCATTGACGAATACTTGATTGTTAAGTTGCCACATCGATCGTCGCGACCGGCGCAGCGAGTTCACCCGGCAGATTTTTTTTCAGGTGCACCAACAGCAGGGAAATAGCTGCCGGCGTCACGCCGGAAATACGTGACGCCTGACCCAGCGTCTGAGGCCGCTGGCGATGCAATTTTTGTCGCACTTCCATGGACAAAGCGTTGATATTGAGATAATCGAAAGCCACTGGCAACGCCAGGCTTTCGTAATGCTCGTGCCGCTCTACTTCTTTCGCCTGGCGCTCGATATAGCCGGCATATTTCAGTTGTATCTCGATCTGTTCCCTGACAATTTCGTCGCTGATACCCGGACCAGCTAGGTCTTCCCCTGCAAGGCCGCGCAGGCTCATCAGTTGAGCATACCGAACGTTCGGGCGTCGCAGGAGGTCAGCGAGCGTGTACTCTCGCTCTAGGCCAGTGCCTAGGAGGCGCTGTGCTTCGGTTTCGGCCATCATCCGGGGGTTGACCCAGGTCGAACGTAGTCGTTGCATTTCAAGGGTGACTGCCTCACGCTTCACTTCGAACGCGGCCCATTGTCGATCACTCACGCATCCAAGTGCCCTACCGATCTCGGTGAGGCGCATATCGGCATTGTCTTCGCGAAGGCTCAAGCGATATTCTGCCCGGCTGGTAAACATACGGTAGGGTTCCTGTACGCCCTGTGTAATTAAGTCGTCCACTAACACGCCGAGGTAAGCCTGGTCGCGACGCGGCGTCCAAGCAGGCCGCCCAAAAACTTGCAGTGCAGCATTTATTCCTGCAAGCAAACCCTGCGCTGCAGCTTCTTCGTAGCCAGTTGTGCCGTTGATTTGCCCGGCGAAAAACAAGCGGTCGATGACTTTCGTTTCGAGCGATCCTTTTAAGCCACGCGGGTCGAAATAATCGTATTCGATGGCGTAACCGGGTCGTAAGATATGCGCCGTTTCCAGTCCTCGCATCGACCGTACCAATGCTAATTGCACATCGAACGGCAAACTTGTAGAAATGCCATTCGGATAAAATTCGTTTGTCGTGAGACCTTCAGGCTCGAGAAATATCTGATGCGACGCTTTATCGGAAAACCGGTGGATCTTATCCTCGATCGATGGGCAATAACGTGGCCCTACGCCTTCGATGACGCCTGTGAACATCGGGCTACGATCTAGTCCGGCGCGTATTACATCGTGTGTACGCTCGTTCGTGTGGGTTATCCAACATGAAACCTGCCGCGGGTGCATATCGGCTGATCCTTGTACGGAAAATACCGGTACCGGGTGTAGATCGCCAGGTTGTTCCTGCATTTTTGAAAAGTCGATCGTGCGACCATCGATTCTTGGCGGCGTACCAGTTTTAAGCCGGCCCTGCGGAAGTTGTAACTCTTTTAGACGCGCCGACAAGGCAACCGCCGGCGGATCGCCTGCCCTACCCGCCGCATGATTATTCAAACCGACATGAATTTTGCCGTTTAAAAAAGTGCCTGCCGTTAATACCACTGCACGGCCTTTGAAAATGACACCGACCTGCGTTACCGCACCAGTCACCCGCCCGCCCTGCACGAGCAAGTCATCGACTGCCTGCTGAAAAAGCCATAAATTGGCCTGATTCTCTAAACGATGTCGAATTGCCTGCTTGTATAGAATGCGGTCGGCTTGCGCTCTTGTTGCTCGCACCGCCGGGCCTTTACTGGAATTCAAGATGCGAAACTGGATGCCCCCTTCATCGGTGGCGATTGCCATCGCCCCGCCCATTGCGTCGATTTCTCTGACCAAGTGACCTTTGCCGATACCGCCGATAGAGGGGTTGCACGACATCTGTCCCAATGTCTCAATGTTGTGCGTCAAAAGCAAGGTTTTGCATCCCATTCGGGCCGATGCCAGTGCCGCCTCGGTGCCGGCATGACCGCCGCCAATTACGATTACATCGAATTCTGAGGGAAATTGCATGATGCCAGCCACCTTTACTCTTGGAGAGCTCGATTATATTCACTCTTTTGAGATCTGGATGTTAAACATGGTAGTAAAAGCTGGATTTGATTATGAATTCAGATTACTTGGTGTTTCACGTGGAACGAAGCGAGAGATCAATTTGGTGTTCCACGTGAAACATGACGGCGTATCTTAGATTATTTTAAATACCCGTCGTAGAACGTTTTTATGATCAACCCGCTTACCACGCAAAGAAAGGCTTTACGTACGAAGGCACTGCCAAAACGTATGGCAACACTAGTACCAATCAGTGAGCCAACGATATTGCAGACTGCCATCATCAACCCGAGCTGCCATAGCAGATTTCCACTGTAACCGAACCACATCAACGCAGCCACGTTGCAAGCGACGTTCACGATCTTTGCAGCAGCTGATGCGCCGAGAAAGTTGAATCCGAAAAAGCGAACAAATATAAAGACCAGGAAACTACCGGTACCAGGGCCGAAAAAACCGTCATAAAACCCAATTGCCGCGCCGGCCAGAATCGCCAAGCCACGCTCTTTAGCCCCGCTATAAGTCGGAGTGTGATTGGCACCAAAATCTTTTTTAATAAATGTATATACCGCGACTGCAATTAATATTAACGGTAAAAGTTGACGCAAATAATCCGGGGGAATTTTTGTAACCGTGTATGCGCCAACAAACGCAGCAGCGAAAGCAGTAATCGTCGCTGGGACGATCGTGCTCCACTCCATGCGGACGCGGCGGGCGTAGCTGACCGCAGAGACTGCAGTTCCCCAAACGCCAGCAAGCTTACTCGTGCCGAGTAGCGTTGCTGGCGCAGTGCTCGGCAAGGCAGAAAACAACGCTGGCACTTGGATCAACCCTCCGCCACCGACGACGGCATCGATTAAACCAGCAAACAGCGCTGCGAATGCGAGGATCAGATAGGTTCCAGAAATTTCCAAGAAGCAACCTTAGTATTGTGATTAGCCGCTTTGAACCTACGAGACAAACTTTAGTAGGGAAATTTGGGCAAATATTGACAGGGCTTTGTGACAAGGCCCTAGTGACAGAACACTATTTTAAATGACCGTGACCAACGTTAGAAGATGTAATGTAAGACAGACTCACGCCTTGCCAACACAAATTCTCAAAAAGTATCGACGCGGCAAATAAAGATCGATGCACACTCAAAATATCACTAGAAATAAGTATCTCTTAAGAAACTTTTCTCTTTTTTAGTGCGATGATTTCACCAACGATTCCACGACGAAATGCCAGGACGCAAATAATAAAAATTAAGCCAGTGACAATAGTTACTGATTCGCCAAGAGAGCGAAACCATTCGACGGTCGTGATATCGGCGATCAAATTGCCAAGTTCACCAAGCTTATTTTCTAGGACGATGATAACGATTGCGCCCACCACAGGGCCAATCAACGTTCCCATACCACCAACAAGCGTCATTAGCACCACCAGGCCAGACATGGACCAGTGCACATCGGTCAGTGTCTCGAAACCGAGCACTAGCGTCTTGGTGGCACCGGCCAGACCTGCCAATGCCGCCGACAGTACGAACGCCAGCAATTTATAGCGGTCGACATCGTAGCCAAGTGAAATCGCCCGCGGCTCGTTTTCCTTGATCGCTTTTAACACTTGCCCGAACGGGGAATGCACGATGCGGGCGATCAAAGCGAATGCTGCGACTACGATCGACAGCACTACGTAATACATCGTCAGATCGTGAGAAAGGCATAATACGCCGATCAGCTTGCCGCGAGGCACCCCCTGTAAACCATCTTCGCCACCGGTGAACGGCGCTTGCAAGGCGACGAAATAGAACATTTGCGCCAGCGCCAGGGTAATCATCGTGAAATAGATGCCCTGTCGGCGAATCGCCAAGCTACCGATGACTAGCCCTAACAATGCACCGGCTGCGGTACCCATTACCAATCCCAGCTCCGAGGGCACGCTCAGGGAGGCCAGTGCATGGCCGGCAACATAGCCGCCGCCGCCGAAGAATGCAGCATGTCCGAATGACAACAAACCGGTAAAGCCGATCAATAAATTGAATGCACAGGCAAACAGGACGAAGCACAGCAACTTCATCAGAAACACGGGATAGACCGCAAACGGTGCCGCCAGCAGCAGGACAAGCAGGGTTGCGTAGCCAATTTTCTTGTTCATGAAGTGCCTATTTTTGCTTGCCGAACAGACCCGCCGGGCGAACCATCAAGACGATCGCCATGGCAATAAAAACGACGGTCGCCGAAAGTTCCGGGTAAAAAACACGGGTCAACCCTTCGATCACGCCAAGGCCGAGGCCGGTCAATATTGCGCCGAGTATAGAGCCCATGCCGCCGATCACGACCACGGCGAACACGGTGATGATCAAATTCGAGCCCATCAAGGGTGACACCTGGATCACAGGTGCCGCCAGCACGCCCGCAAACGCCGCCAGTGCCACGCCGAAGCCGTAAGTGAGGGTTACCATCAACAGCACGTTGATACCGAACGCCTCGACCAGTTTCGGGTTTTCCGTTCCAGCACGCAGATACGCACCGAGTTTGGTTTTTTCGATCACGAACCAGGTGGCAAAACAAACGACCAGGGACGCCAGCACGACCCAGGCGCGATAATTCGGCAGGATCATGAAGCCAAGGTCGGTAGCACCGGACAGCGCGTCAGGAACCGAGTAGGGTTGGCCGGATACGCCGTAGAACGAACGGAACAACCCTTCAAGCATCAACGTGATGCCGAACGTGAGCAGCAGGCCGTAGAGATGATCGAGCCGATAGAGCCAACGCAGCATGGATTTTTCAATCACCATACCGACAATGCCCACCAGTATGGGTGCCGCGATCAGCATGACCCAATAATTCAAACCGAAATAATTCAGTCCCATCCAGGCAAAGAACGCACCCATCATGTAGAACGCGCCATGCGCAAAATTAATTACGTTGAGCAAGCCGAAAATCACGGCCAGACCCAACGACAGCATGGCGTAGAAGGAGCCATTGACCAGCCCGAGCAGCAGCTGGCTCAACATCGCCTGTAGTGGGATACCGAAAATCTCCACGTTACTTCCAGGCGGCGCACTTCGAATCGGCTTTGGCAGTGAACGCCTGCTCGCCCGGAATCGTCTGCACGATCTTGTAATAATCCCACGGGTATTTCGATTCCGACGGCTCCTTGACCTGCATCAGATACATATCGTGGATCATGCTGCCGTCGCCCCGCAAGACATGGTTTTTGGCATACATATCGTTGAACTTGGTCTTCTTCATGTAAGCCAGTACCTTGTCGGCATCGTCGCTGCCAACCGCTTTAACCGAATTAAGGTATTGCAGTGTGGCCGAGTAGTCGGCAGCCTGCAGGCTGCTCGGCATCTTTTTCATTTTTTCGAAATACCGTCGTGACCATTTGCGCGTCTCGTCGTTCTGATCCCAATACCAACTGTCGGTGAGATACATGCCCTTGGTAAGATTGAGCGTCAAGGAATGAACGTCGTTGATGAACATCAGCAGGCCAGCCAGTTTCATGGTCTTGGTAACACCGAACTCATTGGCTGCCTTGATGGCGTTGATGGTGTCGCCTCCGGCATTCGCCAGACCAAGTATCTGCGCTTTCGAGCCTTGCGCCTGCAGCATAAAAGAAGAAAAGTCCGACGATGCCAGCGGATGTTTCACAGCACCCGAAACCGTGCCGCCATTGGCTTTGACCACTGCTGCCGTATCTGCTTCCAACGCAGCACCGAACGCATAATCGGCGGTCAGGAAGTACCAGCTCTTGCCGCCCTGTTTCACAACGGCGGCGCCTGTACCTTTGGCCAATGCGACCGTGTCGTAAGCATAATGGATGGTGTAGGGTGAGCACTGGTCGTTGGTCAGGGCAGAGGTGCCGGCACCGACCACCATGTACAGCCGTTTTTTCTCCAGCGCCGCCTTGGATACTGCCAGCGCCGTGCCGGAGTTGGTACCACCGACGAGCATGTCCACCCCCTGCTGATCGAACCATTCACGGGCCTTGCTGGCAGCGATATCGGGTTTGTTCTGATGGTCAGCTGCCAGCAGCTCGATTTTCTTGCCCAAGACGGTGCCGCCGAAATCGGCGATCGCCATGCGAATCGCTTCGGCACCGCCCTGGCCGTCGATATCCGAATACACGCTCGACATGTCGGTCAGAAAACCGATCTTGACGACGTCGTTGGACAACTGCGCCGATGCGCTAGGCAGCATGCCGAACATGCAGGCACCGGCAACCGCCAGTACTAGGGGTTTGACGCTTGATAACGATTTGTCGATCGATTGTAATGAGTTCAAAATTGTCTCCTGAATGATATGAATTTTTATGTAGATTCAATGAGGCTTTCCGCCTTCCTTATAGCTTACTTATCCGCCCTACTTATTTGGCTCTCGCCTTTTTTGATATACCCGATATACCCAAGTACCCCTTTCTAAGTTTCTTGGCGGCCCATCCAAATGTTTGCAACCGCTGCATCGCTCAAACACCGAGTAACGTTTGCAATACCGGCATCTTTTCTTCCAGCGCCGCAGCATCGAAAGTCTCGACGATCTGGCCGTGCTCCATCACGTAAAAACGATCCGCCAGCGGCGCGGCAAATCGAAAATTCTGTTCCACCATGACGATGGTGTAACCCTTACTGCGCAAGGTGCCGATCATGCGCGCCAATGCTTGCACGATCACCGGTGCCAGCCCTTCCGATATTTCGTCGAGCAGCAACAGGCGGGCACCGGTGCGCAGGATACGAGCCACTGCGAGCATCTGTTGCTCGCCGCCAGAAAGCTTGGAACCCTGACTGTTACGACGTTCAGCCAGATTCGGAAACATGGCGTAGATTTCTTCGAGCGACATGCCTTGCTCGGTTTTCGATACTCTGGGCGGCAGCAACAAATTTTCTTCAGCCGACAACGATGAAAAAATTCCCCGCTCCTCCGGGCAATAACCGATGCCGAGGTGGGCGATGCGGTGCGTCGGCATATCGATCGACTCAATACCGTTGACCTTGATCGAGCCGGTGCGTCGCCCTGTCAAGCCCATGATCGCGCGTAGTGTCGTCGTCCGCCCGGCACCGTTGCGGCCTAGTAGCGTGACCACCTCACCTTGAGCAACGCTCAAAGCTACCTCGTGCAAAATATGCGACTCGCCGTACCACGCCTGAAGATTGCGTATCTCGAGGGCCTGCATCAATGCGCCCCTTCCAATACGCCGCTGGAAGTGCCCATGTAGGCTTCCATGACGAGTGGGTCGTTCGATACTTCGGCGTATGTGCCTTCCGCCAGAATCGCGCCGCGCTGCAGCACCGAGATGCGGTCGCAAATGCCAGCCACGACATGCATGTTGTGCTCGACCATCAAAATGGTGCGCCCGACCGAAACCGTCTTGATTAGCTGCGTCACCCGATCCACGTCTTCATGGCCCATGCCCTGGGTCGGCTCGTCGAGAAGCATCAAAGCCGGCTTCATGGCAAGCGTGGTGGCGATTTCCAATGCCCGTTTGCGCCCATACGGTAAATCGACGGTAATAACATCGGCAAATTCACGCAAATCGACCTGTGCCAACAGTTCCATCGCCTGATCGTTCAGTAATGTGAGCGACTGTTCGCTACGCCAGAAATGAAACGACGTACCCAGCGAGCGCTGCAGACCAATGCGGACGTTTTCCATCACGCTCAGATGAGGAAAAACTGCGGAGATCTGGAATGAGCGGATGATGCCCTGACGCGCGATATCGGAAGGCTTGGCCGCTGTGATGTCGCGCCCGTTGAATAGAATGTGCCCGGCGGTCGGCGAAAGAAATTTCGTCAGCAGATTGAAAAATGTGGTCTTGCCAGCACCGTTAGGGCCGATCAGTGCATGGATCTGTCCACGCTGCACGGCAAAGTTGACATCACTAACCGCAGTGAAGCCTTTGAAATCTTTGGTCAGATGCTTTGTCTCCAGGATGACGTCGGTCATCGTGTCTCCTCGTTACCATCTACCCTGCTGCACCCACGATTTACTCGGTTACACGACAATACGAGATAACCGTGCATCGGCGCAAATTTTTCTTTGCGGCAGTGCAAGATAAATCGCTGGAGATTATCGTTGCCTGGAGCTTATTGTTGATTCGCCTGACGAATCAATACCGCTGCTTTTTCCGCAATCATGATTGTCGGTGAATTGGTATTGCCCGACGTAATGGTCGGCATGATCGATGCATCGACAACACGTAATCCTTCGACACCACGCACCCGAAGCTGGCTATCGACTACTGCCATCGCATCACTTGCCATTCCCATCTTGCAGGTACCAACCGGATGGAAGATGGTGGTGCTGATGTCGCGCGCGACATGGATGAGTTCGTCGTCGGTTCGAAACTGCGGGCCCGGCTTGAATTCTTGCGGCGCGTACGGTGCTAACGCCGGCGCAGCGACGATGGTGCGCGTCAAGCGTAATGCCGCAGCGGCCGTGCGGCGATCTGCATCGGTGCTGAAATAATTGGTGGTGATACGAGGTGCATCTTCTGCCCTGCCCGATCCGATGCGCACATGGCCCCGGGAGGTCGGCCGCAAATTGCAGATGCTGGCGGTGAAGGCGGGAAAGGTGTGCAAAGGTTCGCCGAATCGCTCCAGCGACAGCGGCTGCACATGGTATTCCAGATCAGGGCTCGCCATTGTTGGATCGCTGCGGGTGAAAGCACCCAGTTGCGAAGGTGCCATCGACATCGGACCGCTTTGAAACAGCGCATATTCCATACCGATTTTCATCTTGCCAAACCAATGACTACTCATGGTGTTGAGCGTCTTCACATTCGACACCTTGAACGCCATACGCATCTGTAGATGGTCTTGAAGATTCTCGCCTACCCCCGGTAAATCTGCCACTACCGGAATGCCATGCTGTTGCAACAGCGCAGCCGGCCCGATACCGGAGAGTTGCAATATCTGCGGCGAGCCGATGGCACCGGCGGCAAGCAACGTCTCGCAACGTGCCTGTGCGGTCCAGGATCGACCGCCGCCGGTAAAAGAGACACCGGTACACCGCTGTCCGTGCGGACCGGCTTCGATATTTAGGCGCTGCACATGGCAGCCGGTCATGATGTCGAGGTTACCGCGCCGCTGTACGGTTTTTAAAAATGCCTTGGCAGTATTCCAGCGAATGCCGCGTTTTTGATTGACATCGAAATAGCCGCAGCCCTCGTTGTCGCCGCAATTGAAATCTTCGGTTTTCGGTATGCCGGACTGTTGCGCGGCATCGCGAAACGCTTCCAGGATGCGCCACGACAAGCGCTGTTTTTCCACACGCCACTCACCACCGACGCCGTGATATTGGCTGGCACCGCCATGGTAATCCTCGCTTTTTTTAAACAGTGGCAGTACCTGGCTCCAGCACCAGCTCTCATCGCCGGTCAGTTGCGCCCATTGGTCGTAATCACGCTGCTGACCACGCATGTAGATCATGCCGTTGATGGAAGACGAACCGCCCAGCACTTTGCCGCGTGGGTAGAGCAAACTACGCCCGTTCAAGCCGGCATCGGTTTCGGTACGGTAGCGCCAATCGGTGCGCGGATTATCGATGCAATGCAGGTAACCAACCGGAATATGCACCCAGATGTAGTCATCCTTGGCTCCCGCCTCGAGCAACAACACCGACACACCTGCATCCTGGCTGAGCCTGTTGGCCAACACGCAACCGGCACTGCCACCGCCGATGATGATGTAATCGTAAGCGCCTGCAGATTGCGTCACGCGTACGCTTTCTTATTCAATGTTGTTTCCTCATTTCGAGACCGGCATCGTAAATTCGGCACCCTTGTCGATTGTCTGCGGCCAACGTTGCATGATCGATTTATAACGCGTGTAAAACCGCACACCTTCTTCGCCATAGGCATGGGCGTCACCAAATAACGATCGCTTCCAGCCGCCGAACGAGTGCCACGCCATCGGCACCGGAATCGGTACATTGATGCCGACCATGCCGACCTCGACACGCCTTGAAAATTCACGCGCGGTATGGCCGTCCGACGTAAACAGCGCCACGCCATTACCGAATTCATGACTGTTGATCAGTGCAATCGCCGCTGCCAGGTCCGGCACCCGCACGATCGATAGCACCGGTCCGAAAATTTCCTCTCGATGAATCGACATAGCTGTAGTTACATGGTCGAACAGACTGCCACCGAGAAAAAATCCTTTTTCATGACCATGCACGGTTGTACCGCGCCCGTCGACCAATAGCGTGGCACCCTCGTCTATTCCAGCCTGGATATATCCCTCGATTTTTTTCTTGTGCTCCGCCGTCACCACCGGCCCCATCTCGGCGGCACTTTCCATGCCGTTCATGACTTTCAATGCTTTTACACGGGGGATCAGTGCCTCTACTAACCGATCGCCGATAGCACCGACGGCTACGGCCACCGAGATTGCCATGCACCGTTCGCCTGCCGAGCCATAGGCCGCACCGATCAGCGCATCCACCGCCTGTTCCAGATTAGCGTCCGGCATCACGACCAGATGATTTTTCGCGCCGCCCAGCGCTTGCACCCGCAACGGGTAAGTACCCTTGCGCCGGGCACCTTCGGTGTAGATATATTCGGCAATCGGTGTGGAACCGACAAACGACACGGCCTTGACTTCCGGATGCTGAATTAACGCATCTACCGCGACTTTGTCACCCTGTACGACATTGAACACGCCGGGCGGCAAGCCGGCTTCGATTAGCAGTTGCGCCAGCATGAGCGATGCCGACGGATCGCGCTCGGAAGGCTTGAGGATAAATGCGTTGCCTGTCACCAGCGCCATCGGCGCCATCCACAGCGGCACCATCACCGGGAAATTAAATGGTGTGATGCCGACCGTTACCCCCAGAGGTTGGCGCAGATGCCAATTGTCGATGCCGGCGCCGATATTGTCGGAAAACTGCGTTTTCAGCAGTTGCGGCGCACCGCAGGCGAATTCGACAATTTCCAGGCCACGCGTGACTTCTCCTATGGCGTCCGACAATACCTTGCCGTGTTCGAGCGTAATCGCACGCGCTAGTGCCAAGTGGTTTTGCTCGATCAGATCCTTGAATTTGAACAGAATTCTGGCACGCTTCAACGGTGCCGTCTCGGCCCAGCTCGGTGCTGCCGCTTGTGCCGAAGCGACAGCAAGCGCGACATCTTCGCAACTGGCTAAACCTACCTGTGCCGTAATTTCCCCGGTCGCAGGGTTGAAAACATTCTGATAGCGCCCACTCGTCGCGTCGACCAGCTTGCCATCGATAAAGTGCCGCAGTTTCATGGCCAATCCTTTCGAACACACCGACGATTCTTCCGAGTGTCAGGTTTTTATCCGGTTCGGCAACCCAGTATTTCCAAGGCGCATTCTGCACCCATTTGCACCGGCGTGCGTCACGAAATTGCCTCACCTTGTGGATAAGCCTGTGGAAAGAATGCGTGTATTTTGTTGATAACGTCGAATTGGCAATGCTGCTTGAAAGTTGTCCCCAAATGCTACATGTGAGTGTGGTTGATTATTCGCCGTCTATACATCCTTCAAGATATTGATTGTATTGAGGAATAACCGATTATCCACAGAAATTAACCCACGTTAACTATTACTATTAAAAAGATATACAATCAATAAGACAATAAAGCCGAAAACAAAAATCTTTGACAATCAGATCAAATGTTTCTTATCTGCACACGCAGTGACAATTTTTTTTAAGCTATTAATTTTTTACATCTCCATGCAATGACGAACACCATATTTAATTATTTTGTGGATAACTTATCTTATCGGCTGTGTATAGATTGTGGATAACTGAAAATAACTTTAACACCCAAAAAGTTTTCCACAATCTGCATCGTTAAATCACGTAATTTATTTCGACGTTATACATCCTATAAGTCTTTGTTTTTAAATATAAAAACCATCTTGTACACAGAAAAAGCATGTCTTTAGTTATTACTACTATTTAAAATTAAACCTTTAACAAACAATCGACGCCGCAAAATTCCATGTAAAAAACAGACGGTTTTATTTAAAAACTTTTCAATTTCTTGGGCTATAATCGCCTCCCGGACAATTCAAAAGTAAATCGACGAACCCAACAACACGAGTAACGGCGCTCGAAAAAGTTGGTGATCGTCGATCTTTAAAAAAAGGAATAGGGATAACTTTGTTAAGTTCTCATGTATATCCTGTGGATAAGTTTTAATGAAATTTTTTAATTGGCTAAAGTCATGAGCTTTGCGTTGCCTCCAGCAGCTGTGGTGTTGACACTCAAAGCGCGCTCGACGACCAATCTTGTCAGATCAACTGCGCGATCGACCTGCGTTTCGAGCACGGCAACCAACATTCCGTCTCTGTTGGCCATTGCCACTCGCCAAGCAAATACGCGCGTTTTTTCGACAAGAACTGCAGCGATGCGAATATCGTCAAGCTGTCGCTCGGGCACGATGAGAATCGCCTGGCGAATCTGCGCTGGCAGATCGGGCGGCAAATAATGCGTATCCTGCTCGGTCAACAGTGCCTGGTTACCCGTGCAGAAAATCGCATCCAGTTGTTGCAGCAGTGATGCCGACGAAACGGGCATGCACAGTACCGTTCCACGCGGAGCAAAAGACAGCACGTTATGTTCACCCGTTGGGCCCGGTAATTCAATGGAGCGGTGTTGCGCTAGATCGCCCCTGGAGACTTGCAACCAGTCGTTCCAGGATCGTGCGAGTGGGGATGATGGGAACGTTGGCAATGCCGACGTATGGACGACCTGCGCAGGAATAAAGCCGTGCTTGCTTTGGATGTCGATGGGAAGTGCGGTATTCGATGCGCCTGATGTATTTTTTGTTGTAGCCCGTCTTTGCTGCAGCCGTTGTAAATAAAGCGGGCCACCGGCTTTCGGACCGGTCCCGGAGAGGCCTTCGCCACCGAAGGGTTGCGACTCCACCACAGCGCCGACCATGCTGCGGTTGATGTAAATATTGCCGACCTTGGCTTTTGAGGCGATCAGATCGATCGTTTCATCGATTCTGGAATGTACACCCAGCGTCAAACCATAACCGCTGGCATTGATGGAATCGACCAACGCCTCCAGATCTTTGCGTCGATAGCGAATGACATGCAACACCGGGCCGAACACTTCTTCGGTCAACATCGACCATGAAGTAATGTCGATGATCGTCGGTAAAACGAAGGTGCCCTGAGCCAACTGCGCTTGCTGCGCCGGCGTTACTGGCATTTCGTAAATGTTGGCACCGACACCGCGCATCCGGCCTATATGCGACAGTAATCGTGTTTGCGCAGCGGTGTCGATAACCGGGCCGATATCGACTGCCAGACTATCAGTATTGCCGATGGATAATTCCTGCATTGCGCCGCGCAGCATATGCAATATTTCGTCGGCAATTTCTTCCTGCAGACACAGTACCCGTAATGCCGAGCAACGCTGCCCGGCGCTGTCGAATGCAGAAATCAGCACATCATGAACAACTTGCTCAGGTAATGCGCTGGAATCGACGATCATCGCATTCTGGCCACCGGTTTCGGCAATCAGCGGTAATTCCCGGCCTTCGGTTGCGCCACGCTGAGCGAGTACACGGTTAAGCGTTTGCGCCACGCCAGTCGAGCCGGTAAATACCGCTGCCTGCACCCGCGAATCGGCGACCAGCGGTGCACCGACTGTCGGCCCTGAGCCTGGAAGAAATTGCAGAGTTTCTGCTGGAACCCCAGCCTCATGCAACAGGCGCACGGCATGATAGGCAACCAGCGGCGTTTGTTCGGCAGGCTTTGCCAGTACCGCATTACCGGTCGCCAGCGCGGCACTAATTTGCCCGATGAAAATCGCCAGCGGAAAATTCCAGGGGCTGATACAGACCACCACACCTAACGAATCAGCTGGTGCCATGGTTTCGATTTGAGTGGCATAAAAGCGCAGAAAATCAACGGCTTCCCGAATTTCACCTGAGGCGTTCGGCAACGATTTTCCGGCTTCACGCACCAGCAGCGCCAGCAACACCGTTCGCTCTGCTTCGAGCAAATCCGCCGCTCGCCTTAGAATTGCGGCGCGCTCCGCCGCCGGCCATGCTCGCCAAGTCTCGCCCGCCACCGGTGCAGCAGCCAGGGCAGCCTCGATATCGGCGACATCGGCGTAACGCACGTGGCCGACCACATCATCGTGATTTGCCGGATTCAGAATTCTGCGCGCACCGCCACCACCACTGCCTTCCCTGCCGGCCACCAGCGGCACGGCGCTCCAGTCGGTGTCGTTATATTGCGCCAGCCCGGCTGAGAGCTGTCGCAATACCGCTTCATCGCTAAAATCCAGCCCAGCCGAATTCACTCGTGTTTGGCCGTATAACGCCGCCGGCGCGATGATTTGCGTATGCGCGCTACCGTCGCCCGATACGACCGCGGCAAAGGGGTCGACGATCAAGTCGTCGATACTGACTTCGGGGTCGACCAGTCGATTGACAAACGAACTGTTTGCACCGTTTTCCAGCAATCGTCGTACCAAGTAAGCCAGCAGGGTGCGATGCGGACCAACCGGTGCGTAGATTCGGCAACGCACACCGAGTCCGCTCGTGCCGACCACTTGGTCGTACAAGGTTTCACCCATGCCATACAGACATTGAAATTCATATTCCACGACGCCTTGCTGTGCAGCCCAGATTTGCACTGCGGCCAGCGTTTGCGCATTGTGCGTTGCAAATTGAGGATAGAGCACGTCGGCGTGGGCCAGCAATTTTCTAGCGCACACCAGGTAGCTCATGTCGGTGTGCACCTTGCGTGTGTAGACCGGGTAGTCGGTCATGCCGTCTACTTGCGCACGTTTGATCTCGGTATCCCAATAAGCGCCCTTGACCAGCCGCACGGAAAACTTTCGGCCGCTGCGCTGAGCCAGATCTACCAGAAAATCGAGGACGTACGGGCAGCGTTTTTGATACGCCTGCACCACGAAGCCAATGCCATCGAAACCAGCCAGATCCGAATCGTGGGCAAGCGCTTCGAGCAGGTCGAGCGAAAGATCGAGCCGGTCGGTTTCCTCGGCATCGATATTGATGCCGATGGCATAGCGAGCGGCGAGCAATACCAGATTTTTCAGACGCGGCAACAGCTCATCCATGACCCGGGTACGCTGTGCACGGCTATAGCGCGGATGCAACGCCGATAATTTCACCGAGATGCCGGGCCCGTCTTTTATACCGCGCCCCGCGGCGGCGCTGCCGATCGCATGAATCGCCGCTTCATAAGCATCGTAATAACGCCTGGCATCTGCAGCGGTTACTGCTGCTTCACCGAGCATATCGTAGGAATATTGGTAGCCGCGGTCGATGCCGCTGCGACTGTTGGCAAGTGCCGACTCGATCGTCTGGCCAGCGACGAACTGGTTACCGAGCATACGCATGGCCAGATCGACGCCTTTGCGCACCAGCGGCTCGCCACCTTTTGCGATCAGCCGTGTGAGCGAATTGGCCAATCCGTGCTCGCTGCGAGTCGCCACGAGTTTGCCAGTAATGAGCAAACCCCAAGTAGCTGCATTGACAAATAGCGAGGGCGACTCCCCAAGATGGGAGCGCCAGTCGCCCTTGCCGAGCTTGTCGGCAATCAGCCGATCCGCCGTGGCGCTATCGGGAATGCGCAGTAATGCTTCAGCCATGCACATCAGTGCAACGCCCTCTTCCGACGATAATGAAAATTCCTGCATCAGAGCATCGACGCCGGAAGCCCGACGCCTTTGCGTACGCACGGCCGTGACAAGCTTGCGCGCTAACGCTTCGATCTGCGGAGCTGCTGGTACGTGTGATGCTTCCTGTACGTGTGATGCAAGGCCGACGACTCCATTACAGGCGTCGTGCGCGGCGTTCTGTGTGGCCATTTGCGCGCGTAACCAATGCACGCTGCGTTGCTCATCCCGTCTGTAGGCGTTGTTGATCTCTTGCCGCAATGCTCGCGGTGACGGTGGCAGATCATCTTGAAGCGCCTCAAACGGTCTTGGTTTGGAAATTAGTTTTGCATTTGATGCGGACATGGAAAAACACCCTTCGACAATCATTAAAATTGCATTGAATAAATATACGCTTGGCCGAGTGTAAAAGGTTTTACGCTTCTACAATTCTGGAAAGAATCAATTGTTTGCGCTAAATATGCCACATATCATAATTACCGATAGTAGATATCGAAAATCGTAATTTTATTTATAACATTTGGCAGCCTATACTTGCTTCACATCGTGAAATCCTGTGAGGAGTATCAAAATGTCGTCGTTATCATTTATCTCGCCCGTGCATGTGTTATCTGCAGTTTTTCGGTCGGTTTCATCGAAATCCGTACCGCCCGCCGCCTTCGCCAATCGCTCGATATCCAACGTTGCAACACTTCAGCGCATGGCTTTCGAACTCGATACGCAACAACCCTTGATGGCTGCGGAACTGCGCTTACTGGCTGCTCAAGGCTGATTCACCTTTTTCAATATTTTTCAAACACTTTCACCTACCGTGGTATTTGCGGAATCTCTGCCCCCGACCGCATCTTTTAGTGCAGAATCGCTGAGCAGAGGCTTCGTCGTTGACGTCGCTGCCGGTAGCTGGATGAGTAATCGTTAGGCTGGCTGCCGTGTTGAACCGTTCAACATTGGAGTGCCAACGTGGGTCGCCTTATCAAAAATAATTACACCAACAGCGCGCAACTAAAAGACCTCACCACGATTCCACCGATGAGTGCGGAACGACATGCAGCAATCATGCGCAAGCGAATCGCGCACCGCCGTATGGTAGAAGAGGCAAAGGAATTAAAATCGAGCGTCGATCCTCTATTCGGCCAATCCTAAATACTTACAAAGCGCATAGCAAAAAGCGCGGCAACTGCCGCGCTTCCCGGATTCGAGCCCTGTCTCGAGCCCGCTTTAAAAATTCACTTACGCTACATAGAATTAAGCAGCAAGACGTTTTTCCAACTGCAGCTTGGTCGACTTCAATTCGGCCGGCAAATGATGCTGCAGTTTTTCAAACAGTTCATCATGCAATTTCACCTCGTCGGCCCATGCAGCCTTGTCGATCGAAGTGATCTGATCGAATTGCTGCTGCGAGAAATCGCTGCCTTCCCACGACACGTCCGAGAACTGCGGTGTCGTGCCGAAAATATGCTCGACGCCACCAGCGTTGTTTTCTACGCGGTCGATCATCCACTTCAGTACGCGCATATTGTCGCCGAAACCAGGCCAGACAAACTTGCCGTTCTCATCTGTGCGGAACCAGTTGACGCAGAAAATCTTCGGCAATTCGGCTGGCGATGCAGCGATTTTCTTGCCCATGTCGAGCCAATGCTGGAAGTAATCGCTCATGTTGTAACCGATGAACGGCAACATCGCAAACGGATCGCGGCGCACGATACCCATCTGGCCGGTTGCCGCGGCAGTGGTTTCGGAACCCATGGTGGCCGCCATGTACACGCCTTCGACCCAGTTGCGCGCTTCGGTCACCAAAGGCACGGTAGTCGAACGACGGCCACCGAAAATGAAAGCCGAAATCGGCACACCTGCCGGATCGTCCCAAGCAGCGTCGATGACTGGGTTCTGTGTCGCGGCGACGGTGAAGCGTGCATTCGGATGCGCAGCCTTGCGGCCGGTTTCGCGAGCGATGGCCGGCGTCCAGTCCTGGCCCTGCCAGTCGATCAGATGTGCCGGTGCGTCCTTGGTCATGCCTTCCCACCAGACGTCGCCATCGTCGGTCAGGGCGACGTTGGTGAAAATCGTATTGCGTTCCATGGAAGCCATGCAATTCGGATTGGTGTCGGTGTTGGTACCGGGTGCGACGCCAAAATAACCGGCTTCGGGATTGATCGCATACAACTTGCCATCGGCACCCGGCTTGATCCAGGCGATGTCGTCGCCGATCGTCGTGACTTTCCAGCCGCTGAAATTCTTCGGTGGTACCAGCATGGCGAAATTGGTTTTGCCGCAGGCGGAAGGAAAAGCTGCCGCGACATAGTGCTTCTTGCCAGCAGGGGATTCGATACCCAGAATCAGCATGTGCTCGGCCAACCAGCCTTGCTCGCGACCCATCGTGGAAGCGATGCGCAGTGCGAAGCATTTCTTGCCAAGTAACGCATTGCCGCCGTAGCCCGAACCATACGACCAGATTTCACGAGTCTCGGGATAATGCACGATGTATTTTTCAGGATTGCAAGGCCAGGCAACATCTTGCTCGCCTGCCACCAGCGGTGCGCCGACGGAATGCACGCAGGGCACGAAATCGCCGTCGGTGCCGAGCACGTCATAAACCGCGCGACCCATGCGCGTCATGATGCGCATGTTGACGGCTACATAAGGCGAATCGGAGAGTTCGACACCGATATGTGCGATGGGTGAGCCCAGCGGGCCCATTGAGAATGGCACGACATACATGGTACGGCCCTGCATGCAGCCTTCGAACAAACCGTTCAACTTGTGGCGCATTTCCTGGGGATCGGTCCAGTTATTGGTCGGGCCGGCGTCTTCTTCTTTTGCGGAGCAGATGAAGGTACGGTCTTCGACTCGGGCAACATCACCTGGATCGGAACAGGCGAGGTAGCTATTCGGGCGTTTGGCCGGATTCAAGGTTTTCATTGTGCCGGCTGACACCATCAGCGCGCACAAACGGTCGTATTCTTCCTGGGAGCCATCGCACCAGTAAATGGTGTCGGGCTTGGTCAGGGCAGCGATTTCCGCAATCCAGTTGACCAGCTTCTGTTGTTGCACGTAAGCGGGAACGTTAAGGGTGGCAATGCCACCCATTACAGGTTGATTCATGGGTACTACCTCCAGTGTCTAAGCGAATTCGGTAATCGTTTGCACGTCGCGCAGGGCGCGGGAGGACCAGAAATGGTTTGACCTCGTTCGACCTCGTTTGCGTGCAATCCCGCCGACTGACACCGTATCCGTTATCTACCCAATTAAAGGCAGTGACTGCTTCAGGAAACGGCGGTTTTCAAAGTCGCGGTGGCGGTGGTGAGCGCCAAATGCGCGGTCAGACCGGAAAGTTGCCAGAGCGAGGTTAAATGATGTCAGTTGTTCAAGATTATCGGCGATTGTACACCTGAGTTTTCCAGGCTTCAATGATGTGAGTCAAAATGACAATATTCGGGTTTGACCGGAAGGTTGCGTAACCAAGTTAAGTCCGGCTCCCTGAAAACAGCCGGCTGCAGACGGTCAATAGGTTTTATAAGGCAAAAACTTGCCAGATAGCACGACATTTACGCGATCGCCTTTTGGATCTTCCTGCCGCTGGATATCCATCGAGAAATCGATCGCACTCATGATGCCGTCGCCGAATTCTTCATGAATCAGCTCTTTGATGGTCGTGCCATAGACGCTGACGATTTCGTACCAGCGATAAATAAGCGGGTCGGTCGGTACCGGCGTGGCGAGCGATCCTTTATAAGGCACGATCTGCAGCCAAGCTGCTTCTTCATCGGTTAATTCGAAAAGCTCTTGCGCGACATCGGCCTGCGCTCTGGTAAAGGTCATCTGACCCAGGCAGGCAGCTGTGGTCCACTCTTTGCTGGCACCGAGCTTCGGTGCAATCTCGCTCCATTTCAGATGCTTCCTGACCTTAGTACCCAGAATTTTGTGCGTGACGGTTAAACGGTCCATGGTTTTACCTTTGAAGAAAATAGTTGCGTACTTAGTTGTGTACTCAGGCAGCCAATGGCTCAGGCAGCCCCGGTGAAACCACAGGCGGCCGCCAGTTTGCCGGCAACGCTTCGCCTTCGAATTTTTTCGAGCGATGCACTAGAAAATCCACCAAATGATTGCGAATCTTGTAGAACTGCGGGTCGTGGTGCATGTCGGTGCGGGTACGCTCGCGCGGCATGGTGTTCTTGACGATCTCGGCGATCCGGGCGCGCGGGCCGTTGCTCATCAAAATGATCGTATCTGCCAGCAAAATCGCCTCGTCGACATCGTGGGTGATCATGAATACGGTCTGATGCGTTTCCTGGCAAATGCGCAGCAACTCATCCTGGATCACGCCACGCGTCAATGCATCCAGTGCGCCGAACGGCTCGTCGAGCAAGAGCATCTTGGGTTCGATTGCGAAAGCACGGGCGATGCCTACCCGCTGCTTCATGCCACCTGACAGTTGCGACGGTTTTTTATCGGCGAAAGCCTTCAGGCCGACCATTTCGATGTAGCGCATGGCATGCGCGACGATTTTGACATTCGGCCAGTGTGGCCACCGTGATTTGACGGCGAAGGTGACGTTTTGCAGTACCGACAGCCAAGGCATCAAGGCATGGCCTTGGAATACCACGCCGCGCTCAAGGCTCGGCCCGGCAACTTCCCGCTCATCCATGAAAACATTGCCCGAGGTGGCCACGTCGAGCCCTGCCAGAATATTGAGAATCGTCGTCTTGCCGCAGCCAGAGTGACCGATCACGCATGCGAATTCACCGCGGTCTATGCCGAAATGGACATGCTCGAACACCGGTGCGCCGCTGTAGGATTTCGCCAGGTCTTCGATTTGCAGGAATGGCTTGTTTGTCGATGGCTGCATGGCATCACTCCGCATAGGTAACGGCTTTTTGCAGGCGCGCGAAAGCCATGTCGAGGATCATGCCGACCACGCCGATCATCAGGATGGCGAAAATCACGCTGGTCAGTGAAAGGTTGTTCCATTCGTTCCAGACGAAGTAACCGATGCCGGTACCGCCGACCAGCATTTCTGCAGCGACGATCACCAGCCAGGCGATGCCCATCGAGATACGCATACCCGTCAAAATCGTGGGTGCAGCCGCCGGCAGGATTACCAGGAAGGCACGGCGCAAAGGTGCCACCTCCAGAGTCTTGGCGACGTTGAGCCATTCGCGGCGAACGCCCGAGACACCGAAAGCGGTATTGATCAACATCGGCCACACCGAGCAGATGAAGATCACGAAGATGCCTGAAATCGATGAATCCTTGATGGTGTAGAGCGCGATCGGCATCCATGCCAGCGGTGAAATCGGTTTGAGCACCTGAATGAACGGGTCGAACGCTTTGTACAGCAGCGGCGACATGCCGATCACGAAACCCATAGGAATAGCCAGCAACGCAGCGAAGGCAAAACCCAGGCCGACGCGCGCCAGGGAATAACCGATCTGAATGCCGATACCTTTGTCGTTGGGACCTTTGTCGTAGAAGGGGTCGGACAAGCTTTCGATGGCAGCCTTGCCCATTTGCGCAGGCGTCGGAAAATCGCTGGTTTGGGTGCCGCCGCCGGCGCTCTTGCCCATCATTTGTGCATACTCGGCCTCGGCTGGCGTCATCGCCGCAGTGGGCGCGACGGTGCGCGGCAACGTGGCCGTATGCCAGATACCGATCAGCAGTAGCAGGATCAACACCGATAGCAATGCCGCCTTGGCACCGAGCGTGAAACCGAATGTTTTATTCATACCGTTCTCCTTCAGGTACGTTTGATGGCAAAGCTATTGGCATAAGCATCGGCTTTCGACGCGTCGAACTCTTTGCCCATGATGAAGTACTTGCGATCGACGCCGTCCGGTATCTTTTGTCCGAGTTCCTTCATGCGCGCCTTGGCGTCGGTCAGCAGAAACACTTTTTGTGCGATGTCGCGGTAATTGACATCGCCCTTGATGTAACCCCAGCGCTTCATTTGCGTGAGCATCCAGACTGCCATCGATTCCCACGGCACCGGGTCGAAGTCGGCCCGGTCCGGCACGGTACGTATGTTGCCCAAGCCATCGGCGAAGCGGCCGGTAAGCACCTGTGTCAATACCGCTTCCGGCTGATTCAAATAATTTTGCGGCGCGATCACTTTTGCGATCAACGGCCGGTTTTTCGGGTCACGTGCCATCGCTGCAGCGGTCAGCACCGAGCGATACAGCGCGATGAACGTGTTCGGATTCTGTTTGATGAATTCAGACGAGACGCCGAACGCGCAGCAAGGGTGGCCGTCCCAGATTTCTTTGGAGAGTATGTGAATGAAACCGACGTCGTCGAACACGGCGCGCTGGTTGAAGGGATCGGGGCCGAGAAAACCGTCGATGTTGCCGGCGCGCAGATTGGCCACCATTTCCGGTGGCGGCGTCACGCGGATCTGTACGTCCTTGTCCGGGTCAAGACCGTTTTCAGCAAGGTAGTACCGCAGCAAAAAATTATGCATCGAATAATCGAACGGCACGGCGAACTTGAAGCCTTTCCACTGCTTCGGGTCACGCTTATCTTTATGCTTGTTGGCTAGCGTGATCGCCTGACCATTGATGTTTTGAATCGTGGCCACATTCATCGGTTGCGCCACCGAACCGAGGCCCATCGAAATTGCCAACGGCATCGGCGAGAGAAAGTGCGAGGCATCATGCTCGCGATTGAGCATCTTGTCGCGAATCAGTGCCCAGCCGGCAGTCTTGTTGAGCGTGACGTTCAACCCTTCTTTTTTGTAGAAGCCGAGCGGGTCGGCCATTATCAGCGGCGTGGCGCAAGTAATGGCGATGAAACCGATTTTCAGGTCTTTCTTTTCCAGCGCGCCTTTGTCTTGCGCCATGGCTTGCATCGCCCCGATCGGCAGTACGCTTGCGATCGCGGCCCGGGCAGTGTTGGCACCTACTGCTTGCAAAAAGCGACGACGTAGCCCGTCTTGTGGAAATAAGGCTTTTACCAGCGCTGCTTCGACAAAATCCTCCGATAGCGCTTCTGCATCCATGCCGCGCGCCTGCAAAAGCTTGCGCTGCTCGATATCGTGCGCTGCCTGGCTGACGTGCGTGCCGCAACTGCAGCCGCCGAGAGGCTGGTCGATATCGTAAGGCCGATAGGAATTGGTCATGGCAGCACGCTTTCTAAAAGAATCGCTTCGTTTCTTGCGAGTTAGCAAATCGCATGCCTGTGGCTTCGGGTATCTGGCAGTGGGTTTGAATGCGTTGCATCGCATGCACCGCCGTCGAACATGTATCTGCACACGTTTGCGCACCATCGTTGCCCGGCCAAGGGGTATGGCGCACCAATTTTGCGCATGCGGATCGGTGGCCTTGATTTCACCTGTATCGCAGACAGTTCGCGATGCTGCTGCAGCTATCTGCAACTGAGCTAGTTGCGTACAATTCGTGGCTTCGATCGGCCGGCAGAGAAGGCATGCAGCATGAAAATAGTCAGCGTCAACATTGCCAAGGTCGCTGATCTATTCGAAGCGGCCGCTGGCGGGCGAAAGCCGGTCAAGACCGGTATTCATAAACTGCCGGTGGTCGGCCAGGTGCGCGTTGGCCTCCTTGGCATAGAAGGTGACGAGCAAGCCGACCAAAGCCTGCACGGAGGTTTGGACAAGGCTGTCTACGCCTATCCGATCGAACATTATGATTTCTGGAATGTGCAATGCGGAGCCAGCCTGAAGCGTCCCCCGGGCGGCTTGCCGCTTACTGCCGGTGCATTTGGTGAAAACCTGACGATTCTAGGCTTGCTCGAATCCGATGTATGGATCGGCGATCGATTGCACGTGGGCGACGTGGTGCTGCAGGTGACCGAGCCGCGTCACCCGTGTTTCAAGCTCAACGTCAAACTCAATTTTTCCCATGCGTCGAAAGTCATGGTGCAAAGCGGTTTTTCTGGGTTTTACCTGCGCGTAGTACAGCCGGGTAGCGTGAGCGCAGGCGATGCAGTGACGCTTGTGGCAGGCCCACGTGAAGTCGCGTTGAGTTGGCTGAACGAGCGGCGCAGCAAAGGCCGCCAGGAAAGTCTGTTTTAGCCGGTTCAGCCGTTTTTAAGTCCGGCCGGCATTGCTAAACTGCCGGACGGAGCGGCCCGGGCGCGAACGATGGGCGAGGTTCGGTTCCACAATCGATGCCAGCCCGGTGGCCAGCAGAGTGGCGTGCCGGTGTAATCGGGCACGTTACTGCGCACGGCGATGATCGGCACGTCGTCCAGGCCCGGTCGCATCGGTGCTTGCAGATTTTGGTCCCAATTCAAGCTATAGGCGTAGTCGGGTAGCAGCAGATCGCAGGCAGCGGCGAACCATTGCGCATGATCTTCGTCGCGTCCGAGCGCCTGCGCCAGACCATGCGGATCGGTCTGTGCAAGTGCACTCGCCAGTTCCACGGCGGTAGCACCCGGTGCATCGCCCCAACCCATCACCGGATTGAAGTTGTAATCGGCACCGGAGCCGTACCACCCCTCGCGCCAGGGTCTTTCCAGCCAGCTGCGTTGGCCGCTGAACAAATGCCAGCGCCAGTGCAACCCGGAGGGCTTCGGCCAACTATAAAGATAGAGCCGCTGGTAACCGGCGCGGTGCAGTTCCCGCACCATTCCCATCAGGCGCGCATGGGGCATGCGATCCGGCGGTGCCCGACGAAACAGGATCGGTTCGCCATCGGCGTGCTGCACATCGTCGGTCGACAGATTCAGGTCCAGCGTACGTGCCTCATTGCCGAACCGTGCCGCAATCCAGCCGGTCAAGAGATTGATGGATGTAACCACACCGAAGCCGCGATGGCGGTGAAAAATGACGGTACCGGGCGCGACGGGCTTCATAAAAAATGCAAATCTCCGACAGATGTCGATGTATCGACTATGTGGCAACTAGTGCTGCAATATTACAATGGTTCGCCGGCATCACGGTATGCTGGTACGCCAGGTTGATAAACGCAGCTGACAGATCAATTGACAGGCCAGCCGATCTTAAGATTTTAGTACGGACACCCATTATGACTCTACGAATCATCGCAACCGGTGGCACTTTCGATAAGCATTACGATGAAATTGCCGGCACGCTCGGTTTCGGTGAAAGCCATCTGCCGCAGGCGATCGCGCGTGCACGCATGCGGCCGTCGCCGGTATTGGAGCAGTTGCCGTTTTTGGATTCACTCGACATGCAAACAGCGGATCGACAACGCATTTTGCAAGCCTGCCTGGCAGCGCCCGAAACTCAGATCGTGATCATTCACGGTACCGACACCATGGCTGATACGGCCGCCGTATTGGGGCCGGCCTGCGCCGGAAAGACCGTGGTGCTGACCGGTTCCATGATTCCTTACGAAGTCGATGGTTCGGATGCGGTTTTTAATCTTGGGTTTGCATGTGGCACAGCGCGCAGCCTGCCCTCGGGTATTTATGTGGCGATGAATGCGACGGTTTTTGCCTGGGATCAGGTCTGCAAGGATCGGGCGCAAGGCATTTTCACCCGTTTGCCTTAAAACGTTGAAAGTTTCGATCGCACCGATCTGATAATCTGAAACAGATATATTTGCAGTTTTAGTCTTCTAACCTGTTCGAATGCTAACCATGTTAACGTCAATCCCCTCGTCCGCGTCAAATCCAAAGCTCGTACGCTCGTCAACATTCGGTCTTGCTCTGATTGCTGCGCTGTTGCTAGGTGCATGCGGTGGAGGTGGTGGTGGCAGCAATGAAAGTGCCGGCGCGGCAGCGCAACCGCCTATCGTCGTTACCCCGACATCGGTAACCGCTGCATCTGCCGGCGCCGCTCAAACTACCGGAGCCTTTCAAGAGTCCGGCGCGCCGCAGGCGACCGGCAACACCGCGACCGACGGTCTAAACTGGTTCAACTTCCGGCGGCAGCAAGTGGGGCAACCGCCGCTGGCCCGTACAGCCACGATCGATACGGCAGCGCAAGGCCACTCCCGTTATCAACAGCTCAACGACACCATCACCCACGACCAGACCGCAGGCAGGCCTGGATTCACCGGTGTGATGCTGCTGGAACGCTTGACCGGTGCCGGCTACGCATTTACGCGCAATAGCTATGCCTATGGCGAGGTGCTCTCCAGCACCGTCGACCAGTCCGGTTTCAAGGCTGCGGAAGAATTGATTACGGCGATTTACCACCGTTTCGCCGTGTTCGAGCCGATGTTCCGGGAAGCTGGTACCGGCTCGGCAGTGTCGGCAAGCGGGCGAACCTACTTCACCGCAAATTTTGCGGCCGATGGTTTGACGCCGGTGCTTGGTAGGTCGAACTTTACGATCTATCCGATCAGCAACCAGCAAGGTCTGCCGACGATTTTTTTCAGCGATTTCGAATCGCCCGATCCGGTTCCGAACCGTAATCAGGTCGGCTATCCGGTAAGTGTGCATGCCGACATCACCTCCACCGTGATCGTGCAGAGCTTCACGATTCGGCCGCGCAACGGCGCGCTACTGCAGACGATTCTGCTCGATAGAGCGACCGATCCGGAGCGCACGCCGGCTTCAGCGGCTGCGATCGTGCCGGTCGAGGTACTAACTGGCGGTACGACTTATGACGTAGAGTTTGCTGGGTCGGTTGATGGAGTCGCGGTGGCGCGGGCTTGGTCGTTTACCACGCGGTAAATAATGCTGACGGCAAGAACATTATCGAAATAGAGGTATTTCAATATTTCCAAGAAATACTACTTCCCAATACAAAACCGACTAAAAATCACTCCTAGCAAATCGTCGGCACCAAATTTTCCGGTAATACTGTTCAACCGCTCCTGCGCCAGGCGAAGCTCTTCGGCAAACAGATCGAGCGCCTGATCCGCCTGTTCAGCCAACAAACTTGCCTGCTCGAGATGTGCGCTCGCCGTTTTCAGCGCGATCAAATGCCGCTCCCGTGCCAGGAACAGCGATTCACCCGTCTGCTGCCAGCCTGCCAGACGCAGCAATTCGGCCCGAAGCAGATCCAGGCCGAGCCGGTCGGTGGCCGAGATGTACAGGTGTGTCGCTTCCGCACGCCGATCCACACCCGGCCGGTGGCCAGACAAATCGATCTTGTTCCATACCTGTAGCACCGGCACGTTAGTCGGAAAGCGCGCGGCGATTTGTTCGTCGTCGAGCGTCGGGCCGCGGCTGGCGTCGAGCAATTGCACAATCACGTCAGCTTGCTGTACCGCGTGCCAGGTGCGTTCGATGCCGATGCGCTCGACTTCGTCGGTGGCGTCGTCCGGATGGCGGATGCCGGCGGTATCGATGATGTTGAGCGGTATGCCTTCGATCTGGATCGTCTCGGTTACCTTATCGCGGGTGGTGCCGGCAATAGCGGTGACGATTGCTACCTCCGAGCCGGCCAGCAGATTGAGCAGAGAAGATTTACCAACATTGGGCGGTCCTGCAAGCACGATGTTCAGACCATCGCGCAGCAGCGCGCCTTGCGCTGCATGACGAAACACCGTTGCAAGTTCACTGCGGATACGAGCCAGCTGGCCGCGTGCGTCCGAGGTTTCCAGAAAATCGATTTCTTCTTCCGGGAAATCCAGCGTGGCCTCGACCAGCATGCGCAGCCGGATCACTTTTTCAACCAAATTACTGATCGTTGCTGAAAACACGCCGGAAAGCGACTGCGTGGCCGATCGCGCCGCGGCTTCCGTGGATGCATCGATCAAATCTGCCACCGCTTCGGCTTGTGCCAGATCGAGCTTATCGTTCAAAAACGCACGCTGGGTGAATTCGCCCGGCTGCGCGAGTCGCAGATCGATCTCCCGACCCGCTTCGATACACCGCGCCAGCAGCATCTGCAACACCACCGGCCCACCGTGCCCCTGCAATTCGAGCACATCTTCACCGGTATAGGAATGCGGTGCCTTGAAAAACAGCGCCAGCCCCTGGTCGATGACGCTGCCATCCGCATCGACGAAGCTGGTGTAGGTCGCATGCCGGGGTTGCAGCGTCGCGCCTTCAGGCAGTTTGCAGACGGCTTCGACAACCCGATGAATCTGCTTGCCGGAGATACGGACCACGCCGATCCCCCCACGGCCGGGTGCCGTGGCGATTGCAGCGATAGGCGAGGAATCCAATGTCATGATCGTTCAAGCTAACGAGCCAGCCGCTTTCAAGCAGGCTTGCCGCTTTCGATTTTCTTCGTAATCACCCATTGCTGCGCAATTGAAAGGATGTTGTTGACTACCCAATACAGCACCAACCCCGATGGAAAAAAGAAGAACATCACCGAGAAAATGATCGGCATGAACAGCATCACTTTCGCCTGAACCGGGTCGGGCGGTACCGGGTTGAGCTTGGTTTGAATGAACATCGATACCGCCATGATCACCGGCAGGATGTAGTACGGATCCGGTGCGGCCAGATCCTGAATCCATCCCAGCCACGGCGCATTACGCATTTCCACGCTGGCCAGCAACACCCAGTAAAGCGAAATGAAAACCGGTATCTGCACCACGATCGGCAGGCAGCCACCGAGCGGGTTGATTTTTTCGGCTTTGTAGAGCTCCATCATGGCCTGGTTCATCTTGGCCGGATCGCCCTTGTGGCGTTCGCGGATGGCCGTCATTTTCGGGGTGACCAGCTTCATCTTGCCCATGCTGCGATAGCTGGCTGCAGACAACGGGAAAAATACCAGCTTGATCAATACCGTCAGGACGATGATGGTCCAGCCCCAGTTGCCGAGCAACTTGTGAATTTGCGTCATGAGCCAGAAGATCGGCTCCGCCACGACTTTCAAGATGCCGTAGTCTTTGACCAGATCCAGACCCGGCGCAGTGTTTTGCAGCGCAAGCGATTCCTGCGGGCCGGAGTACAGACGAGCCTGATCGGTGATGGTGGCTCCAGGGGCAATGCTGCCGAGTTGCTCGATGGTGCCGACTGCATATAGATTGGCAGCCACTTTTTTCGTGAAGATCTCACGCGGCTTGTTGCTACCCGGAATGAACGCCGACACGAAGTAGTGCTGAATCAGAGCGATCCAGCCGTTATTGGCTTTGGTAGTGTGTTCGGCGCTGCCTTTTTCAATTTCTTCGAACGTGATTTTCTGGAAAAAATCGGTACTGGTGTACACCGCCGGGCCAGTAAAAGTGCTGTAAAAGAATGATTCGCCAGCAGGCGCGCTACCGTCGCGCAGCAGTTGCATGTAGAGCGCCGGCACGATAGGTGCCGTCGACAAATTCGTTACATCATGACGCACGTCGATCGCATATTCGCCACGCTTGAACGTATAGGTTTTGGTCAGCCGTAAGCCGCCTTGCTCGGCGTCGAGTATCACTTGCACTTGATTTCCCGAATCGAGCGACCGTACGCCTGGCCGAGCCGTAAACGCTGTTTTGTGATTCGGAAACGGCCCGCCGATCAATCCGGTTTGCGCCAGATAAGTGCGCGCTGGGGAAGAATCGAACAGCACCATATTTTTCGATTGATCTTGTCCATCTTTATGCTTGAGTAATTCCAGCCGTTTCAGTTCGCCGCCAGCCGTGTCGATCTGGGCACTCACAAGATCGGTTACAACGGTGATGATCTCACCACGTGCAGCCGGCGCCGTTTCTACAGGCGGCACTGCGGCTACACCGGGGGTCATTTGCGGAACTGAATCCACGGAAGTGCCGGTGCCGGATGGGCCTGCAGCGCCAGCAGAATTTCTGGCCGGGTCGATGCCATTCGGCGCAACTGACGTAGCAGTAGGAAAGAACATCGAAGGCTTGCCGCTGGCACGCATCCAATTGTCCCAAAGTATGAGTAGCGACAAAGAAAACACAACCCACAGGACGGTACGTTTGATATCCATTTTTGCTCGGTTGATGCGATTGATGATGTGTGTCAGATAGGGCTGCAGTCACTAGCGACTGCAGGTGTGTTTTTTGGGTGTTCCGGTACCGGGTCGCAACCGCCCGGATGCAAAGGCTGGCATTTGCACAACCGCTTGACTGCCAATAGCGAGCCGGCAACGACACCGTGCCTGCCAATCGCCTCGCGCGCATAGTTTGAGCAGCTCGGATAGAAGCGACAGTTGCAACCGATATAAGGGCTGATACCGAGCTGATAGGCTCTCAGAAGCAACAGAACGAGCGTTTTCAAGGCGCGCTTTCTTTAAGCCGCTGGCTGCCTAACAGTCGATCGAGTTCCAGCCGAAGCGTGCGCCGCAATCCGGCAGTCGTCGCCGGCCCGGCTTTCGTATTGACCGGTTTCGACAGGCGCACCACGCAATCGATCGACGGCAAAGGCGTCTGGCGAAAGAGTTCTCGGGTCATGCGCTTGACGGTGTTGCGGGTGACTGCCCGTGGCGCGAGTCGTTTTGCAGCGACCACGCCCAGCCTGGCAGCAGGCAACCCATTCGGTCGAACGTACAGCATGAAATGCGTCGTGCGATACACCGGGCGCAAATTAAAAACGGATGAAAATTCATCCGTTTTGACGATACGCCTGCCGCGAGGAAAAGCCAGTGAAGGGTCGTTTGTCACGGTGTGAGCAGATGGGCGATGGTGCCGTCGCAAGAGTGTATTGCAGTGGTGTAGCAACGTTGCGACGCCGCTTCAGCCAGCCAGGATCAAGCGGCCAGACGCTTGCGGCCCTTGGCGCGACGGGCATTCAAAACAGCGCGGCCGCCACGCGTTGCCATCCGGGCGCGAAAGCCATGAGTGCGCTTACGGCGGACGACTGAGGGTTGGTAGGTACGTTTCATGTTGGGCTCGCTGATCGGTCAGAGGTAAATGCGCAGAAGTATATGCGGTAATGCAAATGGAGAACCCGAGATTAAACCGCAGTTTTCATCGGGTTGTCAATTGTTAAGCAGCGCTTCCTGCATTAGGTGCGCGTATGCAATATGGGCGCAGTGCAACGACAACATCACCACAACATCTAAATTTACTGTGCAACCTGTGGATAACCTGCCTCTGCAAGCGTAGAATATCGACACTCGCGCGCGTTTTTTCGCATCCTTTTTGCCTCTCTTAAACAGACGATCAATGGAAAATTTCTGGCAGACCTGCTCCACGCAGCTGGAGCAGGAACTGACTCCCCAACAATTCAGCGCCTGGATCAAGCCGCTCGCGCCGCTCGACTTCGAAGAGGGTAAGTTGCGCATCGCTGCGCCGAATCGATTCAAATTGGATTGGGTAAAAACACAATTCGCCAGTCGCATCACGACCCTGGCAGCGCAGTATTGGGAAGAGTCGATCGATGTGCAGTTCGTGCTCGATCCGCGTCTGAACGTTGCCCGAAAGGCAACTACGGGCAGTGAAAGCCATGTCGCGCCCAACCCTTCCAATGTTTCAAATGTACGTAGCGGAACGGGCGGCAGTTACGGCGGCATGCCAACCGATATGCCGATGCGCGAAAGCATGGCCGACCGCGCCCCCGACACCACTTCCCGGCGCGAGCAGAGCCGCATCAACGATGCCCTGACCTTCGACAGCTTCGTTACCGGTAAGGCAAACCAGTTGGCGAGGGCCGCTGCCATACAGGTTGCCAACAACCCCGGCATTTCATACAACCCGCTGTTCTTATATGGCGGCGTCGGGCTGGGCAAGACGCATCTGATCCATGCCATCGGCAATCAAGTTCAGCAGGACAACCCGTCGGTACGCATCCGCTACATCCACGCAGAACAGTATGTTCGCGACGTAGTGACGGCTTACCAACGTAAGGGTTTCGACGATTTCAAGCGCTATTACCACTCGCTCGACCTGTTGCTGATCGACGATATTCAGTTTTTTGCCGGCAAAAATCGTACGCAGGAAGAGTTCTTTTATGCGTTCGAAGCGCTGATCGCCGCAAAAAAACAAATCATTATCACCAGCGATACCTACCCAAAAGAGATTTCGGGCATGGACGACCGCCTGATTTCCCGCTTCGATTCTGGCTTGACGGTTGCCGTCGAGCCGCCGGAACTGGAAATGCGGGTAGCGATTCTGCTCAAGAAAGCGGCGACCGAAGGCATCGTTTTATCCGACGATGTCGCCTTTTTCGTAGCTAAACATCTACGCTCGAACGTGCGCGAACTCGAAGGTGCGCTACGCAAAACGCTGGCGTATTCGCGTTTTCACGGCAAAGACATCACCATCGATCTGGTCAAAGAAGCACTGAAAGATCTGCTGTCGGTGCAGAATCGACAGATCTCGGTTGAGAACATTCAAAAGACCGTCGCCGACTTTTTTAGTATCAAGGTCGCCGATATGTATTCTAAAAAGCGCCCGGCCAACATCGCCCGTCCGCGTCAGATCGCCATGTATCTGGCTAAGGAACTGACGCAAAAAAGCTTGCCGGAAATCGGCGAACTCTTCGGCGGGCGCGACCACACTACGGTGTTACATGCCGTGCGCAAGATCGCCGCCGACCGCAGCAAAAGCCCGGAGTGCAATCATGAACTGCATGTGCTCGAACAGACATTGAAAGGTTGAGTGAATTTGATTGCAAACTGCTTTATGGCCTGTGGATAACTTTCTGCAGAAGATGGAGGCAAGGTATCGGCAAAATTGATGGCAAGCGTCGTTTTTCTGTCAAAATGCCAGATTTTACTTTTCACAAACCAGGGAGTCTTATGCAATTGGTAAAAACCCCCCGAGATGCCCTTCTCCGCCCCTTGCAAATCGTGAGCGGTATTGTCGAGCGTCGGCACACATTGCCGATTCTGGCCAATATCCTCATTCGCAAGGATGGCGAACAAGTCTCGTTTCTCTCAACCGATATCGAAGTGCAGATCACCACGCATGCGGCAGTCGGCAGTGGCGGTGAAACGGCTGCAACGACCGTGGCCGCTCGTAAACTCCTCGACATTCTGCGTGCGCTGCCGGATTCGGGCGACGTATCCCTGACGCTAGCCAATAAACGGATGACGGTGCAGTGCGGTAAATCGCGCTTCGCCCTGCAAACGCTGGCTGCGGAAGAATTTCCAACAGTCGCGCAAGCCGAGCAATACAGCGCCAAGGTCACGCTGCCACAAAAGACCTTGAAGCACCTGTTCAACATGGTCCATTTTTCGATGGCCCAGCAAGATATTCGTTATTACCTCAACGGCCTGCTCTTGGTCGTCGATGGCAAGAACGTGATTGCCGTGGCAACCGACGGCCATCGCCTGGCGTTTTGCCAGGTCGCCATCGAAGAAGAGTTTCCGCGCCAGGAAGTCATCATTCCGCGCAAGACCATCATCGAACTGCAGCGCCTTCTCGACGACAACGACGAACCGGTATCGATCGAGATCGCCAGCAACCAGGTCAAGCTCAGCTTTGCCGATATCGAATTGATGTCGAAACTGGTGGAAGGGAAATTCCCGGACTACACCCGCGTGGTGCCGAAGGGCTACAAAAACAATTTCACGATCGGCCGCGATCAATTGCTGCGCTCGCTGCAGCGCGCCGCCATCATGACCTCGGATAAATTCAAGGGTGTGCGCTGCATCGTCACGCCCGGCAGCATGAAGGTCAGTTCCACCAATGCCGACCAGGAAGAAGCCGTCGAGGAAATCGAAATCGATTACGGCGGCGACAGTGTCGATATCGGGTTCAACGTCACGTATCTGCTCGACGTGTTGAACAACCTGAAATCGGACAGCATCAACATCGCTTTAGGCGACGCCAATTCCTCGGCCCTCATCACCATTCCGGATAATCCGGATTTCAAGTATGTCGTCATGCCGATGCGGATTTGACATCTGCGTGGGCTTTGCATCGGGCATTTCTTGATGCTTGCTCGATGCGTGCTTGATGGCTTGCTTGAAGCGTGCTTGATGGCTTGCCTGAGCCCTGCAAGGCGCGTGCGTTTTAGTTTTGATCGACACCTAGTGCCGGCCCGCCTTGCAGCGTAATTTTTTGCAGCGTTCTTTGCAGCGTAATTTGTAACCGTTCTTAAAGAAAGCAGTCCATGTCCGCGATCCCAGTCAAGCCTGTTCTCCCCATCGTTCCCGATGTTCCTGTGCTGCCCGCTGCTTCTACTACGCCGCAGTCGAGCCAGTACGGCGCTTCATCGATTCAGATTCTGGAAGGGCTGGAAGCGGTGCGCAAGCGCCCTGGCATGTACATCGGCGACACCTCCGACGGCACCGGGCTGCATCATCTGGTATTCGAAGTGCTGGACAACTCCATCGACGAATCGCTGGCAGGTCACTGCACGGAAATCCACGTCACGATCCATTCGGATAATTCCATCTCCGTCACCGACAATGGTCGCGGCATCCCGACCGGCATCAAGTGGGACGACAAACACGACCCCAAACGCAGCGCTGCAGAAATCGTCATGACGGAGCTGCATGCCGGCGGCAAATTCGATCAGAACTCGTACAAGGTTTCCGGCGGGCTGCACGGCGTGGGCGTGTCGTGCGTGAACGGCTTGTCCAAGCTCTTGAAGCTGACCATCCGGCGCGATGGCAAAGCGCATTACATGGAATTCGTGCGCGGCATTCCGCAAGACCGCGAAATACAAACCATCGACGGCGTAATCGCTTCGCCGATCAAAGTCATCGGCGACACAGACAAACGCGGCACCGAAGTGCATTTCTGGGCCGACGAAGAGATTTTCACGCACATAGAATTTCACTATGAAATTCTCGCCAAGCGTATCCGCGAACTGTCGTTCCTGAACAATGGCGTACGAATTCGCTTGTCTGATCAGCGCAGCGGCAAGGAAGAAATTTTCGCCTTCGAAGGTGGCACCCGTGGCTTCGTCGAATACATCAACAAATCCAAGAACGTGCTCCACCCGACGATTTTTCAGGCCACCGGCGAGCGCATGTCGGACCAGAACACCAACATCTCGGTCGACGTCTCCATGCAATGGAACGACGCCTACAACGAGCAGGTGTTGTGCTTCACCAATAACATCCCGCAACGCGATGGCGGCACCCACTTGACAGGCTTGCGTGCAGCCATGACGAGGGTTATCAACAAGTACATCGAAGAGCACGATTTCGCCAAAAAGGCGAGGGTGGAAGTTGCCGGCGACGACATGCGCGAAGGCCTCACCTGCGTATTGTCGGTAAAGGTACCGGAGCCGAAGTTCAGCTCCCAAACCAAAGACAAACTGGTGTCGAGCGAAGTGCGCGGCCCGGTAGAAGAAATCGTCGCCAAGACGCTTTCGGACTACCTGCAAGAAAAACCGAACGACGCAAAAATCATCTGCGGCAAAATCGTCGAAGCCGCCCGTGCCCGCGAAGCCGCACGCAAGGCCCGCGAACTCACCCGCCGCAAAGGCGTAATGGATGGCCTGGGCCTCTCCGCCAAGTTGGCCGATTGCCAGGAAAAAGACCCGGCGCTGTGCGAACTCTATATCGTCGAGGGCGACTCCGCCGGCGGCTCCGCTAAGCAAGGCCGTGACCGTAAATTCCAGGCGATCCTGCCATTGCGCGGCAAGGTGCTGAACGTAGAAAAAGCCCGCTTTGAAAAGATGCTCTCGAGCGAGCAGATCACAACACTCATCGCCACACTGGGCACCAGCATCGGCGCCGATGAATTCAACATCGACAAGCTGCGCTATCACCGCATCATCATCATGACCGACGCCGACGTCGACGGCGCCCACATCCGCACCCTGCTGCTCACCCTGCTGTATCGCCAGATGCCGCTGCTGGTCGAACGCGGCCACGTGTACATCGCCCAACCGCCGCTCTACAAGGTCAAACACGGCCGCGACGAGCGTTATCTGAAGGACGACGTCGAAGAAGCCAGCTACATGATGCAGATCGCCTTAAACGACGCCGCGCTGGTGCCACAAGAAAACGCCGCAGCAATCTCCGGCGAAGCGCTGGCCGAACTGGTCCGCCAGTACAACACCGCCAACGCCATTATCATGCGCTTGACGCGCGCCGTGGACGACGCCGCACTCTCCGCCATCATGACCGGCGTCACGCTCGACCTGACCACCATCGAAGCCGCCGAAGCCTCCGCCATTGCGATGACCAAAGCCATCAACGACCCGGCAGTCGATGTGCTGGTGAAATCGGACGAGTTGTCCGACAAGCACATGCTGCGCATCCGACGCCTGTATCACGGCAATTACAAGATCAGCATCATCGATGCAGATTTTGTGGATGGGCCGGATTATCAGGTGCTGGCCGATGCCGCCGCCACATTCAAAGGCTTGATCGGGCCGGGCGCGCTGGTGCGCCGCGGTGCGGGCGAGCGGGTGAAAGAATCGGCGATTGGCGACTTCCATCAGGCGATGGGGTGGCTGCGTGAAGAAGCCGAGCGTGGGGTTTCCAAGCAGCGTTATAAAGGGCTGGGCGAGATGAACCCTAGCCAGTTGTGGGAGACAACGATGGACCCGACTGTGCGGCGGTTGTTGAAGGTGCAGATCGAGGATGCGATTGCTGCGGATCAGATCTTTGCTACGTTGATGGGGGATGACGTGGAGCCGAGGAGGGCATTTATTGAGTTGAATGCTTTGCAGGCTGGGAATATTGATGTTTGAGGTTGTGGCGATTGTCGCAAAAAGTACGAACTAAACTGTGCCGAGTAAATTAAAAAAATTGCTGACTCAGATACTGAAAAAACAAATGGCGACGGCGTTAGTACGCCATGGCCGTCAACGCGGTGTTGAATTCAAAGGGCGGACGTGGCGGAAACCATAAATATTGGCGAAGTTGCCGCCAAAATATCAAAGGAAATTTTTAGACACTTTTTTTGGGAAACGCATCAAAAGAAAGACGACAATTTTAAATGCAACAATGAAAATCACGTCGGGGACGGCAAAAAGCCAAAGGAGACTCACCCTGGTGACGTTGTCTTTTACTATGAAGATCCCTATTTAGGCCGACGCATTTACTTACATACCGACCTAAAAAGTTACGGTACAGACTCGATCAATGCTACGAAGCTGCGTGGCGCATTTACTAACCTTTCAGAAAGTAAATTCATTAAGCTGCGTATTGGCACTCTGGTTGC
>JAZKGZ010000021.1:0-15371 GCA_040385645.1 Pseudomonadota bacterium
TGGGTCTCAATCTGAATGACAAAAAGGCCGTCGTCGCCGAAATCTCTGCAAAGGTCGCTACTGCGCAGACAATCGTCGTGGCCAAATATCGTGGCATCCAGGTCAGTCACCTGACACAGCTACGTGCTAAAGCGCGTGCCGAAAGTGTGTACTTGCGTGTGTTGAAAAACACACTCGCCCGTCGCGCAGTTGAAGGCACGATCTTTTCTGGTCTCGCTTCCGAAATGACCGGTCCGTTGATCTATGCGATCTCGGAAGATGCCGTTGCAGCTGCCAAAGTCATGCAAGACTTTGCCAAAGGTAACGACAAACTGGTTATCCAGGCAGGGAATTACGCAGGCAAGTCGCTTGATCAAGCGGGTGTTTCTGCGTTAGCCAGTATTCCAAGCCGTGAAATTCTGTTGGCGCAGTTGTTGGGCATCATGCAGGCTCCGGTTTCAGGATTTGCACGCGCTCTCGCTGCCCTTGCGGCACAGAAGAGCGAGGGTGCCGAACCTGCAGCACCTGCAGCATCAGCGGAAACTTCTACGGAAGTGCCCGCCGCTGCATAAAAAGGTTTGAACCTAAGCTCTTGTGTCAGTACCGATTCGATGTTATTACCGAAAATAATTAGGAGTTTTACATGGCAACAATTACACAAAACGACATCCTTGAAGCCGTAGGCGCGATGTCTGTAATGGATTTGAACGAGATGGTCAAAGCGTTCGAAGAGAAGTTTGGCGTATCCGCTGCTGCGATGTCGGCCGGCCCTGCTGCTGGCGGCGGTGCTGCTGCAGTCGTGGAAGAGCAAACTGAATTTACTGTTACGTTGACCGACTTCGGCGCGAACAAGGTTGGCGTCATTAAGGCCGTTCGCGAAATCACTGGTTTAGGTCTGAAAGAAGCCAAGGATTTGGTTGATGGTGCACCGAAGCCAGTCAAGGAAGCCGTGCCGAAAGCCGACGCTGAAGCTGCGAAGAAAAAATTGGAAGACGCTGGCGCGAAAGCGGAAATCAAGTAATTTTTTGCAAGCGCTGTGTCATCAGCGCCGGAGTCAAAGCGAGTGGTCTGTTGAAAAACGGATTCCGCTTTGGCTCCTTTGTCGTTTTCAAGTTTTTGCCGAGAGCTTTTAGTAAACGGTTTTTGCGATTTTTGTTTTCCGAAGCAATTTTTAAGTAGATATGTTGTCAGATGTTGTTGCCCTTTTGTTACTTCGTAGTTGCTTCCAATGCAGCCGTAAAGATGGTTTTCCTTATTACTCACCAAAGCATAACTTGACGAACAATCAATCCAGCAGGTTTCGAGGGCAGATACTTGAGGTTTCACAGATTTTGAAACGCGCTTTTATTGCTTGTCGCGTGATTTGCGTCGAGTCCTGAATTGTCTATCCTTCCTGTCACTCACGGAGTGTCCATGCACTACTCATTTACTGAGAAGAAACGCATTCGTAAATCTTTTGCGAAGCGCGCTAACGTTCACAACGTTCCGTTCCTGCTGGCGACCCAGCTCGAGTCCTACCTTGGTTTCTTGCAGCAGGACCGATCCGTGTCCCAACGCAAGAACGAAGGCTTGCAATCGGCTTTTACATCGATCTTTCCGATCGTTTCTCATAACGGATTCGCCCGGCTGGAATTTCTTTCCTACGTTTTAGGCGATCCGCCGTTCGACGTTAAAGAGTGTCAACAGCGGGGCCTGACGTTCGCTTCGCCATTGCGCGCCAAGGTGCGGCTGGTGATTCTCGACAAAGAATCGCCGACCAAGCCGGTTGTCAAGGAAATGAAGGAGCAGGAAGTGTACATGGGCGAACTGCCCCTGATGACAACCACTGGTTCGTTCGTTATTAACGGCACCGAGCGTGTGATCGTTTCGCAGCTGCATCGCTCACCTGGCGTGTTTTTCGAACACGACCGCGGTAAGACGCATTCGTCCGGCAAGCTACTGTTTTCCGCACGTATCATTCCGTATCGCGGCTCATGGCTGGATTTCGAATTCGATCCGAAGGACATCCTGTTTTTCCGGGTGGATCGTCGCCGCAAGATGCCAGTAACGATTTTGCTCAAAGCAATCGGCATGACCAACGAACAAATTCTCGCGAATTTCTTCGTGTTCGATAACTTTGCTCTGCATGCTGATGGTGCCGAGATGGAATTCGTCGCCGAGCGCCTGCGCGGCGAAGTGGCACGGTTTGACATCAGCGACAAGGCTGGCAAAGTGCTGGTCACAAAAGACAAACGCATCAACGCAAAGAATGTGCGGGAAATCGATGCGGCAGGCATCAAACAGATTTCAGTGCCTGAAGATTATTTGCTCGGGCGTGTGCTGGCAAAAAACATCGTCGATCCAGAAACCGGCGAAGTAGTGGCCAGTGCCAATGACGAGTTGACCGACGATCTGATGGGAAAACTGCGCGAAGCTGGTATCACTGCTATCCAAACGCTGTACACCAACGATCTGGACCAGGGTGGGTACATCTCGCAAACCTTGCGTATCGACGACACAGCCGATCAAATGGCGGCAAAAGTGGCGATCTACCGCATGATGCGCCCAGGCGAGCCACCTACAGAAGATTCGGTCGAAGCATTGTTTAACGGCTTGTTCTATAACGCTGACCGTTACGACCTGTCGGCTGTCGGCCGTATGAAATTCAATCGCCGAATTGGCCGCGACGAGTTGACCGGGTTGATGACACTATCAAATGATGACGTCTTGGCTGTCATCAAAATTTTGGTGGAGTTGCGTAACGGTCGCGGCGAAGTCGACGATATCGATCACCTTGGCAACCGCCGCGTGCGTTGCGTTGGCGAATTGGCGGAAAACCAGTTTCGTGCCGGCTTGGTGCGCGTCGAGCGTGCGGTCAAGGAGCGCCTTGGCCAAGCCGAAGCTGATAATCTGATGCCGCACGACTTGATCAATTCCAAACCGATCTCTGCAGCCATCCGCGAATTCTTTGGCTCGTCGCAATTGTCGCAGTTCATGGATCAGACTAACCCGTTGTCTGAGATTACACACAAGCGTCGCGTCTCGGCTTTGGGGCCTGGCGGCCTTACACGCGAGCGTGCCGGCTTTGAGGTTCGTGACGTACATCCGACGCACTACGGTCGCGTGTGCCCGATCGAAACACCGGAAGGCCCGAACATCGGACTCATCAATTCGCTGGCGCTATATGCGCGATTGAATGAATACGGTTTCCTTGAAACACCGTACCGCAAAGTCAACGATAGCAAGATCACAACGCAAATCGATTATCTGTCGGCAATCGAAGAAGGCCGTTACATCATCGCTCAGGCAAACGCTACGATTGATGGCGCAGGCAAATTATCGGACGAACTGGTGTCGGCGCGTGAGGCAGGCGAAACCATTCTGGTATCGCCGGAGCGCGTTCAGTACATGGACGTGGCTCCTGGCCAAATCGTCTCGGTTGCGGCATCGCTGATTCCATTCCTGGAGCACGACGATGCGAACCGCGCATTGATGGGTGCGAACATGCAGCGCCAGGCGGTTCCCTGCCTGCGGCCTGAAAAAGCATTAGTTGGCACCGGCATCGAACGTACTGTTGCAGTCGATTCCGGCACTACGGTGCAGGCTTTACGCGGTGGTGTGGTCGACTACATCGACGCTGGTCGTGTCGTAATTCGCGTTAACGACGATGAAGCGCTAGCTGGCGAAGTCGGCGTGGATATCTACAACCTCATCAAGTACACCCGTTCGAACCAGAACACAAACATCAACCAACGGCCGATCGTGAAAGTCGGCGACCGGGTTGCCAAGCACGATGTGATCGCCGATGGCGCATCGACCGATCTGGGCGAACTTGCGTTGGGTCAAAACATGCTGGTAGCGTTCATGCCATGGAACGGCTACAACTTCGAAGATTCGATTCTGATCTCCGAAAAAGTAGTTGCCGACGATCGCTATACCTCGATTCACATCGAGGAACTGTCGGTGGTCGCGCGTGACACCAAGCTGGGCGCAGAAGAAATCACGCGCGACATTTCCAATCTGGCGGAAAATCAGCTGGCGCGGTTGGACGAATCCGGCATCGTCTACATCGGTGCCGAAGTCGAAGCCGGCGATACGCTGGTCGGTAAAGTCACGCCGAAGGGCGAGACGCAGCTGACACCGGAAGAAAAATTGCTGCGGGCGATTTTCGGTGAAAAGGCATCGGATGTAAAAGACACATCCTTGCGTGTTCCATCCGGCATGATCGGCACCGTGATCGATGTCCAGGTATTTACCCGCGAAGGCATCGTGCGCGACAAGCGTGCTCAGCAAATCATCGACGACGAGCTGAAACGCTATCGCCTGGATTTGAACGATCAGTTGCGTATCGTGGAAGGCGATGCCTTCCAGCGTCTTGAAAAAATGCTGAACGGTAAAGTCGTCAACGGCGGTCCGAAGAAGATCGTAAAAGGCGCGAAGATCACGCCTGAGTACTTGGCAGATTTGGACAAGTACCACTGGTTCGACATTCGTCCTGCCGATGAAGATGCTGCCAATGCTCTTGAAGCGATCAAGGAATCGATCGCCGAGAAACGCCACCAGTTCGATCTGAATTTTGAAGAAAAGCGCAAAAAGCTGACGCAGGGCGACGAATTGCCGCCAGGCGTACAGAAAATGGTCAAGGTATACCTGGCAGTCAAACGTCGTTTGCAGCCAGGCGACAAGATGGCAGGTCGTCACGGTAACAAGGGTGTAGTGTCGCGCATCGTGCCGGTCGAAGACATGCCGTACATGGCAGATGGCACACCGGCCGATATCGTGCTGAATCCGTTGGGCGTGCCTTCACGGATGAACGTCGGTCAGGTGCTGGAAGTGCATTTGGGCTGGGCGGCAAAAGGCCTGGGCCTGCGGATCGGTGAAATGCTAAAAGCGCAAGCCAAGGCTGCCGAGATGCGCAAATTCCTGACGGTAATTTATAACGAATCGGGCAAGAGCGAAGATCTGGAAAGCTTTTCGGACGACGAGATCCTATCGCTGGCGGACAACCTCAAGTATGGCGTGCCGTTTGCGACACCGGTGTTCGACGGTGCCAACGAAAGCGAGATCCATCGCATGCTGGACTTGGCTTATCCCGAAGCAATTGCCAAACAACTTGGCATGACACCTTCGAAAAACCAGGTCACGATGTACGACGGTCGCACCGGCGAGGCATTCGAGCGCTCGGTAACGGTCGGCTATATGCATGTGTTGAAGCTGCATCACTTGGTCGACGACAAGATGCATGCCCGTTCTACCGGACCATATTCGCTGGTCACGCAACAACCTCTGGGCGGCAAGGCGCAGTTCGGCGGCCAGCGTTTCGGCGAGATGGAAGTCTGGGCACTGGAGGCGTATGGTGCATCGTATGTACTCCAGGAAATGCTCACCGTTAAGTCGGACGACGTCAACGGTCGTACCAAGGTGTACGAAAACCTGGTTAAGGGCGATCACGTCATCGATGCCGGCATGCCGGAGTCGTTTAACGTGCTGGTCAAGGAAATTCGTTCGCTCGGCATCGATATCGATCTCGAACGCGACTAATAGAATTTCGAAACCGGCTGCCAGCAGCCGGTTTCGAGAAACTTCTGTCCGGTCGGGTTATACTTTGAAGTTGCTCGCTTGCAGTGTGTTCGTTGAATGTTATTAATAAAAAATCAATAGAATCAGCAAGTTGTAATCAAAAAAACTTGTAATCAGAAATTGTAATTGGCAAGTAATCAATACGTAGTCTGCAATGAACGGTACGTACCCGGTAATCACGGAACTGCGCCTTTCGAAGGGCCCGGCTCTCCCGTAATTGCGAACAGGGTCATCGAGCGAACCGGTCATGCTGCCTCGTATCCTCAGTCGTAATCTGCTAAAAACTGCTATAAGCAATCGCCACGAGCGGTTTTTACGCCAACTGGAGTGATACATGAAAGCACTGCTCGATCTATTCAAGCAAGTTCAGCAAAATGAACAATTCGACGCGATCAAAATTGGTCTGGCGTCTCCCGAAAAAATCCGCTCATGGTCCTACGGCGAGGTTCGCAAGCCGGAAACTATTAACTACCGTACCTTCAAGCCCGAGCGCGACGGCCTGTTCTGCGCCAAGATCTTCGGGCCGATCAAGGATTACGAATGCCTGTGCGGCAAGTACAAGCGCCTGAAGCATCGCGGTGTCATTTGTGAAAAGTGCGGCGTCGAAGTCACGCTGGCAAAAGTGCGCCGCGAGCGTATGGGCCACATCGAGCTGGCCTCGCCGACTGCCCACATTTGGTTCCTGAAGTCGCTGCCCTCGCGCCTGGGTATGGTGCTCGACATGACGCTGCGGGATATCGAGCGCGTACTGTACTTCGAAGCCTATGTCGTGACCGATCCTGGCATGACACCGTTGAAGAAGTGCCAGATCATGTCGGAAGACGATTACGCCGCCAAGTACGAAGAATACGGCGACGACTTCACCGCGTTCATGGGTGCCGAAGGCATCCGCGAACTGCTACGCTCGATCGACATCGACCGCGACGCAGAAATGCTGCGCGTCGAGCTGAAAGAGTCGAAGTCCGAAGCCAAGATCAAGAAATACGCCAAGCGCCTGAAAGTGCTGGAGGCGTTCCAGCGTTCCGGCATCAAGCCGGACTGGATGATCATGGAAGTGCTGCCGGTGCTGCCACCGGAATTGCGCCCACTGGTACCACTGGACGGCGGCCGTTTCGCAACCTCCGATTTGAACGATCTGTATCGTCGCGTTATCAACCGTAATAATCGTCTCAAGCGTCTGATGGAATTGCGCGCACCGGAAATCATTACGCGCAATGAAAAGCGGATGCTGCAGGAAGCGGTCGATTCGCTGCTCGACAACGGTCGTCGCGGCAAGGCAATGACGGGTGCCAACAAGCGTCCGTTGAAATCGCTGGCTGAAATGATCAAAGGCAAGGGCGGTCGTTTCCGTCAGAATCTGCTGGGCAAGCGCGTCGATTACTCGGGCCGTTCGGTCATCGTCGTCGGTCCGCAGTTGAAATTGCATCAGTGCGGCCTGCCGAAACTGATGGCGTTGGAACTGTTCAAGCCATTCATTTTCAACAAGCTTGAATTGATGGGTCTGGCAACGACCATCAAGGCAGCGAAAAAGCTGGTCGAAATCCAGGAGCCGGTGGTTTGGGACATTCTGGAGGACGTGATCCGCGAGCATCCGGTGATGTTGAACCGCGCGCCGACATTGCATCGTCTAGGCATCCAAGCATTCGAGCCGGTGCTGATCGAAGGTAAGGCAATTCAGCTGCATCCACTGGTTTGTGCCGCCTTCAACGCCGACTTCGACGGCGACCAGATGGCGGTCCACGTGCCACTCTCGATCGAAGCGCAGATGGAAGCGCGAACATTGATGCTGGCCTCGAACAACATCCTGTTCCCGTCCAACGGCGAGCCGTCGATCGTGCCATCCCAGGATATCGTGCTGGGTCTGTACTACGCCACCCGTGAAAAGATCAACGGCAAGGGCGAGGGCATGATGTTCCCGGATGTGTCGGAAGTCATCCGCGCCTACGACAACAAGGAAGTCGAACTGACGACCCGCGTCACGGTTCGCATCACTGAATATCCGAAAGATGCTGAAACCGGTGCATTCGTCAAGACGATCAAGCGCTACGAAACTACCATCGGCCGGGCGATTTTGTCTGAAATTCTGCCGAAGGGCTTGCCGTTCAGCGTGCTGAACCGCGCCCTGAAAAAGAAAGAAATTTCAAAGCTCATCAACACGTCGTTCCGCAAGTGCGGTTTGCGTGCCACCGTCGTGTTTGCCGACCAGTTGATGCAATCGGGCTTCCGCCTGGCAACGCGCGCCGGTATCTCGATTTGTGTCGACGACATGCTGGTGCCGCCGCAAAAAGTCACGATCATCGCTACCGCCGAGCATGAAGTCAAACAGATCGAGCAGCAGTATTCCTCGGGTCTGGTAACCGCTGGCGAGCGCTACAACAAAGTGGTCGATATCTGGGGCAAGGCCGGTGACGATGTCGGCAAGGCCATGATGGATCAACTCAAAGTGGAAGACGTCGTCAGGCGCGATGGCACCAGTTCAACGCAGGAATCCTTCAACGCCATCTACATGATGGCGGACTCCGGTGCCCGCGGCTCGGCTGCACAGATTCGCCAGCTCGCCGGCATGCGCGGTCTGATGGCCAAGCCGGACGGTTCGATCATTGAAACGCCGATCACGGCGAATTTCCGCGAAGGTTTAAACGTTCTGCAATACTTTATCTCGACCCACGGTGCTCGTAAGGGTCTGGCCGATACTGCGTTGAAAACGGCGAACTCGGGTTACCTGACACGCCGTCTGGTCGACGTGACCCAGGATCTGGTAGTCATCGAGGACGATTGCGGCACTGCCAACGGCGCCTCGATGAAAGCATTGGTCGAAGGCGGCGAAGTCATCGAAGCACTACGCGACCGGATTCTCGGACGTGTGGCAGCCAACGACATCATCAATCCGGAGACGCAGGCGAATCTGTTCGACGCCGGTTTCCTGCTCGATGAAGACGCAGTGGAAGAAATCGAGCGTCTCGGCATCGATGAAGTCAAGGTTCGCACGCCATTGACCTGCGATACGCGCTACGGTTTGTGTGGTATGTGCTATGGCCGCGATTTGGGCCGTGGCGTGCAAGTCAATTCCGGCGAAGCGGTCGGCGTGATTGCTGCGCAATCGATCGGCGAGCCAGGTACGCAGCTGACAATGCGTACCTTCCATATCGGTGGTGCAGCGTCACGTGCAGCAGTTGCTTCGTCGGTCGAAGCGAAATCCAACGGCACGGTGCGTTTCACGGCAACCATGCGTTACGTCACCAACGGCAAGGGCGGTCAGATCGTCATTTCCCGTTCGGGTGAAGTGCTGATCACGGACGACCACGGGCGTGAGCGCGAGCGTCACAAAGTGCCGTACGGTGCGACACTGATCGTCAAGGATGGCTTGCAGATCAAAGCAGGTACGGCCCTGGCGACATGGGATCCGTTGACCCGTCCAATCATCACCGAGTATGCTGGTACCGTGCGTTTCGAAAACGTCGAAGAAGGCTCGACCGTTGCCCGGCAGGTCGATGACGTCACCGGTTTGTCGACCCTTGTCGTCATCGATGCCAAGCGCCGTGGCTCGGTCACCAAAACGGTTCGTCCGCAGGTCAAGCTGCTCAACGAGCAGGGCGAGGAAGTCAAGATTGCCGGAACCGAACATGCAGTGACTATCGGCTTCCAGGTAGGAGCCCTGATTACTGTGAAAGACGGTCAGCAGGTGTCTGTTGGTGAAGTATTGGCACGTATTCCAACGGAGTCGCAAAAGACACGCGACATCACCGGCGGTTTGCCACGGGTGGCCGAGTTGTTCGAAGCGCGCTCACCGAAAGATGCCGGCATGCTGGCCGAAGTCACAGGCACGGTTGCGTTCGGTAAGGAAACCAAAGGCAAGCAGCGTCTCGAAATTACCGACATGGATGGTGCCAAGCACGAGTTCCTGATCACTAAGGACAAGCAGGTGCTAGTGCATGACGGCCAGGTCGTCAACAAAGGCGAAATGATCGTCGATGGCCCAGCGGACCCGCAAGATATCTTGCGCTTGCTCGGTATCGAGGCACTGGCCCGCTATATCGTCGACGAAGTGCAGGATGTCTATCGCCTGCAAGGCGTGAAAATCAACGACAAGCACATCGAAGTGATCGTGCGCCAGATGTTGCGGCGCGTGCAGATCGTCGATGCCGGCGATGCGAACTACATCGTGGGCGAGCAGGTCGAGCGCTCCGAATTGCTGGATGAAAACGACAAGGTCATTGCTGATGGCAAGATCCCTGCGACATATGAAAACGTGTTGCTGGGTATTACCAAAGCCTCCTTGTCCACCGATTCATTCATCTCGGCGGCGTCGTTTCAGGAAACCACACGAGTGCTCACGGAAGCTGCAATCATGGGCAAACGTGACGGCTTGCGTGGTTTGAAAGAGAACGTGATTGTCGGTCGCCTCATTCCTGCCGGTACCGGTCTTGCATTCCATCGCGCACGCAAGGAAAAAGAGACATGGGAAGCCGACGAGCGTACCGCCTTGCTGCAATCAGAAAAGGCGGCCCGCATTGCGGCTGCCGAAGCTGAAATGGCACAAACGCCGCTCTCGATTGACAGCGATCTTTTACACTGAGTAGATAGTCGGAGTGACGAGTCGGATACCGTTCCCCGGTATCCCGACATCAATAAAAAAGCGGTGCTGGGTTTAAATCCGGTACCGCTTTTTCACATTGCCGCTGCTCACTTGAGTTGTGTACGAGCGAACGACAAAGGTGCATCGCTCGCCATGACATAGACCTGCGAATGGCTTCGCGTTTCAAAATACGACGTCATTCTGGCCGGATTGTTCATCAGTTTAGCCATCGACAAAAATCTAAAGTCTGTGAGTTCTTGGCTGCGCACTCGAAGGTGCGAACCCGATATATTGGGATCGTAAAAATTCATTGAATAGACAGGTAAGCCATCAGCGCCCTGCTTGATTTTTAATTCGCATGCCATAGCATGGTTGATGGTCGCAATCAACATGCGTTTTGGTGCGATGTCTGAATTTATACTGTGCATCGCGCCAAACTGCATCATCAAAAACTTTCCCCAATCGTCGTGGTTTACACGATGGTTTTCTATACAGTGATTGTGTAGGTAATAAGCGTATTGATGTGCATTGCCAGCGTTGAAGGCTTGCTTTAACTTTTTGCGGTCGAGGAAGACCGAGTAGTCAATTTTGCCATTTTCCAGTAAGGGTCGATTCATCAACCAATGGGCTGCCAGATGATGGCAGACGATTTCCTCGTTTTTATCGCTAAATTTGACTTTGCAATTATTGTTACGCCATACGCTTCGTCCGGACTTATCTGAAAGGTAAGGAAACTGTTTTAAAAAAGTTTTTAAACCCGGCTTGTGCGTCGCCCGTAGCGCAGTCTCTAACATCCCGTGCTCGTACAATCTGTCGAGCATTTCACGCTCATCCAAAGCCAGCAATCCGATCAGTCGGTTTTCCTGAAACTTCAAGGCGGAAAATCGCGATTTTTTCTCGGGCGTATTCAATGCCAGCGCCGCAGCCGTTAAATCGTATCTGAGTAGCGCGCTTTGAATTGCATGGGGTTTTTCAACCGAAGCCGGGCCTGACATGATTTCGGCGAAGCGACCGAAAACCCTTTTGCGATAACTGCTTCGCAATTTTTCCGTGTTTGTCGATTCTGATGTCGCAATTTCCGGAGAAGAATTGACTGGGCGTATCGAAGCCGAAAGATTCATGCGTTTTAATCGACTGGCAACTTGGATCAACCGTACGCAATACTGTGCCGTTGGAGCACCTGCCGCCGCATTGGCTAATCTCGATCTGCACACGGAATACGGATCAGCGCCTTGCTTAAGCAATGATTCCATAGCTTGCACGTCGCCCGCATCCAACGCATGCTCCAGAGGCGATAAAGCAGACAGCGGCTTGGCAAGTGGAGGCAATACATTGAAGCTCCCAGTTTGTACAATGACTGGATTGCCGTTTATTCCTGGTCTTATTTCCACTTTCCCCACCAAAACAGCTGAAAATTCAAGTCATTGCATTTTAGTTAATTTTTTTTTGGGAAAACCTCAACAAAAGCTTTTCTCGAAAACTAGCGCAAAAGCATTTACTGTTTAGCGCAACCACTGCCTAGCCTCAAAAGTTAAGCCTGACAGCGTTACGAACATCAATAAAAAGCATGTCGCTCGCTGAGCCACCACCGTTCGGAGGAGCTATTTTTCATATCCCTGGTTGACGCTGTGCAAACCTGCCGCTATACTCGCGAGTTCTCGATTGTAAGCGCTGCTTTTTTAGACGCTCTACGTTCCGCAAACAGTGTGAAGTCGCAGGTACCTGCTTCTTTTCCTCTCCCGGTAAATCGACATTGCCCCAACGAATATGGTTGTGCGCAAATTTTAAATTCAGTGTTTTCGGTACCGGACAACCGTTTTCGGTACCTTTCTATTAATGTCATAATTTTGTTGGATTCAAACGATGCCAACCATCAATCAACTGATTCGCAAACCGCGTCGGTCTGCGAAAGTTAAAAGCAAGTCTCCTGCTCTGGAAAACAGCCCGCAAAAACGCGGCGTCTGTACTCGTGTTTACACAACAACGCCGAAAAAGCCGAATTCGGCTTTGCGTAAAGTTGCAAAAGTCCGTTTGACGACGGGTTTTGAAGTCATTTCGTATATCGGTGGTGAGGGTCACAACCTTCAAGAGCATAGCGTCGTGCTGTTGCGCGGCGGCCGGGTGAAGGATTTGCCGGGCGTGCGTTATCACATGGTGCGCGGTGCGCTTGATACCCAAGGCGTCAAGGACCGTAAGCAATCGCGTTCCAAGTATGGCGCGAAAAAAGCGAAGGCTGGAAAGAAATAGTCGTAGCTCAGAACAGCAGTTAAAACAGTAGTTTGGTGTCGGCCCCGAATGGGCCGAGTAAGTGGCAGATCTGTGGGTCTGCCGCGAATGCGCATTCAAATAAGTTGCGCATTCAACTGAAGATAAAAAGGAATTGAAATGCCACGTCGCCGCGAAGTCCCGAAACGGGACATCTTGCCAGATCCAAAGTTCGGTAATGTTGATGTTGCCAAGTTTGTCAACGTCCTGATGCTGTCGGGTAAAAAATCGATTGCCGAAAGCATTATCTACGGCGCTTTCGAGCACATTCAGACGAAGTCGGGTAAAGACCCGCTTGAGGTCTTTGCCGCCGCAATCAGCAACTGCAAGCCGATGGTGGAAGTAAAATCCCGTCGTGTCGGTGGTGCAAATTATCAAGTGCCAGTCGAAGTGCGTCCGGTTCGTCGTATGGCGCTGTCGATGCGCTGGTTGCGCGAAGCAGCCAATAAGCGTAGTGAAAAATCGATGCCCCAGCGTTTGGGTGGCGAGTTAATCGAAGCTGCCGAAGGTCGCGGCGGTGCCATGAAAAAACGTGATGAAGTTCATCGTATGGCAGATGCGAACAAAGCGTTTTCGCACTTCCGCTTCTAAGCTGGCTATAAGGATCGAATTCAAGCATCGAGCGATCGGCGTCCGACATACCGCTGCTGCATGTCAGTCGCTCTACATAGGTAATCTGTTCAGGACCGGGCACATTTTTCGAAAGAAAGTGGCGCTCGGTTTTGTACATTAAACGACTTTAGGATGAATTATGGCCCGCAAGACCCCCATTGAGCGTTACCGCAACATTGGCATTTCCGCACATATCGATGCCGGCAAAACCACCACGACCGAGCGCGTGTTGTTCTACACCGGCGTCAATCACAAAATCGGCGAGGTTCATGACGGCGCAGCCACCATGGATTGGATGGAGCAAGAGCAAGAGCGTGGCATCACGATCACCTCGGCAGCGACCACCTGTTTCTGGAAAGGCATGGCAAACAATTTTCCAGAGCATCATATTAATATCATCGATACGCCGGGCCACGTCGATTTCACGATCGAAGTCGAGCGCTCGATGCGCGTGCTCGACGGTGCCTGCATGGTCTACTGTGCGGTAGGCGGTGTGCAGCCACAATCGGAAACCGTTTGGCGTCAGGCCAATAAATACGGCGTGCCACGCTTGGCTTTCGTCAATAAGATGGATCGTACCGGTGCAAATTTCTTCAAGGTCTATGACCAGATGCGCGCCCGCTTGAAAGCCAACCCAATTCCCTTGCAGATTCCGATTGGTGCAGAGGAAAATTTCCTCGGCGTGGTTGATCTGGTGAAGATGAAAGCAATTTACTGGGACGACGCATCCCAGGGCATGAAATTCGATTACCGCGAGATTCCTGCAGAGCTGCTTGAGCAAGCCAAGGAATGGCGTGAAAAGATGGTCGAGGCTGCCGCTGAAGCGACCGAAGATCTGATGAACAAATACCTTGAGGAAGGCGACCTCACCGAAGCCGAAATTAAGACGGCATTGCGCATGCGCACCATCGCCGCAGAAATCGTGCCGATGATGTGTGGCACCGCATTCAAGAACAAAGGTGTGCAGGCCATGCTCGACGGCGTGATCGAATACCTGCCTTCGCCAGCGGATATTCCACCGGTGAAAGGACTGGACGAGGACGACGAGCCGACAACCCGCAAAGCGGAAGATACCGAAAAGTTTTCTGCGTTGGCCTTCAAGATCATGACCGATCCGTTCGTCGGCCAGTTGATCTTTTTCCGCGTATATTCCGGCACGATTAAATCCGGCGACACCGTGTTCAATCCTGTGAAAAACAAGAAAGAGCGCCTCGGCCGGATTTTGCAGATGCATGCGAATCAGCGCGAAGAAATCAAGGAAGTGCATGCGGGCGATATTGCCGCAGCCGTTGGTTTGAAAGATGCGACCACCGGCGAAACCTTGTGCGATCCGAGTTCGATCATCACACTTGAGCGCATGGTATTTCCTGAGCCCGTGATTTCGCAGGCGGTTGAGCCTAAAACCAAGGTCGATCAGGAAAAGATGGGCCTAGCGTTAAACCGTCTGGCACAAGAAGATCCATCGTTCCGCGTCAAAACGGATGAAGAGTCAGGCCAGACAATCATTGGTGGCATGGGTGAGTTGCACCTTGAGATTATTGTCGACCGTATGCGTCGCGAATTTGGCGTCGAAGCAACTGTAGGCAAGCCGCAGGTTGCCTATCGCGAAACGATTCGTAAGGTCTGCGAAGAAATCGAAGGTAAATTCGTCAAACAGTCTGGCGGTCGGGGTCAGTACGGCCACGTCGTGTTGAAGATTGAGCCGCAAGAGCCGGGCAAGGGCTTCGAATTCATCGATGCCATCAAAGGCGGAACCGTGCCGCGTGAATATATTCCGGCGGTGGAAAAAGGCGTGCGCGAAACCCTGAATTCCGGTGTCATGGCCGGTTATCCTGTGGTCGATGTCAAGGTCACACTGTTTTTCGGTTCGTATCATGACGTGGACTCGAACGAGAATGCGTTCCGCATGGCTGCTTCGATGGCATTCAAAGATGGTTGCCGTAAAGCATCGCCAGTCATACTCGAGCCAATGATGGCGGTCGAAGTTGAAACGCCGGAAGACTACGCCGGTACGGTCATGGGCGATCTCTCTTCACGCCGTGGAATGGTGCAAGGCATGGATGAGATCGCCGGCGGTGGCGGCAAGATTATCAAAGCCGAAGTGCCGCTATCTGAAATGTTCGGTTACTCGACATCATTGCGGTCAGCCACCCAAGGACGCGCGACCTATACGATGGAATTCAAGCATTATTCGGAAGCGCCGAAAAATGTCACTGAAGCGATCGTCAGCTCCAAAAGCAAATAATTTAATTAGTAATTTCAATGTGATGGGTTCACCAGCATATGAATCCATCGACTAACTTAATCGTTCTTTTTGAAGGAAAACAAGATGGCAAAGAGTAAATTCGAGCGCACGAAGCCGCACGTCAATGTTGGCACG
>JAZKGZ010000022.1:0-12903 GCA_040385645.1 Pseudomonadota bacterium
TGGTGCCCACGGAGGGACTCGAACCCCCACACCCAAAGGCACATGGACCTGAACCATGCGCGTCTACCAATTCCGCCACGTGGGCCTTGCAAAGACAGCGATTATAGCGGAAACGTCGACCAAGTCAATTGTAATCCCAGAGGGAAATATCGGCGTTTCGAACATACCGGCGTCACCTCCGTTACACTAGCGGCAACGCGATGTACCGTTGAAATCGTCGATCCTGACACAGACTTATAAAGAATTCACACACTCTTGAGCAACTACTCTTACACCATTCCCAGCCGCGAGGAAATTCTCGGCATTCTCCGCCAGGCAAGCACTGCGTACGATATCAACGCCCTGGCATCGGCACTCGAGGTAAAGACCGAAGAGCTGGACGGCCTGACGCGTCGTTTGAACGCCATGGAGCGCGACGGCCAGATCAAACCCGATCGCACCGGAAATTACCAGCTCGCTAACAGCACCAGCTTCATTGTCGGCCGTGTATCGAGTCATCGCGATGGTTACGGATTTTTGATTCCCGACGAGGGAGGGGACGATATATTCCTGCCTGAAAAAGAGATGCAAAAAGTACTCAACGGTGATCGGGTACAAGCCAGGTTGATCGGCACCGACCGTCGCGGGCGTCCGGAAGGTACGATCGTCGAAGTTGTCAGTCGCGCCAACACCCATGTCATCGGGCGGTTGTTGAATGAAAATGGCGTCTGGATCGTGGCACCCGAAGACAAACGCATCGGTCAGGATATCTTGCTTGCCGGCGCGCCTGGTAAAGCCAAAAGTGGGCAGGTCGTCAGCCTGGAGTTGACTGAGCAGCCGTCGCGCTACTCGCAGCCAGTTGGAAAAATCGTCGAGATTCTTGGGGATATCGACGATCCTGGCATGGAAATCGAAATCGCCGTGCGCAAGTTTGGCGTACCGCACGAGTTCTCCGACGCTGCCAAAAAGCTTGCTGCCAAGCTCCCGGGTGAAGTTCGGCCGGCCGACCTGGCCGAGCGGGTCGATTTGCGGGATGTACCGCTGGTGACCATCGATGGCGAGGATGCCCGAGATTTCGACGACGCCGTGTATTGCGAGCCGGTAAAAATTGGGCGCACTGAAGGTTTTCGGCTTATCGTCGCCATCGCCGATGTCAGCCATTACGTCAAGCCCAACGATGCACTCGACGTCGATGCACTGGAGCGCAGCACTTCGGTTTATTTTCCGCGTCGGGTGATTCCGATGCTGCCGGAAAAACTCTCCAACGGATTGTGTTCGCTTAATCCAGCGGTCGATCGGCTGACGCTGGTCTGCGATGCCGTGATCACGGCTGTCGGCGAAATTACGGCTTATCAGTTTTATCCCGCCGTGATCCATTCCGCTGCGCGACTGACCTACACCGAAGTCGCTGCGATTCTATCCAATACCAAAGGCACCGAGGCGGCGAAAAGGCCGGCATTGGTGCCGCACCTGTTGCATCTCAACGAGATCTATCACGCGCTGTTGAAGGCACGTCATGCGCGTGGTGCAATCGATTTCGAAACCACCGAAACATATATCGTTTGTAACCCGATGGGCAAGATCGAGCAGATCCTGCCGCGCACCCGCAACGATGCGCATAAAATCATCGAGGAATGCATGCTGGCGGCGAATGTATGCGCGGCCGATTTGCTGGAGCGGCATAAGCATCCGGCGGTGTACCGTGTACATGCGCAACCGACCAAGGAAAAGCTGACGCAGGTGCGTACCTTTTTGAAGCAGGTCGGATTGCATCTCGGTGGTGGCGATTCGCCAACTGCTTCGGACTATGCAGCCTTGATGCCGAAAATTAAGCCGCGTCCCGATGCGCTATTGTTGCAAACTATGCTGCTACGGTCGATGCAACAGGCGGTCTACAGCCCGGACAACATCGGCCACTTCGGCTTGTCGTACAAAGCCTATGCGCATTTCACCAGCCCGATCCGGCGGTATCCCGATTTGTTGACGCACCGCGCGATCAAGGCGATATTGAAGGGCAAGCGCTATGACCCGAAGGGGTTCGATGCGAGCGTGCTCAATACCACTCTGTCACCGGCGGCTCGTAAACAACACGCTGCCGACAAGGTCGCCGGCAAGAAGCGCCCAGATGGTGACAACGCGGTTTGGGAAGCACTAGGCATCCATTGCTCCGCCAACGAGCGCAGAGCAGACGAGGCATCGCGCGATGTGGAAGCCTGGCTTAAATGCTATTTCATTCGAGATAAGCTCGGCGAAGAATTTACAGGCACGATTTCCGGCGTGGCGACCTTCGGTATCTTCGTGCAACTCGATACGCTATTTATCGAGGGTCTGGTCCATGTGACCGAACTCGGCGCAGATTATTTTCAGTACGACGACGCACGCCACGAGTTGCGCGGAGAGCGAACCGGCATTCGATACCAGTTGACCGACCGCGTCACCGTGCAGGTCAGCCGAGTCGATCTGGATGCACGCAAGATCGATCTGCGCCTCATGACCGAGCCCGGCATCAAGACGCTCTTGAAGAACGAGGCAAAGCGTTTGGAAACCGAGCATCTCGCGCAGGTAAACAAGAACGGCAAACATAGCAAGGGCAGTAAGAATAGCCGTGAAGCTGCCTTGCCCGTTGTCGAGCCTGAAGCAGCGCCGGTTAAGGGTAATAGGGCCAGCAAGACCTCGCGCAGGGCACCTCAAACAAAAGCAGAGAGTAGTGAAAATAAAACCGGTGCACCCGCGAAAAAAGCAGCATTGAAATCCGGTCGCAGGAAGCGCTGACCTATGAAAAGCAAAATGATTTTTGGTTTTCATGCGGTTACTTCGCGCTTGCGCCACGAGGCTGCGAGTGTTGAGGAAATTTATGTCGACGCTGGGCGCGACGATCGTCGAATGCAAGAGCTGATACGCGCAGCCAAAGCAGTCGACGTGCGCATCATCCAGGCCGACGACGCGCGACTGTCGAGTATCGTCGGCACGCGGCGACACCAAGGCGTCGTGGCGAAAGCCGGCGAATTATCTTTGGCCCGTAATCTCGATGAATTATTGGATGCCATCGACGGTCCGCCGCTGATTTTAATACTCGACGGAATTACCGATCCGCATAATCTCGGTGCTTGCCTGCGGGTTGCCGACGGTGCGGGTGCACATGCAGTGATCGCACCCAAAGATCGGGCGGTGGGTTTAAATGCGACGGCTGCCAAGGTGGCTAGCGGCGCGGCCGAAACCGTTCCTTATATTACGGTTACCAATCTGGCGCGAACCCTGCGCGAACTGAAGGAGCGCGAGATTCTGCTCGTCGGCACTACCGAGGATGCGGAAAAAAGTTTGTACGAGGCGCATTTCGCCGGCGGTGTGGCGTTGGTCATGGGTTCGGAAGGAGATGGCATGCGCCGCCTGACGCGAGAAACTTGCGACGTACTGGTCTCGATACCGATGTTCGGTTCGGTCGAAAGCTTGAATGTATCGGTTACGGCCGGCGTTTGCCTCTTCGAGGCGCGACGCCAAAGATTGGCCTTAGTCGATTGAACGCAGTGCCTAATTTCATTCGTTGATCATGTTCAATCGCCTGAAGGAAGACTTGGCAAGTATCATGGAACGCGATCCCGCCGCACGCAGTGGCTGGGAAGTCGCGACCTGCTATCCAGGTTTTCATGCGATCGTGATGCATCGTTGGGCACGCTGGTGTTGGCATCACGAGATGAAATGGCTCGGCCGTTTTACTTCCCAGATCGCCAGGCTCCTGACCGGCATCGAAATTCATCCGGGTGCAACCATCGGTCGGCGCGTGTTCATCGATCACGGTTTCGGCGTCGTTATAGGGGAAACTGCCGAAGTCGGCGACGACTGCACCATCTATCAGGGCGTCACGCTCGGCGGCACCTCGCTTAACAAGGGTGACAAGCGGCATCCGACGCTTGAGCGTGGTGTCATCATCGGTGCCGGTGCGAAGGTGCTCGGTGGTTTTACCATCGGCGAAGGTGCGAAGGTCGGCTCAAACGCCGTGTTGACCAAAGAACTGCCACCGGGTGCAACCGCGGTCGGCAATCCTGCCCGGATTATCTTGAAGCAACACCGAGATCCACAACAGGCAACCGCCGCACGGATGTTCGCTGCCTACGGGGTCACGCCGAACGGCGACGATCCGCTGTCGAAAGCACTACACGGGCTGATCGACAATGCCGCTGCACAAGAGCATCAGATTGCGCATATTCTGGCATCGTTGAAGTGCGCTGGCATCCATTGCGACACGCCGGTCGGCACCGAACGCTTCGATCCGGATGAAATGAATAAATTGGTGCAATAGAACGGTTGGCTGGCTAACTACAAACGTTTACCGCCGCTACGATACCATTTGCATCGATGGCAATCCCACCACCGCGTGTAGCGCCATTTTCAAAATCCCAGTCGGGCAATACATGACGTACAACCCGCTCATCATTCAACACGGATTCGTGTACGCCGGGCCGGTGGGTATGGCCATGAATCATCAGCGATGTGTCGGTCGCCGTGAAAAGCGCATCGACCGCCTGAGTATTGACATCCATGATCTGCTGCGTTTTCACCGACTGGGCAACCCGGCTTTGCTCACGCATCTGATTGATGACGACGAGACGTTCTGGCAAAGGTCTTGCAAGAAAATCTTGCTGCCACCGTGCCGCACGCACCTGCGATCTAAATAACTGGTAATCCACATCGTCGGTGCATTGTGCATCGCCATGTGTCAAGACGATGGATCGTCCCGCGATCGATACCACACTCGGATCGCGAAGGTAGGTAGCACCAGTTGCCAACATGAACGCCGGGCCGACTAGGAAATCCCGGTTGCCCGCCATCCAAAACACTTTCACACCAACGTCGCTCAATTTGCGTAACGCCGAGACTACACGCGCATTAAATGGTGCATCACGGTCGTCATCGCCTGCCCAATATTCGAACAGGTCACCGAGCAAATAGAGCTGCTGCGTCTGTGTACCAACATTTTCCAAAAACTGGAAGAAAGCCGCGGCCGTCTGCGGCGATTCTTGCTTTAAATGAACATCGGAGATCAACAATGCCGCCAATTTTCTTGTTGGCGGCAGCGATATTGGATCGACCGTGGACAATTGCATCGTCGTCGATCAGACGATCTCAGCCTTTTGAATCATGACATTTTCTGCTGGTACGTCTGCGAACATACCGCTCTTGGTGGTCTTGACGGCTTTAATTTTATCGACCACGTCAGTGCCATCGATAACTTTGCCGAAGACGCAATAACCCCAGTTCGCTTCACCCGTATGGTCGAGAAAGGTGTTGTTCTTGACGTTGATGAAAAACTGCGCCGATGCGGAATGGGGATCCGAAGTGCGCGCCATGGCTACCGTGTACAAAGTATTTTTTAAGCCATTGTTCGCTTCGTTTTCGACGGTACCGCTGGTCGGCTTCTGTTTCATGCCGGGCTCGAAGCCACCGCCTTGAACCATGAATCCGTCGATGACGCGATGGAAAATCGTGCCGTCATAATGACCAGCGCGGACGTACTTCAAAAAATTTTCGACGGTTTTCGGTGCCTTTTCTGCGTCGAGTTCGAGCGTGATCTTGCCGTGATTTGTAGTCAGTAATACAGCCATGGAAACCTCAATAGAATAAGCTGGCAAACACTGGGTAGCGAATGCAGGAGAGTCGATGATTATCGATAAAAATTATGGGAGCACACGTGCCGTGATGACACTCACCGGTTTAACTGGCACATTCTGATGGGGGCCGCGGTCGGCAGTGGCGACAGCCCTGATTTTGTCCACCGTTTCAGTGCCTTTGATTACCTTACCGAATACCGCGTAACCGGCATTATCGCGACCTGGATAATCGAGCATCGCATTATTATTGACGTTGATGAAAAATTGCGCTGTTGCAGAATCGGGGTCGCTGGTGCGTGCCATCGCCACCGTGTAGGCCTCGTTTTTCAAGCCATTGCGTGCTTCGTTCGATATCGGTGCTCTGGTCGATTTTTCTTTCATATCCACGTCGAAGCCGCCGCCCTGAATCATGAAGCCATCGATCACGCGGTGAAAGATCGTGCCGTTATAGTGCCCATTTTTTACATACTGCACAAAATTGGCGACCGATTTCGGTGCCTTCTCCGCATTTAACTCGAGAACGATTTCGCCTGCAGTGGTGGCTAACGCAATCCGAGGGGCGGCGTCGGCTGCAGTCGCATGCATCGAGGCACCGGCCGCTGTTAAAGCGCACACGGAGGAAATGAAGAAGCGGCGGGAAAAAACCATTGGTTTTCCTTGATAAAAAGAGCGTTGAAAGTGCGTGTGTCCAAAAGAAAACCACCAGCCGATGATGGCCTGAAATTTGCCTATGAATTGATGTTCAGCAGTGGCAATGTCGGTTTTTTATGGTGCTATACTGCCGGCCGATGTCATATTTTATCAAACTATGATGCCAGGCTATGATTCAAGCACGGCTCTTTGGGCCCGTCGCAGCGCCGCGCTACCAACACATTCATGAGCTCCCTGAAAATCTACAACATGCTGGCGCGCCAGAAGCAGGTTTTTCGCCCGATCGAGCCGGGAATCGTGCGACTCTACGTCTGTGGCATGACGATTTACGACTATTGCCACATTGGCCATGCGCGCATGATGATGGCCTTCGACGTGGTGTATCGATGGCTGCGCACGAGCGGCTACGCTGTCACTTACGTCCGCAACATTACCGACATCGACGATAAAATTATTCGTCGGGCTCAAGAAAATGGCGAAACGATCGGTGCATTGACGCAGCGCTTTACGCAATACATGCACCAAGATACCGCGGCACTGAACATGCTGCCGCCCACGCATGAACCACGCGCCACAGATTACGTGCCGCAGATGCTAGACATGATCGATCTCCTCGAAAAACGTGAGCTGGCTTACGTAGCAGCCGACGGCGATGTAAATTTTGCAGTACGAAATTTTCCCGATTATGGAAAACTTTCCGGCAAATCGCTGGACGATCTTCGGGCCGGTGAGCGGGTCGATATCAACACCGGCAAGCGCGATCCACTCGATTTCGTACTCTGGAAATCTGCCAAGGCGGAAGATCCGGAGGCAGCGAAATGGGCCTCTCGATGGGGCAGTGGCAGGCCGGGTTGGCACATTGAATGTTCGGCGATGGCTTGTGCTCTGCTCGGCGCGCGTTTCGACATACATGGCGGCGGTGCCGATCTTCAGTTTCCGCATCATGAAAACGAAATTGCCCAGTCTGAAGGCGCACTCGGTCATCCGCATGTGAATTATTGGATGCACAACGGTTTCGTTCGGGTGGACAATGAAAAAATGTCCAAGTCGCTGGGTAATTTTTTTACCATTCGTGAAGTGCTGGCGCGCTACGACGCAGAAGTGCTGCGTTTTTTTATCTTGCGTTCGCATTACAGAAGCCCGTTGAATTATTCGGATATGCATCTCGACGATGCCCGTCAGGCGCTTATTCGTTTGTACACCGCGTTGCATGATGCTGCGCCGGATACGTTGGCACTGGAATGGGACGAGCCGCATGCCGTACGTTTTGCGCAGGCAATGGATGACGACTTCAATACGCCCTTGGCGCTAGCGGTGTTGTTCGAACTGGCTACCGAACTCAATCGAAATAATTCTCCTCGCTTGGCCCGACAGTTAATTGGGCTTGGTGCCGTCCTGGGGTTGCTGGAACAGATACCACAGGCTTTCCTTCAAGGCGGCATGGCAGCGGGAAGCGCTAACAACACTGCAAGCAGCGCTACAGAAAACGTTGAAAAAAGCGCTGAGAAAAACGAGTTTCCGGCGATGGTGGAGGCTGCAATCGCCAGCCGTGCCTCGGCAAAACATGCGAAAAATTTTGCCGAGGCCGATCGCATCCGTGCCGATCTCTTGGCGATCGGCGTGATTCTCGAAGACCAACCCGGTGGAGCGACGCAATGGCGAAAAGCATAGACGGCGGCGTCGAAGCCACGCCGCCGGTCTTGCTTCACACGGTGCCGGCGTATTGGGAGGAAGCGAAAATCGAGTTGATGAAACGCGACCGCATCATGCGCAAGCTCATCCCGCAATTCGGCGACTTGCAACTGGTTGCACGCGGCGAACCGTTTACCACCTTGGCGCGGTCGATCATCGGCCAACAAATTTCAGTGCGTGCAGCAGAGACGGTTTGGCAACGCCTGCTGGCCATCTGCCCCAAGTGCTCGCCGGCGCAGATTTTGAAAGCGGGTGACTCGCTGGCAGGTTGCGGTTTGTCTAAACGTAAAGCGGAATACATCCTCGATCTAGCGATGCATTTTAAAACTCGGCAGGTACATGCCGACAAGTGGGTCGCGATGGAAGACGAGGACGTGATCGCGGAATTGATCCAGATTCGCGGCATCGGTCGCTGGACTGCAGAAATGTTTTTAATATTTAATCTACTTCGTCCGAATATTTTGCCGCTCGACGATGTCGGTCTCTTACGCGGCATCAGTGTCAATTATTTTTCAGGTGAGCCCGTATCGCGTAGCGACGCCCGCGAGGTCGCTGCGAACTGGGAACCGTTTCGCACTGTCGCTACCTGGTATCTTTGGCGCAGCCTGGAACCCGTGCCGGTGGAATACTGAACGTTTTGCAAAGGTCATCATGAGCACGATAGTCAAAACAACGTTTCTCGGGTTCGAGCAGCCGATCGCGGAACTCGAATCGAAGATCGACGAGCTGCGTTTCGTGCAGGACGATTCAGCGGTAGACATCTCGGAAGAGATCGACCGCCTGTCCAAGAAAAGCCAGCAACTGACCAAAGATATCTACGCCAAGCTCACGCCGTGGCAGGTGTCGCAAATCGCCCGTCATCCGCAACGCCCGTACACAATGGATTACATCAACGAAATCTTCACCGATTTCCACGAGCTTCACGGCGACCGCAGTTATGCCGACGACTTATCCATCGTCGGGGGGCTGGCGCGCTTCAACGGTCAGGCTTGCATGGTGCTCGGGCATCAGAAAGGGCGCGATACCAAAGAGCGCGCATTACGCAATTTCGGTATGCCGAAACCCGAGGGCTACCGCAAAGCGATGCGCCTGATGAAGCTTGCGGAAAAATTCAATCTTCCTGTGTTCACTTTCGTCGATACCCCTGGGGCGTTTCCCGGTATCGATGCCGAAGAGCGCGGCCAGTCCGAAGCCATCGGCCACAACTTATACGTCATGGCCGAGTTGAAGGTGCCACTGATTGCCACCATCATCGGCGAGGGTGGCTCTGGCGGTGCCCTGGCAATTGCCGTCGGCGACGCCGTGTTGATGCTGCAATACGCAACCTATTCCGTAATTTCACCGGAAGGCTGCGCTTCGATTCTGTGGAAGACCGCCGAGCGTGCATCGGACGCTGCCGAAGCGTTGGGCTTGACGGCACATCGATTAAAAGCAATCAACCTGATCGACAAGATCGTTACCGAACCTCTGGGCGGCGCTCACCGCGATCCCAAGCAGATGGCGTCGCTGCTCAAACGCGCGCTTGCCGACACCCTGCGGCAATTCCAGGGCGTGAAAACCCGCGATTTACTCGATGCCCGGCATGCAAAATTGATGAGCTTCGGTAAATTCAAGGAAATCACGACGCCTGAGTAAACCGTGGCAAGCATTGGTAGGCCGGATTTGGCCGAATCTTTCGAGCAGGCGCTCACGGCCATTGCAACGCATGTCGCTGTGATCGTTGCTCCCGGGGTTGCGTCAATTCACCGCCGCATGGCAATTGCCTACAGCGGCGGCCTCGATTCCACCGTACTGCTGCACTTGGCGCATGCCTACGCCAGCAAGCATCAGGTCGTGTTACATGCTTTCCATATTCACCATGGGCTTTCCGAACACGCCGATGCCTGGCTGGCGCATTGCCATGCCGTAGCCGCGGCGCTCGGCGTCGTATTCGACAGCAGCCGCATCACCGTTGCAACCGACAGCCAGGACGGTATCGAATCGTCTGCTCGCAGCGGACGCTACGCTGCTTTGGGCGCACTATGCCGCGCGCATTCCGTGCCGTTACTGTTGACCGGACATCATCAGGACGACCAAGCAGAAACCGTATTGTTGCAATTGCTGCGAGGGTCCGGCGTGGCAGGTTTATCCGGCATGGATCGATACAATTATGCGCCCGATCTGTTGGGAGACGAAAGCTCTGTAGTGGCGCGGCCAATGCTGGATTTTTCCCGTGCAGCGCTTCAGGCGTTCGCCAACGATCGCGACCTAAAACATATCGACGATCCCTCCAACCTTGACCGACGTTACGCGCGCAATGCATTGCGCCACGACGTGATGCCGACGTTCGAAGCGGCATTTCCAGGCTTTACCGAGCGATTCGCCCGCAGCGCGCGCCATGCCCGGTCGGCGCAGCAGTTGCTGATCGATCTGGCATGTCAGGACCTGGCTCAATGCGCGGACGGTGACGGCATCGCCGTGGATCGTTTGCAGTTGCTGAGCGTAGTCCGTTGCGAGAACCTGTTGCGTTACTGGTTCGGTAGCCGTGGCATGCGCATGCCTTCATCCGCATGGCTGCAAGAAATGCGCGAGCAGGTGTTGGGAGCAAAAGCCGATGCGCAGATTCTGGTCGGCCATGCCGATTGCGATATTCACCGCCACCGGAACCGCATTGTCATGACGGCCCGCAACGCGCAGCCAGATTCCGAACGGTTGCCGAAGTTGTTCGTGTGGGACGGCACGCCGACGATGCGTTTCACCGATTTTGGCGGTAGTCTGCATTTTGAAGATGGTCAGCCGGGTGTAGAGGCCGACTGGTTGCGCCGGCAAAATTTGATCCTGCAACCGCGCAGCGGCGGATGGCGACTGAAGCTGGCTTTTAACCGCCCAACGCGCAGCTTGAAATATCACTATCAAGCGGCAGACATACCGGCGTGGGAGCGGCCAAACTTGCCGTTGGTGACGGTCGGTACGCAACTGCTATTTGCGGCAGGTATCGGCATGGATTGCCATCATCTCGCCACCGATGGCAAAGCAGGTGTTGTGTTGCGCTGGCAGGCCGATCGTTGACTAGTTGCCAAACTTGCCATTTTGCACTGCAACAGATACACTAGCGGGCTGTTTTCCTTGCGGAGTTGTGTGGCATTTCCATAGCATTCCGATGCTTTTTGCAGCGTTCCGTAAAACTCCACAGTTCTCATTCCCAGACCGTTTTTACTATGGCACTAATCGTTCACAAATACGGCGGCACGTCGATGGGCTCCACCGAGCGCATCAAGAACGTCGCCCGCCGCGTCGCGAAATGGCATGACGCCGGCTATCAGGTGATCGTGGTGCCTTCGGCCATGTCCGGTGAAACTAACCGGCTTATCGGCCTGGCACGCGAAATTATGCCCGACCCGGACCCGAGGGAGCTCGACATGCTCGCATCCACCGGTGAGCAGGTATCGGTTGCCCTGCTCGCCATGGCTTTACATGCGATCGGCAAAGAAGCGGTGTCGTATGCCGGCTGGCAAGTAGCGATCCGTACCGATTCCGCTTTCACAAAGGCCCGCATTCAGTCCATCGACGAGATCAAGGTCACTCGTGATTTGAAAGCCGGCCGCGTGGTCATCATTACCGGCTTCCAGGGCGTGGACGATGCAGGCAACATCGCTACTCTCGGCCGTGGTGGTTCGGATACCTCGGCAGTTGCCGTCGCAGTGGCGATGAAGGCGCAGGAGTGCTTGATCTACACCGACGTCGACGGCGTCTATACGACCGACCCGCGGGTGGTCTCTGAGGCACGTCGTCTCAATACCGTCACGTTCGAAGAAATGCTCGAAATGGCGTCGTTGGGTTCGAAAGTATTGCAAATACGCTCGGTGGAGTTTGCCGGCAATTATCGAATGCCGACCCGGGTACTGTCTTCTCTGACCGATCCGATGATGCCACTGGAAGAAGAAGCCACGTCCGGTACCCTGATTTCGTTTGAGAAAGAAGACAACATGGAGCAAGCTGCCATCACCGGTATCGCTTTTAATCGCGATGAAGCCAAGATTACCGTCCTCGGTGTGCCTGATCGCCCTGGTATCGCCTATCAAATTCTTGGCCCGGTTGCCGATGCCAACATCGAAGTCGACATGATTATTCAAAATCAGTCGGTCGCCGGCAAAACTGATTTTACCTTCACCGTACCGCGTGGCGAATTCACCAAGTCGATGGACGTACTCATTAAAGGTGTACAGGCCCATATCGGCGCCGACAGCATCACTGGCGACGCCAAGGTGTCGAAAGTATCGGTGGTTGGGGTCGGTATGCGCAGCCATGTCGGCATCGCTTCGCAAATGTTTAAAACACTTTCGGAGGAGGGAATCAATATCCTGATGATCTCCACGTCGGAAATCAAGATTTCGGTGTTAATCGACGAAAAATATATGGAACTTGCCGTGCGCGCATTACACAAGGCGTTCGATTTGGAAAATCCCGGTTAATCGTAGGTCGGGTTGCGCTGTTTCAGATGCATAGTTTCATTGACCAAGCGTAGTTGAAAAGTTATGATGCGGTTCGTCGGCGGCATCGTCGACTAAACGGTGATGTTCGCCGTTGACCGTGTGGAGACGTGGCCGAGTGGTCGAAGGCACTCCCCTGCTAAGGGAGCATACGGGCTTAAACCTGTATCAAGGGTTCGACTCCCTTCGTCTCCGCCAAGAAACAAGCGAAAACGCCCCTTGCGGGGCGTTTTTCATTTCTGCCCGTATTTCTGCCCATGTTTCAGATTTTGCCCGCCCGCTGTAGCTGATCAAGCAGTTCGGCATTGCCTTGCCTAACCGCCCGATTCACGTCCGCAGCTCCTTGCTAACGATCTGCCCTGCTGTCAATGTTGATATGCAGAGTCTGCTCGCGGTTTATTAAGCCATTCAATTTCGCGACACTTGCCCACCGAATGCGGCTTCACAAAGTTTGACCTGCCCGGGGATTTCAAGACCGCGGATAATTTGAGAAGATAGCTCCTTGC